>CALXEQ010000001.1 GCA_944387375.1 uncultured Clostridia bacterium
AGAGGTGCTATATGAAAAAAATAAAAATAAGTTTAATAATTATAATAATGTTTCTTTTTATAATAAATATAAATAAAATAAATGCAGCAGAAGAATTACCAGATGATGGTGCAGAAATATCGTCTACTGTTGTAACACAAGTAAGGACAGGAACAGGTCCATTTGATGAGAACGATGACTCCGGAAATGATTCAAGTGAGAATAATAATATAGTGCGTTCGTTTGATCAAGTAACATGGACAATAGAAAATACTATGGTTTTAAAAAATAGTAGTGTATCTAGTTATAGTGGTGGAAGGATATATTTTGAGGCAACTTTACCAGATGTGTTTAATTCACAAACAGCACATTGGGATTTAGAGTCTATGGGATGGATAGAGGATGCAAATGTTTCTGGAGATGGTCTTACTATAACAGGTTATTATCAAATGAATGTAGATAATGTAACAATACCTGGAAAGCAAAATTTGGTTTTTGTAGTTAAAATTGAAGGAGCAGCAAATGGAATAGAATTTCAACCAACTATAAAGGTTTGGCTAAATGGTAATTCATCGGAAGATACAAAAACTGTAATTCCAGAAAAAACTATTATTAGTGCTGCACCCAGATATAATATACAATTAGTTAGAAATACGTCATGGGATCAAAGAGTAACAGTAGATTTTGGAAATGGTAATGAAACAGGAAGAATGTATAGTTATGGATTTACTATACAATTATATAATGATAATGTATCAAAAGGATTAAAAGGAATAGAATTTCCAAAAGATGACATAACTTTTGATATAAAATTAAAAATGGAAAAATCTAATAATAATTCTACACAAGTAGAGGACATAACAAATGATAGTGACATAAGACTTTGGAATTATAAAGTAAATCTTCAAGATAATGAGGGAAAAATACCAGGAAGACAAATGTTATTTAATGGTATACCGCATAGTGGTTTTTGTTATTGGATTCCATATGGAACTGGAACCATTGAGCAAATGCAAAATGATATGAACAGAGTATATGATTCTGGCGATATAAGTATGACACAGATTGACTCATCCACATTAAGAGTCGTTATAAATGGTTATAAATTTAATGGATTATATCCTAAATATAAAGGTGGTAATAAAGCAGGTGCATCAGAGTTCCAATATGATAAAAATGTGGGGTGTTTTGTTGCAGATGAATTTCAAATTTTTGTACCAGATAATGAGGCTAATTTAGATGAAAGTGAAAATTACTATTTAACAGTATCAAATGAAAATTTTAATGCTACTTCTATATCTGGACAAAAAGTTTCACAACAACAAAGTTTAAAAGATGATTCAGATACGACAAAACATATTATATATAAGCCTGGATTTTATGGAGAATTGATTTGGCTTTGTGATGAAAATAGAATAACTATAGGTTCAGGAGCACAATATGGAGATTCTTCAGCAGTAAAAGGTGATATTATAACAGTTAATTCTGTATCACAAATGGGAACTACAAATGAAGATAATGTTTATGAAGTAGATAAATTAGTTAAATTCAATGGAGAAGCTGTTGAACCAGTTAAATATAATGGGAAATATTTCACAACTACGTCTTTTGATACAATGACATTTGATATATATTTTGTTACAAAAAAAGATGGTAAAAATTGGAGTTCACAAGAGGAAAGAAATAACGCTAATATAGAAGATTTGAAAATATACGAAAATATGGAAGATATACCGGAAGGAAGCCTATGTATTGGAGTATATTATGAATCTAAAGATGGATATTGTATGTTACCAAATTCAAGTGATCAGAGAAGTATATATACATATTTAAAAATAAAAGATACTGCTAAAATTGGACAAACATATGGTTTTGTTCAAACAAGTAAGTATTGGACTGTAGATTTAGATAGAAATATATATTCTCAAATTAGACTTAATGGATATGAAAATTATCCAGAACCAGTATATGAAAATAGTGGTGTAAACTATATTAAAACTGAATATGATGAAAATGGCGAGATTGTGCCTGGAACACATAATGGATCATATATTGGAACTACTATTTTAGTATTAGGTGCAAAACAAAAAATCCAACAGACACCTGTAGATATTAACAACAATGAAAAAATAAATTACGATCTGGGAAAAAATGAAAATATTGTTAGATATAAGATTGAGCCAAGTTTATATCAAGAAGAGGAAAATAAAGCTGAGGTTACAGGGGTAACGATAAAAATATCAGACATATTACCTTCTGGTTTAACATATGTACCCAATAGTTCAAATTATGGTGAGCCAGATATTAATAAAAATGATGATGGAACAACTACACTTATTTGGCATATATATGATTGTATATCAGATCACTTAATAGAACCATTATATTTTGAGGCGAGAATATCAGAAAATTCACTAAATGGTATACAATATACTAATAAAGCTATAATTTTATCTGACAATGATAAGATTGGAAATACAGAGTTAAGTTTTAGAACATCAACATCTACAATACAAATAATAAATTTATCATCACATAGACTATATAAAACTACAGATATGTCTGTAGTAGAAAAAGGTAAACAAATACATTATACTATATCATATAAAAATAATACTGATGAAACAATCTCAGACTTTCAGCTTTTAGATGTTTTACCATATAATGGAGATGGTAGAGGAACAGAATATATAGGAGATTATATTTTAGATAGAATAGAAGTAATGCAGTTGGATGAAACAGGAAAAAAGATATCAAATGATAATTTAAAAATATTATACACGGACGATGAGAATGTAAGAAAAACAGTGGTAGTTAGTGATGATGATTTAGGAGAAGGTTGGAAAGAAATAAAAAGTGAAAATGTAAATGATAAGGCTACAGCAATAGTAATAAAAGGAGAGATAGCACCACAGGGGAGTTTAGAGGTAAATATATATTTACCTGTTAGTAATAATAGTGGTTTAAATAAATATGTAAATAATGCAACAGTACAAGTAGATAAAGCTACAGAAGAGATGGTAACAAGTAATGTTAATGTACAAGTAATAAAAAGACAAATAGAAGGAAAAGTGTGGGAAGATAGTAATGAAAATGGAATAAAAGATGAAGAAGAAATTGCAATAAGCAATATAGAAATGATACTAACAGATGAATTAGGAAATCAAGTGGAAGATGTAAATGGAAATATAATATCAAGTATAAGAACAGATGAAAATGGATATTATAAATTTGAAAATTTACCGATGGGAACATATTATGTAAAGATCAACATACCAAATAATGAATATGAACTAACAGAAAAAGAGGTTGGAACAAATAGTGAAATAAATAGTAAGTTTAATAAAGATACGCAAGAAACAGATGTGATAACAAAATTAAATGGAACAGATTTACCAGAGCTTACAGTATCAAATGTGAATGCTGGATTAATAAGTAGAAAAACAAGCGTTATGGTAAAACATGTAGATGAAAAAGGGAATAATTTGATAGAGCCAGAGACAATAGATGGAAAAGTAGGAGATGAGTATCAAACACAAGCAAAAGATTTTGAAGAATATGAAGTAAAAGAGATAATAGGAAATGAGATAGGACAAATGACACCAGAACAAATAACAGTAACATACGTATATAAAAAGATAGAAGGAAGTATAGAGATAACAAAAATAGATAAAAAAGACAATAGTAAGTTGATAGAAGGAGCAACATTTAGAATAGAAAAGTTAAAAGATAATGGAGAAGTAGATGAGGAGTTCTCATATCAAGAATTAACAACAGATAAAGAAGGAAAAGTAAAATTTGAAGGATTAGAAGTAGGAAAATATAGAGTAGCAGAGACAAGAGCGCCACAAGGATATGAATTGTCAAAAGATAGTATAGAAGTAGAAATAACAAAAGAAAATAGATATATAACATTAACAGCAGAAAATGAATTAAAACTAGTATTACCAGAAACAGGTGGTATAAATAATACAATAATTTTTGTAATAATTGGATTTTTAGCAATGATCATATCTTTAATTATTGCAAAATCTGAAAAAATTAAAAAATATTATATAAGACACAAATAGTGTCTTATATAATATTAAGATTTTAATAATAACTATTGAAAAATTTTGTCGATTTGTGATATTTTTATAATGCGAAATATATAAGAGGAGGAAAATGTATGAAAAGTAAAACAAAAAAGTATAGTATATTTTTTGTTGTTATGGTTATGGTATTAGTATCAACTTTAGCAGTAAAAGTAAAAGCTGCTGATCCTACAACAGGATCACTTACTATAGTTGCAAAGGAACAACAAAATAATACTACAAATAATGATCCTTTAAAAGGGGTAGAGTATACTTTATATAAAGTAGATGAAACTGTTGAAACTACAACACAAGCAGAAAGTTATATAACTAGCAATTCAGTTACTGGAACAGCAAAAACAACAGGAGAAGATGGAACAGTTGTTTTTGATAACATAGATCTTGGCAGATATTATGTTAAAGTAACTAATGTACCAGATGGTGTTGTAGCAACTGAAGATTTTATAGTAGAATTACCAAGAACTAATTCAACAGGTACAGGTTGGGATTATGATATAACAGTTGAGCCAAAAATAAAAACAGCTTTTGGTAATTTGGAGTTTACAAAAACAGATGCAAATGGTACTCCAATGAATGGAGTTGAATTTAAACTTCAAGTAAAGCAAAATAATGGAGCATGGGTAGATTATGCTGCTCAAACTAATTTTACTACAAACAGTGAAGGTAAAATTACATTAAATAATTTACCAAGTTATGATTATAATTCAAATACAGCAACTTATAGATTAGTTGAGGTATCAGTACCAGATACTGGATATATTATTAATAATAAACAATTAGCTACTTTAGTATGGAAAGTAAATAATGACGGAACAATAACTATAGAAAATGAATCATCACTAGATAGTGATTTATTTACAGTTACAAAAGACGCAAATGTTACAAAAGTAACATATAAAAACGAAAAACCAGAAGTAGAGAAAAAAGTTAAAAATGGTGGAGAATATTTAGATATGGTTGGCGCATTTTTAACAGATACTGTAGAATTTAAAGTAACAGCAGGTATACCAATGCAAATTGCGGATATGAAAACATATAAAATTACAGATAATATTCCACAAGGATTAACTTTAAATAGAGAAAGTATAAAAATTGAAGCAACAACAGCAGACAGTAGTGAGACAGTACCAACAGATGTATATACATTATCTCAAACAGGATTAGAAGTTACATTTAATCCACAAAAATTAGCTGAAAATAATTATAGTGCAATAATAATAACTTATACTGCAAAACTAAATATGGAAGAAGCAGTAATAGGTGGAGATGGTAATGTAAATACTGTAACACTTGAATATACAAACAAAGTTGCAGAAAATGGAGACGAAGAAGATAAAACAACAACTACAGATACTGCACAAGTTCATACAGGAGCGTTATCAATAGAAAAAGTAGAAAAAGGAAATGTTGAAACAAAGCTTGCAGGAGCTAAATTTAAAATAGCTACTACAGAGCAAAATGCAAAAGATGGAATATTTGTAAAAGATGAAACAGGAGCAGATATTGAAGTAGAAACAAATGATCAGGGTCAAGCAGTAATAGAAGGATTAAAATATGCAGATAATGAAGCTGATACATCATATTGGCTAGTTGAAACACAAGCACCAAGTTACATAGAAGATGGAGTAACAAAATATTACAATTTATTAAAGGATCCTGTAGAAGTACAAGTAGGAAAGACAACTCATGAAAGTGCTGTACAAATTGAAAATGGTAAAGGTTTTGATTTACCAGCAACAGGTAGTATAGGACTTGCAATATTTACAGTAGTAGGTATAGCAGTAATGGCAGGTGCAGTAGTTTTAAATAAAAAACAAAAAGTACAAGAATAAAAAATAAAATTAATAAATAATAAAGGATTCTAGTTTAAAACTTAGAGTCCTTTATTTTGTAAAATTAGTATATGTATTGTCATATAAATTGTAAATAATACTTTTTATGATATAATAACTATGGTGGTAATAATGAATATAGATGAAAAATATGAAAAACTAATTACTTTTTTTAAAGAATTATCTAAAGTACCTAGAAATTCTAAAAAAGAAGAAAGGATAGCTGAATTTTTATGTAATTTTGCAAAAGAAAGAAATCTTTGGTATAGAAAAGATAATTTTAATAATGTGTTAATTAAAAGAAAAGCAAGTATTGGTTATGAGAATAGAAAAGTAATAATGTTTCAAGCTCATACAGATATGGTATGTGAAAAAACTAAGGATAGTACTCATAACTTTGACACTGATCCAATTGAAATAATAGATGAAGGAGATATATTAAGAGCAAAAGATACAACTCTTGGTGCAGATGATGGTATAGGTGTTGCATATTTGCTACTTTTATTAGATGATAAAGATATTAAATTACCTGCTATTGAGTGTTTATTTACAACTCAAGAAGAAATTGGAATGAATGGTGCAAGAGCTTTTGATTATTCAGATATTAACGCTTCATATTTAATAAATTTAGATGGAGAAGAAGAAAATACTGCAATAGTAGGATGTGCTGGAGGAGTAAGTGTTAATTATTCTAAAGTAGTTAAACAAGAAAAGTGTAAAGGTAAAGCATATAAATTAGAGATAAGTGGACTTTATGGAGGGCATTCTGGTGTAGATATAGATAAAGGGAGGACAAATTCTAATTTACTTGTTGCATTGTTACTTGAAGATATATCAGATATAAAGATAGTATCGTTTAATGGTGGAAGTAAAGATAATGCTATAGCAAATAGGAGTGAGATTGTATTTTTAAGTAATCTTAATGTTAAGTCAATTATAGATAAAAATTTATCTGGTGTAACTTTTAAAAATGAAGATAAAAATGTAGAAATTAAAGTATCAATATTAGATGATACTCAATATAATTGTATTAGCAACTGTGAAAGTTTAAAATTTTTATCTTTAATAAGAGATTTAAGGCAAAATGTTATTGAATATAGCAAGGATATAGAAGGGCTCGTTGAAACATCTGGAAATATAGGCATTGTAAATATTAAAAATGGTAAAATTAGTATAGTCGAGTCTTTAAGATCTAGTGTAGATGCAAAACGTAATTTGGTAAAAGAGTATAATAACAATTTAGCAAGCAGTTTAGAATATGAAATAAAAGAAGAGGGAGAATATCCAGGATGGAAATATAATAAAAATTCAAAACTTGAAAAAATTTATATTCAAGCATATAAGAAATATCATAATGGAAATGATCCTATTGTGTGTGCAATACATGCAGGTGTTGAATGTGGAATGATTTATGAAAAACTTCCTCATTTAGATATGATATCTTTAGGTCCAGATGTTAAAGATGTTCATACAGTAAATGAAAAATTATATCTTTTATCATGTAAGACATTACTTAATACATTACTTGAAATTATAAATAATTTAGATTAAAAATATGCACAAGTGTTGCATATTTTTTTCTTTATTTTTTGTATTTTCTATAGTATAATAATGTAAATAAAAAAGGTAGAGATGTAAAAATGTATAGATTAAGTGATATAAAAATACGAGATAATTTATCCGAAGAGCAAGTAATAGATATTGCACTTAAAAAATATAAAATAAATAAAAATGATGTTAAAAATGCATATATAAATAAAAGATCAGTTGATGCAAGAAATAAAACCGATATATTTTTTAACTATTCTGTAAATGTTAAATTAAAAAATAATAAAATGATAAAAGGTGCAAAATTTATTGAGGAAGATAAACTTCCGACTATAGTAGTAAAAAGAAAAAGTAAATTTAAACCTGTAATTGTGGGAGCAGGTCCTGCAGGACTTTTTACAGCTTTAACGCTTATAGATAATGGTGTATTACCTATTGTTATAGAACAGGGATCTAAAGTAGAAAAAAGAGTTAAGGATGTTGAAAACTTTACTAAAAATGGAGTACTTAACACATCATCTAATATACAGTTTGGAGAAGGTGGAGCAGGAACTTTTTCTGATGGTAAATTAAATACAGGAAATAATTCAAAATTTTCTAAAAAAGTATTAGAAGAATTTGTGAAATTTGGTGCACCAAAAGAAATATTATATAATGCTAAACCTCATCTTGGAACAGATAATTTAGTAAATATAGTAAAAAATATAAGAGAATATATAGTATCAAAAGGTGGTATTTTTTTATTTGATACTAAAGTGGAAGACTTTGAAATTAATAATGGAAAAATTTGTGGTGTATATGCAAATAATGAAAAAATTGATACAGATACAGTAATACTTGCAATAGGTCATAGTGCAAGAGATACTTTTAAAAAACTTTTAGAAAAAAAAGTAAATATTATTCCAAAAAGTTTTGCTGTAGGTGTAAGAATTGAACATTTGCAAAGTAATATAAATAAAGCTCAATATGGAGAAAATGCTAAATTTAAGCTACCACCAGCAGAGTATAAATTAGTATATCATGCTAAAAATGGAAGAGTATGTTATACATTCTGTATGTGTCCAGGTGGACAAGTTATGGCATCATCTTCAGAGGAAAATACTATAGTTACAAATGGTATGAGTAATTTTTTACGTGACGGAAAAAATGCAAATAGTGCTTTACTTGTAAATGTTACACCAGATGATTGTAAGTATGATACTCCACTTAAAGGAATGTATTTTCAAGAAGAGCTAGAAAAAAGAGCTTTTGTACTTGGTGGCAAAAATTATTTTGCACCTGTTCAAAGAGTTAAAGATTATTTAGATAATATTAAAAGCTCAAAAGTAGGTAGTGTTTTGCCTACATATAAACCAGGATATACATTAGCTAATATAAATGAGTTATTTCCAGACTATATAAATGATACTTTAAAAGAGGCATTATTAGAGCTAGACAAAAAGTTAAATGGATTTTCAGATGATGATGCTATACTTACAGCAGTTGAGACAAGAACTTCTTCTCCTATTCAAATAGTAAGAGATAAAGATAGTTTAATGTCAAATGTTGAAGGTATGTATCCTTGTGGTGAAGGTGCAGGATATGCAGGAGGAATAATGACATCTGCAATAGATGGAATAAGAGTAGCAGCAGAAGTACTAAAAAAATAATATAAAAAGTGGTGAGATATATGATGTCGCAAAAAAATATAATTTTTTTAATTAAGGTTTTAGCAGCAGTTATTGTTATGATTTTACTTATGTTTTTGTATAATCGTATACTAAATCTAGAAAGCTATGCTAAAGAGCAAGAAAATAAAATTGAAGAGGTATTTTCAAATGTAGAAAATAATTTAGCAGTACTAGAGTTATATACAATATATGGTAATCATTTAAATGTTAACGGTTATTTATTAAAAGATTATTTAGAAAATATAACTGTAAACAACATGTCTTTAATTTTAGAAGAAGATGATGGACAAGTTCTAGAGTATCCTCTAGAATATGCGCAACAAGAAGAAAAGTATGAGTTTACATTATCTAAAAATATAAACGAAGGTGTTGATCTTAATAGCATAGCTCAAGGAAATTATTATGTGTTTTTGAAGGTAAATGGAACTGCAGAAGAAAATAATGTAGAAAAATATTTTTCGCTAGATAATATAAGCATGTATAGTTCAAATGAATATTATACTCTAACAAAAAATAATACAAATAATAAAATAGATGTTTTATTTAATAGCTATTTAAAAGATGATGAATATAGTTTAGATTATATGGAAATTACCTCTGTGACTTGTAGCTTACCAGAAGACGTTGTAGACATTGTAATAGATCCAGGTCATGGTGGTTATGATGGCGGAGCTGTATATGAAGACTATGAAGAGGCTGAATTTACACTAGAGTATTCTAAGGCTCTAAAAGAAAAATTAGAGTCTTATGGGTATAAAGTAGCACTTACACGAGAAGAAGATGTGTATACTGAGTCGTATGGCCCAAATGGACGAGCAGTTATGCCAAATGCAAAAAAAGCAAAACTTGTTTTATCTATACATTTAAATAGTACAGCCTCACTTCCGGTAGAAGGTGGAGTTGAGATATATGCACCAAACAATGCAAATTTAGATTTTGCTAAGTCTTTTGCAGATAATATAGTAAATTATGCAAGTACAAGATATTCTGTAAATGGACAAAATAGAGTGGAAAATGGTGTATATGTATGGACATATAGTGAACAAGATGTAATAGATGCAAAAGAATATGCAGATTATATGGGATATGAAATGTATGAGAATTTAACTACACAAACGCCTTATCTTTTTATGATAAGAGAAAATGGTGGAATTATGACAAAAGCATATGTTGATGGTAGAAATACAAGTATTGGCAATAATCCGTATTATAATAGCAATATAACAGCAGAGGCATATTTATTAGAGCTTGGATTTATAAACTCACAAGCTGATTTAAATAATTTAATAAACAATAAAGAGGCATATATAAATGCAATAGCAGATGCAATAGTTAGTAATTATTCTGTGTTAAAATAATGTATAAAATAAGTTGAAATGTACAAAAGACAATGATATAATTTCAAATGTATTATAGGGGTGAATTAAATGATTACTAAAGTAGTAAAAAGAGATGGAAGAAAAGTAAATTTTAATGTAGAAAGAATTGCAAAATCAATATATAAAGCAGCTAACTCAATAGGTGGACAAGATTATTCAAGATCAAAAGAACTCTCTGAAATAGTATATAAAAAATTAGACAAAATTCAGCAGAATAATCAAATAGAAGCTAGTAGAATATATGATGTAGTAAAAGAAGTATTAATTGAACAAGGACATGAATCTACTCTTATAGCATATATGTTTTTTAGAGAGCAAAGAGATAAAGTAAGAGAAAGAAATTTACCTATAATAAAGACATATGAGAAGTTAACTTTTAAAGATTCAAAAGATAGTGATGTAAAAAGGGAAAATGCAAATATAAATGCAGATACTGCTATGGGTACAATGCTAAAGTACGGCTCTGAGGGAGCAAAAAATTTCTATCAGCTATGTGTACTTAAGCCAGAACATGCACAAGCACATAAAAATGGGGATATACATATACATGATTTGGATTTTTTAACACTTACTACTACATGTTGTCAAATAGATCTAATAAAACTATTTAAAGATGGCTTTTGTACAGGTGAAGGTTTTTTAAGAGAGCCACAAAGTATTGGAAGTTATGCCGCTCTTGCAGCAATTGCAATACAATCTAACCAAAACGATCAACATGGTGGACAGAGTATACCAAATTTTGAGTATGCTATGGCAAAAGGAGTAAAGGTAACATATAAAAAAGAGCATCTAAAAAATCTTGCAAAAGCAATAGAGCTTTTAACAGATGAAAAAGATCCGGAAAAACTTGCAAGTGATATTGTAAAATCTATTAAATATGACAAAGACTTACTTGCAACATATAAAGATTCAAATGGATATTTAAAAGTAGAAAGACAATATTTAAGTAAGTATTTAGATAAAAATACTATTAAAAAAATTCAAGATTTTTGTGTAAAATATACAGAAAAAGAAGTAGAAAAAGCTACTTATCAAGCAATGGAAGCTTTTATACATAACTTAAATACGATGCATTCAAGAGCAGGAGCTCAGGTACCATTTAGTAGTATAAATTATGGACTTGATACTTCTCCTGAAGGAAGACTTGTTATGAAAGAGCTTTTATATGCAACAGAGGCAGGTCTTGGAAATGGGGAGACACCAATATTTCCTATACAAATATTTAGAGTAAAGGATGGAATAAATTATAACCCAACAGATCTAAACTATGATATATTTAAGCTTAGTTGTAGAGTATCTGCTAAAAGACTGTTTCCAAACTTCTCATTTATAGATGCACCTTTTAATTTAAAATATTATAGAAAAGGAGACTATAATAGTGAGGTTGCATATATGGGATGTAGAACAAGAGTTATGGCAAATGTATATGATCCTTCAAAAGAGGTTACATGTGGTAGAGGAAATTTGAGTTTTACTTCAATTAATCTTCCTCGTCTTGGAATAGAAGCAAAAGGTGATATAAATAAATTCTTTGAACTTTTAGATGAAAAAATGGATTTAGTAATAGATCAGCTTAAAGCAAGATTTGAGATACAGGCAAATAAACATGTATATAATTATCCATTTTTAATGGGACAGAATGTATGGCTTGATTCAGAAAAATTAAAAAATACAGATAAAGTAGGAGAGGTACTAAAGCATGGTACACTTACAGTTGGATTTATAGGACTTGCTGAGACTCTAAAGGCTTTAATTGGTAAACATCATGGGGAAAGTGAAGAGGCAAGAGAGCTTGGACTTAAAATAATTACTCATATGAGACAAAGGGTAGATGAAGAATCTCAAAAAGAAAAACTTAATTTTACACTTCTTGCAACTCCTGCAGAAGGCTTGTCTGGTAGATTTGTTAAGATGGACAAGAAAAAATATGGTATAATAGAGGGTGTAACAGATAGAGAATATTACACTAATTCATTTCATATACCGGTATATTATAAAATTAGTGCTTTTAACAAAATAAAAATTGAAGCACCATATCATGAACTAACAAATGGTGGTCATATAAGCTATGTTGAACTTGATGGAGATCCAACTAAGAATTTACAAGCTTTTGAGCAGATAATAAGATGTATGAAAGAATCAGGAATTGGTTATGGTTCAATAAACCACCCAGTAGATAGAGATCCAATATGTGGATTTACAGGAATTATTAAGGATGTATGTCCATGTTGCGGTAGAAAAGAATTTGAAGAAATAGAAAAAGTAAGTGAAAGAATTCTAAGAATAAGGAGGTAGTATATATGAAAATAAACGCAAGTGGAGAAAATATTTCTCAAGAGGAAATAAATGAATATGTAAAATATGTTGAGGAAAAATATCCAGATAAAAAAATTGCTACATTAGACTTAAATGTAAATGGAGATTATGTAGATTTAAATTATACTTTTGAAAACGATGTACCATTTGAAAGGATTAGAAGAATAACAGGATATTTAGTTGGAACACTTGATAGATTTAATGATGGAAAAAGAGCAGAAGAGCGTGATAGAGTAAAACATGATGTATTAATATAGGAGAGACTATGTGCGATAAAATAAAAATAGCAGGAATTGTAGAAGAATCAATTGTGGATGGTCCAGGCATTAGGTTTGTTATATTTACACAAGGTTGTCCACATAAATGTGTGGGATGTCATAATCCACAAACTCATGATTTTAATATGGGCAGATATGAAAATATAGATAAACTAGCAAAAAAAATAGATGAAAATCCATTACTTAGTGGTATAACTCTAAGTGGTGGAGAACCATTTTTACAACCTTTAGAGCTTGTAAAACTTATAGAGAAAATTAAAAATAAAAATTTAAATGTAATAACTTATACCGGATTCACATATGAAGAATTAATACAAAGTAAAAATAAAAATGTATTAGAGTTTTTAAATAAAACAGATATATTAATTGATGGAAAGTTTATATTAGATCTTAAAGATGAAAATTTAATGTTTAGAGGAAGTTCTAATCAAAGAGTTATAGATGTTAAAAGAAGTATAAAAGAAAATAGAATTGTTGAATACGATTTTAAATAATTAGTTTATATAAATTATTTAATAGAGGAATAATAAAAATAAGTGTACTTAAGGAGGCAAAATGGAAGAAAATAAATTTGACTTTAAATTTTTAAATAAAGTCATGTATATAGTTACTATTATAATAGTATTTTTTGCACTTAAAGAAGTTGGAGTAATAGATAAAGTTGTAGAAATTTTAGTAGCACTTACTCCACTATATATGGGAATTGTTATATGTTGGCTATCTAGACCACTTGCAAATAAACTTAGAAAATGGGGGCTTAGTAAAAGCCTATCTGCAATAATTTCTCTAGTTGTTATATTTGCTATAGTCATTTTAGCTTTATCATATATAATACCAATAATAGTAACACAGGTAACTCAACTCATAAAAGATTTACCAACATTATATACTAGTGCAATAAATAAAATAAATTTACTTTTGTATGAAAGATTTGGACTCGATTATCAAATATCATCAAATATTGATGAGCTTGGTATAATATCAGATTATTTAGGAGATATAGTAAGTTATTCTTTAAATACTGTACAAAAAGTAGGAGGCTTTTTATTTAGTGCTGTTACAGCTATTATAATATCATTTTTCATGGTTAAAGATATGGATAGAACTAAAAATAGTCTAATAGTTTTCTTATCTAAAAATAGTAAAGATTCTAATAGGTATAAGATGTTAGTTGAAATGGATGATATATTAAACTCATATGTAAGAGGCTTGCTACTTGATAGCATAATTGTTGGTATAATGACAACAGTTGTTTGTATGGTATTACAACTTAAATATGCAGTTATATTTGGTATAATAATAACATTTTTAAATTTAATTCCATATATTGGTGCAGTTATATCCTATACAATTACTTCTATATATGCCTTTACTGTTGGAGGACCAGTTCTTGCAATAATTACATTTATAGCATCATTTATTATTCAGATGATAGATGCAAATATACTACAACCTAATATAATTGCAAAGTCTGTTAAATTACATCCAGTAGTAGTAATTTGTGGATTACTTGTATTTGAAAGACTATTTGGTATGTTTGGAATGCTTTTTGCAATGCCAGCCCTTGCAATAGCAAAGATATTTATTAAATATAGATTTGGAATAAATTTTGACTTACCAGATGAAGATGATAAAAAGTCTAAAAAAGGAATACTTAAAAGAAAAAAGCAAGTAAAAACAATAAATGAAAAGTCATAAAACTAAATAAACCTATAAAACATGCTTTATAGGTTTATTTTTATGTAGATTATAATTTTGCTATTTTTTCTCTATTAATGCTTCATGTAGTTTTTCCATAAATAGCTTAGACTTTTTAGTATCTACTATAATATTTATTGCAAGCTCACTAAATGATATCATATATACTTCAATATTTTCATCATTTGCTATCTTAAATATTTTAGAAATTGCTTCTCTATTAGATAGCATCATAGGTCCTACAATACAAATTTTAGATATATCATCTTTTTTAGTTATAAAGTGAATATTAAAATCTTCTTTTATATTTTTTCTTACTTTACTTCCTCTAGAACTTCTAAAGGTATTTTTAGCAGAAATTTCAATGTTACATTCTTTAGCAAGATTTACAGATCTGTTATGTAGTACTTTTGCACCTGCAGAGGACGCTTCAAGCATTTCATCAAAAGATATTTCTTTTAAAAGCTTTGAGTTAGGTATTACTTTAGGGTCAGCAGAATAAATTCCATCTATATCGCTATATATTTCACATTTTTTAGCATTTAATGCTCCTGCAAGAGCTACAGCACTTAAATCTGAACCACCTCTTCCAAAAGTAGTAATATTTCCAAGCTTATCCATGCCTTGAAATCCTGTTACTATAACTATGTAATTGTCTTCTATATATGATATAAGATTAGATGTTACAACATCTATTATTTTAGCATTACCAAAGTTTGAATCGGTAATTATTCCTGCTTGTGCACCAGTAAGACACACTGCCTTTATACCTTTTGAGTTTAGCATGAGAGATAGTAAAGAGGCAGTTTGCATTTCACCTGTAGAAAGTAAAAAATCTAAATCTTTTTTAGATATAAATTCGTTATTATTTGTATATTCTTCTGCTTTAGCAATTAAATTATTAGTAGTTTTTCCTTGTGCGGATACAACAACTACAACATCATTATTTTTATTTTTCTCTTTTATTATTTTATTGCATATTAGCTCTAGTTTTTCTTTATCTGCAACAGAGCTACCACCATATTTTTGTACAATTATATTCATAATTTCACCACCATAATGTATTTTATGCTATACTTTAAAAAATGTTATATTATAATTTAAATTTTAATATAGTTATATGAATATTGCTTGACATAATATAAAAGCGATGATATAATTGTTTCGCAGTTATTTTTTAAATGTAATAGCAAGTGATATTACAAAAAAATAATTTAGAAAAAACGTTTAAAAAATCTGTAAAAAAATTTTTAAAAAGGAGGAATGGTTATGAAGAAAACATACAAGTTCATATCAAGACTTATTGTTGGTATTTTGTTAATTGCACTTGCAATATGGCTAATATGGATGGTACTTAGTACTATAGTGTTTCCTAAACTACCATTAAAAAACGATGTAGATTATGTACAGGACGTATCAAATTCAATGTCCGAACCAGACAAAACTTATGCTAGAAATGCAATAAGTGAAGCTTCAAAAGAAAATAAAATAGCAATAGTTTTAGATTACCAATTAACTACATTTAATATTGATGAGACATATATAGACAAGATTGTTGGAAACATAGTAAATAATGTATATAAGACTCAGCCATATATTGTTTATACTTATTTTAAAGACACAGATACTTTAATAATTACAACAAATATTGATGATTCATCAAAAGATGTTGTAGATAAGACAAAAGAAGGCATAGACGATGATGCAAGAGTAGTAAAAGAAATATTATATTACCAACAAAATCTTGAAAAGGGAATGGGACTTAGAAGTTGGAATTTCAACTTAAATCCAGAGTATGCAAGAAATACAGCATTTGCAGGTATTGGTTCAATTATATTATTAATACTTGGATTTGGTGTATTACCTACATCTGAAGAAGGATTAAGATTTCCATTTAGAAGAAAGAAAAAAGCAAAAAGAGAAGCATCTGAGTAATATAAAATAGGTTGTCAATTTATATTGGCAATCTATTTTTTCTTTTACTTTTTAATTATATTGAATTATATTAATTATATGATATAATTAATATGAGTTAATATACATTGGAGGATGATTATGTTTTTTGACAAAATAAAAGAGAATTTAAGAAAGACAAAAGAAGCAATAGATGTAAAAATGAGTAACATTTTTGCAGATAAAAAAGATATAGAAGAGGTAATTGATGAAATTGAGGAAACTTTAATTTTATCTGATGTAGGTTATGAAACAAGTACCAAGATTTGTGATAAATTAAGAGCAGATTTAAAAAAACAAGTAGATAAAAGTGAGAATGCAATAAAAGAGTTACTTAGAAAAGAAATGACAGAAGTTTTAACATCAGATGAGATTAATTTAAATAATAGTATTAATTTAGATGAAAAACAAGTAATATTAGTAGTAGGAGTAAATGGTGTAGGAAAAACTACATCAATTGGGAAACTTGCTAAATTATATAAAAATGCTGGTAAAAGAGTATTACTTGCAGCAGCAGATACTTTTAGAGCAGGTGCAATAGAACAATTAGATGTATGGGCAAAAAGAAATGACGTAGATATTTGTCTTGGTAAAGAAATGCAAGACCCATCATCTGTAATATTTGATGCTACTAAAAAGTATATGAATGAAGACTATGATATATTAATTTGTGATACAGCAGGAAGACTTCATAACAAGAAAAACTTAATGGATGAACTTGAAAAAATGAAGAAAATAATAGATAAAAATATACCAGATGATGTTTTAAAAGAAACAATTATGGTGCTTGATGCAACAACAGGTCAAAATGGTGCAATACAGGCAAAAAGCTTCTTAGAAAAAACAGATGTAAGTGGGATATTTTTAACAAAATTAGATTCAACAGCTAAAGGTGGAGTTGTATTTAGTATAGTAGATGAACTAAAAATACCTGTAAAATATATAGGTGTTGGAGAAGGAATAGATGATATAGAAATGTTTGATGCAAAAACTTTTGTTGATGCAATAATATAGGAGGTATATATGGATAAATATAAAGGGTTAGAAGAGATTTTATCTAAAGATAGTATAAAATATAATGAACCTATGAAAAAGCATACTACAATGAAAGTTGGAGGTCCATGTGATTGTATGGTAGAGCCTTCAAGTATAGAAGAAATTCAAAAAGTATTAGAGTATGTTAAAGAAAATAATATAAAATATTATATTATAGGAAATGGAAGTAATCTTTTGGTAAAAGATGAAGGGGTACATGCTTTAATAATTAAAATAGCAAATAAGTTTTCGGGCTTTGAGGTAAATGGTGAATATATTAAAGCATATTCTGGATGTTCTGTTCCAAAGCTTTCTCAAATTGCTAAAGAAAATTCATTATCAGGACTTGAATTTGCGTGTGGAATTCCAGGAAGTGTTGGTGGAGGAATTAGAATGAATGCAGGAGCATATGGCTCTGAGATGGTAAATGTGGTAGAAAAAGTAGGTTTTTTAGATGAAAATGGAAATTTAAAAGAAATTGATGGAAAAGATGCACACTTTACATATAGACATAGTATGTTTGTGGATAATCCACAGTATGTAGTTGTATATGCTATATATAAATTAGTAAAAGGAAATAAAGAAGAAATATCTAAAATAATGGAAGAAAATATGAATTCTAGAAAGCAAAAACAACCAATAGAATATCCAAATTTTGGAAGTGTATTTAAAAGACCAGAAGGATATTTTGTAGGAAAACTTGTAGATGATTGTGGACTTAAAGGATATAAAATAGGTGGAGCACAAGTATCTACAAAGCATTCTGGTTTTATGATAAATATAGGAGATGCAACTTGTAAAGATGTATTAGATTTAATAGAGTATGTAAAAGAAAAAGTATATGAAAAATTTAATGTTAAATTACAAGAAGAGGTTGTAATTTTAGGAGGAAATTAATTATGAAAGATTTATTAGAATGGTTAAAGCCAGGAGCTAGAGTAAAAAGATATATATTTACACTTATTATATCTGTATTACTTTTAATATTTTGTGGAATAAGTTTAGGTAGAACAAGTGATTTAACTCCTACTATGCTTATAGCATATGTGCTTTTAATTACATTATCTATATTTGGAATAATATTTTCATTTATTTTAGCACAAAGAAATATATTACTTGTATCTTTAAAAAATATTTCTAAAAGAAATAAAAATGTACGTATAAGACAGTTGTTATATGGAGATCCAAGACTTAAAAAAGGACCGAGAGTAGTAGTAATTGGCGGAGGATCTGGTCTTCCTAATTTACTTAAAGGACTTAAAGAATATACATCAAATATTACAGCAGTAGTAAATGTTTCAGCAGATGATTATACACTAACTTCTGCTATGAGCAAGGAGGAGAGAATAACACCAGGAGATATTAGAAAGTGTGTATCTGCATTATCTACTTTCGAATCAGACTTTTCAAAGCTTTTAACATATAAGACAGTAGATGATACATCAGTTGGAAATTTAATAATAAATGCTCTAACAGATATTACAGGAAGTTTTCCAAAAGCTATAGACAAGCTATCAGATATATTTAAAGTACAAGGAGATATTTATCCTGTAACAACAGATGAGCTAATACTTTGTGCAGGACTTGAAAATGGTGAGGTCGTTGTTGGAAAAGAAAATATTAGTGAAAGAGTTAGAGAAACAAGAACAGCAATAAAACAAGTATTTTTAAAGGATGGAAGTCTAAAAGTTGTTCCAGAAGTAATAGATGCAATTAAAAAAGCAAATATTATAGTACTTGGACCAGGCTCATTATATACATCTATTATATCCAATTTATTATTTGAAGATGTAACAAAGGCAATTGTAAAATCTAAGGCTAAGAAAGTATATGTTGCAAACATTATGAATCAGCCAGGACAAACAGAAGGATATACTCTTGCAAGATATATAAATGAAGTTGAGAGATATTTAGGAAAGCATGTATTAGATTATGCAATAGTAAATAATGGTGAAATAACACCTGAAATGATAAAAGATTTTAACCAAGAAGATTCAACATCAGTAACTATTGACCTTGAAAATATACAAAATAGAGCAATATGTGTAATACAAGAAGATTTAGTTTTAACTGCAAAAAATGCTTTAATACATGATTCAGATAGACTTGCAGAGATAATAATGACACTTGCTTTAACAAAATCAATAGGAGATTTAAATATTGTATCTATAAAGAAAAAACATATGCAAAAGGAAAAAATCCTTAATGGTAAGAGATTTATTAAAACAAAAATGCAAAATGCAAAAAGGAAAAAAGTTCAAAAAAAGATAGAAAAGCAAAAGAAAAATAAAAAGCCAAAAGAGATAAAAACTAGTGAGAAGACTCAAGCTACTATAAATAAAATAAAGGATGAAATCTCAAAGGAGTAGGAAATGTTTAAGTACAAAAGAGAAATAAATAATTACGAACAAGCAAGACAAATTGAATATTCGCTAACGGATAATTCTAAAATATGTTTTTGTACAACAGGTACATTATATACAAAGAAGCCATATCATGGAATGTATATAAAAAATGGAAGAGTTTTACTAGAAAATATTGTAGAAACTTTTGATATAGATGGAAATACATATAGAATGGTAGAAATTGATACAAATTCAAAAGAGATGAATACAAAAGAATATTTAACAAGTATTGACTTGGAAAAGAATTATTTTGAATATAATTTTTCAGATTTAAATTATTCAAAAAGATTTTCATTTGTTGAAAATGAAGGAATATTATGTATAGAATATACTATCAAAAACATGTTAAGGTCTAATGTTAAGTTTAAAGTTATTCCACTAATAACATATAGAGATTTTTATAATATGAAAAATAACAGTATGTTAAAATTTAATCAAAGAGATACAGATGATGGTACATTTATTTCAATTAGTGTTTTAAAACAAGAAAATTTAGCATTAAAATCAGATAAAATGAATTGGGTAGCAGATAATAATGTATTAAGAGGAGTAAAGCATGAGCTTGTAAATACAGATTTAAAAAAAGAAATATATTTTGAAGACTTAGCAATATGTGGGCATTTTGAAGCAGATATTAAGGGCCTTAGTGAGACAAAGTTATATGTATTTTGTTCATGTAAAGAATTTAATTTAGAAAATATAAATGTATTATATGTGTTTAATAATATAGAAACTAGAAATAAAAATGCTACATTTGATGTAGATGATAGTTTTATAGAATTACAAGATTTAGCAAAATCAATGATTAACTCAAATATGAAAGACAGAATGATTACTTCTCTTCCATATTCAAGATTTTTTGATAGTAAATATATAAATTTAATACATTCACTAAATGATAAAGAGTTGGAAAAAGATATAGAAGAGCTTATAGATATAGTTCGTGCAGTAGAAGGTAAATATTTATATTTTAAACGAGTAAAAGAAGCAAAAGTTACTGTTTTAAATGTGTATAAAATAATAAAAGAGTTATCTAAAATAGAACTTAAAGATGAGTTAAAAGAAAAATACAATATTTTAAGATTATGGTATATTGAAGCTGTAAATAGAATTCTTCAAAAAGAAGGAAGAATAGAGCTTTATATGGATTCGATAAAAGAGATTTTATATAATTTAATAGAGCCAGAAAATAGAGCTACTTGTTTTAAGTCAATAGAGGTTACAGCTTTAATGCTTAATGCGATTAAGGTATATTTAAATATATTAACTTGGATAGGTGATACGGACAAGCAATTTGAAATACAAGAAACTTATTTTAAAAATTTAATAGAAAATGAGTTTTGGATTAAAGAAAAGAATATAATGAAAAGAAGAATTGACGAAGAGGAGTCATATGCAAATATTGAAATGATTTATACTTTAAGTCTATCTTTTCCTTGTGTAAGTGATGATATTCCAAATAAGTTATTAGACTCTATATTTAAAGAGTTATATACACCATATGGACTTAGAACTATTTCTAAGTATTCACCTAATTATGATGGACTTATATATCCTAAATATATGGCACATTTTATAAAAGCTAACTTAAGACTTACAGGAATAACAAGAGCCTCTCAAAAAATAGCATATAATCTTGTTAAAGAATTATTACAAGATGTGGGAAAATATGTAAATGGTGGCACAAAAAAAGTTTATAGTGAAAAAGGCGTATCTATAGATGGTATGAGTTATGATATACTTACAAATGCTGAAATGGTAAGGTTATATCATATGTTTATGTAGTATGGGAGAAAAATTATGGTTAAGATAATATATTATTTAATTCCTTATGTTATAGCTTTATTTACTGTTATAATTTTTGGCTATTTAAAAAATAAAAAATATAATAATATGTCTCAAGATAAAAAAGAGATAATAGATAAATCTAAAAATAAAGTAAAAAAGGTATCAATTGTATTTAATTGCATTATTTTTATAGTCATGTTTATATCACTTGTATTTTTAATTGAAGCTATTGTTGATGCATATGAAGAGACAAATAATATAAGAAACTTTACATTAAATTCAGTATTGGCAATACAAGTTGATGAAAACGGTAATCTTGTAACAAGTTTACCTACAATGGGCAGTGATACGCCGTTATATTCTCCAGCAACATTTACTTTACTTTTAATAATTGGTATTATTATTATAAAAAATATTGTTACAAACATATTAATGCTTAATAATTTAGATGAAAAGCAAGAAAAAATTGTAAAAGAACATAATTAAGGAAATGTAGCATATTTAATTATACTGTTTATAGTAATTTTTATATTAACTAGATTTATAATGCTTGGATTTATGAGAATAAGTTAAAATTAAGTTTTATATGTTTTTATATAAGGGGGAGATTATGGATATAATATTATTGTTATTTGTTTGTCCTATAGTATCAGCTGTTGTAATTATTATAACAATTGTTAATCATGTTTTATTAAAAAAAGAAAATAAAGATATAATTGAAAAAGCAAAAAAATTAGATTTTGTTAAGCGTATAAATAAATACGTTAAAATATTGTTAATAGTATATTTAGTATTTTTTATAGGGATTTATGCATTGAACGTAATAAATGAAATGTATATTAGACAAAATGATATAAATGATAGTAATGAATTAGAAGATTTACCACCAGCTCTTCAAGATGTTATTAATTATACTAATACAGATGATAGATATATATATGAATCATTAATTACAGTAATTCAATTTTTTATATTAATATATGTACCTACTAGAGTAATTGCAAATATAATATTAATTATAAAGTTATCTAGTAATAAAAATTTAAATGAGAATGAAAAAAGTATTATTAAAAAATATTATACATATAAAATGATAATTAATATTTGTTTGGGATTTATTATTTTTGGCGCTGTATCTATGATTAGGTTTATTTCATCATGGGCTGGTTGATAAAAGTTTAGAAAATATATTCTTAGAAAAGAAAGGAGTATATGATATATATTTTTTTAGTATATATCATAAACGTATTATGGTAATACTTGGTATTGATCCAGGATTTGGAAGAATAGGTTATGGGATAATAAATTTTAGTAATAATCAATATAAAATAGTGGAATATGGATGTATTACTACACCCGAAAATAGTTATTTTCCCAAAAGACTTAACAAAATAGAGGAAGATTTAGAAACAATTCTTTTAAGGCATAAAAATATTGATGTTGCATCTATTGAAGATTTATATTTTAATACCAATACTACAACAGCTATTAAAGTTGCACAAGCAAGAGGTGTTATATTGAATACTTTATCTAAACATAATATAGATATATACGAATATACACCAATTCAGGCAAAACAAGCAATAGTGGGATATGGTAGAGCAAATAAACATCAGGTAATGGAGATGTTAAAAAGATTTTTAAAACTTGAAAATATGCCAAAACTTGATGATACAGCAGATGCGTTAGCTCTTGCTATTTGTCATACTCAGTATAATAGATATATCGAGTTTGATGGTACAGATAAAAGTAAGAAGAAAAATTATACTAAGCTTGAAGAAATATATATAAAAGAATCTCAAAAAGATAAAGAATTATTAAAAAAAAGAGATCAGATGATAAAAAAAGCTATAGAAAAAGAAAAGAAACAAAGAGTAATAAAAAATATATAAAGTAACAAATAAATATAAAAAAACATAAAATACACTAACTGTAAAGTGGGAGGTGTATTTTTTTATGGAATTAGGATTAGCTTTAAGTGGTGGAGGCGTAAAGGGAGCAGCACATATTGGAGTAATAAAAGCTTTAGAAGAGGCAGGAATAAAAATAACTTCGATATCTGGAACAAGTAGTGGTAGTATTGTAGCTGTACTTTATGCTTGTGGATACTTACCAAATGAAATATATTATATATTTAAAAAATATTGTAAGTATATAACAGATTATGATAAATTAATTCCATTTAAACTACTTGGAACGTTATTTACAGGCAAAATAAAATTAAAATCTTTAGCAAAGGGAGAAAATATTGAATATATAATACATAATATGTGCTATAAAAAGGGTAAGATAGATATTTGTCAGTTAAATATTCCATGTGCGGTTGCTACAGTAGATGTAATAGATGGAAAAATCGTATATTTTTGTAGTAGAAAAGCAAATAGAAATACTACATATTATGATGATATACCAGAGATTATATATGGTGGAAGGTTATCTAGTATAGTAAGAGCAAGTACAGCTTTTCCTGCTGCTTTTTCACCTAAAAAAATTGGTAACCATTTACTTATTGATGGAGGAACACGTGTAAATAGTCCTGTTACTATATTAAAGGATATAAGGGAGAAAAATGAAAAAATTTTAGTTGCATATTTTGAAAAGATAGACAATAATAGAGCACCTTCTAATATAATAGATACAGCCCTTAAGTCTTTTGATATTATGGGTCATGAAATAAATGAATGGCAAATAAAACAAGCAGATTATATGATAGATATAGAAAGTAGAAATGTATCACTTCTTGATATTACTAAAATAGATTATATGGTAACATTAGGATATAGGACTACTAAAAAATATTTATATGAACACGGTATTGTTTAAAAAAGAGAATTATTTGCGTTTTTTCCTCGAAAATGCTTGTAAAAATTAGAAAAAAAATATATAATATACCTACATATTTATATAGAAGGAGGATAAAAATGAGTAAAATATTATCAGACATCTCAAGAACATTTAGTGAGTTTTTATTATTACCAAATTTAACTACAGAAAAATGTATTCCTGAGAATGTATCATTAAAAACACCAATAGTAAAATTTAAGAAAAATGAAGAACCAAAGTTATGTGCAAATATTCCTATGGTTTCTGCAATTATGCAATCTGTTTCTGGTGAAGAAATGGGGGTAGCACTTGCAAGAGAAGGAGGAATTGCGTTTATCTTTGGTTCTCAATCTATTGAGTCACAAGCAAAGATGGTTGAAAATGTTAAGAAAAATAAAGCTGGATTTGTAATAAGTGATTCTAATGTTACACCAGACGCTACATTAAGAGATGTAGTAGAGCTTGTTGAGCAAACAGGACACTCTACTGTAATGATTACAGATGATGGAACTGCAAATGGAAAATTCTTAGGTCTAGTTACAGATAAAGATTATAGACTTTCAAGAGATAATTTAGATGAAAAAATAGAAAAATTTATGAATCGTAAAGAAAACTTGGTTTATGCAGATGAAGGCATAACACTTAAAGAGGCAAATGATAGAATTTGGGAAAATAAAATAAGTTGTCTACCTATACTAGATAAAGAAGGCAACTTAAAATTTTTAGTGTTTAGAAAAGATTATGAAGATAGAAAAAATAATTCTAATTCACTACTAGATGAAGAAAAAAGATATGTAGTAGGGGCTGGTATTAATACTCGTGATTATGAAAAAAGAATACCTGCACTTGTTGATGCTGGAGTAGATATTTTATGTATTGATTCATCTGATGGATATTCAGTTTGGCAAAAAAATACAATAGATTTTGTTAGACAAAAATATGGTGATGATGTAAAAATTGGTGCAGGAAATGTTGTAGATGCACAAGGATTTAGATATCTTGCAGATGCTGGTGCTGACTTTGTTAAAGTAGGTGTAGGTGGAGGCTCTATCTGTATTACACGTGAGACTAAAGGTATAGGTAGAGGACAAGCTAGTGCATTAATTGATGTAGTAGCAGAAAGAGATAAATATTTCGAGGAGACAGGTGTATATATACCAGTATGTTCAGATGGTGGTATAGTACACGATTATCATATAACGCTTGCTTTGGCACTTGGAGCAGATTTTGTAATGATGGGAAGATATTTTGCAAGGTTTGATGAAAGTCCAACAAGAGTTGTAAAGAAAAACGGAAGCTTTTATAAAGAATATTGGGGTGAAGGCTCAAATAGAGCAAGAAACTGGCAAAGATATGATATGGGTGGAAGTAAAACTAAACTTGCCTTTGAAGAGGGCGTTGACTCATATATTCCATATGCTGGTACTTTAAAAGAAAACTTATCAATAACATTAGATAAGATAAAGTCTACTATGTGTAATTGTGGTTCTATAACAATTAAAGAGCTACATGAAAATGCAAGACTTACTTTAGTATCTAATGTAAGTATTCGTGAAGGTGGAGCACATGATGTAATAACTAAGGATATTGAATAAGGAGTAGTACTCATGGAAAAAGAAGAAATTTTAATAATAGATTTTGGTGGACAATATAACCAATTAATCGCAAGAAGAGTTCGTGAAAAAAATGTATATTGTGAAGTTGTACCAAACACAATATCAATTGAAAAAATAAAAGAGAAAAATCCTAAAGGAATAATTTTTACAGGTGGACCATCAAGTATATATGAAACTAATGCACCAAAATGTGATAGTCAAGTATTTGAACTTGATATACCAATTCTTGGAATTTGTTATGGAATGCAATTTATGGCATATACTCTTGGAGGAGAAGTTAAAAAAGCAACTAAAAGAGAGTATGGACAAATGGAAGTAGATTTGGATAACAACTCAAAGTTATTTAAAGGATTTAAAAATAGCAATATTTGCCTTATGAGCCATACAGATTATGTAGATAGTGTACCTGAAGGATTTGAAAAAATAGCAAAAAGTAATACTTGTAAAATTGCAGCAATGGAGAATAAAAGCAAGAATTTTTATGGTGTGCAGTTTCATCCAGAAGTAAATCATACAATTGATGGAGACAAAATAATTGAAAATTTTGTAATAGATATTTGTGGATGCAAAGGCTTATGGAAAATGGATTATTTTACAAAGACAACAATAGAAAAGCTAAAAGAGAAAATAAAGGATAAAAAAGCATTATGTGCTTTATCTGGTGGCGTTGATTCTTCTGTTGCAGCAGTACTTTTATCTAAAGCTATAGGTAATAATTTAACTTGTATATTTGTAGATCATGGTCTTCTTAGAAAAAATGAAGTAGAAGAAGTAGAAAAAATATTTACAGAAAAATTTGATGTAAATTTTGTAAAAGTAGATGCTAAAGAAAGATTTTTAAATAAGCTTAAAGGAGTAACATCTCCAGAGAAAAAAAGAAAAATAATAGGAGAAGAATTTATACGAGTATTTGAAGAAGAAGCTAAAAAGATAGGAAAAGTAGATTATCTTGTTCAAGGAACTATTTATCCAGATGTAATTGAAAGTGGTCTTGGAAAAAGCTCAGTAATAAAAAGCCATCATAATGTTGGTGGACTTCCAGACTATGTAGATTTTAAAGAAATAGTTGAGCCATTAAGAGATCTATTTAAAGATGAGGTAAGAAAAGTAGGAAAAGAGGTAGGGCTACCAGATTATTTAGTAAATAGACAGCCTTTTCCAGGTCCTGGTCTTGCAATTAGAATTATAGGAGATATAACAGAAGAAAAATTAGATATTTTAAAAGAAGCTGACTATATATTTAGAGATGAGATTAGTAAGAATAATTTAGATAAAAGTTTAAGTCAATATTTTGCTGTCTTAACAGATACACGTTCTGTAGGAGTTATGGGAGATGAAAGAACATATGACTATATGGTAGCATTAAGAGCAGTTATAACAGATGACTTTATGACTGCAAAATTTGCAAAAATTCCATATGAGATATTAGATAAAATATCTAAAAGAATTGTTAATGAAGTTGAGCATGTAAATAGAATAGTTTATGATATAACATCTAAGCCTCCTGCAACTATTGAATGGGAATAAAAAATATGGGTAATTTACCCATATTTTTTGTATGTAAAGTAAAATCAATGAATTTTCTTTACAAAATTTACATAAAGTGGTATAATTTACTTGCGTTAAAAATATAAAACTTATAATATTAATATATTATTTGGAAGGAGGAATGATATGAATATTGAAAAAGGAGACAGTTTAATTATGCATTTTAAACAAATTTTAGCAGTATAAAGAAAAAATATTAATGTAAATTCATTATAGAATTAATATCTTAAAGTATATTTAGGATTTATAAAAAAATATTAAATTTACTAAAATATATAAAAGTAATTTAGATAATATTTTATCTTTATTATTTGCTAGTTCTTCAATGAACTTATTTTAAGTAAATTTATTGGAGGTGTTTTAAATGCAACTGATAACATTAAAGGAAAAAAAGGAAGAAGTAAAGAATTTATTAAATATGGATGCAGATTTTATAGTTTTAGATGTAGATAGAACAATAATAAATACTACATCTTGGTATCAAGCTTGTATGTGTCCAAATTTACTTATTCGTGAAGAGTTTACTAAAGATTTCAAAAAAATTAATGATCTAACTTTTAAAAATCCAACAGAGGATAAATTAAAAGTATTTAGAAAAGAAACTTTTAATTTAATTGAAAAGACTATTTCTAAAAAGTTTTTAAGAAGAATAAGAAATATTCCTAATATTAGAGGATATTTTAAACTTGGAGATAATACTAATATTTGGAGATTTTATGTTGCAGGTCTATATACAGCAAATAATTTAGTAAAGATTTATGATGATGCAATAGATTATATAAAATATGCATTTAAATATTATGGAAATAATCTAAAAGTTATATTTTTGACTTCTGGTTATGAACCATTTATTCGAGGAGTAGTAGATGGTATAATAGCAAAGACAAATCTTAACAAAATAAACTACTCTGTAATTGGCTCACAGATATGCTTTGAAAAGTCTAAGATAAAAGAAATATTTCATATGAGTCAATTTGAAAAAGAAAAAATTGTCAAAATGATAATTAAAAATGGCGGAAAAGTAAGATTTTTAGCAGATGATTCAAAAGATAATGTTGCTCTTTTTAATATTGTAAAAAATAATGGAGGAGTAGCATTAAATATTGAACACCGAAAAAATAGTACTAAAAATCCAACATGGAAAAGCTATATGGAAACTATAACTAAAGATTATATAAAATTTGCAGTAAAAAATGATGATTCTACAGCAGGATTAAATAAAGAAAATATAGTAATGCCTGAGTTTTTAGAGCGACTTGCTGTAAATACAAATGAAATAGGGATAGCTTCTATGAGTAGAGATAATTTTAAAAATACTTTATCTTCTTTAAAAGAAAAAATAAAAAATGAAAAAATAAAAGAAGAGTTTGAAAGTAATGTATTAAAATTAATATTTGAAAAATCAAATACTATTTATTTTAGAGGCAAGCTGTTTTATATGTGGCTTCCACAATATTTATTTATAGACAACAGATCAATAAATGATAGATTAAAAGATCTTTTTAAAACTAGTGCTAATTTACTAAAAATAGTGTATAATGAGGGTATTATAGATGAAGAATTAACATATTATCAAAAAGTTATTGTATATTCTTTTATAGATCATTTACAAGAGGCAATATTATATATATTAAATTTGATTGAACAAAATAGTTTAGCAAATAACAATATTTATAATACTGAACATGATAAAATAATAGAGTTAGCACAAAATGTAAGTGATATGTTATATGCACATTTTTATGTAGATGGTATAGAAAAACAAATATTAAAAAATATCTTAGATGATTTAGAAACTCTTGAAATAGTTAAGTCATTACCAAGATATACAGATGTATATAAGCGTATGAGAGAGTTAGATGATAATGTTACTATTTTTAAATTTGTAAAATCAATAGCAGATAAAATGTATCAAAATAGCAAAAAGTTAGATTATATTATATCTTTTCCTTATGGTGGAATAACTCTTGGGTTTGCTATGAGATCATATATGAAATTTGGCTTAAAGCAAAAAGAAGAGCCAAGACTTTTAAATAGTCATTTTAGTTCTAAGCAAAAATTAAGAGAAAAAAGAACAGAAAAAGATAAAGATTTTTCAATATTTAAATTTATACCTAAAAAATACAATTGTTATGTTGATGAAATTAAAAAAGGAAATGCTACTATTTTATTACTAGATAATAACGTTACTACTTTTAAGACTTTAGATTTGTGTAAGAATTTCTTAACTCAAATTGGAAATGAAGTTTTTGCGGCAGTTGCGGCGGTTAATTATGATAATATAGCAGAATTTTTATTAAATAAAGAAAGTGAAAATTTGGTACCAAACTGGAGAAAAGTTTTAGATTTTTGTCCAACAGATGAATATGTTACAGCTTTTAATACATGGAATACATCCAGAAAATCTAAAATACTCCAAGATGTATTTTATATAAAAGAGTTAGCTCAAAACATACAATTAGAAAAAATAAAAAATATGAATAAAGATTATATATTTAAAGTATGTAGAGTACAAAATGTTCAAGATTTAAATGCTATAGTTAAAAATGGTGCAAATATGATAGGAATACATGCAGTATATCCAGATAGGATAAAATACTTAAAAAATGAAATAAAATATGAACCATTAGAAACTAATTTAGATATAGATGAAAATTTACCAATTGGTATGTTAGAACTTGAAGGAATTAGAGATATTCAAAACTATATACCAGATTATATAAAACAAGCTGTTCTTTTTGAAAGACCTTTAAGCATAGATAATATGATAAAGTCATGTGATATGTACAATTTACCAAAAGAAAAAATATATATTCAGCTTCAGCATAGAACAAATAGAGAATATATACAAACTATAAAAAGTAACTTAAGTAAAAAAGTAATTGCAACAATAGGACTTTTTCAAAAGGATTTTGAAGAGTATTTTTGGAAAATTCATGATATTTTAGATCCAGATACAGACTATATTTTAATTGATATGTCAAAGCATCAACCAGATTTAATTTCATTTTCTGAAAGCTATAAAGATAGTATAGATAAGGTTGCTGTATTAAATCATTTAGCACCTATTATGCAAAATAATTCTGTTCCAGTTATTATTGCAGATGATACTACTGTTTACCAAATGGGGTGTTATTTAAAAGAAATTAGCAAATATAACATAAAAATAAAAGGAATAGATATGCAAAATAGTGTGGAATTACCATCAAATGAGCAAAAATATCAATATGTAAAATGCAATGATAAAACATATCAAGTAAAAATTAGAAAGTCTGGTACTGAACTTGCTAAATGGGATGAATTTTTTAATAAAAATAATTATAAATTGGAGGTAAAACTATGAAAAAGATGATTGTTTTAGATTTAGATGGAACTACTTTAAGAAATGATAAGACTGTATCAGATAATACAATAAACACATTACTTGAGTGTAGAGGGCAAGGAAATACTATATTATTTGCTACTGCAAGACCACCAAGAGATGCATATAAGTATGTACCAGTACCATTAAGAGATAATCCAATTATTTGTTATAATGGTGCGTGCATTATATCATCTGAAAAATTAAATGTTTTATACAAAAAAGAAATTCCAAAAGAAGACGTGTTAAAGGTGTTAGACATTATAGAAAAACATGGATATAATAACATGTGTATTGAAGTAAATGATGCTTTATATTCAAATTTTGATACAACAGATTTTTTTGGTAATGCTAAAAATTGTATAGTAGATTTAAAGGAAATGGAGTTTGAAGCAGCATATAAAGTTATTATATGTAGCAAAAAGCAAATAACAGATGATGTTATAAAGGAATTTCCAAAATCTTGTAAGGGTATAATTACAGATAATGGAACACTTTGTCAAATAATTAATAGTGAAGCTTCAAAGTGGACATGCATTGAATCTTTATCTAAAAAATTAGATATAGCAAAAGAAAATATAATAGCTTTTGGTGATGACTTTAATGATTTAGATATGATAAAAAATGCAGGTGTAGGTATTGCTATGGGAAATGCTCAACAAGAAATAAAAAATATTGCAGATTTTGTTACAGATACAAATACAAATGATGGAGTTGCAAAATATTTAGATAAAAATATTTTAAGAAAGTAGGTATGATATTATGAAGATAATTAATAGTAGTAATAGTCCATTAAAGGTGAAAGATGTAGATGTAGCTGATGTAAATATTAGTGAGTATGATAAGAATTCGTGGTTATTAGAAGTAGATAACGAGTATTATATGGCTGTTAAAAGAAAGTTTAATAACAATGTAACAAGTACTAAAGTTATTGAACTTGAAAATGCATATTGTAATGTTTTAAAGCCAGATGATAATTTAAAATTAAATGTTCAGTATGGAGACAAAGATGCAACTATTGTAGATATGCACGGAATAGATAATTTTAGATTTGCAAAGTCTTTAGTATTTAATGATTCTACAGTAAGAAAAATTATTTTAAAGCTTAAGATATTAGAGAAGGATAAAAAATACTTTAGATTTGGTGCATCTGGTGCAAGAGAGTCAGATTTTCATCCTGGTGGTGAGGTATATGAGAGTATGCTAATTAGTGGTAAAGATACAAGTGGATATGCACAAAGTGTTAGTGGATATTTACCTCATGGTAAAGAATTTAGTAAAAGTATATCTTTATATGATAGGGATAAGAGATATCTAAGAGATGAGAGAATTGTATATTCTCATACAGCTATTTTAAAAAAATGTGAAGCAAAAGATAGAACGTCTTTATATATAAAAATTAATCCTAAAAGGGATAATGTAAGTTTTTTAGATATTTTAAATGAACTTGCTACAAAACTTGGAATGGTATCATATGCAGTTCAAATGTGTATACAGACTAATAATACAAATGAGCATACAACTCAAATTAAGGGAAGAGTATTAAGACATATGCCCATGAAACCATTTGATGTATTGCAAGATGCAACAGATATAGGACTTGAGCAACTATTTATTATAGATAATCAAAATATTGTTTATGGTGTTGGAACAAAGTATAACAGATATGAACCAGAATGGAAAGAGTTTACAGGTGGAAGACAGTATGAAAGAAGAGGTCATATTCATGCAACGATTGTAAATAATAATGATGAAAATAAACATGAAGTATTTCATTTAAGAGATGCATTTATATCACAAGCATCAAATGTACAAGTTGTTTTAACACCAGTTGATACTGTTTATAGAATTTATCCTTTATATAAAAATGGAGATAAATATCTATGCAAAGCAACAGATAAAAATATAGATACTGTACTAGAAAATATTAGAAAAATAGATAAAGTATAGGAGGTATGTTATGAAAGCGTTGTGTATAAATGGAAGTCCAAGAGAAGATGGAAGTACGGCATATTTAATAGGAAAAGTTGCAGAAGGCATGAGACAAAAAAATATTGAGGTAAAAAGTTATTGCTTGGGAAAATTAAATATAAATTATTGCCTTGGATGTAAAAAATGCTATAAAGAGGGTATTTGTATACAAAAAGATGATATGGATATTTTAATTAATGAACTAAAAAATGCAGATATAGTAGTTATTGGAACACCAGATTATTGGGGAGATGTAAGTGGACAACTTAAAGTGTTTTTTGATAGAAATACACCTTATGCAAATACTAATGTAAATAGAATTAATATGCCTCATCCAAAATTTGGAATTGCAATATCAGTAAGAGAAGGGCCAGAAGATTTTGAAAATACTAATATAATTAATTCTATTAATCATTACTTTGGTCATTTGGAAATAACGCCTATTGCAAAACTTGCTCTAACAGATACATCTACATTAGAAGATTTGTTAAAAAATCAAAAAGAAAAAATAGATGAAGCTTATCAGATTGGACTCAAAGTACTAGATTTAGTAAAAACAAAAAAGAGAATTTAGATTTTAAATTCTCTTTTTATTTTTATATAAGTTATAATTATTTTCCAATAAACATAAGAACAATAACATATCCATATGTTTCACTTTCCTCAAGACCTATTCCTATATAATTAAATGAATTTGAAAGTATATTTTGGCTATGTTCACTAGATTTCATAAATGAATTTATTGCATCGTCTATATTATTATTTCCAGCTATATTTTCACCTGCTGTTTTGTAAGTTACACCAGCATTTTGCATCATCTCAAAAGGAGTGCCATATGTAGGAGAGGTATGAGAGAAGTAATTGTTTACTACCATATCTTGAGCTTTAGTTTGAGCAGTTGCAGTAAGTAGTGAATCTAGTGTAAATAGTGGAAGACCATTTTCTTTTCTTATTTCATTCAATTTAGATAGAATGTATTCTATATTTGCATTAGAATCTGGTGTACTTGGAGTTGTATTTTCCTGTTCATTAGTATTTTCTTGAGTAGTATTAGAATTGTTGTTTGAATCTTCTAAATTACATTCAAGAAGATCTTCTCTAATCATTCCAACTAAATTGTCTTGAGTAATTACAAGAAGAAAACTATCTATTGCACCTATTACATATACTTGATCTCCTGCATTTAGTTTTCCATACATTCTAAATGATGTTGAGGGTCCTCCTCTTACAATAGTATTATCTCCTTTAACTGTTGCATGAAATGGAGAATAATCTGTATAAGTGAGTGAAGAAATATTTTCTCCTGTTACTTTTGCATATTCTTTAGATATAATACCCACTTCATTATTTTCAAGTTGTACAATGTAAAAATTATCTATTGATCCTACAAGCTTAATTTTAGTATTAGGATCAAGAGTTCGTATAAAAGATGAATAGTCTGTATTTGGCTTATTTCTAAGATTTACATTTGCTGTAGTTACACCATATTCAGGAGAAAAATGAGTAATAGTTGCAGCAAATATAGTAGAAAATAAAATAACAAACATAATAGCAATTATTACTATTATAATATTTTTTGTGTTTTTCATTTTTTTCACCTCACTAATATTATTACCAATTTCTTCCTGTATATTATAAAAATTAGTATATTTTTCCAATTTTTAAAAAGAATATTTATGAGGTGTAAAGTATGCAAAAAGGATTTTGGTTGAATAAAAATAAAATTACAAATGTATATCCATACCTATCTAAGAATATGGAATGTGATGTAATAATAGTTGGTGGTGGAATATGTGGGGCAATAACATCATATTTTCTAGCAAAAGATGGATTTAAAGTCGCTGTAATAGAAAAAAATATTATAGGATATAAAAATACTAGTCTTTCATCTGCATGTATTACCGATTTTGTTGACGATTTGTATATTAAAAATAGTAAAGATACAAAAGATAATATAAGAAGAAAAATTTTTGATATGAAAAAAAGAGCAAATGCTTTATTAGATGAGATATTAGTAGATATTCAAAAGCAAGAATATTTAAAAAAGACAGATTATACAATATTAAATAATAAAATGTTTCAAAAGGGATTATTTAGGAGTGAAGCAAATATAAGAGAAGAGCTTGGAGAAAAAGCTGAGCTTTTAGAGGATATAGATTATATGAATACGCATTGTGCAGTAAATATAAAAGGTGGAAGTAGAATGATTGATGCATATGATTTTACATCTAAAATTTTTGAGTATATATCATCTTTTCCTAATGTATATATTTTTGAAAATACAAAGTTGAAAAATATAAATGCAAATTATGATTATGTTGAGATAACTACTCAAAATGATTTTAAAATAAAAGCATCATCTTTAATATTAACTACTGGAATTGATAGTTTTGCCTTATCTAAAATACCAAATATTGAAGTTTATAGAAGATTTAGTATTGTTACAAATATTAACTTAAACAAAAGAATATGTGCTAAGCTTTTAAATGATATTCCAATATATATTAGAAATGATGAAAGAGGTAATATGATAGTATCAGGTATAGATACGAAGTATATTGCAAAAATGGAAAATGAAAAATATATAGACATGTTAAAAAAGGATAATGCAAGAAGACTTACATCTGTAATTAGTAAATTATTTCCAAAGGTAGAAATATCTAAAGAAATAGGAATGTATAGTGGAAATATATATGTAACAAAAGATAATATGCCAATAATTGGAGAAATAGAAGATGTTCCAAATACATACATAAATTTAGGTGTTGGAAGTTCTTCAATTTCTCAAATGCTAATAGGAGCAGACATATTAAAAGATGCAATAAAAGGATATTATAAAAAGGAAATGAATCTATTTAAACTTACCAGATAAGCTTTGTTAAAATTTGTTGTAATTAGTAAAAAAAACTTTAATTTTGGCTTCTCCTGTGATATAATACCAGCAGGAAGGAAGATGATATATGATGAACAAGCTTAGGGTAGTTTATGGTAAATCAAAAGATGCAATGTATATATCACAAGAAGATACAATAAGAATATTTAGCGACGCATTTTTAAAGGCACAAATACCAGTAGTTAGATCTAAAGATAGTAACTTGGTGGAAATGATGTTTGCTCATCCACTTACTGATGGATATGAAAGTACAGGTGAAATTTTTGAGGTAAATTTAACTGAAGAGGTAGATACACGTTATTTAATAAAAGAGTTAAATAGATCTCTACCAGCAGGATTTATTGTAATGTCTGCAGAATATGTATCATCTAATGAAGATAGTATAAATTTAAGAGTGTATGCAGCAGAATATGTAATTAGCTTGGATTATACAGAAAAATTTAAAGATAAATCTTTAAGAGAAAAAGATGAGATAAGATCTTATTATAGAAAAAAAATGGAAATGTATCTTGCTCAATCACAAATATTAGTTGTTAAAAAGAGCTATGATAGAATGGAAAGGTTAGATATAAAACCACAAATTGAAAAATATAATTTTAATATAGATGATAGTGTAGATATAGTGGTATCTGCTGGTGCAAGATCTAATATATCTCCAGCTATTTTAATGGATGGATATATGGAATATATAAATGAAAAAGTTCCATATGATGTAAAACGAGTTAGAATATTATATAATTAAACAAATAAGTAGTAATAATTCTGTAACATAAAAGTAATGTTTTATTGTAAACAAATAGTTGACATTGAAATTTTAATATGCGATAATTAAGTTAACATTCAAGGAAGGCGGTGTAGACTATGCAAATTACAGATGTAAGAGTTAGAAAAGTAACTTCTCAAAACAGAATGAAAGCTATTGCATCAATAACAATTGATGACGTATTTGTAATTCACGACATCAAAGTTATTGAAAGCGATAAAGGTTTATTTATTGCTATGCCTAGCAGAAAAACTCCAAATGGAGAATTTAAGGATATTGCTCATCCTATCAATACTGAAACTAGAGAAATGTTACAAAAATTAATTATTGATAAATATAATGAGGCTGAGTAATAGTTAGATAAATTATATTGAAAGTTTAGAGGGTTTTGATGCCCTCTTTTTTAATAGGAGATGAGAAAATGACAAACGAGTATGTAAAAGATATAGTAAAAAAAATTCCTTATGAACCTGGAATTTATATGATGAAAGATGAAAAGGGAGAAATTATTTATGTTGGTAAAGCTATATCTTTAAGAAAAAGGGTAAGACAATATTTTCAAAAAAATAATAAAACAGCAAGAATAGAAAAAATGGCATCTTTAGTTAGAAATATAGATTATATAGTAGTAAAAAATGAGGTAGAAGCACTAAATCTTGAATGTAACTATATAAAAAAGTTGTCTCCTAAATTTAATGTAATGCTTAAAGATGATAAGACATACCCATATATTAAAGTTACAATAAAAGATAAATATCCTTTAATATATGTGACCAGAAGAAGAGTAAATGATAAGTCTTTGTATTTTGGACCATATACTAATGTTTCAGCAATGCGTGATGCATTACATACAATAAAAGAAATATTTCCTGTTAAAAGATGTAAATATAATTTAGATAAAACTAAAGTTAAAAATGCATGCTTATATTATCATATAGGAAGATGTTTAGGACCATGTATTAATGAGGTAAGTCTTAAAGCATATAAAGAAATGATAGAACAAGTTGTATTGTTTTTAGAAGGAAAGACATCTGATGTAAAAAAGATGATACAAAGTCAGATAGATGAATGTATTGAAAAATTAGAATTTGAAAAAGCATCTGTTCTAAAGCAAAGATTAGACAATATAGAAAAATTTAGTCAAAAACAAAATGTGTCTAATTTAAATGAGTTAAGTACAGATATATGGGGATATGTGTTTTTGAATGATACATTATATATACAAATATTTAAAATTAGAGATTATAAGATAGTTTTGCATGATAATGTAAAGATTACAGAGGTATCTCAAGATGAAATAGAGGAGTCTTTAGTACAAATTGTATCAAATTATTATACAGACAATAAGGATATGCCAAAAAAAGTATATATAAAATTAGATGAACAAAATATTGTACTTATTAATAAGCTTTTTGATAATAGACAAATAAAACTACAAGTTAATTGTCCTAAACGTGGAGAAAAATTAAATTTAATTAAAATGGTAGAAAATAATATTCATATTAATATTGAAGATAATAAAAATAATGTAGTAAGTGATTTATCTGCTTTACTTGATTTTAAAGAGGGAATAGATTCTATAGAGTGTTATGATATTTCTAATTTAAGAAATGAATATATAGTAGGTTGTATGATAAGATTTGAAGACGGTAAACTTAACAAAAGCATGTATAGAAAATTTAAAATTAGAAGTACACTTACTCAAGATGATCCACTTTGTATGTATGAGGTTATACAAAGAAGATTAAAACACGCTCAAGATTGGCCACTACCAGATGTAATGCTAATAGATGGTGGAAAAACTCAGCTTAATATGGTAAAAAAAGCAATGCAGGAGTCTGGTGAACATACTAATATTTATGGTATGGTTAAAAATGATAAACATAGAACACGTGGTTTAATAGATGAAAACGGTAATGAATTTGACTTATCTAAGGATAAAAAAATACTTAATTTTTTAACTTTTTTACAAGATGAGGTGCATAGGTTTGTTATAACTTATCATAGAAAGTTAAGAGATAGTGTAAAACTTAAAGATGGAACTGTATATAAAAATGTGAAGAGAAAAAAATAGGGGGATTTTATGAAGGTAATAACTATAAAGCAACCTTGGGCAACATTAATTGTAGAAGGATATAAGAGATTTGAATTTAGAAGTTGGAAAACAAATTATAGAGGGGATATACTTATTCATGCTGGAAAAGGAATAGATAAAGAGGCAATGGAGCGTCTTAAAAAATATTTACCAGATGAAATACCTATTGGAAAAATAATAGGCAAGGCAACTCTTACAGACTGCGTTCCAATGAGTAAAGATTTTGCAGATATGCTATCAAAAGAAAATAATGATATTTATACAACTCATTCTTTTTCTAGAAATTATGGATTTAAACTTGAAAATGTAGAAAAGCTAGATAATCTAATTGAAATTAGAGGACAACTCGGACTTTGGAATTACAATAATAGTTGACATAAAATTAAAAACGTGTTATAATAACTACAGACGTTTTTTTACTTTATATTAGTACTTAATAGTCTAATAGGGAATATGATTTCTTAGTCAAAAGGATAGTATTCTAGAAAAAAGGAGTTGAAAAAATGAACAGTTTTGTTGGTAAAGCTATAAGCAATACCAAGAAAATGGTACCAGACTATTGGAAAAATACTTGCAAGAACCGTTTAAACGGTGGAGTTGGTAGCGTATATGACCAATTTTCAAGCGTTGAAGAACTTGAGAAAGCTCTTTTAAATGCTGATTGGACTGAAACTACACATCCTGACGTTATGCCGGGTTGCAGAGTGTTTAAGGCTCACTTAGAGGGAAGATTTGGAATCGTTAAGATCTCAGATCTACCAGACGATGCTAAGATCGTTGCTGATGATAGTAAGCATACTGGTAAAGTTGCTATGACTGTCAAAGGCATAAGAGGAAAAATAGTACCTGATACTTATCTAATTGTAGGTAAGGAAGATGGTGTAGACGTTGTGTTTACATTTCATCCAGGTGAACCTATTCGTCCTTCTGTGATTGAAGTGTCTGAAGTTAGTCATGGTTCTATAGTCTCTAAAGCGAAAGCTAAGAGTTTAGGCTTTGACTATGCTAAGATAGTTTAGTCTGTCTGGTGGCGGTAAAATGGCTCTGACATAGATAGATATTTAATATTTATTAGTATGTCCCGCGACTAATCCCGAGCTCTACCTTTTTTAAGGATTAAATTAGACCTCTATATGGTTTGACACCCATAATATGTTTATTTTATGAACTAAAAAAGCTAGTTATTAACACAGAAGATGAATTAAAATTCATCTTTATTTTTTTGTCTTTTAGATTTTGTATACTATTTAATTGAAAAATTGTAAATTATTATATATCATATTAGTATAGGAGGGGAAGATATATGAATATGAAAAATGTGCTAATAGGAGTATTTGCTACAACAACAGTAATATTTGCTGGATTTACAATATATTTGGGAATAACTCTATCAAATGAAGTCGAAAAAAACGCTCAACTTGAAGCACTAACAGCTCAAGAAGAAGTAGAAGTTAAAGAAGAAACAGAAAGTCAAAATATTAATGAAGAGGAATATAGTAGAATTTTTAAGTTCTCAGATGAAATTAATGTAGTTAATGTACAAGATAGAAATTATACAACAATAACAAGAAGCTCATCTGCACCACTTGGTGTAGGAGCTACTATAGAAAATGATAGTATTGTATGTTTGTCATTAGAAAAAATAGAAAATGATATGTCATTTGATGTTGAAAAATATGATTATTATCCTAGAATTGATTTTGGAGATAGAAAAGTTCAAAATGTATATAATACAGGACCAGGTGGAACAGGTTATGGATTTTTTATATTATTTTTAATGGAAGATGGAACAGTTGAATATATGCCACTTGCATATGCTATAGCTAATAATGATTTTAGGAGTTATGGAAAGATAGAAGGAGCAGAAAATATTGTAGATATATTAGATGCTAGTGCACCACTTTATGGTACGACCACTTTACTAGTTCAAAAAGACGGTACAGCATATGATATAGGAGACCAACTAATGAGGATAATCGAGCAGTATCCAGATAGGTAAAATATAAAACTAAAAAAGCATAATTTTACATTTTATTTTAATGTAAGTTATGCTTTTTTATATATTTATACATTTATATATTCTTTAAATTGGTTTTTCCAAATATTTGTTAGATTTTCTAGCGAATATTTTGCATTTGCAGGGCTAGAGGAAGGAAGACAAATAATTGGAATATTTATTTTATCTTTATAAAATTTTAAAAATATTTTGTATGATGTATTTCCATTACAAAATATTGCTTGTATATTACTATTTAAAATAATTTTATCTATATTGTTTGGAGTAGCTTTTTTTATACTTGAATCACTTGATGCGGTTATTTGGCAACTTTTAATAGTATCCCAAAGTGCAATATGGTATTTGAGTAAAAATTCTTTTTTTGTTTCTATGTTATTTTGTATTTTTTCATTAAAGATATTCTCTAGTATTTTCCAAAATCTATTTTGTGGATGTCCATAGTAAAAATTAATTTCTCGAGACTTTACTGATGGAAAACTTCCAAGTATTAAAATTTTACTTTCGTTATTATATACTGGCTCAAATGGATGTGTTACTATCATTTTTACCTCCTTTTTTTATATATTCTATCATATAAATCAAGTTATAAAAATATTGAGTAAAGTTTTTTTATGTGATAATATTAAATTAATATAGGAGGTTAGTGTTATGAAAGAGATAGATGAAGAAATGAATGGTTTTAAGGATATGAGGATAGTAGATAACTTTTACCAAACATCAAGTTTTTTCCCTATGCCTACTACTGAGATTGGAACTTTAAATGAGGAAGGAAAGACAAACTTAGGCTCATATTCTTTATGTTTTCCATATTATATAGCAGGAAAAGACTATTATGCTATGTTACTTTGCTGTAGAAATAGTTCTAACACATGTAAAAATATATTAAGAACCGGAAAGTGTTCAATTAATTTTATAACTCACGATAGAAAATTTTTTAAAGAGGCTGTAAGACTAGGATACCCAGGTGAGACAACAGATGAAAAAATGAAAGATTGTTTATTTACTTTAGTTGATGGGAAAAGAGCAAGAGAAAATCCTAATGAAAAATATCCTAAGGTTGTAAAGGAAGCATATCAAGTATTTGAATGTACATGGGTAAAAGAATTAGATAATGCTCAAGACGATAAAGTACAAGACGAATATTTACCACCATATCATAATTTTAATGGTATAACAAGTCAATATGGAGCACATTTTATATTAAAAATAGATAATATTTTAATGAAGAAAAAATATTATAATTCAATAATAAATGGTGTAACTGCATCAGGATTTCCTCAGATTCCAGTAGATTATGGATATAGAGACAGCAAATATTTCTGGTATACAAAGTTTAGAAGACCTATTGCAGAACCAATACCAGCAAGTAAAGGAATAAGTTTAGATACAGTAAAATATGCAGCGTCAAGACTTGATCCAGATGTTAAATTTACAGATGAAGCATGTAAAAAATTAGTTAAAGTACCAAGAGTATTTTTAAATACAGTATTAAAAGGATGTGTAGCATGGGCAAAAGAGAATAATGTATCTTTAATTACAGAAAAGGAAATGGATATAATTAATGATAAAAGAAATAAAGAAAAGCAAGGAAAATAGTTTATTTATTACAAAAATGTTACTAAAAAAAGTATACTAAAACATATAATTTAGTTGATAATTCAAAGAAAATGTAGTAAAATATGCATGAAAGGTGATTTTATGATAGGAATTACAAAAAGTGAATTTGAAAACTCATTATTAAGACAAGATGTAGTTGAATATTACCTTAATATGTCAAAAGATGAGATTGAATATAAATTTGGAAAAGAAATATCTGACATGGTAGGATATAATCAAAATAATCCACATGAGTGCTATAATTTATTTGAACATACTTTAAGAACTGTTAAGGATATTCCTACAGGTGAATTGTCAAATGAAGAAATAAAATTATTGAAAATATCAGCGTTTTTACACGATATTGGAAAACCAGCTGTTGCACAAGAAGTATTTGGAAAAATCACTTATTTTGGAAGTGAAATAGAGTCATCAAAAATGGCAAAGAATTTTTTAGAAGAACTAGGATATTCTCAAGAAGACATACAAAGAATATGTTTTTATATACTACATTTAGAAGATTTTATGTATTATAAGGATGATTTACCATATTATTATGATCATCATGCTTTTATAAAGAAAATATCACCTCAAACTATTGCAGAGCAAATGATAGAAAACGAATATAAATTTATATCAATAGGGTTAGATAATTTACAAATTAAAGCGGTGTGTTATGCTTTAGTTAGAAATGAAGAATGGCCACTTTTTGAGGATGAAAAAGGAAATGAAGTGAAGATAGCGCCTGTTGATATGCAGGATTTAAAATGCAGACTTGTTGATATAAAAAATGAGTATACTCCTACATTAAAAGATTATAAAATGCTTGTAAAGCTTAGTATAGCAAATTATAAAGCACAAGCAAAAAGATCTTATCAAAGAGGAAAGCTAATAGCTACTCGTGCTGAAAAAGTAAGAGTTGCAGCTATAATAGAGGGAGTATTACCTGAAGCATATAAAGTATTTAAAAATTCAATGGAAAAATATCAGATGGACGGAGCTTTAACTCAAGAATTGATTGATGCAACGAATGAATATAATGAGCTTGTTGCTATGAATCAAATAGAACAGATGAGAGAAGAAAATGCTAAAAATTTAATGAACAAATTTAATGATATGAAAATACGATTAACTATGAAATCTTAGGAGGATATTATGGTAGAAGAATATTATAATTTACCTATGGTAAGAGAAAATTTTGTCTCAAGAAATTTAAAAAAATTGTTTCAAGGCTTTTTTAATATAAAAAGAAAAAAAAGAGACCAAAAAAGAGCACAAATATTAGCACAAAGAGCAAAACAAAATAACAAATTTAGTGATTCTGTTAAAGTTAGTGGTGTGCATCAAAGAGTAGATATTTATGAGTTTCAAAATATGTATAGACGTGGTGATATATCTATTGAAAATATGAATGAAGATCAAAAATATGCTTTAATAAAACTATTTGAAATGCAAAATGAGAGATTAAGAGCAAGTATACAAGAACATAAGAAAAATACAGAAGCATATAATATGGAAGTTCAAAGATTAAAAAAAGAATTAGATATAATTGGATAAAAGTAGAAAATTTTTTCTACTTTTTTCTTGTATTTATATGGTATAATATAATTATTTAGGAGATGATAACATGAATGAAATAATAGAAAATATAATAACTAGAAGAAGTATAAAATCATATGATAAGAGTAAAAAAGTGGAAAAAGAAAAACTAGATAAAATATTAGAAGCTGGTACATATGCTGCATGTGGAATGGGAGCACAGTCTCCATTAATTGTAGTTGTTCAAGATGAAAAAATAAGAGAAAAGCTAAGGAAAATGAATCTTAAAGCTATGGGTAAAACAGGTAATGAAGCTATAGATCCATTTTATAGTGCACCAATAATAGTAATAGTTCTTGCAGATAAGAGTATAATGACATATAAAGAGGATGGAAGTTTAGTTATAGGAAATATGATGAATGCTGCACATAGTCTAAATGTTGATTCTTGTTGGATACATAGGGCATATGAAGAATTTGAGAGTGAAGAAGGAAAAGAATTATTAAAAAGTTGGGGGATTGATGAAAATAAGTATGTAGGAGTTGGACATTGTATATTAGGATATAGAAATTGTGAGTATCCAAGTTCCAAACCTAGAAAAAAGGATTATATAAAATATATATAAAATATAATAATTAAATAAAAATAGATGCTGATATTAAATCCAGCATCTATTTTTAACGTGTATATATTTAAGAATTATTAGTTTTATTAAAATAAATTCCCTGATATAAATTTTTTTCTTTTAAAATTTTTTCAATTCCATTAAGAACTAATTTCTTATGAGTATTCCAATTTGGTGCTATAAGAAGATCTTTTGGAGCATCACCACTTATTCTATGAATTATTATATCAGGATTTATATGAGTTATAATATATGTAAGACAATTTAAATAATATTCTAGAGTAATAGGAGTGTATACATTATCTAAATACATTTTTTCTAATTTTGTATTACTTATTATATAGGTAGAATGTATTTTTATACCTTGAATATTTTGATTATTTAAAAAGTTTACAGTTTCTTTTATATCATTAAAAGCTTCTTTAGGAAGTCCTACCATTATATGAGCTATAACATCTATTTTATATTTATTTAAGATTTTTACAGCATTTATAAAATCTTCAGAAGAATAACATCTATTAATTAATTCTCCTAATTTATCATTTGATGTTTGAAGACCAAGTTCTACACAAACATAATATTTTTTGCTATATTCATGTAATAATTTAGCTATATTTTCGTCTATGCAATCAGGTCTTGTTGCAATTTGTATTCCTACAATTTTCTTATTTATAAAAACTTGATCATATTTTTTCTTTAAGTTTTCAACAGAATCATAAGTATTAGTAAAATTTTGAAAATATGCGATAAATTTGTTTGCTCTTTTTCCTCTATAGCTCTTTAAATGATTATTTATTTGAGAAGGAATATCTATTTTATTTAGATGTTCACCCGAACCTCTTTGTCCACAAAATATACATCCACCAGTTCCTTTTTTTCCATCACGATTGGGGCAAGTAAAGTTAGCATCTATGCAGATTTTTAAAGTTCTTTCGCCAAATTTGTTTTTTAAATAAGTATTTAAGTGATTATATCTTTCTTTTTCCATAATATATTTAGTATAGCAAAAATTTACATAAAAAACAATATTAAAAATAAGTATAATTTAATAAATTTTGTAAATAATATTTTTAGGAGATGAGAAATATGAGAAAAGGTGATGATAGAATAAAATGTAATGTAGCAAAATGTGTACATAATTGTATAGATGATTCAACATGTAGATTAAATTCAATAAAAGTATGTGAATGTATGAATGATAAAAATAGTAAAAAAAGAGAAGATCAAACTGCATGTGGTTCTTATGAGTACTCTGGAAATTTGAATCAATCGGAGATACTAGGAGGCAATTAAAAGCTCACTTCAAATGAAGTGAGTTTTTGGTATTATTCGGATATTATCATATAAACATTGTGATTTACTGTTCTTGAAGGATAAACACGTGTTACTGTTGTTAAGAATTTTACTTTTTCAACGACACAATCATATAATACATATTTGTACTTATATTTTAGATATTCGTTTTCAAATATTTCTTTATATACATCATCTATTAATAATGTGTTTTCATATTCACAATCTTTAAACTTTGACTTTACAGGAATAAATTCTCCAACATATTTTAGTATGGGATTTATTCGTATTATTGATTCTTTATTAAAATAATTTCCTAAATGAAGTATTTTTAGTCCGACCTCTTTTGTCTATATCAAAGTTTATTTGTTCTAAATCTGTGTCGCTGTCTGCCTTTCTTGCAAGATATATTAAATTATCCTCATTTTTAATTTGATAAATTTCAAGTCCGTCTAATTTACGTGAGTTATTTAAAAATTTTCTCATAATTAACTCCTTCCTGACACGTATTAATGTGTCTATAAATTATTATATATTTCCATATACATGAGTATTATATCACAGTTACTGTATTATGTAAAGCAGACAACAAATATATTTAATTATTTAAGATAGATACTTGAAAAAATTAGTTGCATAAGTACTAAAATAGTAATATAATAATATAGATAAAGGAGAAAAAATATGTCAAATTTAAAAATAGAAGAATTTAAAAATAATATAAGAGGAAAGAAAGTATCCGTAATAGGACTTGGAATAAGTAATATTCCTGCAATAAAATACTTAAATAAACTTGGTGCATATATTGTTGGAAGAGACAAAAAAGAAGAAATTCCAGAAGAGTTAAATGGATTAGAAAATATAGAATATATTTTAGGAGATAAATATTTAGATGGATTAGAAAATTCAGACTATATATTAAGATCTCCAGGAGTAAAACCATTTATTCCAGAAATACAAAAAGCTGTTCAAATGGGTGTTATACTTACTTCTGAAATGGAACTGTTTATACATTTGACCAATGCTACAGTAATTGGAATAACAGGGTCAGATGGTAAGACAACCACTACTACACTTACATCATTATTTTTAAAAGAGGCTGGAAAAAATGTTTATGTTGGTGGAAATATAGGAATACCTCTATTAGATAAAGTAGAAGAAATAACACAAGAGGATTATGTAGTACTTGAACTTAGTAGTTTTCAACTTATGACAATGGATGAGAAAATAGATAGAGCGGCAATAACAAATATTTCACCTAATCATTTAGATTATCATAGAAGTTATGAAGAATATATTTTTGCTAAAACTAACATATTTAATGGACAAGATGAAAATGGAATTTTGGTATTAAATAATGATAATGAGCTTACAAAAGAATTTGGTCAAAAAGCCAAAGGTAAGGTAAGAATGTTTAGTTTAGAAGAAAAAGTAGATTGTGGTGTGTATTATGAAAATGGCGAGATTATATCAACTGTTAATGGTAATGAAGAGAAAATAATGGATGCAAAAGAAGTAAAACTTGTTGGAATGCATAATATAGCCAACATTTGTACAGCAGCATCTTTAGTAATAGACATTACAGGTAAAGAAGTGATAAAAAAAGTAGCAAAAAATTTTGGCGGAGTTGAGCATAGAATGGAACTTGTAAGAGAATACAATGGAGTTAAATGGTATAATGATTCAATTGCAAGTAGTCCGACACGTACTATTGCAGGTCTTAAATCTTTTGATCAAAAAGTAATACTTATTGCTGGTGGTTATGATAAAAATATTCCATATGATATTATGGGACCATATATAATGAATAAAGTTAAACTTTTAATATTAGTTGGTACAACTTCTCCAAAAATAAAAGATGCAGTAGAAATAGAAGCTAAAAGACGTAGAAAAAAGACAATGCCTATAGTAGAATTTGAAAATTTAAAAGATGCAGTAGAATATGCAAAAGAAAATTCTGAAAAAGGAGATGTTGTTGCTATGTCTCCTGCAAGTGCTTCTTTTGATTTGTACAAAAATTTTGAAGAAAGAGGTAATTATTTTAAAAAATTAGTAAATAGTTTTAAATAATAATTTAAGTTACTTTATACGAAAGTATAGAGTAATTTTTTATTTTATGATATATTTTTTATATAACAAGGGAAATATATGAAAACGAGAGGAGATAAAAAATGCCAAGATTTAAAGATAGAGTGTATTTGCAAAAAGAAATATATGAAAAAATAGTAAAAAATAAAGTAAGTGATAAGGAATTTAATGAGCTTATTTCCAATTATATAAGAGAATATATTAATTATTCAATAAGAGATACACAGTATAAAGATTATGTAGATAATATAAATGTAGATATTTTAGATAATGGTGTTGTAAAAGCATATATAAATGGTGAAGAATTAATGACAATTAATCTAGATGAAAATATAATAAATGGTCAAAGAAATAAAGAAAATAAATTATCTAGAATAGATTGTATGATTGATTCTACTATAGATGTACAGGAATCTCTTTTTGAAATGGATGCAAAAGGTAATTCTCCAACTTATGGATCATCTTTAGATGAACAAACAAAAGCACAAGTACTAGAAAATAATATAAATAAAGCGTATATGGATAATTCAAAAGAAATATTTAATATAGAAAGTGGCGAATATATTAATCCTAATATTGTTAAAAAATCTATTTTACAGGTATATTCTGATGCTATTAGATGGGATAAAAATATGGATGTTAACTCATTAAATAAAATTATTAACGATTTTCATAGATAATATCAAAGAACAGATGAAGTAATAGAAATTCCTTCTGAAGATTTTACTGTAGAGATTGATGGAAAAAACGAAAAAGTATCATATCAAGATATTATTGTATCCCAAAAACCTGAAATTATTGAAAAAAATAAGGAATTAGATAAAGTATATAATTTGGATGGAACAAAAAAAGAGCTAGATGAGATAATAAAATTAAGAGATGAAGAGATTGGTAAAATATTAGAAAATAATAGTATTGGTGATGATAAAAAAGAAGCTTTAGTAAATCAGTTAAAAGAGGCGTATTCTAATGTAATATATGATGCATTTTTAAAAGATAATCTATTAGATATGGTAAAAAGGCTAGGTTATGATAAAGTAAAAGAAGAATTAAACAAGTTAGAAAATAATGATATTGGAAATTTAAAAAGTGTTGGTGGAGATACAAAGAAAAATATAGAATATCTGCAAAATAATAAAGATAGGATTATGGAAAAATTAACACCTGAAAATTGTGAAAAATATGAAGAATTATTAAATAAAATACAGCAAGATATACAAAAGCAAAATGAGGCAATAATTAATATAGATAAAAATGAGATTTCAAGGTTAAATGAAGAAATAGAAAAATTAAAATTACAAGTCAATGAAAAAGGTGAAAGTATAATTGAGCCATATAATGAAGAAGAGTTAAAACAAGCAGATAATAATAGAAGAGAAAAGAGAGAAAAAAGAAAAGAAGCGTTAAAAGAAAAAGCAAATGAAATAAAAGAGAAAAATAGTAAGAAAAAAGATCCTGAAAGTATAGATGAAGATACAAAAACTACTAAGAAAGAAAAAAATGGTGATAATGAAAATTCAAAAGAAAATAATCAAGAAAAGACTAATGTTGAAAACATGTATTATGATACAAACTTAAAAGATGATATTGAAAGACTAAATAAAAAAATAGATGAAATAAGTCAAGATGGCAATGTAAATAAAGATATTTTGGAAGAATTAAATAATCTTAATGCAAAGGTTAGTAATTTAGATATAAAAGATAATGATACAGAAATTTCAAAAATAAAGGAAGAGATATCTAATTTACAAGACAAAATTGATTCTATAGAAAATAAAGATGAAATGTCAAAAGATGAAAATATGGAAGTAGAAACACCTAAAAATGGAGAAAAGATAAATGATAATGAAAGTATTATAGATAATGAAGAAATAGAGCAAAATAAAAAAGATACATTGCTAAAAGATGAACATAAAAAAGGCAGTAGTAATACAGAAATTGAAAATAATTTTGATGACAATATCAAGGAAGAAAATAATTTGGAAGATAATAAAGAAGATGTAGAGAAAAGTGCTATTAAAGAGGAAATAAAGGAAAATAACTTAGATATAGAAGATAAAAAAACAAAAGATGCAGAAGATTTAATAGATAATGAAAAAGAAGAACAAAATTTAAATGATGTAGTATTAAAAGATGATAATGAGGAAAAAATTAGTAATATAGATAGTAAAGTTAATTTAGAAGATAATGTAAAAGTTGAAAGTAATAAAGAGAATGTTAATATAAATATAAAAGAAAATGATGATAAAGAAGAAAATATTCAAAGAAAAGACAATAAATTAGAAAAAGAGCATGAATATAAAGATGTAGAAGCAAGAGTAGAAAGTTTTAAGGAATATGCAAAAGAATTATCAAAGAAAATAATGGATAAGAAATTATCAGAAATATTATCTAGTGAAAAATTAAATACTCATCAAAAGGCAGTAGAAGTTGGAAACTTAAATAATAAGAAACAGGAATATTATGAATACATATTAGATTTGGTAAAAAAAGTTACAATAAGAGAGAATAGTTTAGCTGAATATAAGGGAAAGGTAGATGAAAAAAATAAAAAGATTGTTGAGCTAGAAGAAGCATTAAAAGATATTAAAAGTATAGAAGAGCACTTAAAACAAGTAGAGCAAGAGATAAAAGAAGAAGAAAGGAGTAATAATCTTGGAAAATAAAATATTAACTATTAATAATTTAGAAAAAATAAAATCAGATTTTGAGACAGGAAAAATTAAAGAATCAGATATAAATGGAGATGAAGCTCTTCTTATAAGTGTGCTATATGAATTGCAATTAATTGAGCTTGATGATGAAATACAAAAAATGAAAGATGAAATTGAGGATTACAAAATAAGGATGAGAAAGGCCATAGAGTTTTTAAAAAGAAAAAAGAGTTAAAAGGAGGTAATATATGGATGAAAATACTATAAAAGGATTAGAAGTCGGATCTAGACTTCATGACGAATGGAGAAAGCCTAGAAAACTTGAAGATGGTAAGTATGAGCCAAGGTAGAAAGTTACAAATGATGTTACATATGAAGAATTACCAAGAGATTGGCAAGAAGAAAATCTTCAAGCAGGACTTGCAGTAGTGCCTATTGTTGGAAAAAAGAAGAGTTAAGTAATGCTGAAATGGAAGAATGCGCAAAAAAGTACATGATGAATGGTGTTCAAGAAAAGAAATAATAATAACAGCATATATGAATAAATTAGAGCAACAAGGTATTGATGAAAATGAAATATTAAAGAAAAAAGATGAAAAATTTGGATGGGATATTAGCCTTATGGTATCATATGATGAATTAAGTGAAGAAGAAAAACAAAAAGATAGAGATCAAGTTATTCAAGCCTTAAAGTTAAATAAAGAGATTTCAAAAGGTAGTATAAAAATTGAAGATTTATCAAAAAAATATGAAAAACAAATAAATGAATTAAAAGAAATAAGCTAAAAATTAAATATTTTTAAATAAATAGTTGACAAAATTGATGTGAGAATGTATAATATGTGTAAAGTTTTTAAGCTTTACACATTTTTTAAGGTGATTCCTATGGATAAAAATGTAGAATTTACTTTGCTATATGATATATATGGTAAATTATTAACACAAAAACAGCAAGAAATATTTGAAGAATATTATTTATATAATTTATCTTTAAGAGAAATTGCTGAAAATAAGAATATTTCATATCAGGCGGTAAGGGATAGTATAAAATCAAGTGAAAGTACATTGCTAAATTTTGAAAATGTAACTAAAACATTATCTCTTACAAAACGAATGAAAAAGGCATATGAGTTATGTGATAGTGAAGATTTAAATAAAAAAAGACAACAGTTAAAAAAACTCTTAAGAAGTGAGGATGATATATAATGTTTGATAGCTTGTCAGATAAACTGCAAAATGTAATGAAGAAAATTAAAGGTCAAACAAGAATTTCAGAAAAAGAACTAAAAGAAATGCTAAGAGAAGTAAAACTTGCTCTTCTTGAGGCGGATGTTAACTATAAAGTTGTAAAAGATTTTGTTTCATCTATTGAATCTAAAGCATTAGGTGAAGATGTTATGAAATCTTTAACACCAGGACAACAGGTTGTTAAAATAGTAAGAGATGAGTTAACAGAACTTTTAGGTGATACCAATAGTGGAATTAATTTTTCTTCAAATCCACCAACAGTAATAATGCTTGTAGGATTGCAAGGTAGTGGTAAAACAACATTATGTGGAAAATTAAGTAATTATCTAAGAAAACAAGGTAAAAAACCACTTATGATAGCATGCGATGTATATAGACCTGCTGCTATAAAACAACTTGAAACTTTAGGTAAAAGTTTAAATGTTGATGTTTATAGTGAGCCAGACAATAAAGATGTAATATCAATTGCAAAAAATGGTATAAAAATGGCAAATTCTAAGCTATGTAATGTAGTACTTATAGATACAGCTGGTAGATTACAAATAGATGAAGCATTAATGAATGAACTAGTAGAGTTGAAAAAAACAATAAGACCACATGAAATAATGCTTGTAATTGATGCTATGATTGGTCAAGAGGCTGTAAATGTAGCACAAACTTTTAATGATAAACTAGGGATTGATTCTATTACAATGTCAAAATTGGATTCCGATTCTAGAGGTGGTGCTGCTCTTTCAGTAAAAAGCATTACTAAAAAGCCAATAAAATTTGCATCAGTTGGAGAAAAGCTTAGTGATTTAGAGCCTTTCTATCCAGATAGAATAGCATCTCGTATTTTAGGTATGGGAGATGTACTTTCTATTATAGATAAAGCGGAAGAAGCTTATGAGGAAGAGGAAGCTGTAGAGCTAGAGAAAAAAATAAAGAAAAATGAGTTTACTTTAGATGATTATTTAGCTCAAATGAAAAAAATAAGAAAAATGGGATCTTTTAAGCAAATTCTTGCTATGCTTCCAGGAATACCTAAAGAGATAAGAGATGTTGAAATTGATGAAAAACAATTACTTCGTATAGATGCAATTATTACTTCGATGACAAAAGAAGAAAGAAGAAATCCTAAGATTTTGAATGCTTCACGTCGTCAAAGAATTGCAAAAGGAAGTGGAAATAAAGTTCAAGATATCAATAGATTTATAACTCAGTTTGAACAAATGCAAAAAATGATGAAATCTATGATGAGTGGTAATGGGAAATATCCTAAAATACCAGGAATGAACAAATTATTTAAGTAAAATTGTTTATATTCACTATAAGGAGGTGAAACTTGATGGTAAAGATTAGATTAAGAAGAGATGGTGCCAAAAAAGCTCCATATTATACAATAGTTGTTGCTGATTCTAGATATCCAGCAGATGGAAGATTCATTGAGAAAGTAGGAACATACAACCCGATGACTGAACCTGCTGAATTAAAAATTGATACAGAAAAAGTAGCAGAATGGATTAAAAAAGGAGCTAAACCAACAGATACTGCTATGGCTCTTATTAAAAAAGCAGGATTAGAAATATAGGAGGACAAGAATAATGTATAAAGATTTGTTAGAATACATAGTTAAAAATCTTGTTGCTTATCCAGAAAAGATCGAAATCTCTGAAGTTCAAACAGAAGGGAAAGTAGCTTTAAAGTTAAAAGTAGCAAAAGAAGATATGGGTAGAGTAATTGGAAAAGAAGGAAGAATAATTCGTTCTATAAGAGAAATTATCTATGCATATGCTGCAAAAGAATCAAAAAAAGTCTCTGTAGATGTTGAAGAAACAAAGGAGAATAATTAATATATGTCAAGTGTTTTAATAGGACAGATAGTAAATGTACATGGTATAAAAGGAGAAGTAAAAATATATCCATATACTGATGATTTAGAAAATTTATCTAAAAAGCTTAAAAATATATTTTTAGATGAAAATATGGATGGAGAATGCTACAAGACAAATTGTAGAATTCAAAAAGGTATGCTTCTTTGCAAAATATCTGGTGTTGATACTATTGAACAAGCAGAAAAGCTTAGAGGAAAGTATGTATATATAGACGAAAGAAATCTAGATAAACTTGAGGATGATAATTATTATGTTAAAGATTTATTAGGTCTTGATATTATAGATATAAATACAAATAGTTTATTTGGAAAATTAGAATATATATATAATACTGGAGCAAATGATGTTTATGAAGTTATAACACAAGATAATAAAAAAGTATATTTACCAGCTATAAAGCAAGTTATAAAAAAAGTGGATATTAAAAATAAGAAAATATATGTAGAGATAATGAAAGGACTAATATAATAGTGAAATTTGTTGTATTAACACTTTTTAAAGAAATGTTTGATGCTTTTGTAAGTACTAGTATTATTAAAAGAGCAATAGATAAAGATATTGTATCAATTGATGTATTAGATATAAGAGATTTTACTAAGGATAAGCATAAAAGAGTAGATTTTCCACCTTATGGTGGGGGAAGTGGTATGATAATGTCTGCACAACCTTTAGGAGATGCTATAGATTATGCTGTTTTATCTTTAGAAAAATATAAAAAGGAGATAAAAATTATATATATGTCTCCGCGAGGAAAAGTATTGAATTACAATATTTCTAAAAATATTTCGAAAAGTAATTATAATTATATAATTATTTGTGGTCATTATGAGGGAATAGATGAAAGAATAATTGAAGAATATAATGTAGAAGAAATTTCAATTGGAGACTATGTACTTACTGGTGGCGAGCTTGCATGTCAAGTTTTGATGGACAGTGTTATTCGTCTTATACCAGGTGTAATTAGTCAAGAATCTTTATCTGAAGAATCTCATACCAATGGATTATTAGAATATCCACAATATACTAAGCCTTATGAATTTAAGGGAAGAAAAGTACCAGATATACTTTTATCTGGACATCATAAAATGATTGCAGATTATAGAAAAAAAGAATCTATTAGAATAACACAAAAACATAGACCAGATTTAATAAATAATAAAATAATTCCAAAAAAGGAGGGAAAATAATAATGGATATAATAAATGCAATAGAAAATGAATATAAAAAAGAAGAAATAGTACCGTTTAAAGTTGGTGATACAGTAGATGTACACATCAAAATTAAAGAAGGAAATAAAGAAAGAATACAGGTATTTACTGGTACTGTTATAAAACGTCAAAACAGTGGATTAAATGAAACATTCACAGTAAGAAAAATATCTTATGGTGTTGGCGTTGAAAAAACATTCCCAACTCATTCACCAAGAATTGCTAAAATTGAAGTAAAAAGAGTTGGTAAAGTTAGACGTGCTAAATTATATTACTTAAGAGATAGAGTAGGTAAAGCTGCTAAGACTAAAGAAAAAATAGAACAATAATAGTATATATAATAAGCTCCCAGTACTTTTTAAATACCGGGAGTTTAAATATATATTATAAAATATTGCTAAATATCTTAACATGTAGTAAAATAAATAATATATGACAAAATTGTATAAATTTTTTATATATTATGGATAATAAAAGGATGGATATTATGAAATATGGATTATTATATTATAAAGATACAGACAATATAGGAGATGACGTTCAAAGTTATGCTCAGGAGAGATTTTTACCACATGTAGATTATTTGGTAGATAGAGAAAATTTGGAAATGTTTGTTCCAGATAAAAAGGAAAAAGTTAAAGTTATTATGAATGCTTGGTATGTTCATGATATGCTTAATTTTGACATATCACCTTATATAGAGCCACTATATATTTCTATGTTTTTAAAGAGAATACCATATAAAGGTGGTATTACGATTGGTACAGATTATCTTAATGATAATATTTTAAATAGTTTTAAAAAGTATGGACCTATTGGCACAAGGGACATGCATACTAAAAAAGTATTAGATTCATTAAATATACCTAATTATTTTTCGGGATGTATGACGCTTACTATAAATAAACTTCCAGATGTAAAAAAGGAAGATTATATTGTGGTAGTTGGTCTTAAAGAGCATGAAATTGAATATATTAAGAAAAAAACTAATCGTAAAGTTATAAAATTTGTACAAGATGTAGAAAGAGGAAGCTTTTCTAATGAGTCTTGGCAAGAAAGAAGAAAAAGAGTAGAAGATGTTTTAAGGCTATATCAAGGTGCACATTTGGTAATAATTACAAAACTTCATTGCTCATTACCTTGTCTTGCTATTGGTACTCCTGTTTTATTATTATATGATACTTCTTTTGCTGAAAATGAAGATCGTATAGGTACATATTTATCATATTTAAATTATGTAAAAAGAGAAGAATTTTTAGATACAGATATAGATTTTGAAAATCCTAAGCCAAATTCTTCTGAATATTTAAAACTTAGAGAAGAATTAGAGAAAAAGTGTAAAGAATTTATAAATTCTGAGATTAAAGAGGAGCCTTTAATAGATATACAAGACTATAAAGAAAGCTTGAAAAAAAGTAAAAATATGAGAAGTTTACCTATAAAATTAGTTACCACACTTCAGGATACATATGAAAAAGAGTGTGAAAAAAGTGCAAAAATGTATGATGAGATAAATGAATTAAAATATTGGAAAGATCATTATGAAAAATTATATAGGCAAACAGATGAAATTTTAAGCAATACAGTTGATTTTAAATTAAAAAGATTTGGTAATAAAATAAAGAAAAAATTAAAAATAAAGAAAGATAAAAAATAATAAAATTAAAAATATTAGGAAAGGAGGATTAGTATGAATATAAATTGGTACCCAGGGCACATGGTTAAAGCACAAAATGATATAAAATCTACTATAAAACTAATAGATATAGTTGTTGAAGTTTTAGATGCAAGAATTCCACTTGCAAGCAAGAATCCAATAATAGATGATATATCTAAAGAAAAGCAAAAAATAATTGTGCTAAATAAAAAAGATTTGGCAGATGATATAGAAACTAAAAGATGGATAGAATATTTTAAAAATAATAATACTGCATGTATAGCAGTAGATTCTTCTAATCCTCAAGATATAAAAAATATAGTAGAGTGTATATTACAAAAAGGAAAAGAAGTTTATAAAGATAAAATTAAAAGCGTAGATTTTAATTATAATCCAATATATAGAGTTCTTATTGCAGGAATTCCAAATGTTGGAAAATCTACTATAATAAATAAAATAGCAAATAAAAATAGTGCAAACGTCTCTAATAAACCTGGTGTTACTAAAAAGAACCAGTGGATAAGAGTTAATAAAAATATAGATTTACTTGATACACCCGGCCTTTTGTGGCCGAGATTAGATGATAATAATGCAGGAATAAAACTTGCTTTAACAGGAAATATAAAAAAAGAAATATTAGACTTAGAGTCAATTGCATGTCTTGGAATAGAGATGCTACTTAAAAATGACAAGTATAAATCTATGTTTTTAGAAAAATACAAAATTAATGACGAAGATATTGATTCTTTAGATTCATATGATATACTAGAGTTACTAGGAAGAAAAAGAGGATGTTTAGTATCTGGTGGAAATGTAGATATGCAAAAAGCGTCAAATGTATTCTTAGAAGATTTAAAGTCAGGAAAGATTGGCAAAATAAGTCTAGAAAATGTATAATTTTTTAGGAAAGGATTTGGATAAAATGGATAATAAAGAATTTGTAAAAGATTTAACTAAAATGGAAGATGATTTTGCTAAGTGGTATACAGATATTGTTCTTAAAGCAGAACTAGTAGATTATGCACCTATTAAAGGATTTATGGTAATAAGACCATATGGCTATTCTATATGGGAAAATATACAAAATGTTTTAGATAAAAAATTTAAAGAATTAGGACATAAAAATGCGTATTTTCCATTACTTATACCAGAATCAATGTTAAATAAAGAAAAAGAACATGTTGAGGGATTTGCTCCTGAGGTTGCTTGGGTAACACAAGGGGGAGAAAATGAACTTCAAGAAAGACTATGTATAAGACCAACATCTGAGACTATTATTTGTACTATGTACTCAAAATGGGTAAGATCATATAGAGACTTACCATTAAAATATAATCAGTGGGCAAATGTTGTAAGATGGGAGAAAACAACAAGACCATTTTTAAGAACAGCAGAATTTTTATGGCAAGAAGGTCATACAATTCATGCAACTGAACAAGAAGCTATAGAAGAGACACTAACAATGCATAAAGTGTATGCAGATTTTTGTAAAGATTATTTAGCAATTCCTGTTATAATGGGACAAAAATCTGAAAAAGAGAAGTTTGCTGGAGCACAGGCAACATATACAATTGAAGCTATGATGCATGATGGAAAAGCTTTACAATCTGGAACTTCACATTATTTTGGAAATCATTTTGCTAAAGCTTTTGATATAAAATTTCAAAATAAAGAAGGAAAATTGGAATATTGTTACCAAACTTCTTGGGGAATGACAACACGTATAATTGGAGGAATTATAATGGTTCATGGTGATGATAGAGGATTAAAATTACCTCCAAAAATAGCACCAATTCAAGTTGTAATAGTGCCTATTGCTCAACAAAAAGAAAATGTTCTTGAAGTAACTAAAAATTTGCAAGAAAAATTGTCTGATAAATATAGTGTAGAGCTTGATGAAAGAAGTGAAGTGTCTCCAGGATTTAAGTTTAATTACTGGGAACTAAGAGGAGTACCAGTAAGGATAGAAATAGGACCTAAAGATATAGCTAACAATCAATGTGTAGTATTTAGAAGAGATACATTAGAAAAAGAAATAGTTTCTTTAGATGATTTAGAAGAAAAAATAGAATTTTTGATGGAAGACATACAAAATAATATGTATGAAAAAGCAAAAGAAAATTTTGAAAAACGTACATTTATTGCACATGATTTTGAAGAATATAAGAAAATATTTAAAGAAAATGAAGGATTTGCAAAAATTATGTGGTGTGGAGATAGAGAATGTGAAGATAAAATAAAAGAAGAAAATTCTACAACAATTAGATGTATTCCATTTGAAGAAGACAAATTTCAAGATGTATGTTCTATATGTGGTAAAAAGGCAAAACATATGGTATATACAGCAAGACAATATTAATAGATAAATTATAAATGAAAAGAAGTATCATTTTGATGCTTCTTTTGTCGTATGAGGAGGTAGTGACAAATAGATACAATATATTTTCTATGGATTCAAATAATTTCAGAAATTAATAATAAAATGAATATTGATATTTTCAATAAATTAATTAAAGAATACTTTACATTAGAGAATTTGTTTTATAAGAAAAATATAGAAGTAAATATAGATAAAGAAATAGTTTTTTTACTTGAAAGTGATAATATAAAAAATAAAGCAAAAAATATATATAATAAATTAAAATTGGAAAATAAAAATATTATTACAATTTTAGATGAAGAATATCCCAAAGTATTATTAAATAAAAATAACGATATACCATTTTGTATAATATGTAACAGAAAAATTAATTTTAATAACAAAAATATATATATTTATTTTAACGAATATTTTTCAAAATATGGTATAAAAGTATTAAATTATTTTATAAAAATATTTAATAATAATAATTGTAATGTTTTTTCTAAATATAAAGAAAAATGCCTAAAAATAAAATATATAAGTATATCTAATATTGATGAATATAACTTTAAAGAAAGTTATTATATTTATATAAGTAAGAGCTATAAAGAAATATTTTTGAAAGCTTTAGATTATTTAGTAATAATTGAAGCAAAGTATGAAGAAGAAGTGATTAAATTAGTTGATATGCTTTTGCAAAATAATAAAGATATATATGTAGTTCCATCTAATATTTTTAATAAAAATAGTTATTTTTCTAATTATTTAATAAAACAAGGAGCAGATATTTTACTTAATAAACAAGACATAAAGTTTATTGTATCTAGAAAAAGAATTTATTGACTTTTTTTGGGGTTCATTATATAATTTAATGTGTAAAAGAGGAGAGATATATGAATAATAACGAGTTAGAAAAAGTAGAACAAAAAAATGAAGTGATAGAAGAGTCTAACTTAAATGAAAAGTCACGTAAAGGCAAAACAAAAAAGAAAAAAAGTACGTTAGATAATATAATTTCTGCAATAATATTGATTGTATGTATTTGTGGGCTTATATATTCTGGAAAAATGCTTTATACATGGATTATGAATAATATAGAAAGTAATAATATAATGAATGATGTAAATGATATTGCAGGGGTATCAGATATAAAAGAAGATGAAGATCCAGGTGCTGAATTTGGTTTGGACTTTGAAGCTTTACTTGCATATAATTCTGATATAGTTGGTTGGATAAGAATTCCTAACACATCAATAAGTTATGCTTTAGTTCAAGCAGAAGATAACAGCAAATATCTAAGACACTCATTGGATTTAACATGGAATGAGTTTGGATGGCCATTTTTAGATTATAAGAATTCTCCAGATTTTACAGATAAAAATACGGTAATTTATGGGCATAATATAGTAAGTGGATTAATGTTTGCTGATTTAGCTAATATTTATAATGGTTCACTTGGAAACGATGTTACAATAAACATATATAGAAGTGATTATAGATTGCTTACATATAAAGTATTTTCTGCTTATGTATATGACCCAGAAATGTATTACTTGACAACTAACTTTGCAAATGATGAGCAATATAGCACATATTTAAATACTATGTCATCAAGAAGTGCTATTAATTTTAATCAAACAGTTGGAGTAGATGATACAATTATAACATTACAGACATGTACTTCTGATACAAAAAGAAGAATTATAGTACATGCAAAATTAATTTCTAATGTAGAGATGCCTAGATAATAATTTAAAAGTGCATATCCAAAAATTGGTATGTGCTTTTTTTGAAAAAATAGTCGTATTTTATTTACAAAAAGATTATATTGTTATATAATTTTTCCCTGTGCAATAAGAGGGGAGATGAAGCCTTTGCAGAGATTGCAATTTGATTTAGGGGAACAGATCTCAAGAAAAGAATATTTAAAAAGAAAAAGAAAAAACTCTAAACTTCTAAGAAAAAGAAGTAAGATAACATATATTTTAATAGCTATATTTATAGCTCTTGCAATTTATATAGTTGTACAAGTTTGTATATATAGAAAATATAATAATTTTAAATATACTGTTGGTGAAGGAGTTGGAAGTCAAGCTATATATAGTATCTATTTTGTAACAGAAGGATATACGTATGATCCTATATACTCAGTAAGTACAATACTTTCATCTGGGAAAAATGAAGAAAGTATACTTCCATCAAGTGATATACAACAAATTTCAGTTACACAAGAGTGTTTATATGGATTAAGAAATGGAGTAGTATGTAAGATTGCAAGAGAAAGCTATCAAATAGAAGAGCTTGTAGCAGATAACGTGGAAAAATATATAGTAAATAACGGATATATATTTTATATAACAGCAGATGAAAAAAGATTAAAATCATATAATTTATCTACAAAAGAGACAGTAGCTTTTGATATTACCCAAGTACAACAAATTTTAGCAGATGATACAAATGTATATGGAATAACTCATGACACATCAGAAAAAGCTATATATAAATTTGATTATATAGGACAAGGAAAAATAAAACTTACAAATAATGAATGGGTATCATATGCAATACTTGATAATGGAATTATATATTTTGTAAATAAGAGTGATTCAAATAAAATATATAGAGTAAGTTCAAGTGGAAATGATGTTACAAAAGTTGCAGATATAAAGACTGTTGCAGATAGTGGACAAGTAGAAGAGGCAAATGGCAAAAAGTATATGTTTATCAAGGATAATAAATTATATTATATAAATACTGATGATGAGGATGCATTATGGTGTTATGATTTAAAAAGTGGAGAAAATAAAAGAATTATATCTGCATCTATTGAAATATTGCAAAATATAGATAATACAGTTTTTTATAAAATAGATAAGGAAATGGGTGTTTATTTATATAATTATGATACTAGTTTTATGTCTTTGGTAACAAAAAGAAGAGTAAAGGAATTTGTAATAGATAATTATGCTCAAATACCGACTGACGTAAAAATAGATAATAATTATAACATTTAATTTTTGTAAAAATAATGTAATATGTTTGAAATAAAGTAAAAAATATTTATATAAATTTTAGTTTTAATTGATACTTTTTTTCTTTTGATATATAATGAAGATAGAATAAGAGGGGGTAATGCATATGAAAAAAAGGTTTAATATGATATTTGGAGCTGTATTTATGTGTATGGCTATTATATCACAAGTTTTAGCTGTTACGTATGCTCCTAATAAAAATGATAATATAATAAAAGATAACGTGTCTACATTAGATAAAATATATACACAAGATGATGTTGACAGAGTATTAGAAATATATAATGGAAACAATGATCTTACACAACAAGAACTTGAAGTATATGACTTAGATAATAATGGTGTAATAAATTCAATAGATGCATCTATTATGTTAGATTATATTAAGTAATAATAAGTATTGTGGAGATAGCCAAATTTATGGTTATCTCTTTTTATTTTTGCAAATTTCTTGAATTTCTAGGCTTTTTGTAATATAATATGCTTGTAATATGCCTTTTAAAGGATGGAGATTATGAAAAAAGTAAAGTTAATATATAACTCTGGAGCAGGACAGAGTAAGTTTACATATTTTTTGGATACGATAATAGAAAAATTTGTAGAAAATGATATAGAGGTATCTATATATAGAACAAATCAAAACACAAATTTAGAAGAATTTTTAAAAGATGCAAATAATGAAAATTTATATGGCATTATAGTAGCTGGTGGAGATGGTACTATAAATAGAGTAGTAAATATTATGATGAACTATGAAATAAAAGTTCCACTTGGAATAATACCTGCAGGTACATCCAATGATTTTGCAAAACATATTAATATGCCTAATAATTTTTCAGATTGTATAGAAAAAATATTAAAAAATAATGTAAAACCTGTTGATGTTGGAAAAGCTAATGATAAGTATTTTATTAATGTATGTTCTGCAGGACTTTTTACTAATTCTTCGCAAAAAGCAGATAAAAATCTAAAAGAAGCTGTTGGTAAGCTTTCCTATTTTATAACTGGTGCAAAAGAATTATTTAAGTTTAGGCCATTTAGCGTAAAGATAGAAACAGATGATGAAATATTTATAGAAAATATAAACTTATTTTTAATATTTAATGGAAGTAGTGTTGGAGGTATGACATACTTTACATCGGACTCTAGCATACAAGATGGTCTGCTTGATTTGGTAATAATAAAAAACTGTAATCTCCATGAGCTTGGAGGATTAGTTGCCAAAGTTATGGCAGGACATAAATTAGAAGATAAAAATATAATATATAAAAAGACTAAAAATATAAAGATAGAAAAAATGAAAGGAAACTGTGATAGACCAGACGTAGATGGAGATGAAGGACCAGATTTTCCATTAACTGTTACATGTGTTGAAGGCGCTATTAATATGTTTTTATAAAATGGAGGTGAGAATTTGTGATAGGTATAAAAAAGATAAAAAAAGTTATGCTAGATACTGAAAAAATCTTAGGGAAATACGCGTGTAAATCTAAAGAGGCTATAAGAGAGTATCCACAAGATGAAGATATTAGACTTGAATATGCGCGTGATGTAGATAAAATTATACATTCATCTTGTTATACAAGATATATGTCTAAAACACAAGTTTTTGTTGATCCTATAAATGATAATATATCTACACGAATGACTCACGTTCAATATGTATCAAAAGCGGCAAGGACTATAGCTAGAGCTTTAAGGTTAAATGAAGATTTATGCGAAGCTATTGCTTTAGGACATGATGTAGGACATACACCATATGGGCATTTTGGAGAAAGAGTTTTAAATAAACTTTCTAAAAATTATAATGACGGAAAGTGTTTTGCACATAATTTAAATAGTGTAAGAGTATTTACTTTACTTGAGAAAAAAGGAGAAAGTACTAATCTTACTCTACAGGTTTTAGATGGAATAATGTGTCATAATGGTGAGTTTATACAAGAAAAATATACACCAAATAGAAATAAAAACTTTAGCACTTTAAAAAAGGAATACGAAGAATGTTTAAAGGATGAAAAAAATATAAAACAACTGGTACCTATGACTCTTGAAGGGTGTGTTGTTAGAATATCAGATATTATTGGATATATAGGAAAAGATATTGATGATGCTAATCGACTCGGAGTGTTTAATAAAGAATTATTACCAGAAAATGTGAAGAAATATTTAGGTACAGAAAATACACAGATTATGAATAGTATTATAATTGATGTTATAAGAAATAGTTATAATAAGCCATATATATCAATGTCAAAAGAAGTATATGATGCTGTAGTTGAACTTAAAAAATTTAATTACGACAATATTTATGAGGATGCTATAACACCTGAAGACAGTCAAAGATATACAAGTACAATAGAGACACTTTATGGTATATATAGTAGAGCATTAGAGTTAAATGATTATGATAATGATATATATAAAGTATTTTTACATAGTATGAGTGACGAATATAAGAAGAATACAACTGATTCACAAAAAATAATAGATTATATTTCTGGTATGACAGATAATTTTTTACAAAGACAATATGAAAAGTATAAATAAAGGAGAAGTATTATGTATAATAAAGAAATAGATAAAAAATGGCAAAAAGTATGGGAAGAGAAAAATTGTTTTCATGCTACAAATGATAGCGACAAAGAAAAATTTTATGCTTTAATTGAATTTCCATATCCTTCAGGTGCAGGATTACATGTAGGGCATGTCAGAGCATTTATGGGAATGGAAGTTTTAAGTAGAAAAAAGAGAATGGAAGGAAAAAATGTGTTATTTCCAATAGGATTTGATGCGTTTGGTTTACCTACAGAAAATTATGCTATAAAAACAGGTATTCATCCAAGAGTAGTTACAGACAATAATATTGCTACATTTACAAAGCAACTAAAATCTGTAGGATTTTCATTTGATTGGGACAGAGTAATAGATACAACAGATCCTAATTATTATAAATGGACACAATGGATATTTTTAAAATTATTCGAACATGGTCTTGCATATAAAGATAAAACATATGTAAATTATTGTCCTAATTGTAGAGTAATACTTGCAAATGAAGAATCACAAGGTGGAGTTTGCGATAGATGTGATAGTCAAATAGTTCAAATGGAAAAAGAAGTTTGGATGTTAAAGATAACAGATTATGCAGATAAATTACTTGAGGGATTAGACGAGGTAAATTTTCCACCAAGAGTAAGACATGAACAAGAAAATTGGATAGGCAGATCATATGGAGCAGAAATTAACTTTAAACTTAATAATAAAGAAGATATATTAACTGTATATACAACAAGACCAGATACTATATTTGGAGTTACATACATGGCAATCGCACCAGAACATCCATTACTTGAAAAATATAAAGATGAAATTAAAAATTATGATGAAATATTAAAGTATAAAGCAGAAGCAACTAAAAAGTCTGAATTTGAAAGAGTTGAGCTATCTAAAAATAAAACAGGAGTAAAAGTAGATGGTCTTGAAGTTCTAAATCCAGTAAGTGGTAAAGTTGTACCATTATGGGTTACAGATTATGTAATGATGGGATATGGTACTGGTGCTATAATGGCAGTACCTGCACATGATACAAGAGACTATGATTTTGCAAAGAAATTCAATATAGATATGATACAAGTGGTTGCAAATTCAAAAGGTGAAGAAGTATCATTGGAAGATGGTGCATACACAGATATAGAAGATGGAGTAATAATTAATTCAGATTTTATTAATGGAATGAGTGTAGAAGATGCAAAAGCAAAAATTATAAAATACTTAGAAGATAATAAAATAGGACACAGTAAGAAAAATTATCATATGAAAGATTGGGCTTTTGCAAGACAAAGATATTGGGGAGAACCAGTACCTATTGTAAAATGTGAAAAATGTGGACTTGTACCATTAGATGAAAAGGATTTACCATTAACATTACCTGATGTAGAAGATTTCGTTCCTGGAGAAGATGGAGAGTCACCTCTTGCAAAAGTTGATTCTTGGGTAAATACAACATGTCCAAAATGTGGTGGACCTGCAAAAAGAGAAACTGATACAATGCCACAATGGGCTGGATCATCTTGGTATTTCTTAAGATATATGGATCCTAAAAATAATGATGCTTTAGCATCTAAAGAAGCTCTAAATTATTGGAAGAGTGTAGACTGTTATAATGGTGGTATGGAGCATGTAACTAGACACTTAATTTATTCAAGATTTTGGCATAGATTTTTATATGATATAGGTGTTGTACCAACTAAAGAGCCATATAATAAAAGAACAACACAAGGATTAATATTGGGACCTGATGGAGACAAAATGTCAAAATCTAAAGGAAATGTAGTTAATCCAGATGATATAGTAAAACAATATGGCGCAGATACTTTAAGAACATATATATTATTTATTGGAGATTATGGTATGTCAGCACCTTGGTCAGAAAATGGAGTAAAAGGTGCAAAGAAATTCTTAGATAGAATAATGCGACTAGAAGCACTAGCAACAGATGAGGATATAACATCTAAAGAACTAGATAGAGAAGTGAATTTTGTAATTAAGAAAGTTTCACAAGATTATGAGGATATGAAATATAATACTGCAATAGCTGCAATGATGAGCTATGTAAATGTATTATATAAACAAAATAAAGTAAGTAAAAAATATATCAAACCTTTATTACAAATTTTAAATCCAGTAGCACCTCATGTTACAGAAGAGTTATGGGAAAAATTAAATTTAGGTGGATACATTTTTGAAAGTAAATGGCCTACATATGATGAAAGTAAAATAGTATCAGATGAGATAGAAATACCAGTACAAATTAATGGTACTGTAAGATATAGAATAAATATACCAGCACAAAGTGATGAAAAGGAAATAGAAAAGATTGCTTTAGAAGCACCTGCATTAAAAAATTATATTGCAGGAAAAGAAATAAAGAAAGTTATTGTTATAAAATCTAAGATTGTAAACATAGTTTTAGGATAATAAAGGTGTGATAAAAATGGATTTTTTTATACAATATAAAGATATATTAATCGAGGTATTAAAAGCAGCTATAATAGCTATAGCTGCAATACTCGTATATAAACTTTTAATAAGAGATAAAAGTTCTAAAAAAGTTAGAAAACAAGCATATACAGATGAGCTTACAGGAAAAGGAAATAGATATTTATTTTATGCAGATTTAGATAAATTAATAGATCAAGATAAAAACTTAGCTGTAGGATTTATGGATTTAGATGGATTTAAACAGGTAAATGATACACTAGGTCATGATATAGGAGATGAGCTTTTAAAAGCTATGTCTTTAAAATTTGATGAAGCATTGCCACAAAATGCTAAAGCGTATAGACTTGGTGGAGATGAATTTGCTATTATAATTGAAAAAATTAATACTAAAGAGGAAGTTATATTAATATTGGAAAATTTAAAAAATATAATGAATAAGCCTGCAGTAATAGAAAATAATACTATTTCTATAGAATATAGCTTAGGTGTAGTTTTAGCAATAGATGAAAGGTATTCTAGAAAAGATTTAATAAACTATGCAGATAACGCTATGTATTATATAAAAGAACATGGTGGAAATGATTATTATTTCCATAATGACAGTCTAAAAGCTAAACTAGACAATAATGTAAAGATGGAAAAAGATCTAAAAAAGGCTTATGATAATAATGAATTTGGCATAAATTTACAACCTAGAATTAATGCTGAAGATACATCAAAAATTGGATTTGAGGCTTTACTTAGTTGGAATCATCCAGTACTTGGTAATTTAGATGCAGCATATTTTATTACACAAGCTGAAGCTATGGGACTTACAATCAAATTAGATGAGTATGTTTTAAAAACTGTATGCGAAAAAATATTAGAATTTAAAGATAAAGGATATGAAAATGTTCAAATTGCTGTAAATATTTCAAATAAGACAGCTTTAAAAAAGGAATTTGTAGATACAATTTGTGACATCATATCTTCTTATGATTTACCACAAAATAGCTTGCAAATTGAAATGACAGGAAGCATAGAGACATCTAAGCTTGAATTATATAAGGTAATGTTTGAAAGATTAAAGCAAATGAATGTAGATATAATTATAAATAATTTTGATATTAAACAAGAATCATTAGAGTTATTTAAAGAATTACCAATAGATGAGGTAAAAATAAGTTCTAGTATATTGTCTAGCGAGATAATAAATGATAAGGTATTTCTTGATTTAATTGTATTATGTAAAGATTTAGGATATAAAGTTATAGTAGGAAAAATAAATGATGATATGAAACTTGTAAAAGCTATTATAGATGGTGCAGATAAAATACAAGGAGATTTTCTATTTAAGAAAATGGATGAAAGTTTAGCAGAGGAAGTATTAATTAACTATGGAACATATAGATTGCGTATAGATGAAATAATAATTAATGCTAAAAAAATATTATAGTAAAGATATAAAAAACTGTTGACAAATGTTATAATATACGTTATAATAATACTTGTCAACAGATAAATGGGCGCTTAGCTCAGTTGGGAGAGCATCTGCCTTACAAGCAGGGGGTCACAGGTTCGAGCCCTGTAGTGCCCACCACTTATTATGGCCTGGTAGTTCAGTTGGTTAGAACGCTAGCCTGTCACGCTAGAGGTCGTGGGTTCGAGCCCCATTCAGGTCGCCACTTTTTTTTTATCTTTTTGAGGTCAGATAGCTCAGTCGGTAGAGCAGGGGACTGAAAATCCCCGTGTCGGGGGTTCGATTCCCTCTCTGACCACCACATGCAGTGCTATTAAATTAAAACTTTTTCATTTAGAAATATTCCCTTTTTAAGAAGGGAATATTTTTATGTATAAAAGTGTTGACTATTTTACATAAAAATGATAAAATTATATGACAATTTAAATAAAGGAGATGATTTTATGTTAAAGTCAAAATTGGTTTTAACGGGACGGGCCTTGTGCTGGTAAGACTTGTGTTATTAAGTCTTTGATGCAACAAAACAAGCCTGAATATGTATTAGTATGGGAGACAGCTTTAGCACTTCATAATACTGGATTACAAATAGGAAGAAATATTTCAGTAGAAAATTTTGAAAGGTTAATTATACTTATTCAATATCAAAAGGAATTGCATGCTGAAAAATTAGCTTCTAAAAATAAACAAGAAAAGATCATAGTTTGTGATAGAGGTATACTAGATAATTTAGCTTATAGTGGCAACGAATTGTTTTTTAAAATTTTAGATGAATATGGAATGGATATAGATAATATAGTACATTCATATGATAAAGTTATATACTTAAAAAGCATGGCACAAACAGATCCAGAAATATTTAAAAAAAGTAGAAATCCTCAAAAGTTAGAAAGAGCTGTAACGTTAAGTGATTCGATACTTAAAGGATGGGGCAAATATCAAGAGGATATTATACAAATAGAGGCTACAGAAAAACTTAAAGATAAATTAAAGCAAACTAGAAATTACATAAAAGATGTAACTCCTAAATCTGATAGACAAAAGCTAAAGGTAATAAGTGACGAGGTAATAAATGACTATATAAATAAAATATTTGAAGAAGAACAATTACCTTATAAAATATGTAGAAATGTACGCAGGACTTTAGCTAGAAAATAATATTAATAATGTAGGATATTATTAATACTTAATTTTAAGAAGGAAATTTTTAAATTTTCTTCTTTATTTTTTATCATTAATTGACAAAAAACTGTTTATAGTATATTATAGTAGTGTCAATGAGGAGTTTTTACAATGAAAAATATTATTTACTGTAAAAGAAAATTAAAATATATTAATCGGTTATAAAACTATATGATATGATAGTCTTTTCATATTTATATAGTTTTTTTATGTTTAAGGAGGAGAAAAATGAGAGATATTAAGATTTTTGCATGTCCTAGTGCTGAAAATTTTACAGACGAAGTATGTGAATATTTAGGACTTAAAAAGGGGCGAATGAAAGTATTAAAATTTAAAAATGATAACACATTTGTACAAATTTTAGAGACGGTAAGAGATAAGGATGTGTATATAGTTCAGACAACAAAACCACCTGTAAACGAGAGAGTAATGGAGCTTTTAATTGCTATAGAAGCTTTAAAGCGTGCATCTGCTGGAAGAATAAATGTAGTACTTCCATACTACTTATATTCAAGATCAGATAAAAAAGATCAACCAAGAGTACCAGTAACAGCAAAGCTTATGGCAAAGCTTTTAGAGGCAGCGGGAACTACAAGAGTTATAACTTGTGACTTACATAATCCTGCAATTCAAGCTTATTTTGATATTAATTGTGATAGAATATCTGCACAAAATTTATTACAAGAATACTTTTTAAAGAAAAAATTAAAAGACATGGTTGTTGTCGCAACAGATGCTGGAAGCTCAAAAAAAGCATACAAATATTCTGAGTTCTTTAATTGTCCTATAGCACTTATAGATAAAAGAAGAAATGGTAATGACGATAATGCAATTGCTTCAACAGTAATAGGTGAAGTAAATGGCAAACAATGTATTATATTTGATGATGAGATTGATACAGCAGGTTCTATTATAGAGACTGCAAGAATACTAGAAGAACATGGGGCAAAAGAAATTTATGCTGGATGTACTCATGGAATATTATCTTCTAACGCTACAGAAAGAATAAGAAAATCTCCAATAAAAGAATTAGTTATCACAAATACTGTACCACTTCCTAAAGAAAAACAAATAGAAAAAATTAAGGTATTGTCTATTGCACCGCTTTTTGGTGAGACAATAAAAAGAATAAATGAAGGAAGACCACTTGGAGAAATACTAAAATAGGAGGTGGAAATGGAAGAAATAAAGATAAATAGAATATATAGACACTATAAAGGGGATATGTATTTAATAGAAGACGTTGGATATAATTCAGAAAATGGAGAGAAAATGGTAATTTATAGATCACTTTATGGAGACGGAAAGTTATGGATTAGACCATATAATATGTTTTTTGATGAGGTAAATAAAAATGGTCAAAAATATAGATTTGAACTACAAGATATACAAAGTAAAAGATAAAAAGTTTGGAGTGCTCCAAACTTTTTTTATGAAGAAATTTATTTATATATTCTTCTTACAAAAATGTAAGAAAAGTATGTAATATTATATGGTATAATATATTCGGAGGAAAAAATATGAGTAGGATTTTAATAGTTGAAGATGATAAAAAATTAAGAGAAGAATTAGGAATATTTCTAAAGAAAAATGGATATGAAATTGAAATACTGGAAAAATTTGAAGATACAATAAATGATATATTGAAAACAAAAACAGACTTGATACTTTTAGATATTAATTTACCAAATTTAGATGGTGAATATATTTGTAAAGAATTAAGAAAGGTATCAAATGTACCAGTTATAATTATAACAAGCAGAGAAAGTGAAATTGATGAAATTATTTCTTTAAATTATGGTGCAGATCAATATGTTACAAAACCTTTTAATATACATATATTACTTGCTAAAATTGCTAGTCTTTTAAGAAGAACAAAAGACTTGAGCTACGTACAAGATAAAATTGATTGTAAAGAATTTATACTTAATATTTCTCAAAGTAAAATAGAAAAAGATGATATACAGATAGAACTTACTAAAAATGAATTAAAAATATTACATTTTTTGGTATTAAATAGAGGAAGAATAGTTTCAAGAGATAAAATAATGAGCTATTTGTGGGATAGTGAAAGTTTTGTAGATGAAAATACTTTGTCTGTTAATATAAAGAGGTTAAGAGATAAAATGGAAGAGATAAATCTTAAAAGCTTAATTGAAACAAAAAGAGGACAGGGGTATATATTAAAATGAATTTTTTAAATTTTCTTAAAGAAAAAGTTTCATATTTATTAAGTATAATTTTTTTACAAATTACAATAGCAATTTTTTTGATGCCATATAATGTTAATAAAGTTATAATAATGTATATTATATTTGTTCCTATTATAATAACTATAATTATGATTTTCTTAGAATATAAGAAGAAAAAGAGTTTTTATGATAATGTAGATGCTAAATTAAATGAGTTAGATGAAAAATATTTACTATCAGAAGTAATAGATAATACTAATTTTATAGAAGCAGAAAAATTAGAAGAATATGTAAGAGATCTTGGAAGATCTATGATTGAAAATGTTAATAAATACAAATTTTCCCAAAAAGAATATAAAGAATATATAGAAATGTGGATTCATGAAATTAAAATACCTATTTCTGTAGTTAAGCTTATAATAGAAAATAATAGAAATGAAGTAACAAAAAGTATTGAAGAGGAAATAGATAAAATAGAAAATTTTATAGAACAAGCACTATTTTATGCCAGAAGCAGTAATGTAGAAAAAGATTATAGTATTAAAAAATCTACATTAAAGGATATTGTAAATGAATCTATTAAAAGAAATAAAAATATTTTAATACAAAGTGATATAAATATAAATGTTCATGATTTAGATAATATAGTTTATACAGACAGTAAATGGATTATTTTTATACTAAATCAAATTATTCAAAATTGTATTAAGTATAGTAAGGATATAAATAAACAAATAGAAATTTATAGCAAAGAATTTAATCAAAGAATAGAGCTTTATATAATTGATAACGGGATAGGAATAGATTCTTCAGATTTACCTAGAGTTTTTGATAAAGGTTTTACTGGAAAAAATGGAAGAATTATATCTAAAAAATCCACTGGAATTGGTCTTTATCTTTGTAAAAAACTTTGCGATAAGTTAGGAATGGGTATAGAAATTACATCAAAAATTAATGAGACTACCTGTGCTATATTAAAGTTTCCTAAAGGTACGCATTTAAGCTTTTAGAATAGCTTACGAAAATGTAAGAATGGCGTAAGGATAATCAATGGCAAGTCAGAATAGATAGTTGTAGAATATATTTAAAGAAAGGAGTAAAAATATGGAAAATGTATTAGAAGTAAAAAATATAGAAAAATACTATGGAAATAAATCTAATTTGACAAAAGCTATAGATAATATTAGCTTTAATGTTAAAAAAGGTGAATTCATAGGCATAATGGGAGCTAGCGGAAGTGGTAAGACTACTCTTTTAAATTGTATTTCTACAATAGATAAAGTAACATCAGGAAGAATAAATGTAGATGGAAAAGATGTTACAAGACTTAAAGGTTCGTCATTAAATAAGTTTAGAAGGGAAGAGTTGGGATTCATATTCCAAGACTTTAACTTACTTGATACTTTAACTGTATATGAAAATATTGCTTTAGCTCTTACTATTCAAAGAGAAAAGCCAGATGTCATAGATAAAAAGGTAAGAGAAATTGCCAAAAAACTTGAAATATCAGAAGTATTAGATAAATATCCATATCAAATATCTGGTGGACAAAAACAAAGATGTGCAGCGGCAAGAGCAGTTATAACTAGTCCGAGTTTAGTTTTAGCAGATGAGCCAACAGGAGCACTAGATTCAAAATCTGCAAGGCAATTACTTGAAATATTGGAAAATCTTAATAAAGAGTTAAATGCAACAATTCTTGTTGTTACACATGATGCTTTTACAGCAAGTTATGCAAATAGAATTTTATTTATAAAAGACGGGAAGTTATTTAATGAGATTATAAAAGGAGATGATTCAAGAAAAGAGTTCTTTGAGAAGATAATTGATGTTCAAACTCTTCTTGGAGGTGAACTAAATGATGTTATTTAAATTATCTTTAAAAAATATTAGAAAAAGCTTTAAAGATTATGCAATTTATTTTATGACTCTGATACTTGGAGTTACAATATTTTATATGTTTAATTCTATTGAAAGTCAAGAAGCTATGATGCAAGTAAATCAGTCTCAAAAAATGATCATAGAGCTTATGACTCAACTTATAGGATTTGTATCAGGTTTTGTAGCTATAATACTTGCTTTTTTAATAATATATGCAAATAATTTTTTAATTAAAAGAAGAAAAAAAGAATTTGGAATTTATATGACACTTGGTATGGGAAAGAGACAGATATCTAAAATTTTGTTATTTGAAACAATTTTAATCGGAATTATATCTTTAGGGATAGGACTTGTAATAGGAATATTTGGCTCACAACTTATGTCTATTTTGGTATCAAAATTATTTGAGGTAGATATGACAGAATTTCAGTTTATTTTTTCAAAAGATGCTTTTGTAAAAACATGTATATATTTTGCACTAATGTATTTTGCAGTTATGATATTTAATACTATATCAGTGTCAAGATATAAATTAATTGACCTTTTAAATGCAGCTAAGAAAAATGAAAAAGTAATTATAAAAAATCCAATTATTTGTACCATTATATTTCTATTGTCTTGTTGTGTACTTGGATATGCGTATTATATAGTAAGTGCAAAGGCATATACATTAACAAGTTTTTCAAAAATTTGGCCTATACTTGTTATGGGAACTGTAGCAACACTTTTGTTATTTTGGTCTTTATCTGGTCTTATGATAAAATTAGTTCAGATAAGAAAAAAGACATATTTAAAAGATGCTAATATGTTTGTTTTAAGGCAAATTAATAATAAAATTAATACAACAGTTGTAAGTATGACTGTAATATGTTTGATGTTATTTATAACAATAACAATACTTTCAACTGCTTTATCAATAAAAAATACAATGACAAGAGAATTAGTTGAAATGACACCAGTAGATATTAATCTATATAAAACAGCTAGTCTTCCAGAAAGGTATGTAAATAGATATGGAGAAGAAATAGTATATACGAAAGAACAAATAGAAGACTCGCAAGAATCTGTGCAATATACATTAGAAAATGCGGGATTAGACATGAATTTACTTAAAGATGTTGTTGAGATTTCTACTTATACAAGTCCAAATCTAACTTGGGAGACATATTTAAAAGATGTTTTTGATGAGGTAAAAGCTCAGTTTCCGGGTCTTGCGTATGGTACGCCAGAATTAATTGTTAAAGAGTCAGAATATAATAGAGTTGCAAGATTATATGGATTAGAAGAGTTTAGTTTAAATGATGATGAATATGTAATGCTTTGTGATTTTGATAATATGATAAATATACGAAACAAAGAGCTTCAAATAAATGGTGTAATAAATTTATGTGGAAAAGAATATACACCAAAATATAAAGAATGTAAAAGTGGATATATTATGATGTCTACATCACATACAAATACAGGAATAATACTTGTTCCTGATAGTTGTCCTTTAACTAAAGATATGCAAGAGCAACAAATACTTATTGCAAACTATAATGCAACTACTGACGAACAAAAACAAGAAATAGAAAATTTATTTGCAAGTGATGATTCAATTTTGATACAAAACTTAGATAAAAACGGAATTGACCTTGAAGGTGCTACAAGAATATCTATTTATGATGGAAGTGTGGGAATTGCAACAATAATTGTGTTTTTGGCAATTTATTTAGGCATAATATTTTTAATATCAAGTTCTGCAATTTTAGCATTAAAGCAACTTACAGAAAGTTCAGATAATAAGCTTAGATATTCTATTTTAAGAAAAATAGGTGCAGATGATAAAATGATTAATCGATCATTGTTTTTACAAATAGGAATATTCTTTGCTTTTCCAATTGTTATAGCTATAATACATTCAATATTTGGTATACAATTTGCTTTATCTACAATGTCTGGTATTGCTGATGCAGCAGATCTTTTACCATCAATTATAGCAACTGTTTTAATTATAGGATTTATATATGGAATATATTTTCTTGCAACATATTTTGAAAGTAAAAATATAATAAAAGAAAATATTTAATAAAAAAGGATATATAATAGAGAGATTATATATCCTTTATTTTGTCATAATTATAAATAATATTTATTTTTTTATTGTTAATATAAAATAAAAATGTTATTATATTAGTATAAATTAAAAAAGGAGAGTTATATGAAAAATAAATCAAATATATTATGGGGAATTGTATTAATTGTAATTGGAATAATATGGGGAATAAATTCACTTGGAATAGTACATATAAACATATTTTTCAAGGGATGGTGGACTCTATTTATAATAGTTCCAAGTATTATTGGAATTATAAAGAATGTAAGAGAGTTTTCAAATTATGTATGGTTATTGCTAGGAGTAGTATTATTACTTTGTACAAGGGGAATATTATCATTTGAGTTAATAAGAAAACTTTTATTACCTGCTATTTTGGTAATTGTTGGTATTAGTTTTATTTTTAAAAATATAACAAGCGAAAAAATAAATAAAAAAATAAAAAATATTGATACTGATGGAATGGAAATATATGTAGCAAGTTTTTCTGAAAATAAGGTAAAACTTGTTGGTGACGAATTTAAAAATGCAAATTTAGATTCAACATTTGGAAATATTAAGTTTGATATTTCTGAGTGTAATATTAATGAAGATAAAATAATAAAGATAAGTGCAATATTTGCAGGTGTTGAAATAATAGTACCACAAAATGTAAATGTTAGAGTTAAATCGACAAATATTTTTGGTGGAACATCTAATAAAATTAAAGATAATAAAAGTGACGAAAAACATACTGTATACATAGAAAGTTTTGCAATGTTTGGGGGTGTTACTATACGATGAATACAACACAAAAAATAATAAAAGGACTTGCTATTGCACTTGCTGTATTTATAATATTTAATATATTAGTTGCAATAATATCTTTTGTTGGTGCAATTTCTGGAATTACCTATATTTCTAATTTATTTAATACACAAGATACTATAAATATTAATTATGATGAAGTCTTTGATATAAACAAAGTAAAAAGGCTTGAACTAGAAGCAAGTTTTTCAAATGTTAATATAATACAGTCAGATGTATTAAGAGTGGAAGCTCAAAATGTAACTGATAGATTTTCTTGTAATATACAAGGAGATAAATTAATAATAAAAGAAGATAAAAATAGAGGTATAAATTTTAGCTTAAATAGTGAAACTGAGTCTACAATAAATATATATATTCCAGAAAATACAACATTTAACGAGGTTGAAATCGATTTTGGAGTTGGAAATTGTAATGTGGACTATATATCTGCAAATAATGTAGATATTACATCAGGAGTTGGAAATACTGTAATAGAATATTTAGAATCATTAAACAAATGTGATATAGAACTTGGTATTGGAGAATTTGAAATAGTAGAATCTAACATCAATAATTTAGATTTTGAATCTGGTATGGGAAATTATATATTAAATTCAAGCATAACTGGAGTTGGAAAGATAGAAAGTGGAATAGGAAATGGTCAAATTAATCTTGTTAATTTTGATAGTAATAATAGTAAGATAAGAATAGAAAAAGGTATTGGAAATATTAAGATTAATGGAGAGGAATATTCAAATAATCAAACGTATGGTAATGGAAAAAGTAATATAGATATTAAAGGTGGAATGGGAAATATAGATATTACTGTAAATGAATAAAAACTGGTAAAGCCAGTTTTTTTCATTGAAAAAATTTTTTAATATGATATAATAAATTTGACTGAGCTAGTAAGAATAGCTTTATAGCAAAGTAAATTATTTGTTTATTCTAATACCGAAAATTTGTTTAAGGTAGAAGTAAAGGAGGAAAAAATGGAAACAAGAGTAGCTATAATAGGAATAATATTAGAAAGAAAAGACAATGTAGATAAGTTAAATTCAATATTACATGAGTATTCTAATAGAATTATAGGAAGAATGGGTATGCCATATCCTAAAAAAGCAATAAATATTATTACTATTATAATTGATGCTCCACAAGATGAGATAAATACATTATCTGGTAAAATTGGGAAATTATCTGGAATAACAAGTAAGGTTATGTATTCTAATGTTTAAAGATATTCATATTGGCTCTATTTCTTAAAGGAAAGAGAGGTAAAAATATGGAAGAAATTATAAATAAAAAAATCGCAGGATTTTCAAAAGTAACTGACATAGTTCAAACTATTTTAATTTTTCTTATTGCACTTTTAGTTCCAACATTTTTAGGAGAGATAATATCAAATGTATTTGGAGCACAAAGTGTAATAGCTAAAAATTCACAAATAATAATAGGTTCAATTGTAAATACGGCTTTGGTTGTAACAGCTATTAATTTAAATGGTTGGGTAAAAATTTTAGGAGTTGTTACAATGCCAAGCATTTCTACAATTTTAAGTGGTTATGTATTTGGTAGTGCATCAACATATATGGTGTATATGATACCTGCTATATGGATAGGAAATTTTATATTAGTATATTTATACAAATTACTATTATTAGATAAAAAATTGAATTATTTTCTAGCAGGAATAGCTGGTGTGTTATTAAAGGTTGCAGTAATTTTTTTATTTTTTAATGTTTTAAATTTATTTAATTTATTTCCAGAAAAATTAGTTTCAACACTTCAAAATGCAATGGGTATAACACAACTTATTACAGCATCAATTGGTGTTGTGGTAGCTTTTGTAATATATAAAGCAGAAAAGGTAAGTAAAAAAATATAAAGTAGTAAAAAGATTATCATAAAAATATGGTAATCTTTTATTGGTTTTAGGGAAAACCACAGGCTATGCCTGTGGTTCAAAAAAACTTATAGTTTTGAACAAAGTAACAGAAAAAAGAACTCTCCTTGTAGTATAATGTAATTGGTCCGACAACCAAACATTATAAAAAAGGAGAGTGGTACGTATGAAAAATTCATACACAGAAAGTTTAGCACATACAACGTGGGAATGCAAGTATCATATAGTATTTGCACCAAAATATAGAAGACAAGAGATATATGGAGAATTAAAGCAAGAAATAGGAATGATAATAAGAACATTATGTGAAAGAAAAGAAGTAACAATAATAGAAGCAGAAGCATGTAAAGATCATATACATTTGTTAGTAAGTATACCACCAAAATTAAGTGTATCAAGTTTTATGGGATATTTAAAAGGAAAAAGCAGTTTAATGATATTTGAAAGACATGCAAATTTAAAATATAGATATGGAAATCGTGTCTTCTGGGCAAAAGGATATTATGTAAGTACAGTAGGAAAAAATAAGAGAAAAATAGAAGAATACATAAGAAACCAGATACAAGAAGACATGATATCAGACCAAATAACAATAAAAGAATATATAGACCCTTTTAAAGGGTAGCGAGTAGGATTGCGGTTGTCGGACTAAGATACCTCTTGAGAGGTTGCTCGCAATAGTCCCTTATAGGGCGCAAAGAAAAACTACGGGTTATACCCGTAGATTTTTATTATGCTTATTTTCTATAGTAGTATATAGAAAATAAGTATTTGTAATAGATAAGATATTGTAATATAATAATAAAAAACAAATAATAAATATATAAAGTATTGACCTAAAGTATACTTTATATGATATAAATATAGTATATAAGAAAGGATGATTTATATGGAAAAAGCAAAAGTATATTTTACAAAAGAAATAACACCTGAAAATTTAGTTAAAATGTATAAGGTATTAGGAAAAGAGTTAAAAGGAAATGTAGCAGTAAAATTACATTCAGGTGAGAAAGGTAATCAAAATTATTTAAGACCAGAATTTGTAAAACCATTAGTTGATTATGTAGATGGTACTGTAGTTGAGTGTAATACTGCTTATGAGGGAGCTAGAAATACTACTCAAAAACATAGGGAGTTAATTAAAGAACATGAATGGGATAAATATTTTAAATTTGATTTATTAGATGAAGAAGGACCAGATATGGTATTAGATGTACCAAATGGAAAAATTTTAAATAAAAATTACGTTGGTAAAGACTTAGAAAAATACGATTCAATGCTTGTATTATCACATTTTAAAGGACATGCCATGGGTGGATATGGTGGAGCTTTAAAGCAACTTTCAATAGGTTGTGCTTCATCAGAAGGAAAAACTTTAATTCATACGGCTGGAGTAACAAATAATCAGTATGAATTATTTAATAATCTACCTGAACAAGATCGTTTCTTAGAAGCAATGGCAGATGCTGCAGAAAGTGTTGTAAATTATTTTAAAGGAAATATTGTATTTGTTAATGTTATGAAAAAAATTTCAGTAGATTGTGATTGTGATGGTAATGCTTCTGCACCTTGTATGAAAGATATTGGTATACTTGTAAGTACTGATCCTATTGCGATTGATCAAGCATGTCTAGATTTAGTATATAATTCTAATGATCCTGGTAAAGATAAATTAATAAAAAGAATTGAGTCTTTACATGGAGTTCATACAGTAGAAGCTGCTTCAGATCTAGGCTTTGGTACAAGAGAGTATGAATTAATAAATGTAGATTAATAATACAGAAAGAGGATAAAATGAAGACATTATATTTTGATTGCAGTAGTGGAATAAGTGGAAATATGACACTTGGTGCACTATTAGAAATTGTTGGAGATAGTGATTATTTAATAAGTGAACTAAAAAAATTAAATATTGATGAATATGAGATAAATATTTCTAAAAAGATAAAAAATGGTATTACAGGGACTTATGTTGATGTTATTTTAAAACATCAACATAGTCACGTGCACCATCATGAACACACTCATGGTCATAGAAATTTAGATGATATATATAGTATTATAGATAATAGTCAATTAGATGAAAATACTAAAAATTTAGCTAAAAAAATTTTTATGAGAGTTGCAAAGGCAGAAAGTAAGGTACATAATAAACCTTTATCTGAAATACATTTTCATGAGGTCGGTGCAACTGACTCTATTGTTGATATAGTTGGCACAGCAATCTTAATTAATAAAATAAATCCAGATAAAATCATATCAAGTGTGGTTAATGATGGATATGGATTTATAGAATGTGCTCATGGCACTATGTCTGTGCCTGTTCCTGCGACAAGTGAGATTTTTGCAGATTCTAATGCAAAAATAAGACAAATTGATGTGAATACTGAACTTGTAACTCCTACAGGTGCTGCTATAATAACTGAACTTAGTTCAGATTTTTCAACTTTACCTACTATGAAAGTAGAAAAAATTGGATGGGGTGCAGGTCTTAAAGATTTAAATATACCAAACGTTTTAAAAGTGTATTATGGTGAAACAGAATAAAATAAAGAGGGAGAAAAATGATATATAAAGATTTTAGAGATTTAAAGTTGTCAAATTTAGGTCTTGGAGCAATGCGTTTACCAGTAAAAGAAATAGATGGAAAGCAATCAATTGACGAAGAGGAAACTTCTAAAATGGTTAAATATGCTATAGATAATGGTATAAACTATTTTGATACAGCATGGGGATATCATGATGGTGAATCTGAAATAGTAATGGGAAATATTTTAAGTAAGTATCCAAGAGATGAATTCTATTTAGCAACAAAGTTTCCAGGATATGATATATCTAATATGGATAAGGTAGAGCAGATATTTGAAAAACAATTGCAAAAATGTAAAGTAGATTATTTTGATTTTTATTTATTTCATAATGTTTATGAAATAAATGTAGATTTATATTTAGATAAAAAATATGGGATTTTAGAATATCTTTTAAAGCAAAAAGAAAACAGAAGAATTAAACATTTAGGATTTTCATGTCATGGAAGTTTAGATGTAATGGATAAGTTTTTAAAAGCATATGGTAAATATATGGAATTTGGTCAAATTCAACTAAATTATCTAGATTATAAGTTTCAAGATGCAAAAGCTAAAATAGAACTATTAAATAAATATAATATTCCTATTTGGGTAATGGAGCCTTTAAGAGGTGGAAGACTTGCAAAACTTGCAGATGATCAAGAAAAAAGATTAAAAAAATTAAGAACAGGTGAAAATATTCCCGCATGGGCTTTTAGATTTTTACAATCTATTCCAAATGTTACAATGATTCTTTCTGGTATGTCCACAATGGAGCAATTAAAAGAAAATATTAATACTTTTAAAGAGGACAAGCCATTAAATGACGAAGAAATGAAAGAAATATTAAAAATTGCAGATGAAATGTTAGATAAAAAGATTTTACCATGTACAGCTTGTCGTTATTGTACAGCTCATTGTCCTAAAGGATTAGATATACCAAAATTATTATCTTTATATAATGAGCATACATTTACCAAAGGTGGTTTTATTGCTCCAATGGCAATATCTGCACTTCCAGAAGATAAAAGACCTAGTACATGTATTGGTTGTAGAAGTTGTGAAGCTGTTTGTCCTCAACAGATAAAAATATCTGAAGCTATGTCAAATTTTACTAAGCAATTAGGTGAAATTTAATAAAAAACTTCAGGGGATACCTGAAGCTTTTTATTATATTTTTTTAGTATTAAATGAATAAATTACTTTCCCATGTCTTACTTCGTGGAGTTTCTTTTTAGCTTCCATAATAAATAGAGGACAAATAGAAATAACTATAGTGTAAATCCATTGAATAGGTGAGAGTGGCATTACATCAAAAATAGTTGCTACTTGAGGTATTATTGATACACCTATTTGTAATATAGCTCCTAGTAAAAATGCAAATATTAAGTATTTATTTTTAAATAATCCTATTTCAAATAGTGATTCATCACTTCTAATATTTAAGCTATGTATAAGCTCTGTAAGTCCAAGTGTTAAAAATGCCATTGTTCTTCCAACATTTATGCCATATTGAGTTGAGCCAATATAGAAAGCTAATAATGTTAGTATTCCTATCATGCAACCTTCAAAAAAGATTTTAAACCATAATCCATCAGCAAATAATCCTTTTTTGGGATTTTTTGGCTTTCTATTCATTATATATTTGTCTTCTGGCTCAAGTCCAAGACCTATTGCTGGAAAAGAATCTGTAACTAAATTTATCCATAACAGATGTATAGCAAGTAGTGGAGTTTCAAGTCCTAAAATTAATCCTAAAAATATAGTAACAATTTCTCCAACGTTTGTAGATATTAGAAAATGCACAGCTTTTTTTATATTATCATATATATGTCTTCCTTCTTTTACAGCTTTTACTATAGTTACAAAATTGTCATCTGTAAGTACCATGTCTGATGCATTTTTTGCAACATCTGTGCCATTAAGACCCATTGATACACCGATGTCTGCATTTTTTAGTGCTGGTGCATCATTTACTCCGTCTCCTGTCATTGCTACTACATTTCCTGTCTTTTGAAAAGCTTTTACTATTTTTACTTTATGTTCAGGAGATACTCTTGCAAATACAGAATATTTCATTATATTTTTTTGAAATTCTCTATCAGAAAGTTTATCTAACTCATTTCCAGTTATTGCAATATCTCCATCTGAATATATTCCTAAATCTTTTGCTATAGCTTTGGCAGTTAGAATATGATCTCCTGTTATCATAACAGTTTTAATACCTGCTTTTTTTGCTGTAAATATTGCTTCTTTAACTCCAGCACGTGGTGGATCAATCATTCCTATGAGTCCTACGAATACCAAGTCTTTTTCTATATTTTCCGAGTTTATATTATTTGGAAGAGATGATACATCTTTATATGCTATTGCAATAACACGTAAAGCTTCATTTGCCATTTTTTCATTTGTATTTAGTATATTATTTTGAGTACTAGTGTTCATGTAATTTGTAGAGCCGTTATTATATATATAATTACATTTTTGAATTATAACATCAGGTGCTCCTTTAGTTATAATCCTATATTTACTACCTATTTTATGAATAGTTGTCATCATTTTTCTTTCAGAATCAAATGGTATTTCATTTACACGTCTCATTTGCTCATATAAAGTATTTTTATTTTTTCCATATTTTAGACCTGCATTAACTATTGCTGATTCTGTAGGCTCACCAATTACTGTTTTGCCATTTATCTTACAATCGTTACACATACTTCCAAGTTCTAATATAAAGTTGAAATTTTGAGAATGTATATCGTTTGTAATATCTTCTTTATAGTTACAAATTTTTGTGACTTTCATTTTATTTTGGGTAAGTGTACCTGTTTTATCTGAACATATAATTGAACTGCTTCCTAAAGTTTCTACTGCAGGAAGTTTCCTAATTATTGCATTATTCTTAGACATTTTAGTAACTCCAATTGAAAGCATAATTGTAACTACTGCAGGTAGTCCTTCAGGTATTGCAGCAACAGCAAGACCAACTGATGTCATAAACATTTCACTTATTGATATTCCTTTAAATAGACCAATAATAAATATTGTAAGGCATATTATAAGACATATAATGCCTAAACTTTTTCCAATACCTGCAAGTTTCTTTTGAAGTGGTGTTTGAGGTGCTTCATCTGTTATTATCATTTTAGCAATTTTTCCTACTTTTGTATTCATTCCAGTTTCTGTAACAATTGCTTGAGCATGACCATTTGTGACAATAGTTGTTGAAAAAGCCATGTTAATCATATCGCCAAGAGCAACATTTGATGGCAGTATTACTTTTGCATCTTTTGTTACTGGAACAGTTTCACCTGTTAGTGCTGATTCCTCTATTTTTAAATTATATGAAGAAATAAGTCTACAGTCTGCTGGAACAAAATTACCAGCTTCAAGCTCTATTATATCTCCTGGAACAAGCAAAGTACTATCTATAGTTATATTTTTTCCATTTCTTAACACCTTAGAAGTTGGTGAAGAGAGTTTTTTTAGTGCTTCAAGAGATTTTTCAGCTTTACTTTCTTGTATAACACCAATTAGTGCATTAATTACAACAATAACCACAATTATTATTGAGTCTGTATATTCTTTAGTTCCTTCAAAATATGAAACAATAGCAGATACTAAAGCCGCAATAAGTAAAATAATAATCATAAAATCTTTAAATTGAGAAATAAACTTAATAAATATACTTTCTTTCTTTTTTTCATCGAGTTTGTTATATCCATATTTTTTTCTTAGCTTTATTACTTCTTTGTCTGTTAGTCCTTTATACATATCTGTATTAATTTTTTTTCTTATTTCATCAGCTGAAAGTGTATGCCACATAAAATCACTCCTTTGTACAAGTTTCATTTGAGTATATGAGTTAAAATTATCTTTTATACATAAAGTTGTGTTTTTAAATTTGCTATGGTAAAATTAAATTAATTTTAAAAGTAAAGGAGTGTGTATATGAAAGTATTAATAGTAGGAGGAGTAGCAGGTGGTGCTACGACTGCAACAAGGTTAAGAAGACTTGATGAGAAGGCTCAAATTATAATATTTGAAAGAGGAGAATTCGTATCTTTTGCAAATTGTGGACTTCCATATTATATTGGAGATGTAATAAAAGAGAAAAAGAATTTGTTGCTTCAAACTCCAAAATCTTTTAAAGATAGGTTTAATATAGACGTAAGAGTAAATAATGAGGTAGTAAAAATAGATAGAGAAAAAAAGCAAGTTTTAATAAGAAAAGTAAATAGTGGAGAAGAATATATAGAAACTTATGATAAGCTTGTGCTATCTCCTGGAGCTGAGCCAATAAATCCATTTAAAGTGATAAAAAGTGAGAAAATAGCAACATTAAGAAATGTAAATGATAGTGTAAAAATAAAAGATTATATACAAAAAAATAATCCAAAAAATATTGTAATAATTGGTGGTGGATATATAGGAGTTGAAGTAGCTGAAAATATAAAACATTATGGTAGTGTAAATGTAACTATTGTTGAAAAAGCACCACATGTTATAGCTTCTATAGATAAAGATATTGCATCTATTATTCAAAATAGACTTAGGGAAAATAATATTAATTTAATTTTAAATAATGGTGTAAAAGAGATAAAAGAAGAAAGTATATTTAATATTTTGCTAGACAAAGGAGAAATTAAAGCGGATTATATTATTTTATCTATTGGTGTAAAACCAGAAACTGCTATTGCTAAAGATGCTGATATTGCTTTAAACTCAAGAGGAAGTATTATAGTGGATGAATATATGAGAACAAATGACAAAGATATTTATGCTTTAGGTGATGCAGTAGAAATAAAAAATTATGTAACAAATATGCCAGACTATATTCCACTTGCGGGGCCTGCAAATAGGCAAGCAAGAATAGTTGCAAATAATATATTTGGATTAGAGTCAAAATATAAAGGTACTATGGGAAGTAGTATATTAAAGTTTTTTGATTATACATTAGCAACTACAGGGATAAGTGAGGAAAAATGTAAGATGCTAGATATAAAGTATAAAAAGATTATTATAACACCTTTTTGTCATGCTACATATTATCCTGGAGCAAGTGAAATGATGGTAAAAGTTATATATTGTGAAAAAGAAAAAATACTTTTAGGTGCACAAGTGATAGGAAAAGAGGGAGTAGATAAGGTGTCAGATATTTTAGCTACCGCTATAAGAAGTAAGCTTAACATTTATGATTTAGAAGACTTAGAACTATGTTATGCACCACCTTTTTCATCTGCTAAAAGTGTAGTAAATATTGTTGGAAATGTAATAGAAAATGAGATAAACGGTCTTGTTAAAAATATATTTTGGGAAGATGTTGAAAATACAGATACTCCTTATGTTTTAGATGCTAGAACAAAGGGAGAGTATGAAAGTGGACATTTTAGTAAGGCAATAAATATTCCTTTAGATGAATTAAGAGAAAATATTAGTAAATTAGATAAAAGTAAAGAAATTTTAGTATATTGTAAGACAGGAGTAAGAAGCTATATTGCTTGTAGAATACTTATGCAAAATGGATTTAAAGTAAAAAATATAATGGGAGGTTATAATTTATATAAAGAAATAGAAAAAGATAGATTAAGCTAATATTACTTGAAATATAAAGTAATTTAGTTTATAATCAAAATATCAGAAAAGGAGAATTTATGGAATACTTATTTACATTTTTAGAGGGAATAGCAAGCTTTATATCCCCATGTTTACTTCCGATGCTTCCAATATATATATCATATTTTATTGGAGAAGAAGAGAAAAAAAGTTCAAAAAAAATAATAAATGCTTTAGGATTTGTACTTGGATTTACATTAGTATTTTTAATTCTATCTATATTTGCTAGTAGTCTAGGAATGATAATTAGTGAAAATATAAGATATATAAAAATAATATTTGGAATAATAATAATATTTTTAGGACTAAACTACATGGAAGCTATAAATATAAAATTTTTAAATAAAACTAAAGTTATAGATGCAGATAAGAAAAATTTAAACTTTTTAAAAGCAATTTTATTTGGTGCGATTTTTTCAATTAGTTGGACACCTTGTATTGGAACTTTTTTAAGTTCAGCATTACTCTTAGTAGCAAAACATCAAGATATGTTAAAGGGGATATTACTTATGCTAGTATATTCTATAGGACTTGGAATTCCTTTTGTTGTGTCTGTAGCTTTGATTGAAAAGTTAAAGCAGGTATTTAATGTTATAAAGAAAAATTATAATATTATAAAAAAAGTATCAGGAGTTATTTTAATAGTAATTGGTATTTATACTATATTTTTTTAAAGGAGAGTTAAATGAAACAGAAAATATCTATTCTTATAATAATAATTGTTTTTGTACTAGGATTAGTTTTTTTAAATATTTATATAAATAATTCAGTAAATGAACAAGAAGTTGTAAGTATACCAAAAGTTACAAGCACTAATTTTGATAGTGAAGTGCTTCAAAGTGATAAAATAGTACTTGTAGATTTTTATGCTGATTGGTGTGAGCCATGTAAAGTATTTTCACCAATACTTGAAGATGTAGCAGATGATTATGATTATGTTAAAGTTGTAAAAGTAAATGTGGATGAAGAGGTAGAGCTTGCACAAAAATATGGAATTATTTCACTTCCAACATTACTTGTTGTAAAAAATGGAAAAGTAGTAGATAGAAGTACAGGTGCATTAGAAAAAATTTATGTACTAGATATGATAAGAGAGGCAAATAAATAAGGAGGAAAATAAAATGGAAGAGTGTAAAATTGAAAATTTATATGACTTAAATCAAACAATAGCAAAAGACATTTTTAAAGGAGCGACATATCCATGGGAAGTATTACCTAAAATTGAAAATTTTATAATAGAGCTTGGAAATACTTTAAGTGAAGATGAATATGAAAAAAGAGAAGATAATATATGGATTGCAAAAAGTGCAAAGGTTGCTCCGACAGCATATATAAAAGGACCAGCAATAATAGGAAAGGATGCAGAAGTAAGACATTGTGCTTTTATTAGAGGTAAGGCAATTATTGGAGAGGGAGCAGTTGTAGGAAATTCTACAGAGCTTAAAAATGTTATACTATTTAATAAAGTACAAGTTCCACATTATAATTATGTAGGGGATTCAATTTTGGGATATAAGGCTCATATGGGAGCAGGCTCTATTACTTCTAATGTAAAATCAGATAAAAAATTAGTTATAATAAAAAATATAGGTGAAAAAATTGAGACTGGACTAAAAAAAGTGGGAGCAATGCTTGCAGATAATGTAGAAGTTGGATGTGGAAGCATATTAAATCCTGGTAGTGTTGTTGGAAGAGGTACTAATATTTATCCACTTTCTTCGGTAAGAGGAGTAATACCACCAAATAGCATATATAAAAATCAAAATGAGATAGTAGATAAAATATAATGAAAAATACCTGAAATTTTTCTCAGGTATTTTTTAGTGTGAATTTTTGTATAATTAATGTAGTAAATTGTGGATTTGTGTATATCTATTCCATCTTGATTTTGAAATATATATATTATATAATTTTCTATGTAAAAAGGAGATTTTATTATTATGGAAAAATATAAAGTTAAAGAGTATATAGAGTTATTAAGAGAAGAAAATTTAATAAATGAAATTATAAATTGTGACGATATTTTAGAAAAAGAAGTAAATTTAGTGTCATATAATTCAAAAGAAATTGAAGAAGATACTTTATTTATTTGTAAAGGAATGAATTTTAAAGATGAATATCTAAAAGAAGCAATAGATAATGGTGTGTTTATATATGTAGCAGAAAAAAAATATAATGTAGATACACCATGTGTAATAGTAAATGATATAAGAAAAGCTTTATCTTGCCTTTCAGCAATGTATTTTAATTATCCTTGTGAGAAAGTTAATGTAATTGGAGTAGGTGGAACAAAGGGAAAATCTACAACTACATATTATATAAAATCAATACTTGATGAATATTCAAAAATAATGAATAAAAAAGATACAGCAGTTATTTCATCAATAGATACATATGATGGTGTAGAAAATTTTGAATCTCACATTACTACACCAGAATCTTATGATATTCAAAAGCATTTATTTAATGCATATAATTGTGGCATGGAAAATTTAGTTATGGAAGTATCATCTCAAGCTTTAAAACTTGAAAGAGTTGCAGATGTATTTTTTGATGTTGGGATATTTATGAATATAAGTGAAGATCATATAAGTCCAATAGAGCATCCTAATTTTGAAGATTATTATAATTCAAAATTAAAGATGTTTGCAAATACAAAAAATGCAATTGTAAATATGGATGCAGATTATGCGGATAATACACTATCTGTAGCTAAAAGAGATAGTGCAAGAGTATTTACTTTTTCTATGAAAAATAAAAATACAGATTTTTATGCTTATGATATTAGAAAAGATGGATTTAACACATTATTTAAAGTACATACTCCGACTTATGATGAAGATTTTATATTAACTATGCCGGGACTTTTTAATATAGAAAATGCACTTGCAGCTATTGCGACAACATATTTAATGGATATACCTGTAGATATTATACGACATGGATTAAAAGTTGCAAGATCAAGTGGTAGAATGGAATTTTTCCATACAAAAGATATGAAAATAATTGTATTAGTAGATTATGCACACAATAAATTGAGCTTTGAAAAGCTGTTTAGCTCTGTAAAAGAAGAATATAAGGGAAGAAGAATAGTAGCAATATTTGGGTGTCCAGGTAAGAAAGCTTTGCTTAGAAGAAAAGATTTGGGGCTTATAGCTGGTAAATATTCAGATTTTGTATATTTAGTAGCAGAAGATCCTGGAGCAGAGCCAGTAATAGATATATCTACTGAGATTGCAAAATACGTTAAAGAATATACTAATAATTATGCTTTAATAGAAGATAGAGGAGAAGCTTTAGAAGATGCAATTTTAAAAGCAGAAAAAGAAGAAAATCCAACAATAATATTATTTACAGGAAAAGGAAGAGAAACAAGACAAAAATATGGAAATGAATATTTACCATGTATGTCAGATGTAGAATTTACAGAAAAATTCTTAGGTGAATATGATAAAAGACATGAAGGAAAAGAGGAGTAAGATGAGAAGTATAGACATAATAGATGCATGTACAGACTTGGGTGTATCAGTTGATGGTGCAGCACTTGGACCTGAAATATTAACAGAAGATCTGATAAATAAAAAGGTAGATAATATACATATAATACATGCTGATGAAGATGGAAAAGAAAAAGAGAAAGATAATAAAAAGAAAAATCTAAAAAAATTGAATGAATTTAATATAGAATTATACAATAGAGTATTAAAAAGTATAGATGAAAAGAAATTCCCACTTACAATAGGTGGCGATCATAGTTTAGTCATTGCATCTGCACTCGCATCAATAAAGAAAAATCAAAATTTAGGAATAATATGGATAGATGCACATGGAGATTATAATACATTTAAAACAACTATAACTGGAAATATTCATGGATTGCCACTTGCAGTAATTGATGGATATGAAAAAATGTATTTAGCAGATTTTCATAATGGTTCTTTTTATAATTCTAAAAATACTGTGATAGTGGGTGGAAGGGATATTGATCCATTGGAACAAGAAAATTTAAAAGATGCTGGAGTTACTGTATTTACAACAGAAGAAATACATAAAAGAGGAATGAAGGGTGTTATGGAAGATGCAATAAAAATTGCTTGTAATAATACAAATGGAATGCATATAAGCTATGATTTAGATGTAATTGATCCTGTTATATGTCCAGGAGTATCAGTTCCAGCAAAAAATGGGATTAATTTAGAAGAGGCGTATGAGGCAGTAGATGAAATAATAAAATATAAAGATAAATTAAAATCATTAGATTTAGTAGAATATAACCCTTTAAAAGATATAGATAATAAAACTAAAGTCATAGCTAAAACTATACTAGAAAGTTTAATTAATAATATATAGGAGATGCCATAAGGCATCTTTTTTTATACTAAAATTTGCTATAAAAAACATACTAAAAAAGTTTGCTATTCAAAAATTAAAAGAGTATAATAACCTTGCTTTAACTAAAGGAGGTGTTATATGAAAAAATTAAAGCCAACAAATGATTATGTATTCAAAAAAATATTTGGAAGTATTGACTCTGAAGATATAACAAGAGAATTTATAAAATCAGCAACAGGACTAGAATTTGAAGATATAAATTTAGATACAACACCAATACTTGAAAAAGATTTAATAGATAAAAAGATAGGAATACTAGATGTAAAAGTAGTAGCAGATAAAATAAATAATATTGATATAGAGATGCAAGTAGTAAAAAGTGAACATATAGCAGAAAGAATATTATTTTACTGGTCAAAAATGTATAATAAAACAATAAGAAAAGGATATGGATATGAAAGAGGACAAAAAGCAATATGTATATTAATAGCAGATTTTAAACTAAGTAATTTAACGCAAATAGATAAGTTTTATACAAGATGGAAAATAATGGAAGAAAACTACACAAGACTAAACTTTACAGATAAGTTATACATAGTTATAATAGAATTAGAAAAGATAAAAGATATAAAAGAAACAGAAAACAAAGAATTATTAAACTGGTGTAAATTCATAAAAAATCCAGAAGAAATGGAGGGAGAAGAAATGAAAAACAAATATATAAAAAAAGCAAAAGAAAAACTAGACGAAATAAACCAAAGTGAAGAAGAAAGAAGATTAGCAGAAATAAGAGAAAGAACAATAAGAGATGAAATGGCAATAAGAGATAGTGGATATATAGATGGAAAAAATGATGGGATAGAGATTGGAATAAAAGAAGGAGAGAAAAAAGGTAAAATAGAGGGAAGAGCCGAAACAAAAAAGGAGATGATAAAAGAAATGTTAAAAAATAATATATCATTTGAAGTCATACTGAAAATAACACATATGTCAAGAAATGAAGTTGAAGAATTAATGGACTTTGTCAAGTAAAGAGTGTGTAGAATAGTTTGTGTAAACTAAAATAAACTTTCTATGATAATTTTTAAATAGATACTATACTTAAAGTATAGTGTCTATTTTTAACTTAATTCAAGTACACTATCAATTAATGAGTATTTAGAATAAAATCTTTGTCGGTAGGGTTCTGATTTTTAAAATTTTACTTTAAAGGATTGTATATAATAAAAAATACCTTAACTTTTTAGCTAAGGTATTAATATATAAGTAACTTTTTAACTTGGTACTCTAATTGTTATATTTAGCACTATTTTGTGCATATTTTTCTAACTTTTTATATACTAAATAATTAATAGTTCCTTCTTCATAAGTTCCATCTTCTTTTTGTTTTCCGGCTGGTATTCCAGTTAATATTTCTATTCCTTCATCAATCGAATTTACAGGATAAATATGGAATTTTCCTGATTTAACAGCTTCAACTATTTCATCACTTAAAGTTAGATTTTTTATATTTTGATATGGTATTAAAACACCATTTTCTTCATTTAGTCCTTTTTCTTTACATACTTTAAAGAATCCTTCAATTTTATCTGTAACACCACCAATTGGCTGTATTTCACCTTTTTGGTTAACTGATCCTGTTACTGCAAGACTTTGATTTATAGGTACATCTGCAAGGGAAGATAATATAGCATAAAGTTCAGTAGATGAAGCGCTATCACCATCTATAGGATTGTATAATTGTTCAAAACATATACTTGCAGTAAGAGAAAGCGGAATGTCTTGAGCATATTTTTCACCGATATATGCAGAAAGAATAAATACTCCTTTTGAATGAGATTTTCCACTCATAGAAACTTCTCTTTCAATATTTAAAACACCACTTTTTCCTATAAATGTATTGGCAGTAATTCTTACTGGTTGACCAAAAGAGCAATCTCCTGATACAGCTATAGTAAGACCATTGATTTGACCTACTTTTTTACCACTAGTTGAAATTATTATATCTCCTTGCTTAATCATTTTATTTAATGCATCATTATATTTAGAAAATCTTTTTGTTTTAGCTTCAAGAGCTTTTTGTACTTCATAATCTGTTATAATTTTTTTTCTTGAGCTTGTTGCAACAAAGTTTGATTCTATAATTAAATCTGATATATCTTGCATTATAGCAGTTAATTTGTTTTGATTACCTGCACATTTTGAGCTATATTCAATTATTTCTTTTACACCTGTTTTATCAAGAGGTAGAAGAGAATGTTTTTTACAAACATAAGCTATAAATTGAACTAGTTTTTTTACATTTTCTTTATTTCTATCGTATGTATCATCAAAATCTGCTTTTACTTTAAATAGTTTTTTAAAGTCTGCATCCATTGCACAAAGTTGTTGATAATGAAGTTCAGATCCTATTAATATAACTTGCATGTTTATTGGTATAGGCTCTGGTTTTAAAGATACAACAGTAATTGGTTGATGAATATCACGTGAGCTATCAATAGATAATTCTTGGTTTCTTAATACTCTTTTAAAAGCTTCCCAAGTAGGAGCACTAAGTAATAGATCTCTTATATTAATTATTAAAAAGCCACCATTTGCTTTATGGACAAGACCTGGTTTTAGCATATTATAATTAGTTCTTGTACCTTGTGGAGTACTTTCGAATTCAAGTTTTCCAAATAAATCAAAATAGTTTGGATTTTTACATAAAACTACAGGTGCATGTTGAAGTCTATCATTATTTATTACTAAATTTACACGATATTTTTCCCAAGGTTTTTGATTTTTTGCTTTAATCATTTGTTGCATAAGATATGGATTACTCATCATTTTTAAATCTTTTTCAGCATTATCTTTTTTAAAGAATTCTACATTTTTTACAACATCACTTTGAATAGAGTACAAGAAATTCTGTATTTTTAAGTTTTTCTTGTATTTTATTTTTAAATCACTCATACATTGTGTTACAGCAAAAGTAGCTAAATTATTTTCCCATTCTTTTAAAACTTGTTCACATTTTTTATCTAGTGCATCTAATTCTTTTAAAACTTGTAGAGTTTGTTCTTGAATTTCTGGACTTTTTTCTTCAAAGTATTTTTTTGTTTTTTCATCTAATACTTTAAAAGATTTTTCATCAAGTACAACGCCATTGTGAACAGGTGAAAAGTAAATACCATTTTCAGTGTTACGCACTTTAAATCCTTTCTCAAAAGTGGATTTATCAAACTCACGCATTAAGTTTTCTTTAGCTCTTTTATATCTATCTACAATAGTCTTTTTTTCTTTTTCGTACATATCACCAGTTAGTTCTTTATTAATACGTGTAATTATTGAATTAATAAATCTATTCATATCTTGCTTAAATTCCATACCTTCACCAGGAGCAAGGCATACAGCTATAGGTTCATTTGGATTTTCAAAATTATTAATATAGCAATAATCTTGAGGCACTGGTAATTTTTCGCTTAAAGAATTTACTACTGATAGTGCATATGCAGTTTTTCCAATTCCAAGTGTACCTGCTATATATAAATTAAAACCTTTTTGTGGTATTTGCATAGCAGATTTTATAGCTTCAAGAGCTCTTTCTTGACCAATAATTCCATTAAATGGTTCAACTTCATCTGTTGTTGTAAATTGTAAACTATCTACATTAAAAGTATTATTTAAACTAGCAGACTTAAGTTCCTTAATTTTCTTCATATATGTCATTACCTCCAATTTTTCTTTTGTAAACCTTAATTACATTGTATAGTATATGTAAAAAATATTCAACTTAAATTACAGAAAAATTTTTTCTTTGTTTAAATTCATCGAAAAAGGTAAAAAATAATAAAAGTATTTACTTTAATTTTATTTAGTTGTATAATTTAAATGTATATAAAAATGTGGTATATGCATTGTTTGAAAAAAGAAAGGAGAGTAAAGTAGACAAGTACTTTACAGGTGATGTATGAAAAAGCAAAAGACAATAATAGCTATTTTAGTAGTAGTTGCTATAATAGTAATAGGAGTGGTATTATTTTTAGTATATAGGGATATTAGTGCTAAAAATAAGTTAACAGAAGAAATTAATAGTTTATCTGAAACAAATATTAATATGGAGATAAAGACATCTGGGCAGTATGGAATAGTTGAAAAACTAGTAAAAGAAAATTTTAAATCATATTATGACTCAATTAATACCTTAAGAGAAAATTATGATGAGGTTGCAAATATTAAGGCTCTTAATATAGAAAATTATAAAAATGACGGACCAGAATTTAATACTACACTTGAAACTTTAAATACAATTAAGACAGAAGATCAAAATCTTATTGCAACATTAAATGATTTAATTGATGAAGCAAAGATAGAAGAAAAAGCTGCAAATAATGGACTAAAAGGAAAATATGTTCAAGAATATAAAGATATATTAGAACAAATAAAACTAGCTGATGGAGTAAATAAAATAAAAGAAACAGATGCTAAATTTGATGGATATCTAAGTTCATTAATAGATGTTTTAACTTATATGAAAGATAATAAAGATGTTTGGTTTATCGAAAATGATACATTAAAATCTAATAGTCAAACATTTATAGATGAATATAATAAAAAAGTAGACCAAACAAATATTGAGTTATAAAAAAACGAGCTTAACATAGAGTTAAGCTCATTTTATATTTAGCTTCATTATATATGCATCTTCTAAATTATCATAATACTTTTTTCGTGTAGATATTTGTTTAAATCCAAATTTTTCATATAGTTTTTGTGCAGGAATGTTAGAGCTTCTTACCTCTAGTATAATTTCAATTATATTATTTTTTCTACAAAAAGAGATAATGTCGTTTAGCATAAATGTTGCAACACTCATGTTTATTTTTTCTTTATCTACAACAATAGATATTAAATCTGCACTATCTAATACATAAGATATACCAGCATATCCTACTGTTTTATTATTTATTTTAGCAACTATATAATATGTGTTTGTATTTTCAATTTCATTTTCTAATAAAGTTTTTGAAAGTATTTTTATATTATGGCTTTTTTCTAAATTTAGAACATCTTGTATATCATCTTTTGTCATTTTATATATTTTAATATTATTCATGATCAGACATTCTTTCTGCTTGAGATTTTCTAGCATATAATGCATCAAGACTATAAGCATTGTACATGTATTTTGAAGTATCAACTAAATTTAAATAACAATTTATTAAATCATTAGTTGTTGGATATATATTTAATAATTTACTAGAAATAGGAGATAAAGTATCCTTAAATTTATCTATGCAATTTCCGGCTATAATTAGATCTTTATAATTGTCTTTTATAATAGATACAACATTATCTAATGTATCATTATCTACATCCTTTATTTTTTCTATTAGCACTTTATTATCCTTAAAACTTAATTTATTTATGCCATAATATACTCTATTATTTCTTGCATCAATCAAAGAAAGTATATATGCTTTATTATTTTCTTCCAGTTTTTTATATGCAGTATACGTGATTAAATCTATAGATGAGATAGAGAAGATAGGTAAATCCTTAACTTGAGCAAAAGCTTTAATAGTTGCAAGCCCTATACGAAGCCCTGTAAAAGACCCAGGACCATTTATGCAAGCAAGTATATTTATACCATCTAAGTCTGTTCCTGACTCTATTAGAGTTTCATCTATTATTGGGAGTAATTTCTCTGAGTGTGTAATTTCGTTATCTATAGATTTTATATAATATTTTTCGTTATTTAATACGCTACAACTTGCGATTTTTGTTGTAGTATCTATTCCTAAAATATTCATTATTTCTTCCTCCAAATTTTAAAATATCTTGTATTTATATCACTATTATCTTTTTGAATGTCTATATGAATTGTGGCTTTTGGTAAAATATCTTGTATTATTTCATCTCCCCATTCAATCAAGCATATTCCGTCTTCAAAATATTCAGTTCCAATGTCATCTAAAAATTCTTCACTATCTTTAATTCTATAAACATCGAAATGATATATAGGGTAGTCTTTATTTATGTTATATTCATTTACTATTGTAAATGTTGGACTACATACATCTTTTTCTATATTAAAATAACTTGCTATACCATTTAAAAATACAGTTTTTCCAGAGCCTAATTCACCATTTAGTGTTATAATATCTCCTTTTTTTAAGTACTTTGCAAAAAAGTTTGCAAGCCATTTTGTATCATTTACATTTTTAGATATATATTCATATTCAAAAGAATTATTGGTATTAAATATTATATTTAGTATATTATCTATATTTTTATCTGTTATTCTTTCCAAAAAAATCACCAATATAATTATATCAAAAATGTAGCAAAATAGCAATTATAAAGCATATTTTATAACATTAATAATTAAACATATAAAATGGTTGCAAATTTGGAAAAGAAAATATAAAATATATAAAAAAGGAGAAAGAATATGTCAGAGACTAAGTGGACTAAAGAGCAAAGTGAAGCAATAGAAAAAAGAGATAAAAATATTTTAGTAAGTGCATCTGCTGGAAGTGGTAAAACAGCGGTATTAGTTGAAAGAATAATACAAAAGGTAGTAAATGAGTATTTAGATGTGGACAAGATATTAGTTGTTACATTTACAAATGCTGCAGCACAAGAGTTAAAAGAAAAGATATTAAATGCTATATATAAAGCTTTAAATACACAAAAAGATATAAAGCAAATTAATCATTTGAAAAATCAATTGATATATATAAATAGAGCAAGTATAACTACAATAGATGCTTTTTGCTTAAGACTTGTAAAAGAAAATTTTAATATTTTAAATATAGATCCAAATATAAAAATATGTGAGGAATCTCAAAGTATTTTAATAAAATCAAAAATATTAGAAGAGCTTTTAGAAGATGAATATGAAGGATATGTAGATAAAAAAGATGTTTTTGGACTATATAATATCTTAGAGCTATTTAATGGAAAAGATGAGGAGCTTTTAGAAAATATATTAAGAATATATAATTATATTCAGTCATTTCCATATCCTTTTGATTGGCTAAGGGAACAAATAGAAAAATATAATATAAATGAAGATGTTGACTTATATAATACAGATTTTGGGAAAGACATTTACCAGGATATAGTAGATGAAATAGAACTTTGTATTATAAAATATGATGAATATTTAGAGAAAATACAGTCAAATGAAGAATTTAATAAGTGTTTTGAGCTTTTAAATGAAGATTTATATATGCTAAAAAGTTGTATAAATATTGATGTATCAAATTGGGATACCTTATATGATAATATAAATGAAATTGAATTTAAAAGATTTAATATTGGTAAGGTATCAGATATAGAGCTAAAAGAAGAAATATCTACTTTTAGAAAAAATGAAGTAAAGGATGTTATAGAAAAATGCAAAAAGAGAATATATGCTAAAAGTAAAGAAATAATAGAAGATAATAAGATAGCATATAGTTATCTAAGCTATTTATATAATTTCCTTGTAGAATTTGATACAAGATTTAAAGAGGAAAAAAGGGTACAAGGAGTAGCTGAATTTAATGATATAATGCATTATGCATTAGAGCTATTGTTAGATAAAGAATATAATTTAACAGATATAGCAATTTCACTAAAAGATAGATATAAAGAAATTTATACAGATGAGTATCAAGATACAAGCTTTGTTCAAGAAAAAATATTAGAAGCTATATCTAAAGAAAACAACAGATTTATGGTAGGTGATATAAAACAAAGTATATATGGTTTTAGACAAGCACGACCAGATATATTTAATGAAAAATATATAACATATAAAAAAGGGAACGAATGCAGTGATGAAGATATAAACTCAAAAATAATACTTTCTAAGAATTTTAGAAGTAGATATCAAGTAATAGATGGAATAAATTATATTTTTGAAAAGATAATGAGTATGAAAAATGGTCAGTGTAATTATGATAATGATGAGACTCTAAAATGTGGAAATACAAATTATATTGACCAAGAAAGAGAAATGTATAATACACAAATAAATATAATAGATTTAAAAGAAGAAGAAAAAAATATTTTTGAAGAAAATGAAGAACAAGAAAATATAGATGAGGATCTAACTTCTACACAAATTGAAGCAAAATGTATTGCATATAGAATAAAAGATATTATACAAAATGTCAAAGTATCATCTAAAGATAATACATTAAGAGATGCTACATATAAGGATATAGTAATACTTTTAAGAGGTATAAAGAATAAAGCAGATATAATAGAACAGGTTTTAAAAGAAAATGATATACCAGTATTTTGTGATACTTCTAGTAGTATTTTTGAAGGTGATGAAGTAAAATTAATATTATCATTTTTGAAAATATTAGATAATCCATATCAGGATGTTTATATGGTAAGCATATTGTACAGTATAATTGGTGGATTTACATTAGATGAAATTACAAAAATTAGACTTTATGATAGTAAATCATATGTTTATGATACATTAAATAATATATTAAAAGATGATGAATTTTTAAAGGATGAAAAAGAATTGGTAAGAAAAATTGATACTTTTTTAAAGTTAATTGAAAAATATATTAAATATTCTAAAATATATAATATATCTGATTTATTAGTTAGAATATATAAAGACACAAATATATATTACCAATTTGACTTAGAAGAAGATGCACAATCTAAAAAAGCAAATTTAGACTATTTAATAGAGCTTGCTTCAAATTTTTATTCATATGCGGGTAATACATTAAATTCATATATTAAATATGTAGATAATTTAAAAGATAAACAGGATACTTCAAGCTCAGCTGCTAAAATAATAGGAGAAAATGAAAATGTAGTAAGAATAATGACAATACATAAGTCAAAAGGCTTAGAATTTCCTATTGTAATTTTGGCAGATTGTGCAAAAGGATATAATTTCAAAGATGCAAGACAGCAAAAAGTTTTATTACATCATAGCTATGGTATAGGAATAGATGTAGTAAATCAAAATTTAGGCGTTACATATCCTTCAGTTATAAAACAATCTGTAAAGTCTGTAATTGAAAAGGAAACTAAATCAGAAGAAATGAGACTATTATATGTTGCACTTACTAGAGCTAAGGAAAAGCTATATTTATTTGTCACAGTTAGTGATTTTGAAAAAGATTATAATATGCAGTCTATTAATATAAAAAATAATAAATTTAATGAAACACTTATATCTCTAAATACAAGTTACTATAAAAATTTATTACCAGTTATAAAATATTATGATAAGTATGATAAAGATAAAAATATTTTAGATATTGTGCACTTAAAAATTAATTCTAATATTACAGATGATAAACTAAAAGAACTTTTTAAAGTAAAAGAAGATGATATAGTAAATATGTCTATATCAGATAAACTTCAAAAAATATTTAATAATAAAGAGTTAAGTGTAGATAACAGTACTATAGAAAAATTAAAAGATACTTTTGATAGCGAGTATAATTATATTGAAGATACAAAATCTCCAGCAAGAATTAGTGTTAGTAACTTAAAAAAGGAGAGTAGTCAAGAAGCTATATCAAAATTTAAAGATGAATCTGATGAAGAAATAATGGATGAAAAATTTAAAATGCCATATGAGTTAAGTGAAGATAAAAATATATATACTGCTGTAAGAAAAGGTATTTTAATACATTTTATACTTCAAAATTTAGATTTTAGTCTTACTACAAAAGAAGAAATAAAAGACTATATAGATAAGTTATATGAAAAAGGAATAATAAATGAATATGATAAAAAATATATAAGTATTAATAAAATATATAATTTTTTAAATTCTAGTATTGGAAAAAATATAAAAAATGCGACTAATATTTTTAGAGAATATGAGTTTATACTAGATGACAAGAATATTTCTAATAGCTTAATACAAGGTGTTATAGATCTATTTTTTGTAATAGATGGAAAAGCTATACTTGTAGATTTTAAAACTGATAGATTAGAAGATGAAAATGAGTTTATTAAAAGATACAAAGTACAGCTAGATATATATAAAGATGCAATCAATAAATTAACTAAGTATATTGTAGATAAGGTATATATATATTCATTTAATTTAAATAAAGCAATAGAAATTAGGGAGGATAAAAATGAATAAATATGAAGATAATGAAATTTTACATATAAAGGATGGAGATTTAGAATATATACAATTTAAGGTACTAAATAAGTATAATGTTAAAAATTGTATTACTCTAAAACATGGTGGCGTAAGCACTGGCGAATATAGTAGTTTAAATTTTAGAACTGTTGGAAACGATAAAATAGAAAATGTACTCAAAAATGTAGAAATTATAAAAAAAGCGGTTGGCTTTAATAAAATTTGTAAAGGAAAACAAGATCACACAGATAATGTTATTATTTTAGATAAAAGTAATGAAGATGAATATAAGTTTGAAAATTTAAACACTACTTTAGTTGATGGGTATATTACAAAAGATCATGGCATAGCTTCTCTTGTTACAGTGGCAGATTGTAATCCAATCATTATATATGATGTAAAAAATAATATAGTTGCAAATATTCATGCAGGATGGAAAGGCGTAATAAATAAAATATATATAAATGCAATAAATATTATGAAAGAAAAATATAATAGTAAAGTAGAAGATTTAATAGTATGCATTGGTCCATCTATTAGAAAGTGTTGTTTTACTAGCAAAGAGGAAAGCTTTAAGGAGAAGTTTACTAATATTTTTAAATATCAAGATAAATATTTAACATATGAAGATGATAAAGAAACATTTCATATTGATTTAATTGAAATTTTAAAGACAGAACTAAAAAATATAGGCATAAAAGAAGAAAATATACACGTAGCAAATATTTGTACTAGATGTGAGTGTGATAACTTTTTTTCTTATAGAAAAGCGACACAGTCTGGTAAAAAAGATTATGCAACTATGGCTTGTATAGTAGAACTTAATTAAGTGAAAATAATGTGAAATATAGGTAAATTATTGACTATATATTTTTAGTTTGTTATAATTTACAAGTGAAAGAGGAGGTATAAACATGCTTAGTAAAATGAACTTGCCTAACAAGTTAACTATGTTAAGAATTATATTAGTACCAATATTTATTTTAGTTTTATGTATTCCAAAGGAGTTCTTTGAATTCTTAAAGATAGAGGTTGCATACGATTATATGGGATATGTTGCTTTAGGAATATTTGCTATTGCTGCATTTACTGACTTTTTAGATGGTAGAATATCTAGAAGTAAAGGAATAGTTACTAAATTTGGAAAAATAATGGATCCTTTAGCAGATAAATTACTTGTATCAGCTGGATTTATAATGCTTACAGGACTTGGAATTGTTCCAGCATTTATAACTGCTATAATTGTATTTAGAGATTTCTTTGTAAATGCTTTAAGAATGTTTGGATCAGATAATCAAAAGGACGTATCTGCAGGACTAAGTGGAAAAATAAAAACATTATTCCAAATGCTTTCTATAGTATTTGCACTATTAAGTTATTCGATGATGCCAACAATGGGAATAGGAAGTTTTATGACTACTTCTTTAGATATGAGCATATTTGAGCTTATAATAAATGTTGCAATGAGTGTAACTTTAATATTTGCATTAATAGCAACAATATGGTCTTTTGTAGATTATTTCTTAAGATTTAAAGAAGACATAGATGTAGAAAATTAGAAAATAAAATATATTAATTGTAAATAGGTAGTTTTAACTATCTATTTTTTTATTTGAATTTAGGAGTATAATTATATATGTAAGGAGGAATAAAGATGGGAACTTTTTTGGGTGTATTAATACCTTTTTTAGGGACAACTTTTGGAGCAGCACTAGTGTTTTTTATGAAAAATAAAATAAGTAATAAAGTTGAAAGATTTTTAACAGGTCTTGCATCAGGTGTTATGATGGCAGCTTCGATTTGGTCATTACTTATTCCTTCAATAGATATGGCAACTGAACAAGGAAAAGTTAGTTGGCTTCCAGCAGCAGTAGGATTTTCGTTAGGTATAATCTTTTTACTTGTTTTAGATGTAATTATTCCACATTTACATATTAGTAGTAAAAAGCCAGAAGGAATAGAAAGTAAATTTAAAAAAGTTACAATGTTAGTATTAGCTGTAACATTACACAATATACCAGAAGGTATGGCAGTAGGTGTTGTGCTAGCTGGAGCAATTGCTCAAAATTCAGGTATTACACTAGCTGCAGCTTTTGCACTATCTATTGGCATTGCGATTCAAAATTTACTTGAAGGTGCAATAATATCTATGCCTTTAAAGAGTGAAGGAATGAGTAAAGTAAAATCTTTTGCTTATGGTGCGTTGTCTGGAATAGTTGAGCCAATAGGAGCTATTCTTACAATACTTTTAACAAGTCAAATTGTGTCATTACTTCCATATTTATTTGCATTTGCAGCTGGTGCAATGATTTATGTGGTAGTAGAAGAATTAATACCAGATTCACAAGCAGGAGAGCATAGCAATATTGGGATAATAGGAGTAGCTATAGGATTCGTTTTGATGATGATATTAGATATAGCATTAGGATAGAGTAGAAAGTAAATAGGTATGCCTGCTTATTTACTTTTTTATTTGTTATATTTTTTTCCTTGAAATAATATATAATCTATAGTAAAATGTATATAATAAAAGCATAGAATATTATCTATTCTATGTTTTCTGTGCGTATATTTAGAGGTGTAAAAAATGAGTGATCAAATTAACTTTTTTGATAATAATATAGATGCTATAAAAGAAGAATTAGAAAGATTAAGAAAAGAAATAGAGTATCATAACAAGTTATATTATGAACAAGATAGTCCTGAAATATCAGATTATGAGTATGATAAATTAACACAAAGGCTAAAACAAATTGAAAAAGAACATCCAGAGCTTATAACAAAAAATTCTCCTACACAAAAGGTAGGTGGTAGAACTAAAAATATATTTACTCAAGTAACACATGATGTACAAATGCAAAGTTTACAAGATGTATTTTCTTTAGAAGAGGTAGAAGAATTTGTAGATAAAGTAAAAGAAGAGTATGGAGATAGAACTGACTTTTGCGTTGAAACAAAAATAGATGGTTTATCTGTGTCTTTAGAATATGAAAATGGAGTTTTAAAAAGAGGATCTACTCGTGGAGATGGTTTTGTTGGAGAAGATGTTACTCAAAATATAATGCAAATAAAAGATATACCATATAGACTTAAAAGTAATGATACAATAGAGGTAAGAGGAGAGGTATTTTTACCAAGAAAAGAATTTGAAAAGATAAACGAAGAACTAATATTAAAAGATAAGCCACAGTTATCTAATCCAAGAAATGCGGCGGCAGGTACACTAAGGCAGCTAGATAGTGAACTTGTAAAAAAAAGAAATTTAAGTATATTTATATTTAATGTTCAAAAAGGTAAAAAATTTGATACTCATTATGAAAGTTTAGATTATTTAGATAGTATTGGTATGAATACTATAAAAGTAAGATTTTTATGTAAAAGTAAGGAAGAAGTAGTATTTGCTATTAAAAAAATTGGTAATATGAGAGACTCTTTGGAGTATGATATTGATGGTGCAGTTGTAAAGGTAAATAACTTGCAAGTAAGACAAGAAATGGGGCAAACAATAAAAGTACCTAAATGGGCTGTTGCATATAAATATCCACCAGAGCAAAAAGAAACTAAAGTATTAGATATAATTTTTCAAGTTGGAAGAACAGGACAGGTAACACCTGTAGTAATACTTAAGCCTGTAAGAGTTGCAGGAAGTATTATATCTAAGACAACACTTCATAATTTTGATTTTATGAGAGAAAAAGATATACAAATTGGAGATACTGTTGTTATACAAAAAGCAGGAGATGTAATACCAGAGGTATATAGAGTATTAAAAGAAAAAAGAGATGGAACTCAAAGAGAAGTTAAAATTCCAGATGTATGTCCAGTATGTGGGGAAACTCTAGAAAAAGAAGAAGGAGAGGTAGCACTAAGGTGTACAAATAGTGAGTGCCCTGCTCAGATCTATAGAAGTATTACACATTTTGTATCAAGAGATTGCATGGATATATCTGGTATGGGAGAAGCTATTGTTGATACTTTAATTGAAAAGGGACTATTAAAAGATGTTGCAGATATATATTATTTAAAATATGAAGATATTTATGAATTAGATGGATTTAAAGAAAAATCTGCATCAAATATAATTAATGCTATAGAAAAAACAAAATCTAATTCTTTAGATAAGTTAATATTTGGACTTGGAATAAGACATATTGGAAAAAGAGCATCTAAAATATTAAGTGAGAACTTTAAAGATATTTACGATATTAAAGATGCAAGTGTAGAAACATTAAACGAGTTAGAAGATTTTGGTCTTGTTATGGCAGAGTCTGTTCATGAATTTTTTAATAAATCAAAAACAATGGAAATAATAAAAAAATTAGATGATGCAGGTGTTAATCTCAAGGGAGAGAAAAAACAAAGAAAATCTAACATTTTAGAGAATATGAATATATGTATAACAGGATCTTTTGATGAATATACTAGAGATGATATTGTAAAAATGATTGAAGAGAACTCAGGAAAAGCTACTACTTCTGTTTCAAAAAAGACTAGTATATTAATAGCAGGAGAGGCAGCAGGTTCTAAGCTTCAAAAGGCTACTACTCTTGGAATAAGAGTAGTAACAATAGATGAGTTTTTAGATATGATAAATAAAGAAGGGAATAAATAATGAATCCACTTATTAAAACTTTAGCAAATAGTAGTAATTATACAACACTTGTAAAACAAATTGTAAAGAAAAGTGATGAAAAATTAAGTATTGTTGGCCTTACTGATAGCAGTAAGGCTTGGATGCTTTATGGAATTACACAAAATACAAATAAAAGCTCAATAATTGTATGTAGTAATGTATTTCAAGCAAATAAGATTATCCAAGATTTAAAGTTTTATGCTAATGGAATTGAGGTGGTATTTCTACCACCAAGAGCATTACAGTATTATGATATAGAAGCAGAAAGTAAGGAAATCTCAAATCAAAGAATGTATGCAATAGAAAGAATACTTAGTGGTAAAAGATTAATTGCTGTTACTACTATAGATGCATTACTTGTTCAGATGTTTCCAAATACTAAATATAAAGGAGAAGAATTTAGCATAAAGTCAGGAGATAGCATTTCAATGAATAAACTCGTAGAAAAGCTATCTAAGTTTGGATTTGAAAGAACAGAAAATGTAGAAGGAAAAGGACAATTTGCTCTAAGAGGAGGAATAGTAGATTTATTTTGTATAAATAATGACTTACCATTTAGAATTGAGTTTTTTGGAGAAGAAGTAGATAGTATTAGAACTTTTGATCCAATAACTCAAAGAAGTATTGATACAGTAAAAAAGATAGATATGTCTCAGGTATCAGAAAATTATGTGACTTTGGATAAAATAAATGCTGTCATTTCTGAGTTAAAGACTTTCTTAAGGCAAGATAATATAAATGAAGAATTAAAGCAGAATATAGAGTCGGATATTGAAAAAATAAGAGAAGGATCTTTGGATAATTTAATAGATAAATATTTTAATTTACTTGTGAAAAGACCAGAAAATTTATTGGATTATTTAAAAGAGTATAATATTTTTATTGATGAACCGACAAAATGTAAAGAAAAGGCAAGTAGTATAACTTATGAAAATAATGAGACAATAAAAGTACTTGCTCAAAGAAATTATATTTACATGCCTTTTGTAAATAAATATTTATCTTTTGAAGAGATAGAAGCAAAACTTGAAAATGGAATGTGTAGCATTTATCTAGAGAGAATAAATATAGATAAGGTTATTTTAAGAAATAGAAAAGTATATAACTTTAGCATAAAAGAAGCAAACTTTTATAAAAGCTCTATGGAGGTATTAAATTTAGATGTATCAAGAGCAAAAGATAAAGCAGTACTTTTAGTATTTCCAACAGACACTAGATATAATCAAGTTAAAAATTATCTTATGGATAATAATATAAAAGTAGAGGAAGTTTTAGACATATTATCTCAAGATGATTTAGATAGTGGACATGTATATATAACAAAAGGAATATTATCTGGAGGATTTTATTCAGATGAGTTTGAAATATTAGTTATTGCAGAGCCTGTTAGTGGACTTTCTACAACAACTAAAAAAATAAAAAAGAGTAGTGTAGGACAAAGAATTAATACTTATGCAGATCTTCAAATTGGAGATTATGTAGTTCATGAAAACCATGGTATTGGTATTTATAGAGGAGTAGAAACTGTTAAAGTACAAGACACACAAAAAGATTATATAAAAATTGAGTATGCAGACAGAGGTGTTCTGTATGTACCTATTAACCAACTAGACTGTGTTGGAAAATATGTATGTGATGATGGAGCAAAACCTAAGATAAATTCACTTGGTACAAAAGAGTGGGAAAAGACAAAAACTAAAGTTAAAGCACATGTAAAAGAAATGGCAAAAGAGCTTATGTTACTTTATGCTAAAAGGGAAAAAATGAAAGGATATGCTTTTAGAGAGGATACACCTTGGCAAAGAGAGTTTGAAGATTCATTTGAATATGAGCTTACTCCTGATCAAAAGACATCTTTAGAAGAAATAAAAGAAGATATGGAGTCAGATAAACCAATGGATAGATTACTTTGTGGAGATGTTGGATATGGTAAAACAGAACTGGCATTGAGGGCAGCATTTAAAGCTGTAATGGATTCAAAACAGGTTGCATACTTAGTGCCAACAACAGTACTTGCACTTCAGCAATATAGAACATTTGAATCTAGAATGAAATCTTTTGGAGTTAAAGTTGAATTTTTAAGTAGATTTAAAAGTAAAAAAGAGCAAACAGATATTTTAAAAGACTTGGTAGATGGAAAAATAGATATTATAATAGGTACACATAGAATATTATCTAAGGATGTATTTTTTAAAGATCTAGGTCTTTTAATTATAGACGAAGAGCATAGATTTGGGGTAAAAGATAAAGAAAAAATTAAAATATTAAAAGAAACTGTGGATGTTTTATCCATGACTGCAACACCTATTCCAAGAACATTACATATGTCAATGATTGGAATAAGAGGTATGAGTACTTTAACTGAGCCTCCAATGGAGAGATTACCAGTTCATACTTATGTACTTGAATATAATGATAATATTATTAAAGAGGCAATAGAAAAAGAGATGCTAAGAGATGGACAAATAATATATTTAAATAATAGAGTAAGTAAAATAGATGAAATTAGTGCAAGACTTAAAAATTTAGTACCAGAAGCAAGAATTGGAGTAGCACATGGGCAAATGCCACCAGATATGGTAGAAGATGTAATGCTTAAATTTATAAGTCATGAAATAGATATCATAGTTTGTACAACAATACTTGAATCTGGAATAGATGTTCCTAATGCTAATACACTAGTAGTAGAAGATGCAGATACATTAGGACTTGCACAACTTTATCAGATAAGAGGTAGAGTTGGAAGATCAAATAGACTTGCATATGCATATATAACATATGAGCCCAATAAAGCTTTATCTGAAGTATCTCAAAAAAGATTAAAGGCTATAAAAGATTTTACAGAATTTGGTAGTGGATTTAAAATAGCATTAAGAGATTTAGAGATAAGAGGTGCTGGAAATTTACTTGGAAAAGAACAACATGGTCATATGGCAAAGGTTGGATATGAATTATATTTAGCACTTCTTGAAAAAGCAATAAGAGAAGAAAAAGAAGGAAAAGATGAAACAAGTAAAGAAGAAATATCAAAAGAAGTAAAAATAGATATAAATGTGTCTGCATATATTAGTGATATGTATATTAAAGATCCTATTCAAAAAATTGATATGTATCAAAAAATATCAGACATAAAAAATGAAGAAGAGTCTATGGAAGTAGTGGATGAATTATTAGATAGATTTGGAGATATTCCTAAAGAAACAGAAAATTTAATAAAAATTGTCGAAATAAGAAATAAAGCTAGAAAGCTTGGAATTACAAGAATATTAGCAACAGATAGACTAATTAAAATTGAACCAATGAATTTAAAAATCGCATTGACAAACTCTAGCAATAATGATATACTTATCCGTGTACAGTTAGAGATTAGTAAATTAGAAAATACTATAAAAGAAAAGGGGTAAAGATATGAATATTAAAACAAAAAGTTTAAAATCCGGCAGTGAGAATAGTGTTATAATAATAATACTTGCCAGTCTTCTAATAATAGTACTTGCTATTGTAGGAGTTTATGTAGCAAAAGACAATCAAGGAATTGCTACATTTGATGGTGGTAAAGTAACAAAAGCAGAATATAAGATATACTACCAGATGTTCTCTTCATATCTACAATACTATGGATATGATCAAAATGAAATACCAAATGAAATTGCTATAAAAGCAGCAACAGATAAAATGATATTAGAAGATGCAAAAGCAGCAGGTGTTACATTAACAGAAGAAAATAAAGCAGAAGTAGATTCAATTTTTGAAGATGAATCTTATATAGAATATTTTAAAAGTTATGGATTTGATATAGATGATTTAAGAGAAATTTATTATAATGATTATATAATACAAGATTATATACAAAAATTAGCAGATGAGGCTTCTGCAGATGATGTAGCTAATTATATAAAATCACAAGCTAGTGAAGGAGAAGAAGTTGATATGAATGAATATGATACTTCACATATATTATTCTCTTTCACAAAAGAAGATAATACTACAATGAGTGATGAAGAAAAAGCAACTTTAAAAACTGAAGCTGAAGCTGTACTTGCTAGAGCATTAAACGGAGAAGACTTTGCAACACTAGCACAAGAAAATTCAGATGATTCTACTGCTTCAAATGGTGGACAATATAAAATGTATATGGATGGAAATACAGTTGAAGAATACTCTAATGCAGTAAAAAGTATGAAAGTAGGAGAAGTATATCCTCAATTAGTAGAAAGTTCATATGGATATCATATTATTAAATTAAATGGTATAGCTGAAAATGGAAGAGTAAATAATTCAACTGAAAGAACAGCTTATGCAAACTCATTATTTACTAATATAGATGAAACTAAAAATTTAAGTATAAATGAAGATTTATTAAAGAAATTTGTAATGGAAATTGATCCAGATGCTTATGCAACAGATGAAGAGACAGATAGCACTACAACAACAGATGGTACTTCTGATGTTGTTGACGTTACAACAGAGGAGCCTACTGATACATCAACAGATACTACAACAGAACAATAGGAGAGAACATGGAATTAATAGTTAGTAAATCTAATGATAAGGTTAAATTCATTAGAAGTTTAAATGAAAAGAAATATAGAACAAAATATAATGCTTTTTATTTAGAAGGTGTAAAGGTTACAAATGAGATATTAGATAAAAATGAAGCGATAGACATTTTGTTTATCGCTTATTCTAAATCTTTGCTAATTTCAACCAATGGTGGACAAGCCTTATTAGATAGAATAAGTAGTTTAAAAAATGTTAAAGTTTTAGAATTTGAAGAAAATATTTTTAAATATATGACAGATACAGTAAATACTCAGGGAATTTTAGTTGTTATGAAAATTCCTAAATACAGCTTAGAAAATGAAGAAAATAAAAATATAATACTTTTAGATAAAGTTCAAGATCTTGGAAATATTGGAACTATTATTAGAAGTTGTAATGCTTTTGGAGTGGATACTATATTATGCACTTCTGGAACAGCTGACGTTTACTCACCAAAAGCTGTAAGAGCTACAATGGGTGGAATATTAAATGTAAAAATAATATATTTAGATGATATAGAAAAGCTTAATTTATTTAAAAAAATGGGATATAAAATAGCTACAACAAGTTTAAAAACACAAAATAGTATAGATAGTATTGATTATAATAACAAATATATATTTGTTATGGGAAATGAGGCAAATGGAGTATCAAAGGAAATTATAGACATATCAGACTTTGTGGTTAAAATACCAATGAGTGAGAAAATAGAATCTTTAAATGTTGGTGTAGCAACATCAATTATATTATATGAGCAATATAAAAAAACATCTAGAAAATAAAAATCTAGATGTTTTTTTAATAGGTACTAAGAATGACTTCTTTCTTCTTCATTTATTGGACCGTAAAGAGCTATAGCTCCAAGTCCACATAAGCCAACAAGAACAAATATTATTCTGCTTATAGCACTAGTCATTCCACCAAATATGGAACCGATAAGGTCCATTTTAAATAAGCCTAATATTCCCCAGTTTATTGCACCTATTATAACTAGAGTTAGCATTATATTATATAAAGCTTTCATAAATACCTCCTGACAAAAATATTTGTCATAAATATTTTGTGTGTTTTTTGAATATATATTACAATTTAAAAGTATTTTTTAAAATTTCTAGTATTTTAAATGAGTATTCATTATTTTGTTCTATATTTTTAACATTAGTTTCTTCATTATATAAAGTTTGAATTCCAGGAATTATAGTTTTCAATTCTTTTAAGTTTATCATATTTTCTTTAGTTGGTAACATAGATGTAAATATTATAAAGGCGTATAGGTAAATTGTTATATATTTTTTAAAATTTTTCATTTTATCACCTATAAATATAATGTGTAATTTTTTATAATTTAAAAAAATAAAAAGATCTAAAAATGTCATGTACTATATTAGAACAAAATTTTTATTCATAATGTTTTAAAATATAGCACAGAGGTGTTTTTTAATGAAAAATATTAAGGTTTGTTCTTTTGTTGCAAATTATACACATTCGTGTATTGTTGCAAATAATTTTATCTCAAAAGAATTTTCAAATGCAAAAGTAATTTATATAAATGAAAGGAGCGAAAAAGAAAAGCTAAAAAATATTGTTAATAAATATTTTAAAAGCTTAAATGAAAAAATATTATATATGGAATGGTTAAATGAAGAAGTTACTAATGACTATGTTAATGAAAATATAATATTAGTAATAAATGGAAGTGAGAATTTCATTAATAAAGTAAATGGATATATGTGTTTTTTGCAAAGCCATATAGTAGTTATAAACTGTTATAATATTATGGATATAAAAAGCAATATTAATGATATAATAGCAAAACATGATTATTATTTAAATACTAACGGAATTGAAATACGCCATGATAAAATATGTTAAAAGGGAATGATTATTTATCATTCCCTTTTTTTACATTTTTTATATAGTCAATAATATTTCCAATTATTTTATCTGCGGCTTTATTAAATTCTTCATTGTTGCTATTTACATATCTTATTCGTGTTTCCTGATTAATAGAATTAGAAGTTATATCAGAATTTATGGTATAACTTTGATTTGCTTTTATTTCTGAATTATTTAGACTATCGTTTATATCAAATACTATATATTTTTCTTGTATTTTAGATATTAAGTCATCATTTAAATCAAAAATTATTGAGTATATTAAATAATCCTCCCAAACAATTAAATCTTTTAATTCTTTTTCTTCTAATAATGAGAATTGAGTAATATAGTTTTTTAATCCCAAAAGTTTTTTTCTTAATTGTTTTCCTTCTTTGGATAATTTATATGGATTATATGCTCTTAAAATAGAATATATTATAATACCAGGGATTCCTAAAAATAAAACAATAAAAATTAGTGGTATTAATATAACTGAAATAAATCCTAAAATTCCTCCGCTTGGTAATGCAATTGTTATTATAAAAAAAAGAAAAATAATAATTATAGCAACAAATAACATAGAGAATGCGGACATATTTTTTTTAGAACCTTTATTAGTAAGATTTTTATTTTTTACATCTTCTTGTACTATTTGTTGGAACTTAATGAATTCAAAGTTTGTTAATTTTCCATCTTTAATTTTATTTAGTACATATTTTTCTGAATTTGAAATATTGCCATCTTTTTGAAGAACTGTTATGGTATTGCTTTCATTATTAAAATCAATTATTTTTTTTAGTTTTAAAGAAAGCAATGTGGTAACAGCATCTTTTGGAAATTGTGTATTTGCGGAATAGACGTAATTTAATTCGGCTGGTGAGTAGCTACTAAGTACTTCTCTATAATATTGTAAATCATCGGTTTTTTTATCTGTAGAATTTTTATTGTAAAATTCCTTATTGCTTTTCTTTAATACTATGTTTGCAATTATAAGTCCAATAATGATTGGTATGTTTAATACTATTGTCATAATTAAAGATATAATTAATGCAGTTGCAATATAAAATACTACATTGCTTGTTGGAACTTTAGAACCATTGACTATTAGTTCTTCTATTACGCCATTTTCATCACAAAAATGTATAGTATAAAAAATAAAAAATAATATCATATAAACGAAAAATATTTTAACTATTTTTTTGAAAGTTTTCATGTTTGCCTCCTATAAATACATAATACTATGATATCATATATTAAAAGTAATTTAAATAAAAATTAAAATTAACATATATTTTTAATTTTATTGAAAAAATATAAATATTTTGGTAAAATAAATCAAAATTAAGTTAGGAGAGAATTTATGAATATTTATTTAGTAAGGCATGGAGATGATGATGAAAGATATAGAGGTGGATGGAGTGAACTTCCACTTGTAGAAGAAGGAATAATAAAGTGTGAAAAATTAGGAGATTATTTGTATAAGCATAAGAATGAATTTAATATAGAAAAAATAATAAGTAGTGATTTAACTAGAGCAAGAATGACATCAGATATTATAAATAAAAAATTACAAGTACCTATAATGTATGATCAAAGACTAAGAGAAAATAATAATGGTATTTTTGCAGGTATGTTAAATGAAAAGGCGATAAAAGAATATCCTAATGCTTTTTTTTCAAATTTAGAATATGATGAGAGATTTCCACAAGGAGAAAGTCCAAGAGAATTTTTTGAAAGAATAAGAAAGGATTTTTTTGACATTATTAAAGAAAATAGTAATGCAGAAAATCTTATGATTGTAACTCATGCAGGTGTTATTTCTATTATTTATCATGTTATAAATAATATTAAATGGACAAATAAAGTTAAAGCTTTAAAGATAGCAAAAACATCTATTTCAAAAATTATAATAGATGATGATAAAAATATTAAATATGACTATCAAAATTATACTCCACATCTGGAAAATTGACATAATATGTGATATAATATTATTGTTGATTTGGAGGGAAAAAATGAATACAGAAGAGATATATTCATATATATTAACTGTTTTTGAGGGAAAAAGCTTTGAAAATTTAATATTAAATAAAAGAAATACAGAGTATAAAGATTCATTTGAAAATGAATATCGTGAAAAAATTATAAATGCTATGAATACTGATGAGTATACTAAAGTAATGAATAAACTTGCTAAAAGCTTTATGACAAATCTTGCAAAAGGAGCACAAACTAATAGATTTACACAAAAAGATTGTAATGAGATATTAGATATTTATCATAAGCTTATTGAGGATATTTCAAATTTTGATATGAGCTATGAAAAAATTGCTTTAGAACATTTTGTAAGAGTAAGAAATTTTATAAACGATTTTACAACTAAAAGTGATGATGATAAAGAAAAATTAAGTTATTCACCAGAATTTATATTAAAAGTTTTAAATGTTAATCTAGAAAATATAGAAGGAAAAGTATTAGATATAGGTTGTGGAAAAAAAGGAGAACTTGTAAATTTTTTAAGACAAAAAGGGATACAGGCATATGGAGTGGATATGAACTGTGAAGATAGCGACATTTTAGAACAAGAGGATTGGTTACAAAAAGAATATCCAAAAGATACATATAGCCTTATTACATCAAATTTATCATTTACAAAGTATTTTAATCAAGCAAATTTAGAAGAGCAAAATGATGAAGAATGTATAGAGTATGCTCAAGCATATATGAAAATATTACATTCGCTTAAAGTTGGAGGAAAATGGCATTATGTACCAGCAGTTACTTTTATAGAAGAGTTGCTACCAGAAGATGAATTTGAGGTTGTAAATTCATTTGTAAATGATAATGTAATGAGAACGGAAGTAAAAAAATTAAAATAATACACCTATAGAGGTGTGTTATTTTATTTTATTAAAACGTACATTTGTTCTAAAAAATGTTGTAAAAATATAATATGTGTGGTATAATACGTAAGAATAAAAAAGGTGAGAATATGAATGATAAATTAATTATAAAAGGTGCAAAAGAAAACAATTTAAAAAATATTGATTTGGAAATACCAAGAGATAATCTTGTTGTATTTACTGGACTTTCTGGATCAGGGAAGTCTTCTTTAGCGTTTGATACGATTTATGCAGAAGGTCAAAGAAGATATGTTGAATCCTTATCTTCATATGCAAGACAGTTTTTAGGTATAATGGAAAAACCAAATGTTGAGTATATTGAAGGATTATCTCCTGCTATATCTATTGATCAAAAAACAACATCTAAAAATCCTCGTTCTACTGTTGGTACTGTAACAGAAATATATGATTATTTAAGACTACTTTATGCAAGAGTTGGTATACCTCATTGTCCAAAATGTGGAAAGAGAATAAAAAGACAAACTGTAGATGAGATGGTAGACCAAATACTTGAATATCCTGAAGGAACTAAAATACTAGTTATGACTCCTGTTATAAGAGGAAGAAAAGGAGAGCATGTAAAGTTACTTGAAAGAGTATTAAAGGATGGATTTATACGTGCAAGGATAGATGGAGAAACTTATGATTTGTCTGAGGAAATTCCACAACTAGATAAGCAAAAAAAACATAATATAGAAATAGTTGTTGATAGACTTGTTGTAAGAGATGATATTAGAAAAAGACTTGCAGACTCTGTAGAGCTTGCTTTAAAATATGCTGAAAATTTAGTTATTATACATAGATTAGATGATGATACAGAGCAAGTATTTTCACAAAACTATGCGTGTGTAGATTGTGGAATTAGTTTAGAAGAGTTAACTCCAAGAATGTTTTCGTTTAATAGTCCATTTGGTGCATGTCCATATTGTACAGGACTTGGTGAAATATTAAGTATTGATCCAGAAAAAATTATGCCAAATAAAGAAAAACGTTTAAATGATTATGGTGCAATTCAAGGATGGACAGGATCTGGAAGTATTATAGATGGAATAAGTAAAATGTACATAGAAGGACTATGTAAACACTATAAAGTAGATCCAAATACAAAGCTAAAAGATTTACCTAAAAAATTTATGGATGTACTACTTTATGGAAGTAAAGGAGAAAAAATAAAATTTAAGCATAATACAAGAACAATGCAACGTGAGTTTGAAAATGAATTTGAGGGCGTAATAAATACACTTCAAAGAAGATTTAATGAGACAAAGTCTCAAGGAATGAAAACATTTTATGAAGGGTTTATGTCTAGTGCTCATTGTGATTATTGTGATGGTGCAAGGCTTAAAAAAGAAAGTTTGGCTGTAACAATTGGAAAACTTAATATTCATGAATTATGTTGTAAAAATATTGTGTATATAAAAGATTATATAAATAAAGAATATGAAAAAATGGGCAAGAAAGATAAAACAATTGCAGAGCAAATTGTAAAAGAGCTAAATTCAAGATTACAATTTTTAATAGATGTTGGACTTAGCTATTTAACTCTTTCAAGAAGTGCTGGAACTTTATCTGGAGGAGAATCACAAAGAATAAGACTTGCGACTCAAATAGGATCAGGACTTACAGGAGTATTATACATATTAGATGAGCCAAGTATTGGTTTGCATCAAAAAGATAACGAGAAACTTCTTAATTCATTAAAGAAAATGAGAGATTTAGGAAATACATTAATCGTGGTAGAACATGATGATGATACTATGAGACAGTCAGATTTTATTGTAGATATAGGACCTGGAGCGGGAGTTCATGGTGGAGAGGTTGTTTTTGCTGGAAAACCAGAAGATATTTTAAATTGTGAAGAGTCAATTACAGGAAAATATCTAAGTGGAAAATTAAAAATTCCAGTTCCAAAAACAAGAAGAAAAACAAATGTAGGCTATCTAGAGATAAAGGGTGCTAAAGAGCATAACTTAAAAAATATTAATGTAAAAATACCAGTTGGTGTATTTAATTGTGTAACAGGGGTATCTGGATCTGGAAAATCTACACTTGTAAATGAAATATTATATAAGACTATGGCACGAGATATAAATAGAGCATTTGAAAGACCTGGTAAATATGACAAAATAAAAGGTTTAGAATTTTTTGATAAAGTAATAAATATAGATCAATCTCCAATTGGAAGAACACCACGTTCAAATCCTGCAACTTATACTGGAATGTTTGATGCTATAAGAGAGATTTTTGCAAACACTAATGAAGCGAAACTTAGAGGATATGCTAAAGGAAGATTTAGTTTTAATATACCTGGTGGAAGATGTGAAGCATGCTCTGGAGATGGAATTATTAAAATTGAAATGAATTTTTTACCAGATGTTTATGTTCCATGCGAAGTTTGTAAAGGAAAAAGATATTCAAGAGAAACATTAGAGGTAAAATACAAAGGAAAAAGTATAAGTGATGTCTTAGATATGACAGTAGAAGAAGGACTTGAATTTTTTAAAAATATTCCTACTATAAAAAATAAATTACAAACATTAATGGATGTAGGACTTGGGTATATAAAGATAGGTCAGCCTTCTACAACGCTTTCTGGTGGTGAAGCACAAAGAATTAAACTTGCTACAGAGTTATCTAAAAGATCAACTGGTAAAACAATGTATATATTAGATGAACCAACAACAGGTCTTCATATGGCAGATGTTCATAAATTGATAAATATATTACAAAGACTTGTTGAAGGTGGAAATACACTTGTTGTAATTGAGCATAACCTAGATGTAATAAAGAGTGCGGATAACATAATAGACTTAGGTCCTGAAGGTGGAGACGAAGGAGGACAAGTTATAGCAACAGGTACACCAGAAGAAGTAGCAAAGGTAAAAGAAAGCTATACAGGAGAATTTTTAAGAAAAATATTATAATAATAAGGTGGAAGAAAATAATCTCTTCCACCTTTATGTATTTATGTGCAATTAGCAACAACAGCAACAAAGAACTATAATTATTAATACGATCCAAATACAGCAGCAGTTTCCTCCTCCGAAGAATCCATTACCACCGAATCCGCCGCATCCGCAGTTATTGCATCCACAACCACCACAGTTGCCACATCCGCATCTTTCATCCATCATTCTGTTCACCTCTCTTTATATATAAACTTCTAACTACTCTCAAAGAAAGTATCGAAGTTTAATGGTGTAGATGAAGTTCTTTCGTTACATATAAAGTATAAAATAATGAGTATTAAGACTAGGATTATTAGCCATATAATATTATCACTATCTATGCACATACATTTCAACTCCTTTGTTTTTAGTTGACTATCAACTACTATAATATATTCAAAAAAAAATAAATGGTTACAAAATAAATATTGAATAATTTTATTATGTTATGATATAATCATATAAGTTAAGAAAAAGGTGGAATAATTTTGAATAAAAATGATGAAATTGAATTAGAAATTTTAGATAATGGAATAAATTTTGAAGGAATTTCAAGAGTAGATAATAAGGTAGTATTTGTACCTGATGCTATAAAGGGAGAAAAAGTACTTACTAAAATAATAAAAGTAAATAAATCATTTTGTATAGGAAAAATTGAAAAAATACTTGAAGAAAGCTCTAAAAGACAAACTCCTTTTTGTAGTGTATATAAAAGATGTGGTGGATGTTCAGCTCAGCATATAAAATATAAAGCACAACTTGAAATAAAGTATGAAAATGTAAAAAATACTTTGGCAAAGCAAGATATAAAATATGAATCTTTAGACAAAGTTATAGGAATGGGAATACCATATAATTATAGAAATAAAGCACAATATCCTGTAAGAATCGGTAAAGATGGAAAAAATAAAATTGGATTTTATGCTAAAAGGAGCCACGAAGTAATAGAAAATGAAGAATGTTTAATTCAAAATCAAGATATTGATAGACTCTCTAAAGAAGTATTTAAATTATTGCTTTTGAAAGGATTTGTAGGATATAATGAGCTAACTAATCAAGGAGATATACGTCATATTCTAATTAGAAGAGGATATCATACAAACGAGACTATGATAGTTATTGTAGTAAATAAAAAAGAAATTTTTGAAGATGTAAGAATAGAGGAAATAGTTAAAATCTTAAAAGAAAGTAACGATAAAATCAAAAGCATAATATTAAATTTTAATCCATCTAAAACAAATGAAATATTAGGTGAAGAAGAAAAGCTTGTATATGGCGTAGAATACATTACAGATTATATAGGAGAATATAAGTATTATATAAGCTCAAAATCTTTTTTTCAAGTAAATACAGTACAAGCAGAAGTATTGTATAATAAATTAAAAGAGCTTTTAAATTTAAAAGGTGATGAGATTCTTTTTGATTTATATAGTGGAGTAGGTTCAATAGGAATATTTTTAAGCAGTAATGTAAAAAAAGTATACGGAATTGAAATAGAAGAGCAGGCTATTAAAATGGCAAATTTAAATTTAGAAACAAATAATGTAAAAAATGCGGAATATATAGCAGGAAGTGTAGATAAGAAAATAGTAGAATTCGAAAAAAGAAACATTCATCCAGATGTTATAGTAATTGATCCACCAAGAAAGGGATTAGATTTAGAAAGTATAGAATATATTATAAAATTTAGACCTAAAAAAATTGGTTATGTAAGTTGCTCACCTGCAACACTTGCACGTGATTTAAAGCTTTTAAGTACATATTATGATATAGGTAAAATAGTACCAGTAGATCTTTTTCCAAATAGTGTGCATTGTGAAGTTGTAACAAATTTAGAGCTAAAAAAATAATGAATGAAATTTTATAAAAAACTTTAAATAAAGTACTTAGTCTGAGTACTTTATTTTTGTATTAAATTTTAAATAATTGGTAATTTTTAATAATATAATCAAATAGACAAATTAGTAAATATATGATAAAATTTCAAAGTAAATGACGAATAATATCAAAATTTAACATATAAATAATTAGCAAAAAAATATATAAAATTATAATGGAAGGAAAAATATGAATATTTTAACATCAGTAAATAAGAAATATATAAGACAACTAAATGTATTATTAAATTCAATATCATATTCTAATAAAGAGGAAGAATTTAATATATATGTTTTAAATAAAAATTTAGATAAGGATGATCTTGAAAATATAACTGTAAATTTAGATTCAAAAAGATTCAATATAGTTGATATAAAAATACCAGATAGTGAAATTGATACGTTCCCAGTTATAGAAAAAAGATATCCAATTGAAATCTACTTTAGATTATTTGCAAGTGATTATTTACCAAGTGATATAGATAGAATATTATATTTAGATTGTGATACAGTTGTAATTAATAGTTTAAGTGAATTATATAATATGAATTTTGAAGATAACTATTATATTGCAGCTACGCATATAAGTAAAGTATTACATAAATTTAATGAGATTAGACTAAACATTCAAGAAGATGAGCCATATGTAAATACAGGAGTTCTTTTAATTAATTTAAAACAATTAAGAAAAATAAATGTAAAAGAAAAAATAATAAAATTTATAGAGAAAAATCAAAAAAGACTACTTTTACCAGATCAAGATATAATAGTATCTCTTTTTGGGAATAAGATAAAATTAATAGATGAATTAAAATATAACTTAAGTGAGATAGCTTGGTATAAATTCAATATTAATAATTCAAAAAACAAAATAACCTTAAAATGGATTATAAAAAATACAGTTATTATACATTATTGTGGTAGAAATAAACCTTGGAATAGGGAATACATTGGTAGTTTAGATTGCTTTTATAATAAGATATTAAAACAAATTAAAAAGAATAAGCCAAAAAAAGTACTGATACTTTCATGTGGCACAGGCGGAGGACATAATTCGGCAGCAAAAGCAGTAAAACAAGCTTTAAATGCAAAAAATATACAAGCAGATTTTAAAGAATATTTAGAAATAACTAGACCTAATTTAAAAGATACTGTAAATAATTTATATATAAATTCAACAAATAATGAAGGCAAAGTATTTAAGCATGTATATAATTTAGGAAAGTTGTATCAAAAGACGAAATTAAAATCTCCAATATATACGTTAAATAAGCTAAATGGAAATAAATTGTATTATTATATAGAAAATAATTTTTATGATTATGTTGTTACTACACATCTATTTGCAGCTCAAGCTTTAACTGCAATAAAAAAAGAGCATGATATTCATTTTATTGCTATTGCAACAGATTATGTGAGTATTCCTTTTTGGGAGGAAACTAATCCAGATTATTTCATAATTCCAAGTGAAAAACTAAAAGCAGATTTTATGAAAAAAGGAATAGAAGAAAAAAAGCTTATACCTTTAGGAATACCAGTGCAACTTGAGTGTAGTCAAGATTATAAAATAGAAGAAGTAAGAAAAGAACTAAATTTAAAAAATGATGAAAAATATATATTAATTTTAACAGGAAGTATGGGATTTGGGAATATAAAAGGATTAATCAAAGATTTAATTAGCGAGATAAAAGATGCTAATTTTATAATATCTTGTGGAAATAACAATGAGTTATTAAACGAACTAAAAAATGAATATGAGGGAAATGATAAAATTATCTTATTACCATTTACAGATAAATTAAATCTTTATATAAAGGCTTCTAATATTATTCTTACAAAACCTGGAGGTCTAACAACAACAGAAATTGCAACTATAGGTAAGCCTTTTATACATACAATGCCAATACCTGGATGCGAAAACTATAATTCTAACTTTTTTCAAAATTTAAAAATGTCAATAAAAAGTGATACTAAAGAAGAAGTTATAAAAAATACAAAGAAATTATTAACTGATGAAAAATTACAAAAAGAGATGGTAATAAACCAAAGAAAATACATAAATAGAAATGCAAGCATGGATATTGCAGAGCTTATATGTAAAGAGTTGAAAGAAAAGGGAGAATAATGAGACAGGATAATAATGAAAATGTAGCAGAACTTGATGATTTAGAAATTCAAGATGAAAATGAACATATTATTAAGTTGTGGGAACCATTAGATTTTAATATTGATGAAAAATATAATTTTGTATCTAAAGGGGTAATCTTTTCTATTTTATCTAATTTTGTATATTATATAGTAGCATATCCTATATTAAAAGTACTGACTAAAGTGGTATATGATTTAGAAATTGAAGGAAAAGAAAACTTAAGAGATATAAAAGAGAGCGTAATTACTGTGTCTAATCATGTATTATTTTTAGACTGTGCAATGGTAGGTCTTGTCTATGGATTTAAAAAGGTGTATTTTACAACACGAGAGGGAAGCTTTAAAATTCCTGGTGTTAGAAAATTAATAAAGTTATTAAGAGCAATTCCAATACCAGAAGGTATAAAAAATAAAGAGTATTTTTTGAATGCAATAGATGATATTTTAAAGAGTGGGAAAAGTGTACATTTGTATCCTGAAGCATCTTTAATTCCATATCATAGTAAAATACGCCACTTTAAAAACGGGGCATTTAATATAGCAATTAAAAATAATAAAAAAATTGTTCCAATAGTTATTACTTTTAGAGAACCACGAGGAATAAGAAAATTATTTAAATATAAAAAAGATGTTACATTAACTATTGTAGAACCAATCGAACCACCAAAACAAGGAGATACAAAACAAAAAATAGAAATTTTAAAGCAGGAAGTCTATGAAAAAATGAAAAAAGTAAATGAAGACAAAAAAGATAGACTAAAAAATGAAGTAAGATTTAATTAGCAAAAAATTATATTTGGAGGAAATTATGAATATAGGAATAGATATAGATGACACAATTACTAATACTTTAGAGATTTTGATACCATATGTTTCAAAAAATAGTGCATTAGACATAGGTAAATTAAAAGAAAGTAATAAAATGTCTTATGATAAAATCTTGGAACAATATAAAGATAAAATAAAAGAGATAGGAAAAGTGATGTTTGAACAAGTTTTACCAAATGTTACATTAAAAGAAGATGCAAAAGAAATTATAGATAAATTAAAATATGAAGGAAACAAAATAATAATTATTACAGCAAGAGATAAAGCTTTTTATGATAAAGCGTTTGAATTTACGTCAAATCAATTAAATAATCTTGGTATTAATTATGATAAACTTTTTTGTACGTATAATAAAAGACAAGTTTGTATTGATGAAAAAATAGATTTATTTATAGATGATAATATAAAAAATTTAGATAGTGTAAAAGGAATAGTAGATAGTGTTTTACTATTTAATAGCAAAATAAATTTGCAACAAGATTGTAATTTTAAAAGAGTAAGTGATTGGAAAGAAATATATGATTATATAAATAATATTTAAATTATAGTTATTGGAGAGAAAATATGTCAATAGATATGAAAAAATTTTCGTTAGCTAAGCATGATCCAGAAATTCAAGAATTAATAAAGACAACTGATCAAAAAATATTAGCTCAATGGGCTATTGATTGTCTTTATAGGGTATTTTACCTTTTTGAACAAAAATATCCTAATGAAAAAATACCACAAAATGCTATTAATATTTTAAAAGATTGGATGAGTGGAAAAATATCAATGTGGGAGGCAAGAAAATATTGTTGGAAAGTATTAGAATTTGCAAGAAAAATTGAAAATGAAGACAAAGCTTGTTGCCAAATAGTAAGAGCAACAAGTCATTGCTTAGCTACATGCCATGTTCCTACACATGCGGAAGGTACAGCAATGTATGTTATTTCTGCTATTAAATATATTAATAAGGATAAGAAAAATGTTATAGAAATAATGGAAAATGAAAGAAAATGGCAGATTGAGCATTTGTTAATGTTAAAAAATGCAAATAAATAAGGAGAAGAGAATATATGAAATTAATAGATAAAATAGCACTTATATATGTAAAAGACAAAAGAATATTATGTACATTATCTAAAGGAAAAGATATATATTATTTACCTGGTGGAAAAAGAGAAAAAGATGAATCAGATACTGATACTTTATTAAGAGAATGTAAAGAAGAACTAAATGTTGAAATTATTAAAGATACTATACAGTATTATGGAACATTTGAAGCACAAGCACATGCAAAAGATGAAGGAATATTAGTAAAAATGACATGCTATATAGCTGATTTTAATGGTGATATAAAACCTAGTAGTGAAATTGAAAGTATAAATTGGTTAAACTGTAATGATTTAGAAAAAATTTCTCAAGTAGATAAATTAATATTTGACGATTTAAATAAAAAAGGTTTAATAAGCTAAATTTCTATTTGAAATGGAGAAGTAATATGCGAAAGTTAAATTTAATAGTTGTATTTAATAAAAACTTAGATAAAGCTCTTTTTTGTATTCGATCAAAAGAGCCATACAAAGGTCTATATAATTTTGTTGGTGGAAAAGTAGAAGAAAATGAATCAAATTATGTAGCAGCATACAGAGAATTATTTGAAGAAACTGGAATATCAAATAAAGATATAGAGTTAGATCATTTTATGGATATAAATTATTTTAAGTATGAAAATAATTTACAAGTTTTTTATGGTATTTTAAATCATGAAGTAAAGCTAATAGAAGAAAAAAATAAATTAGAATGGTTAGATATAAATGATAGTTTGTTAAATAATGATAAATTTGCTGGTAATTATAATATTCCACATATAATACGACAGATTAAAATTTACTTAAGTACAAAAAATAACGAGAAAATAATTTTATAAATAAATATATTAAAAATACAGATAAAATTGAATTTTATCTGTATTTTATGCTATAATCATTTTAAATTAGATAGTTGGTGAGTTAGATTATGATAATAGATAGTAAAAGAATATTATTAAGAAGTTGGAAAGAAGAAGATATAGAAGATTTAGTAGAAGGGCTAAATAATATAAATGTATCAAAGTGGCTTGCAAATATACCATATCCATATACAAAGCAAGATGCAAAAGATTTTATTGAATATTCAAATATGACTAATGAAAATAATATAATGCTTGCTATAGTTTTAAAGGAAAATGGTAAAGTTATAGGTGGTACAACAATAGAAAATATAAATAAAAAAGATGGTACGGCTGGTGGTGGAATTTGGCTAAATGAAAGCTATCAAAAAAATGGATATGGCATAGAAGCTTTTTGTATAAGAGCTAAGTTTTGTTTTGAAATACTAAATTTAAGAAGGTTAGAAAATGGATATTTTAAAGAAAATGAAAAATCTAGAAATATGCAGTATAAACTTGGATATAAAGATGAAGGAATAAGAAGAAAAAGATATTTATGCTTAGCAACTAATGATTATGTTGATGAGTGTATTACTGGATTATTGAAGGAAGAATTTGTTGATATTAATAAATAGGAGGAAGTTATGGAGTATAAGTATAAATTTTTTATTGCAGGTAGAACTAGAAATAGGGAGAATATTTTAAATGTTTGTAAAATATTTGAGGATTTAAATATTTCACATTATTGCTTTTTAAAAAATGAAGCATCACATAAAGAGGCAGGGCTTGATATAAATGATAGTCATCTTGCCGATACTTTTGAATCATTAGGACTTGATAATCCTAGAGTCAGAACAATTTTTGAACATGATTTAGATGGAGAGAAAAATTCTGAGAACTTTTTAATTGTACTTCCAGCTGGTAAATCTGCACATATCGAAGCTGGCATTGCATATGGAATGGGTAAAAAATGTTATGCTATAGGAGAATATGATGTAACTGATTCATTATATCTTATTTTTGATAAGATATTTAAAGATGAAAATGAATTAAAAGAGTTTTTAGAAAGTAAAAATTATTAAAATAGAGGTAGATAATGAGTAAAAAAATAATTGGTATAATAATTTTATCTTTAGTAATATATAATATAATTCCTATTTTAAATGATATATTTCCTGAAACTGTTACGTATACATTTTTATTAGATTTATGGTTTATTAACTCACTTTATTCATTAATTGCGGCAATTGTATTTTGTAAAAAGTATGGATTTAAAATATGGATATCTATAATTATAGCATTATTATTTTTACCTACTATGTTTATTTTTTATAACAAGACAGCTTATATATATATGATAGTGTATTTTATTTTTGCATTAATTGGTACTTTTATAGGTAGCATTTTAAATAAATACAAAAAAAGTAAATAGACGGCATATTGTCGTCTATTTTTATATAAAAGTCATAAAAAAGTCATTTTATTATGATATTATTTTAAAAAAATAAGTGAGGTAATTTTTATGCAAAGGATAGATGCATATGTTAGATTAGCTATTATATTCGTTATAGTTATAACTATATTATATCTACCAATATTATTTTATTTAAAAAAGAAAGGTAAAAATGTTATTAGACAATTAAGCTATTTGGGATTAATTTGTTCATTATTTTTAATTATATTTGCAACTATATTATATATGCCAATTGAATTTCCACCAAAAAGGTATGTTTTAAATTTAGTACCTTTTAATTTTAAAGATAATATTTATGGACCGTATCAATTTATAAACGAAAAGATTCCTAATATTATGTTATTTATACCGCTTGGATTTTTTCTTCCTATTGTATTTAAAAGTAAAAGAAAACTATATAAAATAACTATAATAGCATTTTTTGTAACATTTGGAGTAGAATTTATTCAGTATTTTATAGGTAGAGCAGCAGATATAGATGATGTTATAACTAATCTTTTAGGTGGAGTTATTGGTTATGGCATATTTAAAATAGCAGATAGATTTCTTAAAAAACAAAATTGGTGGCTAAAGTTTATAGGTAAAGATAAAAACAGTTAAAGTTTATAAATTTGATTGATAATTACATGTTATTATGGTAGTATTAAGAAGTAATAAATTAATATTAAAATACTAGGGATTAAAGGAGAATATAATGTTAGAAATAAGACAAGAGAATATAGATGACTATGAAGATGTATATAATGTTGTAAAAATTGCATTTGAAGGAGCAGAACATAGTGATGGTAATGAACAGGATTTAGTTATAGAACTAAGAAAAAGTGAAAATTTTATTCAAAAATTATCTTTAGTTGCTATTAAAGATAATAAAATTGTAGGATATATTTTGTTTACAAAAATAAAAATAGGTAAAAATACAGAATTAGCATTAGCACCATTAGCAGTTTTACCTGAGTATCAAAGACAAGGAATTGGAAGAAAATTAATAGAAAAAGGTCATGAAGTAGCAAAAAAATTAGGATATCACTATTCTGTTGGTTTGGGCAGTGAAAATTACTATCCACGATTTGGTTATGTTCCAGCAGTGAAATATGGAATAAAAGCTCCTTTTGAAGTACCTTCTAAAAATTTTATGGCAATAAAATTAAATGATACAAATAAAGAAATAAAAGGCATTGTTAAATATGGAAAAGAATTTGAAATATAGTAGCTAATATTATAAATAGTAATTTAATTGTTAGGAGTATTGAAATGAATAATTATAAAATTAAAGTTGATGGTAAGTTTGGAATTTTAAATATTATTTGTATTATTATATTATTAATAACATTAATATTTTTATTATGCATAAGTTATTTACATAGCCAAAATGATGGTATTAAGGAAATAGTTACCAATTGGAAAGAGCCACAAAATACTTGGAATGCGTTTGATATTGTTATTTTTCCTATAATAGTAGGTATCTATTTTGCATATAAGCTAAGAAAGAAAATAATAGTAGTGGCAAAAGTTGATGTAGAAGACAATAAAATAATAATTAAATATTTGGAAGAAAGCTATACTATCAATATGCAACAAGTAAGAAAAATAGAATTCATTACTGATAAGGAGAATAATTGTTATTTATTATCTTTTATTGGAAATAAAGAAATGGTAATATCTAGCAAAGATAAAAAATTTTCAAAGTATGAAATTGTATTCATGAATAATATAAATAAATTATGTGAAGATATTGAAAAAATAACAAAGCATGAAATTATATTTAGTATATAATTATAGAAATTTCTAATTATTGATTAGTTATAAAATAGTGATTTGAAAATGAGGATATTATGAAAAATAAGAAAGTTAATAAGCAAGAAATTAAAGATGGAACAAAAACATATATGTTAGAAGGAATGTCAATAGGAATGTGCATTGGAACATCACTAGGGATAATTATAGGTGTGTTTATTGATAATATTCCTATCTGTATATGTTTTGGAATTAGTATAGGCTTATGCATTGGTTTAGGAATAGGATTTTTAATTAAAAAAGATAAATAGTGATTTGTAGAGGAGATTAGAATGTATATTAATGTAAATGGTGTAAATTTATATTATGAAGTTTATGGAAGTGGAATGCCAATCATATTAGTACATGGAAATAGTGAAACACATCAAATATTCGATGTATTAATAGACAAATTAAAAGAAGATTATAAAGTATATGCTGTTGATAGTAGATGTCATGGGAAAAGTGAAAAGACAAAAACAATATCATATGACTTAATGGCTGAAGATATGATTGAGTTTATAAAAAAATTGAAGATCACTAAACCTATATTTTATGGGTTTAGTGATGGTGGTATAATAGGACTGTTAATTGCAATAAAGGAGCCTAAATTGTTGTCTAAACTAATTGTAAGTGGAGCTAACTTAAATCCAAATGGAATGTCTAAATCTATGTTGATAGTATCAAAGATAGGATATTTTATTACCAGAAACAAGTTATTTAAAATGATGATACAAGAACCTAATATAACTATTAAAGATTTAGAAAAAATAGAAGTTTCTACTTATATTTTAGCAGGAGAGAAAGATGTTATAAAAGAAGAACATACAAGATTAATTGCAAAAAATATAAAAAATAGTACATTAGAAATAATTCCTAAAGAAAATCATAGTAGTTATATAGTTCATAGTGAAAAGATATATAATATAATAAAATATATATTAAGTAAAAAGTAATTTATTAGGAGGATAGCAATGTTAAATATAGAATATAAAGAAAATCTAGATGACAATATTAATGATATGATAGATGATGAATTTAATAAGTTTGCTGCAAAAAATGATGTGGTCTGTAATTATAAATCATTTAATTTTGTGGCTAAAGAAGATGAAAATATTGTTGGAATAATAACGGGACATTCATACTATAATGAAGTACATATAAGTGATCTTATTATACTTGAAGAGTATCGTAACAGACATATTGGTAGTAGGCTTATAGAAGCAGTTGAAAATTATTTTAAAAATAAAGAATTTAAAAATATTAATTTAAGTACTTATGAATTTCAAGCACCTGAATTTTATAAAAAGTGTGGATTTAAAGTTGAATTCGTAAGAGAAAATAAAGTAAATCCTAAACTTACTAAATATTTTTTAGTTAAATATTTTTAAGCTTATATTTTTAAACAATTTATTTTAAAGCACTATCTTAAAAAAGGAAGTGCCTTATTTTTTTAAAAAATAATAAATAACATTTTTAGGTAAATATTTAGACTTTATAAATAAAATATAGTATAATTTTTATGTGATTAATATGATATATAAGTTTTAATAGGAGGTAATCATTATGGATTATAGAAGATTTAATAACACCATAGTTGCAAGAATAGATAAAGGAGAAGAAGTACTTGAGAAAATAAAAGAGATTGCGTCAAAAGAAAATATAAAACTTGCAAACGTTAATGCACTTGGTGCAACAAATGATTTTACAGTTGGAGTATTTAAAACTAATGAGAAAAAATATTATTCTAATGAATTTAAAGGAGATTTTGAGATAGTTTCTTTAACAGGAACTATAAATACAATGAATAATGAGTTTTATACACATATTCATATGAGTGCTGGAAATGATAAAGGAGAAGTATTTGGTGGTCATTTAAATAGTGCAATTGTTAGTGCTACATGTGAGATGGTAATAAATATTATTGATGGAAGAGTAGATAGATATTTTGATGAAGATATAGGATTAAATTTATTTAAATTTTAAGTGGGAAAAGTTTATTATGGATAAAAAAAGATGTAAATGGTGTAATTTAAAAAATCCATTATATGTGAAATATCATGATAATGAATGGTGTGTTCAAAATTTTGATGATAAGTATTTATTTGAAATGCTAATTTTAGAATCATTTCAAGCTGGACTTTCATGGGAGTGCATTTTAAATAAAAGAGAAAACTTTAAAGAGGCGTATGATAATTTTGATTTAGAAAAAGTTTGCTTATATGATGATGAAAAAATAGATGAATTGCTAAAAAATCAGGGTATTATTAGAAATAAACTAAAAATTAAAGCTAGTATAAATAATGCAAAGATTTTTAAAAGTATAAAAGAGGAATATGGTTCTTTTTATAATTATCTATACACATTTACAAATGGAAAAATAATATATGAGATAGGTAAAGCAACTAATCACTTATCAGATAAAATATCAAAAGATCTTAAAAAAAGAGGTATGAAATTTGTAGGAAGTACTATTATATATTCATATTTGCAAGCAATAGGGATTATTTATTCTCATGATGAAGAATGCTATTTGTTTCAAAATTTTAAAATAACATAGAATATTAATTTTAGGAGGAAAAAAATGATAAAAGTAGAGCATGTAACAAAAAAATTTGTAAGATACAAAAATAAAAGAGAAAAAGAAGAATTTTGTGCGGATAAAGATATAAGCTTTAGTGCAAATGATGGGGAAATTATTGGAATACTTGGACCAAATGGTGCTGGTAAGACAACTTTACTTAGAATGATTGCTGGAATTTTAGAGCCTAGTGAGGGCAAAATTACATTTGATAAATTAAATTATAAAGATAATGAAATTGAAATTAAAAAAAGTATAGCATATTTGTCTGGAAATACTAAGTTATATGATACTCTATCAACATATGAGCTTTTAAAAATGTGTTCAGATATATATGGTGTAAATGAGCAAGAGAGTAAAAAAAGAATAGAAGAAATATCTAAAGTATTAAAAATGGATCAGTTTTTATATAATAAAATAGAAAATTTATCTACAGGTCAAACTCAAAAAGTAAATATAGCAAGATGTTTAATACATAATCCTAAATATTATATTTTAGATGAAGCAACAACAGGACTTGATATTATTTCTAGCCAAATTATATTAGATTTTATAAAAAAAGAAAGAGAAAAAGGAAAGACAATAATATATTCTACTCATTATATGGAAGAGGCAGAAAATATTTGTGATAGAGTAATAATGATAAATAAAGGAAGGATTATAAAATCTGGAACACCAAGTGATATAAAAAAAGATACTAATACTACTAATTTGAGAGATGCTTTTTTTGCTATGATTGGAGGTGTCCTAGATGAGGAGTAATTTATTTAATATTTTAAAAAAAGAAATAAGGGAATTATTTAGAGATAAAAAATCACTTGCAATGATGCTTGTAATACCAATATTTATACCTCTTTTGGTTGTTGGAATGTCAGCTTTATTTGAATCTCAAGTAAATAAAAATGTAGAAGAATACAATAAAATAGGATTTGCATATGATATGAGTGATGAAGAAAAAAATATAGCAAGTCAAATGAATATTAGTGTGGTAAATGGCAGTGAAGAAGAATTAAATAAAATGTATGATGATGGTGAAATTGATTTATATATTACAAAAAATGAAAATAAGTATGTTATAAATAGTGATGGCTCAGATAATAGTACATATTCTACAAGTCTTATGGAGACATATTTTAATACATATAAACAGCTTTTACAGCAAAGTTACTTACAACAAAATAATATTGATCCAAATGAAGTATTAAATATTATAACTGTAGAAGAAAATATAGTGGAGCAAGATAACTTTTTTGCAAATTATATAAAAAATTATGCATTCTTATTTATAATTATGGCAATAACAGTATCTGCTACATATCCAGCAACTGATACGACTGCAGGTGAAAGAGAAAGAGGAACACTTGAAACTTTACTTACTTTTCCAATAAAAAGTAGAGATATAATTGTAGGAAAATTTTTAGGTGTTAGTATTTCTTCAATTGTTACAGGTGTAATAAGTTTGATTTTAGCAATTATTTCTCTTATAATTTCACAAGATATGTTTACTATATATGAAGGAATAGATATTATGTACTCTTTTGCAAGTATTGTATTTGCACTTGTAATAATTATTGCTTATTCTTTCTTTATAAGTGGACTTTGTATTGCTATTGCAAGTACATCTAAGACTTTTAAAGAGGCACAAAGTGCACTTACTCCTTTAACATTTATATCATTATTTCCTGGTATGATTGCATTTATGATAGGTATTACAACAACTCCTATACTTTCAATAGTACCATTTTTAAATTATACTTTAATATTTACAGATATTAATAATGGAAATATAGATGTTTTAAATATTTCACTTATGGCAATTTCAACTATTATATATATAACAGCAGTATTAGCATATATAATAAAACAATATAAATCTGAAAAGGTTTTATTTGCAAAATAAAATTAATACTCTATACTAAAATGTGTAGAGTATTTTTTACATAAATTAAAAAATATGTCTTGACATAAAGTTAACTTTAGGTTGTATAATAAATTTAAAATTTGGAGGTGATTTTTTTGGAATATTCTATTTCAGAAGTATCAAGAAAAATGAATATATCTATTTCAACTTTACGATATTATGATAATATCGGACTGTTTCCAAATTTAAAAAAAGATAAATCTGGAAATAGACTTTTTGATAAAGATAGTATTGAAACATTAAGAGTTATACAGTATATGAAAAAAGCTGGAATGAAACTTGAAGAAATAAAAGAATATATAAATTGGTGTAAAGAGGGAGATAGTACTATTTTAAAAAGACTTGAATTATTTAAAAAGCAAAAAGAAAATGTACTAAAGCAGATGAAACAGTTAGAGGAGACATTAAATTTAATTAATTTTAAAAAATGGTATTATACACAAGCATTAAATGATGGAACGGAAATAAATGTAAAAAATATTGATCTAGATAAAATGCCAAAAAATGTACAAGAAGAATTTAAAAAATGTCATTTAGAATTAAAATAGTAAGGAGGAAATAAAATGAGTAAAATTTTAGTTACATATTTTTCTGCAAGTGGTGTAACAGAAAATATCGCAAAAAAAATTGCAAATGTTTTAGGTGGTACTTTATATGAAATAAAACCTGAAAGAGAGTATACAGATGAGGATTTAGATTGGACAAACAAAAAGAGTAGATCTTCAATAGAGATGCAAGATGTATCGTGTAGACCACTAATTAAAAAAGAAAATATTAATTTAGATGACTATGACATAGTTTTGGTAGGATTTCCTGTTTGGTGGTATACAACTCCTAAAGTAATAAATACATTTATTGAGAGTATGGATTTTACTGGTAAGACATTAATACCTTTTTGTACTTCAGGAGGTTCTGGTATTGAAACATGTGAGAGGGATTTAAAGAATTTATATCCAAAATATAATTGGAAAAAAGGAAAGAGATTTACTGGTAGAGAAAATGAAAGTGATATAAAAGCTTTGATAGAATAGTAGTAATAAAAATACTTTATACATGTGTATAGAGTATTTTTTACGTTTACTTTTAAAAAAATAAATGATATAATAACTCTATAATTAGTGGAGGAAAAAATGATAAGTATAGAATTTAAAGAAAAATTAGATGAAAGCTTAGAGATAATGATAGATGATGAATTTAATAAATTTGCACAAAAAAATGAAGTGATTTGTAATTATTTGTCATTTAACTTTATTGCAAAGGATGAAGAAAAAGTAGTTGGAATAATTAATGGACATTCATATTATGATGAGGTGCATATTAGTGATTTAATTGTACTTAAAGAGTATAGAAATAAGCATATTGGAACACAACTTGTAAAAAAGGTAGAAGAGTATTATAAGGACAAAGGATTTGAAAATATTAATTTAACAACTTATGGATTTCAAGCTCCAAAATTTTATGAAAAATGTGGCTTTAAAGTGGAATTTATACGAGAAAATAAGGAAAATTCAAAACTTAACAAGTATTTTTTGATTAAATATTTAAAGTAAAGTAAAAAGCAAGTAATTTGTTGATAATTACTTGCTTTTATGCTACTATAATATAAACATTATAGGGAGAGAAAAAATGAAGAAAATTGATGAAAAAATATTTGAAATAGAAGTTGAAGATATAAAAGAATTTTTTAAATTTAGAGATAAAGACTCTAATAAAGGAAATTTTGGTACAGTAGGAATAATGGGAGGATGTGAGGAGTATTCTGGTGCTATAAAACTTGCTAATATGAGTAGTGTTGCACTAAGGGCAGGATGTGGGATATCTAGAGTTATTATTCCAGATTCTATAAAAAAATCTGTATCTCCATTTTTACTTGAGCAAACATTGTTTTTAATGGATTCAGATAGTAAAGGACATATGGTATTTGATAAGGAAAAACTAAAATTAGCATTAAATAAATTAAATGCCTTATCTTTTGGAATGGGGCTTGGAGATGGTAATGAAAATGCTAAAATTTTAGAGGAAATATTAAATACTTTTGATAAAACAATTATAATAGATGCAGATGGCTTAAATACGTTGTCTAATATGGATATGAATATACTTTTGAATGCTAAAGGAAATGTTATATTAACACCTCATTTAAAAGAATTTGAAAGATTAAGTAAGATAGATATTGATACAATAAAAAAAGATAGTATAAATTTAGCTATAAAGTTTGCTAGAAAATATAATATAATTTTACTTTTAAAAGGGGATACAACAATTATTACTGATGGAGATATAACGTATCTTGTAAAAAGGGGATGCCCTGGAATGGCAACTGCTGGAAGTGGGGATGTTTTATCTGGTATACTTGTAGGTATGCACGGATATAATAATGCATCTGTTTTGTCTACTGCAACATGTGCTTATCTTGCAGGGGTTGCAGGTGAGATTGCACAAGAAAAATATACTGATATAGCAATGAAGGCATCAGATACTATTGAGTTTATTCCAAGTGCAATAAAATATATACGAAATGGAGGAAATTTATGAAATTAGTAATTAAAAATTTAAAGAAATCTTTTGATAAAAAACAAGTTTTAAAAGATATAAATTTTGAGTTTGAAAAAGGAAAGATATATGGACTACTTGGCAGAAATGGGGCAGGTAAGACAACATTATTTAACTGCTTAAATGAGGATTTAGAAATAGATTCAGGTAAATTTTTTATTGAAGAAGATGGAAAACAAAGAAAAATGGAAGCAGATGATATAGGGTATGTTTTATCTACACCAAATGTACCAGAATTTTTAACTGGAAGAGAGTTTTTAAAGTTTTTTATTGATATTAACAAAAAAAGAATAAAAAAAGAAAAGACAATAGATGAATATTTTGACTTTATGAAAATAGAAAATGAGGATAGAGATAGATTATTAAAAGATTATTCGCATGGCATGAAAAATAAAATGCAGATGCTTGTTAATATAATTGCAAGTCCTAATGTTTTATTATTAGATGAACCCTTAACATCTTTTGATGTTGTGGTTGCTGAAGAGATGAAACAAATGCTAAAAGAAATAAAAAAAGATCATATTATAATTTTTTCAACACATATAATGGAGTTGGCATTAGATTTATGTGATGATATAGTTATATTAAATAAGGGATTGTTAGAAGAAATAGATAAAAATAATTTAGATAATGAACATTTAAAAAATAAGATAATAGATGCATTAAAGGAGGAGGAGTAAAATGCTAAAAACATTTATAACTTCTTTTAAACTCCAAAATACATATAGAGTAAATAGTATTATTTATTCTATAAAACAGCTTCCAGTTGTAAAGAGAATATTACCAAATAGCTTGTATAAAAGTAGGGGATTAAAAATATTTGCAAATATCATTAGTGCATTATGGGAGTTAACTAGTGTATTTATAGGGAAAATTATATATATTGCTTCAATGATTTTTATGGCTTTATCGTTATATAACACAAATAGTTCAGATACTTTTATACATTTATTTGTGTTTTTAACTTTAGCAGGTGGAGTTTTAAATACTTATATGCTAAACCCTACAAAGGATAAATACTATGCAATAATTCTAATGAATATAAATGCTAGAGAATATGGTCTGTCTAATTACTACTATCAATTATTAAAATTGATTGTTGGATTTTTACCTTTTACAATTATGTTTGGTATGATAGCAAATGTTCCTTTGTGGGTTCAGTTAATATTACCATTTTTTATACTATCAGTAAAATTAATTGTAATGAATTATTGTATATATAATTTTAAGAAAACTAATAAAGCATCAAATGAAAATTTACCAAATAAATTTGTATGGAGCTTTATAGGAATTTGTTTATTACTTGGATATGGACTACCAGCAATAGGTATAACAATAAATAGTACAATTTTCTTATTTATTTGTATAATTTCTATAATACTTGGAATATATAGTTTAATAAAAATACATAGTTTTAAAGATTATAAAAAGATGTATAAAAAGATATTAACAGAATCTAATGTTTATATGCAAGAAAAAAATACTGGAACACAAGCTATGAAAAATGTAAGTTTAAACCAAATAGAGCTAGACAAAAGATATACAAGCAATAAATTTGGTTTTGCATATTTTCATGAGTTGTTTGTAAAGAGGCATAGGAAAATATTGACAACGGCAGTAAAAAAACAATCTCTAGTTATATTAGCACTAATTGTTGCAATGATTATTGGAATTAATGTGAATAGTGAATTTAAAGCAAAAACTAATGAAGTTTTACTAGTATATTTACCATATTTTGTGTTTATAATGTACATTATTAATAGAAGTTCATCAGTTACTCAAGCAATGTTTATGAATTGTGATCATAGTATGTTAACATATAGAATTTATAGGACTCCTAAAGTTATACTTGGAATATTTAAAGAAAGACTTAAAACATTGATTGTAATAAATTTATTGCCAGCATTTCTTATTGGTGGAGGATTAGCACTATTATTATATTTATCTGGAGGAACAGATAATCCACTAAATTATGTTATTTTATTTGTCTCAATTATATCAATGAGTATATTCTTTTCAGTTCACTATTTAGTCATGTACTATTTATTACAACCATATAATGTAAGTACAGAAATAAAAAGTAGTACATATAAAGTAGTACAAGGATTAACGTATTTAGTAAGTTGGTATATGATACAAATAAGAATGCCTATATTTTCTTTTGGTATAGCTACAATAATATTTTGTATAGCTTATTCTTTAATTTCTTTATTTATAGCATATAAATTTGCACCAAAGACTTTTAAACTACGAATATAAAAAATGGTAAGAGAGCTCTTACCATTTTTTTATTTGTAGGATCATCTAATCTTCTGATTATGTATAAAAAAGAGGTGGAACAATTTATATTTGGAACAAAAAAATAAAATATGAAATTTAAATGATAGTATGATATAATAGTTAAGAAAAAAGGGGGAATATTATATGAAAAAGCAAACAGCGGGAAGAGATAATCTTGGTAAATTAGCACCAGAATTTGCAAGATATAATGATGATGTTTTATTTGGTGAAGTGTGGTCAAGGGAAGATAAACTTTCATTACATGATCGTTCAATGATAACTATTGCTGCACTTATGGGAACAAAAAACTTTCCACAAGTTAAATCACATTTACAAATGGGCAAAGCACATGGAGTAACTAAAGAAGAAGCAGTAGAAATAGTTACTCAACTTGCTTTTTATACTGGTTGGGCAAATGCTTGGACAGTATTTCCAATGATAGCAGAAGTATATGGTGAAGATGAAGAAGAAAGTAATAATTTTAGTCCTATGTTTGGGCTTGGGCAACCTAATGATGCTTATGCAAAATATTTTATTGGACAAAGTTATCTAAATCCGTTAACAAAAGCAGGTGAACCTGCAATAGGTATAGCAAATGTAACATTTGAACCAAAATGTCGTAACAATTGGCACAAACACAATGCGACTAAAGGAGGAGGTCAAATTCTTATATGCACAGATGGCGAAGGCTGGTATCAAGAGGAAGGTAAAGCACCAGTTAGTTTAGTACCAGGTACAGTAATAACAATACCTGCTAATACAAAACACTGGCATGGAGCAAAAGCAAATTCTTGGTTTAGTCATATTGCTTTTGATGTTCCTGGAGAAAATACATCAAATGAATGGCTAGAGCCAGTTAATGATGAAGAATATGATAAATTGGGAGAATAAACTATGAATATTGAAAAAGAAATGTTTAATAAAGCAGTAGAATTTTTGGAAGAAAGATATGGTAAAGATAAAGCTGGAGGAGTAGCAGTTTTAAGAATTGAAAATGGTGAGTATTTAATTAGTGTTTGGCCAGAATGTGATAATTCAAGTGCAGGCTTATGTGCAGAAACTGGTGCAATATGTGAGGCTCATAAATTAAACAAAAAAGTTACTCATTCTCTTTGTGTGTGTAGACAAAAAGATGGAGAAAATTATGAAATTTTATCTCCATGTGGTATTTGTCAAGAAAGATTATTTTATTGGGGAAAAGATGTAAAATGTGCTATAAGTACAAATGACAATAGAGTATTATTTAAAACACTGGAAGAATTGCAACCATATTATTGGCTAAATAAAAAATAGATTTTTTATAAATATAAGCTTGATAACAAAAATATAATAAGACATTAGCTAGTTTAGCTTCTAAATAATATAAATTATTAATGTTGGGAGAAAGAAATGATTAATTTTATAATAGCACAAATTTTTGGATTAGTTGCTTTAATTATTCTAGTAATTAGTTTTCAAAAAAATAAAAAAGAAAGATTGTTAAAATTGCAAATGTTTTCAAGTTTACTATATGCTATACAATATGTTTTTCTAAAAGCGTATACTGGATTTTTTATGAATATAATATGTATGATTAGAAATTTAATTTTTAATAAGTTTAAAAATAGAAGACCACCACTTTATTGTTTAGTTATAATTATATCTTTAATGATTAGTTGTTCAGTATTTACTTTTAATGGAATAATAAGTATATTACCTACTATAGCAGTTAGTATATATAGTATAGCTTTATGGATTGGAAATATGAAAATTATTAGAGTAGTTGAAATTATATCTTGTATACTATTTATAATATATGATATAAAAGTATTAGCTATTTTAGGGCTTATTGCTACAATAATTGAAATGATATCTGCTATTATAGCATTATATAAATTTGATATAAAAACAAAGTGCAACAATAATTAATTATAAATACCTTTTTAAAATGTTTAGCTTTTAATCATTTAAAAAGGTATTTTTTGATATAAAATAATTTTTATATTTTTAAATGTTGTTTTTTATGATATACTTATTATGGTATTGTATAAATAGTTATATTAAAGCTATTATATAATAAAAAAGAGGTGGATATAAATGAAAGATTATTTTGGATATACAGACAAAGTCTGTGTGGTAACAGGTGCATCTAGTGGTATGGGAAAAGCTACAGTAGAAACACTTGTGGATATGGGTGCAAAGGTATATGCACTAGATATAAATCCTTGTAATGTAGAGGGTATAGAAAAATTTATTGAATGTAATCTTGCAAAAAGAGAGCAAATAGACGAGGCATTTAAACAAATACCAGAGCATATAGATTGTTTTTTTGGTGTCGCTGGCCTTTCTGGCTCAAAGACAGATTATAGGACTACATTTGATTGTAATTATACAGCAAACATGTACATTACATTAAATTATTTAAAACAAAGAATGAAAAGTGGAGATGCGATTGTATATTGTACATCAACAGCAGGACTTGAATGGAAGAAATTTAAAAAAGAGCAAAACAAAGTAGTTCATGCAAGGACTTGGGAAGAAGTAGAAAATGTAACTAGAAAAATTGCATCTTCTGCACCTGCAACATTTGCATATATGTATTCAAAAAGATGCCTATCTCAATTTGCATGTGAACAAGCAGTAGAGTTTGCAAAACTTGGAATTAGAATTAACAATGTGCTACCAGCTTCAACTGATACTGGAATGAAACAAGAATTTCAAGATATGATAGGAAGTGAAGAGGCATTAATCGCTCAAACAGGTCTTGCAGGAAGACTTGCAAAATCTGAGGAGATGGCGTATCCTATGGTATTTTTAAATTCAGATATGGCTTCTTTTATTTCAGGATTAGATATGGTTGTAGATTATACAGATACATGTCTTAAAGTATTAGGACTTAAAAAGAATTTAGAGGCAGTATCTGCAACAAATCCAATTATTTGTGCACTAGCTAAAAAAATGATGAGTAAATCTACAAAAAATAAAGCTTTAAATCCTGGTAAAGAGTAGATAAATAAAAGATATAAGGATAGGTTTGTTATGGAAAAAGTAAAAAATATGTTTGAAAATTTAAAAAGTGTATTTAAAAATTTATTTAAAGATTTTGGTATAACCACCACAATTATATTTTTAAGTTCAATTATATATACATTTTTATTATTACAAGATAATATGTTGAGTGGACAAGTTGTCTTAATTAGACAATTTATTGAACTTTTTGTATTAGGTACTTTTTTAGTTGAAACTATTGCAAAAAAGAAAAGTAAAATTATATATTTAGGGGTTATTGCTTCATTTGGAATTTCGGGTACTCTAATATATTTAATAGGAAAAGATGGATATGGAGGTATATATAATCCAGTATTAAAATTTATAATATTATATGCCATTTTCTTACTGGTATCTATTGTATATTTTAATTTTAAGAAAAGTAATTTGTCATTTGAAGAGTATGTAACAAGAGTATGTGCTAATGTAATAAAAAGTACTGTTGTTTTTATAATATTAGCTATTTCACTTCCAATTCTTGTAACACTTTTATCTAGTTTTGTATTAAATGGTGGTGAATCTGAGTTAATTATAATAGCAGAAATGCTTGCTATGGGATTTTATTATTTACCTAATTTATTCTATTCTTTATATAATGTTAAAGATGATGTGAGTAATTTCTTTAAATTTATGGTAAAAACTTTATTACCTTCACTATTAATTGCTGCTTTTGTGATAATATATTTATATATTATTAGAATTTTAATTACTTTTGATGTTCCTTCAAATGAAATGTTTGGAGTAATTACAGCATTATTTGTAATTGGTCTTCCAATTTGGACTATGGCAAACTATACTAAAGAGGATACTAAATTAGGTAAGGTTTGTCAAAATTTACCATTTTTCTTCATACCATTTATAGTATTGCAAATATATGCAATAGCTGTAAGAGTATTAGATTATGGGCTTACACCAATGAGATATTTAGGGATAATGCTAATAATATTTGAGATTATATATATTGCTTTATATTATAAAAAGAAAGAAAAAATAGAAAATATTTTAATTGTATTTTTATGTATGAGCGTAATTTGTTTATATGTACCATTTATTAATATGTATGATGTTTCTTTTTATAGTCAATATAATAATTTAAAGATATATAAGGAAAAAGACATTCTGACAGAAAATGATGAAAAAAAGATTAGAGGTGCATATCAATACTTAAGGCAAAATCCAGATAATGAGACATTAATAAATAATTATTTAACGCAAGAGGAAATTGAAGAAATAACAAACTTTGGTAATGAACAACATGAAGAACAAAAAAATACAGAAGGTATATCTGTAAGTGAAGATGATGAAATTATAGATGTTCAAGGATACAGTAAAATATATAAAGATATTAGTAGTGTAACAGATTATTCTAGTGATGCAGATGACTTAGATGCTATTTTTAAAAATATAACTTTTACAAATAGATCTCAAAGTTATGAATTTAGCATAGATCTTAGTAGTATAGTAAGAGAATATATATCTAATAAAGAAAATATTGATGAGTATTTTAGTCAAAATAATAAAGTTATGATAGATGAAAATAGATGCTTTGTTATTACAGATTTTAATATAAGATATAATATAGTAAATGAATTGATAGAAAATTATTCTATAGATGGATATGTTCTAGAAAAATAAAGATATAAAAAAGTGAAAAGGAGTAAGCTATATTGAGCATTAAATTATAGTTTACTTCTTTTTTTCTTTAAAAATAGAGTAATATGTGATATTATATATAAAAATTAAGGAGAAGTTTATGGAAGAAAAAATATTAAAAGATTTAGTAGGCTTTAATACTATAAAAGATAGACAAAATAAAGAAATTTTGGATTATATAGAAAACTATCTTGAAAATTTAGGATTTACAGTGGAAAAAAGAAAAAAGTATCTTGTTATGAGCTATGGAAAAAGTCCAAAGCTTGCATTTATAGGGCATAGTGATACTGTAGAATATATAGATGGTTGGGATAGTAATCCATTTATCCTAACTAAAAAAGAAAATAATTTATATGGACTTGGTGCATGTGATATGAAAGGAGGCATTGCAGCTTTTCTTAGTGCACTAAGCGATATAGATCTTAAAAAGTTAAAATATGGAATAAAGGTAATTATAACTTATGATGAAGAAATAGCTTTTACAGGTATAAAAGAAGTTATCAAAGATGATATTAAAATACCAGAGTATGTTATAGTAGGAGAGCCTACAGATAATAAAGCTATGACAGGATGTAAGGGATTATTTGCTGTAAAGGTATTTACAAATGGTATAAAAGTGCATTCAAGTACTCCCCATAAAGGTAAAAGTGCAAATTTAAATATGATTAAATTACTTAATGAATTAGATATGTTTTATAATGAAAATATAAAAGGCGAGATAAATAAAGAATATGAAGTACCATATACTACCATGAATATTGGACTTTTAAATGGTGGTAGTGCAATAAATTCAGTTGCATCACAATGTATGAGCTATATAGATTTTAGAACTATAAAAAATGAGCATGTAGAAGCAATAAAACAAAAACTAGATAGTCTTTGCAAAAAATATGATGCAAGATATGAAATAGATATAGATGTTAAGACTTTTTATAATAATATAGATTTTTTAGGTAAAACTTATACTGCAGGATTTATGACTGAAGCAAGTTTTATTGGAGAATGTAAAAGAATAATTTTAGGTGTAGGTCCTATGAGTGCTCATGAGATTAATGAGCATGTGAATATAGAAAGTTTAAAAAATTGCAAAGAACAATATATAAAAATAGTAAAGGAAACATGCAATATCCAATAATATTGTGATTTTTTAGTACTATGATATAATATAATTTATATAGTTATGGAGGTAATGTTATATGAAAACAGTAGTAATAACAGGAAGTGCAAGAGGCTTAGGCTTTGAAATGTCAAAAGTATTTTTAAATAATAATGTTAATGTTGTAATAAGTGATGTTAACGAAGAAAACTTAAAAAAGGCAAAAGAGAATTTAGAAAGTATAAGTAAAAATGCAAGTGTTGAGGCATGTAAATGTAATGTTACAAATACAGAAGATATAGAAAATTTAATTAAATTTGCAAAGGAAAAATTTTCAAAAATAGATATATGGATAAATAATGCAGGTGTTAATCAACCAGAAAAGGCAATTTGGGAACTTACACAAGAAGAGATTAATATTATATTAGATGTAGATCTAAAAGGTACAATAAATGCTACAAGATTAATAATGAAAGAAATGGAAGCAAAAAAGAATGGTGCAATATATAATGTTGAAGGATATGGAAGTAATGATGCTATGATGCTTGGTCTTTCAATATACGGTACGGCTAAAAGGGGAATTACGTATTTTACTCAGGCACTTGCAAAAGAAAATGAAACTAGAAATACAGGGGTTATTGTAGGAAGACTGTCACCGGGAATAATGATTACAGATTTTTTAGTAAATGCAGTAGGAGATAAGGAAAAAATTGTTTTATCTGAAAAGACTAAAAAAGTATATAATATTTTAGGAGATTATCCAGATGTTATTGCCAAACATATGGTAGAAAATATGTTGTCTAATACAAAAAACAATGTTCATATTGAATGGCTTACAAATAGAAAAGCTGCATGGAGATTTATGACATCTTCATTTAATAAAAGAGATTTCTTTAAAACTTTGAGTGATGGAAAAGAATAAATAGAATTTAAATAACATAATTGTGAAATATATGTGAAAAACATTACTTTTTACGTAAACTATGTTATAATATAAATGTAGTAAATAAACGTAGTAATAAATGTAGAAAGGAATGTGATAAAAAATGAAAAAAATAGAAGGAATATTAAATACAGTAACACATAGTAAAAGAAATTTAATAATATCTGCAGTAGTTTTATTGTTAGCAGGATATCTAATAGGATTTATTGGTATTAAGTTAGCATAAAAAATGTCATAAGAAATTAATCTTATGGCATTTTTTTATATAAAATAGATAGAAATTAAGTATAAAACGAATTATTTTAAATAAGAATATAAGGTAGATAAGCATATTAAAATCAAAAAATATTATTATTAATAAATGCTACAAATTTTTTTACTAGTACTTACTGCTACTGGTAAACATACATATAAAAGAGAAGATGGAGTATATGTAGTTCCAATCGGATGTTTAAAAAATTAAACTTTAGTTAAAAATATAAAAGGTATATATTAATAAAATAAGCTAGATTTTTCTAGCTTATTTTTAAATTTAGTATAAAATAAAAAGAATTCTGCAAAAACAGAATCCTTTATATTATAAGTCATCATCTAAACTTGGTCCACCAACTACTCTTTTTGGAATTTTTACTTCCTCGTCACCATTTTGACCAGATTGTTTATTATGAGATTTAACAGCTTGAGAGAATATATCTAATAATTCAGTATTAATAGCTTCTTGAGAGTAAGTATCTTTAGTGTATTTAGCTATTGCATCATTATCAAATGTAACTCTTCCATCAAATATATCCATCATAGCTCTTGAAAGCTCATCACTATCATCAACAGGTACTAACATTCCAAGATCTGTTGTATAAGTTCCTTTTGTTCCAGCATTTGGAGCAAGAATACTTGGATCTTTAGAATCAGTTTCTGGATTATAGTGTTCTTTTATAGTCTTACCAGTTGTATTCATAATATCTGGAATACCACCACTATTTGTAGCAACTACTGGGTGACCACATGCAGTACCTTCAATAACTACAAGACCAAATGGTTCTTTTCTTGAAGGAACAACAGAGATGTCCGCTAAATTTTGTAGTTGACGAATAACATCATGACCTTGAAGTCCAACAAAGTGTAAATTTTTAAGTCCAAGATTTTCAGCTTGTGCTTTTAATTCAGGTTCTAATGCACCAGTTCCAACTACAACTGTTAAAAGCTTTTTACCTTCTTTTTCACATGCTTCTTCATTTTTCTTTGTAGCATCAAGTAATACGTCAATTCCTTTGAAATCTGCAAATTTTCCAACAAACAAAGCCATATTATCATAGTCTTTTGGAAGTTTTCCATCTTCACTTCTATCAGATGTAAGGCTATCAAATAAAGAGTCTTTGTCTACATCTTCCATAACATGGAATATATCTGGATTATATCCATTTTTAACTAAAACAACTTTATCTGCAGCTTCAGGGAATAACTCACAAAATTGTTGCTTTTGGTCTTCAGAAATGACAATTATTCTTTGTGCAGCTTTAGCAGCTTTTTTTGCCATTTCTACAAAGTGAAAATATATTTCTGATTGTGCTTTTAGATCTTGCAATTCTTTAGCAGATAGATTTCCTTTTTTTAAATTAGGTCTTAAATCTCTTAATGTTTCTAAACTTCTTTTGTAACCCATTAAGTCAGTACCATGTATAGTGATAATAAGTGGTATATTAAATTCAGCTGCTATGGCACTATGAATCCAGTTGTGTTGACCATGTATGACATCCGGTTTAAATATATCAGCTTCTTCTTTAATTGCATGTCTATATTCTTCTTCAATAGCTTTTATTTGCTCAAGATTTAAATTCCAAAAAGTAGAAGTAGATCTTGTATGTGTTGTAAACATTGGAAAGTTAAAATCAAGTTGTCCTTCTATTTTTTCTGGATTTTCACTTTCTGCTGTAAATAATACTGGATGATATTTAACACCAGGTACTCTTGGAAAATCTGTCCTATTTTCAGAAAGAATAGTACAAATGTTGTGTCCTTGTTTTACAAACCCCTCAGCTTGTGTGGTAATTAAGGTACCACTTCCTGCACCATTATTTGGAAAGCCAGTTACCTGTAAAATATTCATTTTTAATTCCTCCTCTTTTAATTAAAAATCGGGTAATAAAATTTGTTACCCATACAATAATATCATAAAATGTTACAAAAAGCAACAAGAATAGCTAAAGTTTCATAAAATATGTAATTTTAAATTAACATAAAAAAGAAATATATTGCAATGGTTAGTAATATAAAAAAAATAGTTGATTTTAAATGTAGTTTATGATAGAATAAGATAGAAAATAGGAATATATCCTATTGTGAAGGAGGAAATAGTAATGGAATTAAAAGGTTCAAAAACAGAACAAAATTTAATGACTGCTTTTGCAGGAGAATCACAAGCAAGAAACAAATATACTTATTTTGCATCTAAAGCAAAAAAAGAAGGATATGAGCAAATTGCTGCTATATTCCAAGAGACTGCAGATAATGAAAAAGAACATGCAAAAATGTGGTTTAAACTTTTAAATGGTGGAGATATACCAACTACTGTTGAAAATTTAAAAGCTGCTGCTGAAGGAGAAAATTACGAATGGACTGATATGTATGATAAAATGGCAAAAGAAGCTAAAGAAGAAGGTTTTGATAGAATCGCATATCTATTTGAAGCAGTAGGAAAAATAGAAAAAGAACATGAAGAAAGATATCTTAAATTATTAGATAATGTAAAAGAAGGAAAAGTTTTTGATTGTGGCGAAGTAAAAGTATGGAAATGTAGAAATTGTGGACACATTCATGTAGGAAAAACTGCTCCAGCTGTTTGTCCAGTATGTTCACATCCACAAGCATATTTTGAAATAAAAGCAGAAAATTATTAATTAATATAAAGTGATAAGTAGTTTTACTATTTATCATTTTTTTTGTGTATGATATAATTATTAATGCTAATTGAGGTGAGTTATGAAAAAGAATGACTTAAAAAATGAAAAACGAAAAAAAGTAATTAAATATATAATATTAGCATTAGTAATTTTAGTTTTTATTGGTGTTATTTTGTGGCTTTTTCCACTTATGAGAAATATTACTACGACACAAGGACAACTAGAATTTAAAGAAAAAATAGATAGTATGGGAATTATTGGAGCATTAATTCTTTTTGGGTTACAATTTGCACAAATATTTTTTGTAGTATTACCGGGTGAACCATTAGAGGTTTTAGCTGGAATGTGTTATGGTCCTTTTTTGGGAACTATATTTGTATTTTTTAGTGTGTTTATAATTACTACTTTTATAGTGCTAATTACTAAAAAGTTTGGTGAAAAAATAATTAATAGTGTATGGGATGAAAAGAAAATTAAAAAAATTAAAAATAGCAAAGCTTTTAAAAATGCTAAAAAAATAGAAATATTAATGATTATATTATTTTTAATTCCGGGAACTCCTAAAGATTTATTAACATATATAGGTGCAATTTTGCCAATAAATCCTATAAAATTTATACTTATTTCTACTTTTGTAAGATTTCCATCTGTTATATCATCAACAATTGCAGGAGCAAATATTGCATCCGGAAATTTTAAATCGATGATTATAGTTTATGTGGTAACAATTATAATTACAGCTTCAGCTATTTTTATATCAACTAAAATGGATAAAAATACAAAAGAGGCAATGGATGTATTAAAAAAATAAAAAATAATTTAAATAAAGTTGCACAAAATATATATGAAAATAATTTTTATATTATATAAAATATAATATAAAATTTGTTGAAAAAAAGATTTTGGTATGGTATTATAATGTATGGTAAAAAAATATGAGGAGGTATTTATGGATTTTAAACAATGGACAGGTTTTGATAAGTCTGGAGAATGGACAAAGGAAATTGATGTAAGAGGGTTTATTCAAAAGAATTATACTCCTTATGAAGGAGACGATTCTTTCTTAGAAGGAACAACAGAAAGAACACAAAAATTATGGGATAAAGTATTAAAACTTTATGAAAAAGAGAGAAAAAAAGGAGTATTAGATGTTGATACAAAAACTCCATCAGCTGTAAATGCATATGATGCTGGATATATAGACAAAAATTTAGAACAAATTGTAGGACTTCAAACTGATGCTCCACTTAAAAGAGCTATTATGCCAAATGGTGGAATTAGAATAGTTGAAAAATCATGTGAGGCTTATGGATACGAAGTAGATAAAGAAACAGATTATATATATAATAATCTAAGAAAAACACATAATGATGGAGTATTTAGTGTTTATACACCAGATATAAGATCAGCAAGAAGTGCTCACTTGCTTACTGGTCTTCCAGATGGATATGGACGTGGAAGAATAATTGGAGATTATAGAAGAGTTGCACTATATGGTGTAGATGTTTTAATTGAAGAGAAAAAAACAGAACTTGAAATTTTAAATGTAGATGAATTTACAGAAAAAGTAATTAGAGAACGTGAAGAAATACATGATCAAATACAAGCTTTAGAAGATTTAAAGAAAATGGCTTTAAGATATGGTTATGACATATCTGTACCAGCACAAAATGCTAAAGAGGCAATACAGTGGTTATATTTTGCATATTTAGCAGCAACAAAAGATCAAAATGGTGCAGCTATGAGTATAGGTAGAACTTCTACTTTTTTAGATATTTACATTCAAAGAGATTTAGAAAATGGTGCAATTACAGAAAAAGAAGCTCAAGAGCTTATGGATCATTTTGTTATGAAGTTACGTATGATTAGATTTTTACGTACACCAGAATATAATGAGCTATTTAGTGGAGATCCTGTATGGGTAACAGAAAGTATTGGTGGAATGGGAATAGATGGAAGAACACTTGTAACTAAAAATTCATACAGAGTGTTACATACATTAGTAAATTTAGGACCTGCACCAGAGCCAAATTTAACTGTATTATGGTCTAAAAATTTACCTGAAAACTTTAAAAAATATACAGCAAAGATTTCTATTAAAACATCATCTATTCAATATGAAAATGATGATTTGATGAGAATATCTTTAGGAGATGACTATGGTATAGCATGCTGTGTTTCCCCTATGAGAATTGGAAAACAAATGCAGTTTTTTGGAGCTAGAGCAAATCTTGCAAAGACACTTTTATATGCTATAAATGGTGGTAGAGATGAAAAGAGTGGAAAACAAGTTACACCAAGATATGAGCCTATTACATCTGAATATCTAGATTATGATGAAGTAGTTGAAAAATTTGATCAAATGATGGAGTATGTGGCAAAAATATATATTAAAGCTTTAAATGCAATACATTATATGCATGATAAATATTCATATGAAGCTCTAGAGATGGCTCTTCATGATAAAGATATATTAAGAACAATGGCTTGTGGAATAGCTGGTCTTTCTGTAGTTGCAGATTCTTTATCTGCTATAAAATATGCAAAAGTGAAAGTTATTCGTGATGAGACTGGTCTTGCAGTAGATTATAGCGTAGAAGGAGATTTTCCAAAATTTGGAAATGATGATGATAGAGTAGATGATCTTGCAGTAAATATAGTAAAACAATTTATGAGAAAACTTCAAAAGCATATTACATATAGAGACTCAAAGCATACATTATCTATACTTACAATTACATCAAATGTAGTATATGGTAAAGCTACTGGCAATACACCAGACGGAAGAAGAAGTGGAGAGCCTTTTGGACCTGGAGCAAATCCATTACATGGAAGAGATACTAATGGTGCAGTTGCAGTAATGAATTCAATAGCAAAACTTCCATATGAATATTCAGAAGATGGTATTTCATATACATTCTCAATTACTCCTTCTACCTTAGGAGATAATGGAGATACACAGGTTAAAAACTTAGTTAATTTACTTGATGGATATTTTAAACAAACAGGACATCATATAAATGTTAATGTTTTTGATAGAGCATTACTTGAAGATGCTATGGAGCATCCAGAAAAATATCCACAACTTACAATACGTGTTTCTGGATATGCAGTTAATTTTGTAAAATTAACAAGAGAACAACAATTAGATGTTATAAATAGAACTATACATGAAAAATTTTAAAATTGGAGGAGCAATGAAGGGGAGAATACATTCTTTTGAAAGCTTAGGTGCAGTTGATGGACCAGGACTTAGATACGTTATATTTATGCAAGGTTGTAATTTAAAATGTAAATATTGCCAAAATAGAGATACTTGGGATATTCATGGTGGAGAAGAATATGATGTAGAAGAGGTATTTGAAAAAATACTAAGATATAAAAACTACATAACTCCAAATGGCGGTGTAACAATTAGTGGTGGAGAGCCATTACTTCAGTCAAAATTTTTAATAGAACTATTTAAAAAATTAAAAAAAGAAAATATAAGTACTTGCATTGATACATCTGGTAATGTTGCACTTACAGATGAAATAAAAGAGTTAATAGACTTGACAGATCTCTTTTTACTTGATATAAAATGTATTAATGATGATATTTGTAAAGATTTAGTTGGTGTATCAAATAAAAGAGAATTAGAATTTGCTAGATACTTAAGTGACAATGGTAAAAAAATGTGGATAAGACAAGTACTTGTACCAACTATAACAGATAAAGAGGAAGACTTAAATAAATTATCTGAATTTATACATACTTTAAATGGAGTAGAAAAAGTAGAAATATTAAAATATCATGATTTAGGAAAATTTAAATGGGAAAATTTAAAGTTAAAATATCCTTTGGATGGATATAGAACAGCTAATGAGGAAGATGTAAAAAGAGCAAAAGAAATAATGGGCTTAAAATAGTATATAAATTTATTGGAGGTAGTTTATTTTGAGAAAATATTTTGGAACAGATGGAATAAGAAGAATTGCAAATACAGAGCTTACACCAGAACTTGTGTATAAAGTAGCAAAAGCTGGAGCATATGTTTTATCTAAACATACTGATCATACACCTACAATTTTTATTGGTAGAGATACAAGAATATCTGGTACTTTAATTGAAAGTGCTATGATTGCTGGATTTTTAAGTTATGGTGCAAATGTAAAAACATTAGGCGTTATGCCAACACCTGCAGTTGCATATTTAACACGTAAATTCAAAGCAGATGCATCTGTTGTAATATCTGCATCACATAATACTTATGAATTTAATGGAGTTAAATATTTTAGTAATAAAGGAATGAAAATACCAGATAGTTTAGAAGAAGAAATAGAGCAGGTTATGGAGTCTGGTAAATTAGAAGAGCTTACTGCATGTAATGATAAAATAGGAGTAAGTGAAAATAGAGAAGACTTACTTGAAGAGTATGTATTTTTCTTTAGAAAAATATTTGAAGATAAGTTACTTGATGTGTTAGATGATGACTTTAGAGTGGTAATTGATACAGCAAATGGTGCAACAAGTAAAGTAGCACCAAAAGTATTCAAAGCATTAGGAATTAATTATAAAGTAATAAATAATTCTCCTGATGGAATAAACATAAATAAAGATTGTGGTTCTACTCATATAGAAAATTTAGCTAAATATGTTGTAGAAAATCACTTTAATTTAGGTATTGCATACGATGGTGATGGAGATAGATGTCTATGTGTAGACGAAAATGGTAATATATTAGATGGGGATATAATACTTGCAATTGTATCAAATTACTTAAAGAAAAATAACAAGTTAAAAAAAGATACGCTTGTTGCAACAGTTATGAGTAATTTAGGACTTAAAAAATACTGTAAAGAAAATGGAATAGATTTTGTACAAACAAGTGTTGGAGATAGATATGTTTTAGAGAGTATGCTAGAAAATGGATATAATTTAGGTGGAGAACAATCAGGACATATAATATTTCTAGATTATAATCCAACAGGGGATGGAATATTGACATCTTTAATGTTAATAGAAATATTATTAAAATCAAAGAAGAAGGCAAGTGAGCTTGCATCAATTGTTACTATATATCCACAAGTACTTGTTAATGCAAAGGTGTCAGGAGATAAAAAATATAAATATCTAGAAGATGAAGTAATAAAGGCAAAAATAGAAGAAATAGAAAAAGAATTTGCAGATACTGGAAGAGTACTTATTAGACCATCTGGAACAGAACCTCTAGTTAGAGTTATGATTGAAGGAGAAAATCAAGATATTTTAGATAAAAGAGCACATGAACTTGCAAATTTAATTGAGGAAAGACTTAAATAAAATAAAAACTCTAAATCAAAATTTAGTATATACTAGATAGCGATTTAGAGCTTTTTATTTATTATAATAATTCAGTCATATATACGGGTAAATATAAAATGTCCTCTTCTTCTTTTAAATCTTTTGTATGGATTATTATAGGCTTTCCTAAATAATCAGAATATTTAGTTTTAAGTTTTACTATAGATGAAAAAGTATATCTTTCTCCAGATTTTACTTCAATTGGTATAATATTATGTTTTGAAGTTATTTTACTGTTTGAAATTAAAAAATCAATTTTCATAGTTTCATTTGAGTTTTCTCTATCATTTCTTGAAAAGAAATATAATTTTCTGTTATTACTAACAAGCATTTGTGCTACAATGTTTTCTAGAATTAATCCTTCATTGAAAGTCAATTTATCAAATAATATTTTTTTATATATTTGTTCATTTATTATATCTTTTTCATTAAATGTCATTGATAGGAGAAGACCAGTATCAAACATATAACATTTTAAAGTATTATTATCTATTCTTTGTCCAAGACCTATATTAGGCTCTGTGGTATTATATGCTATATTTACTAAGCAAGCATCGGTTAACCAATAAAATGCTCCTTCAAAATTTCTATATCTAGCATTTTCATCTAAATTAGATATATTAAATTTTTTTTCATGTTTTTGTAGTTGAGATGGGATCATATCAAAAATTTGTTCTACTTTTAAATTAAGTTCATCAGCATGTTTTCTTATATCTTCACGGTATAATCTTAAAATGTTTCTTTTTATTTTATCCGTTTTTTCAAAATCTCTTGTTTTTCTATATTCTAGGACTGCTTGTGGCATTCCACCAACTATTAAATATTCTTTAAAATAATCCATTGCTTTTCTATGTAATGCTTGACCTAATTCCTTTTTTGTATTAAAACATTTTTTAATAAAATCCATTAAAGTATCATTTCCCATTGCCCATAGAAATTCTTCAAAGTCCATTGGATTCATTTTTATAACTTCTTCTTCGGAAGGAATTAAAATATCTTTAACATTCTTTTTTATAGAAATTAAAGATCCAGTTTCAATGTAATCATATCTACCATCTGCTACTAAATGCTTAATAGCTCCTCTTGCTCTTGGACAAAATTGTATTTCATCAAATATAAATAAAGATTTTCTTTCATATAATTTTACTCCATAATATTCAGATATATATGTAAATAAGTAATCTAGATTATCTAAATAATTATCAAATAATTCAATTATTTCTTTAGAAGTTTTTGAAAAATCAATTAATATATATGATTTATAATTTTCTTTTGCAAACTTTTCTACTATATAACTTTTTCCAACACGTCTAGCTCCTTCAATCAACAAAGCTGTTTTACCATTACTTTCTTGTTTCCATTTTAATATATTATTATAAACTTTTCTTTTCATAGTTAAAATCCCTTTCTTATACATTAAGTATAACACAAAATCAAAAATAGTTCAAGTACAATATTGCACAAAATCAAAGATAATAAATGTATTATTTTGCACAAAATCAAAAATAGTGATATTTTTTTACATAAAAAGTAAAAAAATTATTATTAAATAGTACTAGTAGTACCTGTTATTTTTATAAAAATAATGTATTACATTATATTAAAATAATTGTTATAAATGTGTTATTTTTTTGCAAATAATTTGCAATATTTTGTTGTCAATTTTTTTAGATTATGATATAATATTAATGTAGTTAGATAAGCTACAAAGTAATATAGAGACTATTTTTAATATAGTCTTTTTTTATTACTGTAAATTTATTTAAAAGAAAGGTGGGATCAGTATTATGTTAGAAAACAATTTTGAAGTAGAAAAAGTTCTAGAATTAATAGAACATAAAAAATTTAATGAATTAAAAAAATACTTGGAAAGGATAAATGGTGCTGATTTCCCGAGTATTTTTGAAGAAATTGATGATGAAGACGTATTAATCGTATTTAGATTGTTAAATAAAGAAAGAGCAGCAGAGATTTTTGCAGAACTTGATTCAGATATGCAAGAAAGACTTATTAATTCATTTACAGATATTGAGCTTAAAAATGTAATAGATAAATTATTTATGGATGATACCGTAGATATGATTGAAGAAATGCCTTCAAATGTTGTAAAACGTATCTTAAGAACTGTTAGTGATAAAGATAGAAAAACTATTAATGAAATATTAAATTATCCAGATGATAGTGCTGGAAGCATAATGACAACTGAGTTTGTTGATTTAAAAGAAAATATGACAGTCGAAGAAGCTTTTGAAAAAATTAAAAAAATGGGGCTAAAAAAAGAAACTGTATATAATTGCTATGTATTAGATAAAAATAGAAAGCTACTTGGTGTAATTGATATTAAAAACTTACTAGTAGCTGAAAGAAACCAAAAACTAAATGAGTTAATGGATACTAATGTAATTACAGTTAATACACTTGATGATAAAGAAGATGTTGCAAGAATTTTTGATAAATATGACTATGTAGCTCTTCCAGTTGTAGATAAAGAAGGAAGACTTGTAGGTATTGTAACAGTAGATGATGCCATCGATGTAATGAAGGAAGAAGCATCAGAAGACTTTGAAAAAATGGCAGCTATGTCTCCTAATGAGGATGGTTATTATAAAACACCAGTGCTTACACATGCTAAAAATAGAATAGTTTGGTTACTTTTCTTAATGTTTTCTTCTATTGTAACTGGAGCTGTTATAACACATTATGAACAAGCTTTTGCAGCTTTACCAATACTTGTATCTTTTATACCAATGATTATGGGAACAGGTGGTAATTGTGGATCACAATCATCTACACTTGTAATTCGTGGTATTGCAGTAGATGAGATAAAGACAAAAGATTTTTTAAAAGTATGGTGGAAAGAGATAAGAGTTGCAGTTATTGTAGGGATAATAATGGCAATTGTAAATGGTATTAGAATAGTAATCCAGTATGATGATTTACAACTTGCCGTGGTTGTTGGACTTACACTTGTTGTTACAATAATGATTTCAAAAAGTTTGGGTTCAATGTTACCACTTATTTGTAAAAAGTTAAAACTTGATCCTGCTATAATGGCAGCACCACTAATTTCAACAATATTAGATACATGTTCTGTTTTAGTATTCTTTAACATTGCTGTAGCAATTATGCATATTTAATAAAATAATAATTATAAAGTAGCAATAAAAATTTAAATTAGTAAGTTTTTATTGCTACTTTTTAATTTGCTTTCTATTTGATATAATAATTATATAAAATAATAAAAAATATTTGTATTAAATTTTTTAAGGAGATGTTGTTTTATGAGTTTAATAGTAAATATATATTATACAGGTAAAAATGGAAGTGCAAAAAAATTTGTAGATGAGATGATAAGTGAGGGAATAGTAGAAAAAATAAGAGCAGAGGAAGGAAATATTAGATATGAATATTTCTTTTCAAAAGATGATCCAGAAACGGTGCTACTCATAGATTGTTGGAAAAATAAAGAGGCACTAGATGCTCATCATAAAACAGAAATGATGAAAGAAATTGCTATTTTAAGGGAAAAATATGAGCTAAAGATGAAAGTAGAGCAATATACAAATGTACTAAAAGATAATACAGATTTTGAGACAGTTATAAGAAAAAGGACTTCTACAAGAAAATTTAAAGATGAAAAAATATCAAAAGAAAAATTAGAAAAAATTTTGGAAGCTGGTAGACTTGCACCAACAGCTAAAAATATTCAGCCTCAAATGATATATGTTGTGCAGTCTAATGAAGGATTAGAAAAAATAGATAGAGTAACTCCTTGTAGATATGGTGCAATAACTGTTTTAATAGTATGTGGAAATAAAAATATTGCATGGACAAAAAAGGATTATTCAAGTTATGAGACTGATGCTTGCATAGTTGCAACTCATATGATGTTAGAAGCTACAAATGTTGGAGTAGACAATATATGGATTGCTATGTTTGATAATGAAAAATTAAAGCAGGAATTTGACTTAGAAGATGGAATAGAGCCAATTTGTCTTATACCTTTAGGTTATGCTACAGATGATTATATAGGAAATCCTATGCACAGTCAAAGAAAAGATTTAAAAGATACAGTTAAATTTATATAGTTAAAAACTAATTGTAGTATATTAAAATGTGAGCACATATTTTAAATGTTAATAAGTATTGCTTGTGGCAACGAACTATTCTTTATATAATAGTTTAAAAGAAAGGAGTGGTTCTAAAGTGTTAAAAGAAAATATTAAGACAATCAGAAAACAAAGAGGTCTTTCTCAAGAAGAACTTGCTATCAAGCTAAATGTAGTAAGACAAACTATTTCTAAATGGGAGAATGGACTGTCAGTTCCTGATTCAGAGATGCTAATTTCTATGTCAGAAGTTCTTGAAACTCCAGTAAGTACCTTAATTGGAGAAAATATTTCTGAATCTAAAGCAGATGATTTGAAAGCAATTTCTGAAAAATTAGAGATAATAAATTTACAATTATCACAAAGAAATAGTACTAGAAGAAAAATAATTCATTGGTTATTAATTTCATTATGCATAATCATAGTAATAACTTTAATATTTCTAATTTTATTAAATAGTCCATACCAAAATTGGAATTATAGCGATCCTGAAAAAGCTGTTATAGGAGTTGCTTTTCATTCGTTTGAATGGGTATTTATAAGAATAGCACCAATTATTTTTATTGGATTAATTATTGGAATTTTTTTGACTCGAAAGAAAGTTTAAGATTATAGATTACAAATTGTAAGATTTGTATTATAAAGGGGAAAAGACATATGAAAGAAAGAGAATTTTTAGTCATTACAATGTATAATGATAAAGAAAATATAGATATAATACCAGTAGAAAAAAAGGAATTATTATTTGGACGTTCAATAAAAATTATATTAAATAAAACAGATGTAGATATAGAAAAAATAAAAGAAAAAGGAGAATTTGTATTGTGCATATCTGATGACTATTTTCCATTAACTACAAAAAATTATAAAGGAAATCTAAAATATTATACAATTGAAGATTTAAAGAAAGGCAAATTTACAGTAAGAAAAGCAAAATATATAAATGCTCCAATTATAAATGAACTTTCAATATGTTTTGAATGTAAATTGAAAGAAATCTATGAAAATGAAAATGAGTATATAGTAATTGTAAAAGCTTTGCGCCGTAGTGCAAATATATAATTACAAGTTATTAAATGAAACAGTGATTATTGGTATTATATTTTTTATTTTAGAAATATAGAGTATAATATTATAAAGTAAAATTAAGGAGGAAAATAAAATGAGAATAGCTTTAACATATCAAAACGGAAATATATATGAACATTTTGGACATACAAAACAATTAAAAATATATGATATTGAAAATAAAAATATAAAAACTGAAAATATTATAGACGTTAATGAGAAAGGCCATGGAGCTTTAGTAGGATTATTGTTAGATAATTTTGTGGATGTTTTAATTTGTGGTGGAATAGGAGATGGTGCAAAAGAAGCATTAAAAAAAGCTAATATAAAGCTATATGGCGGTGTTTATGGAAATGCTGATAGCATAGTAAATGATTTTATAAATGGAAAATTAAAATATAATGAAAATGTACAATGCTCTCATCATGAGTCTTATCATAATTCTTGTGGTGAACATAAATGCAATGAAAATAAAAATGGATGTCATGGAAATAAAATTGGAGGATAATATGAAAATAATTTATTGTTCAAATACTGGTTTTACCAAGCAATACGCTATAATGTTAGCTAATAAATTAGGTATTGAAAGTATAGATGTAAAAGATATAAAAAAGTATGATATTAAAGATGAAGAAATAATATTTTTAGGATGGATTTTTGCAGGAATTATAATGGGATTAAATAAAGTTAGACAATATAAGTTAAAATGTGTAATATCAGTGGGAATTCTTAGATTAACTGATGAATATAAAAATGAATTAATAAAATCTAATAATATAGAAAGAGATAAATCTTTTTTCTATATTCAAGGTGGCATAGACTATAAAGAATTAAAAGGTATAAAAAAGATATTATTAAAGGCAGTTGCTTCTAATATTATAAAAGAAAACAAAAAGAAAAATGAAGGTATAATAAATATATTAAAGAATGGTGGAAGTCTGGTTAAAGAAGAAAATTTAAATGATATCATAGAATATATTAATAAAAATAATGCCTAACTTTAGTTAGGTATTATTTTTTTAGTTTTACTATGATATAATAATCATATAAGAAAGGAAAATATTTATGCATGATATATGGAATCCATGGCATGGATGTGTGAAATGTAGTGAAGGTTGTAAAAATTGTTATATGTATGCTTTAGATAAACAAAGAGGACAAGATGGCAGTGTTATATATAAGGTTGGTAATAATTTTGATTATCCACTACATAAAGATAAGAAAGGTAGTTACAAAATAAAAAGTGGTGAGCAAATAAGAATATGTATGACATCAGATTTTTTCTTGAGTGAGGCGGACAAGTGGCGAGATGAAGCATGGGAGATAATAAGAAAAAGACCAGATGTTATATTTTTTATTCTTACTAAAAGACCAGAAAGAGTAAAAGATAATTTACCTCCTTGGTGGGGTGACGGGCTTGAGAATGTATTTTTCAACGTAACTTGTGAAAATCAAAAAAGAGCAGATGAACGTATACCAATACTTTTTTCACTTCCTTTTAAACATAAAGGAATAATGGTTGCCCCATTTATAGGAAATATTAATATAGAGAAATATTTGAGAAAAGGTATTATAGAACAAATAATTGCAGGTGGAGAAAATTATAATGGTGCACGACCACTTTATTATGAATGGGTAAAAAATTTAAGTGATCAATGTAAAAGAAATAACACAACATTTGCTTTTATAGAAACAGGAAATATATTTATTAAAGATAAGAAAGTATATAAAATAAGAAATAAAAGCTTACAAAGTAAATTAGCATATAGAACGGGACTTGAATATGTAGGAAAACCGATGAATTTTATTTTAAAAGATGAACTTGGAATAGAACTTAGAAAGGAAGATCTATATGTACCGTATTTTAAAGAAAAATGTAGAGAATGTGGCAGTAAAATAATATGTAATGGGTGTAGCAAATGTGGTAATTGCAAAGATTAGTATTTACAAAAAATTGATTAGTTTTTTATTGATATTTATTATATTTTTTGATATTCTATTAATGGAATTTAGGAGTTGATTATATGGGAGAAAAATTTGTTTTACTTACGGATGATAATGATACATTTGCTGATGTTACATCAGATGATATTGTAAGAATAAGGGGAGGATTAAAACCTTCTTGTGATAAGATAAAATGGTATACACCAGAATCTACTTTACCAGAATATTATTCTAAATGGCAAGAATATGACAGATTAGATTTAAGTGACGGTAAAGCAAATAATGATGAAGTATTAGATGATGGAAAATATAATCCTGGTACAAAATATGTTATATATGGTTCTTTAAGAGAAGAAACAGTAATGATTAGGCCATCAAAATATAAAGAAATTCTTGCTATGGTAAGTAATACTTTAACACTAAAAGATGCATCAGATGAGTCTGTAAGGCAAGCTGTGGCTCGTCTTATTAGTAAAAAGCTTGAAAATCCAAATATAAAATATGTAATTTGTGAAATAGCGGATATGAGTGATGTCATAGCGCTTGAAGATATATTTGCAGTAATTGATAGTGTAGATTCTGTAGAACATGATATATTAAAAAATGAAATAAAATTATATGTTTTTGATCCACATAAAATACATCATGTAACAGAAGAAGATAAATATAAAGCATATGTAAATGTAAAAAATAGAGTTGAAAGTGGATTTTATAAGAAAAAGTTAGAATTTTTGGATATGCTAAGATATGATAAGACTCTAGAGCCAAAAAATAGAGAGTCATATTTAAGATGTGGAGTTTTACCAAAAGAGGGAGAGACTGCAGAAGAGTGCTATGATAGAATAAAATCATATCTTGAACAAATATATAGAGATTTTGAAAGATATAAAGATGATTATGAAGAGTTTAAAGGGCATATATTAAATAAACTGCCAAGAGCAATATCTACAGAAAGAAATGAATGGGACGTAAGATATAATGATGAAGTTATAACTAGTGCTTTAGTTACAGGATATGTTAGATTCTTTAGTGGGTTATATATATCTGCTGATGCAGAAATGGATATATGTACAACTGATGATAAAAGAAGAAGATTTAGATACAATAGATGCTTTCAAGTAACAAATCTTGCTATTTTTAATTCTGAAGCTATGTATATAGATAGAATTATAGAAATAGAAAAAATAAGGCAAAAAAATATAGAAGAGAGAAAAAAAGAAGAAGAGAAAAATATTTAAGGAGAAATTATGGAAAATAAAGATTATACTAAGATGAAAACTCCACTTCAATATCAAATAACAGAATATGATTGTGGTCAAGCAACAGTATTGAATGCTATTAGATATTTATTTAATAGAGGAGAAATACCTCCAATTATAATAAAATATATTACTCAATATACTTTAGATACAATAGGAGAAAATGGTCAGATAGGTATGTGTGGAACTTCTCCTTATGCAATGGATTATTTGTCTAATTGGATAAATAAAAGTGAATTTTTATCAAGATTAGGTTTGCATGCTACTGTTTTGTATAAAAGTGAAGTTGATATAAATAATGAAAAGTTAAATTATTACATGGATTTGGGGGGAGTTGCAATCTTTAGAGTTTGGTCAGAGTGTGAACACTATGTATTATGTACAGGAATAGATAAAGAAAATGTATATATTTTTGATCCATACTATTTAGATGACTATGATTATGATGACGATAAAGATTGTATAGTAGTTCCAAATAAACCTTTTAAATATAATAGAATAGTAAGAAAAAAGAGATTTAATTCTAATACAAAAGAAGATTTTTCTTTTGTAAAAGATGATGAAAGAAGAATACTTATTTTATATAGAAAATAAAATATTTTGTTGGATAGTTTATGGAAAAGGTAGTGTCAAAAACGTAAAATAATAATTTTTTATAAATTGTATATATGAACAATTAAAAAGGATACTAATTAAAACTAGTATCCTTTTTACTATTCTATAACATGTTCTTTTAAATCTAGTTCTTTGTATGTTATTTTATTATTTTTCTTATCTATACCAAGTTTGTAGTGATATGTAGATTTATCTACCATATCTTTATTATCAAGAGTAATAGATAGGGTTAATGTATCAATATTAAAAGATGTACTTATGGTATAGTCTTTTAAGTCTTCTTCTGTTGAATAAGAATTTAAAATATTTTCAAGCTCTTCATGATTTTCATAGTTATAATTTGTATATGTAATAAAATTTGTATAATATGAATCAGCTGCATATACATTTGCTACACCAGAATTTGTATTTTTAGATATGAAATCTGGATATATTTCTTTTAAGAAAGCAACTTGCCTATTATCATCAGATAAAAAACTTAATTTACTATTTTTATTAGATAAGAAAACTATAAATATGACTGCAGCTAGTATTATAATACTAAGTATTATTATTAGGAAACTTCTTTTTTTACCCATAACTATTCCCCCATATCAAAATTATAGCATACACAAAAATTATTAACAATATATTTTATAGCATATTTTTTATTATTTTATCTTTTATTTTATGTAGATATATAGTATAATTGCAAAGAAGAGGTGTAAATATGGAAGATATTACAAAAAAAGCAAGCTATTGTCTAAGCTGTAAAAGTAAAAATTGCATGAAAGGATGTCCTTTATCTAATGATATAACACAGGCAATAAGCTATGTTAAAAATTGTGATTATGAAAATGCATATAAAGAGTTTTTAAACACAACAGTACTTTCTTCAATATGTGGTAGAATATGTCCACATAGCAAACAATGTCAGGGAAGTTGTATAAGAGGAATAAAGGGAGAAAGTGTTTCTATAGGAGATATTGAAGTTTTTGTAGGAGATTATGGACTAGATAAAGATATAGATATAAATATGTTAAATAATAACAAAGTTATAGATAAAAAAGTAGCTATAATAGGAAGTGGTCCTTGCGGCATTACATGTGCTGCAACACTTAAAAGATTTGGTGTAAAAAATGTTACTATATTTGAAAAAAAAGATTATCTTGGAGGCTTGTTAGTTCATGGTATACCAGATTTTAGACTTTCTAAAGATATAGTAAGAAAAGTATATAATAAAATATTAAGTCTTGGAATAGATGTAAAATATAATATGGAGCTAGGAAATAATATAACTTTGGAGGAATTGAGAAAAAAATATGATGCTATATTTATAGCAATAGGAGCAAACATTTCATCTTATATGGGAATAGAAGGTGAAGATTTAGACGGTGTTTATGGTGGAAATGAGCTTTTAGAGTATAAAAAATATCCAGATTTTAAAGGAAAAAAAGTTGCTGTAATTGGCGGTGGAAATGTTGCAATGGATGTATCACGTACAGTAAAAAGACTTGGTGCAAAAGATGTATATGTAGTATATAGAAGAGCAAGAGAGCAAATGCCTGCTGAAAACAAGGAAATTGAAGAGGCAATGTCAGAAGGAATAGAATTTTTATTTTTAAATAATATAGTAAAAGTAATAGGGAAAGAAAAAGTAGAAAAAATAGAATGTATAAAAACTAAATTAATATATGAAGAAGGAAAAAGACCTTATCCTGAAAATATAGAAGGATCAAATTATATAATGGATATGGACTACGTTATTATGGCAATTGGTTCTTGTCCTGAAACTGAAGTGTTAGACAAGCTTAATATAAAATTAAATAAATGGGATAGAATTGAAATAGATGAGAATTATAAAACAAGTATAGATAAAGTTTATGCTGCAGGAGATATTGCAGGCATAAAATCAACAGTTGCATATGCAAGTGCATCTGGTAGAGAAGCAGCTAAAAACATTTATGATTATTTAATAAAGTAAACTATAGGAGTAATAAATGGATAAAAATTTAATATATAGTAAATTAACGACAAAAAAAATAGGAAAAAATATAATACTATATGATATAATAGACTCAACACAAGATGAAATAAAACGTAAAAAAGATTTACAAGAGGGAACAGTAGTTATCTCAGAATTGCAAACTAAGGGAAAGGGAACACATGGAAGAGTTTGGTATACAGATGCTTTTGGAAAGAATATAGCATTTACTTTTGTATTATATCCATTTATAGATGTAAATAAATTAGAAGGTATAACTATAGTTATAGCAAAGTGTATAATAAATACATTTAAAATATTATATAATATAGATTTACAAATTAAGTATCCAAATGACATTGTATGTAATTCTAAAAAGATAGGTGGTATACTAACAGAAACTAGTGTTTTAAATGGTATTGTAAAAAAGCTATATATTGGAATAGGCATTAATATATTACAAGAAAATTTTAATGAAAATATACAAAATATAGCATCTTCTATTAAAAAGGAATTTAATATAGTGTGTAAAAGAGAAGATATTATTTCAACATTTTTTAATTTTTTTGAAAAAGAATACTTAAAGATTGTGAGGGAATTTAATGAATAGAACAAAGCGAAAAATATTTGAAACTTCAATGGATCTATTTGCTAAAAAAGGATATGATTCGACAAGTATAGAAGAGATTACTTCTGTAGTTGGTATTGCTAAAGGTACATTATATTATCATTTTTCAAGTAAGGGCGAAATATTGGATTTTTTAATTGTGGAAGGATTAAAATTACTCGAACACAGTTTAGAAATAAAAACAAGAAACTTAGAAACAATTAAAGAAAAAATTGACGCAATACTTTTAGTGGAACTTAAAGTAGTAGACAAATATGAAAATCTAATAAGTTTAATTATGAAAGAGATCTGTGGAAATGAGGATAGAAATAAAAAATGTAGAGAAAGTGTGTATAGTTGTGTTGATGTCATAGAGAAAATAATAAAAGAGTCTATTGTAAAAGGCGAGATAAAACAATGTAATACAAGAGAGATAGCATTTGAAATATTTGGAATAATTTGTTCAGGAATATTGATTAGATATGAAAATAATGGAAGTATAGATATAAATAAAATGGCTAACCAATATAGTCAAGCAATCTTAAAGGGAATAGAAATAATATAAATAAAATAATATGTAAATTAGATATTATAGAAAGTATTAAAAAATAATACTTTCTATTTTTTTGCATATTTTTTAGATTATATGACTGACCAGTCAGGTTAATGATTTTTTTTTAGATTTAGTATAAATTAATTATAGTTGGAGGATGGAATATGAACTCAATTGAAATAGTAGCAACAGGAAAATATGTACCATCAACTATAGTTTCTAATAATGAATTAGAGAAAAATAATAATTTAGATGATGGATACATATATAAAAGAACTGGAATTGAAAATAGACACTATATAGAAAATGAAACATTAGAAGATATAGCAATACTTAGTGTAAAGGATATGCTAAGTAAAAATGATAATGTAAATATAGATAACATAGGTCTTATTATTACAGCATCTACTACATTTGACAACATTATGCCTTCGCTATCATTTAGTATACAAAATTATTTTAATATTAAAGATTGCATGTGTTTAGATGTACTTGCAGGATGTAGTGGATTTATAAATGCTTTAGATATAGCTCAAAAATATGTAAGCTCCTCACAAATAGAATATGCACTTATAGTTGGTGCAGAAGTGTTGTCTAAGAATAATTATAAAAGTATAAATGATGAAATGCTATTTGGAGATGGTGCTGGATGTATATTGATAAAGTCATGTAAACAAGAAAAAATGTATTTTAGCTGTATAGAAAGTATGGGAGAAAATAACAATATTTTAACATGTGATGATAAACATAATCTTTATATGGATGGAAAAAATGTATATAAATTTGCAACTACTAAAACGGTTGAAAATATAAATAGAATTTTAAAATTAGCTAATTTAAATTCACAAGATGTAGATTTTACAATACCACATCAATCTAATGTTAGAATTTTAGATAAAATAGCAAGTAAAACAGGTGTTAAGATGTATTCTAATATAAGACAATATGCAAATACATTTTGTGCAAGTATTCCGATTGCTATTGATGATTTATTTTATTCAAATAAAATAAAATCTAAGGATAAAATTCTACTTTTAGGCTATGGTGGCGGTTTAAATTTAGGAAGTATTTTAATGGAGGTATAGTATGAAAATAGCTTTTTTATTTCCAGGACAAGGAACACAAGCTCCTGGAATGTGTAAGGACATTTATGATAAATATACTCAAGCACAAGAAGTATATAAAAAAGCAAGTGATATTATAGGAGTAGATGTTGCTAAATTATGTTTTAGCTCAAGTGCAGAAGAATTAAATTTAACAGCAAATACACAAATTAGTATTTTAATTACATCACTTGCAATATGTAAAGTATTAGAAAATTATGGAATAAAACCAGATATATGTACAGGGCTAAGTCTTGGTGAATATACAGCTCTAATAGAAGGTGGATATATAGGGTTTGATAATGGAGTAAAACTTGTTAAAAATCGTGGAGATATAATGCAAAGCTGTGATTTTGGTGATGAATATAAAATGGCAGCTGTAATTGGACTTGAAAGCTCAAAAATAGAAGAAATCTGTAAAAAAGTAGATGGATTTGTAGTACCTGCTAATTATAATTACTCTATGCAAACAGTTATATCAGGATATAAAGATAGTGTTTCAAAGGCAAGTGATTTATTAAAGCAAGCAGGTGCTAAAAGAGTAATAGAATTAAATACAGCAGGACCTTTTCATACAGAAAAATTAAAGGATGCTAGTGAAAAATTAAAAAATTATATTCATAATGAAGAATTTAAAAAAGGCGATATAGAGGTTTTAAAAAATATAGATGCTACACCATATAAAGAAGATGATGATTTTAGAAGTATTTTATCAGCTCACATGATAAATCCAGTAAGAATGGATAAAATTATAGATAAACTAAATAATGAAAATGTAGACTTATATGTAGAAGTCGGACCAGGACATACACTTAGTGGGTTTGTAAAGAAACAGTTAAAAAATGCAAATGTTATAAATATAGATAGTGTAGAGGCTATAGAAAAATTAGTTGATTTAGTAAAGGAGAATTAGTATGGAAGAGAAAAAAGTGGCACTTATAACAGGTGGAACAAGAGGAATAGGAAGAGAAATAGCAAAGAAATTTGCTAAAGAAGGATGTAATTTAGTTTTAAATTATGTATCGGATAATACAGATGTAGAAAAAATAAAATCTGAATTTAATGAATATGGTATAGATGTACTAGTGTTAAAAGCAGACGTATCAGTTTTTTCAGATTGTGAGAATTTGGTTAAAGAGGCTATAGCAAAATTTGGTAAAATAGACATATTAGTAAATAATGCTGGAATAACAAAAGATACATTAATTGCTATGATGAAAGAAGATGCATTTGATAAGGTAATAGATGTAAATTTAAAAGGAACATTTAATGTTACAAAAAATGTAGTACCATATATGATGAAAAAAAGAAATGGCAATATAATAAATATTTCATCAGTTGTAGGTGTTGTGGGAAATGCAGGACAATCAAATTATGCTGCGTCAAAAGCAGGAATAATAGGATTTACAAAGTCTCTTGCTAAAGAGCTTGCTCCAAGAAATATAAGAGTAAATGCAGTAGCACCTGGATTTATTGATACAGATATGACAAGTGTATTGTCAGATAAAGTAAAGGAAAATATAAATTTACAAATTCCTTTAAAAAGAATGGGAAAAGCAGAAGAAGTAGCAAATGTAGTATCATTTTTAGCAAATGATGAAAGTTCATATATAACTGGCCAAGTAATAAATGTTGATGGCGGAATGGTAATGTAGGAGGATAAAAATGGAAAGAAGAGTTGTAGTAACAGGTATGGGAGCAATAACTCCTATAGGTAATAATGTAGAAGAATTTTTTAATGGCTTAATTGAAGGAAAATGTGGAATAGATAATATTACATTATTTGATACAGAAAAATTTAAAGTAAAGCTTGCTGCAGAAGTAAAGGAATATAATCCTGAAGAGCATTTTGATAGAAGATCTGCAAAAAGACTTGATAGATTTTCACAATTTGCAATGATTGCAGCTAGAGAAGCAATAAAAGACAGTGGTATAACAAAAGAAAATACAAATATGGAAAGAGTAGGAATAGTAGTAAGTTCTGGAATAGGAGGACTTGGTACAATAGAGGAGCAAAATATAAATTTAAATCAAAAAGGACCAGATAGAGTATCTCCTATGTATATTCCTATGGCAATTTGTAATATGGCGGCTGGAAATATTGCTATAGATCTTGGAATTAGAGGAGAATCAGAATGTATTGTTACAGCATGTGCATCAGGTACTCATTCAATAGGAGAAGCGTTAAGACTTATTAGACATGGATATCAAGATGCTATGCTTTGTGGAGGATGCGAGGCATCAATTACTCCATCAGGAATTGCAGGATTTACAACTATAAAAGCATTGAATACAACAGATGATAAAACTCGTGCAAGTATCCCTTTTGATAAAGAGCGTTCTGGATTTGTAATGGGAGAAGGTGCTGGTGTATTAGTACTTGAAGAGCTAGAACATGCTAAAGCAAGAGGAGCAAAGATATATGCAGAAGTGGTAGGATATGGAGCATCATCTGATGCATATCATATAACATCTCCTGCACCAGAAGGTGAAGGTGGAAAAAGAGCAATGATAAATGCATTAAAAGATGCAAAAATAAATCCTGAAGATATAACATATATAAATGCTCATGGTACATCAACACCACTTAATGATAAATGTGAAACACAAGCAATAAAAGGTGCTTTTTCTAATTGCTATGATAAATTATATGTAAGCTCTACAAAGGGACATACAGGACATTTACTTGGGGCTGCTGGAGCAATAGAAGCAATAGCTTGTGTAAAGGCAATAGAAAAATCAATAATACCGCCAACAATTGGATATAAGGTGAAAGATGAAGATTGTGATTTAAATATAGTTCCAAATAAAGCATTAGAACATGAAATAAAATATGCTATGTCTAACTCACTTGGATTTGGTGGACATAATAGTACTATTATATTAAAAAAATATGAATAGGAGGATATATATATGGAATATGAACAAATAAAAAAAATAATAAATGATATGAGTCAGTCTAGTTTAAGTAGTTTAAATATAGAATTTCCAGATGGAGTAAAAATTAATTTAACAAAAGATGTATCAAATAATATAGCATCACCTGTACTTCCAGTTGAAGTTCCAAGACCTCATGAAGAGTCAAAAAAGGAAAATGATGAAAAAATAGAAGAGAAATCTGCAAATATCGTTAAATCTCCAATGGTTGGTACTTTTTATTTAAAGCCAGCTCCAGATAAAGAGGATTTTGTAAAAGTAGGAGATGTAGTAAAAAAAGGTCAAGTACTTTGCATAATTGAAGCAATGAAATTAATGAATGAAATAGAATCAGAATATGATGGTCAAATTGTTGAAATATGTCAAAAAAATGAAGATATGGTGGATTATGGAAGACCATTATTTAAAATAAAATAGGAGGAAATTATGTTAGATGTAAATGAAATTATGGAAATAATACCACAAAGAGCTCCATTTTTAATGATAGATAAAGTTGAAAGCTATGAACCAGGAAAATATTGTATTGCATATAAAAATGTATGCATTAACGAGCCACATTTTCAAGGACATTTTCCAGGTCAACCAATTATGCCAGGAGTATTAATAATAGAAGCTTTAGCTCAGGCAGGAGCAGTAGCTATTTTATCTAAAGAAGAAAATAAAGGAAAAAATGCCTTATTTGGTGGAGTGGATAAATTTAAATTTAAGAAGCAAGTTGTACCAGGTGATGTGTTAAGACTTGAAGTAAAAATTATAAAAGAAAAAGGACCGGTAGGAGTAGGAGAGGCTATAGCTTATGTAGGTGATAAAGTTGCTGCAAAAGGTGAACTTACTTTTGCTGTGGTGTAGGTGATATCATGATAAATAAAGTATTAATTGCAAATAGAGGAGAAATAGCTGTAAGAGTAATAAGAGCATGCAAAGAAATGAATATAAAAACAGTTGCTATATATTCTGAAGTAGATAAGGATGCACTGCATGTAAGACTTGCAGATGAGGCTGTATGTGTAGGTCCTGCTAAATCTTCTGATAGCTATTTAAACGAAAAAAATATTTTAGAAGCTGCATGTCTTACTGGAGCAGATAGCATTCATCCAGGATTTGGATTTTTAGCAGAAAATGCTAAATTTGCTAAAATGTGTGAGGAATGTAATATTAAGTTTATTGGTCCTTCATATGAGACAATAGAGCTAATGGGAAATAAAATAAATAGTAAAAAATTAATGAAAGAAAATGATGTGCCAGTAATTGATGGCTCAAAAGATAGACTTAATTCTTATTTAGAAGCAGAAAAACTTGCAGATAGTATTGGATATCCTGTAATACTTAAAGCGTCTGCCGGGGGTGGAGGCAAAGGTATAAGAATTGTATTTAAAAAAGAAGATCTAAAAGATATGTTATCTCTTGTACAACAAGAGGCAAAAAATGCTTTTGGTGATGATACAATTTATATGGAAAAGTATATTCAAAACCCAAGACATGTTGAAATACAAATTTTATCAGATATGTATAATAACTGTGTATATTTAGGAGAAAGAGATTGCTCAGTACAAAGAAATAATCAAAAAATACTTGAAGAAGCACCTTCAACTGTTTTAAATAATGCAATGAGAAAAGCTATGGGAGAAGCTGCAGTAAGAGCGGCTAAAGCCGCAAACTATGAAGGGGCAGGAACAGTTGAGTTTTTAGTAGATAGTAGTAATAATTATTATTTTATGGAAATGAATACTAGAATTCAAGTTGAACATCCTGTAACAGAAATGATGACTGGAATAGATATAGTAAAACAACAACTAAAAATTGCATCTGGTAAAAGACTTGATCTTATGCAAGATAAGATAAAACCTAGAGGTCATAGTATAGAGTGTAGGATAAATGCAGAAAATCCATACAAAAACTTTATGCCATCTCCTGGAAAAATTACAAAACTTGTTTTACCAGGCGGAAATGAAACACGAGTAGATACAGCAGTATATGAAGGATATACAATCCCCCCATATTATGATTCAATGATTGCTAAGGTGATTGTTCATGCAAGAACAAGAAATGATGCAATATCAAAAATGAAAAGAGCATTAGATGAGTGTATTATTGAGGGAATAGATACAAATATAGAATTTTTAAAATCTATACTTTCTAATGAGAAATTTAAAAGTGGTGAATTTACAACAGCTATAATTAAAGAGGAGTATGATTTATGATAGAAAATAAAAAACCAGATATTCCAATAGGAAAATGGGTAAAGTGTCCAAATTGTAAGGAAATATTATATAAGGAAGATGTAAAAGAAAATTATAGTATTTGCCCTAATTGTTCACATTATTTTAGATTATCTAGTCGTAGAAGAATAGAGCAAATAGTAGATAAAGATACTTTTGAAGAGTTCGATTTAAAAATTGACACCAAAGATCCACTTGATATGCCAGAATATATAAATAAAATAGAAGGATTAAGGCAAAAAACAGGACTTAAAGAAGCTGTAAAATGTGGAGTTGGTAAGATAAATAATCAAAAAGCAGTTATTTGTGCCATGGATTCTAATTTTTTTATGGGAAGTATGGGATATGTTGTTGGAGAATATATAACATATTCAATAGAAAAAGCAATAGAAGAAAAATTACCTATAGTTATATTTACAGTATCAGGTGGCGCAAGAATGCAAGAGGGAATTATATCACTAATGCAAATGGCAAAGACAAGTGCAGCTGTTTCTAAACTTCATAAAGCAGGTAATTTATACATTAGTGTATTGACAGATCCTACATATGGAGGTGTTACTGCAAGTTTTGCAACATTAGCTGATATAATACTTTCAGAGCCTGGCGCAATGATAGGATTTGCAGGAAAAAGAGTAATTGAGCAGACAATAAATGAAAAGCTACCTAAAGATTTTCAGTCATCCGAGTTTTTATTTAAACATGGCTTTATAGATAAAATCGTAGAAAGAAAAGATTTAAAAGATACTATATCTAAAATTATATGTATGAGTAAGGGGGATTATAATGGATAGTAATGCATGGAAAAAAGTAGAAATTGCTAGAGATAAAGATAGACCTACCGCTCTAGATTATATAGAAAATATATTTGACGATTTCATAGAACTTCATGGCGATAGAGATTTTGCAGAAGATGGAGCAATAGTTTGTGGTATAGCTACGTTAAATGGAATAAATTATACAATTATTGCAGAACAAAAAGGAAGAGATACAAAGGAGAATATTAAAAGAAATTTTGGTATGCCAAATCCTGAAAGTTATAAAAAAGCTATTAGATTTATGAAACAATCCGAAAAATTTAAAAGACCACTAATAACTTTTATAGATACAAAAGGTGCATATCCAGGTATTGGAGCAGAAGAGAGAGGTCAAGGCCAAGTAATAGCTAAATGTATTGAAACAATGTCTTCTCTTAAAATTCCAACGATTTCATATGTAATAGGAGAAGGCTCAAGTGGTGGAGCTCTTGCAATAGGAGTTGCAGATAGAGTTGTTATGCTTGAAAATGCTATATATTCTATTTTATCTCCAGAGGGATATGCAAGTATATTATGGAAAGATTCTTCAAGAAAACAAGAAGCAGCTGAGAAAATGAAACTTACAGCACATGATTTGTTAAAATTTAATGTTATAGATGAGATTTTAAAAGAACCAGATGGGAATGCTAAAAACAATGTCATAGAAATGTCTAACATTATAAAAGAAAATATAATTAAAAATACTAATAATTTGATAAAAACAAAACAAAAAGAACTTTTAGAAAATAGATATAATAAATATAGAAAAATGGGAGGAGATTATTAATGCTAAAAGATAAAAAAATTTTAATTATGGGTATAAGAAATAAGTGGTCTATTGCTTATGGAGCAGCAAAATCTGCATATGATCAAGGAGCACAGCTATATTTTACATATATGGGAGAAGAAAATAAAGGAAAAATAGAAGAATTAATCGCAGAATTTGAAGGTGCTAAAGCTTTTGAATGTGACGTATCAGATGAGCAAAAAGTAGAATCATTATTTCAAATGATAAAAGACACATATGGTAGTTTGGATGCTATAGTTCATTGCATAGCCCATGCAAATACTCAGGATTTAAGAGGAGAATTTATTAATACAAGTAAAGAAGGATTTTTACATGCAAATGAAGTTAGTTCATATTCCCTTGTTCTTATTGCAAGAAAAGCAAAAGAACTTGAACTTTTAGAAGAAAATGGAAGTATTGTATGTCTAACATATCATGGTTCTACAAAAGTATTTCCAGGATATAATGTTATGGGAGTTGCAAAAGCAGCACTTGAAGCTTCTGTTAGATATCTTGCGTCAAATCTTGGAAAAGATGGTATAAGAGTAAATGCAGTATCTGCAGGACCAATAAAAACATTATCTGCAAAGGGAATTCAAAATTTTAGCTCAATATTAGATGTGGTAGAAAATAATGCACCACTTAAGAAAAATGTAACAACAACAGAAGTTGGAAATGTAATTAGCTTTTTATGTAGTCCACTATCTAGTGCTATTACAGGGCAAGTGGTTTATGCAGACAATGGTTATTCAATAATGGGAATATAGGAGGAAAAATGAAATTACCAGAATTAAAAATTGGAGAAAAAATTATTCCTGTACCAATTATTCAAGGTGGTATGGGAGTAGGTGTATCACTTTCAAACTTAGCTGGAAACGTTGCTAAGTGTGGTGGAATAGGTGTTATATCTAGTGCACAAATTGGTTTTAAGGAAGATGATTTTGAAACAAATACTTATGAGGCAAATTATAGAGCACTAGAAAAAAATATTAAAGAAGCAAAAAGAATAAGTCAAGGCAATGGAATGGTTGCTGTAAATATAATGTGTGTTACAACTAATTATGAAGAAATGGTTAAAAAAGCGGCAGAGTCTGGTGCAGATATGATAATATCTGGTGCAGGACTTCCTAAGAATCTACCTGAAATTGTAAAAGACTGTGATATAAAAATAGCACCTATTGTCTCAAGTAGTAGAGCAGCTAACTTAATGTGTAAGTTATGGACATCAAAATACAATTATGTACCAGATATGATAGTAGTAGAAGGTCCAAAAGCTGGTGGACATTTAGGATTTAAACTTGAAGAATTAGAAGATAAAAGTCTTAATATATATGATATAGTAAAAGATGTAGTAGAAGTTGTAAAACAATATGAAGAAAAATATAATAGGCATATTCCTGTAATAGCAGCAGGTGGTATATATGATGGAAAAGATATTGCAAATGCACTAAAACATGGTGCAGATGGAGTACAAATTGCCACTAGGTTTGTTGCAACAGATGAGTGTGATGCTAATATTAAATTTAAAGAGGCTTATGTGAATGCTAAAGAAGATGATATAGTAATAATCAAAAGTCCGGTAGGAATGCCTGGAAGAGCTATAAAAAATCACTTTTTAGATAATTTGCAAAACTATAAAATTACAAAATGTTATAATTGTATAAAAACTTGTGATAGGAAAACAGTTCCTTATTGTATAACTAAAGCTTTAACAAATTCTGTCGAAGGAGATATAGATAATGGACTTGTATTTTGTGGTAGCAATGTAGATAAAATAGATAAGATAGTTCCAGTAAAAGAGTTAATGATCAAATTAGAAGAAGAGGCGGCAAAGTATTATGAAGAAGATAATGAATAAAGAAATTTTGCAAAAAGATGTAAAATTACTTGAATTAAATAACAGTATATGTACAAAATTAAAATCTAATAAAATTGAAACAATAGGACAGCTTTGTAATAATACAAGAAAAGAATTAAGAAATTTAAATTTTGTACAAAATGATATACAAATAATTATTGCTAAATTACAACTTAAAGGATTAGATATAAAGGGAAATGAATATTAGAATAATGCTAGAATAATTTCTAGTGTTATTTTTTATAGTTTACAAAAAGTATTGAAATAATAATGTCATTTTTTTTTTTTTTTTTGTGTAATATAAATGAAATATAAAATAAATATAGAAAAGTAAAAACGTATATAAATATACAAAATAAAGCAAATTATTTATATATATTATAAAATATAATTAGATTTTATGAGGTGCTATATGAAAAAAATAAAAATAAGTTTAATAATTATAATAATGTTTCTTTTTATAATAAATATTAATAAAGTGAAAGCAGTAGAAGAGTTACCAGATGATGGAGGAAGAATATCCTCATCACAAGTAATACAAACCAAAACAGGAACAGGACCATTTGATGCAAATGATGAGCCAGGAAATGATTCAAGTGAAGATAATAATATAGTAAGATCATTTGACCAAGTAACATGGACAATAGAAAATACAATGGCATTAAATGGAAATGAAGCAGATAGTTATAGTGGAGGAAGAATATACTTTGAAGCAATATTGCCAGATGTATTTACAAGCGAAACTGCCAAATGGGATCTAGATTCAATGGCGTGGATAGAAAATGCACAAGTATCAAGTGATGGATTAACACTTACAGGATATTATCAAATGGGAACAGAAAATATAACGGTTCCTGGAAAACAAACTTTGGTATTTGTGGCTAAAATACTTGGGGCTAAAAATGGTATAGAATTTCAACCAGAAATAAAATTATGGTTAAATGGAAATGATGAAGAAAATTATAAAGCAGTTAATATAGAAAAAATAACTGTAAGCGCTGCTCCAAACTATAATATAAAACTTGTAAGAAATCCTTATTGTGCCTCAAGAGCAACTGTAAATATTGATGGAGAAGATATAACAGGAAGGATATATGGGTATGCTGTAGTTTATCAATTATATAATAAAGCTACCGAAAAAGGATTAAAAGGTATTGAGTATCCTACAGGAGATATTATTTTAGACCTAGAAATGAGTTTTAGAAAAAGAACGTCTCAAGGCGGGGAATATACAGATATAACAAATGAAATTACACCTATTTTATGGAATTATCAGATATCAGGTTCTGGAACTGGTGGTCTTATTCCAGGAAGGGGAATGTTTACAGGTACTTCTAGATATACATATAGAGGAAATAATACTTTCCCAGCAGGAAAAGCAAATTCGGATAGAAATTCGAGTGTGTATGATTCTGGAAATATCAATATAAACCAAGAAAATAATATTTTAAAAATAACTTTAAATAATTATAAATTTGATGGAAATTTTCCTACACATAATTTAGAGTATAATAATAATACATCAATATCTTATACAGAAAATATAGGATGTTTTGGTTCTATATATTTACAAATATTAGTTCCAGATTGGGATGAATATATAGAAGATACAGATTATTATTTAGATATAAAAGATGTTAATTTTTATGCAACTTCGATAAGTGGTAAAGAAACAACCATTCAACAAAATATAGATGATGATAACACAAGTGTTCAATATACTAAATTAGTGCCAGGCACATATAATAGTTTTGTATATATTTATAACAGAAATAACAATAATGTAGGTGGAAATATGGCTACATATTGGGATGCTGGAGATAGTAGAGTATTTAAAAATCAACAATTATATATAAGAAGTGAATTTAAGCAAGGAGAAAATAATGATTATGAAGATTATCCAAGAACCATTAATAATTTATTGAAGTTTGATGCTAATTGTTATCAACCTGTATCACTTTCGAACGGAAAAAAATTTTATACTGATCAAACATATATGAATTTTAAAATGTGGTATATTACAAAAAAAGATGGTACTAATTGGAGTTCACAAGAAGAAATGAACCGAACTATTGTATCACAGTGTGATTTATATGAAAATTTAAGTGATATACCAGAAGATAAATTATGTGTTGGTGTGTATTATGAGTCTCAAGATGGAGAATTACCTGTAAGAAATATTTTTGTATATTTACCAGTAATAATAAAAGAAACTTCAAATATTGGGCAGACGTATGGGATTACTCAAAAAGTACAATATTATAATTATGGATTAGATAGAAATATATATACTGCAATAAAAGAAAATGTAGAATGGCCAAACGATTATGTATATTATCCAAGTAAAAATTATGTAAAAACAGAGTATGATGAAAATGGAGTACAGATTACTGGTACACATTCAGGAGGCTCTTCTTATGGTAATACGATTCAAGTTATTGGAGCTAATCAGAGAATACAAATATCTACTATAGATGAAGAAGAAAATGTAAAAACTAATTATGATTTTGGCAAAAATGAATATAAAGTAAAATATAAAGTTACATCTATTTTAAATAGTTCTGCTAGTGATACTATATCTGGTGTTAATGTAAGAAATACTATAACTCTTCCATTGGGTTTAACATATGTTCCTAATAGTAGTAATTATGGAGAACCAGAAATAAGCAAAAATTCTGATGGTACAACTACATTGGTATTTAATATTCCAAATTGTACTGTTAATCAGTCTATTGATAGTCTTATATTCGAAGCAAGTATAGATGAAGAGTCAGTAAATGGAACACAATACAATGTTATAGCAACTATATATGCTTCTCCAGATAAGGTGGGTACAGAGAATGAAAGTGATAGAACTGCAGAAACGTCAATACAAGTAATAAATTTATCATCACATAGATTATATAAAAGTGTTGAAACACCAGTAATAGAGAAAAATGGAGAAATACATTATACAGTATCATATAAAAACAATACAGATGAGATAATTAGAGATTTTCAAATGTTAGATATTCTACCATATAATGGAGATGGCAGAGGAACAGAATACACAGGAGAATATACATTAGATAGACTTGTTGTAACACAAAAAGATGGATCAGGAGAAACAATATCAAATGATAATTTAGAAATATTATATACAAATGATGAAAGTGCAAGAAATGGAGTAACAAGTAAAGACGAAAATTTAGGAGTAGGATGGAATAGTGTAAATAGTGAAACAATAAAACAAAAAGCAACAGCATATGTAGTAAAAGGAGAGATAGGCTCACAAGGAAGTGTAACGGTAGACATATATTTAAAGACAAATGGAAATAAAGGATTAGATAAATATGTAAATAGTGCAACAGCACAAGTATATAAAGAAACAGAAGGAATGGTAACAAGTAATGTAGTGTCTCAAGTAGTGGAAAGGAAAATAGAAGGAATAGCATGGGAAGATAGTAATAGAAATGGAGTAAAAGATGAAGGAGAACAAGTACTAAGTAATGTAGAAATAAAATTAACAGATGAGCTAGGACAGCAAGTAACAGATGTAAATGGAAATATAGTTACAAGCATAAAAACAGATGAAAATGGATATTATAAATTTGAAAATTTACCAAAAGGAGAATATTATGTACAAGTAAAAATACCAAATGAAAAGTATGAATTAACAGAAAAACAAGTAGGAACAAATAATGAGATAAATAGTAAATTTAATGAAGAAGAAAAAGAGACAGATAAAATAGAAGGATTAAATTCAATAGACTTGCCAGAGCTCACAGTATCATATGTAAATGCCGGATTTGTAAAGATAGAAGGAAGTATAGAGATAACAAAGATAGATGCAAAAGACAATAGTAAGTTAATAGAAGGAGCAACATTTAAAGTAGAAAAATTAGATGAAGAAGGAAATGTAGATAATACATATAATATAGAAGAGTTAACAACAGGAGAAGAAGGAAAAGTTTTATTTGAAGGATTAGAAGTAGGAAAATATAGAGTAACAGAAGTAAAGGCACCAAGTGGATATGAGTTATTAAAGGATAGTATAGAAGTAGAAATAACAGGAGAAAACAGAGATATAAAACTTACAGCAGAAAATGAGTTAAAACTAATATTGCCACTTACAGGAGATACAAATAATACAATTGGATTAATAATTATTGGAGCAATTATAATTGGTATATCAGTAATTTTATTAATAAAATATGAAGGTAAAGTATTAATACAAAAGGTATAATATTTTAATAAATAAAAAAGTAAACACATTATTTTTGTGTTTACTTTTTTCGCTATAAAAAACGTACTAAAAAAGTTTGCTATTCAAAAACTAAAAGAGTATAATAACCTTGCTTTAACTAAAGGAGGTGCTATATGAAAAAATTAAAGCCAACAAATGATTATGTATTTAAGAAAATATTTGGAAGTGTTGGAAATGAAGATATAACAAGAGAATTTATAAAGTGTGCAACAGGAATAAAATTTAAAAATATAAATTTAGATACAACACCAATACTTGAAAAGGATTTAATAGATAAAAAGACAGGAATACTAGATGTAAAAGTAGTAGCAGATAAAATAAATAATATTGATATAGAGATGCAAGTAGTAAAAAGTGAGCATATAGCAGAAAGATTATTGTTTTATTGGTCCAAAATATATAATAAAACAATAAGAAAAGGATATGGATATGAAAGAGGACAAAAAGCAATATGTATACTAATAGCAGATTTTAAAGTAAGTAACTTAACACAAATAGATAAGTTTTATACAAGATGGAAAATAATGGAAGAAAACTACACAAAACAAAACTTTACAGATAAATTATATATAGTTATAATAGAATTAGAAAAGCTAAAAGGCATAAATGATATAAAAGAAATAGACAATGAAGAATTATTAAACTGGTGTAAATTTATAAAAAATCCAGAAGAAATGGAGGGAGAAGAAATGAAAAATGAGTATATAAAAAAAGCAAAAGAAAAATTAGATGAAATAAATCAAAGTGAAGAAGAAAGAAGACTAGCAGAAATAAGAGAAAGAACAATAAGAGATGAAATGGCTATAAGGGATAGTGGCTATATAGATGGAATGAAAGAAGGAGAGAAAAAAGGTAAAATAGAAGGAAAAAATGAAGGAATAGCAGAAGAAAAATTACAAATTGCAAAAATTATGCTGAAGAAGAAAATGCTATTAGAAGATATAATAGAGATAACAAGATTATCCAAGTCAGAAATAGAAAGCCTTATATGAGTAATATAAAAATCCTCTCTATAAGAGAGGATGATTAATTACTACCATAGTCTTGTATATCAGCTTTTTGTATTGTTCTGGTATCATCAAAAATACCTGTAAAATCTAAAACAGTAACAGTGATATATGAATTTGAATTACTTAATTGTTGACGTATATTTTCTACACTTTCACGTACATATATGGTCTCACCATATTTTATCTTTATATATGAGTTACCAAAAAAAGTATCAAACATATAAATTCCCCCTTTATTAAAAATAGGTTGCAACATTAAATTCAATAATATTATACTATATTTTGTTATATAAAGCAAACTATATTTTTACATTATTTTTAAATAAATAATAGTAAAAATGTTGCTTTTTTTTTATATATTATATATAATCAAATTAAGTTAAGACTACTTAACTAAGCAAAAGATAAAATCATAGGAGGTAGAAAATGGATATATTAAAAATTTCAGCAAAATCTAGCCCTAATTCTGTAGCAGGTGCTATTGCAGGACTTGTTAAAGAAAATGGAAGAGCAGAAATGCAAGCAATTGGAGCAGGGGCTATAAATCAAGCAGTAAAGGCAGTAGCTATCGCAAGAGGATTTGTTGCACCAACAGGAGTAGAACTTGTTTGTTCTCCAGCTTTTACAGAAGTAAAAATTGATAATGAGGATAAAACAGGTATCAAATTCGTAGTCGAACCAAAGGCTTAAAAAAATAATATTAAAAATATAAGCTCAAAAAGATAAAAAACTATCTTTTTGAGTCTTTTTATGATATAATTGGGGCACAATATTACTAGAGTTTAAAGAAAAGTAGGTGTAGATATTTGAGTGCTAAGATTATAGATTCACATAGATATAAAACTATAACAAAAACGCAAGTAGATAAGAAAAGAAAAAATGTAGAAAATTCTTTTAAATCAAATAAAAAAAGTTATAAAAAATCAAATAAATATTCTACTAATGATAGTAATAATTCTTTTATTAGTAATCTAAGAATAAAAAAGCTAAGAGAAAGAAAATTAGAACGAGAAATGCTTTTATATTCTAGACCACAAAGAACGGTAATAAAAGAGCCAAAACAGAAAATTTATATTCCAAAATCTTTTGGAATTATATGTGCAATACTAGTATTAATAGTACTAGTATATATTTCTGCAAAGATTATGAAATTAGATGAAGTTATAACAGCAAATGTATTTAACAATTCTCAAAAAGAAGAAGTAAATGTTAATTTAGAAAAGAATTATAATTTAAGTATTGGCCTTACTGCTCTAAATAATACTAATGTAAATACTTCTACAAATTTAATATTAAATGATATATATAAAGCAACATCTTTGAGTTTAATTAAAGTAGAACAAGATTATTCTTTAAAGTATCAGGTGGCTAGAAACATTGCAAAGAACTCAAATAAAGAATATGTTATAACTTTAAATGAAGATTATAATTTAGATGTTGATGATATAGTATTTTCTATAGATAGTATTATGTCTTTTGGAGAATCTAATATGTATTATGACAGATTGAGCATAATAGAGAATGTAGATAAATTAAGTAAATATGAATTAAAATTAACTTTAAAAGAAGATAATCCTTATTTTATATATTATTTAGATTTTCCATTATTAGATAATGAAAATAAAATTACTGGAGAATATATTTATAATAGTGATGAGAGTGGTGTCACTTTTACAAGAGCTAACTTGCGTCAAGATACAACTTTAGAGAGTATAAGAATAAATAATTATAATACAGTAGATGAAGTTGTAGATGAATTTGTAAATGGAAATATAGATTTGTTTTTTGCAACATCAAATAATGATATGCAGTTGATTGGTAAGAAAGATTATAACGTAAAAAAATACAAGGATGGCGAAACTTTGTTTTTGTTTGGCAATAAGAACTCTAATGTATTTTCTAGAAAAGAGATAAGAACAGCTCTTATGTATTCGTTAAATAGAGATGAGATAGTTAAAAATAGTGATAATAATTTTATTGAGGTAATTGATCTACCATTTTTATATTCAACAATAAAATATAAATATGATGTTGTTGGAGCACAAAATATAATGAATTCTAATGGATGGAACAAAAATGGATATGGAATTTATGAAAAATATGAAAATGGAAACTATATTGGAGCAACTTTAAGATTACTTGTAAATGAACAAGATACAAATAAAGTTAATATAGCAAATAATATAAAAAATATGGCACAAAATGTTGGAATCAACATTGAAATAGAGACATTATCACAAGAAAACATATCTCAAAAAGTAGAATCGGGAGACTATGATATAGTTTTAGCTAGTGTATATCTTAATGAGACACCAAATATAAGCTTTTTAAAGAATTATTTAAATATAAATGAAGAAACAGACCAGGCTTTTTTACAAGTTGAAAATAGTAGTGCAGAAGATTTACCACAAAATATTCAAAATTTAGAATATGTATTATCTAATGAGGTGGCATGTATAGGTATATATGCTAGAAATATTAATTTGGTATACCAAAAGTACATATCAGGTTTTGATAATATAAATTATATGAAAATTTTTTATAATATAAATAATATAGGCAAATTAATAGAATAGGGGGAATTTTTAATGGAATTAGATGGAATTGTTGCAAAAATGGCACAAAAGGTAAAACAAAATTTAAAAACAATAGTTTTACCAGAGACAGAAGATGTAAGAGTTTTAAAAGCTGCAAGTATTATTTTAAAAGAGGAAATTGCTAAAATTATTTTAATAGGTGATGAAAATGAAATAAAAGCATTATGTCAAAAAGAAAATATTGATATGCCTTTTTCAAAAGTCGAGATAATAAATAATTTAACATCATCTAAGAAAGAAGAATATGCAAATTTGTTATATGAGCTTAGAAAAAATAAAGGTATGACAATTGACATTGCAAAGGAAACAATAAAAGATAAAGTATATTTTGCAACATTGATGGTAAAAGCAAACGATGCAGATGGATTAGTTAGTGGAGCTATACATTCTACATCTAATACATTAAGACCAGCACTACAAGTTATAAAAGCAGCAGAAGGAATTAAAAATGTATCAAGTTTCTTTTTAATGGAAACACCAAAAAAGCAATTTGGAGATGAGGGGGTTATGCTGTTTTCAGATTGTGGACTTATAGAATTTCCAACAATAGATCAACTTGTAGATATTACTATTGAATCAGCACAAAGTTATAGACTTCTTACAGGAGAAGAACCTAGAGTTGCACTTTTATCTTATTCTACAAAAGGTAGTGCTAAAAATGAAGCTATAGATAAATTAGTAGAAGTATTAAGAATATTAAAAGAAAAAAATGTAGATTTTGATGTTGATGGTGAATTTCAACTTGATGCAGCAATTATACCAGAAGTTGCAAAGTTAAAAGCACCAGATAGTAAAGTTGCAGGAAAAGCTAATGTATTAATTTTTCCTAATCTTGAAGCAGGAAATATAGGGTATAAAATGGCACAAAGATTTGGAGATGCCCTAGCACTTGGACCAGTTACGCAAGGCTTAAAAAAGCCAGTAAATGATTTGTCTAGAGGAAGTAGTGTAGATGATATTGTAGGTACAATTATTGTTACTTGTATACAAGCTAAATAATAAAAGGGGGAGTTTTTCATGAATATTTTAGTTATAAATTGTGGTAGTTCTACAATAAAATTTCAACTTATTGATGTTGAAAACAATGATCAAGTAATTGCAAAGGGAAGATGTGACATGGTAGGATATAAGGAATCTAATATTATATATAATAATGTTAGAGATGGTTTTAAAATAAATAAAGAAATAGATATGCCTACACATAAAGAGGGAATGCAAGTACTACTTGATACTTTAACAGATAAGGAGCATGGAGTAATATCATCATTAGATGAAATATATGCAATAGGTCATAGAATTGTACATGGTGGAGAAAAATTTAAATCTTCGGTTTTAATAACAGATGACGTTTTAAAAGATATTGAAGAGTTATCTAGTCTTGCTCCATTACATAATCCGGGTGCAGTTATGGGAATAAAAGCAATTATGGAAGTTGCACCAGAAAAGAAAAATGTGGGAGTTTTTGATACTGCTTTTCATCAAACAATACCAGATTATAATTATCTATATGCTATTGATTATAAATATTATACAAACAATAAGATAAGAAGATATGGATTTCATGGGACTTCATATCAATATATATTAGGAAGATTAGAAGAAATACTTGGTAAGAAAAAAGACGATATTAATGCTATAGTTTGTCATTTAGGAAGCGGTGCTTCAATTTGTGCTATTAAAAATGGAAAGTCATATGATACTTCTATGGGATTTACACCACTTGAGGGACTTGTAATGGAGACAAGATGTGGAGATTTAGATCCATCAATAGTTGTAAGATTAATGAAAGATGAAAATTTAACACCAGATGAGGTAGAAACTATTTTAAATAAAAAATCTGGTAGACTTGGACTTTGTGGGATAGGAGATCAAAGACAATTAATACAAGCAGAACAAAGTGGAAATGAAATGGCAAAGCTTGCAAGAAAAATTCAAACACATAGAAATAAAAAATATATAGGCTCATATATAGCAGAATTAAATAGAGTAGATGCCATTGTATTTACTGGAGGAAATGGCGAAAATAATGCAATAGAAAGAGAAGATGTGATGTCAGATCTAGAATGTTTAGGTATAGAATTAGATAAAGAAATTAATAATGTATCTTCTGGAAAAGAAGCTAAAATTTCTAAAGATTCATCTAAAATAGGAATATATGTAATACCTACAAATGAAGAGCTTGAAATTGCAAAACAAACAAGAGAGATTGTATCAAAATGCTAAAAGAAATTGTAGATACTATAAAAGATGACAATACTATATGGGTGATGGAAAATAAAGAAAACTCAGATAGAATATTTACTGAATATGTCACAGATAAGCTTTTTTCATCGACATATGTTATAGTATCAAAAGGTATAGCATATATTTTTGTACATAAATTAGATGAAGAAAATGTAAAAGTTTTAGATAAAAATTACAGTAAAGTATATATTTATGAGACAGCAGATATTCTAAAAAAATATTTTATAGAGGTATTAACAAAATTAAACTTTCCTAAAAATGTACTTTTATCATATACTACTATGTCAGATGAAAATACAGATATAATATCATATAGCTGTTATTTAAGAATTAGTAAGTTGCTTAGAAGATTATATAAGGATTATGGTAAAAAAGCATTAATAAAATCTGCTGAAATGAATATTTATGAGATAATTTCAAAAAATAGTAATGATGATATTGAAAAAATAAAATTACTTGCAAGTTTTACTCAAGAAATTTTGGAAAAATCTTTTCGAAGTATAAAACCTTATCAAACAGAAATTGAAATAGCTAACAATACAATAGATATTACAAATAAATATATGAAAAATGTGCTGCAAAAATATGATATAATAAATTATAGACTTGCATGGAATATTTGTCCTATTGTACTTACAGGTGTAAATTTAAAAAATGGTGGACATTCAATGCCAAGTGAGAAAAAAATATTACCAGGAGATACAATCTATTTTGATTTTGGAATACAGGCTACTTTTAAAAATGGAAAAACTTTTTATACAGATATTCAAAGAATGGGTTATTTGTTAAAAAATGATGAAAGAAAGGCACCAAAAGAAGTAGAAGAAGTATTTAATACACTTGTTTTATCTATTAAAAAAGGAATTAAAAAAATGAAGCCTGATATAAAGGGATATAAAATAGATGAAATAGTAAGAGGAGAAATATTAAGTAAAGGATATCCAGATTATTCTCATGCAACAGGTCATCCAGTAGGAAAGCAAGTTCATGCAGGTGGAGCACTTATCGCACCAAAATATAGCAAAAGAGCAAGAATTTCTCTTGTTGAGACAGGTATTTATACATTAGAGCCTAGAATAGACATTGAAAATGGAGGCTCTATAGAAGAGATGATTTTAGTTACAAAAGATGGAGCTGTTCCACTTTGTAATATACAAGAAAAATTATATTTAATATAGAAAAGAGGTAGAGAGTATGAGTTTAAAGTATGAAAAGAAAGATATTTATTCTACATTATCACAAGAAGAATTAGATAATGCAAATGGCTATGCTAAAAGTTATATGAACTTTTTGGATAAAGCTAGAACTGAATATTTAGCTGTTGAAGAGGCAGTTGCAATTTTAGAGATGAATGGATTTATTTCTCTTGAAGAAAAAGAAGTTTTAGAGCCAGGAGATAGAATTTATTTTATAAATAAAGATAAGTCTTTATATGTGGCTGTTATTGGAAATGAAAATATTGTAAATGGCTTAAATATTGTTGGAGCACATATTGATAGTCCAAGACTTGATCTAAAACCAATGCCACTTATAGAAAAAAGTGGGACTGCACTATTTAAAACACAATATTATGGCGGTATAAAAGCTTATCAATGGATGTCAATTCCCCTTGCAATGTATGGAGTTATATATAATAAAAATGGTGAAAAAATAAAAGTTGCTGTTGGAGAACAAGATGAAGATCCAGTATTTACAATTGCAGATCTTTTACCTCATCTTGCAAAAGATCAGATGAAGAAAAATGCAAATGAATTTATTGATCCAGAAAAAATGAGTATATTAGTAGGATCATTAAAAGATAAAGAGGCTACAGATAAAGATACAGAAAAAGTAAAGCAAAACATATTGAAGATTTTAAATGCTAAATATGGAATAGAGGAAATAGATTTTGCAAGAAGTGAAATTTCATTTGTTCCAGCATTTAAAACAAAATTTATTGGACTTGACAGAGGATTAATTGGTGGATATGGTCAAGATGATAGAGTATGTGCTTATGCTACAATTAGAGCAATAATAGATGCTGCAGATGAGCTTGGAGAAAACATCACAAAAACTGCTATAGCAATGATTGTAGATAAAGAAGAAATTGGAAGTATTGGTACAACTTCAATGAGTTCAAGAGCTTTTGATATGTTTATAAATAAATTAATAGAAAAAACAAATAGTATGGGTGTAGATAAACTTGAGGTATATTATAATTCTAAAGTTTTATCTGCTGATGTAACAGCAGGTGTTGCACCAGAGTATGAAGAAGTATCAGATATACAAAATGGTAGTATGATAGGATGTGGAATATCAATAGAAAAATACACAGGATCTGGTGGAAAATATAATGCTAGTGATGCAAATGCAAGTTATATGTCTAAAATAATGTCTCTTTTTGATGAGAGTAATGTTATGTATCAAGTTGGTACATTAGGAAAAATTGGAAAAGGTGGCGGAGGCACTATTGCTTATATTCTTGCAGACAAAGGATGTGAAGTGGTAGATTGCGGTACTCCTGTACTTGCTATGCACTCACCATTTGAAGTTACTTCAAAATATGATGTATATATGACTTATCTTGCATATAAAGCATTTTATAAAGCTTAAGGAGAAATAATTTGTTTAAGAATTTACTTAAAAATACAGATTATATATTGATAGTAACAATCATATTACTGTTTATAGTTGGTGTATTTGCTATATATAGTGCAGGATATAGTGATACTAGTGCAAATACAGAATATCAAAGGCAAATAATGTGGTTTGGGGTAGTTTGCATACTTGCTATATTTTTATGGGCAATTGATACTTCTATGTTTGAGTTTTTAGGATATGCACTTTATGGTATAAACTTAATTTTATTGATACTAGTACTTGCAATGCCATCTGTTTTTGGTGCAAGTAGTTGGTTTAGAATAGGTGGTCTTTCATATCAACCATCAGAGCTCATGAAAATAGGGTATATATTATGTGCCGCTAAAATTATGACTATGTATACAGATAATAAGGAGTCAGCTCAGTCAGATAAAAGGAAGAGTATTATATTACTTGTTGTAATGGCACTTTTATTTGTTGTTCCATTTGGATTAATAATTTTACAACCAGACTTTGGTACTGCACTTGTATACATTATGATAACTGCATTTATGATATTTAAGCTTGGGCTTAAGTATAGATATATAATAGTTGGATTTTTGATAGCAATTTTACTTATTCCAATGGTATATAACTTTTTACCTGATCATGCTAAAGTAAGAATAGATGTATTCTTAAATCCAGAGCTTGATCCTCTAGGTGATGGATATAATGCAATCCAGTCAAAAATAGCAGTGGGAGCTGGAATGCTATTTGGTACAGGTTTTTTAGAAGGCTCTCAGACGCAATATGGCTATTTACCTGTCCAGTCATCAGACTTTATATTTTCAGTAATTTCAGAAGAGATGGGATTTATAATATCTGCACTTGTTGTAATACTCTATCTAATATTATTGCTTAGAATACTAAGAACAGCTTCGTATGCAAAAGACAAATATACATCTTTTGTTGCAGTGGGGATAGCTGGAATGTTTGCTTTTCATTTTATAGAAAATATAGGAATGTCTATAGGACTTTTACCAATAACAGGTGTACCTTTACCTTTTGTAAGTTATGGTGGAAGTAATTTGCTTACTTCTGGAATTGCTATTGGAATAATACTAAATATATCTGCTAGAAAATCTCAAAATGTATTTTTTGGATAATATAAAAGTAGTATTTGAATTTATTTCAGATACTACTTTTTTTAGTGAAAAATTAGTATTTTTGTATAAATAGTATTATATATATTAAAAAATAATAAATAGATAATAAAGGAGAATATCATGATTTTAAAAATTGTTATGTTTGTTGCAATATATGTGGTATTAGTATTATTTATATTATTATTTTTTAAGGGTGCTACATTGACTTCAAATAGGTTTGATGAAAAAAGAGAAGCAGAGGAGTTTTTGAAAAAATTAGAAAAATAGGAAGCTACTTTTTTGGTAGCTTCCTAAATATAACTTATTTTTACGATTTTTTATCTATTTTAAATAATTAGTATGTATTATACTGTGAGTATATATTTCTTAATTGCTCACCTATGTCATAAGCTGTACCATCTTCTTGAATTACTAAAGCTGTATGTCCAGATCCAGCACCCATACCTCCTGCAATATAGGCAGTTACTATATCTACAACGTTTTCTACTCCTTCTAGTTTTCCATAGCTTCTAAAATCATTATTCTTTATAGCATATGCAAGTGGCATGTATTCAACTGTTCCATCTTCCATCAAGAAAAGTACACAATTTCCATAACCTGATTGCCCAGCTCCTAAGCAATATACATTTTGAATTTTTCTATCTCCAAATTCAATTTTGGGATTATATTCGTATTGTTCAACATCAAATGACATATCTCCTTCTAGTTTTCCTAAAGTAAAAAATACTGAATTATCATCTTGTAAAATAGCAGATACTCCTAGTGTTTCAGCTGTTCTTTCTATTTCATAATAAAGACCACTATCATCTGTAAAGTTTTTGTTTACAACATTGAGTTCATCACTATATTTAAAAAATCTACTATATTCATCTACTTTTTCTTCATTTTGAACTTGAGCGTCTTGTATTTGTAACTTTAGTTCTTCATTTTCTTGCTTTAATGCTTCATTTTCTTGTTGGGTTGTCTCTTCTTGTTTATTTTGATTTAGTCCAAAATAAACTGCTGTTGAAGTAGCTGCAATGGTTGTAATAGTAAGCAGTACTATTATTAGTATTAATATATTTTTTGTTTTCTTCATATATATCCCTCCTACATACATAATATATTATTTATATTAATTTTACAAGTTGAAAGGTAATTTTTATTATAGATTATTTGTAACTATATATCTGTTGATTTTTACACTAAAATATAGTAATATATTATATGGAAAGAAAGAGGATATTAATGTTAAGAAATTACATAAAAAAGATTAAAATTGGAAATATAGAAGTAGAAAACAATGTATTTTTAGCACCTATGGCGGGTGTTACAGATATATCATTTAGAAAAATATGCAGAAAATTTGGACCCGGACTTACTTATACAGAGATGGCAAGTACAAAGGCAATGGAATTTGGTAGCGATAAAACAGAAAAGATAATTCAAATTATGAGTGATGAAAGACCATCTATTGTTCAAATTTTTGGCAGTGATAAAGATACAATTAGAAAAACAATTGAAAAACTAAACCAACAAGAAGATATAGATATAATAGATATAAATATGGGATGTCCAGCTCCAAAACTCGTAAAAAATGGAGATGGAGCAGGATTACTTCTTGATTTAAAAAAAGTAGAAGAAATAATAAAGGAAGCAACAAGTGTGTCTAAAAAACCTATAACTGTAAAAACTCGAAAAGGATTTAATGATGATATAATTACTGCTGTAGAAGTTGCAAAAATTTGTGAGAAGTATGGTGTTGCAATGATTACTATTCATGGCAGAACTAGGGAACAGTATTATAGTGGCGTAGCAGATTTAGATATAATAAAAAAAGTAAAAGAAAGTGTAAAAATTCCTGTTATAGGAAATGGAGATATAACAGATGTAGAAAGTGCTAAGAAAATGTTTGAGTATACAGGTTGTGATGGAATTATGATAGCTAGAGGTGCACAAGGAAATCCTTGGATATTTAAGAGTATATTAGATGGAAAAGATTATGTACCATCTTATGAAGAAAGACTTCAAATAATACTTGAACATATAAGATATGAACTTGAAAATGAAGAAAATAAAAAAAATGCAGTATTTAAAATGAGAAAGCACATTGCTTGGTATTTAAAAAGTTTACCAAATAGTACATATGTAAAAGATAAAATAAATAGAGAAGAAGATATAGAGAAAGTTATACAGTTACTTAAAGAATATTTTAAACTTCTGGAGGAAAAACGTGATAAGTAAAATAGAAAAACAATCTATATTATTAAATATAAAAACTAAAGAAGAAAAGATGAAAATATCTAATATAATAGATAAATACAATAAAAGTGAAATTGCATCTAAAGTAGTTAGTACTAATTTTTTAGATTTAAATGAAAGAAATGTTGCTACTCGTATACTAAATAGAGAAAATATTAGATATGAAGTGTATCTTCCTAATTCTTATTGCGAAAAATGTATTATTTTGTTTATTCCAAATTTTATACAAAGTGTTGAATATCAAGAATATATATCTTGTATAAAAATTGAATGTGCTAATTTTTCTAAGCTTAGGCATAAAGATTTCATGGGTAGTATATATTCTCTTGGAGTAAAAAATGAGTATATTGGAGATATATTTTTGGTAGATAATGCATGTTATGTTTTTGTTATAAAGACAATAGAAAAATATATATTAGATAATTTATTTAAAGTGTCAAATCAAAATGTAGAATGTAAAAGTTTAAGTTTAAATGATAAAGAATTGGACAAGTTAAAAATTGATTATATAAAAAAAGAATATATTATTCCCTCAAGAAGAATAGATGCACTTTTAAGTGAAGTATATAATATTAGTAGAAAAAAAGTAAAAGAAAAAATAATGGCAAAAGATTTATATATAAATTCAAAAGAGTGTACTGATGCGTCTTTTGAGTTTTATGAAAATGATATTGTATCATTTAAAAGATGTGGAAAATTTAAGGTTGGTAATGAGTTAAGAAAAACAAAGAGTGGAAATATTTGCATAGAAATAAATAGATATAAATAAGGAGAATATAATGAAAGTAGCGTTTTATACACTTGGATGTAAAGTGAATCAATATGAGACAGATTTAATGATAAAGAAATTTAAAGATAATGGATATACTATTTGTGATTTTGAAAATATAGCAGATATATATGTTGTAAATTCATGTAGTGTAACAAATCTTTCAACTAGAAAAAGTAGACAATATTTAAGTAGAGCAAAGTCAAAGGGTGGTATAGTTGTACTTGCTGGGTGCTATTCTCAAGAAATATTAGGAGATAAAGAATTAAAAAATGTAGATATAGTAATTGGAAATCAGGAAAAAAATGATATAGTTGAAATAGTAGAAAAATATATAAATGAAAATAATAAAAAAGTAACATATAAGGTAAGTGAAATAGCTAAAGCAAAAAGATATATCCAAACAGGAATGTTAACACAAGGTATACAAGTAAGAGAAAGCGTTAAAATAGAGGATGGATGTAATAATTTTTGTACTTATTGTATTATTCCATATGTAAGAGGAAGAGTAAGAAGTAGAAATATAGAAAAAATAGAAGAAGAAGTAAAAGAACTTGTAAAATCTGGAGTAGGAGAGATTGTTTTAGTTGGAATAGAGATTGCATCATATGGAAAAGATTTAGAAGAAAATATAGATTTAATCAATGTGATAGAGAGAATTAATAAAATTAAAGATTTAAAAAGAATAAGACTTGGATCAATAGAACCACGAATTCTTACAAAAGAAAATATAATAAGAATGTCTAAATGTGAAAAGCTATGTCCTCATTTTCATTTATCTGTTCAAAGTTTAGATAATAATGTATTAAAGAGGATGAATAGAAAATATACACGAGAAGATATATTTGAAATTGTAGATAATATAAGAAAATATTTTAAAAATCCTGCTTTTACATGTGACATAATTGTTGGGTTTCCAGGAGAAAGTGATGAAGAATTTAAAAATACAATTGAAGGGGTAAAAAAAGTTGCTTTTTATGAAGTACATGCTTTTAAGTATTCTAAAAGAAAGTGGACTTTAGCTGCTAAAATGGAAGATCAGATTGACGGTAACATTGCTCAAAAAAGAAGTGAGATTTTAATTAGTACAGCATTAGAACTTAAAAATAATTATATAAATAAAGAATTAGAAAAAAAAGAAAAAATATTAATTGAATCTAAAAAAGATGGATATCTGTATGGTTATACCCCTAATTATATAATGGTAAGAATAAAGTCAGATGAGGACTTGATTGGAAAAGAAATAGAAGTTACTTTAAAAGAAATTCAAAAAGATGTAGTTGATGCAATAAAATAATATATTACTTGAAAAATGGTAAAAAAAGTTATATAATTTGTCTAGATTGTTTGGAGGAAAGATATATGAGAAAAGCAATGATAATTATATTTTGTGCTTTAGGACTGATCGTGGGAGTAATTGTAGGAGAGCAAATGGCTTCTGTAAACTTTTTAAGTTGGCTTGCACTTGGTGGGCAAATTGGCTTTAGTGAACCTGTTGTTTTAGACTTAAATGTTATTGAGTTAACACTTGGATTTTGGTGCAAAATAAATATAGGTGGAGTAATTGGACTTATTGTATTTGCATTTATATCAAAATGGCTAACAAAATGGTTAAAGATATAAAAAGTAGCACAATATAAAAAGGAGAGGAATATGAAAGCAGTATCAAGAGAAATAGGAATAGATTTAGGAACATCATGTACAAGAATAAATGTAAGGGGTAGGGGAATAGTTTTATCTGAGCCCACAGTTGTTGCAATAAATAGAGTAACAGGAGAAATACTTGCAGTTGGAAATCAGGCAAAAGAAATGCTTGGAAGAACACCAGATAATATAATGGCAGTAAAGCCATTAAAAGATGGAATAATAGCAGATTTTGAAGCAACTAGAATGTTAATTCAAAATTTAATATCTAGAGTTGTACCTAAAAGTCTATTTTATAAACCCAAAATTGTAATAACAATTCCATCAAAGATAACAGATGTTGAAGAAAGAGCAGTAGAAGGTGTGGCATATGGAACAGGCGCTAAAGCAGTATTTTTAATGGAAGAAGTTATGGCAGCTGCAATTGGTGCAGGACTGGAAATAGAAAAGCCAGAAGGATGTATGATAGTAGATATAGGGGGTGGTACATCTGAGATGGCAGTTTTATCTTTAGGTGGTATTGTATCAGAAAACTCAGTTAAAGTTGCAGGAGATAAATTTGATAGAGATATAGTAGAGTATATAAGAACAAAACACAATGTGCTAATTGGAGAAAATGAAGCAGAAGAAATAAAAATACAAATAGGGTCTGCAAGTGCTGCTATGACAGAAGAAAAAATGAGTGTAAAGGGTAGAAATCTGTCTACAGGATTACCAGAAACTGTAACAGTCTCTACATTTGATGTAAATTTAGCAATAAAATCATCACTTGAGACAATTTTAAAAGCTATAAAGCTTACATTAGAAAATACTCCTCCTGAGCTTTCATCAGATGTTATGAGCAAAGGAATAGTATTATGTGGTGGCGGAGCATTACTTAAAAATATAGATAGATATATTTCAGAGCAAACAGGGATTCCTGTATTTATATCTGATTCACCAACAGAGTGCGTTGCAAGAGGTGTTGGTACTGCATTAGATAATATAGAAGTGCTAAAAAAAGCAGTGAAAACAAAAAAAGGATAGAGTAAATGGATTATAGATATGATTTTTCAAATAATAAAGAAAAGAATAAGAAGAAGATAATATTTATTATAATATTTTCTATATTTGTTATAATGTTTGTGGCTTTTTTCTTTAGAAATAGTAGCAATGGGGTAGTTGCAAGTATTTCTGGGATAGTTGCAAAGCCTATAACTTTTGTGTATGAATCTTTTAATAATTTATTTAACAATATATCTAAAAAATTTGGAGATATAGAACAAGTTCAACAAGAAAATGAACAGTTAAGACAAGAAAATGAAAATTTGAAGTTACAAATTTTAGAATCTCAAAAAATATTAGATGAAAATACTACATTAAAAGAAATGTTAAATATACAAAAAGAGTATCAGCATTTTGAGCTTGTTATGGGAAATATTATATATAGAGAACATGATAATTGGACACAGACATTTACTATAGATGTAGGGGAAAATGATGGGATAAAGCAAAATCAAGCAGTTGTTCATAAAGATGGACTTGTAGGATATATATCTAGTGTGACACAAGATAGTGCTACTGTAACAACTATCTTAGACCCATCTGCATCTGTAAGTGTAAATATAAGTACAATAAATGAGCCTGCGGTATTAAATGGAGATTTAGAATTAAAATCAAGTAATAGATTAAGACTTACATATATACCACTTGATACTGAGGTGTCTGTCTCAGATATGCTTTATACATCTGGAATTGGAGCTATGTATCCAAGTTCTATTCCAGTAGGTAGAATTGTAGAAATAGTAAATAATAAGAATGATGTAAATAGATATGCATTAGTAGAGCCATGTGTAAATATTAGTAAAATTTCTGAAGTTGCAGTTATAACAAATTAGGTGATGTAATGAAAAATTTTCTAAAAGGATTGTGTATATTAGTTTTATTTATTATAGCTCTATTTATACAATTATTTGTATTTAATAATATGGAACTTTTTGGCGTAAAGCCGAATTTAATACTTATTTGTGTAATAGTAGTTGGATTATATACTAATATTTATAGCTCTACAATATTTTCTTTTTTAGTAGGTATTATAGTCGACTTACTTTTTGGTAGTGGAGGTATGTTTATAATATCTTATACTGCTATAGGTATGCTTCTTGGATATATAAGCGGAGACTATATGAAAGAAAATTATTTGTCTATAATACTTATAACTGCTATTAGTGTTACATTGTTTGAAGTAGTTGAGTATGTACAAAGCATGATAATATTATCTAAATATATAAGCTTTCTTTTCTTAATTAAGCAAGTTATATTAAGTATATTATTAAATACGGTTTTAGTATTTATAATTTGTTTTATTTTTGGAAAAATAATAGGACTTATAGATAAAAAACAAAATAAATTATATTGGTAAAAAAGGAGGGCATGAGTTGGAATTTTTTAAATCGAAGTTTGAAAAAATTAGTAACGTATTAGAAAATAGAGAGCTTGTGCTTTCTTTTATTTTAATAGTAATCTCTATAATATTTATTTTTCAACTTTTTAATTTACAAATAATAAATGGCGCTTCATATCGTGAACAAGCAGAAAATAAAATCGTAAGAACAGAAACTGTTTCTGCTTCAAGAGGGGAAATTTATGATAGAAATGGAGTATTACTTGCCACAAATAAGCTTACATATAATTTGGAGCTTTATAGAACAAAAGTAGATACTTCACTTACCAATAGCTCTATAGTAGAGCTTGTAAATATTTTAACTTCTAATGGGGACGATGTTTATTCTACTTTTCCAATAAATGCTACACAAGATAATTTTTCAGATGAATATTTAAATGATAATGATTTAAGAGTGGAATTTTTAGAAAATATAGATCTTAGTGCTGATGCTACATTTGAAGATGTAATAAATTATTATGGTGAACTTTATGGCGCACAAGATTATAACTATGAGGATAAAATAAAAATAATAAAAGTAAAATATGAAGCAAATTTAAATGGATATTCATTATTTAATAGTGCTATTATTGCCAAAAATATATCTAAAAATTCAGTTGCACAAATTGAAGAATTAAAAAGTAGACTATATGGTATAAATATAGTATCTGTTCCACAAAGATATTATGTTTCAGATACTTTTGCGTGTCATATATTAGGATATGTAAGTAAAATTAGTAATGATGAGTATAATAATTTAAAAGAAAACGGATATACAATAAATAGTATGATAGGTAAATCTGGTGTGGAAGAGTCAATGGAGATATATCTAAAAGGACAAGATGGAGAAAAAAAGGTTGTAACAGACTCTAATGGAAATGTTACATCAGAGGCAGTTACTAAAGAGGCAGTATCTGGTAATAATGTAACTCTTACTATAGATTATAGGATACAACAAGTAGTAGAAACTGCTTTACAAAATACACTACAAAATTTACAAAATGGCACCTCAACAGGTGAACCTATACCAGAGGCAAAGGCGGGAAGTTGTGTAGTATTAGATGTAGAGACAGGAGAGGTACTTGCAATGGCAAGTTATCCAACATATAATATAAATAGTTTTGTAGATGGTATAAGTACACAGGAATGGAACTCTTTAATGGAAGATGAGCAAAATCCGATGTTTAATAGAGCAATATCTGGTACTTATTCGCCAGGATCTACATATAAAATGTTAGTTGGAATGGCAGGTCTTGCATCTGGTGGGATAACAGTAGACGAACTTTATACAGATCCAGGAGTATATCCATATTCATATAATCCTAAATGTTGGATTTATACTGCACATAATACAACACATGGAACAATTAATTTAACTGGTGCAATAAAGGGATCATGTAATTGTTATTTTTATGAAGTGGGAAGAAGAATTGGAATATCTCAGATAGTAGAATGGGCTAAAAATTTCGGACTTGGACAAAAGACTGGAATTGAGCTTTTAGGAGAGGCTTCAGGAAATATAGCAGGAGAAAATCAAGATGGATGGTCATTAGGTGATACTTTATCTGCTTCAATTGGTCAGTCAACAAATTTATTTACACCACTACAGCTTGCAAATTATATATCTACAATTGCAAATGGTGGAACACTAAATAAGGTATCATTAATAAAAAATGTTGGAAATGATGTAACATCTATATTACTTAGTCAAATAGCAGAATATATGAAAGAGTTTACTGGAGTAGATTTTGAAACCAAATCTCTTGATATAAGTCAATATATTAATCCTATAAAAGAAGGAATGTATGCTGTTACAACAGAAACTGGTGGTACAGCTGCAGACATATTTGCAGATAGTAATGTAGAAGTCGCAGGAAAAACAGGAACAGCACAAGTTTCAAGTGGAGCAAATAATGCAATTTTTGTTGGTTTTGCACCATATGATAAACCTAAAATTGCTGTTGTTGCAGTAGTAGAACATGGAGATGAAGGTTATTATTTAGCACCAATGGTAAAAGAAATTACAAATGAATATTTTAATATTTATACAAGTGATGCTCAAATGGAAAGATCACAAGAAATAGTGGAAAATAGAATAGAATTTTAAGGCTAATGTTAAATTTACATTAGCTTTTATTTCTTTTATATTATTTTTATGTTTTAAATTAAAAATTTAATTTTTATATGATATAATTTATATAAAGTGAGGTGCGATATGGAAAATAAATTGATTCTTTCATTATATGTAAAAAAATTAGAAGGATTAGATTTAAATATTGTTTTTGATATAATAAATTTGTATGGTAACTCAAATATTGATGGAGTAGAAATTAATACTGATGATTTAGATATATTAAAGAAATGTTCAATTTTATGTAAAAAAAACAAGTTGAAATTTATGTGTCATATGCCACTTAAAACTCTGAGCGAATCTGAAGTTATAAAGTATCTTAATTGTTTAAATGATATATCTAAAACATTAAGATATAATATTAATGCTGTTTTTCATAGCTTAAACAATAATAAAAATATAAACGAAGATATTGAAGAAACATCTTCATTTATGGAAAATGTATTATTGTATGTTAAAAAATATAAATTAAATGTAACTATATCATTAGAGAATTTAAATAGAAAAAAAGGAGAGAAAAGAATAAATTTAAATCTAATAGATAACATTTTAAATAGATTTGAAGATATACGATTTACATATGATATAGGGCATGATCTATATGACAATAAAAAGGTTTCAAGCTTATCTACATTACAAAAAATAAAATTAAATGATGTTCATATTCATAGTGTTGTAAATTCAAAAGATCATAATATAATAAATGATAGTTCAAATGATATAGATCAAATTAAACTTGCGCTTTATAATTTAAAAAATATAAATTATAAAGGACCTATAGTATTAGAGTATGCCATAGATAATATACCGGGGGAAAAAATAGAAGAAAAAATTATAAATTTAGTGAAATCATTTGATTATTTTAAAAATCAAATAATTAAAAATATTTAGTATTCTGTCGAATATTTTTTATTTATATAAAGTACTTTCAAATAGGAAAGCTTTATGATATAATGCAGATGAGGTGAAAAATTATGAGTAAATATAATATTTACAAAAATATAAGTAAAAATATATTTAGAGGATATGATATAAGAGCTGTATATGGACAGGATTTAAACGAAGATATAGCTTATACCATAGGATTATCTTTTGGTTCTTATATTCAAGATAAAGGATATAATAAATGTCTAGTTGGACATGATAATAGAGACTCATCTAATCCACTAGCAGATGCTTTAATAGAGGGGATAACAAGTACTGGTGTAAATGTAGTATATTTAGGATTATGTACAACTCCTATGTATTATTATGCACAAAAATATTTAAAAATAGATCCAGGTGTTATGATTACTGCATCACATAATCCTAAAGAATATAATGGATTTAAAGTAGCTTTTGATGATTTTGGTAATGCATGTGGACAAATGATACAAGATTTTAGAGTGTATACTGAGAATGGAAACTTTAAAACAGGTAAAGGTAATGTTAGCACTTATGATATTAAAGAGGCATATTTAAAAGCAATAAAAGAGTCAATAAAAATGGGAGATAAAAAAATAAAAGTTGTTCTTGATACTGCAAATGGTACAGCATCAATTATAGCAAAAGAAGTGTATTCTATGTTTGATAATATTGAACTTGTACCGTTAAATATTGAATCTGATCCTGCTTTTCCAAATCATCATCCAGATCCAAGTGTAGAGGCAAATAATAAAATGCTAAAAGATGAAGTTTTAAAAACACATGCAGATGTGGGGATAGGAATAGATGGAGACGGAGATAGAGTCGGAATTATAGATGAAAAGGGTACAATGATATTTATAGATTTCTTTGCTATTATTATATGGCGTGACATAATGGATAAAGTAGAAAATAAAAATGCTTTATTTGATGTAAAATGCTCTAAATCTTTAGTAGATGAAATAGTAAAACTTGGTGGTACACCAGTATGTTATAGAACAGGTAATTCTTATATGAAAGCTAAAATGAGAGAGGGAGAATTTGCTTTTGGCTCAGAGCTTTCAGGACATGTATTTTTCAGAGATAAATGGGATAATATTGACGATGGATTATATGCAGGTCTTAGACTTGTAGAAATTTTATCTAAAACAGATAAAACTGTCTCTGAACTATTAGATGGTGTAAATAGATATTATTCTAGTCCAGAGATAATAATTCGTTCAACTGATGAAGAAAAATTTAAGGTTATTGAAAACGTTAAGAATTATTGTATTGAAAAAGGATATAGCATAAATGATATAGATGGTGTAAGAGCTGAATTTGATAATGGATGGGCACTTGTTAGAGCATCAAATACAGGACCTAATATAACTGCAAGATTTGAGGGAAAAACACAAGAGGATGAAAAGGCAATAGAAGAGGAATTTATGAGTTTAATTAAAGGGTAGAGGCTTGTTTTTTCAAGCTTCTATTTTTTTATATTGAAAAAAAATTAAAAATATTGTATTATTAGGGTATAAAAGGAGGATATATGAAAAAAATTGCAATACTTATACCTTGTTATAATGAAGAGATAACTGTTGCTAAAGTAATAACAGATTTCAAAAAAGAGCTTCCGGATGCGTTAATATATGTGTACAATAATAATTCTACAGATAATACATTGCAAATAGCATATGAAAATGGAGCTATTGTAAAAAACGAATATAGACAAGGTAAAGGAAATGTTGTAAGGAGTATGTTTAGAGATATTGATGCTGATGTGTATGTATTAGTTGATGGGGATAATACTTATCCTGCAAATATGGTCCATCAACTTATAAAGCCAATTTTAATGGAGACAGCTGATATGGTTGTAGGAGATAGAATATCTAATGGAACATATAAAAAGCAAAATAAAAGATTATTTCATGACTTTGGAAATGGAATGGTAAGAAACACTATAAATAGATTATTTAAAACTAATTTAAAAGATGTAATGTCTGGATATAGGGCTTTTAGTAGAGCATTTGTGAAAAATGTTCCTATACTTAGCAAAGGCTTTGAGGTAGAAACTGAAATAACGCTTCATGCACTAGATAAAAGGTTTATTATTAAAGAGATTCCAATAGAATATAAAGATAGACCAAATAAAAGCAAATCAAAATTAAATACTTTTACAGACGGATATAAAGTTATAAAGACAATAATTAAAATGTTAAAAGATTATAAGCCATTAAAGTTTTTTTTATCAATAGCTATAATATTTTTTGTACTAGGACTTATAATAGGAATACCAGTTATATATGAATATATTTTAACTAGATATATTACAAAAGTTCCATCTGCAGTTCTTAGTACAGGACTTATGATTTTTTCTGTAATAATTGCACAGTGTGGTGTTATTTTAGATACAGTAGTAAAAGATGATAAAGAAAAATATGAAATAGAGTTAAATAAATATACAACATTAGAAAAGATAAAAGAAAACATAAAAGAATAATAGCAAGATATTTTGGTAAAAATCCCTTTTAATATATGGCGTATTATGGTATAATTATGGCGATATCTTGAAATTAAGAGTAAGAAAGGAAGAAAAATATGGGTTTTATTAGCAAGATTAAAGAAATTTATACATATAGACATATGTTATTTACATTAGTAAAACAAGATATAAATGGTAGATATAAAGGATCAATTTTTGGATTTTTATGGACATTATTAAATCCATTATTTATGTTACTTGTTTATTCTATTGTATTTCAGTTTGTTTTTAGATCAGATATAGAAAATTATCCAATTTATTTATTTATATGTTTGATGCCATGGAATGCATTTAATAATATGATAGGAGCAGGAACAACTTGTGTATCCAATAATGCAAGTATATTAAAAAAAGTATATTTTCCAAGAGAAGTATTACCTTTATCAGTGGTAATTAGTAATACTATTCAATATTTCTTTAGTGTAGTAATTATATTTATTGCTTTACTTGTATCAGGAGTAGGAATTTCTTGGTATGCTTTACTATTACCTCTTGTGGTTTTGGTACAAATTACTTTTGCATTTGGATTAATTTTAATGTTATCTGCAGCAAATGTTTATGTAAGAGATGTACAGTATATGATGAATCCAATAATGATGATTTGGATGTATGCATCACCAATATTATATAGTATTACAATGGTTCCAGAAAAATGGTTATGGCTATATAAACTAAATCCTATGGTTTCAATATTACAAGGATATCAAAATATTTTATATGATCAAACATTACCAGATTTTAAGAGTCTAGGAATAGTATTTCTAGTATCACTAGGCATTTGTGTAATTGGATATTTAATATTTAATAAATTACAAAGACGTTTTGCAGAGGAGGTTTAATATGGCTAAAAGGAAAAATAAAAATGATGATATTGCGATTTCTGTAAAAAATGTTACAAAAGAATTTACTGTTTGGGAAGATAAGTCATATTTTTTAAAAGAAAAAATAGGAAATTTTAAAAGAAACAAAAAAAGAAAACATGTAGTTTTAAAAGATATATCATGTGATATAAAAAAAGGTCAATCAGTAGCATTAATAGGTGTTAATGGTTCTGGTAAATCTACACTTTTAAAGCTATTAAATAAAATTATATATCCTGAAAAAGGAACTATTGAAATAAATGGAAAAGTATCAAGTATGATAGAGCTTGGTGCTGGATTTAATACAGATTTTACAGGACGTGAAAATATATATTTTAATGCGTCTATGTATGGTCTTGGAAAAAAAGATGTTGATCCAATAATAGATGATATAATAGAGTTTTCAGAGCTTGGAGACTTTATAGAAACACCTGTAAGGACATATTCATCTGGAATGTATATGAGACTTGCTTTTTCAATAGCTGTAAATGTACAAGCAGATATATTATTAATAGATGAAATATTAGCTGTTGGAGATGCACATTTCCAATCAAAATGTTTAAATAAAATGAAAGAGCTAAAAGCACAAGGAAAAACTATGGTATTTGTATCTCATAATATAGATCAGGTAAAAAGTTTTTGTGATAGAGCATTATGGATTAAAGATGGTGAAATAATGATGGATGGAGATACTGATAAAGTATTAGAAGAATATATAAAAGTTCAAGGATAGAAAGGTAACATAAATATGAGTAATAATATAAAAATTATTTGCTGTGATAGTACAGATAAGTACAAAAATGAATATAAAAAGTATTTTAATAATTATGATATATTAGATTTAAAATATAGTGATTTATTAAAAAATAATGATAATCAAATAAAAGAAGAAAATCCATTATTTAAAGAGTATATAATTTTTTCATATTTATATAATAATGCAGGATTACTTTTATATGGAGATTTTGAATTTATTAAAAGTATAAAAGCCTTTTTTGAAAATGATTTTTTTATAGGATTTAAGGATTATTCAGATTTAGCTTGTAATATTATATGGGTAAAGGAGAAGAATAATGCTACTATAAAGAGAGTTTTAGAATTAATAAGACAAGAAAAATATAGTAATATTACAGATTTATTTTCAGAAATTATAGAAAAAGATTTACATAATAATTATAATTATGTTTTAAAATTTGATAATAACTCTTATATATATCCATATGATTTCTTTTATCCTGTAGATTATGAAAGAATAGGAAAAGGATTTACAGATAATATAAAAACAATATATTATGATCCTAATCAAAAGCTTACTAGTAAACAAAAATATAAAATCAATACTTTAAGAAAAATTGGACCAACAGCTTGTGAGTATTTCTTTGAGATTACAAGAAGAGTAAAAAACAATGTTGGATATAAGAAGTATATAACAGTTCAAAAAATTAAAAGTAGATTTTCTGTAAAAAAAGATGCTGGGATTGAAGAAACTTTTGAGGCTTTAGATAAGTATTTAGAAAGAAAAAATAATGGGGAAAATATAGAATATTTAATAATACATAATCCTAGATGGCTTGGAGTAACTAGTGCTACCAAAGAATTATTTACTAATTTACTTCCTATGCAAGAAGTATTTTTAAATAGTAATGTAGATAAAATTGTAGATATGATTATTAAAATTGATGCAAAGCAAGTAATATTTAGTGCTTTTAATTATGGATGGGATAAAATAGCAAGAAAATTAAAAGAAAGAAATAAAGATATAAAACTAAAAAGTTTTTGGCATGGTAGTCATTCTCAGGTAATTGAAGAAATTAATTGGGGTACAAATTTAATGGTTATAAATTTGCATAAAGAACACATTATAGATGTTATGGGAACATGCAAAGAAAGTTTAGTTAATTTTTATAAATCGCAAGGATATAAAACAGCATTTATTAAAAATACTGTAAGATTAAATGATGATGTTAAAGATGCGATAAGTAAAGTAAAAAAACAAGATGATGGTAAATTAAAATTTGGATTATATTCTGCAAGTACTGATTGGAGAAAAAATACATTTAATCAAGTTATGGCAGCTTCTTATTTCGATAATGCACAACTTGAGGTGGTACCTTTAAGATATGAACTTAAAAAACTAGCATATTATAATGATTTAGAAATTGTTGGTTCAGACTCACATTTAAAAAGAGAGGATTTGCTTTTAAGAATGGCACAAAGAGATGTTGTTTTATATGTAACATTTTCAGAATGTGCACCAATGCTTCCTATAGAAAGCTTAGAAGCTGGAACTATTTGTATAATGGGACATAATCATCATTATTTTAAAGATAGTAAATTACATGATTATTTAGTTGTTGAAAGAGAAGATGATGTTATTTCTATTTGTGAAAAAATAGAAAACGCATTAAAAAATAAAGATGAAATATTTAGGTTATACAAAGAGTGGAAAAAACAAAATGATGAAGAAAGTAAATTAAGTGTTGAAGAATTCTTAAAAATGTAAGGAGGAAGTATGAATAGACATGTAAAGAAGGTAAAATCTATATTTTTTTACCAAAAAGAACAAACAGAAGATGTAATAGAAGATATAAACGAGATAGAAAATGGGTCTTTTGTTGTAATATATAATCCAGAATGTTTTGGAATAAAGAATTCTGCAAAAGAAATTTTTGGAAAGAAAAATTGTGTAAAATTATATGAGATTTTCAATGAGAAGCAGATTTGTAATATTGCCCAAGCTATTGTAGATAAAAATTTTGAACAAGTAATTTTTGCTACTATGGCATATGGATATAAAGATTTGGCAGAAAAAATATATGAGCTTAACAATAAAATTAAAATAAAATTTATGTGGCATGGTAGCCATTCTCTATTTGTAAACTATAATGAACAGAAATTTTTAGAAGAGATTTTACAGCTTCAAAAAAGAAAAATAGTAACATCAATAGGATTTTTAAAGAAGAGTATGAAAGAGTTTTATTCAAAAAAAGGATATAATTCGTATTGGTTAATTAATGATGTGAATTTAGATAAAAACAAAATAGAGAAAAAAGAAAAAAATAATGAAATAAAAATTGGACTATATTCATCTGGTGATAGATGGGAGAAAAATACGTATAATCAACTTAGTGCATGTGCAATGGTAAAAAATGCTTATGTTGATATTGTACCAATGACAAAGCTTGCAACTAGTTTTTGTAAACTTATGAGTATAAAAACTGTTAGTGATGATAATGAATTTTCTATAAAAAGAAAAGAATTATTAAAGAGAATGTCTAAAAATACTATCAATTTATATGTTACATTTACTGAATCTTCACCTATGATACCATTGGAAAGCTTTGAGGTAGGAGTTCCATGTATAATTGGAAATAATACAGATTATTTTAAGGGAAATGAAATAGAAAACTATATTGTTGTAAAGGAAGAAGACAATATTGATGAAATATATGATAAGATAAATTTATGTATTGAAAATAAAGAGAAAGTATTAGAATTATATAAGGATTGGAAAAAAGAACACACTAAAAAGGTGTTAGAATTAAAAGAGGAATTTTTAAATAGTTAATGGAGGTTAATATAAATGGAAAAAAATAACAAGATAATACATTATATTTGGTTTGGTGGAAATCCAATTTCTGAACTTACAAAAAAATGTATTGCTACTTGGAAAAAGTACCTTCCAGACTTTGAAATCAAAGAATGGAATGAAAATAATTTTGATGTAACACAATGTCCTTTTGTAAAGGAAGCTTTTGAACAAAAAAAATGGGCTTTTGTAGCAGATTATACAAGATTTAAGGTGTTAGAAGAATATGGTGGAATATATCTTGATACTGATATGGAAATAACAGCAGATATATCTAAATTTTTAGAAGATGATTTGTTTTTAGGTGTAGAAGATTCTAAGCAAATTAATGCTGCAGTTGTTTGGGTTAAAGAGGCACATAATCCTTATATAAAAGATATTGTAGATATATATGAAAGCAAGAAGAAGTTTAATGAAACTGGAGACTTATATGATGAGAGTGTACCTAAAGTGTTAACAAAATACTTTAGTAAATTCGGATTTGACGGTGAGAAGGATGAAATCCAAATTTTTGAAGATAATAAGATACATATATATCCTATGGAATATTTTTATCCATTAAGTTATGACTATCAAAATAACAAATTTACAGATAACTCTGTTATGATTCATCATTTTGATGCAACTTGGATAAAACCTATGGAAAAATTTAAAACAAAAATGAAAAGAAAAAATATGGTATGGGTTGTATATATTATAGATTTTTTCATTTCAATAAAAAATAAGATTAAGTTTTTTAGTAATAACAGAGACTTGACGATATTTTTTACTATGTTTTTGACAATGTTTTTAGCAATGTTAACGTTAAAACCTATAAATGATGCAGGGATATTTTCTAATATTTCTGTTGGAGGAAAATCTTTATTACAAATTGTTGGATTTTCTTTTATATGGACTTTCGTTACAGCTAAAATAAGAAATATAGATTTGAATTCATATGTAGATAGAATAACAAATTTTAATCCAGACAATGAAAATTATAAAGCACCTTTATTAAATTTGGAACAAACTCTTAAATTACAAAAAAGAGAAAGAATAATATATCTATTTCAATTTATAACAACATTGTTTGTGGCTTTTTTACCAATTTTAGAATTAGTAAATATTTTACCCAATAATACTACAATTTTTGGGTTATTGCTAATATTAAATATGTATTATATATATTTAGGTATAAAGAAAAAATATAAATACAGAATATTAGAGTTAGTGCCATATGCAATAATTCTATCACTTATGATTGTATTAAATCCTGCAATAGGAATATTAATATCTATTGTAACTTTTGGATTTATATTATATAAGTTAATAAGTTTAAAAATTAAACCTAAAAGACTTAAAGCTTTTGTTATAGCATATATTGTATGTACATTCTTGGTTGCTATTTTAAGTGTAGCAATTCCAAATTTTAACAAATTTGATAGTATTAATATTGGATCTAATTTAATAGAAAACAATAAATTAGATGAAATAGATAATGTAGAATTAGAAAGTGAAGTAATTACACAATTTAATGCTGCAAAGCCAGTATTCTACGACAATATTAAAGACACTATAATTTCAAATGTTAGCTTATATCCTAATTTATATGTTATAATGTCAATAGTTTTAATTATAATAATATCTATAGTATCTAAAAAATTTGACTATATATTTTTATTAATACAGATATTATTAGGTTCTATATATATAATGAGTATATCGATAAATTCTTTATTATATATTTCTTGTATATGTTTTGCTTTTATATTATTATTTGCTATAGAAATTATAGTAGATAAAATATTAACTAGAACGTGGGAGGAATAAAATGCGAGTAATTCTAAGAGAATTATTAATAATACCAGTATATTTTATATTATTGATTTTAAAAAATGTAGAAGCTATAGCAACAAATGGTATGAGTGCAATTAAAAGTTTAGACTTGGTAAATTGGCCTCTTACAATTGGTGTAATATTATTTTCTATAATATTTATATTTTATGATAAATTAAAAGATAAGAAAAAATTTATTTTTTCAATAAGTTTTGTAACTTTAGCTTGTATGCTTATGCAAGGATTTTTTCCAGAAAAAGAAATATATAGATATATATTATTATATGTAATAATGATGTATAATGCATTTTTATTTTCATATACAACAAAAAATAAATTTGAAACATCTATATTTGCATCAAATGCAATATTATTATTTGTATTGTTAATATTAGGAATGGCTGATATATTGCATTATGCAGTAGTTATAATAGGAATAATTGAAGTAATTATTTCTATATGTGCATTAATACTTTACTTAAAAAATAGAAAAATAGATAAAAAATATGAATTAAATTTTAATTCTAGTGCTATGGTTATTTTTTCTATATTTTTTGTTGCTTTTATATTAGGAGGCATTAACAGATACGTACATATTTGGGATGAATATTCTCACTGGGGATATGATGCAAAGGCTGTAATAAATTATGAAAAATTAACTACTTGTGAAGAATCAATGTCTGCAACAAGAAGTTATCCACCATATGTTAGTTTGTGGCAGTTTTTTGTAAGTAAAGTTATGGGTGGATTTAGCGAAGGAAACTTATATACAGGACTTGCTTTATTTACACTAATTAATCTTATGCCAGCATTTAGCTTTATTGGTAAAAAGAATAAATTTTTATTACCATTTTATACAATATTAATTATATTTGGCGCATCACTATTTTCATCTGGATATGGATATACTTCTTTATATGCAGATTATGCAATGGCTGCTGCATTTTTCAACTGCTTTGTCATGTACTTCTTGTTTAAAGATGTAGATACTAAAAAGATGATGAGAATGTTGCTTTTGAGTTTAAGCGTTTTGTTAATGATAAGACCTACTGGAATAATAGCAGCATTTGTATTTTTTGTGATAGTAATGCTAACAGACTACTTAAAAGTAAATGATTATAAATTTACTTTTAAAGGATTTTTTAAAAACGCTTTTAAAGTATTAAAAAAATGGTTGTTATTAGGATTGTTAATAGTAGGGTTATATTTTGCATGGAATATATATTTAAGAATTTGTAATGCTACAATTCCTATGTATTATGATGCACAAATAATACCTGATACGCTAAGAACCGATTTAGCAGTTAAACTAAATTCGTATATATTAGGTAGAGTTGCATATCACTTTTTAAGCATGTTTGATAGTGTAGAGTTTATAAATTTAACTGTTACTAAATTTATTATTTTAATGACATTATTTGCTTTTTGCATATGTTATTTAAAAAATAGAAATAATGGAGAAAAAGAAGTTAAAAAAACAATAATGAAATTAGTTCCATATATTATCGGATGGATTGTATTTCTTTTGTTAAATGTATTTGCTATGTTTCTTAAATTCCCAGTATATGAAGCACAAACTTTACCAGGACTTTTAAGATATATAGATATATATAATGTAGCTATGTTTTTAATATTAATAGCTTTAACCTTTAGAGAGAACTTTATAAACAATAAGACAAATTTTATAATAGCATCAGTTATAATGATATTGCTTTGTTCACAATTAAAAGTTTTAAATATTACATATTTTGTAAGCGATATTAGTGAAAGAAAAGATACAAGAGATACTAGTTATCAATTGCAAGATAAATTTGCAATTGTAAATGAGAATACACCAGAAGATAGTAAGGTTTATATAATTGATCAGCAAGATAAGGATGGAATTATGGCTTTATGGTATGCTAGATATTATAGTTTTCCTAGAAAAATAAATGCATATCAAAGTGCTATATCTTGGAAGATTAGAACAGATAAAAATGTAGATGACTTACAAGATTGGGGACTTACAGCACAGGATTTAGAAGACGATTTATATGAATATAAATTTGATTATATATACTTCTATACTTCAGATGATCAAATGTATGAAAGAATGGCATACATGTTTGAAGATTATGAGGAAGCAAAAGAATGTTCTTTATTCAAGATAAATTTTGAAGGCGAAAATGTTAAATTAGTAGCTGTGGAATAGGAGATGGTTAAAATTAAAGTTTTAATTATAGTGCCAGCATATAATGAAGCACTAAATATAGAAAAAACAATAAAAGATATAAAGAAAAATACAAATTACGATTATGTAGTAATTAATGATTGCTCAAAAGATAATACAAAAGAAGTTTGTAGGAAAAATGGGTTTAATATGGTATCTTTACCAATAAATTTTGGACTTACAAGTGCAATACAAGTTGGAATGAAATATGCAAAAGAAAATGGCTATGACATTGCAATTCAATTTGATGGTGATGGTCAACACAATGCAAAATATTTAAAAAGTCTAGTAAAAGAAATTGAAAAAAATAATATAGACGTTGCTATAGGATCTAGATTTGTAGAAAAGAAAAAGCCATTTTCTGCTAGAATGATAGGAAATAGACTTATTAGTTTGGCAATAAAACTTACTACTTGGAAGAAAATAACAGATCCTACATCAGGAATGCGTGCATATGATAAAAAAGCTATTGAGTTATTTAATAGTAATGCAAGTTTGACACCCGAACCTGATACCATTGTATATATGCTTAAAAAAGGACTTAAAGTAAAAGAAGTACAAGTTGAGATGAGTGAAAGAGAATTTGGAGAGAGTTATTTAAATGCATTTAAATCTATTAAATATATGATGAATGTGATGTTATCAATCTTATTTATAAGATCAATAACTAGAAAGAAGATATAGGAGGCAAAAAGTATGTCAATTACACTTAGAGTTATTTTATTAATAGGTTCAGTAATATCTTTTATTTTATGTGTCAGAAGAATAAAACAAGCAAAACTAAAAGTTGAAAATTCTATAATCTGGATGGTAGGAAGCTTTGTATTAATTTTAATGAGTATATTTTCAAATGCTGTAGGTTGGCTATCTAACAAATTAGGATTTATGGCACCAGTTAATTTTGTATTCTTTATGATAATGGTATTTTTATTAATACAAGTTTTTGTAGATAATATAAGATTATCTGAATTAAATGAAAAAATAAAGAACTTAAATCATTATATAGCATTAAAAGAAAATAGAGATGAAAACAAGAAAGAAGAAAAATAGAGTGAATAATTTATGGATAGGGATAAATATAGTGTAGCCATATGTATGTCTACATATAATGGGGAAAAATATATAAAAAAACAAATTGAAAGTTTGTTAAAACAAACATATAAAAATATAGATATATATGTAAGAGATGATGGCTCTAGAGATAACACTTTAAAAATTTTAAAAGAATATGAAAAAAATACTAAAGTAAAAATAATAACTGGAAAAAATTTGGGAGTTGTAAAAAGTTTTTATGAATGTTTAAAACAAGCATATAATACTAAGAAATATGATTTTTTTGCATATTGTGATCAAGATGATGTATGGCACAAAGATAAAATACAAAAGGCAATAGTTCTTTTGAGTAAACAAGAACAAAATATACCACTTTTATATTTTAGCGAATTTAACTATTGTGATGAAAACTTAAAAATTACTCAAAAATCTAATTTAAATAAAATAGGAGCCAGTTTTAGAAATTCTTTACTTGAGTGTATATCTTTTGGAATAGTAGAAGTATTTAATAATTCTCTTGCAAAAGAAATAATTAATTCAACCACAAAAGATGTTTGCTATCATGACTGGTGGGCTTATATGATTGCGTCTGGAATAGGAAAAACTTTATACGATGATAGTGCTACAGTAAAATATAGACGAACAGGTCAAAATGTAAGCCCTAGTGGAAAAACAGGATTTTCTTTATTTATATATAGAATAAAAAAATTTTTACTTAATGGATATTTTCCAAAAGTGAGAAAACAAATTCAACGATATAAAGATTTATATTCTAATAGTTTAGATAAAGAAAATTTGAAAGTAATTAATCTATTTTGTAGTAAATATAATTTCTTAAAAGCAATAAGAAAGGTATTCTATCCACATAGATTTAGACAAAATGTTAAAGATGAAATTTTTTGTAGAATTTTATTTTTATTTGGTATGTTATAAAGAGGGGGAAAAATGAAGAAAATAGCAATTTTTTCAGGATATTATTTACCACATTTGGGTGGTGTAGAAAGATATACGTATAATTTAGCTAATAAGATGAAACAAATGGGATATGAAATAGTAATTGTATCTTTAAGATATGATGATTCTTTAGAAGAAGTTGAACAGTTGGATTATGCTAAAATATACAGACTACCAACACATAAATTATTTGTTGAAAGATATCCTATTGTAAACAACAATAGTCATTGTAAAAAAATGCTTAAAATGATAGAAGAAGAAAATATAGACAGTATTATTTTACAAACAAGGTTTTGGACAAGTTCATATATTGGTTCAAAATTTGCTACTAAAAATAATATTCCTGTATGTTTAATAGAGCATGGAAGTACACATTTTACTGTTAATAATAAAATATTAGATTTTTTTGGAGCAATATATGAGCATAAACTAACTAATGCTATAAAGAAAAATGTAAAAGATTTTTATGGTGTTTCAAAAAAATGTGTTCAGTGGCTTAAACATTTTGATATAGAGGCAAAAGGTGTTTTTTATAATTCAATAAATACAGAAGAAGCCCAAGTATATAGTAGTAATATTCAAAAGGATAGTGAAAAAATTTCTATTACATATGTTGGCAGATTAATACCTGAAAAAGGAGTCTTAAAGCTTATATCAATATTTAAAGATTTGCAAAAAAAATATAATATTGAATTAAATATTGCAGGACAAGGCCCTTTACTTGATAAAATTAAACAAGATAATAAAGATAATATAAACATACATATACTAGGTATGCTATCTCATGATGAGGTTATGAATTTACTTGCAAAGACAGATATTTTTATAAATCCTTCTTCATTTCCTGAAGGATTACCTACAACAATTTTAGAAGCTGGAATTATGGAATGTGCAGTAGTAGCAACACCAATGGGTGGAACTGCTGAAATACTTGAAAATGAAAATATAGGACTTATTTGTGGATTTGAAGAAGATGAAATAAAAGAAAAGCTGGTAGAATTGTTAGAAGATAAAGATAAAAGAGAAAAACTTTCTAAAAATATTAAAAAACAAGTAATTGAAAAGTTCTCATGGGATGCGACTGCAAAAAAAGTTATTAGTACTATAAAATTTAAATAATAGGAGGTTATATTTATATTATGAGTAAAGAAACTATAAAAATTTACGTAGCTTCACATAAAAAAGCAAATTTTCCTAATAATAAAATATATGTGCCTATTCGTGTAGGAGCTGCTTTAAATGATAACGATTTCGGTTATGTAAGAGATGACACAGGAGATAATATATCAAATAAAAATAAAAATTTTTGTGAGCTTACAGCAACATATTGGATTTGGAAAAATGATAAATCAGATATTGTTGGTCTTACACACTATAGAAGATATTTCTTTAAAAGAAAAAAGAATAATAAGTTACAAAATGTATTAGATAAAAATGATATAAAAAATATTTTAAAAGACTATGATATAATTGTTCCTAATCGTACATTTATTATAAAACATAATGTTGGAAAATCGTGGGAGAAAACACATATTAAAAAAGATTATGATGAATGTAGGAAAATAATTGAAGAAATGTATCCAGATTATTTGTCAGCATTCGATGAATTTTCTAAATCTAGAACTTTATATTTATGTAATATGTTTATATCTAGAAAAGAAATTTTTGATGAATATTATAAATGGTTATTTGATATTTTATTTGAACTTGAAAAAAGAACAGACTTAAGTAATTATGATGATTATAATAAAAGACTTTTTGGATTTATGTCAGAAAGATTATTTAACGTTTGGTTAAAAAAACATAGCGAACTTAAAGTTTATAGAACACCAGTATATAATATTGACAGAAGACCATATAATCAATATTTAATGATTAATTAAGAAAGAGAGTAAATATAATGATAAAAAAGTCTGAATTTGCATGGAATATGGTAGGAAGTGTGATATATGCCCTTTTTAGTGCTATTATACTTGCATTTTGTACAAGATTAAATGGAATAGAGATAGCTGGAATGTTTTCTATAGCTTATGCAACATCATGTATTTTAAATGCCGTTGGAGAATTTGGTATTAGAATTTTTCAATCTACTGATGTAAAAAGAAAATATACATTTTCCGATTATTTTAGCTCAAGAGTAATAGCAATAATAATTATGATAGTAGTGACTTTTGCAGCAGTATTTATAGGAGGATATACAGATACTAAACTATGGATTTGCATACTTTTAATATTATATAGAGTAATAGATAATTTAAGTGAATCGTATCAAGCAGAGTTTCAAATAAACGAAAGATTAGATTTGGCTGGAAAGTCAATGTCATTTAGAAATATTATATCTATAATTGCTTTTATAATAGTAGATATTATAACTAAAAATATAATTTTGTCTTGTATTTTTATGGTGTTAGCAAATCTAATTACATTTTTATTATATGATGTAAGATTAATTAAAAATTTTAATATAGTTAAAATAAATTTTAATGTAGAGAAAGCATTTAAAATAATCAAAGAATGTATACCTATAGCTGTAGCAGGAATTTTAAATGTATATGTAATAAATGCAGTAAAATATGCTATAGATGGTGTAGGAGATTATACAATGCAGACATATTTTAATATTATATATATGCCTACATTTGTTATTAATTTAATAAGCTTATTTATTATAAAGCCATTTTATAAAATGTTTGGAGATTATTTTGCAAATGGACAATATGATAAGTTATCTAAAATTATGTGGAAAATAATAGGAGTTTTAGTATTAGCTACTGCTTTTGTTGAAATTGGATGTTTTATATTAGGCGTACCATTTTTAAATTTATTTTATGGTGTTGATATAAGTATGTATAAAGCTGATTTGTTAATTTTAGTTTTATCTGGACTATTTTATGCTATGGATAATTTATTATTTAATTTATTAAGCACAATAAGAAAACAAAAATATATTTTTGCTACATATATTTTAGTTTCGGCTATGTCATTATTTGTTCCTAAATTTTTAGTTGAACATTATCAAATGAGGGGTGCTGCTATTGCAAGTGTAATTATAATGGCATCAATTTGTATTTTATTAGCAGTATTTTTAAAAATTGGAATTGAAGAGAGGAGAAAGAAGAAAAATGTATGATTATTTAATAGTAGGAGCAGGATTATTCGGCTCAACTTTTGCACATGAGATGACAAAACTTGGAAAAAAATGTTTGGTTATTGATAGAAGACAACATATTGGTGGAAATATTTATTGTGAAAAGGTAAATGGAATAAATGTACATAAATATGGGGCTCATATTTTTCATACAAGCAATAAAAAAATATGGGAATATGTAAATCAATTTGCAGAATTTAACAACTATGTTAATTCACCTATTGCAAATTATCATGGAGAATTATACAACATGCCATTTAACATGAATACATTTACAAAGCTTTGGGGTGTTGTTACTCCTAAAGAGGCAATGGAGAAAATAGAGTCTCAAAAGAGTATATTAAATGGCAAGGAGCCTCAAAATCTTGAAGAACAAGCAATATCTTTAGTTGGAGAAGATATATATAGAAAACTTGTAAAAGAATATACAGAAAAGCAATGGGGAAGAGATTGCAAAGAGTTGCCAGCATTTATAATAAAAAGATTACCTGTAAGATTTACATTTAATAATAATTACTTTAATGATCCTTATCAAGGAATTCCAATTGGTGGATATAATGTTATAATTGAAAAAATGCTAGAAGGTTCAGATGTAAAGCTTGGAGTGGATTACTTAAAGGAAAAAGATAAATATGATTCTATGGCTAAAAAGGTACTATTTACAGGAATGATAGATGAATATTTTAATTATAATCTTGGAAATCTTGAGTATAGAACTTTAAGATTTGAAAATGAAGTTTTGGAAGATGTAGACAATTATCAAGGAGTTGCTGTTATGAACTTTACTTCTCATGAACAAGAATATACAAGAATTATAGAGCATAAGCATTTTGAATTTAATGATTGTAAAGGTACAGTAATAACAAAAGAGTATCCTAGTGCTTGGAAATTAGGCGATGAAGCATATTATCCTGTAAATGATGATAGAAATTCAAATTTATATAAAGAATATGAAGAATTAGCTAAAAAAGAAAAAAATGTACTATTTGGTGGTAGACTTGGACAATATAAATATTATGATATGGACAAAGTAATTGATGCAGCTTTAGATATGGTAGAAAAAGAAAAAGCAAATATATAATTAAAAATCCGAATATTGACAAATATTCGGATTTTATTATATAATCTCTTTATAAAATGGAGGAGAAACTTTGAAAAAAATAACTTTTTTGCTATTGCATTTAAACTATGGAGGTCTTGAAAAGCAAACTGTTACACTTGTTAATGAACTTGCAAAAACAAAAGAATATAAAATACAAATAATTTCTGTTTATGATATGCTAAAAGGTAAGTCTTTTTATAGTTTAGATAAAAATGTAGATGTAAAATTTTTAGCAGATTTTGGACCTAATCATAAAGCTTTTTATTATGCATTAAAGCATTTTAGATTAATTAAACTATTAAAAGAGTCATTTGTTATGATTAAATGTGGTATATATAAGAGTTTTGTACTTAAAAAGTATATAAAAAAATTGGATACAGATATTATAATTTCATCTAGAATAGAGTTTTCTAAGCTAATAAAAAGAAGAGATACCTTAAATATATCACAAGAGCATTCATATATAAATTCTAAAAAGTATATAAATAAAGTAAAAAAGTATTTTAAAAATATAGATAAAATTGTAGTAATGACTAAAAAAGCAAAGGAAGATTATGAAAAATGGCTTAAATACTCAAACAGTAAAGCAAAAGTTTATGATATTCCTAATATGCTTGAAGAATCTAAGGTTGATAATTTTGCAAAGTTTAATAATAAAACATTAATAAGTGTAGGAAGGCTTGAAAAAGAAAAAGATTTTTTGACACTTTTAGATGTGTTTAAAATTATTAATAACAAGTATAATGATGTAAAATTAAAAATAGTTGGAGAAGGACTACAAAGAAGAGAAATAGAAGAAAAAATAGAAAAATTAAATTTAAATAATAAAGTTATTTTGACTGGTAGGATATCTTCACAAGAAGTTCAAGAGCAAATGAGTGCATCATCAGTATTTGTTTTAACATCTTTATGTGAAAGTTTTTCTTTAGTTTTATGTGAGGCAATGGAGATAGGACTTCCATGTGTTAGCTTTAATATAGACGTTGGCCCAAAAGAAATTATACAAAATGGAATTAATGGATATTTAATAGATAATAGAGATGTAAATGATATGGCTAGTTGTATTGAAAATTTATTAATAGATGAAAATAAATGGAATAAAATATCTAAAAATTCTATTGAAAGTGTAAAAAAATATTATAGTGAAAGTGTTGTTAATGAATGGCAAAAATTATTTCATTAATTTGGAGGAATTATGGAAAATAAGGTTAAAAAAAGTAATAATTTAAAATATATTATTTTGTATTTGTTAATTTTGGTAGTTATTATAGTGGCTGGATATTTTATATTAAATTCGATTCTAAAAGAAGATGTAACAGCTGATATAGAAAATAAAGAAATTGTATTTAACACTCAAACGAGTGAAGATTTACAGTTAGTTAAAGCTGAAAAATTTGAAATACCTGAGCATATATCTGCAACAGTACCAATATTTATGTATCATTTTATATTAGAAGATTATGGAGATTATCCTGATACAGAAAACTTTTTAAAGCCTGAGACATTAGAAGAACAATTAAAGTATATTTCTGAAAATGGATATGATACTATATATATAGATGAATTAGATGATTTATATAAATATGATAAGCCTGTAGCACTTACTTTTGATGATTGCTTTGTATATTTTTATGACAATGCCTTTCCGCTTTTAAAAAAATATAATCAAAAAGCTACAATATTTATAATAACAGATTATATAAATGGAGAGAACTATTTAACTGAGGAGCAACTCAAAGAAATTGCAGATAGTGGACTTGTAAAGATAGAATCACATACAAAAACACATGATTATTTAGACGAAATGAATTATGATGAACAAGTAGAACAAGCTGTTGAATCTAAAGAAAGACTAGAAGCAATAACTGGGCAAGAGGTTACAACATATTGTTATCCTAGTGGTAGATATAATCAAACAACACTTGATATAATAAAAGATTATTATGATTTTGGTCTTGAGATGTTAGGTGGGGTATACGACTCAGATGTTGACACTAACCCATATCAAATACCTAGAATATATGCAAATAGAAGTATGTCACTTTCTACATTTGCTAGTTATTTAGAGCAGTCTAGAGTATATTATTAATATCTTTATTGATTTTTTCACATTGCTATTATATAATATACACAATGATATAATATTATAAAATAAAGAAAGGATGATAAATTATGTCAAAGATATTAGTAACAGGTGGAGCTGGATATATCGGTACTCATACTTGTGTTGAACTTTTAAATAAAGGAGAAGAAGTAGTAGTATTAGATAATTTTTCAAATAGTAATCCACAAGCTTTAGAAAATGTTAAAAAAATAACAGGGAAGGATTTAAAATTCTATCAAGGAGATATGATAGATAGAAATATATTAGAAAAAATATTTACAGAAAATGATATTGAGGCTGTAATAGATTTTGCTGCATATAAAGCTGTAGGAGAATCAGTACAAAAACCAGTAGAATATTATACAAATAATGTTTCAACTGTTTTAGTACTATTAGATGAGATGAAAAAACATAATGTAAAAACTTTAGTATTTTCTTCATCTGCAACAGTTTATGGTGATCCAGAAGTTGTTCCAATTACAGAGGAATGTAAAGTTGGTGGTACAACAAATCCATATGGAACATCTAAGCTTATGGTAGAGCAAATACTTAAAGATTTATATAAATCAGATAATGAATGGAATATTGCTATACTTAGATATTTCAATCCTGTAGGAGCTCATGAAAGTGGACTTATAGGTGAAGATCCAAAAGGCGTACCTGCAAATTTAATGCCATATATTCAAAAAGTTGCAGCTGGTAAGTTAAAAGAATTATCTGTATTTGGTAATGATTATGATACAAAAGATGGAACTGGTGTAAGAGATTACATTCATGTTGTAGACCTTGCAATAGGACATATAAAAGCATTAGATAAATTAAGAAAAGATAAAGCAGGAATGCATATATATAATTTAGGAACAGGTGTTGGATACAGTGTATTAGATATGGTTAATGCATTTGAAAAAGCTAATAATATAAAAGTACCATATAAAATAGCTCCAAGAAGAGCAGGAGATATTGCAATGTGCTATTCAGACCCTAAAAAAGCAAAAGAAGAATTAGGATTTGAGGCAACAAGAACACTTGAGGACATGTGTAGAGATTCTTGGAATTTTGAGAAAAATCACGAATAAAATAATATTAGCTTAAAATATAATACAAAACATATTATATTTTGAGCTTTTATTTTTAAAAAATATAAATATTATGTAAAACTCAACAAATAAAGTTAACATAGTTGACTTTATTTTTTTTATGCTATATAATTTAATTATAAGGTTTGTATAGGGGGAGATATATATGACTATAGAAGAGATTGAGGAACAATTTAATCAGTTACAACAAGATGTAAAAGAGGTTAGTAAAGAAATAGAGTCAGATGCACATATGGATTTTATTAATTATTTAAAACAATATGTGAATAAATATTAGTATAGGGAGGTACAAAAAATGCCAGAGAATGTAAAACAAGAAAAGAAAGTAGAAGAAAATAAAAGTACTAAAGTACAAGAAAATGAAAAAAGCGGAGTATTTAAGGAATTTGATGATTTAAAATCTAATGTTGAGCAAGGAAAAAAAGATTCAAAAGCTGAAAGAAATACTATTGAGAATATATTAAAAAGAGCAGACGATAAAGTACAAGAGAGAAAAAAAGAATTATTTTTAGAAAAACTTAATAAGGAGATGGAAGGAAAAGTAAGTGAACCTATAACTTTTGATAAATTAACAGTAGAGCAAAGAAGAGATTTTGATAATTTTGAGATTCCTGAAGATGAATTGGAAAAATTGTATAATGAGCATGGCACAGCAAAAGAAATAGAGGACTTAACAAGTCAAAGAAATGAGCAATTAGATAGTCTAGGTACTCAGATAGATGACTTTTATAAAAAGTTAGAACAAGAAATTTCTGATAGAAAAGAGCAACTTAATACTGTAAAAGATGAAAAAGAAAGACAAAAAATACAAGATGAAATTGACAAGATAGAAGGAATAAAAAATGAATTAGGTGCTAAAAAGGAAGATAAATCACCAATTAGACAAACTTTAGCACAAGCCTTTAACAATCATGATGAAGCAAGAATGAATGCTGTTAATGGACTTATGCTAGTTTATTCAGAAAATATAGTTAGAAAAGATAAAGATTTTATAGATAAAGTTGTGCCAGATAAGAAAAAGGAAGAATTTGAAAAAGGAGCTAAATCACAAGAACAAGAGCCTCAAGAAGTTCCGAGTCAAGGAAATCCTGCAAAAGGAGGTATGGGAATTCCATTTGCACCTAATGGACAAAATGTAGCAGAAAATAAAAATCAGGTAGTGGGAGAAAAAGAAGAAGAAAAAGAACCTACAGGAATGGATTATTTAACTAAACTAGGCTATGATCCTTCAAATATTACTGCTAAAAATTCGAAACAATTACTTGATGCATTTGTAAATCAATCTCCTAAAGAGCAACTAAAAATGATTTCAGATAAAGATTCACAAGAGGCATTATTTACAGCAATAAAAAAAGCTAACGGTAGAATGACACCTGTTTTTGCCATTAAATTTAATAAAACAAGAGACGCACTTTTAAAAATGGCAAATGACTCTATGCTTAGAGAATCTTTAAAAACTATTGGTGTAGATACAAAGGATATAGATGATAAAGAGAAACTTGGAAAAGTTTTTGATGAAGAAGTAAGAAAATATAATGAAGAAAAATCAGGAATAGAACAAATGCTAGAAAATATAGAAGATCCACAAGAGCGAAAAGAATTACAAACAAAACTAGATGATTTAGATAAAAAATATAGTTCTATATCTGGAGCAAATGAATTTAGAGATATGACTAGTAAAGAGCTTAATAAAATAAAAAATAGAATAGCAGATAATCTTGATTATAGTAAAACAAAAACAATTACTGGAGCAAAAACTGCTAGTGATATGACATATTCTAGTGGTAAAAATGAATATGGAAAAAGTCAAGATATAAGGAGTGAACTTACTAAACATAACCAATCACAAGAAGATATTACAAAAACAGAGTTGGAAGAACAGCAAGAAGAGTTAAACGGAAAGGGTGTAGAAAAAAAGAAAGTGGATATAAAGAAAGAAGATATATAACTAGATATAGCAGGATGCTTTTATTGTAAATAATAGTTAAATTTCAAAGTACATACTAAAAAAGTATGTACTTTTTTTATAAATATATGTTAAAATAAATTATATAAAGGAGAGATAGTATGAATAAAACAGTTATTATAACAGGTGCGGCAAAGGGAATTGGAAGAGCAATAGCAAAAGATTTTGCATATAGTGGATATAATGTATGTATAAATTATAATACATCAGAAGAGAAAGCAAAGGAGTTATGTCAAGAGCTTGCAAAAGACGGCTGTAATGTAATAATATATAAAGCAGATGTAACAAATAGACAAGAAGTAGATAAGATGGTAGATTATGTAATTGGAACATTTGGAAATATTGATGTTTTAATAAACAATGCAGGAATTAGTGAATATAAGCTTTTTACAGATATAACACAAGAAGATATGGAAAAAATGGTAAATGTAAATATATTAGGTGTGTTTAATACTACACAATCAGTTCTAAAAAAATCAATGCTTTCAAGAAAAGATGGTACTATAATAAATATATCATCTATATGGGGAATGGTAGGTGCATCTTTAGAGGTAGCATATTCTACAACAAAAGCAGCTATAATTGGAATGAGTAAAGCACTTGCAAAGGAGCTTGCACCATCAAATATTACAGTAAATGTTGTAGCTCCAGGTGCAATATCAACAGATATGATAAGCTCTTTGTCTAAAGAAGACTTAGAAGTTCTAAAAGAAGAAATACCACTTGGTAAAATTGGTAATGTAGAGGACGTCGCAGCATCAGTTAAATTTTTAGCTTCATATGAGGCTAGATATATAACAGGGCAAGTAATAAGCCCTAATGGTGGACTTGTAATTTAGCAGGTGATATATATGAAAAAAATATTTAAAATTTTAATACCAGTATGTATTATAATTTTAGTAATAATATTGTTTGTAGTATATTCAAACTTTAATAATTCTAATTATTATGGAAAGTGGACTTTAAATAATAAATATATTGAAGGTAAATTTTCAGATGTAAAAATAAATAGTATTGAGTCAGCTTTAAATTCTTTAGAAGACGTAAAAGATCAAATAGGAATAGAATCTGTTCAAGAAGAACTTGTTGCAAGTGATAGAAATAATGTTAATTTAATTGAAGAAAATAATTATTTCTATTTTGATCAACTATATAAAGGAATAAAGGTATATGATGGTGGAATGATTGTACGTAGTGATATAGACGGAAATGCTAAAGGAATTATAAATAATTGTATGATTATAGAAGATTTATCTATAAAGCCTAAATATTCACAAGAGAAAATAAAAAATATATTAGTAGATAATTATGGATATGATGTTGAATATATAAAGCCAGAACTTATTGTATTTTGTCATGAGGATAATACTTGTGAACTTGCATATTATTGTAAATATGATAATGGAGAAGATGCTTTTAATTTTGAAGATGAATATATTGTTAGTGCAAATACTGGTGAAATAATAGATAAAATTTCAAATGTATATTTTAATTAATTTATATGTGTAAAAAAAGAGCTTTATGCTCTTTTTAATTTTGTTTATTTAAGTTTTCATACTCTTTTAATTTTATTTTATATTCTAACATTTGTGTTAGATATCTATAATACATATATTGTTGTTCATAGTACATCATTGGATTTCCTATATTATCCATTCCATTTAATGCTGGATCAATTTGATTTTGTTGTGCCATTTGATTTTGCATACTAAAGTTATATGGATCGAAAAATGCCTGATTTTTATCCATTTAATCACCTCCTAATAATTTATGAATAAAAAATATTTAAATGTATATAATATTAATGTAAACTTTAAGTTTACCCCCCTTCTTTAATTTATATAAAGTAACTTGAAAATTTAATTATTTTTGAGTTACTTTTTTTATTGAATATACAAATATAAATAATAAAGAGACAATTATTACAAAGTAAGAAGTGGTAGAAAAGCTATTTAGATTTATTGTACATATATTTGGTATAGCTTTAATATTTGTAATAAAGTATGTAATTATGAATGATAATATGCCTTGAATTAATTTATATTTTATAATATGAGACAGTTTTATATTAGCTTTATAAATACATGAGAATACTTGAAAAATTATAGAAAGACCACTAAATCCTAACATAAATGAAATTATGCAAATAATCATATTTAATGAAAGTCCACTATTTAAATATATAAGTCGACATCCATTTGTAACCTCAAAAAGGGCAGACAAGGTATATATTATACTGTTTTGTACATTTAATTTTAGTAAAACTGTTTCTATAATACTAAATATTAAATTAAATATTAGTATAAATGAAAATATATTTCCAAGAACTATTAGTGTAGATTTTATTGACTCATCTACTATTTCAAAAGTATTTTTATGTAGTACTTTATCCTGATTTTTATTAATTATATTTGATTTTTCTACATTTTCGTGTATAATATTATTATGCAAAAAATATATAATTCCAATAATTAAAGCACTTAAATAATGACTTATACAAAGTATTATTCCTATAGATATATTATTAAATACACAAATACCTATAGTAGATAGTATAAATATTGGATTACAATTATTAGCAAATGACATTAGAAATAGTGCTTGTTTTTTAGTTAATTTATTATTTATATAATATTCATATGTGGTTTTAGCACCCATTGGATATCCACATAAAAAACCAATTATAATTACTGTCATTATATTATTAAATTTTTTAAATATTCCAGTAATTAAATTTATAATATTACTTTTTGTAATAATATTTGTAAATAATATAAATGGAAAAAGAGATGGCAAAACTGAGCTTAAGAATATTTCTACTGTGTTTTTAACAGATAAATAATTAGTTTTTTGGAAAGTAAATAATAAAACTAAACATACTAAAAATATGGATATTTTTATATATTTTTTGTTCAAAGTAATCATAGTAATATTTATGAAAGAGGAGAAAATAATATGCGTTATAGCAAGGATTTAAAAGATTATGAATTGTTAGATATGTCTGATGGTGAAAAACTTGAAAGATGGGGAAAATATATTTTAATACGTCCAGATCCACAAATTGTATGGACTAAGAAAAAAGATGAAAAATTATGGAAGATGGCACATGCAAGATATATTAGAAGCTCTAGTGGTGGAGGACATTGGGAAAAACTTAAAAAGATGGAAGATAGTTGGTCAGTAAAGTATAAAGATTTAACATTTAACTTAAAACCTATGGGATTTAAACATACTGGACTTTTTCCAGAGCAAAGTGTAAATTGGGATTATATGATAGATAAGATTTCTAAAGAAACTAAAAAAGGAAGAGAAATTAATGTGTTAAATTTATTTGCATATACTGGTGGAGCAAGTGTTGCTTGTGCATATGCAGGTGCAAAGGTATGTCATGTTGACTCTTCGCAAGGGATGACAAATTGGGCAAAAGAAAATTTAATATCAAGTGGGCTAAAGGATAGACCTGTAAGATTTTTAGTCGATGATGTAATAAAATTTGTAAAAAGAGAAATAAGAAGAGGAAATAAGTATGACTGTATAATAATGGATCCTCCTTCATATGGTAGGGGAAAAAATGGAGAAGTATGGAGTATTGAAAAAAATATTTTTGAGTTAATTGAATTATGCTCAAAGCTTTTATCCGATAATCCATTGTTTATGATCGTAAATACATATACAGGAGGTTTATCTGGTACAATTATATCTAATGTTATAAATTATGCAATTACTGATAGAAAATATAATATTAGTTTTGATGAAATAGGATTAAAAGTGAAGAATAAAAATTTATTTTTACCATGTGGAATTACAACAATATGTGAATTTTAGTTTACATTAGATATTTACAAATTACGTAAAATATTATATAATATATATTATAGTTTGAAAGGGGAAATAAAAATGTTATCAAAGCCAAATGTAAAAGAAATAATACCTAAAGTTGGAAATAGATATGAATCTGTACTTGCTTTAGCAAAAAGAGCAAGACAAATTGAATCTGCAAGATCTGCTAAAAGAAAAGAATGTAAAGAAAAAAATGTAGAATTTACAGAAGATATGTCAGATGCTGTAGATATTGCTGCAAAAGAGATTGCAGATGGAAAAGTATATGTAAAAATAAAAGGAGAATATGCTGTTACTCCAGAATCTGAAATGGAAAGAGAAATAAAAGAAGCTCAAGAAGCTATGCAAGAGAAAGAAAAAGAAGATAAGGAGTAACCTTATGAATATACATATTATAACTATAGCAGGGGATATAGCAAGTGGAAAAGGAACTGTAACCAAAATACTTCAAAAAGAGTTGGGGTATACTATATATAGAAATGGTGAGTATGTTAGAAAGCTTGCAAAAGAGATGAATATGTCTATAGTAGAATTTCAGGAGTACTTAAATCAACATGAAGAAATAGATAGACAAGTTGAAAAAAGTGCAGCCGAATATTCAAAAACTCATGATAATTTAATTATTGATGCAAGACTTGGTTTTTATGCAGTACCACAATCATTTAAAATATACTTAAGAGTAGATTTAGATGAAGCTGCCAAAAGAGCATATAACGACTCTTTAAGAGAAGATACTGAAAAATATGAATCTATACAAAAAGCAAAAGAAGATATTAAGTATAGATATGAACAGGAAAATATGAGATATTTAAAAACATATGGTGTAAAAAGAGATGATATGTCAAATTATGATTTGGTAATTGATACTACAAATATAGCACCTGAGAAAGTGGCTGAAAAAATATTAAAAGAATATAACAAATGGTTGGAAAATAAATAAAAATACTTCATTTTTTGAAGTGTTTTTTTTGACTTAAAAAACAGATGTTTTTTTCTTGACACTAAAAAATAACTACTATATAATATTAACTAGAGGTGTGAAATGATAGCTAAAATATTAATAAATACATCTGTAAATTCACTAAATAAAGTATATGATTATTTAGTACCAGATGATATGTTAAATGATATTGAAATAGGAAAGAGAGTAAGTGTAAGTTTTGGAAGAGGAAAAAGTTTAGAAGAAGGAATTGTTGTAAAACTTGAAGAAAAAATAGAAGACCCTAAATATAAATTGAAGGAAATATCTGCTATATTAGATGATGTGTCATATATAGATGAAAAAAGATTAAAACTTGCTAAATATATAGCGTATATATATTTTTGTAATGTATATGATGCATTAAAGTTAATGTTACCACCAGGTACAAAATCTAAAAACAGCAGTAAAAGTATTGATACTAGAAAAGATAGTGTTATCTCTCTTTTAAAGTCACATGATGAAATAATGCAAGATATTCAATCAAATGTTATTAAAAGTGCAAAACAAATACAACTTCTAACTTTTTTAATGTATAACGAATATGTTTTAGTAAATGATATTATTGATGGGCTTTCAATATCAAGAAGTGTAATAAATACTGCACAAAAAAATGGATATATAAAAATAGAGAAAGTAGATAAACAAATAGATTTTTTAAGTGAATTAAATATAAAAAGATCAGAGCCTCTAAAGCCAACTGATGAGCAAAAATATGTAATAGATAATATTAGTAAATATATATATGATGAAGAATACAAGCAATGCTTAATTCATGGAGTTACTGGAAGTGGAAAAACAGAAGTATATTTACAGCTTATTGATAGAGTTCTTACTCAAGGAAGAAAAGCTATAGTACTTGTTCCTGAAATATCTCTTACATATCAAACTGTTGAAAGATTTGTTTCAAGGTTTGGAAATGACATAGCAATTTTACATAGTAAGATGACTATCGCTCAAAGAAAAGATGAATATAAAAGAATAAAAAGAGGAGAGGTTAATATAGTAGTCGGAGCAAGATCTGCAATTTTTGCACCAATTGATGATATTGGACTAATAATAATTGATGAGGAACATGATACAAGTTACTATTCACAAACAAAGCCTAAATATTCTACAAAAGATATTGCAGCATATATTTGTAAAGAAAATAATGCTGTTTTAGTACTAGGAAGTGCTACTCCTGAAATTGGTACATATACAAAAGCTTTAAATGGAAAAATAGAACTTTTTGAAATGAAAAATAGGGCAGCTTCTGCTAAGCTTCCACAAATAGAGATAGTAGATTTAAAAGAAGACAGGGTACTTGGAAATACTTCTAACATTTCTATAAGACTTAAAGAGGCCATTAGTGAAAATTTAAAAAATAAAGAGCAAACAATGTTATTTTTAAATAAAAGAGGATATAATTCATATCTTACATGTAAGAGTTGTGGATATGTATTTAATTGCCCAAATTGCGATGTGGCAATGACTTATCATAAGGCAAATAACTTGTTACTTTGTCACTATTGTTCACATGTGGAAAAAAATATAAGAATTTGTCCAAAGTGTGGAGGAGAAGAAATTTCAAGCTATGAGCTTGGAACTGAAAAATTAGAGGAAGAGTTAAAAGATTTATTCCCAAGCGCATCTATTTTAAGAATGGATGCAGATACTACTGTGGCACGAGATTCACAACAAAAAATATTAGATAAGTTTAAAAATGAAAGTATTGATATATTAATTGGAACTCAGATGATAAGTAAGGGACACGATATGCCAAATGTAACGCTTGTTGGAATAATAGGTGCTGATGCACTTCTTGCAATGAATGATTTTTCATCATCTGAGCGAGCTTTTCAAAATATTTATCAAGTATCAGGAAGAGCAGGAAGAGGAAAAAAAGTAGGAAGAGTATTGATACAGACAAGTGATAGTGAAAATTATATAATACAAGCGGTGAAAAATAATAGTTATATAGATTTTTATAAAATGGAAATAGATTATAGGAAAACTTTTGGATATCCACCCTTTATTGATATATTATTATTTGAGATAAGTGGAAAAGATTTTAAAGAGGTAAAAGCAGAGGCAGAAAAATTATATAATATTTTAAATTTTGACAATCAAAATGAATATAGAGTATTTTCACCAAAATCTCCTTATATTCAAAGATTAAATAATAGATTTAGAATTAATGTAATGATAAAAGCAAGATTAAATTCGAAAATTTATAGTATTATTTATAATAAAATAAAAATATATAATATTAAAAAGAAAAGTACTGTGTCAATGTCTGTAACTAAAAATCCAATATTTATATAATAATATATTGAAAAAAGTTGTTTTTTATAATATAAGTAATATTATGAGAGGTTGGAGATAATATGAACATAACATTTTATGGAGCTGCAAAAGAGGTAACTGGTTCTTGTCATTTAGTAGAAGTAGAAGGACATAAGTTTTTAGTTGATTGCGGACTTTTTCAAGGAAATTTAACAAATCAAATGCTAAATTATGAGGATTTTCCATTTGATTTAAATGAAATAGAATTTGTAATTCTTACACATGCACATATAGACCATAGTGGAAGAATACCAAAATTATATAAAGATGGATTTAGAAATACTGTATATTGTACCAATGCTACAAGAGATCTTTGTAAAATTATGTTACCAGATAGTGGACATATTCAAGAAAAAGAAATTGAATGGGTAAATAGAAAAAGAATGCGTGCTGGTAAAAAGCCAAATGAACCAATTTATACAGAACAAGATGCAATAGATTGTATAGAAATAATCACAGGAATAGATTATAATAACAAAATAAAAATAAATGATAACATATCTTTTGTACTAAAAGATGCAGGACATATGTTGGGGTCAGCTATTGTTGAGTTATATCTTACTGAAAATGGTGAAAATAAAAAGTTAGTGTTTACTGGTGATTTAGGAAATACTAATTTGCCAATTATAAATGATCCAGTAACAATTGATAGTGCAGATATACTTGTTACAGAATCCACTTATGGAGATAGGTTACATAGCAGTATGCAAGATCAATCAGATAAGTTTATAAATATAGTAATTGATACTATAAAAAGAGGAGGAAATGTGGTAATACCTTCCTTTGCTGTAGAAAGAACTCAAGAAGTTTTATATGAGATAAATAAAGCATTAGCACATCATCCACAAAAGGAGTTTTTAGCCACAATTCCAGTATATGTTGATAGTCCTTTAGCGGTTAATGCGACAAAGATATTTGCATCTCAGTTTGAGTATTATGATCAAGAAACAATTGAATATTTAAAAAGAGGAGACAATCCTTTAACATTTGAAAACTTACACTTTGTAGAAACAGCTGAAGAATCACAAGCTTTAAATGACGATATGACTCCAAAGGTTATAATATCTGCAAGTGGAATGTGTGAAGTTGGTAGAATAAAGCATCATTTAATGCATAATCTATATAGACCAGAATGTACTGTTCTATTTGTTGGATATCAAGCAGAAGGTACTTTGGGTAGAAAGATTTTAAGTGGTGATAAGTTAGTAAAAATATTTGGAGAAGAAATAGCAGTTCAAGCAGATATTAAATATTTAGATGCTTTTTCAGGACACGCAGATAGAGATGGACTTTTAAATTGGATAGGAGCAATAAAAGATAAACCAAAACAAATATTTATAGTTCATGGAGAAATAGAGGCTCAAACTGTTCTAAAAGAATATATTGAGCAAGGATTTAAAATAAATTGTGTAATTCCAGATTATGAGGAATGCTATGATGTAAATGGAACATTAATTGCAGATAGAAAGAATTCATATAAAGCTACAAGATATAACATATTAGAGCTTATGGCTTCATTAAAAGAAGAAATTGATGGAATGACTAATAATGTAAAAAGAAACTTGAAAAGTAGTGTAACAGATGAATATTTACAAAACATAGTTTTAAAACTTAAAGATGTCCAAAAATCAATAGATTCTGTTAATGAACAGGAATAAATAAAAATAACTAATACAAATTTTTGTATTAGTTATTTTTTTTTACTTTTTTAATATAATTTATAAAAAGAGGAGATGTAATGAAAAAAATTAAAATATTTGCTTTTAATTTTGATACTAAAGTAAAAATAATAATGGTGTGTTCTATAATAATATCTGTAGTAATAATTATATATTCTTTTTATAACATATGTATAGAAAATGGAATAAAAAGTGAGAGTATACCTAAAAAGGAAGACTTTTTTAATATAAAAGAATATGAGGCACAATATACAGTTACAGTAAATAGCAATAAAAATACTAATACATATAAAGTTAAAGAAATCACAAATATTTTACAAAATGAATACACATATATCATAGATGACATATTAAATATCAATGTAACAAATAATCAAATAAATATCTCAAAATATAATATAGATTATAAATATGCTATTGAAAAAATGTCAGATTATGGAAATTCAAATTTGATGTCTTTTTCTAGTATAATAAATATAGTAAATGGAATAAAAGATAATACAATATTAGGAAATATAAAAAAGATAGAAAATGATGGAAATGTTGTATATAAAATTCATACTAATGATGAGATTGCCTCAAATATTAAAGATATTGATATAGAAATGTCGAAAAATGAAGATAAAATTAATCAAATTAAAATATATAATTTAGATGGTAAAGAACAGTATTTGATAGTATTTGAAAGTTTCATAGTCAAAAAATAACATAAAACTATTTACTAAAACTATTAAATAGTGTATAATAAAGGAGGTAAAGTATATTTGAAAATAAAATTAGGTGACATATTTTATGCTAATTTAAATCCTACTATTGGAAGCGAACAAGACGGAATAAGACCTGTTTTAGTTGTTCAAAACAATAAAGGAAATAAATTTAGTCCTACTATTGTTATAGTACCTATTACCTCTAGTTTAACTAAAAATGACTTGCCAATACATGTAGTATTAGAAAATACTAAAGGGTTGGAGAAAAAGTCGATTGCTTTAATTGAGCAAATAAGAACATTAGATAAAAGAAGATTAATAAAAAAAATTACTAATATTTCTTCTATAGATCTTGAAAAAGTAAAAGAAGCAATAAAAAAGAACTTGAACATAAGAGGAATAGATATATTTTAACAATATAATATATTTAGGAGGAAAAGATGGATAATAATAATAAACCTTTAAATGTTAGATTAAGGGCAAATTCACAAAAGAATTCTAAACCAAGTACTATAAAGAAAACTTCAACAAGAAGTGCATCAACAAGTGCTGGTAATAATTCAAAAGATCCTAAGAAAAAGAAAAATAAAAAACTTGGATGGAAAATATTTAGAGTTTGTCTTTTTGTAGGTATTGCACTATGTATAATAGGTGCTGGTGTAGTTTTAGGGGTTATTTCAGGTATAGTAGATGACACTGAGAGCATAAGCCTAGAAGACTTAGAACTTTTACCACAAGCTACATTTTTATATGATAAGGATGGAAATGAAATAACATCTTTATATGATCAAGAAAATAGAATTATAGTAAATTATGAAGACATACCTCAAAATACAGTAAATGCTATAGTTGCAATAGAAGATGAAAGATTTTTCTCACATCATGGTATTGATATAAAAAGAACTTTAGGAGCTATTGTTACCTATATTGCTAATGGTGGTGAATCATCATTTGGTGGTAGTACAATAACTCAACAGTTAGTTAAAAATATTACTGATGATGATGAGGTTGCTTGGCAAAGAAAAATAAGAGAATGGTATAGAGCAATAACTTTAGAGACAAAACTATCTAAAGATAAAATATTTGAATCATATGTAAATACTATCTATTATGGTGATGGAAGTTATGGTATAGAAGTCGCTTCAAATCATTTTTTTGGAAAATCCGTAACAGATTTAAATTTAGCAGAATCAGCTGCTATTGCTGCAATGATTCAATCTCCAGAAGTTACAAATGCATATAAAAGTGAAGAAGCAAAGCAAAAACTATTAGAAAGAAAAGATCTTGTTTTAGATAAAATGTTAGAACTTGGAATGATATCTCAACAAGAACATGACGATGCAAAGGCATATGAGTTAGTGTTCCAGGCAAATGATCAATCTATTGGTGGAGATCAAACATACTTTGTTGATGCTGTTGTAGAAGCTGTTATAGCTGATTTGATGGATCAAAAGAATGTATCAAGAGGTATAGCTATAAAAATGATTTATACTGATGGATATAAAATAAACACTACTCAAGATCAATCTGTACAAGCTGCTATAGATGATGCTTTTAACAATCCAAATATTTTCTATACAGATTGGGATGGCGACTTTATGCAAGGTGCTATGGTTGTAATGGATCATACAACAGGTGAAGTCAGAGGACTTATTGGTGGTGCTGGTGAAAAAGATGGTGTATTAACACTAAATAGAGCAACTCAGACTCATAGACAGCCAGGATCTTGTATGAAACCATTTGGAGCATATGGACCTGCATTTGAGCAAGGAGTATTATCACCTGGTGCAGGTATTGACGATACACAACTTACTATGGGAAATTGGACACCTGTAAACTGGTATGGATATTTTTATGGATATGTTACAGTAAGAGAAGCAATAATGAATTCAGATAATATTCCTGCAGTTAGAGCTAATTTAATGGTAAGTGATGAAGACTTTGCATGGAACTTTGCATATAATTGTGGACTTACATCACTTGTAGAAGCAGATAAGACTGCTGCGTCTTTAGCACTTGGTGGTGTAACAAAAGGATTTACAGTACTAGAGGTTGCTAATGCATATTCGACTATTGCAAATGAAGGATATCATATAGATCCAAAATTATATACAACAGTTACAGATAGAAATGGCGATATTGTATTAGATAATACAAAAGTAGAGCCAAAACAAGTAATGAAAGACTCAACTGCATATATGTTAACTAGTTGCTTATGTAGCGTTGTAGATAATCCTGGTGGAACAGGATATGGTGCAGTAAGTATCAAAAATGGATCAATTCAATGTGCTGGTAAAACAGGAAATACAGATGATGACTATGATAGATGGTTCTGTGGATTTACACCATACTATACTATAGCTTGCTGGACTGGTTATGATCAAAATCAACCTATAAATAGAGGATATCCATATCCATCTACTATGTTATTTAACACTGTAATGAATGCTATTTGTGCAGATAAGCCTGCAGCAACATTTACACAACCTTCTTCTGTTACAACTGTAGAGTTATGTAGAGATTCTGGAAAAGTACCTACAGATGCATGTAAAGCAGACCCTAGAGGTTCAAGAGTGACAAAAGATTTAGTTGCTGTTGATTCAATTCCAAAGGATACATGTACAGTACATGAATTTGCTAATATTTGTAATGCATCTGGAAAGCTTGCATCAAGTTCTTGTAGAAGTACTACAAGAAAATCTGTAATAACAAGACCATATACACCATCTCAAGGAGTATATCCTTCAGATTGGGTATATATGAAACCAACAGAAACATGTACAACATGTAGCGGTGGAGGAAATATTATAATATATAGAAATGGAGTTGCACAGTAAAATGAAAATAATAGCAGTAAATATTATGTAAAATTTACTGCTATTTTTTACTTTCATAACAATACATGTGAATATTTAGTGAAAAAAGAAAATATATGTTGAAAAAAAATACATAATCTGATACAATAAAAAAAGTAAAGTTATTTTATATAACATAAAAATGGGGGAAGAAAATGAAAAAATTCTTTAAAAAACTTGGAAAGGTATTGGGTGTTATACTTTTTGAACTAGTATACATTTTAGGATTAGGTATATATTTAATATACTATACTGAGTTTTTTACAACTACTAGAGATATGATAGTTACTACTTCAATGACTACTATGAGCCATCAATATTTTGCAACTTGGTTTTTAAGCCAAGAAAAAATAGATGAGATATTAGCTTCAAATAGACTTACATCAAATACAGAAGAGCAGGATTTACAAAAGGTAAATACTACGGACTCTGATGGTAAAGATAAAGGTTCTACAGAAGGAATAGAAGTAGTTGACGTAAGTACAGATACTTTTAAAGCATATTTGATGATTATAGATGATCCATCAAGAGTTGATCTTGTTACTGCGAAAGATGTTGGAACAGTTGGATCTACAACTTCACAAATAGTCGAACATTATAATGCAGTAGGTGGAATAAATGCTGGTGGTATGGCAGATGATGCTGCTGGTACTGGAGGCGAGCCTACAGGTCTTCTTATAACAAATGGTGAATATTATTCAGACGTTAACCCATATGAGTACTTTAGTATGTGTGGATTTACACAGGATAATATTTTATATGTTTCAGATTCTATAAATAAAGCATCAATAGATCAATTAAATTTAAGATGTGCAGTTTCTTTTGGACCAGTGCTTATTGTAAATGGTGAACCAAGAATAAGTGGTGGTGGTGGTTGGGGTATTCAACCACGTACATGTATTGCACAAAGACAAGATGGAACAGTTTTATTTTTGGTAATAGATGGAAGACAAACAGATAGTGTTGGTGCAACGTTAAAAAATGCACAAGATATATTATTAAATTATGATGCATATAATGCATTTAACCTTGATGGTGGAGCATCTTCAACAATGGTATTTGATTCAAAACTTGTAAATAAACCTAGTGATATATTGGGTGAACGTTATGTTCCAACTGCATTTATAGTTAACTAATTATACATATGAAAAGAGGAGAATTATAATTATGAAGAAAATTTTGTTAAAGCTATTTGTATGCATAGTTGTGGGAACTTTTATTACTGTTGGCGTTTTAAATGTTGTTGAAAACTTTTTATATAAAATTACACAATCAAGTTATTTAGAAGTTCAGACTTATAGAACTAATAGTCAATCAGAAATAAAAAGTACAGATTTGATATCTATACCAGATAATGCAACACAATTGCAGTTTTCATATAATAATAAATATTATGCATATTTAGAAGATGGTGTAATACATATAAATAATATAGAGGATAAAAGTGAATATTGTACAATTAAAGAAGATGATCCTATATGTTATTATTACATGTTATATGATAAAAACTTAATTATGTATTTTGTTGAAGATACAAGTGGGTCTTATACCACATTAACATTAAGAACATTTGAGATTGCAACTCAAAGAACAACTGATTATAATGATTTTAATGTTACTAATTTTTCAAGAATAAAAGATATAACTATGTCACCACTTATTAATATAATTTATATAAATGTAGAGACAAAGAGTGGCGTATCAACAAATAATATTGTATATAAAATAGATTTATTTAATTCTATGTCAAGAGTTAGATCTGGTGTAATTTTAAATAAAATAAGAATGATGCAACATATAGATAGATTATATTATGAAGATACAGATGGAGGAGTATATACATCTGGTGCTTCTGTAAATTACTTGTTTGGATATGCAGATGTAGAACTTATTGGAATAGATTCAAGACTTGAAAATGAAGATGATTATGAAACATTCTACTATTTAGACACAGAAACAAATGATAGAGTATATGTTGTAAGTGGTTCAAGATTAGTAGATACAATTTATTTGAGTGATACAGATGTAGTAACATCATATAATGAATATAATGATGTGTATTTGATATATCCTACATATATTTTAAATTTAACTGGAGAAAATCCATATAAAAGAGTAGCTAAATTATCAAAATATGTAACTTTTGAAGCAATAAAAGGAGATACAGTATATTTAAGAACAACAAATAATAAAATTATAACAACACCATTACTAGATAATTAAAGGAGAAAGAAATGATAGAGTTTATAGAAATACTTAAAGTAATATTTTTAGGAATTGTAGAGGGAATAACTGAATGGCTACCAATAAGTAGCACAGGACATATGATATTGGTAGATGCATTTATAAAAATGAATATATCAGAAGAATTTAAAGAATTCTTTTTAGTTGTAATACAACTTGGAGCAATACTTGCAGTTGTTGTACTATATTTTAAAAAATTATTTCCATTTGAACTTAAAAAAATAGATGGAAAAAATAAAATAGTATCTAATAAGGATACATGGATTTTATGGGGAAAGGTTTTAGTTGCATGTGTTCCAGCAGGTATAATAGGATTATTATTTGATGATTTGTTAGATCAATATTTATATAATCCATTAACAGTTGCTTTAATGCTTATTATTTATGGTATATTATTCATAATAGTTGAAAATAGAAATAAAGGAAAAGAATCAAAAATAAATTCTTTAAAGGATATAACTTTTAAAACTGCAGTGATAATAGGAATATTTCAAGTACTTGCATTGATACCTGGAACATCAAGATCTGGTGCTACAATACTTGGAGCAATTTTAATAGGTACATCAAGAAATATAGCTGCTGAATTTACATTTTTCTTAGCAATACCCGTTATGGTAGGTGCAAGTTTATATAAATTATTAAAATTTGTTATGAGTGGAGCAATAATTGCTGCAAATGAATATATAATACTTGCAGTTGGTATGATTACAGCATTTATAGTTTCAATACTTGCAATAAAATTCTTAATGAATTATATCAAGAAAAATGATTTCAAATCATTTGGAATATATAGGATAGTATTAGGTATATTGGTGTTAATAGCTGGATTTGTAGGAATTATATAATATTAAGGACTCAAGACTTTAAGTTTTGGGTCTTTTTGTTGACTTTTTATATTTTGAGTTGTAAAATACCATATATAAAAGGAGTTTGTTATGAAAAATAAAATTTTAATTATGATTGGCTTATTTTGCCTTTTTTGTATTGCAAATTCAAATGTATATGCAAATACAAAATTTAATGTGGAAAGAAAATCAATGAAAGTTTATGATAAATTAAATATAGCAGATATAATTACTACAGATAGTAAAAATTTATCTTATAGTTCTTCAAATGAAAACGTAGCAACTATAGATGATAATGGAGTTATTACTACACATTCACAAGGAGAATTTAAAATAACAGTAAATGATGAAAATTCTACTGATACATGTACATTTTCATCAGGATATTTTGTTGGAATAGATGTTTCATCATTTAATAACAATGTAGATTGGCAAAAGGTAAAGTCTCAAGGAATAGATTTTGCAATGATAAGAGCTGCTTTTGGATGGTATGATGATGTAGCTGATGCAGATGAAGAATATGATTTTCAATATGATAAGCAATTTATAAATAATATAAAGGGTGCATCTGAAAATAATGTATCTTTTGGTATATATCATTATGCATATGCCACAAATATAGAAGAGGCAAAAATGGAAGCTGAATATGTATTAAATGCTATAAATACTTATGGTGCAGAATATAAAGATAGTATGACACTTCCTATTGCTTATGATATAGAAGATGAGGCAATATTGAAGTTAAGTAAAAAAGAAATTACAGATATCGCAATAGCTTTTTGTACACAAATATATGATGCTGGATATACACCAATTATATATTCTAATACTAATGTATTTACTAAGTATTTAGACTTAGATAAACTAAATGCTATGGCATATAATTTTTGGTATTCTTGGTATGTAGATAATCCAGATTTTTCAGATAAGGTTACTATTTCATCTACAAATATTTCACCATTAATTTGGCAATATTCTAATTCTGGCTCTATAGAAGGTGCAACAAATGATCAAAATTTAACAGATTTAAATGTGATGTATATGAAAGATAGAGTAAAAATAGACATTGTAGAAGATGGACAAGTTGTAGATACTGTAGGAGCAGATAAGGGTGAAAAATTAGATGAAAAATATTATTCTTTTATACAGAAAAAAGGATATGAGTTTATTGGGCTTGAAACTGAATCTGGTACTAGAGTAGATGAAAATTATATTTTCAATACAGATTGCACATTAAATGCAATTTATGAAAAGATTCCAGTAGAAGAAATTATATTGGACAAGCAAGAGATTACATTTACAGATTATAATTCACAAAAATTAAATGTAAGTAAAATATTACCTGAGGAAGCTTTGGTAAATAATGATGATTTAGTATTTAAAAGCGATAATGAATCGGTAGCAACAGTAAATGAAAATGGTGATGTTATACCTGTGTACAACGGTCAATGTAATATTATATGCTATTTGAAATCTAATGATAAGGTGTATGCAACTTGTAACGTAAGTGTAAGTGGAATAGATTTTAAAAGAGGAGATGCAAATAAAGATGGTGCTGTAAATTCTGTAGATGCAGCTTTTGTAATTGATATATATAAAAATAATGTAGAATTAACTCAAGATGAATTTAATTTTTTAGATATAAACAAAGATGGAGCAATAAACTCTGTGGATTCAGCAAGTATTATAGATATGTATAAAAATAATATATAATTTATTGTAATAAAGTATAATTAAATTTTAAATTATACTTTATTATTTTTTTTATTTATTATATAATCAAGATGTGAGGTAGAATATATGATAATATATGATGATGTAAAGAAAAATACTAAAATAGCAATTTTTTCTGAACAGATTGATATATTAAAAGATGTAGTAGATTTATTAATAAATGAAGATTTTAAAATAGAAGAATATAATGAAGAAGATAAACTTTTTAAAAATATACAAAAGATAAAAATTGTTGTTTTAATAAATTGTAATGTTGATATTATACGAAAAGTAAGAGAAAAAAATAATAAAATTATAATAATTGCAGTATGTAATAAAATAAGAAAATATAGTAAGGCTATAAGAACAGAACTTAATATACAAAATATAACTGATATAGATGATATAAATTTTGAACTTATGAGATATTTACATCTTATTTATCAAGAAGAAAAAGTAAAATTTCAAAACTTTAAATCAGATATTGTTTCAAGTTTAGTAGAGAGTATATCAAATCAAGTACAATCTAATTTACTTATTGTTGGTGCAAGTCTTGATGTAATAAAAATGATTGCAGAAGATAATAAGTTAAAAGAAAGTGAAGAAAAAAAAGACGTACTTGAAAACTTATATCAAAAGAATAATAATGCACTTCAAAAAGCTAATATGCTTTTGCAACTTATGTCCGATGCTACTAGTATTTCAAGTGAGTCAATAATGCAGTATGAAGATGTTGTAACTCTTATAAAACTAATACTTAATGAGTATATTAAAGTTAATAATGTAGATTTAAACATCGAAGTAAAGATAAAAAAAGGAACTTATATATGTGGACCTTTAAATGATATAATATTCATATTATGTAATACTATAAAACAAATAGCTTCAAAAGGAAATAATAGAATAAATTTATGTATTAAAGAAGATGAAAATAAATGGTATTTTGTAATTAATATAGATAATACTGATTTTGATAAAGATAGTATAAGATCATTAAATAATTATTTTATGTATTTAGAAGATGTTCAAGTAAAAGTTACACAAAAAAATATAATAATAGAAATAAAGAAAATTAAATAGAAAAGAAGATTACTTCTTTTCTTTTATTTTACATAAAATATTACATTAAATTTACATAATTATTAAAAATATATTGCAAAAAAATATTTGGTGTGTTATAATCTATGTGTACAATGAAAAAAGGGTGAAGCTAAATTAATATCTAGCTTATGTAAAATCATTAAAATTTTAATGATATTAATGTTCATGCTTTTTTTCAAATAAAATAAAAAAGGAGGAGGAGGATTGCTATGAATAAAACGCAATTCAGAAAAGATGTAGTAACAGTAAAAAGCTTTTTAGCAAGCTATATCAGTGCAACTATTTTAGTAGGAATTTGCTCAATAGCTTTGCCTAATTTTGCTTTATTATTGTTATTGCAAGTAGTTTTTGTAGCTGGATTTCTTGTTGTCTATTCAAAAGCGTTAAATGCAATTGCTAAAATTTTATCTTCTATTATAATGATAGTAATTGTAGTAACACTTTTTGTAAATAGCAATAAGCCAGAAGAAAATTATGCAGATTTACCAGTACAACAAGAGCAGACACAAGATGATAAGCAAGATGAATCTCAAGAAGAAGAAAAGCAAGAAGAAAATGATCAAGCTGATCAAACTACAACAGTAGCTAATAGCAAAAATAAGTCATCATATCAAAGAAAAACTTCAACTACAAAATATGGTACAGATCCACAAAATGTAAATGATAAGGTAAGTATATCTTATGGCGGTGGAACAAGTACACATAATAGTATGTCAGCAGGAGTGGTAAATCCACCAGTTGGAGGAAGCGTAAGCGATATGCAAGGAGAATCAGTTAAGCCTAATGATCCAATAGATACGGATGGAAAAGATGTAACTGAGGAAAATGATGGAGTTATTTCTGTAGGAGGTGGAGCAACAGAGGAAGAACAAAATGACGCCAACGGAACTTCCCGGCAATACTGAAGGCGACTGGGGAGAAATTGTACCACCTAAAGGTGAAGACCAAAAACCATCAGGAGACGACAACACTTCACAAGATGAAGAAAAACCAAATAATAATGATGATACTCAAAAACCAGTAGAAGATAATAATAAAGAAGAGGAGAATAAACCTGCAGATGAAAACAAACAAGAAGAGGAAACAGAGCCTCAAGAAAAACCTCAACAAACACCATCTGAAGAGGAAGAAGACAAAAAGGATGAGACTCCTATAAAAGAAGAACTTCCTAAAGAAGATGTAAAAATATCTTCATTATCTGGCGCAACAGCCTATGCTGGAGACACTGTTCAATTTAAAATTACAGGAGATGTAAAAAGTGTTGAAGGTTTAGAAGGTTTAGATTACAGTTTAAGTAATGGATGTTTAACCATTAATACTGCAAAGGATGAGGCAACTGTGATAACACCTACAGTTATAGGTGAGAATGGTTCAACAGCTACAGCAACAGTAACTGTAAGCGTTTTAAATTTTGAATAAATCTCAATTTAGAGATAGGCGAGAATTATTCATAAGCTAGATAGAAGAGTATTATTTAATTAATTATTATAGTAATTAATTATTATCATTATTATTAATATTAGTTGCAACTAAAATGATGATAATAGTAATATACATTAGATGTATATATATTAGTTATAAAGTGGTTTGATATTAAACTATGTAAATAGTTTAATAATGATTAATATATGTACATTTTTTCTATTAATATAGAGATTATTAATAGTTATAAACATTACTATTATCTAAATATAATATAATTATTATTATCTTAAAGAAATTTTAATAAATTTTATTATTGAGTATTATTATTATTTTACTATTTAAGTTGAGCATAAAAAAGTCCCAAAATTATTGGGATTATTTTTTTATTTTAAAAATGCTATTGTAACACCATAACTTCCTTCATAGTATCCACCGAGTCTATGCTCTTTTACATAGGGATTATTTTCTAGATATTTATGTACTTCTTTTCTTAAAATTCCACCTCTTTTCCCATGTATAATTTTGACTATTTTTACATTGTTACAAATGGCATTATCTATAAATTTATCTAAGTTTTCTAGTGCCTCATCTACAGTTTGATGTCTTATCATTATTTCATCTAGTGGAGGAGAAAAAACTTTTACATTTACTGTAGTTTTATGCTCTTTTTCTATATTTTTATTTATTTTAGTAATGTTTTCTATGTTTGTTTTTATATATTTATCATTTGCATATATAATTACTTTTTTATTTTCTAGTTTTATTATTTTTCCTTCTATATTTGTGTTATTTATTTTCACATAATCATTCAATGTATTCATTTTTACCTCCAAAAAACAAAATAATTATATCATAAAATTTGTATATTTTAAATATTGGAGTATATAAAATATATTGAATATATAGCTTTTTTTTGGTATAATTTATGAGTATGGAAGGATGAAATATGGTAAATAAAGAAAATATAAGAAATTTTAGTATAATAGCACATATAGATCATGGTAAATCAACACTTGCAGATAGACTTTTGCAACTTACAGGATCTGTAGATAGCAGAAAAATGCAAGAACAGCTTTTAGATAATATGGATATTGAGCGTGAAAGAGGTATTACTATAAAATCACAAGCTGTTAGAATGAAATATACAGCAAAAGATGGAAAGGAATATATATTAAATTTAATTGATACACCAGGACATGTAGATTTTAACTATGAAGTTTCAAGAAGTCTTGCTGCATGTGAAGGTGCAGTTCTTGTTGTAGATGCAGCTCAAGGCGTTGAGGCTCAAACATTAGCAAATGTATATTTAGCATTAGATAACAATTTAGAAATATTACCAGTTATAAATAAGATAGATTTACCAAATGCACGAGTAGATGAGGTAAAAAAAGAAATAGAAGATGTAATAGGACTTGATACTGAGGGAATTCCTTGTATATCTGCTAAAACAGGACTTAATGTAGAAGAAGTTTTAGAGCAAATTGTAACTAAAATACCAGCGCCTAAAGGAGATGACAATGCTCCAGTAAAGTGTTTAATATTTGATTCTGTTTATGATAATTATGAAGGAGCTATAGCTTTTGTAAGAGTTATGGATGGAATAGTAAATAAAGGAGACAAAATAATTACAATGTCTAATGGAAAAGAATATGATGTTGTAAATATTGGATATTTTAAGCCAGGTGGATATGTAAAAGCAGATAGATTATGTGCAGGAGAAGTTGGTTTTATTGCAGCTAGTATAAAAAATTTAGCAGATATAAGAGTCGGAGATACAATTACTACAAAGGAAAACATGGCAGACAAACCTCTTCATGGGTATAAAGAAGTAAAATCAATGGTGTATTCTGGAATATTTCCAGCTGATGGTTCAGATTATGAGGAACTTAAAGAGGCAATTAATAAATTAAAATTAAATGATTCCTCACTTCAGTATGAACTTGAATCTTCATCAGCACTTGGTCATGGATTTAGATGCGGATTTTTAGGACTTTTACATATGGAGATAATAGTTGAAAGATTAGAAAGGGAATATAATTTGGATATCATAACTACAGCTCCGTCTGTTATATATAAAGTATATAAAACAAATGGCGAAGTAATTGAGTTATATAATCCATCTGATCTTCCTTCTCCTCAAGAGATAAGCTATATTGAAGAGCCTATTGCAAAAACAGAAATAATAACACCTAAAGAATATGTTGGAAACGTAATGGAACTATGTCAGAGTCGTAGAGGCGAATATATAAATATGAAATATATAGATCAAAATCGTGTTATGCTTGAATATAATATGCCTTTAAATGAAATAATATATGATTTTTTTAATAGCTTAAAATCTAGAACGAGAGGATATGCGTCATTTGACTATGAAGTAACTTGTTATAAAAGATCTAATTTAGTAAAATTAGATATACTTTTAAATGGACAAATAGTAGATGCTCTATCTTTTATAGTTAATAGACAAAATGCAGAATCAAGAGGAAGAAAAATGGCTGAAAAACTAAAGGAGATTATACCAAGGCAATTATTCGAGGTGCCAATTCAGGCTGCTATTGGAGGAAAAGTTATTGCAAGAGAAACTGTAAAGGCTATGAGAAAAGATGTTTTGGCAAAATGTTATGGTGGTGATATAACAAGAAAGAAAAAACTTCTTGAAAAGCAAAAAGAAGGTAAGAAAAAGATGAGAAAAGTAGGAACAGTTGAACTTCCACAAGATGCATTTATTACAGTGCTAAAAATTGATGAATAGGTAGATATTTTTAAATATCTACTTTTTTTTTATTTTGGGTTGAATAATTTTATATGTTATTATACAATTATTTTAAGTAGGGGTATGAATATGAGATTATTAAATAAGGTTTTAATAGCATTTGTTTATTTTTTTGTTTTAAATTTGTTTATGTTTAGTGTAAATGCACAGACTTATGATGGTGGATTTGGAAATTCTGGTGTAGAAGTTTTACCAGATGGTGAAGATGATAATTATGGAAATCAAACTCCATCGCAAACATTTACATCAGGAGATTATGTTTATGTTAAAGATACATCTGGATTATATTTGGTTGAATATCATGGAAATGAAGATACGGTTTATGTTCCATCAAAACTTGATGGGATAAATGTGGTTGGTATATATACCGAAACATTTGCTTTCTCACCAGATGTAAGAAAAGTGGTTATTCCAGAAGGAATAATATCTATATATGATGATGCTTTTCATGGTTGCAGAAAATTAGAAGAAATAGAGGTATCTAGTAACAATCAAATATATGCATCAGAAGATGGAATATTGTATAGTAAAGACTATAAATATTTGGTAGTATGTCCACCAGGTAAAAAAGGTGTTGTAGATGTAAATGAAAATACAATATATGTTTGTGATTATTCTTTTTTTACTTGTGCTAATGTTACAGACATAAATATTCCTGAATCAGTTGAAGATTTAGGACTAGGTTGTTTTTATGAGACAGATTCATTAGAAAGTATTAATATTTCTCCATATAATAAATACTATGTGGAAGAAGATGGAGTGGTATATAATAAAGCAAAAACAACACTTGTAAAATGTGTAGATACAAAAGATACATCAGTAACAATTCCAAATACTGTTGTAAATATAGCTAAATTTGCCTTCTATGAATGTAATGAACTAAAAGGACCTTTAAAATTACCAGATAATTTAAAATTTATAGGTGAATATGCATTTTTCAATTGTGGTCAATTAGATACAGATTTAGAATTTCCAGATACTTTGGAAACAATAGAGCAACGTGCTTTTTATGGATGTAAAAGCCTAAGAAGTATAAAATTAAATGAAGGCTTAGATACAATTCCTAATTTTTGTTTTGCTTATTGCGAATCATTACAAGAAATAGCAATTCCTGATAGTGTAAAAACAATAGATGAAAATGCGTTCTTTTATTGTATAAATGTCAAGTCACTAGATTTAGGTGAGGGTGTACAAACTATATCAAATTGGGCTTTTGACTATTTATTTTCTTTAAAGGGAGATTTAATTATACCAGATAGTGTACTTTCTATAGGAGATGCAGCATTTTTTAATTGTAACTCGTTAGATGGATATATAATTATAGGTGATAATGTAAAAAGAGTAGGTGAAAGTGCTTTTTATAGAGCAGAAAATGTAAAAGGAATTATCTTTAAGGGAGATTTACCGTATATTACTGAAAATAGCTTCTTAAGACCAAATGTAAAATATTATTATTTGAATGGTAAAAGTGGTTTTGAAGAGGCTTTAGAAGGAAAAGATGTTAGTGCATATAATCCAAAGCCAATTGTAAATTATATAATAGATGATGAAGTATATAAGTCTGTAATATTAGATAGTTATGGATCAAGTGTACCAGAATTTGAAGAATTACAAAAAGACGGATATGAATTTGAGGGTTGGTATTATGATAGATCATTTAATGAAAAATATGATTTTAGCGATATTATAATGAAAGATACAAACTTATATGCTAAATATACATCTAGAAACACTATATTATTTTCTAAAGATGAAACTATTATAGAAAAGGGAAAAAGTGAGCAAATTGAGTTTACATATGATTTAGAAGAAGGATTAACGCAAGATGACATAGTATGGAAAAGTTCGGATGATGGTGTTGTAACAGTAGATGATAATGGAAAAATTACTGCTATAGATAAGGGAGAAGCTTTAGTTACTGCTACTTGCAAGAATTTTACTGCTACTATTAAAGTAATAGTTTGGAAAGATGAAAATAAAATTAATATAGAAAATGAAACTTTAAGTTTAGTAATAGATGATACATATAAGTTAAATTATGATTATCATCTATTAAATGGTGCAACAAAAGATGAAATTTTTTGGGAAAGTTCAAATAAAGATGTTGTAGTTGTAGATAATGACGGAAATATAACTGCTATAAGTGATGGGGTGGCAACAGTTACAGCGTCTTATGAGGATGCAAGTGACAGTATAGAAATAACAGTATTAAAGAAAAATAGTTTAGATATTCAAGCAACAGAGCTGGTATTACAAGTAGGAAAGACGTTAGATATAACATATGGATATTATTTTAATGATGGGGCTACAAGTGAAGATATAATATGGACTTCTTCTAATACAAATGTAGCAAGGGTTGAAAATGGCAGAGTTATTGCAAAACTTGATGGAGAGACTACAATAATTGCAAAATATAAAGATGTATCTGCAAGCGTTGAGGTTCATGTAGTAAAGCCTGATGAAATAGAATTTAAGGATGAAATATTAGAATTAGATTTAAATCAAAGTGGATATGAACTATCATATGACTGGTATTCATATGATACTACACAAGAGGAATTTGTGTGGTTAAGTTCAAATGAAGAAGTCGCAACAGTAGATGATGGAATATTAAATATAAAAGCTGTTGGTGAAACTATAATAACTGTAAAATGTGGTCAAGCAAGTGATACTATAATATTGAGGACTGTTTTGCCAGATGTTTTAGAATTTTATTCAGATTATGAGCTTATTAGATTTAAAGAAAATAAAGAGATTAATTTAGATATAAATTATTATTTTAAAGATGGTTCAAATTTAGATAGTATAGAATATATAAGTAGTAATCCTTCAGTTATAAAAGTAGAAAATAATAAGCTTATTCAAGTTGGAAAAGGACAAACAATAATTACAGCAAAACATAAAGAATTAGAAGATACAATTAACATTGAGATTATAGATGAGGATCATATATCTTTTGAAGATGTTGGATATATTTTAAATGTTAATGATGAGATGAATTTGAGTTATGATTATTATATTTATGGGGTAGAAAATCCAAATATAGAATTTCATTCATCAGATAATAGTATAGTAAATGTGGATGAAAATGGTCATATAATAGCTTTAGCTAATGGACAAGCAACAATTACAGCTTCATATGGAGATATTTCTTCGGATATACAAATCTTTGTTGGTAGTGATAGTTATTTAATAGGTGATGTAAATCAAGATAAAGCTATAAATTCAATTGATGCATCTATGGTTATTGATATATATAAGAACAATACAGAAGATGCTTTACTTAGAATTTTAGCTGATGTAAATGGTGATGGAGCGATAAATGCACTTGATTCATCCTTAATTATAGATATATATAAAAAGAATGATTAGGGGGGATAAAAAATGGTAAGATTTAAGAAAATATTTACACTTTTATTATTAATTAGCATTAGTTTTTTACCATTAAATTCATATATAGCAAATGATGGAGAGTATGAAGAATATAGTGATGAGGAAAGAGCTAGTATAATTGAAAGTTATGAAATTGAAAAAAATAGCGATGGTTCAAACACTTATAGTTTAGTAGGATATGATAGTAATGTATATACAAATATTATTCCAGGAGAAATTGATGGAAAAATAATTACTAGAATTGCAGATGGTGCTTTTAAAGATCTAAAACAAATGACTGGTCAAATTACTCTTCCTGATTCTATAAAATATGTTGGCGACGAAGCTTTTTCAGGATGTACAAATTTAATTAGAATAAGGTTTGGAGAAGGACTAGAAGAGATTGGAAATAATTGTTTTTATAATTGTACTAGTTTGGATCATATAAGGTATAATGATAATTTAAAATATATAGGTGATAGTGCCTTTGAAAACTGTAGAGGGTTTGATGGTACATATATGCAAATTCCAAGTAGTGTAGAAAGTATTGGAAACAATGCTTTTGCTGGTACTGGTATTGATTTAATGATATTTACAAGTACAAATGCACCTAAGATAGAAGAAAATACTTTCTATAGATGTAGATATTTAAAAATAAGGACACCTAATATATCTGATGGATATACACAAGAAAATGGATGGCCTATGGATAAAGTAATTGCTACATTGTTAGGAGATGCAAATGGAGATGGAGCTATAAACTCGATAGATGCATCATTTGTAATTGATAAATATAAGAAAAATGAAGTAGTTGATGATGATCTTTATATTATAGATATGAATTATGATAAAACTATAAATTCGGTAGACGCATCAATTATAATAGATAATTATAAAAGTAATATATAATAAAATAGGTCTTAATAGAATTTATTAAGACCTATTTTACTTTAGGTATTAAATTCATAAGAGTTGTTAAAAAGATAAAAATAACACTAAATATGATTAATGCTAATAGTAAAGTTGAAAAGTTAACAATTTTAAATGGTAACAAGTTAATTATGAAAAATGCTGTAAATAAACAAATAAGGGGTTTTATAACCCATTCAAGATATCTAAATTTTATATTTGCTTTTTTCAATATTTTTTCTATACTCATAACTCCATTTATATATTCACTTGTATAAAGGACTAATATATATCCAAAAGTGCCAAGAAAAGGGATTCCAAAATAAATTAATGTAATTGATAGTAAAAGATCTATTATATTTATTTTCATTACACTAACTTGTAAATCAAGTCCTTTTAACATACTATCTACAATGGAATCTAAATACATGATACATATAATAGGGGTTAAAATTTTTACATAATATGCCACTTCATGATTATTGTATAATTTAAAACAGATAATATCTGCTGATATATAAATTACAAAAGAAATATATAAAGATGCAAGAATTGTTATTTTGAATATTTTTTGTGTTATAGTTTTTATTTTTTCTACATTATTTGAAGCAAAGTACCTAGAATATTCTGGTAAAATAAGAGAGGCAAAGCTATTTATAAAGATACTTGGCATAAGTATAAATGGTAATGCTATTCCATGTATAATACCGTATCTTGAAAGAGCGTATTCATAAGAATATCCATATGTTTGTAATCTTATTGGTATTAAAGTATGTTTAAGTGTAGAAAGTCCTGAACGTATAAAGGAAGTAAAGGATATTGGAGCACTTATTCTAAATATGTTTTTAATTATTTTTACTTTATTTTCATTCTTTTTTATTTGGTATGATTTTACATCTTTTTTATATAATATAAAAGAATAAATAAAAGAAGTGAATTCAGATAAAAATATACCTAATGTTAAACATTCATATGTTGGAAAATTAATATATAGTAGTGTTACTATAAAAAAAGATTTTACAATATGCATTAAAAATTCAGATATAACTGGTTCATTTACTTTTCTTAAAGCATTGAAATATCCACAAAAGCAAGATGTTAATGCAATAAATGGAAGTGATAAAGCAAGAATAATAATTACATTAGAATCTACTATATCGTTTAATAATATAGATACTAATTCGTTTTTTAATAATATAGTAAATATACATACACAAATAGATATAATAGCACAAAATTTGCAAGCAATTTTAGAAGAACAAGCGATATTTGAATTATTCTTTAATATATCACTTTCTGAAACTATTTTAGTTATTGCAAGAGGAATACCAAATAATGATATAGTAACTAAAAAATTAAATAAATTCATTATTAATGAGTAAGATCCAAGTACAGTTGTTCCTATTTTATTTGTAATATATATATTTGTAAGCATTTCAACTACATTTATAATAAGAGTAGAAAGAGTTAATATAATAAAGTTTTTAAAAAACTTAGATTTTATAATCGTCATAATTGCTCTAATGTACTAAATGTATATCCTTGATTTTCCAATGTAGTTAAAAATTCATCAAGTATTTCCATGTTAGTTTTAGATGTTGAGTGAAGAAGTATAATAGCACCGTTATGCACTCTTTTAAGTAAAGTAGATAAAGCTTTTTCGTGTGATGGTTGATTATCTCTTTCCCAATCTACATATGCTACTGACCAAAATATAGTTTTGTATCCAAGATTTTGTGCATCTTGTAAATTTTGTGTATTATATATTCCTTGTGGTGGTCTATAGAACTTTTTCATTTCTTGACCAGTTATATTTTTATATTGCTCTTCTACAGGCTCTATTTGCGATTTAAAGTCATCTAATGTAGACATTTTTGACATATCTGGATGGCTCTTTGTGTGATTTCCGACTATATGACCTTCTTCATACATTCTTTTTACTGTATCTGGATTAGAAGAAAAATAATTACCAACAATAAAAAATGCTGCCTTTACATTATGTTTTTTTAAAGTATCTAAAATACTTTCTGTGTAACCAGCTTCATAGCCAACATCAAAAGTAAGATATATTTCTTTTTTTGTTTTATCTCCCATAAAATATGCATTATATTTACTTAATTCTTCAATAGATGCGTTTCCTATAGGTGGCTCATTTTCAGCTTGAAATGATAGTCCCCACGATGTGTTAGATGAGGCAAAAACAATGCAAGATATAGTGAGTATGGATATAGAGGCAATAATTATTAAAGATAAAAATAAATTCTTTTTTGTTATAATATAATACATTTAATCACCTTAGTTAATTATATTAAAAATAAAATAAAATATTATATTTATTTTTAATATAATTGTTAAATATATGTATTTATGCTAAAATAAAAATATTAGGAGGAAAAGATATGTATATATATGTTTTAAGACATGGCTTAACAGATTGGAATGTTCAAAGAAAATTGTTGTCTATAACAGATGTAGATCTAAATGATATAGGTATAGAACAGTGTGAGGCAGCAAAAAAGTTGGTTGAAAATTTAAATTATGATTTGGTTTTTTGTTCACCAAAGCTTAGAACAAAGCATACTGCGCAAATTGTAAATGTTCAAAATAAGCCTATAGTTTATGACAAAAGACTTATAGAAAGGGATGCTAAAAGTGTAGAGGGAATTAATGTAGATGATTTTGATTATAGAGCTTATTGGACGCTAGGAAAAGATGAGTATAAAGATAGTGAAACTATTGAAGAGTGTAAAAAAAGAGTATACGAATTTTTAGACGAATTAAAAAAAGAGCATGAAGGAAAAAATATCTTAATTGTTACTCATAATGGAATATGCAGAATTATAAATACATATTTCAATGGCTTTCCTAAAAAAGGCGATATTTTTGACATAGGTCAAAAAAATGCACAATTGAAGATGTATGAATTGAAATAAAAATATTTAATTAAAAAGAGCAGTTATGAAGTGAACTTCAAAAGTTTCACTTCATAACTGCTCTTTTATTTTTTTCATAAAGTTAAAAAATTCTAAAACTCGTCATAAAAAATAAGGTGAAAAAGTTTGCTAATCAAAATATAAAAGAGTATAATAACCTTGCTTTAACTAAAGGAGGTGTTATATGAAAAAATTAAAGCCAACAAATGATTATGTATTTAAAAAAATATTTGGAAGTATTGACTCTGAAGATATAACAAGAGAGTTTATAAAGTGTGCAACAGGTCTGGAGTTTGAAGATATAAATTTAGATACAACACCAATACTTGAAAAAGATTTAATAGATAAAAAGACAGGAATATTAGATGTAAAAATAGTAGCAGATAAAATAAATAATATTGATATAGAGATGCAAGTAGTAAAAAGTGAACATATAGCAGAAAGAATATTATTTTACTGGTCAAAAATGTATAATAAAACAATAAGAAAAGGATATGGATATGAAAGAGGACAAAAAAAAATATGTGTATTAATAGCAGATTTTAAACTAAGTAATTTAACAGAAGTAGATAAGTTTTGCACAAGATGGAAAATAATGGAAGAAAACTACACAAAACTAAACTTTACAGATAAGTTATATATAGTTATAATAGAATTAGAAAAGATAAAAGATATAAAAGAAACAAAAAACAAAGAATTATTAAACTGGTGTAAATTTATAAAAAATCCAGAAGAAATGGAGGGAGAAGAAATGAAAAACAAATATATAAGAAAAGCAAAAGAAAAACTAGATGAGATAAATCAAAATGAAGAAGAAAGAAGATTAGCAGAAATAAGAGAAAGAACAATAAGAGATGAAATGGCAATAAGAGACAGTGGCTATATAGATGGAAAAAATGATGGGATAGAAATTGGGAAAAAAGAAGGAATAAAAGAAGGAGAGAAAAAAGGCAAAATAGAAGGGAAAAAGGAAGGAATATTAGAAACTAAAAAAGAGATAATAAAACAAATGTTAAAATATAATATGTCTATTGAAAATATAGTTAAAATCACAAATTTATCTAAGTCAGAAATAGAAAAAATTATGTAAAATATAATTTCCTTTTATATGTTACTTTTGAAACATGATTTTATGATTATTTTAAAATTTGTTATAAAAAATTACTAAAAAAATAGATACTACACTTAAAGTATAGCATCTATTTATTAAATTAAAATATCTTTTTTCTTATCACAATTTTTGCCAATATTACATAGAGAAAAATATTCGCCATTATATGTATATCCATTTAGTGTATCCTTTGAACTAGATAATGTCATTTCACTAATTTCATTTATATCATCATTCCATTTATTTTTTCCGATTAAACCATTATAATTTGTTATATTTAATGATACATTTGCTCCAAGATTTTGAACATTTTCTATCAAATAATCAACTTTTTTTATTTTATATAACTTGTTAAAACTTACATCTCTTTTTTTATAATTAAATATATTTGTATGTATAATTATATTTTTTTTGTTTATAAGTGCAAGTTTTCCATCTATACAAAAGAAAAACCATTTATTATCCGAATTATCTAGTATTAAAGTAGATTTTTTTTCTTTTATTTTTATTGGATTTGTCTTTATATTTGTAATATATAATATATTTTTCTCAAAAAAATTAAGTATTTTTGTATAATAATCTGTATCTATTGTTTTTTTTATTTCTTTTATATACTTTTGTTTTTCATCACTACTTAATTGCTCAAAAAATTTTGTCATTTTTACCTCCTGTAGAGATTATATCAGATAAGATTTTAAAAGTCAAATATCACTATATAGTATACATAAGTTAAATTACTTGCTTGAAATTTTCTTTATACTATAATATAATTATTATATTTGAAAGGTGCTATTATGAAAATAATTGGAAAAGTTGCAACTATAATTTTTAAAAACGATAAAAATAATTGGACAGTATTATTATTAAAACAAAATAGTGATTTTATTACTTGTGTTGGTGAAACAGATGAAATAGAAGTAGATGACGAAATAGAGCTTGAAGGAGATATGGTAACACATAAGGTATATGGAGAACAATTTAAGTTTATATCATATAAAAAGGTGTTACCACAAACTACGTCAGCACTCATATCATATATTGCAGATAATATTGCAGGTGTTGGTAAAAAAACTGCTAAAAATATAGTTGATGAGTTTGGAGAAGATACTGTAAATATAATTAGATTTTCTATGGATAGATTATATGGAATAAAAGGACTTAACGCAGAAAAAATAGAAAGACTTAATGAATTTTTTAATACGGAATGGGAAAAATGGAATACTATAGAATATTTAAGTCAGTTTCAAATATCTACAGTTATCGCAAATAGAATATATCAGGCGGTAGGAAAGGATACAATAGACATTATAAAGGAAAATCCATATAGCTTACTTGGATTTGTAAAGTCATTAGATTTTAAGGTGATAGATGAAATAGGAATAAAAACTGGAATTGCTTTAAATAATCCAGATAGATTAGATAATGGAATAATCTATGCTATTAACAAAATAACAGAATTTGGTCATACATGTGTTGAAAAAGAAAATTTATTAAATTATTGTGTTGAACTTTTAAAAGTGGATGACGCAGATATATCACAAGCTATAACAAGACTTGTATTGTCTGAAAAGCTATTTGTTGAAAAGATTAATATGCAAGAATATGTTTTTAGACAAAGTATGTATTTAGCAGAAGAAAATATTGCCAAAAGTGTGATTGAACATACAAGATTTAATGTAGAAAAGACAGATACAGAAAAGTTAATAAATAAAGTGTGTAAAAATACAGATATAATTTTATCTGATGAACAAAAAAAAGCAGTAGATACATGTTTAAATAACATGATATCTATTGTAACGGGTGGGCCTGGTACTGGTAAAACAACAATAATAAAATGTATAATAGATATTTTAGAAGAAAAAAAGAAAAATTATGTTTTATGTGCGCCAACTGGAAGAGCTGCAAAGCGTATTACACAGACAACAGGTAAAGAAGCAAAAACTTTACATAGACTACTTGAGATATCTAAAGTAGATGATAGTGATATAGATATGTTTTATGAGTATAAAGTAAAGCAAGTAGAAGATGATGTAGTAATTATTGATGAAGCATCTATGATAGATCTTATGATGATGAATAATTTAGTTAAGGGAATAAAACCTACAACACAGCTAATTATAGTAGGAGATGTAAATCAGCTTCCATCTGTAGGACCCGGAAGTATACTAAAAGATATAATTGCATCTGATGTAGTACCTACAGTAGAGCTTAAACAAATTTATAGACAGAGTGCCAAAAGTGATATTATAGTTAATGCTCACAGAGTAAATGATGGATTATATCCAGAATTTAGAAATAAAGATACAGATTTATTCTTTATTTCTACCACATCTGTAGAAGAAACAATAGATCAAATAGAGTCTTTGATAGCACATAGGCTTAAAACATTTGCAAAGTTAGATGTATTAAAAGATTTACAAATACTTACTCCAATGAAAAAGACAGAACTTGGAACTATTGAATTAAATGAAAAAATTCAAAATATACTTAATCCAGAAAGTATAGATAAAAACCAGATAGAATATGCATCAAAAATTTTCAGAGATGGAGATAAAGTGATGCAGATAGTAAATAATTATGATAAAAAATATTCTATTGAAGGAAAATTTTTTGAAGGAATATATAATGGAGATATAGGGTATATTAGGAACATAGATAAAAAAGAAGAAAAGTTATATGTAGAATTTGATGATAATAGATTGGTTGTTTATGAATTTGACGAGCTTGAGCAATTAGAACATTCATATGCAATTACCATTCATAAGTCACAAGGTAGTGAATTTGACTACGTTATTTTGCCAATATTTACTGGATATAAAAAATTATTAACAAGAAACTTATTATATACTGCTATGACAAGAGCTAAAAAAATGCTTGTAATAGTTGGTAATAGAAATGTAGTAAATTATATGGTAGATAATTTAGATTCAAAAAATAGAAAAACAGGACTTGAAGAAAAGCTTATTAATTTATTATATGAAAATAAAAATAAGTAATTTTAATTAGTATATTTTTCTTAATTTTCTCAAACAATAAGATTAGTGTTTGAGGTGATGATATGTATTCTACAGGAATAATAAAAAAAATAGATAATTTAGGAAGAATAGTTCTTCCTAAGGAAATAAGAAGAAAGCTAAAAATAAGGGAAAATGATGAATTGGAAATTTTTTTAGATAGTGAAGAAACAATCTTACTTAAAAAATATTCAACTATGAAAGATTTAAAAAAAGAATGTGCACTCTATGCCAGTATTTTAAATAAAGAAACTGGATTTAAAGTAATGTTTACAGATAAAGATAAAGTTACTGTTTGTAAAGGAAAGAACACATCATTATTTGTTGGAGAAGAAATATCTGATAAATTAATTGATATAATTGAAAAAAGAATGATATACAATGTAAATTTAGCAAGTGATATAAAAATATTAAGAACAGATGAGAACTTAAATCCTAAAATAATAATTCCTTTAATAGTAGATTCTAAAAGCATTGGCTCTATAGTATTATTTACCGATGAAATAGAAAAGACAGTAAAAGATAAAGAATATGAATTACTAAAATTTGTTGCAAGTCTTATATCTACTAAGTTAGAAATATAAAATTAATACAAATGTAATATATCTATAAAAAAGGAGAAATATTTTTATTAAAATATTTCTTTTTATTTTTCTATGTGATAAAATCAAAATATAATATATTTGTGAAAGAGTGTTGGTAATTAGTATGGAAGAGAAAATTCAAGTAATTAAAAAAAATTTGACAGGTAATTATAAAAAAGATGTAGAATTTTTAAATTCTTTATATGATGAAGAAAACAAAATAATAGAAGATGCTAAAGCAACAATCGAAGCTATAAATATAGTAGTACAAGAAATTGAAAATAAAAACAATGAAATTAAAGTAGAAGATGAAAATAATACAGAGGAAATTGAAGAAAAAACTAAAGAAGAACAAGAGATAGATAAAATGATTGATGAATTATTTGATCATTTAGATAATGAAAGTGATGAGGAAGCTATAAAAAGTATAGAGGAAATAATTCCAAAAATAGAATCTCTTACTAAAAGTGATGATAATATTTTATATTGTAGCTTCAAATCAGAGCTTGAGAAAGTCTTATTTACAAAAATATTTGCTGGAGAAAAGCAAGTTGAACAAACTCCTTATGCAAATGATACAATTTACATAATTTATTCCGATCTATTACTTAAAAAGAAAAGAAAAACAGAGGCAATGAATGCTCTTGATAGAGCAATATATTGGAATTTTTTAAGTAGAGAGGCAAGAGAGAGAAAACTTGATATATATTTATCTAAAAAAGAAATAGTGAAATATTTAGAAAATGTAAAATTATTACAAATGATTTCATATACTCCACAGGATATAGCAGATTGTTATAATAAATATGGATATGTATTTAATGAATTAAAAGATCCTAAATCTGCTTATGCTATGTATAGGTTAAGTTATAGTTATTTTATTAATGAAAATGTAGCTAAACTTATTGAGGCATTTGAGCAATTAGATCCTAGCTTAAAAGAAATGAGTGCAGATGATATATTAAATCTTGCAGAAGATAATGATGTATTAATAGGTGCAAATAATAAAATAATTAAAGCAGAGCGAGAAATAGCGTCAGATCTTATAAGTAATGGCTTGATTGAACAAGCAAAAGCATTACTTCAAAATGATTATGCTATGACATCAGATGAGGAAATTGCTAATATATATAATAGATTGATTGAACTTGATAAAACAAATAGTAGTGAAGTAAAAGAAGAAAAAAAGCAAGATAATGTAAAGAAAAAGACAACAGCCAAAACAGACACTAAAAAGACTACATCGAAAAGTACTACTAAAAAAGTAGCAGCAAGAAAAGATACACCTAAAGTAGAAGATGTAAAAAAGAAAGTAGTTAAAAAAACTACTACTAAAAAAGAGAAGGTAAAAGTAAATTAAAATTAAATGAGTCTTTATGTATTTTACGTTTAGACTCATATTTTTTGCGAGGTGATTTATTTGTATTATAAGATAGAAAATGGAACTTTAAGTGAAATATCAATTTCAAATATAAAAAGTCATGGCATAAATATTGCAATATTAAATTTAGAAGAATTAAGTAAAAATTATAATCAATTAGGATTTAAAGAAGAAGACTTAAAGTTATGTAATTTAAGTGAAAAAACTAGAGCAAAGTATGAAGTATATGAAGATTTTAGTTTTGCTACATTAAATATAATAAATGATCAATCTAAAAAAATAAACAGATTAGCTTTTTATATAAGAAGAAATATTTTCATAATTGTTGTTTTAGATAATGGTTTAGAAAATATATCAATAATTATAAATGATGCAATAAAAAAAGCTAATAACAAGATTACATTAGAAAAGTTTATTTCGTATATATTGAATCGTATTATAGATGGCAGTGTGGGATTACTTGAAAAATGCGAAGATAATATGATAAAAATAGAAGATATGATTATAAAAGGCAAGACAAGTAAAAATACAAATAAGGATATATTTAAGTTAAAAAAATCTTTATCGTTATATTTTAAATATTATAAATCAATAATTAGATTTGTGGATATGTTAATGGAAAATGACAATGATATATTAGACGAAGAAAATTTTAAATATTTAAGTATTTTTGAGTCAAGAATTGATAGACTTGTGGCAGATGTAGAATATTTAATAGATGAAACTACTCATATACAAGATTTGTATAGAGCAACGCTTGATTATAGTCAAAACAATATTATGAGAGTATTTACTGTAGTAACTACACTGTTTTTACCACTTACTTTAATAACAGGATGGTATGGTATGAATTTTAAATATATGCCAGAGCTTTCATGGAAGTATGGTTATTTAGGAGTATTTGTAATATCTATATTGATTGTTATATCTTGTATTATGTTTTTTAAAAGGAAAAAGTTATTATAGGAGGAATTTATGGTATTTTCAAGTTTAACATTTTTATTTTATTTTTTACCTATTGTCTTAATAATATATTATATAGTGCCAAATAAAGTAAAAAACTTGGTATTATTTATATCATCTCTAATCTTTTATTTTATAGGAGAACCTAAATATGTTATTTTAATGATAGTGTCTATACTGTCAACTTATATACATGGAATATTAATTGAAAAATATGAAAA
>CALXEQ010000002.1 GCA_944387375.1 uncultured Clostridia bacterium
GTTCCTACTTGTTTTTCTGTTAATTCATACTTTTCATTTGGTATTTTTACTTGTACGTAGTATTCTCCTTTTGGTAAATTTTCAAATTTATAATATCCATTTTCATCTGTTTTGATACTTGTTACTTTATTTCCATTTACATCTGTTACTTGCTGTCCTAACTCATCCGTTAAATTTATCTCTACATTACTTAATACTTGCTCTCCTTCATCTTTTACTCCATTTCTATTACTATCTTCCCATGCTATTCCTTCTATTTTTCTTTCCACCACTTGTGACACTACATTACTTGTTACCATTTCTTCTGTTTCTTTATATACTTGGGCTGTTGCACTATTTACATACTTATCTAATCCTTTATTTCCATTTGTCTTTAAATATATATCTACTGTTACACTTCCTTGAGCTCCTATCTCTCCTTTTACTACATATGCTGTTGCTTTTTGTTTTATTGTCTCACTATTTATACTATTCCATCCTTGACCTAAATTTTCATCTTTACTTGTTATTCCATTTCTTACACTCCCATCATTTGTATATAGTATTTGTAAGTTATCATTTGAAATTTTATCTCCTGCTTCATTTGTTTGTGTTACAACAAGTCTATCTAATGTATAGTCTCCAGTATAATTTGTTCCTCTACTATCCCCGTTATATGGTAAAATATCTAACATCTGAAAATCCGGTATTACTCCATCTGTATTGTTTTTATATACTACTCTAAAATGTATTTCTCCATTTTTTTCTATTACTGGCGTACTTATAGTTTTATATAATCTATGTGCAGATAAGTTTGTTACTTGAATATCTACAGTGGCTGTTCTTGTAGTAGGTAAAGACGGTCCTATTTTATCTGCAGATACAAGTACAGTATTTGTATACAGTGTACCATTTGTACTTTCTTCATCTATCTTTGCCTTAAATATTATAGGCTCAATATCTTTATTCGTCTGACAATTATATATTTGCCATGTTAAAGTAGTTGTTCCATTACCATTATTGGTGATCTCAGGTTCACCATAACTTGAACTATTTTGAACATATGTAAGTCCTTCGGGTAAAGTATCTTGTACAGTAACTGTAACATCCTGTATCTCTCCAGATGTTGTTTGTATTTTAGTTAATTTAGGTGTTAATTTATATTCTACTTCATATTCATTTCTTCCTAAATCGTAGTTTACCTTAGTTGAACCTGAATCAGTTTTATCATTAACTTCTTTTAATATTGAAACATTACCTCCAACGATAAGCAAAGATTGTCCTTGAGCATATCCGCCACTATGAGTACCTGTCATAATATTTCCACTATCATCATATTTTGTTTTAACATAATTACTTTTCATTTGTACATCTTCATCTGGAAATACTGCATCAGGATTAGATCTAGTTTGAGTAGTTCTGTCAAGTTTATTATCTTCAAAATATAGTCTTATTACTGATACGAATTGATATACGTCACCAATTTTTGCATTTTCATTCACTTGCAAAGCTAATTCCAACGTACATCCGGAACTATATCCAAAACTACCACTTATTGATTCATATAATACTCCAACGCATATAGCATTATCTCCAAGTTGTGCCTTTAATTGTTCTATACTGTCAAAAAACAATAAATCTTCTTCTTCTGCCTGCCCCATCTCTTCATCTGAACTCCAATTAGTCCCATCTGGTTTTGCAGCATATAACATTTTAAATTGCATATCATTACTATTTACAGTATTAGTTGCATTTCCTGGCCTTTCTCTCCACGTTATACCATCAATTTCAGTTACATCAAGTACACTTCCATCAAATTTTAAAAGTGCATTTGCATCATATACATCACTAGAAATATCATTATTAGTTCCAGAAGCAAAATCTAATCTGCTTACAAATTTTTGTCCAATAGTTGCTTTTGCATCTCCTCTTGTATAATACGAATATAATCCTGTTGTATTTGAAAAACTTGTTTGTAACCAATGATATCTTGCAAAAGAACCTTCTCTATAGTAGTAATGTTGTAATCTATCAGAATCATCATTAGTAACCATTTGTTTTGTTACTTTTTGACCACTTAAAGAAGTAGCACTAAAACTTTCATCTGAAACTGTTAAGTAATAATTGTATCCAGCTTCTGTACTTTCATCTGTATATGGTACAAAAACTTGAAAATATATTGTACTAAAGAAACCTATATTACTTGTATAGTTATCATATGCTTGATTAGCTTCTGCAAAACCATTTTTTAAAGGAAATTTACCATCAAACTTATAATCTGACAATTTTAAATTTAACTTATTAGCTTCCTGAGTAATATTTATATTGCCGGAATCATAACAATATCTTTCTAAAGTATTTGTTGAGGCATTAGCACTTCTATTAGACCATGGAAAAGAACCATAATAGCCAGCATGACGTGTAACGCTCATATTTCTATTAGGAATAATTCCTTTATCTGCTGTATTATTTAGTTTATAATTATATAACATAGGTGTAGATGATAAAGTTATATCTTCTACATCACTTGAATTACCTATTTTAGTTTTTTCAAGTTTTAAATCTACTGTAAGATCAATATCACCTGTTGGATATTCAATTCCTTTTAATCCCTTACTAGATGTTTCATTATATAATTGATATCCTATTGCATATCCATAAAGTCTTCCTCTTTGTTTTACTCCATTTTCTTCTATTTCAATCTCCTTATATAATCCAGTATTTCTTGCAAGTTTTATATTATATTTTGGCGCTGCACTAACAGTTACTGTATTAAAATTTTTAACTTCTACTTTTTCATTATCTTCATTTCCTTCTATCCATACAGTAACCTTAGGAGTTATTTTAGTACCATTAAGAGCACCATCTACTTTCAACACCAATATTAATGTTTGTTTTCCTGGAACTGTTACATTATCCTCATTCATTTGATATGAAGCACTAAATTTTATACCATCAGATGAGACTGTACCTGTACCTTCTGTCCAACCCATGGAATTTAAATCCCATCTCATTAAATTTGCATATTCTTGAGGCAATTCTGCTTCTATATGAATAATTCCACCATTTATACTTTCAGTTGTACTATCTTTTAATACCATTGTGTTTTCTATTGTCCATGTTACTTGATCAAATGAACGTACTATATCATTATTTTCACTTGAATCATTTCCTGGCTCATCATTTGCATCAAAAGGCCCTGTTCCTGTCTTTACTTGCGTTACAACTGAAGATGATATTTTGGCAAAATTTCCTTGATCACTTGCTGCATTTATTTTATCTATATTAAATATAAAAAGAAACATTATTAATATTATTAATGTAATTTTTACTTTTTTCATATAACACCTCTAATAAATATATTGTATATTATTTTCGTAACTTTTTTCAATGTTTTTCACTTTTATTTTATTATAAAAAAAGAGATAACAAACCTTCAATGTCTATTATCTCTTTATTAATATTTGCTATTTTTTTATTTTTATTACTTTATTTCTTCTATTTAATATTATTGCTACTACTATTATTACAAGTCCAGACATTATAAATATTATATTATTATTTACACCACCTGTTTCTGGTAATACTAGTTTTAATTCATTTTCTGCTGTAAGTCTTATATCTCTATTTTCTTTTGTTATTTCTATTTCTATTGACTCTTTCGATAGTTCATATCCTTGTGGTGCTCTTGTCTCTGTTACTCTATATTTTCCTACTTCTAATCCTTCAAATTTTACTTTTCCATCTTTATTTGTTGTTAATTCTTGATATGAAAATTCTTCATCTACTTCTCCATTTTCATTTAGCTTTTCTACTCTAAATGTTGCTCCTTCTATCAACTTACTATTGTCTTTTTTATCTACCTTTGTTATCTCTATACTTCCTTCTACCTTTTTATATACATATGTTACTGTTATTTGCTCTACTGTCATTTCTCCTGTCTCATTTCCTATTACTTCTTTTACTTCATATTCTTCAAATTCTTTTGCTTTGGTTTCATACTCATCTCCTACTTTTCCTTCTATTGTCTCTGGCTCTACTAAATTATTTCCTTCTTCATCTACATGTTTTACTACTACACTTGTTGCTTCTTTTTCAAATTCTACTTCTATATGTTTATCTTCCCTTACATCTACAAATTTCTCTAGTACATATTCTTCTCCACTTTGGATAAACTCTATCTCTTCTCCATTTATTTTTATACTTGATATTTTATATCCTTCTTCTGGTGTTATTACTACTTCTTTTTTATTTTCTCCTCCATACGATACTTCCTCATATACTGTATCATTTTGACCACTTATTGTTCCTCCAACACCTACTACTTCTGTTGTTATATTATATTTTTTTATACTATTTGTTATTGTATTTCCTTCTACTTTTTTATCATATCCTTCTACTACTTCTTCATCTGCTGTATATTCTTTTTCATTTCCATACTCATCATATTTATCTAGTCCTTCTACTAAATATACTTGTTCATCTTGTTCTACTGCTACTTCTTCTCTTTTTATTTCATTTACTCCTTCTTTTATTATTAATGTTATATTTTCTGGTCTTACTCCATTTTCATTACTATTATCTTCCCATATTTTTGTTATTTGCATATTTACTTTATCTTCTGGCACATTAAACGTATTTGTTATTGTATATCCGTTTACCTGTTTTTCATAAAAATCTATACTAGTTTCGTCTATTGTATATCTTATTGTATCTCCTTTTTCATCATACATTGGAAGTCCATCTATTTGTGCAATCCATACATTTGAAGTACCTGTTACTGGTTGAGTTCTTACTATTTCTTGCCCATTCTTTATTTTTATCTCTATACTCTGAGGTCTTTTTTGAGCTACATTATTATTATCTTCCCATACCTTTGTAACTTGAATATTTGTTGTTTCATCTGGTACCCTAAAAGTATTTGTTATTGTATATGTTCTATTATCTACTTGCTTTTCATAAAATTTTAAATCATCTGTGTTTACTTCTCTTTCATCTATTGTATATACAATTTCATTTCCAAGCTCATCATATTTTGCTAGTTCTATAAATTCACAACTCCAATTAGTTGCACTAGTTACCTGTTTACTTTGAACAACTAAATCTCCATCTTTTATGTCTATTATTACACTTTGTGGTCTTTTTCTTGCAGAATTATCATTATCATTCCATATTTTATTTGCTTTTATACTTATTTTTTCTTCTGGTACTGTAAATGTATTTGTTATTGTATATATATCGTTATCTATACTTTTTGAATAGAAATATAGATCCCCTTCATTTACTTCTTTCTCATCTATTGTATATTTTATTTCTTCTCCTCTATCATTATATTTTCTTAAATTTTCAAAAGTATAAGTCCAGTTATTTGTACTACTTAATGTTTGAGTTCCTACATTTGCTCCTGTTTCATCTTTTAGCTCTACAAGTATAGACTGTGGTCTTTTTTGAGCTATATTATTATTATCATCCCAAATTTTAGTTACAGTTACACTTGTTCTATCTTCTGGCACTGTAAAAGTATTTGTTATTGTATATGTATCATTATTTATACTTTTTGTATAAAAATATAAATCCCCTGCATTTATCTCTTCTTCATCTACTATATATACTATTGGATTTCCATTATCATCATACTTCCTAACATTTTCAAATAATATAGTTTGACTATTTTGCGTAGTTGTATCAACTTCTTGACTATATTGTGTTGTCTGCCCATTTTTAAGTACTATTCTTATTTTTTCTGGTCTTGTTTCTTGTTGGTTACTACCACTATCATTCCATATTTTTGTAACATTAATATCCATTGTATTTTCTCTAAATGTTACAACTATATTTTTATTCTCTGTTATATTAGTAATATTTTCTAATACATATGGATCGTCTCTTAGTGAATATTCTGGTAATTGTTGTTCTACTCCATTTATTTTTATGCTTAATATCTCATATCCCTGTTGTGGTGTTATTACTATATCTTTTTGATTTGTTCCACCTATTACTACTTCCTCATATATTTGTTCGTCTTGACCACTTATTGTACCACCTACACCTTCTACTTGTGTTGTTATATTATATTTTATTAATTCATTAATTACTTTTTTATTTTCATTGTCTACTTTCTTTTCATATTTTTCTGGTACATTTTCTTCATCTATTGTATATGTAATTTCATTTCCATTTAAATCGTATGTTGGTATTTTTATATTTGTTTTCCACTCACTATCACTATCTACTACTCCTGTATATTCGCTACCATCATTACCTATAAGTTTTAATGTAACATTTTGTGGTCTTAATCCTAATATATTATTATTATCTAACCATTCTTTTGTAACAGTAACTTCTTCTACAGGTACAAAAGTTGCTGTTACTCTTATATTACTATTTGTTACTATATCTGTACTTTCTTTATTGTCTACAAAAAAGTTAAATATTATATAATCATTTTCTTCATCTTCTACATGTCTTGCTCTTAAAGTTATTTCTATAGGATCTCCTGTAGGATCAATATAATATTCTTTTGTATCTGTATACTGTTTTACTTGCCAGTTTTGGTTTAAATATGTATATTCTGCCTCATTTGTATTATTTAAGTCTAGTGGTAATGTTGCCCATGCAGCTCCATCTTTACTTACTTCTACTCTTAGTTCTTTTATTTCATAGCCTTCATCATTTCTCCATCCTGCTACAAGCTGATCATCTACAAACTCTCTTATTTTTATTACTTTTTCTACTGTTCCATTACTACTTATTGTTGTCTCTACTCCTCTTTTATCCTCTTCTTCTTTTGTATAATTTGTATTTAAATCTGATATATTTTCTGTTGCTTGTTTTATATCTGGTGTTATTTGTAATGTACCCTCATTATAATCTTTATCTGCCTTTACTATGTTATTATTTAAAGTTGCTGATACTTCATTTCCCTTTATTACTACTATTTTACTATCTGTTAAATATCTTCCATCATTTAATCTCCAGTAGTATTTTAGCTCATACCAGCCTGCATCATCTACATCAAAAAGTTCTTCTCCCCTCCATTTTGCATCATTTAGAGCATCTGCTGTTATTCTTTCCTTTTCGTCATAATTTATTACTGGTACTTCTACACCTTCTTCTACTTCTCTATATGCTATTCCTAAACTATATACCTCTACTTTTGCAAGTCCTGTATCTTTTGAATTTCCTATTAAAGCTTGATCATACATTTCATCAAATTTTTTAGTTGTTACACTACTTGCATTCTCATCATCTGGATATCTATTCCATAATGCAAATAAATTTATTGTATTTGGATCTTTTGTTACTATTTGTCCAGGATATATTATTTTATTATCTCCAAGATTTTCTGAGTCTGTTATTACATACATTGTATCTTGTGCATGTTTATATGTAGTTTCGTCTATTTTCTCTCCATTTATCTCTATATTATTTTCTATTACTCTTCCCTCATCTGTATTATCTGTTACCAAAGTTATTTCTGCATACTCTCCTGCATCTATATATGCAGTTGGTAATAATCTTAATTTTCTTGTTCCTACCACATTATTTCCAAGTGTGTTTTCTACAGTTATTTTTACCCAAGATTTTCCTGGTGCAAAATCATAACAACTATATACATCTTTTGAATCAAGTCCAAAGTTTGCTCCTTCTCCTCTATTTTTTACTGGATTTTGTATAGATAACACTGGTACTGTTTTTACAGCTCCATCTTCTTGTGTTATTTTTAATTCTTCTACATATCCTTTTGTTGCATTAGTTTCACTATCTACTTGCCAAGTTAGATCATAACCTGAAGAACTTGAATTCTCATTACTTGTAAATTCAAATGTTGATGTTATATCCCTTATTGTATCATATATTTCTTTTGCATCTTTTCCTTCTTGTATTTGACCATCTTGTGTCATTATCTCATCCCAATGGTTTAAAAATACTGTTGCAGTTGATGCCGTTGAATAACTTTGTACAAGCTCGCTATTTGTAAAATAATCTTGCGCATTATCTGTAAATACTCTAAGCTGTGGATAATATCCTTCTTTATATACCCACGCACTTCCATCTTGCATATCTACATTTATTAATCCTTTTACTCCTTTTATAGTAGATTCTTGGGTATATACTCCTGTTACTCCATTAAGTTGACATGCTTCTTCTCCATTACCCTGCATTCCAACAGCAACCTCTCTCATTGCAGTTGTTTGCATGTCATAAAAACAGTTATATATATTAGAAATAGATGCTGTATTTGTATTATATCCTCCCATAAATCCACCTATTTTATTATTTTTAGCTTTATCTATGTCAGTTATTGTATCTATATTTCCAACCTCACCTGCAGAGTAGCAATTTATATATAATGATCCTGTGAAAGTGCCATATCCATCTATAGTTATATTTGGTGTTATATTATTTGCGATTCCAACAAAACCTCCTACATATGTTCCTGAATAGTCCATACCTGTCATTGTTGTAGAATAACAATTCTTAAATATTGCAGCTCCACCTATTTCTCCTCTATTAATTTGAGCATCATTTCCAACAAATCCACCAATTTCTCTTTTTCCTTCAACTACCCCTGAAGAATAACAATTTTCAAAATATGCTGATATATTAGAAACTCCTGCATCATCTGTTTGATTTCCATGCGAACTTCCTTCACTTTCTCTACAACTTATTTGTGACCCTATAAATCCACCAGTTTGCGACTCACCATACATAGAGTTATTTGTAAAGCAATTTCTTACTATTATCCCTCCACCATCACAAGACATAAATCCACCAGAGTGACCTGAAGTAGAAAAAATTTCTGAATCTATAGAATATGAATTTTCAATTATAATTGGATATCTAACGTTTGAACCAGCTATAGTCGAAGTATTTCCAAAAGTTGCTTCTGGTTCACTTGGAATTATAGCATCATATTTAACTGCACTATCAAGACCTGAACATGATATAGATACAAAACCTCCTATATGTCCTGTACCTCTTGTATACGCATTTTTAACACTACAATCTTTTATATATGCATTACTTGCATATACTGTTCCTGTTAATACTGCAGTATTACCAGAAGAAGTTTGTACAAATGCACCATCAATATTTACATTATCTAAAAATAATCCATAATATGTATTACTTATTGTTCCTAATACTCCACATGCACCGCTTCCAACTAATTTTACAGATTCAAAATTTAAATTTTTTACAATTAATCCACTGCTTACTGTTCCAAAAAGACCAGCTGTTGCATTTAAATTATATATAGTATGATTATTTCCTTCTATATATACATTATAATTTTTATTATTTACATTATATTTAGATAAAACTCTATTAGATACGCCACCCATATCTATATCATTTGTAATATTTATTTTTATATTTTCTGTTTTTCCTGAACATTTAGTACTAATTAAATAAAAAAGTTTTTCTGCTGTATCAACATTATACACATTATATGTAACATTTTTAGTATCTGTATATCCACCGTCAACCTCTGTTGAATAGTTATATTCTTCTGTTGGCAAAACACCATTTTCATTATAAAAATCACTATCTGTAATACGAGTACCATCTTCTTTATTAGAAGTTCCATTCCAAGGAACAATATTAAGATTGCTTGTATCTACCCAATTAAAATATGAATTTCCATTAATTACATTTGCTGTAGATAATTTAGTATCTGTTACAGATGATGCAACCCCTTCACCAAATATATTATTTTGTATTTCTGTCCATCTTGCTTTTGTAAAATCTGTTACAGTATCATAATTTGTCTCCATTGCATTTTCATCTTTTAAATTATTAAAATTATATATTATATCATTTCTATTTATAATAAATACTGTTAATACCAACATTGTTAATACAAATATTATATTCTTTTTGTTTTCTTTAAAAATACTTAGGTCCACTCTCATATATTTCTCCTCTAAATTAAATATAATTTTTCATGATAATTTTATCATTAATGATAAAATTCCTCAATATTTGTAATATTTTTGTAATAGAAAAAAAAACTACCTTAATAGGTAGTTTTCTCATTATTTTTACTCTTTATTTATATTATTTTCTTTACTATTTATATCTTCATTCTTTTCATTTTCTTGTATTTTATTATCTTTTACTTTTTTGCCTTTTTTTCTCTCTTTTAAAAATATTATTAAGCATATTACAAATATAATAAATAAAATAATATATATATAATTTAATTTTATAAACTGAACTATATAATCCCATGTGCTTAGAGTTTCCTCTTGTGGTATTATATCTGTAAGCCTTCCTGTAACAAGAAGTCTATGACTATTTATATTTTTAGGTGTACATGTTACAAGTGTTACCAATGTATCATCTTGTTTAATTCTTAAGCTTTCTGTTTCTTCTGGTAAAACTATTTGAATATCTACTACTACATAGTTATGTGTTGTATTTAAATAATCTATTTGAAAATAGTCACCAATTTGTACTTTATCTAAATCATCTAAAATTTTTGCTCTTGATAGTCCACTATGTCCAGCAAGTACACAGTGTGTACTTTTTTCTCCTGTAGGATATGAGGTATTATCTAGATGTGCTATTCCCTTTTGCAAATTTAGATTTGTTACTCCATCAAATATTGGTAAATTAACATTAATGCTAGGAATAATAAGTGAACCTATTGCGTCATCACTATTTAAAAAATCATATGTGCTTTGACTTTCATCAACGTTAAAATCATTCTCTCCCATTTCAACAATAGGATTTTCATCTGCAAGCTCCTCATTATATTTATTATAATGATTTTTTTGTTCATTTAACTCCTCTTCAGATAAATTTTTAGTTGTACTTTTATAATTATATATAGCTGTTGTTTGATTAAAATACGATATCGTTCTCATTACAAATGGAAATAGAAAAATGAGAAGACCTATAACAAATAATATTTTTACTCCTATTTTTTTCATCTTATCCCCCTCTATTCTCTTTCCTTTTTCCTATTTCTTATTATAACAAATATTAACAATAATACCATTATTATTAATATAATTGGTATATATATATTATTTTTTATAAAGTTAATAAATATATCCATCTCACTAATACTTGTATCTTCTACTACTTGAGGCTCTAATTCTTCTTGCACTTGCTCTTGTTTTTCTATCTTTTCACCTGTAATTAATAGTCTATGTGAATTTACAGTCTTAGGTGTACATGTTACAAGTGTTACTAAACATTTTCCATCCTCTATTTTTAAGTTACTAGTATCATCTGGTACTACTATATCTTTACTTATAACTTTATATTCATCTTCTTTTTCTAAAAAAGTAATGTTAAATGTATCACCTATCTCTAATCTATCTATATTATCAAAAATCTCTGCTTGAGATATTCCAGTATGACCTGCAAGTACACTATGAGTATTTATCTCTCCATTTGGAAGTGATGTGTTTTCTAAATGTGCTACACCTCTTAATAAATTGTTATTATCTACTCCCTCATATATTGGAAGTTCAACATTAATTTTAGGAATAAAAATATAACCTATCATCTCTCCAACTTTTAAAAAGTTATATCTATGTGTACTCGTTGTCTCTTGATCTGCCTCTGTTACATCTATAACTCTTGAATCTGTAGCAAGATTATCATTAAAATTTTGTGCTTTTTCATAAAAATCTTCATAGTATTCTTCATTATTTTTTGCTACTTGTTCTTTATAATCATATATTGTTGTTGTTTGATTTCTATATGAAATATATTTAGAAGTTATAGGATACGCTATACATAAAAAACCTATAATATATAAAATTATTTTTAAAATTTTCTTGTTCATAATAACACCTAATGCTATTATACAACATAAAAAAAAGAATAACCAGTCCATACTAGTTATTCTTTGTATAAAATTTATTATTATTCTTTTACTTCATCTTTTTTGATACGTTTAGCTATAACAATTATTGCTATACCAACTGCTGTAAATAATACTGTTCCAATTCCACCAGTAAGTGGTAATGAGAATGGTTTTCTATTTACAACTTCTACTGCAACGGTATGAGAATCTCCATCAACTGCAACTTTTAATGGTTCACCAAGTAAAGTATAAGCTTTTGTTTCTCCATTTTCCTCATAAGTTGGTGCTTGCGTTTCAACTAACCAATAATCTCTTGCTGTTTCATCATCATTGTATGCTAATCCTTCTATTGTAGCCATTCCATCAGCACCAGTAGTAACTTCAATTATACCATTTTCATCTGATAAGAATGTTCCATTTTTAGCATTTGTTTCTGATGTAGCTATTTTAAATTTAGCACCTTGTAAAACTGTACCTTGTGTATCTACTTTTTTAATTTGGATACCACCAGTAACAACTTTTGTAGTATCTTCATCTGTTGTAGTGTCTTGTTCTGTTCCATCTGTATCTACATTTGTTGTATATTCAAAAGAAACATTATTTACATTTCCAGCTTCACCTATAACAACATTATCTTTATCTAAAGTTACATCATATGTAATAATTATAGTTGTATATTTTGTTATTTTTTCTGTATCAAAAGCTAATGTAAAGTTATCTGTTTTAGTATATGCATCAGTAGCTACAGTCTCTTCTGCACCACCTTGTTCAATTAAACCTTTAACTTCCATTGTACCAAGTACAAATCCTTCTGGCATATCATCTGTTATTGTATAAGTTGTTAAATCTTCTACATAAGTTGGTACATCTACTGTTACTTTAAATGTAACTGTGTCTGTCATATTAGCACTTGCTACATCGCCAAAAGTACCATCTTGTTTTTTAACCTCTTTTACAACTCCAGGATTTTCATTTACTACAGTTATTTCTCCAAGTTGAGCTGCAGTAGCTGCCTCTCCTGTTCTTGTATCTGTTATAACAACAGTACCATTTGCTTGTACTTGTATTTCAGCTGGATATTTATTATCTACAATATATCCTTCTGGAGCACTCATTTCTATAAGTCTAAATTTTGCTCTTTCTTCATTTACAGAATATGGTAAGTTTTCTAAAGAAATTTTACCTTCAGCATTTGTTGAAACAACTAAAGCCTCATCTGCACCTTCTGGTACATAGTCTACCCATACATCTTCTTGTGTACTTACTTGTACTTTAAATTCAACACCTTGCATAGGAGCATCTGCTAGATCTGTTTTAGTTAATTCAACATTTCCTAAAGCTGTTTGAATTTTTGGCATTACTGTTATGTCATATATCCAAGCAGTTCCATCTTCATTTACCATAGGTACATCTACTAAGAATGATTCTGGTATTTCACTAGTAGCTGTAGGATATGCTGTAACTTTAGCATAATATCTTCCTAAATTTAAATTTTCAAATTTTACTTTTCCATTTTCCCCAGTTGTTAATGAATTTACTGGATCTTCATCTACAATAGCTTCTTCTGCTGCATCAATATCTAAAACAGTATCAGCTACTGCATATAATGAATAAGTTACACCAGCAATTGGCGTATTGTTATTAACATTTAAGTTTTCTTGATTTAATGCTGTTATTTCAAGAGAACCTTTTCTTGTAGTATCAATTACAGCATCAGTAACAGCTGATACACTATTAACCACAGTAATTAATACTAGCATAAAAACCATAAAGAAACTAATTTTACTTTTTTTCATATCTAACTATCCTTTCCTCTTATAACTTTATACATTTATATATTACCAATATTTTAAAAAATAATAAACTGTTTTAACAAAAATGTAACATTTTTTTAATAAAAAGAAACAGTATTTTATACTGCTTCTTTTTATATTATTTACAATTATATAAATTTAATTACATATAAATTAAATTATTTTTTTATTCAGTTCTTAAAGCTATTACAGGATCTTTTTTACTTGCCATTTTAGATGGAATAAGTCCAGATATAACAGTAAGTATCATACTTATACAAACTAGTACTAATGCTGGTATCCATGGGACTTGAACGAGTCCTGATACATTAACAACTGCTTTTAATATAGCATTTGCTGGGAAAGTTAATAAATATGTACATACTATTCCTAAAACGCCAGCACAAAAGCCTATGATTAATGTTTCAGCATTAAATACACGTGATATATCTTTTTTAGATGCACCTATACTTCTTAATATACCAATTTCTTTTGTTCTTTCAAGTACAGAAATATATGTAATTATTCCTATCATAATAGAAGAAACAACAAGCGAAATTGATACAAATGCTATAAGTACATAACTTATTATGTTTACAATAGATGTTACAGATGACATTATAAGTCCTACCGTATCTGTATAATTTATTGTATCTGATTCATTTCCTTCATTTTCTACAATAGTATTATATTCACTAATAAAGTTTTCAATGTTTTCTTTTGCCTCAAAATCTTTTGGATATATATTTATTGTTGAAGGCTCTTCTATATTTACATATCCCATTTTATCTAATGTAGTTTCATATGTTGCATTAGCATTTTCAGAATATGCTGCAATTACTTGTGCAAGTTCTTCTTGAGATAAGCTCATTAAATATGCTCTTTGCTCATCAGATAAAGAATTAATATCAAATTCTTTTGATGTACTTTCTTCATTAAATTCTAAACCTGTAAATACATTTATTTTATCATTTGCAAGTTGTTCTTTTACAATTTCCGAGTTAGACACTTTATCTATTATATGCTCTTCTAGTTCTTTTGTATATAATATAACACCTGATGTAGTATTAGCTATTGCCTCTTCATTAATTTGTATTATACCTACAACTTTTAATGTTTCTGCATTTTCTAGTTTTTGTTCAATATATTCTTCATCTTCTGATTTATCTATCCACACATTTCCTTCTTTTTCATAATAATCTGTTTGTGGTAAAACTTTAAATTCTAAATTTAATATATCATCATAAGTATATGATGTTTGTTCATCGCTTTCTACCTCTTCACCAGATAAAATTTTATTATATTTTGCTTCTAATTCATCTTGATCTTTTAGCCCTAAACTATATAGTGTATAATCACTTACCTGATTATTTTTATCTACAAGTAATACTACTTCGTTATAATTTTGTGGCCAATTTCCAGCAAGTAAATTATATTGAGAATGTACAAGCTCCTCATTATCTAATTGTTTTAAAAATACATCTGTTGATGTAAACTGAGACATCATAGCATTAGCTCCACCAAAATCCATACCTATCTTTTCAAATACAGTGCTTGGATTTGATTTTACAGTTTTTCCATCTTTTTGAGAGTAAATATTTAAATTCAAATCATAATTATATTCTATTGCAGTAAGACTATCATTTATTTTTTCTCTATTAGTATCTAAATATTCTTTAAATCTTTTTAAATTATTTTTTTCAATTTTTGAAGACATTGTACTCATAACTTCATTCATTATATCATTTGAATATACTTTATTTTCTTCTTGTGTTGATGTATCAATATCATTTTGTCCCATCATAAGCTCAATCATTGCAGATGCATCTATTGTGTTTTCTTGAATAGTTAAAGGATATGATGACAAAGTCTCTTCTTGCGTTCTATTAATATAATTTTGAACACCATTAGATAAAGACATAATTGTAGCAATCCCTATAATTCCGATACTTCCTGCAAATGCTGTAAGTATTGTTCTTCCCTTTTTAGTCTTTAAATTATTTATACTTAATGACAAAGCTGTTAAAAAGCTCATAGAAGTTTTTCTAGACTTTTTTGAATCTTTTTTTGCATCTTCTCTTTCTTTTTTTGTTGGATTATATGGCATAGTATCATCTATTATTTTACTATCTAAAAGTCGTATTATTCTTGATGAATATTTTTGTGCAAGTTCAGGATTATGTGTAACCATAATAACTAGTTTATCTTTTGATATTTCTTTTATTAGCTCCATTATCTGTATTGATGTGTTACTATCAAGTGCTCCTGTTGGCTCATCTGCAAGTATGATGTCCGGATTATTCACTAAAGCTCTTGCAATAGCTACTCTTTGCATTTGTCCACCAGAAAGTTCATTAGGCTTTTTATATGCGTGATCTTTAAGCCCAACTTTTTCTAATACTTCAAGTGCTCTTCTTCTTTTTTCTTTACTTCCAACACCACTTAAAGTCATACTCATTTCAACATTACTTAAAACATTAATATGTCCGATTAAATTATAACTTTGAAAAATAAACCCTACTGAATTATTTCTATACTCATCCCAATCTCTATCTTTAAAATCTTTTGTAGACTTTCCATTTATAATTAGATCTCCACTATCATACCTATCAAGGCCACCTATTATATTAAGTAATGTAGTTTTTCCACTTCCACTAGGTCCAAGTATTGATACAAATTCGCTTTTTCTAAACTCTAAATTTATATTATCTAATGCTACCTGTGTAAAATCTGCTGTTTTATAGCTTTTCTTTATGTTTTTTAATTCTAGCATTTCTACCTCCTATATTTTCTATTACTATAATATTTATAATCTCTAACAATTACTTATATACAAATATATTATTTTATACATAGTTATTTTTCAAAATTGAATCAAAATCTTTTATATAAATATTTTGTGCTTGTTGTTTATCCATTATTATAAATGCAAAAGCAGTGGTAGAAGCTTCAGCTTGTTCATCATCTTTAATATAAATATATATGTTTTCATCAACACCATATGCAACAAATGGAATAACTTCCTTTAACACTTCATAACTTACTGCTATTATTTCCTGGTCTATAAAGAAATCTTTATCATATTCATCTAAAGTTAAATTATATTTTTCCTCAAATGCATTCATATCATCTTCACTTTTTAAATACTCAACTATTCTCTCATCTGCATTTAGACCATTACATTCGACTATTCTTTTAGTTGACTCTATTCCATATAAATCTACCTCATCTGGAAAAACTCTTTTATTAAATTTAATAACATCTGGTATATCCTGCTCATATGAATAATTAGTAGAGCTTCTATTCATATATTCTTCTATTGCTGCATCTCTACTTATGAAAAAAGGATTAATATATAAAAAATATTTTTTAATATCATTATTTACATCTACACTCATGACAAATTTTTTGCCATTTCTTTCTAAAACATGTACATTTGCATTAATATTTATTAAAGTTAAAAAAATCATAAATACTATTACAACTTCTACTTGAACAAGTATAATATTTGCAACTAGTTTTTTCTTATCTTTAAAATTATCCTTATATTTCAAAAAGATAACCATCCCAAAAATAAATAACAATATACTTATCATCACTTTACTAATCCATATTTGTGGCTGTACTCCAAACATTAATACAATTACAAGTAATGCAATAATTATAATACCAATTGTTATCAATACTTTTTTTAACATATCATCTCTCCTCTTTTGTCATTTTAATGGCTCAACATGTACTATTACTCTATCTATAACATCGAATTTATCTTCAATTTCTTTTTGTAATTTATCTGCGATACTATGACTCTTAAAAGTCTCCATTTTTCCATCTACCCCTATAGTCAACACCAAAATATATTTATATCCTGTAGGAATTGTATGCATTCCAATAATTTCTTTTACTCCATTAAATTTAACTATAATTGCATATATTTTCTCTTTAATTTGTGGATTTATTGACTTATCCATTAATACATTGTAACTTTCAATAAAAATTTTCATACCAGTATAAAAAATCCACACAGATATTCCTATACCCACTACACCATCAACCCAATACACACCAAACAAACTAAGAATTATTGAAATGGTAGTAAAACTAGTTACAATACAGTCATTTCTGTGATCTTTCATGTTCGATTCAAGTAAAATATTATTAAATTTTTTAAGTGCATTCTTAGAATATAAATAAAGAGTTAATTTTGTTACTATAGTTATTATACATACAATTATTAGCCACCAAGAAAATATAATTTCATTTTTATATATTATTGAAAGTGCTGAATCATATAGTATTTTAAGTGATACTACTATCATTGAAATACTAATGAATAATGAAAAAATATATTCTGCTTTTCCATGTCCAAAATTATGATCTTCATCACTTGGCTCACTTGCTATTTTATTACCAATAAAAGTCATAAGGGAAGCAAATATATCACTTGCACTATTTGCAGCATCTGCAATCATAGATTGGCTCTTTGCAAATATACCAACTATTATTTTTATAATTAATAAAAATATATTTCCTACTATGCCAAGTATCCCTACTCTTCTTGTTGTCTCAAATCTATTCAATTTTATTCACTCCAAAATAATTAAAATAAAGTATTACTACTTTAATATATTTTATTCATATATCTTATACTAGTGATTTATTATATCATTGAATAACATAAAAAGCAATAAAGAAGTTTTGTAGAAATTGCAGTTTTTTTTATCATTTATTTGAAGTATATACTATTTTGTGGTATATTATTTTTGTACAAATGAGGATAAGTTTATGAAAGAAAAAAATATTGTAATACTAATTCCAGCATATAACCCAACAAAAGATCTAATACCTCTTACTGATGAACTTATAAAAAATAAGTTTAAAGTGGTTGTTGTAAATGATGGAAGTAAAAATGAAACACAAAAAATTTTTAAAAAACTTAATAAAAACGTAATACTTTTGAAACATAGCAAGAATATGGGAAAAGGACAAGCTTTAAAAACAGGATTTAAATATATTTTAGAAAATATTAAATGTCAAGGAGTAATAACAGCAGATGCTGATGGTCAACATTTATTTTGTGATATAGTAAACATCGCAAATTATATGGAAAATGATTTATCTTGTGTTGTTCTTGGTATAAGACTTCAAAATAAAGAAATGCTTCTTAAAAGTAGACTTGGAAATTCTATAACTAGAATGGTTTTTAAAGCTGCTACAGGAAAAAAAGTCTATGATACTCAAACAGGTCTTAGAGGAATTCCTTTTAAGTATTTGCAAGACTTTATAAGTATTGAAGGTCAAAGATATGAATATGAAATAAATATGTTATTATATTGTGCTAGAAATAACATAGATTTTAAAGAAATTAAAATACATACTGTATATATAGATAATAATAAAGCATCAAGCTTTAATGCTGTAAAAGATTCTTTTAAAATATATAAATGTATACTAAAAAATTCAGATTTACTAATTGGAATACTATTTGTTATATCTGCTATTATATCTTTTGTTATTGATTTTTTACTAGTAATAATATTTAATAAGCTGACATCTCAAATGCCAAATAGAGATTTAGCTTTACTAATAGATGTAGTTTTAGCAAGAATAATAAGCTCTGCCTTTAATTTTGCTATTAATAGAAATGTTGTATTTAAAAATAGAGCAAACATTTTCAAATCATTGCTGCAATACTATCTTCTTGCTACATTTACTCTTTTACTAAACTATACACTACTAGAATTACTTACTGTAAGACTATTTTCATTTAATTTAGTTATATCTAAAATTTTTGTAGAAATAGTATTATTTATTGTAAATTATCTAATACAAAAATTTATTATATTTAAAAATAACACGCTAAAATAAAGCGTGTTATTTTATAATACCTTCTTCTTTTAACCAATTTATTGTGTCTTCCATAGTCTCTTTAATAGGTCTAGGATTATATCCAAGTTCTTTTTGTGCTTTTTGTATAGAAAAATTACTATTAGTACCTGTAGTATACACTGAATATGATGTAAATAATGGCTTTTGTTTCATTATTTTATAATATATCTCAGATAAAAATCCTGTAGCATATGCAAACCATCTAGCAATTTTAAATTTAGGAGCTGGTACATGAGTTATCTCTTCTACATATTTCATGAGTTCTTTTATACTTACATAATGTCCAGCTAAAATATAACATTGACCGGGTCTTCCCTTTTCTAAAGCAAGTACTAATCCGTCTGCTACATCTCTTACATCAACAAAATTATATCCCCCATCAAGATAAGCTTTCATTTTCTTATAATAGCAATCTATTATAAGCTGTCCTAAATTTGAACGTTTATACTCATATGGACCAATTACACCAGATGGATGTGTAACTATTACATCTAATTTTTCATCTTGTGCTTTAAGTACATATTTTGTAGCTTCTGCTTTAGTTTTTGCATATGTTCCTTTTACAAGCTTACTTGAAAACTCATCAGTTTCAGTAATAACTTTTCCTTTAGGCTGTTCTTTAATAGCATGCACAGAACTAGTATAAACTAATTTTTTTACTCCAACTTTTTTACATACATCTACCACATTTTTAGTTCCCTCTACATTTACTTTATACATTCTAGATTTGTTTCCATTACCTATTTCTATAATTCCGGCTAAATGAAATACTACATCTGCACCCAAAAATGCATTTTCTAAACTTTCTATATCATTTACATCTCCATATTTATACTCTATATTTAATCCCTTAAATATATCTATATTATCATTTTTAAGTACAAACGCTACAACTTCATATCCCTTTTTATATAATTTTCTTACCAAAACATTTCCAATATGTCCCGTAGCCCCAGTTACAACACATCTCATATAGTTTCCCCCTTATGAAATAATGTAAACTTTTTATTAACTCAATTATATTCTGAAAAAATATTATTTTCAATGTATTTTTTAATAATATTACTTTTTTTATAAAAATACTTGAAAATAAATAAAAAAAATGCTAAAATTAACATTGTTAATATAGGGGCATAGTTCATCGGTAGAATAAGAGTCTCCAAAACTCCAGAGCTGGGTTCGATTCCTAGTGCCCCTGCCATAATACTCCAATTTTTTGGAGTTATTTTTTTAAGGTGATATTATGGGAAAATTAGTACGTGATAACATTCCACAAATAATCAAAAATAATGGTCAATTACCTATTACTAAAATATTAAATGATGATGAATACTGGCAAGCATTACTTGAAAAAGACAATGAGGAATTACTAGAAGTAAAAAATGCAAATTCTCTTTTAGAAAGAAAAGAAGAACTTGCAGATAAATTAGAATTAATCATTGCTATGGCAAAATATAACGGATTTAGTCTTCAAGATATTATTGATGAATCAAATAAAAAAAGAGAAAAAATGGTGGATTTGAAAAAAGAATATTTTTAGAAAAAGTCATAAAAAAATGATACAAGAAAAAACTTGTATCTTTTTTTATCCTATTTTTACTAACTTAAAACCAGTATAATCGCAACCTACCATTTTATACTCAATACCATCAATTACTCCTTCTTTTACAAGCATATGTCCATATCCATGTAAATGTCCATATACACACTTTTTAACATTATATTCTTTCATAATGTTAGTAAAATTAGATATAAATGGTGGAAAATGTAAAGCTACAATTATATCTTTTTCTATACCATTTTTTCTTAATTCTTCTTGTATTTTCTTTCCTTCTTCTAATGAATTTATAAGTCTATTTTCTTCTCTTGCTATAATTTTTTCATCTTGCAAAGCATTATTATTTTCTGTTTTTCCCCAACCACGTGTTCCACATATTATATAATCTTCTACTTCATATGCATTATTGTGGAGTATATAAAAATTTTTAAATCCATGTTCATTAAAAAAGTTATTCATTTTTGTCTTGGTTGAAAAATAATAATCATGATTTCCCCTTAATATAATTTTTTTACCTGGTAATTTATCTATATATTCAAAGTCTTTAACACTTTCATTAAGTGTCATAGCCCACGATATATCTCCAGGAATAATTACAGTATCTTCTTCTTTTACTGCAGTAATCCAATTTTTCTTTACTATCTCTTCATAATTATCCCAAATTTTTCCAAATATATTCATAGGCTTATCTACACCAAAAGATAAGTGTAGATCAGATATAGCAAATATTGACATTGCATCACCTACTCCCCAATTTTTAAATTAGCGATTGCATTTAAATCTAGTTTATCTTTTATATCAAAACTCTTTCCACAAATATAATTGTAATGTGCTGCACTTGCTATCATAGCTGCATTATCTGTACAATATTTTAAATCTGGTAAAAAACATTCGTAATTTCTTTGTTTACTTGCTTTTAAAAGTTTTTCCCTTAAAACTAAATTTGCAGAAACCCCTCCTGCTAAAACTACCTTATTAATTTTTAAATCTTTCATCGCTCTTAAGCAGTTATCTACCAATTCATCAGTTACTGTCTCCTCAAAAGAACAAGCTAAATCTTCTCGTTTTAACTTTTCTTCTTCTTTATGTGCAATATTTATAACTGCTGTCTTTATACCACTAAAACTAAAATCATAATTATCAAACTTAGTTTTAGGCAATTTATATGTAAATTCTCCATCTCTTGCAAGTTTACTTACCTCAGGTCCACCTGGATATGGAAGTCCAAGTACTCTTGCAACTTTATCAAAAGCTTCTCCTACTGCATCATCACGTGTTTTTCCAACTATTTCAAAATCAGTATAATCTTTTACATATATTAAATGAGTATGTCCACCAGAAACAACAAGTGCCATAAAAGGTGGCTTTAAATTTTCATAAGTTAAATAGTTTGCAGCTATATGACCTTCTATGTGATGTGTAGGGACAATAGGAATATTTAGTGCATATGCTAAAGATTTAGCATATGCTACTCCAACAAGCAATGCTCCTATTAATCCTGGTCCATGAGTTACTCCTATATAATCTATGTCCTTGAAATCTAAATTTGCATTATCCAAAGCCTCTTTAACAACAAATGCTATATTAGTCAAATGTTTTCTTGATGCAATTTCTGGAACAACTCCTCCAAATTTTTTATGTATTGGTATTTGAGTTGACACTACATTTGCCAGTACTTCTCTTCCATTTTTTACTATTGCAACTGATGTTTCATCACAACTACTTTCTATTCCTAAACAAATCATTTTATTCCTCTTTTCTATAATCCCAATATAAAATTTAAAAACTTAAGTATTAACGAATATGCTGGTGAGATCACAAATGATGCTATATTAGTACAAAATATAACTAATATTATAATAAAAGAATATCTTTCTAATGTATACATTATTCCTCTAAACCTTTGAGGTAAAAAGTAAAATAATACTTTTGAGCCATCAAATGGTGGTAAAGGTATCATATTAAATATTCCAAATATAACATTAAATTGTATAGTTATCATAAGCATATTAACAAGAAGCCCAACTATTTGATTAGTTGTATTATCACTTAATAAGCCTGTTACAAGTAATATTTTTAATACAATAGTTAAAAATATTGCAAGCAAAATATTAGAAACAGGTCCTGCAAGAGCAGTAAGCATAGTTCCTTTTGCTCTATCTTTAAAGTTTCTATCATCAATCATTACAGGTCTTCCCCAGCCTACACCAAATAATGCAATGCATAAAAATCCAAATGGATCAATATGTTTGAAAGGGTCAAGTGTTAATCTACCTCTTAATTTTTGTGAAATATCTCCAAGTTTATACGCTACCCATGCATGAGCATACTCATGTATAGAAAGTGAAATTAAAAGTGCTGGTAAGGTATATATGAATGCTATTAATCCTTCTTTTGTAAATATATCTAACAAATTATCATCTCCTAATTAAAACTATATAATATTTTACTATATTATATGTATTTTTGCAAGAAAAAAAGATAGAATCAAAACTGACTCTATCTAATTTGTGTGGGTGCTAAAAAACTAAATATAGGTATATTTCTTATCACACCAAAAATAATTGTTATTGTTGCTAAAAAAATAATTATAACATCTGTAATTTTCTTAATATTTTTATTATTTTTTAAAAAAATATTCAAAACAAATAATATAAATAAAATTGGTAAATCTATAAAAATTATAGGATTATACCTAAAAGCTTGATATATATCTCCTTCAAACAAAGATAAACAAAGTCTAGTTATCCCACATCCAGGGCAATATAATCCTGTAATTTCATAAAATACACATGGTATACCTATATCAAAACTTATTATTAAAACTGTATATATTAAAAAAATTACAATTAAAACTATAATATCTCTTATTTTCATAAACTAGGCTACTGTTGTAGAATTTTTAGCTATAGCATTTAATTCATTTTGCATAATACAATAATTAACTATTCCAAGTCCAAAAATACCTAATAACAAATATAAAACAGAATTATCACTAGCACTTATTCCAGCTTGATCATTTGCTATCTTTAAAGTTTTACCCATTTTGTAATACCAGTAAAATCCATAAATACCACATGTAATAATGGTAAACAATAGTGACATTCCTCCACTAAAATTTGTATCTTTTGCTGCTCTAGCAGCATCATTAGTTAAACATACAAACCAATAAATTGCATATATTCCACATGTTACTAATGATAGTAAAATACAAACAATAATATTTTTTTCTTGAACCATAACTATACCTCCTATACATTTATATTTATATATTACAATATTTTATTTAAATTTTCAATACAAAAATATCAAACTATATTTTTGATTATTTTTTATGTATCCACAAAAGATTTAAATAATGTAAAAACCTCTTACAACACATATGCCTAATTAACCCAATAACTCCTCTCTATGTTTTTTAATTATCATAGAAGGAGTTACTTAATAATTTATTGTATATTTAAATTTTCAATTTCTACTCTTTTAAGTCCAGTTATATCTTGTATTTCCTCTATATTCATTTTTCTTTTTAACATTTTTTTAGCAATTTCTATTTTTTCTTCTTTTATTCCTTCTATTTTACCTTCTATTTTACCTTCTTTTCTGCCTTCTTTCCTGCCTTCTTTTATTCCCTGTTCTCTGCCTTCTTCTCTTCCTCTATTATATCCAAAAGCCCTTACTGCGTTTTGATCTCTTATTGCTCTTTCTCTTCTATATGCTAATTCTCTTTCATCTTCATCTTGACTTATTCTCTCCAATATTTCTTTTGCTTTCTCTATACTTTTGTTTTCTTTCATTACTTTTTCCTCCAAAGTTTGTGGAGATGCTATAAATTTACACCAATTTATTAACTCTTTTTCTTGATCTTTTTCACATCTCTTTTCTAACTTTTCTAAATTTATTATATGAAACTCAAGTTTATCTGTCAATATTATTTTTGTATATTCTTCTTCCCTTATATTCCATTTACTATGTATTTTATCTACTTGCTTTATTTGTTTCATGTCAAAACAAGTTATTAATATACATATTGTTCTTTTTGCAACTGAATAATCATTTCCTCTTTTAAATTCTTCAGAATACTTTTTTGCCCAATATTCCAATATTCTCTCAGCCATATATTCATATTCTAATACCTGCATTTCTATATTTATATTTTCCTTTTCTTCTGCATTTATTATTACATCTAATACTCCCCCCTTATTTTCAATTGCATCGGGTAACAATATTGGATTTTTAGACAAATCTATCTTTGTATATTTTTTATTTAATATTTTCTCTAATAAATCTCTTGTTATATCCTCATTACCAACACTTCCAAATATTCTTCTAAATACATAATCATTTGTTACTTTTAATAGTTTATTACTCATTTTTTTTGCTCCTTTTTTTATTTAATTTCACTAGTGATACATGTATTATAATTTTCTTTTTATACATTGTAAATATTTTAATCTTCACCTTTTAAAAGTAGATTTTTCTTGTTTTAATTACTGTTTAAAAATAGAACTTCAATTTGAAATGCTATCTTTATATCTATACTATATATTTTTTAGTTTAGTTTTATTTATTAGATTTATATTTATTACTTTTAACTGCATGTACAAAAGCTTTAAATAATGGATGTGGTCGATTTGGCCTAGATTTAAGTTCTGGATGAAATTGTACTCCAACTGCCCAGTTATTTTTTTCTATTTCAACCATCTCAACAAGTCTATTGTCTGGAGACACACCAGCTATTTTAAGTCCATTATCTATTGCCATATTTCTATAATCATTATTAAATTCATATCTATGTCTATGTCTTTCATAAATCAAATTTTCTTTATATGCATCATATGATTTTGTTCCAATATCTAATGTACATGGATACTTTCCAAGTCTCATGGTAGCTCCTTTTTGAGTTACATTAACTTGATCTTCCATTATATTTATAACTGGTGTTTTAGTATTTTCATCAAATTCTAAGCTATTTGCATCCTCTTTTTTTATAACATTTCTGAAATATTCTATAACCATAAGTTGCATTCCAAGACATATTCCAAATAAAGGTATATCATTTTGACGAGCATATTTTATTGCACTAATTATACCTTCAATTCCTCTATTTCCAAAGCCACCTGGAACAATTACTCCATCTACTCCTTTTAATAATTTTTCTGCTGTCTCCTCTTCTATTTTCTCTGAATCTACCCATCTAATTTTTACATTTACCCCATTAAATACACCAGCATGATTTAATGCTTCATATATTGAGATATACGCATCGTGTAGCGAAACATATTTTCCAACTAATGCTATTTCAACAGTTTCATCTATTTTTTTATTACTTTTACATAAGTCATGCCACTCTATAAGATCATTTTTTGTTTCTTTAAGCCCTAATTTATTCATAACTATTTGAGCTACATTTTGTTTTTCAAACATAAGTGGTACATCATATATAGAATCTGCATCTAAATTTTCTATAACATTTTTTGAAGATATATTACAAAACAATGATATTTTTTCTTTTATATCTTGTGTTAAAGGATAACTTGTTCTTGTAACTATCAAATCTGGAATTATCCCCATTCCCATAAGTTCTTTACAACTATGTTGTGTTGGTTTTGTTTTTAATTCCTCAGACTTTGGTAAAAAAGGTATTAATGTAACATGAACAAACATTACATTTTCTGAACCTTTTTCAGTTTTTATTTGTCTTATAGCTTCTAAAAAAGGCTGAGATTCTATATCTCCAACTGTGCCACCAATTTCTGTTATTATAACTTGCGCTTGTGATATTTCACCTGCTTTATATACAGTATCTTTAATCTCATTTGTTATATGTGGAATAACTTGTACTGTTTTTCCCAAAAAATCTCCATTTCTTTCCTTATTTAATACTTGCATGTATATTCTTCCTGTAGTTATATTTGAATATCTATTTAGACTCTCATCTATAAACCTCTCATAATGTCCAAGATCCAGGTCACATTCTAGTCCATCATCAGTGACAAAAACTTCGCCATGCTGACAAGGGTTCATTGTGCCTGGATCTATATTTAAATATGGGTCAAATTTTTGAATTGTAACTTTTATTCCTCTAGATTTTAATAACCTTCCTATTGAAGCTGCTGTTATACCTTTTCCTAGTCCTGATACAACACCACCTGTAACAAAAATATACTTTTTTTCCATGATTAAACTCTCTCCTTTTAAATATTTACTATTATATTATACATACTCTTTCATTTCAATATAATGTAAAAATTTAACAACTTTTTTTCTTATTTTATATCATTTTGTCATATTATTAATTTGCTTGACTTTGTATATTATTTACAGTAGAATATATTTATACAGATAATTTGAGGTATTTAAATGAAAGATTATTACGAAATTTTAGAAGTGAGTAGAAATGCTTCTAAAGATACTATAAATAAAATATTTAAAATTCATATGAAAGCTTGTCATCCAGATCTTTTCCAAGGCGAAGAAAAACAAAAAGCAGAAGAAAAATCTAAAGAATATACTGAAGCATATAATGTTCTATCTGATGATAATGAAAGAGCAAAATATGATGAACAATTAAAAGCTGAAGAATTACAAAACAATTCTAAGCTTCAAACAATAATTGAAGAAAATGAATATTTAAAACAAGTAATTGCAAAAAAAGATGACTTAATAAAAAGATTAAGTAATATTGTATATGACGAGCCAGAATACTCTGAGCACTCTTATTCAAATGTAAAAAATCAATATTCAAATCCCTATCAAAATGGATTTAACAATTTTGATCCGCCAAAGAAAAATCCATATGAGGGAATGTCTCTTGAAGAACTTCAAAAGCTAAAAAAAGAAGAAACTAAACAATATTATAAAAATATATTTAAAGATGTTGGTATAAAATTAATTATACTTATATTACTTGTTATTGTTTTGTTAATTAGTATTTACACTTCTTTTAAAGATTTAGCTCAAATGTTTTAAAAGCACATAAGTATTTTTCTTATGTGCTCTCTTTTATAAAATCAAACGTAATATTTTTTAATGAATTTATTTTTTCATCTGCTTTAGTATAATCTGTTATATCTTCTAATTTGTCACTGTTTAAATTTACAACTCTATCTATAAGCCCGTATTCATTTATCATCTCTATTTTATAATTATCATCATTTTCTTCATCTAATATAATATGAATATTTTTATCAAATATGATAGATAATTTTATTGCATCATTACAATTAGTTATAACGTCTTGTGAATTTTTAATTAAATTTACCAAATCATAAGGCATAATATTCTTTAATCTTTTACCATTAAACAATGTAAATTGCATCTTATCCGCTAATATATATAATTTTTGATCCCTAGCAACTTTTCTACTATACTCTAAAATATCTTTAGTTACATTATTACAATAAACTAATATATAATTTTTATCTAATTTTAAATTACTTTTTTGAGAAAATTCATCCCATTGATTTTTATCCAGTAAAAACATTGGATCTAAGCATCTAGTAACATTTTTATCTTTAATATCAAATAATGTAGATACTTTTTCATATTTTTGTTCTATTTTCTCTATCTCATCTTTATTTATATCCTTAATACCATATGCTATACATTTATCTTTATCAAGTGCACAAATATTAAGTTGTGAAAAATCTCCATTAACAAAAATATATCTATCTGCAAGTGGTGGATACTCCCTTATTTCATTTATATCATTATATCTTACAGATGTAAGTATTGTATTATCATCTAAAAAATTATACAAAAAATTTTTCTTGTTTTGATTGTATAAATTATAGTCAATTATTTGTACTTGACAACCAAGTCTTTTTACATATTCAAATAAAGAATAAATTTGTAATGTATCTTGATACTGTATTTTTTCTCCATTATTAAAAAACGATATTGCTACTTCCATATTCATCCCTCTTTTTTATTACATTTTACCATTTATTTATTAATTGTCAATATACATCAAAAAAAATTCTTATATCAAAAAAAGATGAATTTTGTAAAAATACATAATTCATCATCTTCTTTTTTATAATATAATACAAATTAAACCGCCACTACCTTCATTTATAATCTTTTGTAATGTCTCTTGCAATTTCATTTGAGCTTCGTCTGGCATTCTATATAACTTATTATGAAGCCCTTCATTAACAAGCTCATGTAATGATTTTCCAAATATATTAGACTCCCATATTTTAGCTGGATCATTTTCAAATTCAGATAATAAGTATTTAACTAGATCCTCAGACTGTTTTTCGCTGCCTACTATTGGCGAAACTTCAGTTTCTATATCTGCTCTAATCATATGAATTGATGGAGCCGAAGCCTTTAATTTTACGCCATATTTATTTCCCTGTTTTACAATTTCTGGTTCTTCTAACTTTAATTCATCAATTCCTGGTGTTATTATTCCATAACCTTTAATTTTTACCTCTTCCATAGCCATAGCTATTTTATCATAATCTGACTTTACTTGAGCAAAATTTCTAAGTAACTTAAATATATCCGCATCAGATTTTACTTCAAAATTTGACTCTTCTGTAAGTATTCTATAAAATACATTTGGTGTAATATCCATCTCTACTTTCACTTTTCCATCTTCCATATTTGCATCTTTTAAAAATACCTTATCAAATACATCATTTGTGTTTATATCTGATAAAATATCATTTATTTCTCTTATAGAATAATTTTCATCAAATTTTTCTTTTACTAAATTAATAATATCTTGTTTTAGCCAATGATCTAAATCTAAAATACTAAACCAATCAGGAAGATCAAAACCAATTTCACTTACAGGAAATTCTTCCAATACACGTTCAAATACATTAGTAAAATCTTCTTCTTGCATATTCTCTATATCAACGCTAATTACTCTAGAATTATATTTTTCAGACAACTCTTTTTCTAGCTCTTTTGCCTCTTTTCCATTAGGTCTTATAGAATTTAAAAGAACAACATAAGGCTTATTTATTTGCTTTAATTCTCTTATTACCCTTTCTTCTGCCTCAATATAATTTTCTCTTGGAATATCTGTAATACTTCCATCTGTAGTTACCACAATTCCTATTGTAGAATGATCATTTATTACTTTTTTTGTACCAATTTCTGCTGCTTTAGAAAAAGGAATTTCCTCTTGAGACCAAGGAGTTCTAACCATTCTTGGCATATCATTTTCTAAATGTCCAACCGCTCCCTCTACTAGATATCCTACACAATCAACAAGTCTTGTTTTAAACCTTACATTATTATCTAAACATATCTCAACCGATTCATTTGGAACAAATTTAGGTTCTGTAGTCATTATTGTCTTTCCTGATGCACTTTGTGGTAACTCATCCATTGCCCTATCTTTTTTATATTCATTTTCAATATTTGGAATAACAAAATTTTCCATAAATTTTTTTATAAAAGTAGATTTTCCTGTTCTTACTGGTCCAACAACACCAATATATATATCACCATTTGTTCTTTTTGATATATCTTTATATATTTCTATATCCTTCATTTTTTACCTCCAAAGATAACTTTAATACAAATATATTCTTGTATATTACTTTTATGATAAAATATAAAGAATATCTTTTATTTGTAACAATACAGTAATAAAAATCACTTAATAATTAATTTAATAAAAAAGTTATATTAATTATTTTTTTACTTTAATACTAATTACTAAAATATATTTTAAATTATTGATATGTTTATTGTTTTTGGTATAATATTTTTGTAAAGGAGGAACAATATGGATTTTTCAAATTGCAAAAATGATGACTTTCATACATATTCAGGAAAAAGTAAAAAAACGCAAATAATATATAACAATAAATCATATCTTGTTAAATATAGAAAAAAAAAGAAAATGGAAAAGATATTTTTTATGACATTTCTGAGTACATATCTTGTAAAATATTTCAAAATTTTGGATTTGAAACGCAAAATGTTATTTTAGGAGAAATTAAAGGAAAAGATTGCGTAGCATGTGAAAATTTTTTAAAAGATAATGAAGTATTACAAAAGTTTTCTAACTTTATTAATAATTCTGCTTATGGCAAAGAATATTCTTTTGAAAAAATACTAAACACTATAGATACTCATCCAAATATTTTTAATAGAGAAGATATAAAAGAAAAATTTTGGAAAATGTATATTTTAGACTCTTTTTTAGGAAATTCTAATAGAAGTAGTAACAATTGGGGATTTGTTGTAAATGCAAAAGAAAAATACTCTAAATTCTCACCTATTTATAGCTGTGGTCTTTGTTTGTATCCTCAAATATCTGACAAAGAAATAGATAAAATACTTAGTGATAAAAAAGAAATGGAAACAAATATACTTTTATTTCCTGCATCAAAAATCATGAAAGACGATGAAAATGCCAAAAATTCAAACTATGCTCAAACAATCAATAGTTTAAATTATGAGGGATGTGATAATGCCATTAAATGGTTTGGCGATAATTTAAACTTTCAAAAAATAGATAATATAATCAATAATACAGAAAAAATAAGCGATAAAAGAAAAAAATTCTATTCTATAATATTAAGAGAAAGATTTAATTATATAATTAAACCTGCATATGAAAAATTGAAGATACTAAATGAAGAAAAAGGTTGATTTTATTCAACCTTTTTGTGTTACTTTAAACAAACTATATCTTATTTTGTAATTATCATTCCACCACCTAATAAAATATCGCCCATATAAAAAACTATAGCTTGTCCTGGTGTCACTGCCCTTACTTTTTCTTTAAATTTAACAACTAATGTATTATCTTTATTTAAATAAATTATAGCATCCTTAGGCTCAGATGAGTATCTAATTTTAGCTTGTACTTCCATTTTATCTTTAAAATTATCAAAAAGAATACAATTTACTTCATTTACGTAAACGATATCTGTATAAAGTTCTTCTTCTTTTCCAACAACAAGCTCATTTTTTTCTTTATTAAGTTTTAATACATATAAAGGTGTAGCACTAGATATTCCCATACCTCTTCTTTGACCAATTGTATATCTATGTAATCCTTTATGTTTTCCTAAAACTTCACCATTTGTATTTACAATCTTTCCATATTTCATTCCTTGTATATTATGTCTTTCTAAAAAAGTAACATAATCATTATTTGGCACAAAACATATTTCTTGACTATCAGGCTTATTTGCAGTGATAAGTCCATTTTCTTGTGCCATTTTTCTTATTTCCTCTTTAGATGAAAATTCAGATAAAGGAAATATTATATGTGATAGCAATTCACTTGGTATACTATAGAGCACATAAGTCTGATCCTTTTTTCCTGCATTAGACTTTTTAATTACATATCTGTTATATTCTTTGCTATATTCTACTCTCGCATAATGTCCTGTGGCTATATATTCACAATTAAGCTCTTTTGCTTTTTTATACATATATCCAAATTTCATATATTTATTACATTTTATACAAGGATTTGGAGTTAAGCAATTTTCATATTTTTTTATAAAATCATCTATTACATTTTCTTTAAATTCCTTTTGCAAATCATAAACATAATGTTCAATGTTTAACTTCTTACAAATATTTTTCGCATCTTTTATTGCTTCCGTATCTTCACCTGAACATAAAAGCATTGTTATACCTACTACTTCATATCCTTGTTTTTTTAAAAGTAGAGCAGATACGCTACTATCCACTCCACCACTCATTCCAAGTAATACTCTATTATTTTTCATGACCACTCCTTAAACATTTTCATATACAGCGTCATAATATCCCTTTTTAAAAATATGTATTACATCACAAATTTTATTTTCAAAGTCATCACATTCTTTAGGATCAACAGAAATACCATATTTTAAAGATATTATTCCATCTTCGTCTTCTATTGTATTAAAATCATATTTTTTAAGTAGCTTAACTATTTGAGAATATGTCATTGTAATTAAATTTTCGCCTTCAAAATATAAAGCTACTTTATCTTTATAGAAATCCTGATTGTATATTCCTATACCTGTACATAAATCTTCCTCATCATAATATGTATAAAAAACATCATAAATTTCCATTTCATCATATTCTCTAATTTCTTTTGGCATACCACCAAAATACTTTCTTATATCATTCTTACTTTGTCCAAAATATACACATAGTTCACTTTTTCCTTTTTCTTTAATCCCTTTATAACTTTCTATTTCATATGCATTATAGTTTTCAGGCTCTGTTACACTTACAGTTTGTACTTGCATATTTTCTACTACTTTTTCTATTTCTTCTTTTTGTTCAATTTTATTTTTTAATTCCTCAAGTTTTGCTTTAATTCTTTTTTCTAATATTTCCTGTTGCTTTTTTTCTTGTTCAAATAATTTTTCTAATTCTTTAATTTCATCTTTATCTTTTTGCTCAATTATAATTTCTTCATTATTTATAGTCTTTTTTACTTTTTCATCTTTAATTTTATCTTTGATTTTATTTTCTTGCTTTACTTCATCATTTTTTGATATATTATCTAACTCTTTTCGTTCATTTAATTCTTCTTGTGGAATTTCTATAACAATTTCTGGTTCTTTTATTTTATTTTCTTCTCTTCTTTCTTCACTTTTCTTTTCGTTTTTTTCAAAATTATTATTTATCTCTACTTTGCTATTATTTTCTACTTCAATGTTTTCACTAAAACTCATAGGAATATTTACATCGTATTTTTCTTCTTGTTTTTTTTCTTCTTCAAAATGAAACTCTTTAAAAAACTCTTCCTTATTATATATATCTATACTATATACCAATTCATTTTCTAAAATCTTTCCCTTTTCATCTGTTTTTGCATTTATTTTTATACCATATTGTTTAAAACAGATTTGACCATTTAAATCTATATAGCCATTTTTACCTTTTCTATCACTTATATTTACCAAGAATTCTTTTGCTTTTTTATATGTCATTGCAAACAAATCTAGTGCAACATAATCTATAGTTACACTAATACTTTTTAAAACATCTTTTTTATTATACAAAGTAACTTTTCCACAAACAACATCCAGTTGTAACTCTAAGTCTGAAGATTTTATAGTATCAAAAGGATATATAACTACTCCTTTATATTTCACATATGATGGTTCTACTACAACTCTAAAACTTCCTTCTTTAGGGTCTACCATTTTAAATGTTACTTTAACTTTATCCTTTATACCAATCCTATTTGCTTCATTATATATTATTTTTATTATATCTTTTTCATTTAATTCTTCATCTTTTGCAAATTTTGTTAAGTTCTTATCTCCTTTTTTCTCCAAAAAATTAAGATCTAAAAAAAATACTTTATCCTCCATTTTTACACCTCTGTATCTAACTACTTATTTTCTTACGTTTTTTACAATTTATACATTTTTTATTTTGTGGATCGTATAAACTACATTCTTTTTCATTTATATCAATAAATTTCTTTACGTATTCTTCAAACCTCTTTATCGTATTTTCAGAAACAGCATATCTCATAATTTTAGCTTCTTGCTTTGCTGTATTTTTATTCACTTTTAATATATCTGTCAAAAAAGACTCAATAGCAATTTGTGATCTTATTATCTTTTTTGCTTGTTTTTCTCCTTTTAAAGTAAGATTTATACTACCATAAGCTTTATAATCTATATATTCTTCTTCTTTTAAAACTTTAAGCGCTCTATTTACACTAGGTTTTGAGCAATTCATCTCTAATGCTATATCTGTCACACGAGCAACTCCATTTTTATTATATAAAACATAAATAGTTTTTAAATATTCCTCTAAAGAAGCTGTCATCTTTACTCTCCTTTTTATATTATGTTTAATATTATACATTATTTATGTTAATTTTTCAAGTTATATAATAATTAAGATTGCCTTATTTTTCCATTTTTTGCACGATTAATATTGACTTTTACCTTTTTAAAATGTATACTAATAATTGCATTAGACAAAATATTTAGTATAAAATTTAATATTTTGCAAATTTTATTTTTAAGGAGATGTAAAGAATGAAAAAAACTAAAATTGTATGTACAATTGGACCAGCTAGTGAGAACAAAGAAGTTCTAACTTCTCTTATTAAAGCTGGAATGAACGTTATGAGATTAAACTTTTCTCATGGTGATCATGCTGAACATTTAGCAAAAGTTAAAACATTAAGAGAAATTAATGCAGAACTTGGAACAAATGTAGCTTTTATGCTAGACACTAAAGGACCAGAAATAAGAACTGGATCTTTTGGAAGCGATCAAAACACTCGTATGAGCTTTACTAAAGGAGATAAGATTACTCTTACAACTAAAGAAGTTGAAGGAACAAAAGATCTTCTATATGTAAACTATGCAGGTCTACCTCAAGACGTTGAAGTTGGTGGACATATTTTAATAGATGACGGTCTAGTAGATTTATTAATTGATGAAATTTCAGGAGATGAAATAAAATGTACATTCCAAAATTCAGCTGTATTAAAAGGAAGACGTGGTGTTAATGTTCCTGGAGCTAAATTACAACTTAAAGCTATGACTGAAAAAGATAAAGCAGATTTAAAATTTGCCGTAGAAAATGATTTTGATTTTATAGCTGCATCATTTATTAGAAAACCTCAAGATGTTATTGATATGAGAGAATATCTTGATTCTTGTGGAAAAAATTCAATAAAAATTATTTCTAAAATTGAAAATCAAGAAGGATTAGATAATTTTGATGAAATATTAAAAGTTACAGATGGTATAATGGTTGCTCGTGGTGATTTAGGAGTTGAAATTCCTGAAGAAAATGTACCAGCTGCACAAAAAATGATGATTAAAAAATGTATAAAAGCTGGTAAACCAGTTGTTACTGCTACTCAAATGTTAGAGTCTATGCAAAAAAATCCAAGACCTACAAGAGCCGAAGTATCAGATGTTGCAAATGCTATATATGATGGTACATCTGCAATTATGCTTTCTGGAGAATCTGCACAAGGAGATTATCCTTTAAATTGCGTAAAAACTATGACAAAAATAGCAAATGCTACTGAAAAAGATATTCATTATTGGAAAAGATTCAAAAAGAATAATTTAAATAAAGCTTGTTCTTCAAATGAGAAAATTGAAGAATCAGATCTAAAAAGACAAGCAAACTTCTCAGTTTGTTGCTCTGCCCTATTTTCTGATGCCGCTGCTGTAGTAGCTGTATCTGAAAATGGTGAAACTGCTTCAATTTTATCTAGCTTTAGAATTGAATGTCCTATATATGCAATAACACCAAGTGTTAAAGCTTATAGACATATGGCAATTGAACAAAATGTTACTCCTATTCTTATTGAAGGAGAAACTGATCTTAATACTTTATTAAATAAAGGTATTGAAGTACTAAAAGAAAAAGAATATTTAAAAGCTAACGATACAGTTGTATTAAGCGGTGGATTTTTAAATGGTACATCTTTACAAGATCAAATTACTGGTAAAATAGTAAAAATATAATTTTATATAATTGGTAAGGTATTCTTTAATACCTTACTTTTTTTGTAAAAAGTTAATTTATATCTTGATTATTTAAAATAATTATGTTAAAATATACTAGTAATTGATTTATTTTAGATAAAGGGGGCTTCAAAATGGCAAAATGCGAAATTTGTGATAAAGACGTAACATATTCACTACAAGTGAGTCACTCTCACAGAAGAACAGCTAGAACATTTAAACCTAACGTTCAATCAGTAAGAGTTAATATCGACGGAACACCTAAAAAAATGAATGTTTGTACTAGATGTTTAAGAAGTGGAAAAGTAGAAAGAGTATAATAATATATAGATAAAGGATGTTTTATTTTAAAGCATTCTTTTTTTATGCAAAAAAGAAGAGATTTATTCTCTTCTTACTATTTACACCTCTTAAACTATATTACTTAATATTTATATTTTAAATATAGTTTTTAATATCATTTTCATAAATCTTCCAGGTTTATATATTACTACTTTCATATATTATTCCTCCTTTAACAAAATAGCCATGTTATTCCAAAAATAGCTATTGCTATAGCACATATTGCTACCCAGCCCCAAAAAGGAAGAATAATACTTACCCCTACTCCTATTCCAAAAGCTAATAAAAATAATCCTATTGTCTTTCTAAAACCACTTGTAAACATATTTATCCTCCCTTTTGACAAACAACAGAAAATGTTGTAAAATGACTACTATATACTATGATTTGGGTGAATTAATGTGATTAAAAAATACAAAAAGCAAACAAAAAAACAAAGTGAAGAAATAATTAAAATATTAATAAATGAATATAAAGATGCTAAATGTGGACTAGATTATACTACTCCTTTTTCTCTTGTTGTAGCCTTAATTCTTGCTGCTCAATGTACAGACAAAAGAGTAAATGAAATAACTCCTATTTTCTTTAGCAAATTTAAAACAATTGAAGATGTAAAAAATTCTAATATAAATGATGTAATTAATATTATTAGACCATGTGGATTTTTTAAAAATAAAGCTCATTCAATTATTGAAAGTGCAAGAATTATTTGTGACGATTTTAATGGTATTGTACCAGATACTATGGATGAATTAACTAAATTATGTGGAATTGGTAGAAAATCTGCAAATATAATATTGCAGGAATGCTTTGGTAAAGTAGTTGGAATCGCTGTTGATACACACGTTACTAGAATATCTAGGAAAATTGGATTTTCAAATGGAAAAAGTCAATTAGAAATTGAGAACGAACTTTTGAAACGTTTTGATAAAAAATACTGGGGAAAAATAAACCATGTACTTGTACTTCATGGAAGAGCAGTATGTATTGCAAATAGACCAAAATGTGATATATGCCCAATAAATAATTTATGCAATAAGAACGACTAATTGTCGTTCTTATTTTATGTTTTCTTTTTTCTTTACATCTTCAATTACCTTTTTTAAATAATCCATTGGAGCATTTGAGGGTATATAATACAAATTATGAATTTTACTATTTATTTTAGACTTATACGGCTCTTGTTCTATTATAGGTAATTCATCTGTTAAAAGTCCAAGACTATAAAAATAATCATACTTTAACTCATCATCAAATATATAAAAAGATCTTGAAAAATCTAATATTTCATATTTTGAATATTCGAATTCTTTATATTTTACTTTACTATTTAACTCTTCTCCAGCTATTTTTTTAAACCCATTTAAACAAAATTTCTTGTTTGTACTAAACCAATATACATTCTTAAAATTATTTACTAAAAATCTTATAAATTCTACCATATCCTCACGTATACCAACACCTATGCTATCATCACAAAAAGTATTTCTTATTAAAGTTCCATCAACATCTAAATAAATATCTTTATCCCTTTTATACATACTATCGCCTCCTAAAATTATTTGTTAGCTAACTAAAACGCTACAGTCGTATATTATACCATAAAATGTAGTAAGAGACAAAACAAAATTATAATAAATTTATTTTTTTTAATAATAACAATTAATAAAAAATTAAGCCTATTATACTAAATAAGCTTAACTTAAATAATTATTTATTTTATTTCTGTTCCTCCCCACTCTACTACTGTAAAACCTTCTCTATTTACTTGTGTTAATTCTTGCTCTTGTACTTCTACATATTTATCTAAGCCTTTCCATTCCATCATAACTCTTATCATTGTATCTGGTTTTGGACTAATTATTAATGGCATATTCTCTTCTATTTCTTCTATTGTTTGAAATCTAAAGTAAACATATTCATTTTGTTGTAATTTTGGTAACCAATAAATAATAAATTCTTCTGCTTCTTTATCATTTAATCCAAGTATTGAAAGTTTTTCTTCTAAAAATTTAACTATATCTTCGTTTTTTACAACAAACCCATCTTTAAGTCCATCATATTCCTTTGTATTTTCACTTTCATAATATAATGAATAATATTCTCTTCCAGTTTTTTCATCAATTAAAGTTCCATCAGGATAAGCAATCATCTTCCATATATCATTATATTCAGGATATATAGTTGTAAGTTTATCTTTATTTGCTAATTTAACTGTTACTTCAGTTTTTTCTTCTGGATATAAATATATTACAGGTTTATCTATTGATGGTATGCCATATTTATTATATACATCATTTAATACATTATTATTTAATATATTTTCTTCAGGATTTTTAATCAACAAATTAATAAATATAATTGCTATAAATAGTATAGTTACTATTAAAACTCCTAGCAATATTCTCCCCTTTATTTTATCTTCCTCCAATTTTGATTCATTTTTTTCATTGATTTCATTTTTCTCCATACATTTCACCTCTAATTTTATATTACCATTTTAACTAAAATTATTCAACAAAAAAAATAATCTCTATAAACTTGTTATTCCAAGTATTACAGAGATTATCATTTGTGGTGCGGGTAAAAGGACTTGAACCTTCACGCCTCGCGGCATCGGCTTCTAAGACCGACGTGTCTGCCAATTCCACCATACCCGCAACTACGCTTATTATAATAACACACGTCACTATTTTTGTCAATACTTTTAGTAGAATTTAATAATAAATTTACATTATATTATAATTAATTTAATTGACAAACTTTTGTTTGTTTGATATAATTTTCTTTGTATAGAAATGAGGGAAATATATGAATTTAACAACAATTTTATGTGTCGTAATACTACTATTATTAATAGTAATAATAGCACTACTTATAAACTTAAAAAACAAAAATAACAATTCTGATTCATTAAGACAAGAAATATCTACAATGCTTATGCATACACGTGAAGAACTTTTAAATAATATAAGTACTAAAATATCTGAAAATGGAAACACACAACAACTTCAACTAGCAAATCTAACTAATATAAATGAACAAAAGTTAGAAAATACACGTAAAAATATGGAAGAAAAATTAGAACTAATTCGTAGAACAGTTGAGGATAGACTTCTTTATATGCAAAAAGATAATGCAGATAAACTTGAAAAAATGAGAGTAACAGTTGATGAAAAGCTTCAAGGTACACTTGAACAAAGACTTGGAGAATCATTTAAAGTTGTAAATGATAGACTTGAATCTGTATATAAAGGTCTTGGAGAAATGCAATCTTTAGCACAAGGAGTTGGAGATTTAAAGAAAATATTTACAAATGTTAAAGCTCGTGGTACTTGGGGAGAAATTGAACTTGGAAATATATTACAAGAATACTTAACACCAGATCAATATATTTGCAGTGCAAAAACAAAGCCAAATGCTACTGAATTTGTAGAATTTGCTATAAAACTTCCTGGAAAAACAGATGGTCAAAATGTATTGCTTCCTGTTGATTCTAAATTTCCTGTTGAAGATTATAAAAGGCTTGTTGATGCTCAAGAAGCTGGCGATGTTGCTCAAATTAATGACGCTAGAAAAAGTCTTGAAAATTCAATTAAACTTTTTGCAAAAGATATTCATGATAAATATATTGAAACACCATTTACAACAGATTTTGGTATAATGTTCTTGCCTACAGAAAGTCTATATTGTGAAGTAGTTAAAAACACAGTACTTGTTGAAGTATTAGCTCAAAAATTTAGAGTAATAGTATCTGGTCCTAATACATTTGTTGCTCTTTTAAATAGTTTACAAATGGGATTTAGAACTTTAGCTATTGAAAAAAGATCAAGTGAAGTTTGGACACTTCTTGGTGGCGTAAAATCTGAATTTGAAAAATTTGGTGATCTATTAGATAAAACAAATAAAAAATTACAAGAAATTAGTAATACTATGGAAAGAGCTAGTGCTAAAACAAGAACTATACAAAGAAAGTTAAAAAATGTTGAAGCTTTACCTGTAACTGACGAAGATGAATTTTATGGGAAAGATTTAATGGACGCTCTACCCTCTTCTGATGATACATTTGAAAATGAAAATTATACTATAAATTCTGATGAAGATAAAGACTAGATTTTTCTAGTCTTTTATTTATTTGACAATTACTTCTTACTATGATAAAATGATTTTGCTATATTTTAGGATAAAATATAGCATTATTAAGGAGAAGTGATATTAATGAAAAAAATAAAAGCTATTATCTTAGCTGCAGGAAAAGGTACTAGAATGAAGTCTAATTTACCTAAAGTACTTCATAAAGTATATGATAGATGTATAATAGATTATGTTTGTGATGCTTGTGAAAATGCAAATATTGATGATATCTATGTGATTGTAGGGCATAAACACGAACAGGTTGAAGAACAGTTAAAATCAAGAGAAAATGTAAAATGTATTTACCAAAAAGAACAACTTGGTACAGGACACGCTGTTATGCAAGCTAATGAATATATAGATGATGATGACTTAGTTCTAATTTTAAATGGCGATATGCCACTTATCTCACCTTATACAATAACATCATTTATTTCATTTTTAGAATTAGGTAACTTTGATGGTGCATTAGTTTCAGCTGTTTTTGATAAGACACCTGCGTATGGAAGAATTATTAGAAACTCATATGGTAATTTATCTAAAATTGTTGAACAAAAAGATTGTAATGAAGAAGAACTTGCAATAAAAGAAGTTAATATGGGACTTTATTGCTTTAAAGGTAAAAATTTAAAAGAAAGTTTTTCTAAATTAAATAATAATAATGCACAAAAAGAATACTATATAACTGATGTTCCATATTACATCATAAACAATGGTGGTAAAGTTGGTGTTTATGTTATTCAAAATTCAGATGAGGCACAAGGAGTAAATTCTAGAAATGACTTATCTATAGTAACAAAGACACTACTACATGATAATCGTATAAAACATATGGATAATGGTGTTACTCTAATAGATCCAGACAATACTTATATATCTTTAGATGTAGAAATTGGAAAAGATACAATTATTTATCCTGGAACAAATATTCAAGGTGAAACAATAATTGGTGAAAACTGTACTATAGGGCCAAACTCTACTATTATTTCCTCTTCTATTGGAAATAATACAATAATTGAAACATCAAAAGTAGATAGAGCATCTATCGGAAATGATTGTAAAATTGGACCTTTTAATAATATTTTACCAAATACATACATAAAAGATAATACTAATATTCCATCTGTAAAAGAAATTAAAAATAACTAATAACTAATAGCAAATTAAGATATATTCTTAATTTGCTTTTTTATTATCTTATTTATGTTTCTTTTTGTCAATAAGCTTGTATATTTTACTCCTTTATTATAAAATCATAATATAATCACTGGAGGTTTATATGAATTATTTAGAAAAATTTAAAGAAAAATGTAAATTAGATGATAAGTTTATTGAAAAAATAAATTTCTTATTTGAAAAACTAGTAGATTTTGGATATTTAGATAATTTAAATATATCTAAACTTTCTAAAAAATTATATAATAACGTAGATGCTGTTTTTCTAAGTTCAGACAAAACTCACGATTATAAAACAGGATATTATGATGCTATAAAAAAAGAATTATATATAAAAGATTCAAATGACTTAGAATCAATGTTCTTACGTATAATCTATGCTATAACCACAACTCAAAAAGACGATAACACTTTTTATGTTGGATATTCAAAAACTTCTTTATCTAAATCTAGCTATAAACAAGTACACACAAATTTTGGACTTAATAGAGCTGTTGTATCAAATCTTGTTTGTAGACTACTTTATACTGAACCTACAACTCTTAGTATTGTTCCAACATATAGAACTTATACAAATGATTTTTTAGGAAATGGCATAACTACAGATAATAATATATATTTTTTAGAAGGACAAATTTTAAAGCAAATATGCTATACTTTGAATATTGAAGAAGAGGATCTTTACTATCATTTATTTTTAAATCCTTCTACATATTTTAATAAAATATTAAAAAAGAATAAAGTACATGATCCTGAAAAATTATTAAAACTTTTTGATAAAGCAAGTAAAAATTATTCAAATTATAACAAACTACTCTATTATAATAAACTACTAGATGAAAACTTTATCTCTTCTAAAAAAACTTTACCCGATGAGAAAGTAAACGACCAAATTATCAAAGAAAAAGAAAATTTAATATACCAAATATCTAGAGAAATATATAAGATAAGGCCTGAATTAGAAGATGATGATAATGAAGATTTACAATTGAGTCTTTCTGAAACAATGAATCAATTAGAAGAAAAAATAATAAAAAACGTTGTAGATATACAAAATACATTGGTAAAAACATTGTTAGACTCAGAAATTAAATATTCGCCTATTGAATTTACAATAAAGCAAAAGCAACTTTCAAAAATGTTAATATTTACAAATAAAAAGTTAGAAGATAGTATTTTTAATACAATTTCATATAAAGTTTTAAATACATTTGAAAATAGCTCTTCAAATTTAATAGAAAAAATAAAATATAGTATTGCTTCTGAAGTTCTTTCATCAGAAAAATATACTAAGATATATAATAAAATGGATTTTAATAGATTGGATGGACTTAATTTGCCCTATAATACTGAAATAATAGCTTTATCTGTAGATGGAACATTCTTACAACTATTAAAAATAAAAGACCTTGATTTGTCTTTTAAAAAGCTTAAAGATAATACAGAAATAATTAAAATAGATAATCTTAAATTTTTACTAAATAGTCCAATTTCTATTAAGAGTACACAAGATATTGAAAAAATATATACTTACTTAAAAAATAACAAATATAAAAGCTTAAATATTGAAAATACATTTATAACTAATATAAATAATACTACTTTAGTTATCGTAATATTAGATGAGACTTTTGAAATATATAAAATGGATATAATAAATGATAAAGTAAAATGTAACACTCTTAAAATGTCTGAAAAATATGAAGTATTTAATACATCAAATATTTCTTATTCAGATAAAAAATATAAAAATCAAACAACAAATAATCAAAAAGTTTTTGGATAGTAAAAAAGTTGAGGGATACCTCAACTTTTTATTTACTTAATTCATTAACTATTCTAATATAGCTTTCATATCTATTTTTATTAATCCTTCCTGCCTCTACTGCTTGTTTAATAGCACATGTATCAATAGGCTCCATAAAATGTAAACAATCTTTATACTTACATTTACCATTATATTCTCTAAACTCATAAAAATATTCTTTTATTTCATCAATGTCAAATGATGAAACATCAAGACTTCTTATTCCAGGTGTATCTATAATAGAAGATTTTTCATCCCATACATAATATTTAGATGATGTAGTAGTATGACATCCTCTTTTACTTTTTTGACTTACCTCTCCTGTTTTTATACTATCTAAATTCATAAGTGCATTAGTCAAAGATGATTTTCCAACTCCACTATTTCCTACAAAAATTGCCTGTTTTCCTTTAAGAATTTTTTGCAATTCTTCTATTCCAACATTATTATATGTAGACGTTTCTATAATCTTAATACCAATTTTTCTGTAAATTTCTAATATTTCTTCCTCTTCTTTACTTTTTTGCTCACATTTATTTAGACAAATTACACTATCAATATTACTACTTTGTAAAATTAAAAGATATCTATCTATAAATTTAGCATGCAAAGGTGGCTCTTTAGCAGATACTACTATAACTGCTAAATCTACATTTGCTGCAATATTTTTTACGCTTGCACTTCCCTGCCTTGTACTATCTACTTTTATTCTAGATAAAAGTGATTTTCTTTTAATCAAATTTTTTATAATATAATTGTTATTTTTATTTTCTAAAATCACTTTATCTCCAGGAAATAGAATCTTATTACAAATAGCATTTAAATCTTTTCTTAATTTTGCAACTATAACTTCTCCATTATATAAAACATATGCATTATTATATTTAACTTCCATTACTATTGCATAATCCTGTTTACTATCTATAATAAAATTTTCGTCTATGTTTATTTTTTCTAAAGACTTATTTTTAGCTTTATTCTTTTTTTCTTTACTCTTTTTGGTTTGAAAACTATCAAAACTATTATAGTGTGGCAAATACTTCACTCCTTATTTACTTTTTAATACACTTATTGCAAGACCATCTCCAACTTTTATTAAAGTAGAATCCAATCTTTTATCTTCTTTCATTTGAACTAAATATTCTCTTAGTCTATTAGTAGCAGTCCTATGTTTATGTTCATTATAGTCAGATAAAGTTCTACCTCTATATAACATATTATCTGCTATTATTATTCCACCTATCTTGCATAATCTAATTGCTTCTTCTAAGAAAACTAAGTATTGACCTTTTGCAGCATCTATAAATACAACATCAAATTGTTCATTAATGTTTTTTAAATATTTAGTAGCATCTGCATTTATTACCTCTATTTTATCTTGCAAGCCCATTAAAGTAATATTTTGAATCGCCTTTTCATACATTTGCTCTTTAATTTCAATAGTTAATACCTTAGCTCCTTCTCCTACCAAATATTTAGAAAAATTTATAGCTGAATACCCAACTGCAGTTCCTATTTCTAGGATTTTATTTGGCTTTTTTTCTTTTAATATATTAGCTATATACTCTAATGAATCATCTTCTATTATAGGTACATGATTTTTTAAAGCTTCTTCTTTTATATTAAAAAGAATTTCTTCTTTTTCCATCAAAACATCTCCTACATTCTTATCTTATCTAATAAATTATCTTTTGAATCATTATTATATAATATTCCATATAATACTTCTAACGATTTTATTTTAAAATTTTTACTTTGCATTAAATCTGTTATTGTACTTAGTGTATATATTCCCTCAACAGTTTTAACAGACATTGTCTCAAATGCATTTTGCATTGAATATCCTCTTCCTATATATGTTCCAAAAGTAAAATTTCTACTTTTTGAACTCATACAAGTAAGAAGCATATCTCCAAGACCTGCATATGTAAATATAGTCTCTCTTTTTCCACCAAGTGCTACTATTACCTCGCCCAAATCTCTTACTAAGCATGCAAGACAACTTGCTTTATATGAATCTGTCATATCCATTCCTGTAAGCATTCCCATAAATATGGCAAATACATTCTTTATTGATGCAGCTACCTGCACTCCAATAATATCATCACACGTACTTACAACAAGTCCATTTTCAAATTGTTCTTTTACAATGTTTGCAATCTCAATATTTTTACATGCTATATTAAATCCTGTTTTTGCTCCCTTTGCTATCTCTATTGCAAAAGAAGGACCAGATATCATACATATATTTTCATTTTTAGTTGCTTGATATAATATCTCACTCATAAACATATTAGTCTTAGGTTCTATTCCTTTTGAGACTACGCATAAAATTTGATCTTTTTTTGCATATACACTAACTTCTTCAGATACTTGTCTTACAGCTACAGCAGGAACAGCAAGTATAACAATACTTGCTCCTTCCATACATGCTCCCAAATTCATTGTTATTTTTATATTGTCTGGTATTTTTACACCTGGTAATACACTAGGATTTTCTCTTTTTTTAATAACTACTGATGCTTCTTCTTTAAATTTTGCCCACATCATTACTTCATTATCTTTATTTTTGTTAAATACTCTTGCAAGAGCTATTGCATAAGCTCCAACTCCAAGAATCGCTATTTTCATATATCTATTCCTCACTTTTGCTTTTATCTTTATCTTTTACATCTATTTTTATATGCACATCATTTAATTGCTCTTGTGTTACATAGTTTGGTGCTTGCATTAAAAGATCTCTTGCTTTACTATTTTTAGGAAAAGCAATAATTTCTCTAATATTTGTTTCTCCTAAAAGTACCATGATCATTCTATCTATTCCCGGAGCAGCACCTGCATGTGGTGGTGCTCCATATTTAAATGCATTATATAAAGCTCCAAATTTATTTTTAACAGTCTCCTCACTATATCCTGCAATTTCAAAAGCTTTAGTCATAATAGCAGTATCATGATTTCTAACTGCACCTGAAGCAAGTTCATATCCATTTCCAACCATATCAAATTGATATGCTAAAATATCTAGTGGATTTTTTGTTTCTAAAGCTTCTAGACCACCTTGTGGCATAGAAAATGGGTTGTGTCCAAAATCTATCTTTCCATCATCTGTTTCCTCATAAAATGGAAAATCTACTATAAAACAGAATTTATATAAGTTTTCATCTATTAATCCTAATCTTTTACCAAGTTCATTTCTTACATTTCCTGCATCTTTACAAGCTTTTAAATATTCATCTGCAATAAAGAAAATACCATAGTTTTCTTTTGCACCAGTTTTTTCAAACATATCTTTTAAAACATCTTCAGATAAATATTTAGCTATTGGTCCTACAACAGATGAGTCTTCATTTATTTTTATCCATGCAAGACCTTTCATTCCAAGCTCAGACTTTGCAAAATCTGTCATTTCGTCAAAAAATCTTCTTGTTACACAACTACTATCAATAGCAATTGCTTTTACAGTTTTATTTTTAAAAGCATTAAATCCAGAATTTTCAAAACACTCTGTTACATCAACAAGTTTTAATGGATTTCTTAAATCTGGTTTATCTGTTCCATATTTATCCATTGCCTCTTTAAAAGGTATTTCAACAAATGATCCTTCTGCTATTTTTCCTTTTCCATACTTTGTAAATACATGTGTTGTTACTTCTTTTAGCACTTCTAAAACATCTTTTTGACTAACAAAAGACATTTCAAAGTCTAGTTGATAAAATTCACCTGGTGATCTATCAGCTCTTGGATCTTCATCTCTAAAACATGGAGCTATTTGATAATATTTATCAAAACCTGAAATCATTAGTAGTTGTTTAAATTGTTGTGGTGCTTGCGGTAAAGCATAAAATTCACCTGGATGTAATCTTGATGGTATTAAATAATCTCTTGCACCTTCTGGTGATGAAGATGTAAGTATTGGAGTTTGTACTTCAACAAATCCCATACTATCCATTTTATCTCTTAAACATTTTAATACTTTACTTCTAAACACAATTTTTTTATGTATAGATTCATTTCTTAAATCTAAAAATCTATATTGTAATCTTAAATCTTCTTTTACATCATGACTTTTTTCTACTTCAAAAGGCATAGGTAATTCCACATTATTTTGTATAACTATATTTTTAAGTTCTATCTCTACCTTTCCTGTTTCTAACTTTTCATTAATATTTTCTTCAGGTCTTTTTACAACTGTTCCTTCTACTGTTATTGCTGCTTCTACATTTATATCTTTTATTTGTTCTAGTAACTTAGGATCTTCTGTTGTAAGTTGTGTAATACCATAATGATCTCTTAAATCTATAAACACACATCCGCCTAAGTCTCTTATTGTTTTAACAAATCCTGATAATTTTACTTCTTTTCCAACATCTTCTTCTCTTAATTCATTACATGTATGCGTTCTATATTCACTCATATCTTTATCTCTCCTTAATATAAACAATTTCCTGGTGTTCTTGGAAATGGTATAACATCTCTTATATTTGACATTCCTGTCATATACATAACCAATCTTTCAAAACCAAGACCAAATCCAGAATGAATGACAGTTCCATATTTTCTTGTATCTAAATACCAAGAATATTCATTTTTATCTAGTCCTAATTCATTCATTCTATTTACCAGCTTATTATAATCTTCTTCTCTTTGTGAACCACCAATTATTTCTCCTATTCCAGGGACAAGCATATCTACTGCTCTTACAGTTTTATTATCATCATTTAATTTCATATAAAATGCTTTTATTTCTTTTGGATAATCAGTAACAAAAACAGGCTTTTTAAATATTTTTTCTGTTAAATATCTTTCATGCTCTGTTTGCAAATCTGTTCCCCATTCTACTTTATATTCAAATTCATTATTATGCTCTTTTAAAAGTTCTACTGCATCTGTATATGTAATTCTTACAAAATCTGAATTATATATGTGATTTAATCTTTCAATTAATCCTTTATCGAAAAATTTATTGAAAAATTCTACTTCTTCCTTGCACTCTGTAAGTACTTTATTAATTATATATTTTATTAAAGCTTCTGCAAGTTCCATATCTCCATCTAAATCACAAAAAGCCATCTCAGGCTCTACCATCCAAAACTCAGCAGCATGTCTTGCAGTATGAGAATCTTCTGCTCTAAATGTAGGTCCAAATGTATAAACATTTGAAAAAGCCATTGACATACATTCTGCAGATAACTGCCCTGAAACAGTTAAACTTGTTTTCTTTCCAAAAAAGTCTTCTTCTGGATTATGCGGTTTATCATCATCTAAAGTTGTTACTCTAAACATTTCACCCGCTCCCTCACAATCAGATGAAGTTATTATTGGTGTATTTACATATACAAATCCATTATTATGGAAAAATTCATGTATAGCTTGAGCAATAACACTTCTTACCTTAAATACAGCTAAAAATGTATTAGTTCTAGGTCTTAGATGTGCTACCTCTCTTAAAAACTCCATAGAATGTCTTTTGTTTTGTAATGGATAATCTGGTGATGATTTTCCAGATATCTCTACTTTTTCTGCTACAATTTCAAAAGGTTGTTTAGCATCTGGTGTAACTTTTACTTTTCCGTATACAACTATACTAGAACCTATATTTAAAGAAACTATATCCTTATAATTTTCAATTCCTTCTTCTAGTACAACTTGAGTTGATTTAAAGTGAGATCCATCATTTAATTCTATAAATGCTATTTTTTTAGAATCTCTTAAATTTCTTATCCATCCACATACTTCTACTTCTTTTCCGTCAAAATTATTAAAATTATTATTAATTTCTGATAATTTTATTCTTTCATTAAATTTACTCATACTCTGATTACCACCTTCATATAAAAGCTATTTTAGCCTACAATCAACGTTAAAATTATAACATAAAAAACCAATATATGCAATTATATATTAGCTTTTTCAAAAACAAAAATGAGGATAATTTAGATAATTCCAAACTAATCCTCATCTATATTTAAATACTGATATTGGGGTGACATTATTTAAATCTGTTTTTGTTTTTTATTTTTTATTACTACATAAGTAATTCCTAGTATACTAATTAAAGCTATACATACAGTAGCAACTAATGCTATATCTCCTGTATTAACTATTTCAAAGATTGTTTCTTTTGCCTTTACATCAAATACTGCACCAACACTACCTTCTTCTATTTCATATCCTTCTGGCGCTTGTATTTCTGTAAATACATATCTACCATATGGTACATTTTCTATTATATACTCACCATTTTCATTAGTTACTGCATTTTCAACTAAAACTTCCCCTGTTATTGCATCTTTTATTGTAAATGTACATCCAGGTAATAATTTACCAGTTTCTGAATCTTTTTTAATAATTGTTAATTTATCTCCAACAAGTCTTCTATAATAATATATAATTATTTGCTCTTCTTCTTTGTAAACACCTTCTTTGTTATATGGTATTTTTTCTTCTACAAGCTCATATATATCAAAGTCTTCTGTATATCTGTCATTAATTTCTTCTAACCTATCTGTAGTATCATATGGTTCACCAATATCATCTTCATATTCTTCATTATCATAGATAATCTCATCTGTATCAATATCTTTGTGTATTACTATTATTTTTCCTTGAATTTTTGGATCTCCAACTATAGCTACATTTAACTTTTCTGTTACATTAACTTCAATATAATTTGGATCAATTTCATGATCTTGAGGTGCTTCTATTTCTTTTAAATAATATGTTCCATATGGCAAATCAATATCATCTATACCATTTTGTCCTGTTGTAAATATAATATCCTCATATTCATCTGTTCCTATAGCTTTTTGCTGTAATGGAATATATTCGCCATTATTATTTTTATAATATACTTGATATTTTGCACCACTTAATCCATATTCTTGAGCAAATTTGTTAAATTCTTCAACATTATTCTCTTCTACTATTTTATCTATATATTCTTTATTAGCCTCATAAATTTTTTGAGTAACTTTTAATAAATTTAAATTTCCCATCTTTATTGGATTGTCAATAGCCTGTCCATTGTTGATAGTTATTATTTCTTTATCTACATTTGATGATGGACTAAAAGTAAATTCATACTTATTAGTATCTATTTCAAAAGGTAAATTTTCAACCTCTATTTCTTTTACATAATAATCTCCCACTGGAATATCTGCATCAATAATTACCTTTCCATCATTTACTGATACTACTTGTAATAATGAATCTTTTTTAATCACTACATTTCCTGTAGTATATGATTTGATATCTTCATTTGCATATAATCCAAATTTTACTCTAGATTTAGTATCATCTCCTATATTAGAAAATTCACTTTTCCCAAACGTTTTATTAAATGTTAACTCATATGGTACTCTTTCATTTTTATAATTTAAATCTACAGTGTAATCATCTAATACTATTAGTTTTCCTTCTGAATCTGTTCCATTAGTTCTATAATCTAAAGTTACATCTTCAACATTGTCACTTAATTTGTATCCTGTTGGTACACTTATTTCTTTTACTGTATATTCTCCTAAATATAAATAATCTGTTGAAGCAACACCATTTTCATCTGTAGTTATATCTACATATTGATCTTTATACATTCTAATTGTTCCATCAGCTGTAGTTATGTTTTCTTTTGCTGTTACTCTATATGTAACTCCTTTTAAGCCTCTTTCTTCATAAACTGGTGTAAATATCTCAAGTCCTGTTGTAGGATCTGTTGATTGACTTACACCTGTAACAACTTCCGCCATTTTTGTAATCCTTATTTTTGCCTTTTGTGGATCATCATATTGTAATTGTGTTACTACTGGTTCTTCTTCATCATTTTCAAATACTGCATCCTCTAGTTCAAACTCTAAGTCATTCAAATGATATCCATTAGGTGGTGTAATCTCTACCAATTTATATTTTCCTATAGGCAATGGTTCAGGTGTTGTAAACTCACCATTTTCACTTGTTTTAAATTCGGATATTTCTCCTTGTGGATAGGTCATCATAGTTACGTAATCATTATCCTCATAACTCCAAATTTTGTATGTAGTATTTGCAACTGGTATTGTTTTTAAAGTCTCTGCATCCTTTTTTACAACCCTAACATGGTATTCAATTGGATTTTCTTCAGTTATAAAATATAAATTTAATTCATTTTCATAAATATATAATGGGACCGGATCTATTAACTTATATCCTGCCTCTCTTGCTTCTTCTGACTCTGTTATTGTATACCAACCATATGGTATATCCTCAAAGCAAGCATGTCCATTTTCATCTATTGTAGCTTCATATACTGTCTTTCCATTTGATGAATCTAAAGTTAGATATAATAAGCAACCTTCTGCTGGATCTGAGTCTGTACTATCATCACTATGTAATGATTTTATTATATCTACTCTTCCTTTCATAACCAATTCTTTTGAAGTTATTGTATGACTTGTTCTTTCAACAGTTTGCTCTTTTGGATCTTGCGAAACTGTATAAACATTTTCGTCTATTAAGTATCCTTCTGGTGCTTTTGTCTCTTTTACATAGTATGTTCCTACTAAATACCATCCACTTGTTGCAAGCCATGTACCATTTGCTTCATTTTTTGCAATTGTTACAGTTTCTACTGCATCAGTACAAGCTTCATCTCTATAAATTGTATATTCTGCACCTGCAAGTGTTGCATCTCCTTGTGTTGTTGTTCCTGTTTCAATATCTTCTTTATATATAGTTATTTGCATCTTTTTAGCTACATCTGTCAAATTATATGTATAAGGTTCTCTTTGAGTCTTATCTATTTGAATATACTCATCAAAAGTTGTTTTTCTTACTGTTTCATCTTCAACATAAAATTCTCCGTTATATGCTGTATCTGGTATCTGTACTTCTTGTACTCTATATTTACCATAAGGTAAGTTTTCTATTATACAATATCCATTTTCATCTGTAACTGTTGAATAATATACTTCTGGTTCTTCATCATTAATTGTAGATATTAATGTTGCACTAAACATAGCTCCTGCTAAATTTTGTTTTAGTGTTGAATCAGTTTGTTCCAAATATTTAGTAATTTCTATACTATTTCTTATAACTGTCTCTTTTACTATTCTTTCTATTTGCACCAAATTAGCATTTACATCTACAATCTCGTCTTTATCAACACTAACATGATAAACAGTATCATCAAGTAAATATCCCTCTGGTGCTTTTGTTTCCTTTATATAAAAATCTTCTCTATATGTATACACATTATTTTTATAATCTACTACATTATATGTCTTTGATGTAGCATTACCATTTTCATCTAATACTAAAGTCTCAAGTAAATTAGTACAAGCACTATCTAAATATATTGAATATTCTGCACCTTTAAAAGTAGCATCTCCTTGTGTTATTTTACCTGTTTCTACATCCTCTTTATTAACGGTAATATTTACTTTTTTGTAATGTGGAATAACATTAACAGGTGTATTAGTTAAATCTACTCCATTAATTACAGTATGAGGTTGGTTTTGAAACACTTGTCCTTCAACAGAATCACTATCAACAATACAATCTATAATTAAACTATATGTTTCACCATGATATTTCATAACATTTGCTAAATAATTACTAGAGAAATTAAATTTAACGGTATGTGATGAGCTGTCATAGCTTAAGCTACCTTGTCTTGTAATATCATTTCCATCTTGATCTACTACGCGAGCTGAAACATACTCTACTTCTTTTGGCAATTTATCTACAAATCCAAAAGAAGAATATTTCATATATCCATTTCCACCTTGTCTTCTATCTTGAACTTGTTGATCTACTTTATATTGTATTTTGTCTCCTACAAATACTTCTATTCCATCTGACCAAACTGAGTCGTTTTGCTCTTTAACATATTTAACCGGATTTGGTGCAGTTGCTCCAATAGGTCCTATAAATGGGCAAAACCAAAAGTCATGACTTAGAGTTCTAAATTTAAATATTCCATTACTTGAATATTCTTTTGTTGATATAAATGTTTTTTCAAAATCACCTACGTTCCATGTATCTGAACAATTTTGAGAATCTAGACCTACACCCCACATATATGAAGTGGTACTATTCCAGTTTTCCCAAAGTGAACGAGCTGCTTTATCTGCTCCATTATTTCCACCAGCAAAATTAGTAAATGTAGTTTGAGCACCATTTACTAAATAATATGCACGTGTTGTATTAGCTGAAGAAATGCCTTCATAACTATTTGTTGATCCCCAAGACCAATACATTTCTTTTTTGCCAATATTAGTATTTGTTCCACTATATACAAAATTATATGTAATATCTGAACCACCAGTATCAAATAAAGTAAGTCCTTTATAAAAGTTATTATGAAAAGCTATCGCACCATATTCTGTATAGTTTACAGACAATTCTCCTACTGCACTATTTCTAGGATTTCCTTCTATTGTATTAGGTGCTTTATGTATAGTAATATTTACTAAACAGTCTACAGCTCTATCATTATATGTTGCTACATTTTTATATCTAACAGTAAAAGATTCTCCACCATTAAATCTTTTATTATAATTATATCTAGCATCTCCTGTATTATGTGTATTGTACCTTTCATCAGGTTTTATATATACAGTATATCCAGGTAAATAATTGTTATTAAAAGAATCTAATTTACCGTTACCATAAAACACAAAATCATTTGTATTTTTAGATTCTAACACTATTTCATGCTTAACAGGATTTCCATCTTTATCATATGCATTCTGCTCAAACGAATGATCAAAATCTTTGAAAAATGTATTACTATCAACATAAGTTATAGCTGGTTGCGCAGCATTTACATTTTTTCCAAAAATTGCCATCAAGCATAATAAAAAAAAGCATGAAATAAGCAATTTCAATTTTTTCATATATAACCCTCCTACAAAATATTTCATATTTTAATTATATCCTCTAAAATATAATTTGTATTATTTGGTTATATATTTTAAATTAAAATAAAGAGTTTATTAACTTTACTTTTCTTTTATGTTACATAATCAAAAAAAAAAAAAAACATTTATGTTTCAAAACAATGTAAACATACTTATTAAAGCCTTTAAATTTAATTTTTAAAATATAAAAAAAGAAGAGATTTTACTCTCTTCTTACATTATTGAATTTACTTTTTTTCTTTTTAAAACATATATAATTCCAATAACACTCACTACTGCTATACTAGCTATTGCCACTACTGCTATATCTCCTGTATTTGTTACTTCAAATATTAATGTATCTCCACTTTTCTCATCTACTGTAAATTCTAACCCTGTTATGTCTTCATCTAATTCATATCCTTCTGGTGGTGTTATCTCTACAAATCTATATGTTCCATATGGCACGTCTTTTATTACATATTCTCCTTCTTCATTTGTTACTCCTTTTTCTACTAAATATATCTTCTCTCCATATTGATTTACATACTCTTCTCCATTTTCATCTAATAATACTATTGTAAATTCACATCCTTGTAATGGCTCTCCTGTTTCTCTATCTGTTTTTCTTAGTATCACTCTGTCTATTGTTTTTCTATCATTTCCTACTTCTATTAACTCTAATGTCCACTCACATTTTTCTTCATCATATTCTGCTATAAACTCTTTTGCTTCTTCATCTACTTGGTACATTTTTGGTGCAGATACTTCTTTATAATAATATTTTCCTCCATTTTCAAAATATATTATTGGTATTTGTACTTTTCCATTATTATCTGTTTTTGCACTGTATATCATTCTTCCGTCGTCATTATATATTTCAAATTCACATCCACTTACAACATCTTTTGTAAAGGTATCTATTTTTTGTAATAAATCTGCTTTTTTTAGTGGGTCATTTACTACTATAAATACACCTAAATTAGAATTCTCATCGTTTATTTTTACTTCTATTATTTCATCAGATAATTCATATCCATATGGTGCTTCTACTTCTTTAAAATAATATGTTCCATATGGCATGTCTGATAATTTTATTGTACCATTTTCATCTGTAATAAATTCTGCTTCTTTATTATCTATTGTTATTACTGGATTTGTACATTCTTTATCATTATATACTTTATATACTGCTCCCTCAACACCATATTCACTTGCTAAAATTCTAATTTTTTCTTTATCATTTATCTCTTCTATATTTAATTTTTCATAATCAGCATCTGAAAATTTAATCATTTCAAGTTCTGCTGTTTGAGCTATATTTTCTATCTTACCATTATTTACTGTTACCTCTATTGGTTGATTATCTGTATTTGTATATTCTACTTTAAATTCATATGTATCATCTTCAAGTCCATATGGATTTGATACATACAGTTCTTTTACGTAATATTCACCTTCAGGTAATTCAACATTATTTTTTAACATATTATTTTCATCAGTTTCTAATATATCTACAAGTTGATTTTCGCCTAATGCAATACTACCATCATATCCATACATTGGTGTCTTAGTGTAAACTCCAAACACTGCAAATGTCTCATCAAATTTAAATTTAGATTCCTCTAATTGTTTATATATTTTTTCAAACTCTAAGTTAACTTCTTGTTTTTTGTTTTCAACTTTTTGTTTTACAATTTGTACTTTTTCATACTGGTTTGTATATTGAATATTTATTTCAATAGGGTCACTATTTAATACATAACCATTTTGAGTAGAAGTTTCTTTTAGTAAATACTTTCCTAAATAAACCTCTTGAGATCTTCCTATTCCTTGATTATTAGTTGTTATATTAGATACAACTTGTCCTTTATTATATCTTGTAGTACCATCTGGTGTTACAATATCTTCAGCTGCAACTAATTGGAATGTTACATTTTCTAATCCTTTTTTATCATATTGCAAAACATTTAATTTTCCATACTCTGTATCTTGTTCTTGTACACCTACTACTTGATCTGCAAGTTTTTCTACTTCAACTATTGCTTTTTGTGGTATATCATTTACTTTTGCTGTATATTTATACATTTTTGTTGGCACATTATCATAATCTACCATTTCATATTCTAATACTTGCTCTTCTCCATTATGTGTTACTACAACATCTCCAGCTTTATTTACTTGTACTGTAAACTCATATCCTGCTGAACCTTCTCTTAAATCATCATCTAAATAATATCCCTCTGGCGCCTTTGTCTCATATAATATATATCTTCCGGCTTCCAAATGTCTATTTAATGTTAATGAGCCTGTACTATTTGTTGTAAATTCAGATATATATTCTCCTGATGGATATGACATTTCTTCATACCATTTATTATTATTTACATCCCATATTTTAAATGTTGCACCTGTTGGGATTTTATTACCTGTTTCTCCATCATATTTTTCTATTGTAAGAGACATTCTTACATATTCATCACTTAAAATATACTCTTGTATTTGTTTATCATATACTATTTCTGTAGGTTGTTCTTCTATAAATACATGTGCTCCTGAATCACTAGCTTTTACTTCAGAAATTGTATATTTTCCATATGGTATTGTATATGGATAACAAGTATCTTTACATGAGTCATCCACAAACTCTAAATATCCATATTCATTTACTGTTGCCTCATAATATATATCTTCATTTGAATTTAATGTAAGTCTAAGTACTGCACCTGTTGCTGGTCCTTCATCAGTTGATGAACTACTATTATTATATTTTATAACTTTTACTATACCTTCTATTACTTTATCTTTAGATAATACTGTATGTGTTGAAAATTCTTCTTTCTGTTCTGATGGTACTTGTACTACTGGATATACTTTTTCATCTATTAAATATCCTTCTGGTGCTTTTGTCTCTTTTACATAGTATGTTCCTACCATGTACCAGCCACTTGTTGCACTGTATGTTCCATCATCATTTTTTGCAATTGTTACTGTTTCTACTGCGTCACTACATTGCTCATCTCTATAAATTGTATATTCTGCTCCCTCTAATTTAGCATCTCCTTGTGTTGTATTTCCTGTCTCACTATCTTCTTTATATATTACTATTTGCATTTTCTTTGCTACATCTGTTATATCTCCATATCTATATGGTTCATTTGTACTATCATCTAGCTCTATAAATTGTTCAAATGCTGTTACTCTATCTGTAGAGTCTCCTATATAAAACTCTCCATTATATGCTGTATCTGGTATTGTTGACTCTCTTACTGTATATGTTCCATATGGTAAATCTTCTATTATACAATATCCACTCTCATCAGTTTGTGTTGAATAATATACTTTACTTGTATCGCTATTTAGTGTTGCACTAAATATTGCACCTGCTAAGCTTTGTTTTTGTGTTGAGTCTGTCTCCTCTATATTTTTTACTATTTCTATATCATTTCTTATTACTTCATCTTTTGATACTACTGTATGTGTAGAAAACTCTTCTGTCTGCTCTGATGGTACTTGTACTACTGGATATACTTTTTCATCTATTAAATATCCTTCTGGTGCTTTTGTCTCTTTTACATAGTATGTTCCTACCATGTACCAGCCACTTGTTGCACTGTATGTTCCATCATCATTTTTTGCAATTGTTACTGTTTCTACTGCGTCACTACATTGCTCATCTCTATAAATTGTATATTCTGCTCCCTCTAATTTAGCATCTCCTTGTGTTGTATTTCCTGTCTCACTATCTTCTTTATATATTACTATTTGCATTTTCTTTGCTACATCTGTTATATCTCCATATCTATATGGTTCATTTGTACTATCATCTAGCTCTATAAATTGTTCAAATGCTGTTACTCTATCTGTAGAGTCTCCTATATAAAACTCTCCATTATATGCTGTATCTGGTATTGTTGACTCTCTTACTGTATATGTTCCATATGGTAAATCTTCTATTATACAATATCCACTCTCATCAGTTTGTGTTGAATAATATACTTTACTTGTATCGCTATTTAGTGTTGCACTAAATATTGCACCTGCTAAGCTTTGTTTTTGTGTTGAGTCTGTCTCCTCTATATTTTTTACTATTTCTATATCATTTCTTATTACTTCATCTTTTGATACTACTGTATGTGTAGAAAACTCTTCTGTTTGTTCTGATGGCACTTGTACTACTGGATATACTTTTTCATCTATTAAATATCCTTCTGGTGCTTTTGTCTCTTTTACATAGTATGTTCCTACCATGTACCAGCCACTTGTTGCACTGTATGTTCCATCATCATTTTTTGCAATTGTTACTGTTTCTACTGCGTCACTACATTGCTCATCTCTATAAATTGTATATTCTGCTCCCTCTAATTTAGCATCTCCTTGTGTTGTATTTCCTGTCTCACTATCTTCTTTATATATTACTATTTGCATTTTCTTTGCTACATCTGTTATATCTCCATATCTATATGGTTCATTTGTACTATCATCTAGCTCTATAAATTGTTCAAATGTTGTTACTCTATCTGTAGAGTCTCCTATATAAAATTCACCATTATATGCTGTATCTGGTATTGTACTTTCTCTTACTGTATATGTTCCATATGGTAAATCTTCTATTATACAATATCCATTTTCATCAGTTTCTGTTGAATAATATACTTTACTTGTATCGCTATTTAGTGTTGCACTAAATATTGCTCCTGCTAAACTTTGTTTTTGTGTTGAGTCTGTCTCTTCTATATTTTTTACTATCTCTATATCGTTTCTTATTACTTCATCTTTTGATACTACTGTATGTGTAGAGAATTCTTCTGTTTGTTCTGATGGCACTTGTACTACTGGATATACTTTTTCATCTATTAAATATCCTTCTGGTGCTTTTGTCTCTTTTACATAGTATGTTCCTACCATGTACCAGCCACTTGTTGCACTGTATGTTCCATCATCATTTTTTGCAATTGTTACTGTTTCTACTGCGTCACTACATTGCTCATCTCTATAAATTGTATATTCTGCTCCCTCTAATTTAGCATCTCCTTGTGTTGTATTTCCTGTCTCACTATCTTCTTTATATATTACTATTTGCATTTTCTTTGCTACATCTGTTATATCTCCATATCTATATGGTTCATTTGTACTATCATCTAGCTCTATAAATTGTTCAAATGTTGTTACTCTATCTGTAGAGTCTCCTATATAAAATTCACCATTATATGCTGTATCTGGTATTGTACTTTCTCTTACTGTATATGTTCCATATGGTAAATCTTCTATTATACAATATCCACTCTCATCAGTTTGTGTTGAATAATATACTTTACTTGTATCACTATTTAGTGTTGCACTAAATATGGCTCCTGCTAAACTTTGTTTTTGTGTTGAGTCTGTCTCTTCTATATTTTTTACTATCTCTATATCGTTTCTTATTACTTCATCTTTTGATACTACTGTATGTGTAGAGAATTCTTCTGTTTGTTCTGATGGCACTTGTACTACTGGATATACTTTTTCATCTATTAAATATCCTTCTGGTGCTTTTGTCTCTTTTACATAGTATGTTCCTACCATGTACCAGCCACTTGTTGCACTGTATGTTCCATCATCATTTTTTGCAATTGTTACTGTTTCTACTGCGTCACTACATTGCTCATCTCTATAAATTGTATATTCTGCTCCCTCTAATTTAGCATCTCCTTGTGTTGTATTTCCTGTCTCACTATCTTCTTTATATATTACTATTTGCATTTTCTTTGCTACATCTGTTATATCTCCATATCTATATGGTTCATTTGTACTATCATCTAGCTCTATAAATTGTTCAAATGTTGTTACTCTATCTGTAGAGTCTCCTATATAAAATTCACCATTATATGCTGTATCTGGTATTGTACTTTCTCTTACTGTATATGTTCCATATGGTAAATCTTCTATTATACAATATCCATTTTCATCAGTTTCTGTTGAATAATATACTTTACTTGTATCGCTATTTAGTGTTGCACTAAATATTGCTCCTGCTAAACTTTGTTTTTGTGTTGAGTCTGTCTCTTCTATATTTTTTACTATTTCTATATCGTTTCTTATTACTTCATCTTTTGATACTACTGTATGTGTAGAAAACTCTTCTGTTTGTTCTGATGGTACTTGTACTACTGGATATACTGTATTGTCTATTAAATATCCTTCTGGAGCTTTTGTCTCTTTTACATAGTATGTTCCTGACATGTACCAGCCACTTGTTGCACTATATTTACCTTGTGCATCCTTTTGTATTGTTACTGTTTCTATCGCATCACTACATTGTTCATCTCTATAAATTGTATATTCTGCTCCCTCTAGTTTTGCATCTCCTTGTGTAGCACTTCCTGTCTCACTATCTTCTTTGTATATTACTATTTGCATTTTCTTTGCCACATCTTCTATTGAATATTCATATGAACTTTCTTGTGATATTTCCACATTAAATGTATTTATAACATCGGTACCATCATTTAAATAGAATTTACCATTATATGCTATGTCTGGTACAGTTGACTCTGTTATTTTATATGTTCCATATGGCAATCCATCTATAACACAGTGTCCATTCTCATCTGTTTGTGTTGAATAATATACTGTATCTGGTTGTGCGAGTTCAACACCTTGTGCAAAATTTATTACTTCAGCTTTAAATACTGCACCAGCTAAGTTTTGCTTTTGTGTTGAATCTGTCTCTTCTATAGTTTTATCTATTTGAATACTAGATCTTACAATGTCATAAGTATATGTAACATTTATCTCATTTTCTGTCATAGTACCTTGTGTATTTCCAGTGTCACGTATTAACTTATATCCATTAATATTCTTTGAGCTTGTACTATAAGGATCTAATATATTTCCATTAATTACCTCATCTTCTGCTATTTTTACTCCTTGCATATTCACATAATGCACATTAACTTTAGATTTTAATGTGGTTGTAACTGTATTAGAATTTAACTCGTGCTGATTGTTAATATTTACAGAAGATGAATTATTTATTATAGCTGAATTTACAGAATGCTTAACATTTGCACTTATAACAAATTTATAACTTTGTCCATTATAATTCATGTTATTTTGTAAATATCCTGAATTAAAAGTATAAGTTAATCTTTGAGTTGTACTATCATATGATGTTGTACCTGCAGAGCTTGTAACATCATTTCCATTTTCATTATATACTCTTAAAGAATTATATGTTAAATTTTTATCTATAATATCTGTAAATACTAAACTTGAATAATGAAAAGAATCATCAAAACGAGTTGAAATTTGTTGTTCAACTGTATAAGTTAAAGTATCTCCAAGCTGTGCTTGTGTCTTAGATACTGTCTTTACAGGATTACTTGGTACAACAGCTGTAAGTGGTGTATATTGAAGATGATAACCAATACTTGTACCATAATTTAATCCATATAACTCTATATTCAAATGATCTTTATTATTATATCTAAATGATACACAGTTTAAAGAACCTGCTTCTGTACTACCACTAGTAGTTCCGTAGTACACATCATAATATACTCTTGAACCATTAACAGATGTTCTATTATCTACATGAGCCATATTTGTTGTTGTATATAAATATGCCTCTGATATTTGTGAACTACCTGACCCCTCATTAGTATCTTCTGAAAATATAGATAAATATGCTGTATCTATATTAATTGGTGTTGTTTCTCCATGATAATAAAAATACACATCTACATCTACATGCTCTATGTGTTGATACCACCACTCATTAGATGACATCATTTGACTTCCAAAAGCAGACCAATATAAATATGGACCATCTCCATTAGTTACTATATCTGAATAAATTAATTTCATATCAATTGGTCTACCTAATAAAGTTCCACAATTACTAAAATTAACTGTAACTGTACTATCTAATGTCTGACCTGTAGAAGCATTATCATAATACACACCTCTTGTTGGGGCACCAGAACTTGTAGTTCCTTCTCCTAAATGATATGCCTGACTACCTGAAACACTTACTGTAGGAAGTGTAGTATAGTTTAATACTAATGTATCAAATGTACTTGGTGTAAATAACGTTTGTGAATTTATTGTTGTATAAGCATATATATTATTAACATTTCCTCCAACTATATAAATAAAAGTCAATAATATAAAGCAAAAAACAAATTTTAACTTTTTCATATACTTCCCTCTTTCTTTCAATTTTATATAACAATTTTATAACAAAAAACGACTTTTTTCAATTAATAACAGCACTTCAAAAGTTTATGTAATATATAAAAAATATTAATGTAACATATGTGAAATTGTGTACTCTTTTAGTACAAAAAAGCATAAAAAAAAGATGAGGGTTTTCCTCATCTTCAACACCAAATATTATTTTCTTAAATTTAATTTTGCAATAATATCTCTATATCTTTCAACATCTTTAGTTTCAAGATATCTTAAAAGTCTTTTTCTTTTTCCAACCATAATTAAAAGACCACGTCTAGAATGATTATCTTTTTTGTGAACTTTTAAATGCTCTGTTAATTCATTGATTCTTTCAGTAAGAAGTGCGATTTGTACTTCTGCAGAACCAGTGTCTTTTTCTTTTCTAGCATAAGTTGTTAAAATTTCAGCTTTTCTTTCTTTAGTCATTTTCTTATCCTCCTTCTTCTTCCTTGCCTAAAGCTAAGATATACGAGGTTTTAATGTAATATCTGAGCAATAGGTGATATATAATAAATTACATTATGTAATCTATTTTTGAATTTTAAACTCCATTTAAATATGTCCATGGATTTACTGGTACACCATTTACCCTAGTTTCAAAGTGTAAGTGGTTACCTGTTGCCCAACCAGTTTGACCAACGCCAGCAATTGTTTGACCAGCACTAACTTGCTGACCAGCACTAACATATAATGCACTACAGTGTGCATATATAGCTACTAATCCATTACCATGGTTTATTTTAACACAGTATCCATAACCTGTTGAATCCCAACCAGAAAATATTACTGTACCTGCCATATATGCATATATATCAGCACCAGAAGCTCCGCCTATATCCACACCATTATGTCCATAATATCCCCAATAATCACAGTTTATTCTTCTACTAACTGTAGGCCATACAGCAGTACCATCAACTGGTGTTGCAACTGCTCCTGTATAAACTGTTGTCGGATATTGATATGATGGTGTTGTCTCTTCTACTACTTCCTCTTGAGGAGTTTCAACTGGTTTATTTCTATCTACAATATCTGCTAATATAGTATCTGCTCTTTCTGTTGAAGTAACATCACCAAGTTCAGAAACTTTTTGAACATTTACATCTGCATTAATATCTGAAACTTCTGCTTTTAATTTTTCCACATATTGATCTGCTTGATCCTCAGATGTAAATACCATTTGTTGCTCACCATCAACAGTTAACTCATAAATAGTATATTCAGTTTTTATTTCTGCTCTTAAGTTTGTATAAACATTTTGCTCTTCAAGTAAAGAGTCTCTAATATAACTTTGTTCAAAAGTTGGCTCACTTTCTAAATAAACTTTTACATTTTCGTCTATATTTTGTTTCTCAGTTACTAAGTCATTATATACTTCATCGAATTGTTGTTCATTTGAAAAATATCCAATAAATTCTCCGTTAATATATGCCTTAACAGCTGGCTTATATGTATTAAGTACAGTAAAGTATACTGCTGAAAAAATCATAAGTATCGATACTACTGTAAATAATATAAATTTTAGTGTACTGAGCACACCTTTCTTTCCCATAATTAAATTTTGCACCTTCCTTTTTTATAGGCTACAAGTATTATTATACCATTTTGCCCTTATTTTGTCAAATTTGCATTATTTCATTTGTTCCAGAAGCAGGTTCATTTTAACATACTATATTTTGTTTGTCAAGTTTTTTACACTTTTGTAACATTTGTAACAATTATAGTATAATATATTCATATTCTAAGCATTTTAGTATATTCTTTTGTTAGTACTCTTGTACTTTACTAATATTTATTGTATAATTATAATATACTAGTTATAAATTTCAACACACAAAGGAGGGATATTTATGTTACCTATGTGGGCGTTATGGCTAATAGCAAGTGGTGTCTTCTTTCTTGGTGAAATTTTTACGGTTTCGTTTTTATTATTCTGGCCAGGTATAGGAGCTTTTCTTGCGTTTTTAACTAGTTTGCTATTACCCGAAAATATTTTTATTCAAGTAGCTGTATTTGTTATATCTACTATATTAATGATTTTCTTTACTAAACCATTGGTAAAGCGTATGTTCAAAAATCAAGATACAACATCTATGAATAACAGTGCTATACTTGGTAAAAAAGGTATTATAGTCAAAGAAATTGATGATGATAATCCTGTAGGTCAAGTAAAAGTAAATGGTGAACTTTGGTCAGCCATAAAATCCGAAAAAGCAAAACCTATCAAAGTTGGAGAAAGTGTTATTATCGAAAAAATTGATGGAGTTAAACTTTTAGTAAGAAAACCATAATTTAAGGAGGTATAATATATGGGTATATTTATTTTTATTCTCTTACTTTTATTCTGCTTATTTGTAGCAGCTGCTTCTATTAAGGTTGTTAAACAATCAGAAGTAAAAATAATCGAACGTTTTGGTAAATATAGATTTACAGCAGAAGCTGGTCTTAACATTATTTTACCTTTTGTTGATAAAGTAAGAGCTGTAGTAAGTTTAAAACAACAAACAATGGATGTTACACCACAAAGCGTTATAACAAAAGATAACGTAACAATTACAATTGACACAGTTGTATTCTATCAAATTATGGATCCAGTAAAAGCTGTATATGAAATTGAAAGTTTACAAAAAGGTATAGCTTATATTGCTATTACTACTATTCGTGATATAGTTGGTAAAATGGATCTAGATGCTACATTCTCATCAAGAGATGCTATAAATACACAATTAAGAGATGTATTAGATGAAGCTACTGACAAATGGGGATGTAAAGTTGACCGTGTTGAAATAAAAGACATTAAGCCACCTGCAGACATTAGAGATGCAATGGAAAAACAAATGAATGCAGAAAGAAATAAAAGAGCTATTATACTTGAGGCTGAAGGTAAACGTCAAGCCGACATTACTTTAGCAGAAGGTAATAAACAAGCTACTATATTAGATGCTGAAGCTGAAAGAGAATCTAGCATTAGAAAAGCACAAGGTATTAGAGAATCTAGAATACTTGAAGCTGAAGGTAGTGCCGAAGCAATTAAAAAAGTTGCCGAAGCTAAAGCACAAGAAATTCAAATGGTATATGGAGCTATAATGGCTTCTAAACCTGATGATAAACTTGTTGCTATTAAATCACTAGAAGCACTAGAAAAAGTATCAAACGGAACTGCAAACAAAGTATTCATTCCATTTGATGCAACAAAAGCTATGGGCGCTCTTGGAGCAATGACAGAAATTACTGATAAAAAATCTAAATAAGTACAATTTATATAAAAAATAATAGCGAGATTAAATTCTCGCTATTATTTTATTTTTACATTTTCTTTACCAAATGCAAGCACTAGTTTTTCAATTACTTCATTACTATCAACTAAGAAATCTTTTTTATTTAATAATCTTAATTTATTTGTACCATCATAAAAAATATATACTTCATTATCTCCATGATATTCTTTACTTAATTCTTTAATATATCCTATTACTCTATCTTCTAAGTCAAATTTATCTTTTGGAATTCTTATGTATATTTTTTTTATATTTTCTTTGCTATCTATAACTTTTTTATTAGCATTATCATTTATATTTGTAATATTTAAAATATTAGATACTATAAGTTTTGGCTTTTCATCTTCTTTTAAAGAAATTTTTCCTGTAACTCTTAATACATTTTCATCTACAAGTTCTTTTAAATATTTTTCATAAATATTTGGAAAAATAACAAGTTCTATATCTCCATACATATCTTCTAATGTAGCAAACATCATATTTCTACCAGATTTTGTAACTAACAATTTTCCTTTATGAAATATTCCACACATTACTTCATTTTTTCCATCATAGTCAACAGAATCCTCTTCATCTTCATTATCTTCTAAATTTATTTGAACACTAGTTACAGTAGCATTTTTATTTATATATTCTTTATACTCATCTAAAGGGTGTCCAGATATATAAAGGCCTAACATTTCTTTTTCCATTTCTAACAGTTCTTTTTTTGTTGGTGTTCTTCCACTTTTTTCAATTTTTATACTTTCTCCATCTTTCTCAATTTCGCCAAAAAAATCTATTTGATTTACATAGTTATTTTTTCTAGTACGATTTACTCCATCTATAATTGATTCAAAGTTTTCTAATAAATCATACCTATTATATTCCTTTTCTATTTCATCAAAACATCCTGCTTTTATTAAACTCTCAATGCATTTTTTATTTATTGTATCAGAGGATACTCTTTGACAAAAATCTAAAAAACTAGTATACCTTCCATTCAATTTTCTTTCTTTTATTATATCTTCTATAGCATTTTGTCCAACATTTTTTATAGAGTTTAATGCAAATCTTATTTTTCCATTTATAACAGCAAATTTTAAATAACTTTCATTTATATCTGGTCGTAAAACTTCAATTCCCATCTCCCTACATTCATTTATATATATTGGTATCTTATTTTGATTTCCTATAAAAGAATTCATAAAAGCTGCCATAAATTCATTTGGATAATGACATTTTAAATATGCTGTTTGATATGCAACAACAGCATATGCAGCTGCATGAGACTTATTAAAAGCATATTTTGCAAACTCTGCCATCTCATCAAATATCTTATTTGCACTTTCATTATCTATACCATTTTTTTGAGCTCCTTGAATAAATACTTCTCTTTCTTTATTCATTACATCTATTTTCTTTTTTCCCATGGCTCTTCTTACTATATCTGCTCTACCTAAACTATATCCAGCAAGTTTTCTAAAAATTTGCATAACTTGTTCTTGATATACCATACATCCATAAGTAGGTCTTAAAATATCTTCTAAAGATTTATGTGTGTACTCTATATGATCTTTATTGTTCTTATTTTTTATATATCTTGGAATTTGATCCATAGGTCCTGGTCTATATAATGAAATCATTACAATAATATCATCAATGCAATCAGGTTCCATTTTCATCATCATTTTTCTAAATCCTGGGCTTTCCATTTGAAATACACCAATAGTTTTACCCTGAGTTAACATTTTATATGTTTCTTTATCATCATATTTGCCAAAATCTACATCTATTCCTCGTATTTTTTTCACTAATTTTTTAGTATCACTAATTACAGTAAGAGTTCTTAATCCTAAAAAATCCATTTTTAAAAGTCCAAGTTCTTCTAATGTTGTCATAGTATATTGTGTAGAAATTTGTCCATCATTTTCATAAAGCGGTACATAATTTACAACTGGCTCTTTTGTTATAACTACACCACAAGCATGAGTTGAAGCTTGTCTTGGTAACCCTTCTATTTTCTTAGATATATCTATTATTTTTTTTGTTTCAATGTCCTCTTCATACATTTTTCTTAACTCGCTATTTTCTTGCAAAGCTTTATTTATAGTTATCTTTAAATTGTGTGGTACCATCTTTGCAATCATATCCGCTTTTTGATATGGTATATCTAAAACTCTTGCAACATCACGTATTGCAGCGCGAGCTGCCATTGTGCCAAAAGTTATAATTTGAGCAACATGATCTTTTCCATATTTATTTGACACATAATCTATTACTTCTTGACGTCTCTCGTAACAAAAATCCACATCAAAATCTGGCATACTTACTCTTTCGGGATTTAAGAATCTTTCAAATATTAAATCAAAACGTAACGGGTCAATATCTGTTATTCCAATTAAGTATGCAGCAATAGATCCTGCTCCACTTCCACGTCCAGGACCTACTGGTATTCCTTGAGACTTCGCATAATTTATAAAATCTGCAACTATTAAAAAATAGTCAATATATCCCATTTTATCTATTATGCTAATTTCATAATCTAATCTCTCTTTTACTTTCTCATAATCTTCTTTTTTATACCTTTTATCTATTCCCTCATAACATTTTCTTTTAAAATATTCAAGATGAGTAATATTTTCATCTATTTTAAATTCTGGCAATATTGTATGACCAAATTCTAATTCTACATTACACATATCTGCTATTTTTAGTGTATTTTCTATAGCAGATGGTACATTTTTGAACGCATCCCTCATTTCATCTGGTGTTTTTACATAAAATTCATTAACTTTAAACCTTAACCTATCTTCATCATTTAATGTTTTTCTAGTTTGGATACATAAAAGTACCTCATGAAAATCATAATCTTCTTTATTTAAATAATGACAATCATTAGTTGCTACAAGTTCTACTCCAAATTCATTTGAAAATTCTATAAGTCTTTGATTTACTAATATTTGTTCTCTTAATTTATTATCTTGAAGTTCTAAAAAATATCTTTCTTTTCCAAATACGTCTAGATATTCTTTTAGCATATCTTTAGCACCTTGAATATCTCCATTTATTATCTTACGAGAAAGTCCACCAGCAATACATGCAGACAGACATATCAGTCCTTCATTATATTTTTTTATAACTTCCATATCTATTCTTGGCTTATAATAAAAACCTTCTGTATAACCAATTGAGCATAATTTAACTAAGTTTTTATATCCTATATTATTCATAGCAAGTAAAATTAAATGATTAGGTTCAGAATCTATTCTTCCATCCTTATCTAATCTACTTCTAGGAGCCACATAAAATTCACATCCTATAATAGGTTTTATACCATTTTTTTTACATGCTTTATACATTTCTATAGCACCAAACATATTTCCATGATCTGTAATAGCTACAGCAGGCATATTACATTCTTTTGCTTTTTTTACCAAATCATCTATTCTTATTGCACCATCTAATAAACTATACTGTGTATGTAAATGCAAATGTACAAAACTCACCTTAAATCACCTACGTGTATTATATCAAAATTTTATGTCAAAGTATAGAATAAAAAAGAAATTCTATACAAAAATTGTATAGAATTAATTATAAATTTTAAAAACTTTAATATAACGTTTTAGTGCTTTTCTTAATGAAATTTCCCTACTATATCCATGATTCATTTCATAGTCAAACACATATTCTTTAAATATTTGCTCCTCAATTAAATCATAATTTATTGAATATGTTTCAATATCATATATTTCTATATCTCTCAATTGTCTTTTTAGTTCATATCCACTAGGATAATTATTATATCTGCTATTACTTATATTATCTTTTAAAATAAGCGCTAATGTAAAAATTGAAATTATACCAATATATAGCATATCATCTCCTCCTTAACATTAGTTTTATAGATAGATATATAAATAATAAGTAAGAACATTATATCATATTATGTAAATTAAGTCAAAAATATATATTTATATATTTGCAGGCATACTATTTGTAATTTGTCCAATATCTTCTTTTTCAAATTGTATTTTTCCATCTTTTACATATAGTCTATACTTTTGTGTACAGTCATCAATCCCTCATCCATTTCTTTAATTTCTAGTATTAAATTTGATGTTTTCTTACTATATGTTGAAGAAATTTCATATCTAAACTCGTATGTTTCACTAGTTCTCTCTAATTGCTTCAATTTTTCTTTATTTTCATCACTAAATTCTACATCAGTGATTATATTTTTAAAGCAATTTTCATTTAATATTATATTACTTCCATCTAAATCAAAACTATTAATATATTCTCCATATATTTGTCTTAATACTTCTACTTGATTTTCTTCACTTTCAAGTATTTTTTTATTATTTTGCACATTATATAAATAAATTCCACTTATTACTAATGCAATAATAATTATAACTATAATAATCTCTAAAATATATTTTTTCATATATTCCACCTCTAAAAATATAATATAATATATTTTTTAAAATTACAATATAAAAATAACCTAAATTGTTAAACTATTTTTCTAACAATTTAGGTTATTTAAAATTATTTTTCTATTTTGTTTACTATTAAAGTAATATCATCATCATACACACCATCATTATTTATATTAATAACTTCTTTTAACTCTTGGGCGATTACTTTTGCAGATTTTGTTATATCACATGTAGATAAAAAGTTTTTAATGTAATTGTTATTTGGATCTATAGTATCTGGAATAACACCATCAGATAACTGTATAACAAAATCTCCATAATCTAATTTTTTACAAATTGGTATATAATCACTGCTATCGACAAGCCCTACAGGAATATTGGTAGATGTTATAGTAACTACTTTTCCTTTTTCAATTAAATAAGTAGGTGCAGCTCCAAGCTTTATAAAATAACATTGGGCATCTTTTTCGTTAATTATAGCTGCATCTAAGGTTGCAAATAGCTCATCTTCACCTTTAAGTTTTATAACACTATTTATTATCTCAATAGCTTTATCTTCATCAAATCCACCACTAAGTAATCTTTCTAACATATTTATAACTGTAGATGAACTTCTTGATGCATTTTCACCAGAACCAACACCATCACTTATTACACTAAGCTGTCTTAAATCTTGAAGTTCAAGTTGCAAATATGAATCTCCAGAAATATTCTCACCTGTTTTTGTATAAGAAATAATCTCAGATTTTATATTATACTTTGGTGTTGAAACAATTTTTATTTTAGACTTTTCTGTTTTAGATATATTTAAAATTAATTTTATACACATATTTTGTTCTAATATATTACTACATAGTTCTACTATTTGCTTTTTCTGTTTATCTATATTAGTTAAAATATCTGTTATAAAAGTATATTCTATTGTCTCTTTATCTCGCTTAAAATCATCTTCATAAACATTATACCCATAAAATTTTAATTCATTTCTTAATTTCTTTTGTGCTTCGTCCTTTACAAGACTTCCCTCTTTTATATTTTCAGATATATTATTTAATAATTTAGATACTTCTTTATATTGATTAGAAATTTTCTTATTATTTTCTATCTCCTTTTGCTTAAGCACTCTCATTAGCTTCATACTATTATATATATCATATAAATTATTAATAATAATCTTTGAATCTTTACAATTAAATTTTAACATTTCTGGTTCTATTGGTTCTCCGCTTTCAAGTCTATCTGCTAAATATTCAGCCGTCATATCTAAATTTTCTTTTTCAATACACTCATTAATATTCTCACACGCAAAACATGTATTATTAACATAGCTTAAAATATATTTTTTTATAACCTCTATTGTTTCCTCTTCTGTTTCTTTTGTTCTTTCAACAGTTATATCTGCTAAACTACTAAATACTTCTGATACTGCTCCTATTTTTTCTTTTGCCTCTTTAGTAGGATTTAATAAATTATTCTTAAATGTCTCAAGTCCTCTTGTTAAATCAAATAAATTATCTAACTTTCTTTCAATATACTTAGGCATTAAAAACAATACTATAGATGCTATTAAAGCCTCACATATTACTATATTAATTTGTGACATACCTGTTGCATAATACGATATATATACATTTCCAGCTACAAAAGCAATAATAACTGGTATTTTTCCAAATCTTCTTAAAAGTCCGGAAATAAATCCACTAAAAGCTATTGCAACAACAAAAGACATTGACACATCACATAAGCATGTATAACTAAGTCCAATAATAAGACCCGCTGTTGCACCAAGTATTGCTCCATTTCCCCAACCATAAATTAATATCAAAATCAATGCTAGTATTTCTACAATTTTAAATCCTAATACACTCACAGATCCTAATGATGATAGTAAAATAGCAATAGTTAAAATCATTGCTATACTTTCTTCTTTTGTATATACAAATCCATTTTTTATATTAAGTATTACGTTCATTCCCGTAACTACAATTAAATATATTATTCCTGGTAGAACAATTGTAGAAAGTACACTAAATAGTTGTGTAAATAAATCTCCTGTTATAAAAGTTGAAACTATTTGTAGTATTGCAATTGAAGCCATAAATTTAATAAATACAGTATACTTTCTATTTATTCCTTCTATATTTACTATAGCTGTTATTAAATTATATAGTAGAAAAAATATTAGTAGCATTACAGTAGCTGAAGAATATCCGCCTATAGCTAGTCCAGCAACAGACGCAATTAAAACAAGTATTAACGGTACTTCAAAAGCACTTGCAACTGCAAGCAATACATAATTAAATGGTCTAAAGTCTCCAATTAAAGTCTTTGTTGAAAGTAACAAGGCAAAAACCATAAATAAAATATTTTTAAAATTAACTATTTTTTTAATCGTACTAAATATTGACGTTACTTTTTCATCAATATCGTTATCTAAGTACTTGTTATATATCATATCTTACACCTCTTTATGTTTCTTTTATACTGTATATTCTACTATATCAAATAAAAATAATTTGTCATATTTTATTAAACGATCAATTTAATTTAAATTAATATTATAGAAAAATAGTCAAATTAAAATTTGGCTATTTCTCTAAAAAACTATTTATTTTTTCTTGGTCTTCCAACTCTCCTTTTTTCTTTAGCTACTTCTTCTTTTTTTGGTCTTCCAACTCTTCTTTTAGGTTTTTGTTCAACAACCTCTTCAACTACATCTTCATTTTCTTTATTTTCATTATTAGTTTCTTCTTCTATAACCACTTCGTCTAATTTTAATTCATCTTCATTAATGTCTTCATCATTATCTTCTTTATCTTCATTTTCTTCGTCTTTGTTTAAAATTTTATCTATTTTTTCTTTAACTTCATCCATTTGAGTTAATTCTCTTGCTTTTTCAAATAAGAAATTATCTATTTCTTCTTCATCTTCATTAGCAAGAATTTTAGAATATTCTAAATATTCATCTTCTGTTGAAATAGTTCTATGAACATCATTAACTTTAGTTTTAATCATCATATCATAGATTTCTTTAAACATTTTTATATAATCGTTATCATTTACTATATCTTTGCAATAACTTTCATCATAAATTTTTAATATCTTATCAAAAATCTTATCTATTATTTTAAAATATCTATATGAATTTTTACAAATATTAATTATAAGATTATATTCATACATATGCTTGTCTATATCTGATTCAATACCTTTAATCATACTTTCTATAACATATTCTATAAGCTCTCTTTCATCAGAAGGTAACTTTGATATGTCATAATTGTCATTAATATATCCAACATATTCATCAATATTTTTAAATAATTCTTTATATAGTTCTTCTTTATACTGATCTGTCTGAATAGCAACATCAATATCTTCTGCTGTTTTTATTACTTGATTATATCTTTGTGCTTTTCCTTCATCTTTTATATTTTGCTTTACTTCATCTATTGCAGATGATATAGCAAGTAAATTAAACTTTATATCTTCTTTAGATTTAAATTTTGATCTAGTTACTCTATCATATTCCATTTCAAGAAATGTTTTTTGTAATTCAAGTCTTGTAGTTTTGTCTGCAGAATTTATATTTTCAATTATATCATCTGGATAAGACATTTTTAACTCGTACATACTTCTTTGCATAATATCATATTGATATTTTACAAAAACAATCTCTCTTAAAATATTTTCTTGATATAACTTTTTGTCGTCTCCCTCAGTTTTTCGTATAACTGCTAAATGCTCATCAATAGCTTTATTCATTTTATTCATATTTAGCATTATTACAACGCTTTGTATTACTCTGTCAAAAAAATTAATCTTTTTTTTCGAACTTACAACAATATCTGCCATATAACAACTCTCCCTCTTTTGTTCTATATTTAAACAAAAAATATATTATTTATTATTTTTTGTAATTTAAAATCTTCAATTTAACTTAAAAATTAAATGCTTTAAATCTATTTATATTATATCTTTTTTTCAAATAATTTCAACCCTTTAAATAATAAAAACTGTAATTTTCGTAACATTTTTTTAATAACTAAAACACATGTATGTAATATTGTAATATAAATTACCAAAATATGGCAAATAACTGTAAAATCAGACAGTTATATTTTTTCTACACGTACTAGAATAATTACAATATTTACAATAATCTTGTTTTTTATCTGGTGCAATTTTTACTATTCCATCAGATATATTTTTTCCTATTTGACCTAAAACATTTTTTGTTTCTTTACAAAGCTCTTCAAATTCATCCTCTGATAAAGCTTTTTTACTTTCTCCTTTTAGTGCTCTTGTTGTTATATCAATTAAACTATTTGAACTATCTGATTCAAAATTTCTGTCCATTTTATTTAATATTTCTAAATCTTTTAAAAATATACCATTCATTTTTAATTTTTTCATTAGTATCTTTTTTATATTTTCATTATTTTGTTCATATTGACTAAGAGCTACAAGCTTGTCTGATAAATTAAAATATAATATTCCTGCTGGTTTAACATTTTTTACATTCTTATTTTCCATAAAACACATAAGATAGCTTATAAGTTGTAAAGATATCCCCTCTTTTATATTTTCTAATTTTAAGTCTTTAGAACTAGATTTATAATCTACTATTCTTACATAGTTTTCATCATTATAATTTAAAATATCTACCCTATCTATCTTTCCTATTATTTTCATAATTCTATCTTTTGACACCTGAATTTGCATAGGTAAAAATATACTATCATCCTTAAATTCTATCTCATATCCATATGGTTCAAAATCACTTTGATTATAGCTTATAGCAATAGTTTTTATAACTTTTACCATTGTATTTATAAGTTTTCTTTTAAGCACCATATATTTTACACTTTGCTTTTGCTTAGAAAGATTCTTTTCAATTGTATCTTCTATTATTTCTTCAAGTATTTTGTAATACTTTGATTCAATATTTTCTAATGTAGAATCTAATATTTCTTGCCATTTAATATTTTTTAAAAGAAGAGTTTTGGAAAATTGCTCAAGTACTGAATGCATAAAACTTCCAATTTCTAATACATTTATCTTTGCCTCTTTATTAGGATTTACTTTTAAAATATACTGCATAAAATATGAAAAAGGACATTTTTTATATAGCTCAAGCCTACTAACACTACTTTTAAATTCTTTTCCGTATATCTTATCTATAATTTCATTACTTAAATTTGAATCATCTTTTTTAAAATTTAATATATTTAAATATTTTAAATTCTCTGTAAAATATTCATACATACTATATAATAATTTAATATCTTTTTTCTCACCATCTAAATTGTTTATATTTTTCACAAACCACATAAATAATTCATCTTTTGAGTAAATATTAGAAAAGCTATTATCCAAATTATTACTAACAACTTCACCATCAATATTAAAACTACTTACCTGCTCTATTAGAGTTAATAAGCTAGATTTTCTTGTAGCCTTACCGTCCATAGTAGATGACGGAATAGAAATATATAATAACTCTGATATATTATTTAAAGCTTCATATATATTAAAAAATCCCATATTTAATTTAGTTATTGTTGTTTCTCTTACATCTACATCTTTTTCATGTAGTTTTTCTAACTCATTATCTGTGAAAAATATATCTTCATCTACATTTTTAGGAAATTTTCCTTCTACTACTCCTATAAAAAAAGCTATTTTTTTAGGTTCAACTTTTGAAGAATTTATATCTACAATTTCTATTTGATCTTTTGTTGGTGGAAGAGTTTTTATTTTTACATCTTTTATAACTAAATTAAAAATATTATTAAATTCATCTATTGATATTTTTTCATCTTTATATACTCTTATAACTGAATTAAATATATTAGATAGCTCTTCCCACACTTGTGCCTCAAAATTTTCTTTATCTAAATCAATGCTGTCATTTTCAAGAAAAGATAATATATTAGAATAATTTGTAAATATATTATTTGAAAGCATATGATCATATATTATTTGTATATATTCTTTACATGTAATATTATTCATCACTGATACAAATGAATATTGTTTTACTATTTTATCTTTTATTTCATTTAGTCTTTCTAAATCATATTTATTATCTTGTGTATTAAGAGTAAATTTATTATTAACTAAATATTTATTTAAGTTAAACTCTCTCATATAATTTTCAAGCATATATATATCTTTTAGTTCTATGCTTGTTATACCAAGTTTTAATATATCAAATATAAGCTCTAAATTTAGTCCTCTATTTGCTAAATTTAAAATTGCTTGTATGTATTTTACAATTATTGACTCTGTTATATTTCTACTTTTAGCAATATATACATTCAAATTATTTTCATAAAAAATTCTTGTTATTGTCCTTTCATACTCATCAATATTAGTTGTATAAATTGCAAAATCTGAAAATCTATATCCTTCTTTTATTTTTTTAGATATTATATCTGCAACCCCTTTTATCTCTTTTAAAATATTAGTATGCATAGTAAACTTTATATTTTTAAGCTTTATTTTTTCTTTTTTATTATCTTTTAAATCAAACACATTATTAGCTATATATTTGATGTCTTCTTTAGTTTTAAATATATTTTCATATTTTACTATATTTTCAACAGCCTGATTATTTCTGTTAGCTATTTTACATACTTTCTTATATGTTGTATTAGATATCTCAAATATGCTATTAGAATTAAATATATCCTCTATTCTTGCTATATCAGTATTTAATGAAATAGTAATATCTTTTTTATTCTTCATTAAAAAATCTAAAAATTTATATTCATTGCTGTTAAAGTTATTATATCCATCAAAATATATTGTAGTATTCTTTATATTGTTAACATCATATTTTTCTAAAAACATTTCCATTTCATCTACACTATCAATATAATCTGATTTCATTTTTTCTATATACTTTTGATATATATTTAAAAGCTCTTTAAATTTTTTATCTATTCTTTTATCTTCAAATGATACATCATTATATTTTTCTAATGTTATATCATTTTTTCTAAACAAATCCATATATATATCTAAAACATCTAAAAAGCCGGGATACCTTTTAACTTTATCAAAAACATTAAATAAATTTGGATTTTCTTTAATAACTTTAGTGATCAAAATCTTTCTATCAAGCTTTGACATATACTTTTCATCAATATGAAGATTTTGATTTTTTAAGTTCTCTTTAATAAATTCAGATACTGTAGTAATATTTACCCCAATTACTCCAGGCTTATTTAAAATCTTCATATATTCTTTTTCTGCTATTGCCCTACACTGTGATGGTACAAATAAAATTACATCTTTATTTTCTAATATATCTTGATTAATCATATTGTATATATGAGTTGTTTTTCCTGTTTTAGACTTTCCTAAAATAAAGTTAATCATATATTACTCCTCTTTTTCTTGATAATCCGAAACTAACATTTGCTCATCTTTTATTTTTATATTTTCATATTCCGGTAAATCTTCAATTTTTTCTATTCCACATGCCCTTAAAAACTCATTTGTAACACTATATGCTGCTGGTCTACCTGGTAAATTAAGTCTTGCTACCTCTTCTATAAGTCCACATTCTAAAAGTCTATTTACAGAAAAATCACTATTTACGCCACGAATATTTTCTATTTCACTTTTTGTTATCTTAGGATTATATGCAATTATAGCTAATGTTTCTTGTGCTGCAATAGATAAATTTTGTCTTTTAGTATTTTCTACAAACTTATTAACATATTCATAATATTCTTTATTTGTGACAAGTTGATACATATCATTTACTTTAACTAAACTTACTCCTTGCTCATTATTATATTTATTTTTTAAGTTTTCTATAGATTTTTCTATCTTTTCTTCTTCAACTTCTAATGTTTGACTTAACTCACTAATTGAGATTTCTCTTCCAAGTGCAAACATTACTGCCTCTACTATATTATCTAACTTTTCCATATCTATCTCCTTTTTACTAACTAGATTATACCAAAAATATATTATTTTTTAAAGTTATTTTAAACTAAAGCATATTATAATTTAATATTTTATTATTTAATAGCTTTTTGATGTTGTATTTAGTCATTTTTATTGTTTTTATATCACTTTTGTGTTATAATTTCTATATTATTTTATAATAAATAATATATATAGGAGATGATAAATTTTATGCTATGTTCTGTATGCAAAAAAAATCTAGCTGTTGTTTTTATTAACAAGTTAGATAAAGATGGTAAACCTACAGGAGAAACTACAGGATTATGTATTGAATGTGCAAAAAAACAAGGTATTGATCCCTTGGCTAATATAATGAAAGAAATGTCTAACATGAACCCTGAGGATTTAGAAAATATGTCAAATCAATTCGATAGTATGATTGGTTCATTAGATGGAAGTGATGAATTAGCTGGTCTTGATGATGACGATGAAAAATCTAATAATAGTCTTGGAAGCATATTTGGTAACATTCTACCTTTTGGTAAAAATAATAAAAAAGACGATAATGATAAAAAAGATGGAAAAAAGAAAAATAAAAAAACTAGATACTTAGATACTTTTGGAGAAAACTTAACAGAAAAAGCTCGTCAAGGTAAAATAGATAAAGTTATAGGAAGAGATGTTGAGCTTCAAAGAATGATACAAATTCTTAATAGACGTTCAAAAAACAATCCAGCTTTAATTGGTGAACCTGGTGTTGGTAAAACAGCAGTAATAAATGCTCTGGCTATGAAAATAGTAAATGGTGACGTTCCTGGTAAATTAGTTAATAAAGAAGTATATCTAATAGACATGACATCTCTTGTTGCTGGAACTCAATTTAGAGGTCAGTTTGAATCAAGAGTAAAAGGGTTAATTGATGAATGTAAATCTCTAGGAAATGTTATCTTAGCAATAGATGAAGTTCATAATATTGTTGGTGGTCTTGAGCATGACAATTCTATGAATGCCGCTAACATGTTAAAACCAGCACTTGCAAATGGTACAGTGCAACTAATTGGTGCAACTACTCTTAAAGAATATAGACAATACATAGAAAAAGACAGTGCACTAGAGCGAAGATTTCAACCAGTAATGATTGATGAGCCATCTGAAGAAGATTGCTTTAAAATATTAAAAGGTATTAAAGGATACTATGAAGATTATCATAAAGTAAAAATTCCAGATAAAACTTTAAGATATGCAGTAGATCTATCTTGTAAATATATACATGATAGATTTCTTCCAGATAAAGCAATCGATTTACTTGATGAAGCATGTGCTAGAGTAAATTTGGAAGATTTAAACCTAGCAAAAATAGAGAAACTTCAAAAACAATTAGATGAAGCAATTGCTCAAGAACAAGAAATTCAAGAAGAAATAGCAAAAGCTTCAGATAATAATAATGAAAATTCAGCAGTAGATAATGCAATATTTGAAAGAGCTGCTAAAAATAAAGAAATAAAATGTAAATTGAAAACAAAACTTGATGATTTAATTGCAAACTCCAAACCAAAAGAAGTTACATATGATAACATAGCTCAAGTTGTTGAACTTTGGACAAAAATTCCTGTTATGAGAATAAAAACTTCTGAAACAGAAAAACTTTTATCTCTTAAAGATAACTTAAGCAAAAAAATACTTGGTCAAGACTATGCAATAACAAAGCTATCTAATGCTATACTTAGAAAAAGAGCTAATATAACTTCTTCTAAAAGGCCTCCTTCATTTATATTTGTAGGACCTACTGGTGTTGGTAAAACAGCTCTTGTTAAAGCTTTAGCATATGAGCTTTTTGATAATGAAGATGCAGTTATTAAACTAGATATGTCTGAATATATGGAATCTAATTCTACTTCTAAACTTATAGGTTCTCCTCCAGGATATGTAGGATATGATGAAGCTGGACAATTAACAGAAAAGGTTAGAAGAAATCCATATAGCATTGTTCTATTTGATGAAATTGAAAAAGCACATCCAAGTGTGTATAACATACTACTTCAAATTCTTGACGAAGGTATTCTTACTGATTCACAAGGAAGAAGTGTATCATTTAAACATACAATTGTTATTCTTACATCAAATCTTGGTACAAACTTTAAATCTGATGGATATGGATTTGCAAATACTAATATAGAAACAGATATGTTAGAAAATAAAACTGCAGAAGCACTAAAAGAATTCTTTAGTCCTGAATTTTTAAATAGAATTGATGATATAATAACATTTAACAAACTTGATGATAAAACAATACTAAACATCTCAGAATTAATGATTAAAGAGTTACAAGCTGAGACTAAAACAAAAAATATACTATTTGAATATACACCTGAAGTTGTAGAATTTATTGCTAAAAAAGGACACAGTGATAAATTTGGAGCAAGACCTCTAAGACGTGCTGTTCAAACATATATAGAAGATATTTTAGCTGTAGGATTTATTAAAAATGAAATTAAAGAAAATAAAAAATATACTTTAGATGTAGATAAAGAAAATGATAAAATAATTATAAAAAAATAATAGAAAACCCTAGTTATTAAACTAACTAGGGCTTTTTTTATATTTGCTCAGATGAAAACCAATAATAATTTCCTGAGTCATCTAACTTAAATGTATGTTTAAATTTTCCTGCTTGATTAATATATTCATCCATAATCTCATCATATGTTTTTCCATTATATAAAATGTTACCATTTTCACTTGTTCTTTGCAAACTAACAATCATATTTTCACAGTCAGAATCATTATATAAAGCACTTGTTGTATATGAACCAGACCCATAAACATCATTAAAAGCTACAAAATTATCATAAATATATAATTCTTTTCTGTCTTCACTTAATTCACACTCATATATTTGTGATTTATATCTGAAGGTTTCACCTCCGCCTCCTGCATATTTATGTCCATAAAAACAATTATCTTCTGGAACATACTCATATACATATCCAAGTGATGTTTCTGCATCAATTAAAGGAACTTCTTGTGATGCACCAAACACAGATTTATATCTTTGACTTACAGTATTTAAATCAAATTTTATAATTGTACCTAGTTCTGTAGGGGTCATTCCAATCATTTTATTGTCTAATTTTGATACTATTTTATCAAACTCATCTTTTTGATCTAAAACACTAATAAATGTTGTTTTAAATTCATCTTGTAATTGTCTTAAAACAAATAACAATTTATTATTATCACTTATATTATCTTTTGTTATTAATTGACCATAATATGGTTCATATCCTCTAATTTGTGTAGGAATTTTAGCATATGCAGCTACAACTATATCATCAGTTGGAGACAACTTTAAGCTAATTTTCCCCTCATCATTATCCACATTTGGAACATCTATTGTACTATCTATTAAATCGTCATATATATAAACATCATTATTATTCAATTTAAAGAAATATATTACTAAAAATACAATAGTAGCTATTAATATTCCTATCAAAATAAGTAAAATACAAGAAAAAACACTTGGCTTTCTATAATGTACTACTACTTCTCTTTTTTCATCTTTTATTTGTTTAGGTTTAATATTACTTGCAGATCTTGCTACATTTTCTTCTTTTGTTACATTTTTATCTAGTTCTTGTTTTTTTGACTCATCTGGTAGGTTTGTTTTTTGATCTTCGTTATCCATAACAATACCTCCTAACTATAGAGTAGCATAAGAGGTAAAAATATTCAATATTAACTTTCTAAATCTTCAATAAATAAATTTAACTCTTCTCTTGAATTAATATATGTTCCCTTTTCTACTTTTTCTTTTAACTCTTCTCTTAAATAATCTACATTTACATTATCTATAGTCATATAAACTGTCTTGTTATCTTCTGATTGTATAGAATATACATTAATATTTCCATTTTCTAAAATAACTAAAAAGTGGTTTGGACAATTTCCACTTAATGTTCTAGCATATATTATCCTATTTGTTCCCTCTGCTTTTACATTATAATTAAGTCCATTTTCTTCTTGGTATTTCTTCTCTTTTTCTTTTACTTCATCTATTGTAGTTCCATACTCCATTTTACTATTTGTTACACTTTCTCCACATCCTGAATAGTCATCTTCATATACAACTTCAATGTCATATGTTTTTGTTGAAACACTTACTGCCTCTTTCATATTCGGATTAAAAGCATAATCTCTTGCATAATCTAGTAAACTTTCATTATTCACACTTATACCAGATGAAAATCTTGTTTGAAAATACCCAAAAGTAACACCAGAAATTAAAAATACTACTAAAACTAAACAATAAATTAATTTATCTTTTAAACTTATCATAAAATCACCTATATAAATATGTTTTACATATTTATATATAATATACATTTAAAATTTAATTGCTCCATTTTGTTCAGTAATATATACATTAAAATAATATTTTTTTAATAGCTCTACTACACTTTCATCTGGATGACCATATACACTTTTATCTGCAGATATTATTGCATTACAATTATTTATTTTAGATATAAAAGGTTCAAATGTAGATGTTTTTGAGCCGTGATGTGCTACTTGATAAAAACTTATTTTTTTAAGTTTTTCTTTAATACTAAAATCATTTATATATTTATTTAATATATATTTTTCTGTGTTTTTAGTAGCATCTCCCATAAACAATGCATATTTATAATTCCACTCTATTAAATATACGGTAGAATTTGCGTTTAAAATATCATCATCTATTATTTTGCTATTTGGTGGAGATAAAATATCTATATTAATGTTTCCAATTGTTATTTTATCTTCCTCTTTAATATAAATTATTGGTATTTTCCTCCTCTTTAAAAGCTTTACAAGTTCTAAATAATCATTACTTTTTTCTCCTGGAATAGACATTATAATCCATCCTACATCCACATTTTCCAATAGTTTTTCTATACCATTTATATGATCACTATGAATATGAGTAATTAAAATAGCATCTATATATTTTATATTTTTTCCATTTAAATAATTTATCATTATATTTGATGCATTATTTTCTCTTGTAGATCCTATATCTACTATTATGTTTGTAATGCCATCACGAATATATGCCATATTTCCTTGATTTACATTAAAAAATATAATACATTTTTCAAAAAAGCTAGTATAAACAAACCATATAAAAACACATGATGTAGATAATATTTTAAATATTTTTACTAATTTTCTTATAGTTTTTCTGCTCTTCCAAAAAATAACATATAATTTTTTATCATATAAAAATAGCAAAACTAAAATATAGTAAATTATTATAATCAAAATAGGCGGTATTGGAAAAGTTATATTTATATAATTTATGCTATTAATATAATCTACTAGCATAACTAATAAACTAATCAAAAAATTAACAATGATTATTAATATATTAGAAATATATGGGATAAAGAACAATATAAAAAGAATAAAACTAAAACTCATTATATAATCTAGTAAAACTCCTAATAATAAATTTGAAAAAATACACATTAGAGAAAAATATCCAAAACAATATAACAAAATAGGTAGAATTAATATTTGTGAACTTAATGTTAAAGAAATATTATCTATAATATACTCTACTACTTTACCTTTTACTTTAAATTTTACTTTTATATATGAATTTATTAAAGAATAAAACAATTTTATACTTAATACAGAAAAGAATGAAAGAAGTATCCCAACGTTAAAAATATAATATGGATTTATTAAAGCAACAATATATAGTGATATAAAATATCTTTTTATATAGCTATATTTTTTATTTATAGATAATAGAAAAAACATACAAATAGCTCTAAATAGTGTAATATTGAACAAACATATACACAAAAAATATATAAGTAAAATACACTTTAATATTATTAATTTTTTAGTTTTTGTGATCTTTTCAAAGCTTCTAAGTAGAAAAATAATATGTGAGCCTGATACACATATAAAATGACCAATTCCTATACTCATAAATTTGTCTTCTACATTAGAATCTAAAAACATATCATCACCATACATTATGCTCTTTAGTATATTTGAATTTGTATATGACATATTTAGCTCCAACTTATTTGAAAACATTGTTCTAATTTTAAATATTAAACTTTCATTATTTATCTCTTCTTTTAAAATCTTACTGCAATAAATTCTATTTACTATACCATTTGAATTTAAGTATCTTTTATAATCAAACTCATATGGATTGTTATTTTTCTTAATTTCATACATTTTTCCTAAAACAACTAGCCTATCTTTATTTTTATATTTATACTCTTTATTATCACATGATAGTAAAAAATAATTACCATCATATTTTACTTTATATGTAATTCTATCCTCCTCTTCTTTATATAAAGAGTTTACTTCCACTTCAAATACTTGTTGTTTATTTAAAAGAGATTTATATTTTTCATTATAAATATACATATATTCTTTTATCCTAATAAAAATAGTAAATATTAAAATTATTATAACAATTATTTTTATTTTCATTATTATATAATACTATATTTTAATCTTATTGCATAATTTATAATATACATATTTTTTATCTATTTTTGTAGGAGATAGATTTTGTATATTTTATATGTATATATTAACACTTCTTTAATTTATACATATATTATTATAGAGCTATATGCTCTATGGGAGGTATCTTATGAATAATAATTTTAATGATTGCAATTGTAATCGTCCATGTGATGGCTGCCCAGGTCCAAATCCTATTTTATGTACCAAGTACATAAAAGGACCAACTGGACCAATAGGACCTACTGGTCCTCAAGGAGTTCAAGGAATCCAAGGTATTCCAGGGCCTCAAGGAAATACGGGACCTACTGGTCCTCAAGGTGTGCCAGGACCTACTGGACCAACTGGTGCTACTGGAGCAACACCTGTACTTACAGTTGGTACTGTAATAACTGGTACTCCTGGAACACCTGCATCTGCTACTATAACAGGTGTATCGCCTAATTTTATACTTAATATGGTAATTCCTGCTGGACCTACTGGTCCGCAAGGAATACAAGGACTTCAAGGTGTGCAAGGAGCAACAGGAGCTACAGGTGCTACTGGTGCTACTGGTGCTACTGGGCCTGCCGGTGCTGCTGGTGCTGGAACAGTGGGACCTACCGGTCCTCAAGGAGCTACTGGCCCTACTGGGCCTACAGGGGCTACTGGTATTGGTATAACTGGACCTACTGGTGCTACTGGTGCTCAAGGTGTAACCGGACCTACTGGTCCTACTGGTGCTAGTGTAACTGGGCCTACCGGACCTACAGGTGTGGCTGGTGCTGCTGGAGCAACTGGTCCTACTGGACCTACCGGTGCTAGTGTAACTGGACCAACTGGACCTACTGGTGTGGCTGGTACTGCTGGAGCAACTGGTCCTACTGGGCCTGCTGGTGCCGCTGGAGCAACTGGTCCTACTGGACCTACTGGTGTAGCTGGTACTGCTGGAGCAACTGGTCCTACCGGGCCTGCTGGTGCCGCTGGAGCAACCGGACCTACTGGTCCTACTGGAGCAACTGGTCCTACTGGACCTACAGGACCATAGGAGTAGTCTATGGGAAAATATAAAATATGTGTATATGCAATAGCAAAAAACGAATCTAAATTTGTAAAAAGATGGGTAGATTCTATGCAAGAAGCTGACGCAATATATGTATTAGATACTGGCTCTACAGATGATACTGCTCAAAAATTAAAAGAACTTGGAGTTAATGTAAAAATTGAAAAAATTACTCCTTGGAGATTTGACATAGCAAGAAATAAATCTTTAGAGCTAGTTCCCAAAGACACAGATATTTGTGTTTGTACAGATTTAGATGAAGTACTGCAAAAAGGCTGGCGTAAAGAATTAGAAAAAGTATGGACTACAAATGCTAACAGAATACGTTATACGTATAACTGGAGATTAGATAGTAATAATAATCCATTAGTAACATTTCTTACAGATAAAATGCATTCAAGAAATGATTATATTTGGACTCATCCAGTTCATGAAATTTTAACTTTTAAAGGCGAAAAAGAAAATATACTAATCGCAGAAAAAATTGTTTTAAATCATTATCCTGATCTAAAAAAATCTAGATCTAGTTATCTTCCTTTACTAGAGCTATCTGTAAAAGAAGATCCAAATGATGATAGAAACACTCATTACTTAGGTAGAGAATATATGTACTATGGAAAATGGAAAAAATGCATAGAAACACTAAAAAAGCACCTTTCTCTTCCTAGTGCTACTTGGAAAGATGAAAGATGTGCTTCTATGAGATTTATCTCTCGTGCATATATTAATTTAAATCAAATAGATAATGCTAGACTTTGGCTAGATAAAGCTATAAATGAAGCTCCTTATCTAAGAGATCCTTACGTAGAGAGAGCTTTATTAGAATATAAAGAAGAAAATTGGGATGATGTATTATATTATTGTACTCAAGCTTTAAAAATTAAGACACATCAAATGACTTATATAAATGAAGTATTTAGCTGGGATCATACTATATATGATTTACTATCTCTTTATTTTTTCAACATCAAAGAATATGATGTATCTTTATTATTTGTAAATAAAGCTTTAAAAATTAGTCCAAATGAAGAAAGACTAATAAATAACAAAAAATTTATAGAAAAATTTATATAACTTTAGAGATGGTCATAAAAAAACCATCTCTTTTTGTAACAAAACTTGTCCTATGTACATATATTATTATAGAGCTAGATGCTCAAAAAGGAGTTTTTTAATGAATTTTTTTGATTTAAATAATACAAATCAATGTCCATGTAACACAAATAGTACAATAACTTGTACAAAATGTATTACTGGACCTACTGGTCCTACAGGACCTCAAGGAAGAATAGGACCTACTGGCCCTCAAGGAATTCAAGGTATACAAGGTATACAAGGGATTCCTGGTTCCACAGGATTACAAGGACCAACTGGAGCTACTGGACCAACTGGTCCTGCTGGTATAATTGGACCTACTGGTATAACTGGTGCAACAGGGGCAACTGGAGCTACAGGTGCTACTGGAGCAACTGGTATTGCTGGACCTACTGGTATTTCTGGTCCTACTGGTCCTACTGGAGCTACAGGCGCTACTGGAGCAACTGGTCCTCAAGGTGCTACAGGTATATCTAATGCAATCCTTCCATTTTCATCTGGGCAGCCAATAACTTTAACAACTAACAACGAAAATACTAATGGTGTTCCAAGCTTTATTGGATTTGGTGGTTCTGCTGCAGGTAACCAAGCATTAGAATCTTCAATAGATATGGCACTAATAGATAACCTATCTTTCTCTATTCCACGTAATGGAACATTAGATAGCTTAACAGCATATTTTTCAACTACTATACCAACTGATTTAACAAATACAACTGTAACTATATTTGCTAAACTATATAAATCTGATATTCCAGATAACAATTTTGTAGAAATTCCTAATACTACTATAACTTTAACACCAAATCTTACAGGAAATGTTCCAGTTGGAGCAATTGTAAGTGGTACTATTAATAATCTTAATATACCAGTTACGCCTAAAACTAGACTTTTATTTGTATTTTCTGCAAAATCTTCTGGTGAAAGATTCCAAAATAGTATCATAGGATATGCTAGTGGCGGATTATCTATTGTAACTTAACTTTAAAAGATGTCTAACTTTTTTGTTAGACATCTTTTTTTCTAATTCTAATACTGTCGCTATTTCTTGACTTTTAAAGCATTTAAGTATATACTAAATTTGATACTAATATATTAATATAGTATATAGTTTTAAGGAGGATTTTTTATGATTGAAATTAGATGGCATGGACGTGGCGGTCAAGGTGCTAAAACTGCATCATTATTACTTGCAGATGCCGCATTCAATACTGGAAAATATATTCAAGGATTTCCTGAATATGGTCCTGAAAGAATGGGTGCACCAATAACAGCCTATAACAGAATTAGTGATACTCCTATAAGAGTTCATTCTAATATTTACGAACCAGACTACGTAGTAGTAGTCGACGATACTCTTTTAGATTCTGTAGATGTGACTAGTGGTCTAAAAGAAAATGGAGCTATTCTTATCAATAGTAATAAAAAGCCTGAACAATTAAGAGAAAAGCTTAATGGATACAAAGGAAAAATTTATACAATAGATGCTACTAAAATTAGTATGGAGTGTCTAAAAGCTAATTTTCCAAATACAGCAATGCTTTCTGCTATTGTAAAAATAACTGGAATTATGACAAAAGACGAACTATTAGCTGACATGGAAGGTTCATTTAAACATAAATTTGCGAGAAAACCTGAAGTTATTGAGCCAAACATGCAAGCAGTAAAAAGAGCTTTTGATGAAGTTACAGGAGGTAATGAATAATGGGTGAAGTTGGTTTTGGTGGAAATATATTAAAAGATGGAAATTCTATGGAATTTAAAACTGGTTCATGGAAAAATAAATATCCTGTACATGATAAAGAAAAATGTAAAAACTGTATGTTTTGCGTTGGATATTGTCCAGAAAATTGCATAAAACAAAAAGACGGTATTCTTACTGATATAGATCTTGACTATTGTAAAGGATGTGGCGTATGTGCAAAAGTATGTCCATTTAAAGCAATAGAAATGAAATCTAAAGAAAATTAAGGAGGTTATTATGGCTATTAGAGAAAGATTAAGTGGTAACGAAGCTGTTGCTACTGCAATGAAACAAATTAATCCTGATACTGTTGCTGCCTACCCTATTACTCCTTCTACAGAAGTACCACAGTACTTTTCAAATTTTGTTGCAAATGGTGATGTTAAAACAGAATTTATCGCTGTAGAAAGTGAACATAGTGCAATGAGTGCTTGTATTGGTGCTTCTGCTGCTGGTGGTAGAGTTATGAGTGCAACATCATCTCAAGGTCTTGCGTATATGTTTGAAATGTTATATGTTGCTGCTGGTATGAGACTTCCAATAACATTAATATGTGGCAATAGAGCATTGTCTGCTCCATTAAATATTCACAATGATCACTCTGATTCTATGGGAGTAAGAGATGCAGGATTTATACAATTATATTGTGAAAATAATCAAGAAGCTTATGACAATACTATAATGGCAGTAAAAATTGCTGAAAGAGCAAGTATTCCTGTAATGGTATGTTATGATGGTTTTATTACATCACACTCTGTTGAAAATATAATGTTAATAGAAACAGAAGATGTCCAAAAATTTGTTGGAGAGCGTAAGCCAACACAATATTTACTTGATGATGAAAGAAATATTTCAATGGGTCCAATGGACTTACAAAAGTACTATTTTGAACATAGAAAACAGCTTGCTGATGCAATGAGAGGAGCTAAAACTATAATAGAAGAAGTATCTGATGAATTTTATAAATTAACAGGTAGAAAATATGATCTATTTGAAAATTATAAAATGGATGATGCAGAACTTGGTATTGTTGTCTTAAACTCTACTGCTGGAACTGCAAAAGATGCTATAGATGAATTAAGAAAAAATGGTATAAAAGCTGGTCTTATTAAACCTAGAGCATTTAGACCTCTACCATATAAAGAAATACCAGAAAAATTAAAAAATCTAAAAGCTTTAGCTATACTAGATAAATGTGACAGTGTTAACGGATATGCTGCTCCTCTATTTACAGAACTTACTTCTGCAATGTATAGTGCAGGACTAAATGTTCCTACAGTAGATTATATCTATGGACTAGGTGGTGTAGATGTAAAAGTTGATGACATACTTGAAGTATATAAAAAATTAAATGAAATTGCTAAAACTGGTAACGTTGAAAAAACAACTTACTATTTAGGAATGGATAATTAGGAGGTATAAACAATGGCATATAGTTTAAAAGAATCTGTAGCAAAAGAAGCAAGATTTGTATCTGGTCATAGAATGTGTGCTGGATGTGGTGCTCCTCCAGCAATTAGAAATATCTTAAATGCTCTAAAAGAAGAAGATAATGCAGTTATTTCTTGCGCTACAGGATGTTTAGAGGTATCAAGTTGTATATATCCTTATACATCTTGGAATAAAGTATCATTCATACATACAGCTTTTGAATGTGCATCTGCTACTTTATCTGGAGCTGAAAGAACTTACTATAACTTAAAAAAAGCTGGTAAAATAAAAAAGACTACTAAATTCATAGCAATTGGTGGAGATGGTGGTACTTTAGATATTGGTCTTCAATCATTATCTGGAGCTATGGAAAGAGGACATGATATAACATATATTTGTTATGATAACGGAGCTTACATGAATACTGGTACTCAACGTTCTTCTTCTACTCCACATTTTGCAGATACTACTACTTCTCCAGCTGGAAAAGTACTACCAGGTAAAACTCAAAAAAGAAAAGATTTAACTGAAATCATGGTAAAACATAATATTCCTTATGTTGCACAAACTGCACTTTTTGGTAATTTACAAGATATCTATACAAAAGGTGAAAAAGCAATTTATACTGAAGGTCCAACATTTCTTGCTGTATTTTCACCTTGTCCTAGAGGATGGGGATATCCATCAGAAGACTTAGCAGAAATAGAAAAACTTGCTGTTCAAACATGTTTTTGGCCATTATATGAAGTTGTTAATGGTGTTTATAAAATAAATTATAAACCTGCTAAAAAACTACCTGTAACTGAATTTATAAAAACACAAAAAAGATTTAGACACATGTTTAAGCCTGGTAATGAATGGATGATTGAAGAGCTACAAAAAGAAATTGATGACAAGTGGAATTATTTATTAATGATGGAAGAAATAACAAATAAAAAAGAAAATACAGAAGAATAATAAAAAAGAAGTAGACTAAATTTAAATAATTAAAATTTTAGTCTACTTTCTTTTATTGTATTTTAAAGCGCTACAATAATCTACTTTATCCCCATATTTATGTTTAAGTTCATCCATTGCTTTCATAGCAGTAATCTTCTTTTTATTTTTCTTATTTTTCTCATTATTCATAGAAAAAAAATCTAATTGAACATTATCACTACTATTTCCTTTAAGTCCAGAAGCATTTACACATATATACCTTACTTTCGTTCCATTTGTATAATTGTCATTTAAAAGTTCAATAACCGCTTTTACTATTTTATCATATGAATTAGTATATTCTATTTTCTTTTGTCTACTGGACGTTACAAACATACTATCTTTTAAAGATATAGATATAACACTTGTCTTCATATCAATCTCTCTTAATGAATATGAAACTTTACTAGCCAACTTTAAAAACTCTTTTTCAAGTTCAATCACATTATCTATATCATTTTCAAAAGTTATTCCATTACTTACACTTTTTCTCTCATCTTTTTCATAATAAAATTTTACTCTATCATCATCAAGTCCATTAGCATATTTATATATTTGTTCGCCTAGTTTTCCTAAATGTTTAACTATTCTATATTTATTACTTAATGCTAAGTCTCCTATTGTCTTTATTCCCATTTTATTTAATTTATTCTTTGTATTTTTTCCAACGTAAATTAACATTTCTACAGGTAAATGATAAATTTTACTTTTATAACTATCATAATCAAGTACTGTTATTGCATCTGGCTTTTTAAGTTCACTTCCAAGTTTTGCTAGTGACTTATTAAAGGATACTCCAACAGAAATTGTTAATCCATATTTTTTCTTAATTTCTTCTTTTATTTTATATGCAATTTCATAGGGAGTACCAAATATATTTATACTTTCTGTTATATCTAAAAAAGCTTCATCTATACTAAATCTCTCTACTCTATCAGTATATTCTAAATATACATCATTTACTAAATTTGAATATTTAACGTATTCATCATGATGAGGCTTAACTAAAATTAATTTTGGACATTTTTTTAGAGCAGAATATACAGTTTCCGGTGTATAAATTCCGTATTTTTTAGCAATTTCATTTTTAGCAAGTATTATTCCATGTCTCTTATTTGGATCACCTGATACTGCCATTGGTACATTTCTATACTCTGGATGTTTTAGCATTTCAACTGATGCAAAGAAATTATTTAAATCACAATGCAAAATCCATCTCATATTAATCACCGAAATCATTATATCAAACATTTGTTTACATGTCAAATAAAAAAAATAATAGATTAAATAAATCTATTATCCTATTTCATTTACAAAATGGAATACTTTTCCATTAGCTGTTGTTACTTGCTTTCTGTATAAATCTAATTTTACTATATTTTTAGAAACATATTTATTTTCATCTTCATCACTTTTATATATAAAATAAAAGTTAAAGATGCTTCCTTCTTTTAGTAAATCTTTAAAATTATTAAATTTCATACTTTCATCTTTTGAATTAATGAATTTTTCAATTTCTATATTTTTAATCTCATCTTTATTCATTAAAACTCCTCCTTTGATAATTATCTTTAATTATATATTTATTTTACAAGGCAATTATATCACAAAATTTATGTAAAGTCAAATATAAATAAGCAGTAAAAACTGCTTATTTATATGAAATATTATATAATCTATGAACACCTTTATTTACATTGTTTATAAATTCTTCTTCTTCTCCTTTATTTAAAAAATATGAATTTAATAATAAATTAAATTTTTCATTTTGAACATGCTTTATATGTAATCCTATACCATCTTGTGCTATTGCATTAGATCTATCAAAATATTCTTTCACTTCATTATCTGGTACATCTAAGCATTTAGTAAAATTAATACTTATTATTTTAAAATTACAATCTTGCATTTTATATACAAATTCATAAAATAACATTACTGCTTTTTCTATTTCTGAGAAAATATTTTCTATGTTATTATAAAACTCAATTTTTACATAAAAATTAAAACTTTTTGGTTTAAGTACTATTTTATACTCTATACCTCCTCTTCTTTTAAAAAGTACTGTCATAACTCTTTCTTTATGATTATCATAAATATTAGAAATATCATACCCCAATACTTCCTTAAAAGTATTATTGCATTCTTGTGCGATGTTATCAATTAGGTATCCATCAATAAAGTCAATATTCAATTTAAGTCCTTTTAACGCTAAATCTACCTTTTGTATATTCATACGCAACCCTCCTTAAAAAAATTATTTTTTAATCTGTAATTTTTTGAGTATATAGATTATATCACTTCTATTAGCTTATGTCAACAAAAAAATAGACTATATTTTAAAATATAGCCCTTTTAAATTATTTCATTTTCATAGATACCACTTTAGATATTCCATATTCTTGCATAGTAATACCGTATACTGAAGATGCAACTTCCATTGTTCCCTTTCTATGAGTTATAACAATAAATTGATTTTTCTTAGAATATTCTTTTATATATTCTGCAAATCTATGTACATTTACATCGTCTAAAGCAGCCTCTATTTCATCAAGTATACAAAATGGTGGAGATTTAATTTGCAAAATAGCAAATAATAACGCTGTAGCTGTAAGAGCTCTTTCTCCTCCTGAAAGTAAAAGCATACTTTGAAGCTTTTTTCCTGGTGGTTGTACTTCAATTTCAATACCACTATTTAATACATCATTTTCATCAGAAAGTTTTAATTCTGCTTTTCCTCCACCAAATAGTTCTTTAAATGTAGCATCAAAATTTTCTGTAATAATTTTAAAATTCTTACTAAATTGCTGCTTCATTATACTAGTCATATTAGATATTAAATTTTCTAATTTCTTCTTTGTTTCTTCTAAATCATTTTTTTGATTAATTATAAAATCATATCTTTCTTTTGTTTTTTGATATTCTTCTATAGAGCTTACATCTACATCTCCTATTTCTTTAATTTCTTTTCTTAATTTATTTGCTTCTCTTTCTACTTGTTTTATATTAATTTCACTCATATCCTCTGTTATTAAAGCTTTTGAACTAGATATAGTAAGTTCATATTCATCCCACATTTTATTTTTTAAATTAGTAAGTTCCATTTCAAATTTAACTCTTTTAGCTTCTTCTTTTGCTCTTTTTTCTTTAATAGAATTTAATGTATTTAAAGTTATTACTATACCACTATCTATTTGTTCCATTTCCATATCATATGAGTTTTTCTGTTCTTTTAGTTTATCATTATTTTGTTCATATTCCTCTTTAGCTTTTGAGCTAGATTCAATCTCATTTTTTAAAATATTGATCTCATTTACTATTTCTTCTTTTTGATTATTTAGTAAATTTATTTCTTCTTTTCTTTTACTTATTGAAGCTTCAAAGTTTTTTATGTCATTTTCTATTTTATCTTTCATTTCATCAATTGATAAAACTGTCTCATCAAAAGATGAAAGTGATACTTTTAGATTTACAACATCTTCATTTAAAATATCTATTTCATTTTGTTTTTCTTTATTAAATCGTGTATATTCATCTACAATATCTTGGTTTTTAGAATTCTCAACTTCTATATTAAATATTTCCTTATTATTAATTTCTATATTATCTTTTAAAGTATTTATATTTTCTTGAATACTTTGAAGCATATTTTTATAATTTTCTTTTTGTTCCTCTATTTTTTGTATTTCTTTAGTTACATTTTCTCTTTTTTCAGTTAAAGTTGCTATTTTTATTACTAACTCCTCTTTTTGAGGCTGAATATTATCATATTCGATCTTAACAGTACTCTTTTGCTCTTCAAGCTTTACTATTTGCTCTTTTATCTTTTCTAACTCTTCTTGTGTCTTAGAAATTTTCTCTTTAAGTTCTACTATTTTTTCTTTTCTTCCTATTACTCCGCCTGATTTTATAGAATTTCTTCCTCCTGTTATACTTCCAGTTTGTGAAATAAGCTCTCCAGACAATGTAACAATTCTTAATGTATTTTTTATTTTTTTAGATATAGTAATTGCATTATCAACATTATTTACAATTAATGTATTTGCAAGTGCTAATTTCACAGCTTTTTCATATTTTAAATCATATGTAACTAAATCTGATGCAAATCCTATAACCCCATCATATTTTAATGCTTTATTGTTGCTATTTGAAACAGAAACTATATTATCTAAAGGTAAAAAAGTAACTCTTCCAAGTGAATTATCATTTAAATAAGTTATTAAATTTTTAGCTATTAATTCATCTTTAACAACTATATTTTGAATAAATCCACCCAGTGCAATTTCTATTGCATATTCATATTTTTCATCTGTAGAAATAATTCCAGCAATAGTTCCATATACTTTACTATTATTTTTAGAATAATCTAATATAGCTTTAACGCTTTTACTATAACCCTCATTTTCATTTTCCAAGTTTACCAAATAATTATGTTTAGCTTTTATTGTCATTAAGTCTTGATTAATTTTAGTTTTTCTTTCATCTAAAACATCTATTGTATCTTGTACATTTTTTAATTTATTTTCAACATCACAAATACTATTATTTATTTTTATTAGTTCTTTGTTATTTTTTTCTAATTCCAAATTTAATTCATTATAGTCTGAATTTAAACTATCTTTTAAAGATATATTTTTATCATTTTGTTTTACTTTATCTTCTAGTTGTTTTTGTTCTGCTTCAATAGTAGCAAGCGTACTACTATTTTCATTTTTAAGCTCAAATTTTCTCTCATTATTTTCATCTATATTCTTTTTTAAAGATTCAATTTCAAGTCCTCTTTCATCTAATGTACTTACAATTTTTGAAAGAGCATCTTCTTTTTGAGATAATTCTTCTTCAAATTTCTTTTTATTTAAAAATACATTCTCTCTTTTTTTATTTCTTTTTTCAATCTCCTCTTTTAATAATTCTATTTTCTGATTATCTTCTTCTATCTCATTATTTAACCTTATAATATTTGCTGATGCCGTTTTATCATTTGCATCCAATAATGAAATTTTAGAATTCATTTTTTCTTTTTCATTTTCTATTTTATAATACTCTTCTCTTAAAGATTCAATTTTATTTGATATTTCTTGTATTTTTAACTTTAACTCTTGCTTTTTATTTTCATTTTCAACAGTTAATCCCTCTTGTGTTTTTATATCTCTATCTAATGTTTCTAGTACATCATCAATTTTCTTTAGATCTGACGCATTATTTTCTACACTATTAATAAATAACTTTACATCAAGTAGTTTTAAATTTTCTCTTAAATTTAAATATTTTTTTGCAGTTTCTGCTTTAGATTGTAATGGACCAATATTATTTTCCATTTCATTTAAAACATCACTTACTCTTTGAAGCGTTATTTGAGTGTTATCCAACTTTCTTGTTGCCTCTTCTTTTCTCGTTCTATATTTTACAATACCTGATGCTTCTTCAAATATATGTCTTCTTTCTTCAGATTTACTAGATAAAATTTCATCTATTTTTCCTTGAGAAATTATACTATACCCATCTTTTCCAAGACCAGTATCCATAAATAAATTTTGGATATCTTTTAATCTACATTCATTACCATTTATTAAGTAATTACTCTCACCATTTCTATATACTCTTCTTGTAACTATTACCTCATTATATTCTATAGGTAATGTAGCATCTGAATTATCTAAATACATAGAAACTTCAGCAAATCCAACCTTTTTTCTTGCCTGAGTTCCTGAAAATATTACATCTTCCATCTTAGAACCTCTAAGATTTTTAGCACTTTGCTCTCCTACTACCCAACGTATTGCATCAGATATATTACTTTTACCACTTCCATTAGGACCAACTATAGTTGTTATTCCATCTAAAAATAATATTTCTGTTTTATCTGCAAACGATTTAAAACCTTGTATTTCTAACTTCTTTAACTGCATATCTATCCCCTTCAATATACAAATTATATTATATCTAGCCTTTTTTTGCAACTTTTTATTTATTTTTTGTTTATTTTCTTGATTATGTAAAGTAAATATGGTATAATATAAGTGGATGGTTAATATATAATTTTACTAACTATGTAAAATTCATTGACCCAAAAAATAATTTTAGGAGGTATACTTATGAAAAGTATGAAAGAAAGTAAAGAAAAAAAAGTAATTTTTGAAGGAGGAAATGTAAAAAGATATCTTATAGATATTTATGAAGAAAACGAAACAATTCAAAGCTATGTTACTTTTGAAGATTTCGTTGAATTAGTAATAACTAATTATCCATCAAAAATTGAAATTTTATCAAAGAGAGTATTAGACTTTGAAGATTTAGTAATACATGAAAATTACTCTCATGTAGATCATAGCAACAACTATGACGAAGAAAAGGATGTTGAAATTAATTTTAGAAAATTATCTTTTAATGATATTTTCTAAATTAAAATAAAAAGAGGGCTCACTTAACAGTGGGCTCTTTAAATTTGTTGACATTACGTAAACTTAATGGTATAATTCTATTATCATTAATTATTTTATTCTAGTTTAATTAAATAATGAAGAAAGGAGTATGATATATTAATATATATATCATAAAAGAATATTATGAACAAAAAAGGGAAAAAATTAGAAAAATTAAAAGGAGCTATTGAATTATTTAATATGCAATTAAATGATTTACTAGATGATGATAGTAGTCAAATTATAGTATCTAAGAATTTATTTAACGCTTTTGATAATAGCTCAAAATGTAAAAAAAATTATGATGAAACGACATCTTTATCGTTATTTAAGTATGTTGTATTTTTATACAACGATACAATTGAACATACTAAAAAATACGGGGCACTAACATATTTAGAAAAAGTAATAAATTGCCTGGATTATATTACACCATCTGAAATTATAGAATTGTCTTTGCAAAGTTTAAATTCTATACTTGAACAAAATCCCCGGCAGAATTAGGAAAAAATATTTAAGCATTAAAAACGCTCGACATACTTTAACAAATAACGAATTTAATGTATTTTGTTATATTTTAAAAAATAACAACAGCTATGTAAATGTATCTGATGCAAAAAAAAGATATAATTATATAAAAAACATATATAATAATAACACTATTTTGCAAGACAATATCAGTTATTTAGCTTTTTTAAAAGAATTTGCTAAATATAATTATGAAAACATAGTAAAATTAAGGATGTTTGAAATATTAGATATTTTCAATTTACATGATGTAAACTTTGAAAATATTAATGAAAGTAAAAAATTAATTAATGATTATAACAACAGTGTTTGTAATACATTATAATTAATATATTATAATTAAACTAGAATAATCGCAAAAAGAGTGCACTTTAAGTGCACTTTTTTACATCATTCCAAACTTTTTAGTTGATGCTCTAAATGTTTGGTTACAAAGTTTACTCCAAACTTTATATTCTTGCATATCTTTATCTATTATTTCTATATGATATACATCTTCAGATAATTTTATTATTCGTACAATATCATTTTCTTGATAATCTATATTACTTAATTTTTCACTTTTAAATGTTAGATATGATTGTCTTGGCTTATATGTTATTTTAGCCTTTTTATCATTTAACTTAACATTATTTTTTGCATCAACTATTTCTAAATCTATATTTTTAACCTTATATAAAGTACCATTAATTTCCTCGTTTTGTGCCTCATCAAGTCCAAAGAACTCTGGAATCATCGTCTTTATATAATTAGGTACTCTTATTGCATCTGGCTCTTTTGAATTTTTAGATGAAAGCTCAAAAATCAAATTAGATACATTATTTAAATTTAATTTTTTTACCTTAACTAATTCATCTTGATCTTCTGGTAAAACTTCTTTTTTTCTTTTTGATGACTTTTTAGGAGCTTTTTCTTTAGTTATATCTAATTTTAAATCAGCTTTTGAAAATAGCATATCATTTATATCTAATGTTTCATTTGGATCTATACCATCTAAATCTGGTATATCTTCTTCATCCTCTTGACTTTCTATATTTTCTTCTTGTTTTTTATCTTCTGCTTTAGATATTTCTTCTTTTTCTTGTTCAGGTAATTCATCCTCTTTATAGTCTATTGTAATTTCTTCTTGTTTTTTAGGTGATTGTAATTCTTCTTCTGGAATATCTATATCTATTGATATGTCTGATAAATCTACTTTTGGTATTTCAACTTCTCTATTTAAAATATCGTCTGGCTCTTCTACAAGCTCTTTTTTACTTTCCTCTTTTTGAGGCTTTTTACCTAAAAGCTCAGATATACTCATAACACTATGATTATATTGTCTAGTAGAAAATATCTCTTTATCTTCTACAAGTTTATTTACGCCATCCTTATCTAATTTATTAAAGCCCTCAAGCTCTACAATTTTTAATAGCTCTTTTATTTGTGATTTATATAATTGCTTATCTTCATTATTTTTTAAATCATATTCTACTTTTGTATATAAAGATAAATCTGTTTGTATTCCACTCTCAGACATATTTGATGTACAAACATACATTTCTACCTTATCTGTATACTCAAATATACAAATATTAGAAGCAAATTCATTTATATTATTATTTGAAAAATAATATACATCACTTGTATAAGATAAAAGTCCATCAAGCATGCTCCTTGTTGTTGTCTTTTTATCTATTCCTATTACAAAAAACAATTTAGTCTTAATATCTATTAAATCTTCTTCTATTATTTTATACCCAGTTTCTTTAAAATTTCCTATAAAAAAATATGCTTTTTTTGCATTATTTTCTAAACAATTAGAAATAGCATTTGCTATTGTATTCTCATTTTCTCTTTGCATTATTATTTTTACTTGCATAATAACTACTACACTCCTTATATTAATACTTATATGATATAATAAAAAGAAAAAAAAGTAAAGACTTTATTATCTAAAGTCTTTATATTTTGATGACTTTCCAAGTCCTGGTAATGTCATAATGTTTCCAGCATAAGCCACAATAAATCCAGCTCCGGCATCAATTTTTATATTTCTTATTGTAACTGTAAAATCTTTCGGTCTTCCTAATATTTTTGCATCATCAGTAAGAGACGATGGTGTCTTTGCAATACATATTGGTAACTTATCATATGAATTATCATTTGCAATTTTTATATTTTCAATAGCTTTATCTAAGAATTTTACATCTTTTGCTCCATATATTTCTTTACAAATTATTGATATTTTATCTTGTATAGATTCTTCAAGACTATACAATGGTTTGTAATTTGATATAGTTTTGTCTAATATTTCAACAACTTTATTTGCAAAATCTACTGTACCTTGAGAGCCTTTTTCAAAACATTGCGATATTTCAACTTCAACATCATATTTTTTAGCAAATTCTTTTAAAAACTCTATTTCTTTTTGAGTATCTGTTTCATATTTATTAATACATACCATAACCGGTACACCATATTTTTGCATGTTTTCAATATGTTTTCCTAAATTAACACTTCCCTTTTCTAAAGCTTCTAAATTTTCTTGTGTTATGTCATCCATACTAACATTTCCATTATACTTTAGTGCTTTAACTGTTGCTACTATAATAGCTAAGTCCGGTTTTAAAGATGCTTTTCTACATTTTATATCCATAAATTTTTCAGCACCTAAATCTGAACCAAATCCAGCTTCAACTATACAGTAATCTGCAAGTTTTAATCCAAGTTTTGTTGAAATTACAGAATTACATCCATGTGCAATATTTGCAAATGGTCCAAGATGAACAATGCAAGGTGTTTCTTCTATTGTTTGCACTAAATTAGGTTTTAATATCTCTTTTAAAAGTGCCATCATCGCTCCAACAACTTCAAGATCTCTTGCATATACAGGTTTATTATCTAATGAAAAAGCTACAAGTATATTTCCAAGCATTTTTCTTAAATCTTCTTTGTTTTGTGCTAAGCAACATATTGCCATAATTTCAGAAGCTGCAGTTATTTCAAATCCTGTATTATAACTTAATTTTTTACAATTTATTGTGATGTCTCTAAGAGATCTATCATTCATATCTATTACTCTTTTTATGAATATCTTATCTTTATCTATATTTAATTCATTTCCATTATATATATGATTATCTATTACTGAACATAATAAGTTATTTGCTGATGTAATAGCATGAAAGTCTCCTGTAAAATGCAAATTTATATCTTCTTGTGGCTCCACAGTTGCTTTTCCTCCACCAATAGCTCCACCCTTTATACCAAAAACAGGACCTAAAGATGGCTCTCTTAAAACAACTATTGACTTTTTTCCTATTTTATTTAGTCCCATACTAAGTCCTATTGATTGAGTTGTTTTTCCTTCTCCAAAAGGTGTTGGATTAATTGATGTCATTAATATTAACTTACCATCCTTTTTGTCCTTAATTTTTTCATAATATTCATCTGATATTTTAGCTTTATATTTTCCATAAAGCTCTAGTTCTTCATCTGGAATGTTAAGCATTTTACTTATCTCTTCTATTTTCTTCATAAAAGCGCCTCCTTAAAAAAAATCTGTAATAAAATTACAGATTTTTACTAGCAACATCTGTATTGCTACTATTATATTATTTTAAATTATATTTGTCAATTTAAACAAATATAACTTTATTATTCTCCACTCTTTCCAGATTTTAATCTTAAATATCCAAGCTCAAACCATTCATTATATGCAAGATTTAATCTAAAAACAACTTTTGGCTTTGCACCAGCTCTATTTTTATCTACTACACATGCATAATATCTAACATTTGGGTCTTTAAATCGTTCTAAATCAAAAAACTTAGTATCAACTTCTTCTTTAGAATATTCATAATCATCTAAGTTTTCATTATGTATTTGTTTAATAAGCATTAAAGTATCTAATACTTCTTTTACTGTTCTACTTACTGCTAAATCATTAACATTTAAGTTTATTGGTAAAGTGGAACTTTCTGTAAGTTGCAATGAAGAACAAATAAATATCTTTAAATTTTGTGCTAAATTAGATAATATTGTAGCTGTTCTTTTTATTTCTTCACCACTTCCAATATGCTCTGTATCTGTTTTTAATGTATCATAAAACATGTATTCAACTTTATACCTATAATAATAATTTGTAATAACCTTTTTTAATTCATCATTTGTATGATCAGTAATGTTAATAAAGTAAATTGAATTATTTATCTGCTTATCTAACCAATCTGTTGCAGCTGTTACTTTATTAAACTCAGTAGATACTCTTGTAAGTCTATTTACAAACTCTTCTTGAGATTCATTTTCTTTTCTTAATACAAATCCTTCCTCATCAACTTCTACATCACTTGGGTTATCTGGTCTATATTTGCATTCTAAAAGCTCTCCTTCAGTTTTTCTTATTTCTTGCCCATGTAGCTTTTGAATTGCAGGATTATTTATTATAGTTGTTATTAAACAAAGTCTTACTTTTTCTTCAGACATTTCGTTAGATATAATTAGCACTTTCTTTTTATGTACAAAAGCTATGTATGCAGCAAGACTTATAGTAAACCTACTCTTACCTGAGTTTGATGGCATAGCATAAGCCATAGTCTCTCCAAGTCTTACTCCTTTAAATACAGAAGATAATATTTCAAATGGTAATTTTAATCCATTTGTTAAAGTATTATCTCCCCTTACTAAAAAGCTTGTTAATCCATCATTTAATATTGCACTTTTAAATTTAGCTGTTGCAGTTATTTGTTCAATTGCCGCCTCTACTTCTTCTGTTGTCATTTGATCATATAACTCATAATGAGTTATATTAACAATTTCATCCTTTATTTCTTGTATTGGCATTCCATTGTATGCTTTTCTTAATATGAATATTTTCTTTAATTCTGTATATATCTTCTCAAAATCATAATTTTGTTGTGCAACACACTTTTTTAATTTATTTTTTAAAGTATAAACATCTCCAGAATCAACAGCAAAGTTAAATCCTTCCTTTGCTTGACTTGGAGCATACGCTTCGCCCTCTGTAAATAATACCCCTTTATATATATTCATCATTCTAGGATCTGCAAATAAACAAATACTTAAAACATAATAATACATACTAATAGCTGCTGGATTATTTAATAATAGTCCTATATATATACACTCTAAATCTAATCTTCTTAATTTTTCTGGATAATTAAGACCAACTTCTGGATCTATAAAATCTTTTATATCATGTTTAATCTCTTCTTGTGTATCTGATACTTTTGGATTTTGAGTAGCACCTGGGGTAACATAGCTTTTTTCTTCTGGTTCCTTTTTCATCTTTCTTAGTGCTTCTTTTAAATCTTCATCATTTATTAAATCTTCCAACTTATTTTTAGCGTCAGAAATATCATACTTTCCTGAAGATTTTCCTAAATTTCCATACTTTTTTTCTAAATCATTAATATCCATATACACCTCTCCCTTATATATAAAATTTTATTGCATTTTTTTAAATTTGTAAAGTAAATCTAAATTTTAACTAAAAAAATCTCTATATATAATATAAGCAAATATATTGTATAAAATAACAATTACTTGCTTTTATCTACATAGAGATTAAAATTTAAAATTTTACTGCTTTTATTGCCTCTTTAGTAACCTTTGTTTTATCTAATTTATTTGCTACAAATACAAAAATTCCAACTGCTATAAATGTTATAGCATATATTAATATGCTCATTTTCCAATTTCCAAGTGATAGATGTTCTCCAGCAATAGTAGAAGATATTACAGAAGGAAATCTAACAAATGTAGATATTAATATAAATCTTAAAGGTTTTATAGGTAAAAGACCAGCTATATATAGCAATAAATCTTTAGGTGTACCTGGAATAATAAATAATATAATCATTATATACTCTATTTTTTTCGGATTTTTAAATATTTTACTTTTTTCAATTTTATCTATTTTTTCTTTATCGCAAAATTCATAAACAAATTTTCTTCCATATATTCTTACCAAATAAAATATTATTGTAGTTATAATTGCCACTGATACCGTTATAAAAATATAACCACCAATAGTTCCATAGCACATTCCCGCAAGTATTTCTATAGGCTCGCCTGGTAAGACAATTAAAAATACTTGTGCTACTTGTAGCCCAAATAGCATTAACATTCCCAAAAAGCCCGATTCATTGACTCTTTGCTTAAAGGCAACTTGTCCTTCTACTGTGCTTAAATCTTTAATTACAGGAAATAGGTACAGTATTATTCCAACAAATAATACTATAACCATTCCCATTAATACAATTTTAAACCATTTTATTTTTTTATTTTTTTTCATCTTAAATTTCCTCATTTATATTCTTTTCAAATTGTACATCTGTTGCAACAAAATAAATACTATATACTAAGAAAAATATACCAAATACAAAACAAATATTTTTAATAATTTCTTTATATGTTACAGCAAGTGTAAATATATTTCCTATAGATAACACTATAGGTACACTAATTAAAACAGGAATTAATATAGGTAATAAAAAATATATAAATATTTGTTTAAAGATTATTTTATTCATATCCATTTCATCCATTCCTAAGTCCTTTAAAACCTTATATCTATATTTATACTTTTCAGATTCACTTAGCTGTTGTATAGCAAGAAGTGTAGCAGATATCATTATTAAAATTAATGATACATATATAGCTGAAAAAGATATAATTGTATAAAAAGATTTTGTCTCACCTATTCTTTGCCCTCTACTTAGTACATTTCCAAGTGAAATTTCTACATCATATTCTTTTTCAATGCCGTCATAAATTCCTACTTGTGGAAAATGATATGTCTTTATATATGAACACAAATCATCATAAAAAGCTTGTGTTGTTTTTTCTTTTGTGTTTACTACTAACTTATACTCCAAATTATTAGATAAATAGTCACTTGATATCTCATTTTCTTTTATGAATTCTATCTCATTATCATTTACAACAAAAAAATATACAAATCCATTAAAACCCAATTGACCTAAATTTATATCTTCAACTTGCTTTATTTTATATTTTTTATTACAAGCAGTAATATAATTGCCATTCTCTTTAATATATTTATTTATATAATTACTTGCTGTAGATATAGTATTGACTATTATTTCATCATTTGAAAGTTCTACACTAGAATAGCCTATCATTTCTCTTAATTTATTATAATCACTTAATTTTATTACATTATCTACCTTGTTATATTTTCTATCTCTTAAACTAGTATCTTTTAAAGCTTCTATTAAAGGTGTTTGTTCTATTGTATATATTTTATACTCATGCATATTAACTACATCAGAATTTTTCTTTATATATTCTTTATACTTGGTAAAATCCCCATCAGTTGTACTTATCATAATTTCAAAAGGGTAAAGTATTTCCATTTCATTATTTAACATATTATTCATAAGCATTGAAATATTCAAGCCAATTATTATAATTACAAACATAACTGCAAGTGTTGACATTGTAATGCTCATAGTATTAACTTTGGATGCTAAATTTCTATATAAAAACATATTACTATTTTTATATTTTCTTCTTTTATTGTTAATATAAAAATCTAATATAAATCCAGATATACTTATATAAAATAAATATATCCCAACAATTAAACTAATTAATGCTATTAGGACTAAATTAAATGATACATTTGAGCCAAAACTAAACGTATATTTAACTACAAAAATTGAAACCAATAAAAGAATAACTGAAAATGCAAAGATAATTTTATTATATTTTACTTTTCTCATTACATGATTTTCATTTTGTTTTTCCGAATATAATAGTTCATACACCTTTGATTTTTTTATCTTTTTTCTATTTTTTAAAATTATTATTCCGTATATTAATACAAAATATAATATGGTAAGCAGTAATGCCTTATAGCTAAATACTATATTAATTTGATACGGCTGTTTAAAAATATTCATTACTATTGATATAAGTACTTGATATAAAAACATTCCAAGTAGAATGCCAAACATTAGTGCTATAGCACCAATAATAATGTTTTCTTTTACAAACATACTTGAAATATCTTTTTTTTCTATTCCAAGTATTTGATATATTGCAAATTCTTTACTTCTTTTTTCGAGTATGAATTTCATTGTGTAATTAATAAGCCAAGCAATGCTAAAAGCAATTATAATAGATAAAATCACAATTACTTGCTTAAAATATTCCATTTGATTTGAAAGTTCACTAACGTCTTTTGAAAAAGCTAAAAAATTAAAGCTAAAAATTAATCCAATAGATATAGTAACTGTTATAAAGTAAATAATATAATTTAATGCTTGTCTTTTAGCATTTCTAAAAGATAATTTACCTAACATCTCTAAAATCACCTCCAAGAAGTGATAATACATCTAAAATGTTATTGTAAAACTCTTTTTGGGTTTTATCTCCCTTTTCTATCTTATTAAATATTCTACCATCTTTTAAAAATAATATTTTATTACAATAGCTTGCACAAAAAGGATCATGTGTAACCATCAAAATTGTAACCTTTAGTTTTTCATTCATTTCTTTTAAAATATCTAGTAATTGCCTTGCAGACTTTGAATCTAAAGCTCCTGTTGGCTCATCTGCAAGAATTAATTTAGGATTATTTATTATAGCTCTTGCCACTGCACATCTTTGTCTCTGACCACCAGATATTTGATACGGATACTTATTTAATATATCATCTATTCCAAGTTTTAAAGCAAGTTCAAACACTTTGTTATCTATATCTTTTTGTAGCACTTTATTTATTGTAAGTATTAAAGCAATATTTTCTTCAACTGTTAATGTATCTAATAAATTAAAATCTTGAAATATAAATCCTAAGTTTTCTCTTCTAAATTTAGCTATATCTTCATCATTTATTTTTGTTATATCTTTATTTTCTAAATAAATATGCCCTGAACTTACATTATCTATAGTTGATATACAATTTAGTAAAGTTGTTTTTCCACTACCACTAGCTCCCATTATTCCTATAAACTCTCCACTGTTTACACTAAAACTAATATCATTTATAGCTTTTGTTATATTCTCTTTACTACCATAATATTTTTGTATACTATCTACTACAAGTAAATTTTCCATTTTATGCACTCTCCCTTTAAGAATATTATATTATTCTTAAACTTATTTTAATATATTAGTTTCTTAAACTTGTCTTACAATTTTGTAAGAGAAACTTTAAAAAATCATCTTATATACTCATATTTTGGTATTATTATTTTTACTATCGTATACTCATCTTCATTACTTTCTATCTGTATAGTAAGTCCTAACTCATCGCAAAGCTTTTTGCACAAAAAAAGTCCAATTCCTGTAGATTTAGAATTTTTTCTACCATTACTTCCTGTAAAACCTTTCTCAAATACCCTATTTATTTCACTACTTTTTATACCTATTCCGTTATCTTTTATATATAAACAAACATTTTCTTTATTTTCTTCTTGATATATAGAGATAATTGGATTGTCATCATTTTTATATTTTATACTATTAATTATAATTTGATTTAAAATGAACTCTAGCCATTTTTCATCAGTATATACATTTACATTAAATTCGTTAATTTCAATTTTGACTTTATTTTGAATTAATGTATTCTTATTTTTAAATATAACATTATTTATACATTCATTTAATGATATCTTTTTTATCATATAATCATTAGATACACTATCAAGCCTTGCATAAAATAATGCTTGCTCAACAAAATTATTTATTTTTGCATTTTCCTCAATAATTTTTCTAGTTATATCATTTCTATTATTATTACAATATAAATCTATAGATGTTATAGGAAGTTTTATTTCATGAACCCAACTTTCTATATACTCTTTATATTCTTTTTGCTTTCTTTGAGATTGTGCAATTTTATCCAGCATAGACTTATTTGCAAGTTTTAATATTTTATAATATTCAAGTAATTCACAATTACTTGGTTTTCTCATTATTTCTCCTATTAAATATTTTTCATCCAGTTTATCTATTGTTTCTTTAAGCTCTTTTATTATTCTATTTTTTTTATTATAATTTAATAACATAATAAATGCTGCTATTAATGTAGTAATAACAATAATTAAAATGATTTCTGAACTTCCTACATTAATAGCATCTAAATATAATACCATAAATAAACAATATATTTCATACACTAAAATATATAATATTTTATCTTTTATATACCTTACTAAACTCATATTAGCTTATACCCTTGTCCTCTCTTTGTTTCAATTAAATTATCCACATTTATTTGTGATAATTTTTCTCTTATCCTAGTAATATTTACACTTAAAGTATTATCATCTATATATAATTGATTATCCCACATATACTCTACTATATCTATCCTTGATACTATTTTATTGCTATTTTTAATTAGAAAATATAATATTTTAAATTCTGTTTTAGAAAGTTCTATTTTATTATTTTTATATGATACTGTAGAATCTAGTATATTTAATACTATTTCTTTATATTTTATATTTATTTCCTCTTTATTTTCTGGATATGTTCTGTTTAAAATATTTTTTATTCTAGCAAGCAATATTGGAATATTATACGGTTTTTCTATATAATCATCTCCACCTATCATTATCCCATTTAGTTCATCCATAGAATTATTTCTACTTGTAACAAATATAATTGGTATCTTAGAAGTTGCTCTAATCTTACTACATATCTGATAACCGTCTTTACCTGGTAAATTTATATCTAATAATACAAGATTTGAATTACTCCTTAATATTTTTTCTTCTACATCATTAAATTCTTTTATTACTTCAACTATATATTCACTATTTTCAAGTAATATTTTTAATTCTTCTCTGATTTGTACATCATCTTCTACAATTATAATTTTATACATTAATACCTCCTTATGCTATAATATCTATTTTATTTGTATATATTCTGTTCATATAGTCATCATTATAATGTGTATCTATAAATTTTTCAAACTCATTAGCTGGCGGAATATTATTCATTCTTTCTTTTTGCCTTATACCTGCAATACATGATATTGAAATATTAAATACCATAAAAAGCATAACAAAATATGTAACTATTTTTATTTTCTTTTGGCATATAAGTTTATCTATTTTTTCTATAAATGGACTTATATATGTTATATATAATACACCTGCAAGTCCCCAATATGTACAATGTAATAAGCTTGTCCTACCATCTATATTAAAAGGTAAATTTGAATAATTCCATGATACAGTATTAAATAATTTTTGTTGAATATATGAACATAAAAATTCTACAATTCCACCTAAAATCATAGTATAGAAAAATGCATGAATTTTATTCTTACATTTTACTTTGCTAAAAAACAAATAATACATCACAGCACCTATCCCATATACTGGTGTAAAAGGTCCATATATAAGTCCTTGTCTTGATTCAAAGAAACCCTTTTGCACAAATACTACAATCATTTCCGTAATATATCCTATAATACATCCTATCACAAATATCCAAAAAATCTTCATTATTTCTTTAATTAATTTATTGTCTTTCATAATTATTTCCCCTTTACAATTATTATAACGACAAAAAATTAATTTAGATATCAATTTATATTTATTTTTCCTTACAGTTTTGTAAGAAAAAATAGACACCTTTTTAAAAGATGTCTATTCATAATTTTTAACATATTCTTCAAAATCTTTTATATATCCTTTTCCACTTCTTCTTTTTATTTCAACCTTATGACATTCTAAGTCAAATCCATTATCATTACGCACAAATCTATACAATATTCTAAGTTGTGATGAATTTTCTGCAACAAATTTATATGTATAAAAACCTTTTCCTAACACATCATACTTTATAGCATCATTATTAAATATCTTTTCAAAAGGTGTACCTGTACTTTCAAATGTTGTTATTTGTCTTTCCAATTTTTTTAAAGCCCGATTTATTAATTCTTGTTCTTTATTATCAAACTTTTTTAACTCTAATATAAATTTTATCACAAGACTCCTCCTTATAAATAAAAAAGATAGAGATAACGATATAATGATAAAACCCTTGTGTAAAGGTGGGTATCTTGTTGCAATCATTAGGATCCTCAAAACATAGAGTCTTCGACACAGATTACATTATTCCTGATTCCCTATCATATGCTTGTAGATTTTCATATACTTTGTTTCTCTATCTACTTATATTGTAACATTAAATTTTAATTAAGTAAATAGTATATTGATAAAATATTTTGGTAAAATATAGAATATTAATTTATTAAATGTTATAATTAAAATATAAATTTGAGGTGGTTTATGAATAATTTAATTATTGGAATTATTTCATTTTTTATTATATTTATAATTCAAATAATTTTTATACTAATTAAAAGTAAATCTAAAATTATACTAAAAATATTTCTAGCTTTTATATCATCTATTTTACTAGGCTTTGTAATTTTCTTAATTAGTACAATTATATTTTTAGGTAGCAATTTATCTATATAGGAGGCTTAAATTATGATTAAACAAAATATTTATAAAATATTATATATAATTTCTTTGTTATTATTTTTTGTATTTATTATTATGCTATGTATAGACTATGCAAACTATAATCCTTTTGAAACATCTGCTCCTTTCTATGCATTTGTTATTGTACGATTAGTAGAATTTGTTGTTCCAAGTATTTTACTTTTACTTATTGGTAAAATTATAAAGAAAAAACAAATTATAAAGACTCATGAATAAAATCATAAGTCTTTTATATTAAAATAACAATGTAATTAATTACTTATTTATATTCTCAAATAACTTAATTTTTCATATAATATAGATTATCATTTACTTTAGTGATATAATTAGCACATATATACTTAAATATTAAAAATAGGAGTGATATTTATGATAGATATGCATATGCACACAACATATTCTGATGGAGATAAAACATTAGAAGAAGTATTAAAAATGTGTGAAGAAAAAAAGCTAAAATATATATCAATAACAGATCATAATACTTGTAAAGGATATGAAGATGAAGCTATGTATAAAAATATCTTTTCAGGTAAAATAATAAAAGGTGTTGAAATGAACGCAACATTTAAAAATAAGGAAATAGAAATTCTAGGATATAAAATAAAAAAGCCTGAAATAATAGAAGAATGGTCAAAAAAATTCTTTTCAGAAGAAGTATTAAAAAAACAACAAGAAGAATCAAAAAAGAAATTACTTGATATATGTGATAAAAAAGGACTTATTTACGATGAAAGTAAAATAGAAAAAGATATTCCAGTAACAGATTATATAACAATTTATATTTATAAAGAACTAATAAGGCACAAAGAAAATTATGATATTCTTGGAGAGTTTGCACACTCATTAAATAGTTTTATTAGAAAAGGATTAATGAATCCAGACAGTGAATATTATACTGGTTCAGATAATACTCCAAAGCCTCAATATAACGATGTTATAGATATAATACATAAATCTGGTGGACTAGCTTTTTTAGCACATCCATTTGAATATAGATTTGATGATACATTAACCTTTATAAATGAACTTAGAAAAGAAAAAGAATTAGATGGAATTGAATGTTTTCATCCATCTGCAAATGAAAATCAAATGAAAATCTTAGTAGACTATGCAAAGAAAAATAATATGTATATTAGTGGTGGTAGTGATTATCATGGAAGCAAAAAGCCAGACATTGAAATTGGAACTGGCAGAGGAAATTTACATATACCTAAAGAAATAATAGAAAATTGGGTAAAACTATAAAAAATTTTAAATTCATATTAGTATAAAAAGCTTATCAAAAATGATAAGCTCTTTTGCTATATAACTTTTAATACTTAAATTAATATATTATAAATACAAAAAATTATAGGTTAAAAAGTTTAAAAAACTATTTTAACCTATAAAAATTTACTATATGGAGGCACCTATCAGATTCGAACTGATGATCAGGCTTTTGCAGAGCCGTGCCTTACCACTTGGCTAAGGTGCCATTAATAAATTATATTAAATATATATATTTTTATTACAAAAATATATAAAATGGAGCGGGAAACGGGGCTCAAACCCGCGACCTCTGCCTTGGCAAGGCAGCGCTCTATCAACTGAGCTATTCCCGCAAAAAACTGGTGGTCAGAGAGGGAATCGAACCCCCGACACGGGGATTTTCAGTCCCCTGCTCTACCGACTGAGCTATCTGACCGATAATTTTGGCGACCTGAATGGGGCTCGAACCCACGACCTCTAGCGTGACAGGCTAGCGTTCTAACCAACTGAACTACCAGGCCATAATAAGTGGTGGGCACTACAGGGCTCGAACCTGTGACCCCCTGCTTGTAAGGCAGATGCTCTCCCAACTGAGCTAAGCGCCCATTTACCTTGACACGTACTATTATACCTAATCAGTAGGATTTTGTCAATAGTTTTAAAAGAAAATTTAGAAGTAATAGTGAATGTACAAAGTTTGTACATTCACTAAAATTTATTTTATGTATCTTATGTTTTTTATCACTTTAGTATTATCACTATTTAGAAATTCTTTACTTTCAATATCGATTAATTTTACTTCTTCTTTTTCTTTAATTTGCAAATATTTATCTTTTAAAAAGCTTATATCATCTATATAGCTATTTGAACTATACAATATATTACTGCTTCCTGCTTTATTTATTAACATCACTTTATCTTTTTCATTTGTTAAATAAATATAATTAGAAGAGTTATATGGAATAAAATATACATCATTTTTTATAGAATTGGTAATTTCTTTTGTATAAAAATTATATACTCCTTTAAAATTATTTTCATTATCTATTTGAACATCATACACTAATTTATTTCTTTCATAGTAATCATAATAATAAATTTCCTTTACGTTTTTTTGTATACTAGTTTCATTTTTCTGCATATCAATTTGCACAAGAGTATCATTTTTAGATAAGTATATTATATCATTTTTTATTATAAATTTTTTTGATGTTACATTATTACAAATTTCTTCTACTTGATTATTTGTATACTTAAATAATATGCCACCACTAATATAATATACATCTTCATCATATACCTCAAAACTATCTACAGTACAATTTAAATTAATTTGTGACTCTATCTCATATTCTTTATCAAGTGGTATTACAGATATAGTTCCTGTATCTTTTTCTAACAAATATAATTTTCTATTATAATACAAATAATCATATTTTTTTGATTCATCTATACTAGTAATATTTATATATTCATCTGTTCCTTTTATTGCAACAACATTAGAATTACAAATTCCAAAAGCATAAAATCCATTTAATTCATCATTTAAATATCCATATTCTTCTTTCATCTTATCTTCTTCATCTAAATGTGAATAATATAATTTTTCATCTGATTCTTTTGGCGTATTGCTATAAAAGTTTAAAATTTTTACTGTTAAAAATGCTAATACTATAAAAGCAAAAATTACCAAAATTATAGTAATTATGCTTGATCTTCCTTTTAAATTCTGTTCCATACTATTCCCTCTTATAAAAATAATAGCATTAACATGAAAAAAAATCAATAAAAAAAGCACCCATACTTAATAATATGGTTGCATTCTATGTGGAGCGGGAAACGGGGCTCAAACCCGCGACCTCTGCCTTGGCAAGGCAGCGCTCTATCAACTGAGCTATTCCCGCACTTTTTAGAGCATAATTATTATACACTAAAATTTTCCAAAAGTAAAGTGTTTATTTAATCATCATTAATGCTACTATTTTTCATCAACATATACACACTAAGTCCTATAGCAAATCCAAGTAACCATCCACCAATTATATCTCCAGCATAATGTACACCTAAATATATTCTAGTAAATCCTATAGCAATTACTAACAACATCATTGCTATTATTAATGGATATTTTATTCTTTTGCTTTTAATAAATTTATATGCATAAATAATGAGTACTGTATATAAAGCCATATTAATCATAGCATGTCCTGATGGAAAACTATATGAGTTTTCTGTAACAAGCCTTAATATGTCAGGTCTTTCTCTTGCAAAAATTAATTTTAATATAATATTTAATATAAATGATGTGCTTACTGCTATACTAACTGGAAGTCCTAGCTTATTTCTTAATTTTGGTATTAAAAAGATTGTAATACATATTAAGGATATACCTATTGGTCCTCCAAAATTAGTGATAAAAATTAAAATATTTGTAAGTATATCTGACATATGCTCAACACTTTCAAAATATACCCAAGACTCAAAACCAGATAATATATCTGCATTTATTGCAATTGCTAATATTATAAATAAAACAATAGACATTACTATAAGTAAAATATTTTTTTTGCTCATTTTTTTCCTCCATATAGTTAAATATTTTATATCTAAAGAAAATAAAAATCAATAATTTTAGTTTTTAAAATATCAAACATAAAACTATTGATTTACATTCCTTTATGAAAATAGTCAACAAGCATTTTTATTATCAACCATAAACTTAATATAAATGCTGCAATAAAATATATATTTCTTAATATCTCACTTTCTACCATACTGGCGCCAAGTAGCAAAGCAGCATCTAATACGCCAATTATTATTTGATGAAGCATACTCTCTAACTTATCTATTTGTCTGTCAGAGTTAGTCATCTCAATATCAAATTTTGTTTCTCCTCTGTTTATATCTGTTATTAAATTAAGAAGCTCATTAGGAATTTTAGGCAGACTACTTCCAAGACTTAGTATATCTCTTCCTGCTTTTGATATTGTGTCTTTTGACATTAATTCACTTATACTTTCTTCTCTAATTTTATTAGATAATACCATAAATAAATTTATGTTAGGACTTACAGATTCTAAGCTTCCTTCTATTACACCAATACCGCGTATTAACATTGTAATATTTCTATCAAGTTTTAAATTATGCTTTCTTAACATATTAAACATACTATTTATAAATTCCATAGTATTTATATCATTTATATTAGTAGTAGCATTTTTATCTAAAATCTGCTCTATATCTATTCTTAATTTTGTATGATCTATTTCATATTTTGAGTTAGACATTGAAACAAGAGTTCTTTCTATCTCATAAATATCATTTTTAACAATTGCTTTCATACAATTTTTAAGTAAAGATTTATTTCTTGCACTAAGTCTTCCCATCATGCCAAGATCTAAATAGATAATTTTACCATCACGTATTAATATATTATCTAAATGAGGATCTGCATGAAAAAATCCATCATCTATTGCTTGCTTAATATAATTATTTGCAAGTTTTAGCCCTATTTCTTCTAAATCATATCCATATGATAATAATTTATCTTTCTCATCTAGTTTTATTCCATCTACATATTCCATTACTAAAACACGTTTAGTAACTAAACTTCTATAAACTTTAGGAGCACCTATGTATACAATATCTTTATTATTTTCAGCAAATTCCTCAAGATGGCTTGCCTCTATTTCAAAGTTCATCTCTTCTTTTGCTACATTAAACATCTCATCAATAGCTTCTGTTAAGTCCATAACTTTAATAATACTGTTTAAATGCAATATATTGATAGCTTTCTTTATTAACTTAATATCCATAGACATAGTTTCATAAATATTTTCTCGCTGGACTTTTACAACAACTTTATCTCCATTAACAAGAGTAGCCTTATGCACTTGAGCTATTGATGCAGACCCAAGTGATTTCTCATCAATATCTGAAAATACATCATATATATTTCCAAACTCATCTTCTAAAATCTCTTTTATCTTAGAAAAACTCATTGGACTTACATTAGACCTTAATTTAGACAACTCATCACAGTATTCTTTGGGTAAGATATCATATCTACTAGACATTATTTGCCCAATTTTTATAAATGTAGGTCCAAGTTTTGAAAGAGTATTGTATAACTTTTCAGGTGTTATACCTCTTATTAAATTACTATCTTTTAAAATAGTAATTATTTCCTTAAGTCTTTCCTTCTCTCTCATAATATCAACCTTACTTATTATTCTTTATCTTTAGTTTCTGTTTTTTTCTCTTCTTTTTTATCTGATTTTTTAAGCATTTCTTTTAATTCTTTTTTATCTTCTTCACTCATATTGTTTATTATATCTACTAGCTCTTCTTTTGTTGTTGGTGCAACTTCAACAGTAACATTTTCTTTTATTTTTTCTTTTAAATCTCTTTTTAATTCTTCGTTTTTAATCATGCCTTCTTTATATAAAGTTTCGCCTTTTTCTAATAGTTCTTTTTTTAATTCCATAGCTTTTTCACCAGTTAATGATATAGCTCCAAGTCCCATTAATAACACATTTTTTAGTTCTTCTTTCATATTAATTACCACCTTTCTAAAATCTATTATATCATGTTACAAATTAAAAATAAATAAAACTATAAAAACATATCCTCTAATTTTTTACGTTCTTCTTGTCTTTCTTTAGAATATTCTCCAAATTCAAAATCTTTTTGACATTGTTCTTCAACTTTTCTTGCCACTTCTTCTACTACATTAGATAAGTTTCCATTCATTTTATCTGAATTTTCTTTATAATATTCATTTAATTTTTCTTCTGTATTGCTCATTATTTTTTTTATCTCGACCTCAGATAAGCCATCCAATTGCAAATATCTTAACACATTATACTTTAAATTAAGTAATACATCTGCATTTTGATTAGAATTTGTTTGTATAGAGTTTTTTGTAGCTTCTTCAAACGTATTTTGTGTAAAATTATCAGTCTCTCTTTTATATTGCTCTATACCTTCCTCACTTGGCTCTTCATACAATTTATCTATTTCTATTGATATAAACTTAATCATGTTATCATACTTTTCATCAAATTCATCATTTCGTGAAATATTAGCCATTCTTTTTAATTCAGATTTTGCATCTTCAATAAGATCATCAACTTTTTGTTTTCTTTTTATATCGCTGTACTTACATTCCTGTAGAATTTCTTCTATTCTTCCTTTTAAATTTGACATTACACTATCTATATTTACGTCATCAACATGTATTACACCATTCATCTTGATAATAGCTGATTTTTCAGAAAGCTCGTCTCTTACTTCAAATTGAATATTTTGTCTTTTTAATTCTTTATCTAAACTTTCTTCCATACTATATCTCCTCTTTATTTTTTCCAAATATCTCATTATAATGCTTTAAAGATAATTCTTTATCTACCACTTGAGATTCTAAATTTTTTAAAAATTCTTGTCTTTTTTCTTCTTTATTATTTTCTTCCATATGTAATCACCCTATATAAATAGAATAGCAAAAATATAATCTTTTTTCAATAATAATATATGAATATTTAAACTTGATAAAAAATTATATTTAATATATCATGTTATTAGAGGTGTTATATATGAAAAAAATTTATAAAAAATAGTGGTTTTATTTGATATTATTATTAATACTACTTATTATTTCATTTGTAATAATATTATTAAGGAATAATTTAACTCCAGAAGAGACTGTAAGTAGATTTATGTATCTTATAGAAAATAAAGAATATGAAAAAGCAAAAAAATATTCTAATAGAAAATTAGAAAACTTAGATTTAATTTCTAATATTGATCTTAGTAAATTAACTTTCACATTTTCTGATGATAAAAAAAATGCAAATGCTACAATATCAGAAGAAGAAATTCAAGTAAATTTATTACATGTTACATTAAACAACTCAATCTTAGGATGGAAAATAAATAATCTAGAAATATCAAAAGATAATATTGATCCACAAATAATAGAAGATAGATTGAAGAATAAAGAGAATGTAAGTGATATTCAAAAAGTATATTGGGCCCAATCTAGTGCCTCAACAAAAGATGAAATTTCTGAATATATAGCAGATAATACAATGGTAGCAGCAATTTTTATTAATTTAATGCAAAATAAAGATTATGATAAAGCAAATGAGTTATATAATATATCTGATGGTAATAATATGTTAACATTTGAACAATTAAAAGAATATGATTGGGAAAAATGTATAAAAAAATATAACTTTAAATTAATTGATAATCTTAATGGTATAACTTTAAACATAGGAAATGATACTTTATATGTCTACGTAACTAATGGATATATTTCAAGTATTTTAAAATCAAAATAATAAATGATATTTTATATAAATACATAAAATTTATATAGAAATAACATCTTACATAATGTAAGATGTTATTTCTATATTGAATTTAAATATTATTATAGATTACATGTAATTGACTTGTTCTAATATCACTATATAAAATAATAATTTTCTAATTATAATAGTCCCTTATAATATTTCCAAGCAATTATCCTAAATGCACTGTGATCTATACTTTCTTGTGTGATTTTCCCTTCATTTATTGCATTTTTAATATCATTATATGCTTGTTCATAATCCGTTAAAATTAGCATATCATTTCCAGCAAGTACTGCTTTTACTGCAGGAGAATCATCTATATAATATTTTATTGCTCCCATATCTAAATCATCTGTCATGACAATACCTGTAAATTTTAAATCATTTCTTAAAATATTATGAATATTTAAAGATAAGGATGCTGGTGTATTCTCCTCAACTTGACTAATAATATTATGCGAAACTAATATAGCTTCTGCACCTTCATCTATCCCTGCTTGAAATGGCAAAAAGTCTACACTTTTAAATTGCTCTAATGATCTTTCATCAATTGATATTCCAGTATGAGTATCTTTATTATTTCCATATCCAGGAAAATGCTTTAATACATAAGAAACATTATTTTGTTTGCTTGCTTTTATAACTGTTTGTATAAAAGTAGATGTTTCAGAGGCATCTTTTCCAAATGATCTTTCATATATAAAATCATTAGAATCAGTTGACACATCTGCTACTGGAGCTAAATTAACATTAAATCCTAAACTAGATAATAATTGACTCATTTCTAATGTAGTTGACTCTATTTTGTCATATCCTCCACTTTGATATAATTGCTGTGGTGAAGAAAATTTTTCACTGCGTAAATTAGGATTGCTACTAACTCTAACTACAGTTCCTCCCTCTTCATCTACAGCAATAATCATAGGAATTTTAGAATTTTCTTGATAACTTTGAATCTTAGTCTTTAATGATTCTTTTGTTTCATTTTGAGTATCACGTCCAAAAAGTATATATCCACCTAAATTAAATTTAGATATATCTTCTATTTGATTTACTTCAGGAACTCTTACCAAAAACATTTGTCCTATCTTCTCATCTATTGACATTTCTTTTAATTTTTTATATGCATCTACATAATAATGGCTAAATATTCCATTGTCATTCCAATCAATTGGTACTCTATCTTCTGTATCAATTACTTTTATATTATGTATCTTGATATTTTCATCATTTTTATCTGATAGTTCTCCCTCATATTCAATAGAGACACTGTCTCCAAGATATATACTACCAGAATCTATACCATCTAAATTTATATTATATTCTACATTATTTATATCTTTTAGTACAATATCATTATCTGTTATATTATAAATGGTACCAGTCAATGAATTCAATACAATTTCTTTTTGCTCATCACTTTGTTTAAAAAAGCTAAAATAGCAAAATATCACAACAATAATTACAAAAATTATCATTAAACTAATAACTAACTTTTTTTTCATGATTTTACTCCTACTATTATTTTATATTATTTCATCTAAAAAATATATAAAATTTTGCTATTTTATAAAAAATAAAGTGCTACAAATAATGTAACACTTCATTTTTTTATTTATTTCTTTTATATATCCTATATGTTAAATCTTTAGCAATCTTTTTAATAGAAGATACATCAATATTTGATGGTAAATTTTTATCTGAACTTAAAATATGCTTTAACATTTTATCATATTCACCTTGATAAATTACATCTATATTTTTAATATCTATAAACTCCTTAGAATCATCTTTTGAAAATTCAATTATTTTTTTATAATTTTCTCTTAAATTAGTAACAATTTTATTTTCATTTGATGCGGGTTTATAATCCAAAACTATACTTGCAAGCATAGAATGTTTTTCACTATATGATGATCTTCCATTTTGATATTCTCCATTAAATACAGCTCTAAATTTATAAAAATATTTCAATTTTTGTTCACTTACATAATTTATAGTTACTCTTCTTCTATTTTTAGTTGCTCTACTATAGCCTATATCTACTGTCTTAAAACTATTAAAATACATATTATTTAATATATAATTTATAGCTTCTGCTTTTTCGGCATCTGTACTACCGACTCCCTATATTTCCTATTCTTACTAAATCCCATTTGTAATCAACATTAAAATTGATATCCTTTTTTATTTGTTCTTTCCCTTTCATATGAACCTCCTTAATTATTAAATTTTTCTTTAGGACTAAAAAATCATAATGTGTGTAAATTTTATCACATTTTCCTTTTTATGTCAATTTATTATCTCAAATAATACCATTAATATATAAAAAAAGGCTTAATAACATACAATAAATTTTAATTCCATGTGTTATTAAGTCTTTTTTATAATAAACTTATTTAAATTTTTCAATAAGTTCTTCTTCGTTTATCTCTGTCTTTTCCATTAAATAATCTACCACATTAATCATTTTTTCTTTATTTTCTTCAATCAATTTTATAGTTTCTTCAAAACATTCCTGTAATATTTTATTTTCTTCTATATATACTAATTTTGATACTTCTGACGTCATATTATTAATAACTGCAAAACCTAGATCTGACATACCATAATATCTTATCATATATTCAGCAATTCTTGTAGCCTTTTTTAAATCTGAACTATTGCCATTTTCATATGATCCAAAAAACACTTTTTCTGCACACATACCAGCTAATGAAATTTTAATTTTATTTCTTAACTCTTCTTTAGATTCAGTATATCCCTCAGAAGCTATGCTATATCGAACATATCCTAAAGTTCCTGTTCCTTCTGCATTTATAGTTATTTTCTTTATTCCCGCTTTTTTGGTTAAAAGAAGTCTTACTACCGCATGTCCAACCTCATGAGCTGCTGTTCTATATAAATCATCTTTACTTATTTTATCAAGATCGATCATGTTTTCTCCATTTAAAAGTAATTTTGTTATTTCTTTTATTGTTGGTATATCTTCTTTTTTTATTATTTCTAAATTATCTGAACAATTCTTTGCGTGATTTAAAAAAGTCTCTTGTAAAACTCTATCAACAAATCTACCATTACCAATATTTTCTACATTTTCAAAATATTTCATAATTTTCATAACTTCAGCCTTAGCTTCATTTTCTAATATTAAGTTTGCTTTTGATACTTTTAATTCAAATATCTCCATCAATTCCTTGTCTGAATAATCTTTAAAATCAAATATATATCCTATTCTTGAAGTAATTCCAGGATTTATATCTAAAAATTCACCCATTTCTTTTTTGTATCCAGCAAATATAACTATCAAATCATCTTTATTATCTTCCATTGCTTTAATTAATGTAGCTATTGCCTCTTTACCATATCCACCTCTATCTGTACTATCAGCTAAAGTATACGCTTCATCAATAAATAACACACCACCCATTGCCGATTCAATAACATTAGATGTCTTTATAGGAGTTTGTCCAACATATGGTGCAATTAAATCTTTCTTTTCCACTTCTATAACTTTATTTTCATGAATAATACCAAGATCAAAAAGCATTTGAGCTATTATTCTTGCCACTGTTGTCTTACCAGTTCCCGGATTTCCTGTAAATATCATATGCATATTCTTAGATGGGATATTTATATCTGTATTTTTTATTTTATTTAAAAATGTTATATATGTTTTAAATTCTTTTATCTTTTCTTTTAAATCTGTCAATCCAATAAGTTCATTTAACATTTTATCCGTATCAGCATTATCTGACCTTTTTACATTATTAATTTCTTCTATTGTAGGTAAATCTTCTAAAGTTATTAAAAGCTCATCACAATTTTCTCTTTGAGAATGTTTTATTATAGTTTCTTGTGATATTTTATCTACAAATCTACCATTTCCAAAATTCTTCTTATTAGAAAAATATTTACAGATTTTTAATAACTGATTATTTATTTCTTTATCTATTTTAAATCCCATTTTCTGCATTTTTAAATTATATATTTCTACTAATTCATCTGGTGTATAATCTGGAAAATCAAAAGTGTAACCTATTCTTGAAGAAATACCTGCATTCATTCTTAAAAATTCTTGCATCTCATTTTTATAACCTGCAAAAATAACTACCAATTCATCTTTATTATCTTCCATTGCCTTAATTAATGTAGCTATAGCTTCTGAAGAAAAATCATTTTTATTTTCTGATGCTAAAGTATATGCCTCATCTATAAATAAAACTCCTCCCATAGCTTTTCTTATAACTTCTGATGTTTTAGGAGCTGTTTGTCCCACATACTCTCCAACTAAATCTTTTCTTTCGACTTCTATTAATTTATTTTCCTTAATTAATCCTAAATCAAAAAGCATTTTAGACATTATTCTTGCTATAGTTGTTTTACCAGTTCCTGGATTTCCTGTAAATATCATATGCATGTTAGTAGAAGCTAGTTTAAGACCTTTAGCCTTTGATTTTATTTGAAATAACATATACTTTTCAAAACTTTTAATCTTATCTTTTACACTTTCAAGTCCTATAATATTTTTTAAAGACTCTTCTACTGTTTCTTTTTTATACATATTTTCTGGAAATTCAACTCTTCCTTTGGTATTACAATACATAGCAATATAACTTGCAAACTCTCTATTTGAAAACGGTACAAAATTAGAATTTAAAGACACATATTCCACAAACTGTTCTTTATATGTATCTGCTGATTTTTTTAGTTCATCTATCAATTCATTTTTTAACAATTTAATAAATAATTTATACATCTCTTCTAAAGATATATCTTCAATTTTAAACCTATAATTTTGATAAATAAATTGTAATTTAGGGTCAATTTCTAATAATTCATTTATTTCTTTTTCTGTTCCATTTAATACAATATAATTTTTATACATCATCTTTGTAAGTAAATTTATTGCATGCTTATACTGTTTTATTTCTATATCAGCAGATTTATTTTTACTTTGCAGAGTACTTTTATAATCTTGTACAAACTCTTTTATATTAGATAAAAAATAAACTCGATTTTCTTTTAATTCCGTATAATTTATTGCACCTTGAGTATAGTATTTTATCCCATTTATATCTGTTTCTTCAGATTTAACATTCTCCCTATACGCATTCATTGCAGCAAAATTATGAAGAGAAATCCTATAAAACGCCCTATTTCCAGCAATCTTATTTACTTTACTTAAAGTATCTATAATCTTATTTTCTATTTTTTCTTTTACTACAATATCTTCTCCTTCTATAGTGCAATGTAAATTTTGTTGATTAGGATTTAATATTATATCTATTAATTTTTCAATATTAGGAATTTTATAATCATCAAATTCTTGAGTTAATACTGATATCCTCTCTTTTCTTTCTTTTTCGTTTTTTTCTTTTAATTCTTGATTTTTTAATTCAATATCTAATTTATTTTCATTATAATATTTTCTATCCTCATATATTATATCTTCTCTACCAATTTTTCTTAAATAATAAATATATCCTGCTATTTCTATAGGACACATTTCTAAACCACATTTATCTGTTTGACAAGGATTAAAAGTTAAAGTTGTAGCTCTATTAATACATAATTTTTTACCATTATCTTTTTCTTTATTTTGCTCTTCAATCGTTTCAGTAGTAAGTATTTTAAAATCTTCACAGTTATATTTAGTATCAATAACTACTCTATTTTTATCTGATAATCTATTTCTAACATAAATACAATTTTTATCCACTAATTTTTTTGCTAAATTATAATACTTTTTAGAAACATTTTTTAATCCGTTTTCTACTTTAAGATTAAATTCAAAATAATCATTAACTTCATTTTTTTGTCTAAATTCATTTCTATCTTTAAATGCTGAATCTAACATATCATTATCATTTAAATATCTTATATATGCTGCAACCAATTTGGGACATTTTTCATATTTACAATTTTCACACATAAAGTCCCTATTAATTCTAGTTACCATTTTTCTTCTATTAGATGTAATAATATCTTTTAAATCACCATTTTTAAATTTTTCATATAGTTCTTTAGTTGTTGTTTTATAATCACATAATGAATTTATATTTGACTCTATGATTATATCTTTTAATTCTTCTTGTTTTTCATCTTTATACTCAGGAATTATTTTTAGCTTTCCCTCTTTAATTATTAGTAAAGCTAAATTAATTGTATCATCTGAGAAATACCTTAATCCTTCTTTCCTATCCCACTTAAATTTATACTTTTTATCTTCACTCATTTTTTCCTCCCAAATGAATTTTATATAAAAGTACTTAATTTATATACCTCTCATAGTTTTACATCTTTTTAAGTGTCAATTTCTTCTTTATTACTGCATTTTTATTCATAAAAACTCATTTGTATAAATTATATCATATTATCTAATAATAATATACTTTTCTACTTATTTTATATAGAATATAATTTTTTTCTTTTATTTAAGGCTAATTAAAAAAACATTTACTTAAAAAGTAAATGTTTTTTGTCTAATAATATATAATACAATTTTAATTATCAATTTTAAAAGATAACCATTAAGAAAAATCTATTTAAAAACACTTTAGAAATTTTTAACTATTTGTTTTTATTCATATATTCAATCATTGCATTTATATACATTTTTTGAATATTACATAATAGTTTATAGTCATTTTCTGCATAATATATTGCTCCTAAACATAGTCCTTGACAAATATTGTTATACAGACAATCTTTACATACGGTATCTCTTTTCTTTATTGCAGTTTCAAGTTGAGCTTTTTTTGCCCCCTTTACCATATGGCAAGGACTTCTTTTACCATCAACATCATATGCAAATCTACATATTCCTGCTTCACAATTGTGCACTAGAGAATTGTTAAATGTCAATATATCATAATAATTAGATAATGGTACCATTCTTATAATCTTACCACTTTTTATATATTCAAAAAATATTTTAACTAACTCTGTTATTTGCTCCTGTAATTTTTCTAAGTACTCTTTATTATTTAAACTTAATTTTTCTCTTGATATATTAGGCTCAAAATGAATTTTTTTAAAGCCCAAATTAACTAAATACTTAAAAGTTTCAACTAATTCTAAACTATAAGGAGTAAAAGTAGCTCTTGCTGTAATTATTTTATTATCAACTTTTTCTAATAATTTCTTTATATTATTTTCTATAGAATAATAATGTTGCTTTCCTTTTGAATCTATAATTGGTCTTTGCTTATTTTGTACTTCATAGTTTCCATCTATACTTATTTGAACAGAGTCAAAATTATTTTTACTTATAAAATCAATAATTTTGTCATTTAGTTTTAAAGCATTTGTTGAAATTGAAAATGTAAAATTATAGTCTTTTAAACTATTACAATATTCTACAACCTCATAAATTAATTTCTCATTTAGTAATGGTTCTCCCCCAAAAAAACATATTTTTAATTTTTTGGTATTAAACTCATCCAATGCATTATGTATAGATTTTTTTGCAGTTTCAAAATCCATCATAGTTTTTACCTTTTTGCCTTTTAAATCACAAAAAGATGAACAGTAGATACAACTAAGATCACATATATCTGTTATATTAAGCCATATTCTATATCTTTTTATTTTTTCTTTTTGTTTAATTTGATTTTCTTTATTAAAGTTAATTAAAAAATTCTCTATATCCATAGTTGCCACCTATTTAACAAGATTTTCATATATTTCTAATGAATTTTTAAATTGTCTAGGATATTCTTTTTCTTTATCTATTAATTTACCATATATTATTCCATCCTCTTCAGGAAGAACAGGTACAATATATTTTTCTATTAAAGGCATTATTGAACAACTAATTGGATCTACTTCATTCTCATTATCTAGCCAACTCACTGCATCTGCACGACATCCGCCACCACATAGTTTTAAATATCTGCAATTAACACATTCTTTTATATTTCTTATTTTAACATTCATATATTTATGTTTTTCTGTTTTCTCAATTGCTTTTGTTAAATCGTGAGTCTCTCTCCAATTTGCTAATTTAAAACCAAGTGATGGACAGAAAGTTAAATCTCCATTTGGTCGTACTGTTACTGTATTATTATAATAAGAACAAGGATGTACATCTAAATCAAAATCATGGTATTCTTCAAGTTTAATTTGTGATTTATAAACATTAAATATTTCTAAAATCATAGGCTTATTATCTTTAAAATATCTTTTTAATAATTCTTGATATTTTTTAATGATAATTTCAAAATCTATATCACTTAAATCATCTCTATTTTCTTGATACCTACCAGAATTAAAAGGCATATCTATTCTCCAATGTTTTATCCCTAATTCTTTTAATTTCTCATACAAATCTAATAATTCTGTAATGCTATACTTATTAATCATTGTATTTATAATTATATTCATATGTGGTAGTTCTTTTTGAATCATTTTTATATTTTCAATTATTTTATGATAATCACTACCTATTCTAACTTTATTATGGCTTTCAAAACCATCCCATGAAATTTTTAATTCTTTAAATCTAGGATATTTTTTTAACATATCTATAGTATCTTTATTAATTAGCATACAATTTGTAATAGCAGATACCTTACTATCTGCTGGACAAGCTGCTATGATTTCCTCTATATTTTTATTTTCAAATGGCTCTCCACCAGAAAAAATATAAGTTGTGCATCCTATATCTGCTGCTTGTTTTATCAATTTTTTTATTTCATCTAAAGTTAATTCATTATTAACTTCTTCTTTCTCATTAAATTTTGAATTATAGCAATATTGGCAACGCAAGTTACATTTACCTGTTATTTCAATATGAAATCTTCTTTTCTTTACCATATTTTCCTCCTTTATAAACAAATTGGGCGCATTCTGCACCCAAAGAAACAAAATAAATTATTAGTCATCTGTGCAATGTCCTTTTATTGCCATATTGCTCACCTCCTTTGCTTAAGTATTATATAATTATAATATTAATAACTATTTTTTTCTATTCTATTATCTATAAACTTATTTTTATAAGATAACACATTTCTACAATATTGTTTTAATATAAAATGAAAATGAACTTTATAATTTTCGAAATTTACTTTGGCATTATTTTACTACACTTTTCCGCTAAAATCAATATTTTTTTCACATTTTTTACTTCAATTAATCTTTATAATATTCAATAAATATATGATGCTTTCACTGCACGTAACTACTTAAGCTCTAAAATATATATTTTGTATAAATTTGTGTAAAAACAAAAATGGACTAGCACCGCTAGTCCTAAATGACTCTATATAATCATGATTTAGTCTTATTATACTAAAATCTTATTTATATATAATTTTAAAAACCTAACATAAAAGCATTATTCTACCAGATAAAATTAGATTTTAAAGCTTCGCCATTATCTATTAATAAATCTTGTCCTGTCATACTTTTATTATTTATTGAAATAAAATAAGTAAAATCTGCTATTTCTTCTGCACTTGCCCATTTATTAAGTAAAGTTTCATTTAAAACATCTTTCCATAATTTAGGATCATTAATTATATGCTCATTTAAAGGTGTTATAACACCTCCTGCGGATATGCTATTAGATGTAGCATTATATTTAGCTACTCTTAAAGCTACATTTTTCATATAAGTAATCATTCCACCTTTACTTGCAGCATATTCTGGAAATTCCGCACCAGTAGAAGCACTTGCAGAAGCAATAAATACAATAGATCTTATATTAGGCTGTATTCCATACTTTTCAGTAATATTAATAGTTCCCTTTAAATTAACGTCTATATCATCTTGAGTATTTTGGACTCCCGCATTATTTATTAATATATCTACATCTAAAATTTGAGGTAAATCTTTAGAACATATATCTTTTTTTACATGTGTATATAATTCATTACTTATAGTTGAATCTTTTATATCCATTCCTATAACATTATGACCTTCAGATATAAATTTACAAGCTATAGCTCTACCTATCCCACTTGATGTTCCAGTTACTAACACTTTCATTTCTATCACCATCCCATTAATTTTTTATAAATTTATTATGCTATTTTTTTATTATTTATATAATCAATATATTGCTGACCAATCCCATTTTTCTCCCATTTTCTACACACTTTAAATCCTAACGATGAAAATATTACTTCTGCTAATAACTCTGCTATAGCTCCTGTAATTGAACACATGATTACTTGAGTAATACTCCATCCAAAAAATGTTACTGATACAATCATTGCAAAGACAAAATTATCTACAAATTGTCCTAACACTGTTGAAATATATGATCTCATTGCATAAGTAAAAAAATTATTTTTTTTCAATTTATTTCCTATTGCTTGATTAATTATAGCATTCACAACAGAAGCAATTGTCATTGCAATAGTAGAACCTAAAAGTACATACCACGTTCCACCAAATGTATCATTTAGTGATAAATTTGCAATTTCATCATTATATTTATAAAAAGCTGACCAATTATTTCCAACTTTAGAAAAAATATAAAATACACCACACGAAAATAAATTAATTACTATTGCAAGTAAAGAAAGTTTTATTGCAGGTTTAGCTCCAAATCTTTTAGTAAACATATCCATACATAAAAAACTTACCCAAGAAAGAAGAAATCCACAATCAAGTGCAATATATTTCATGTTTATTAACTCTTTTCCTGCAAAAATGTTCATATATATAACTGATAAAACAAAAAATATCATAGTTAATACTGGTACATTTTTTAGAAGAATTTTATAATCATCTATCTCATTTATAATAACTTTTTTTAATTTATTCAAAATTTTCTCCTTTCAATATGACATTTAGAATATTAACATAAAAATATCATTTTTACAAGAAAAAAAGTGATGTTTTAACATCACTTCATAAAATTTAAACATGCTTTTTTTGTAGCGTGTTTATTTGCAGTTTTTAAAGTTTTTCCCTCACCTACAGCTAAACATTTACCACTATTAACTAATTCAACAACAAAATTATTTCCATTTTTTGCTTTTTCTATATATTCTATTTTAGAAAATTCTCCAACAATAATCTGTATTATAAACTTATAATTAATTTCGTTTCTGGTGTCTTCCATCATTAATTTATAGCATGCTTTTTTTAAAGCATAATTTTTTGCTATTTTTTCATTAATACCTTCTCCTTGTGAGAGTACTTTTCCATTTACTTTAAGACTTAAAGTTACTTTATCAATATTAAAATTTTCTTGTTTATAATTAATTATTGATTTTTTTCCTATAATACTTTTAAATATCTTATTATAGTTTATTTTCTTTCTTTTACTTTCATTAGCTACTACACTTTCCCTAAAAACAAAAACATCCATTGAAGAAAAAATTTTTTCTTCAGATAAAACATCCAAAACAATTTCTCTTACTTTGTCCAAACCATATACTAAATATACAGCAGCTAAAAAAGATTCATAAACATCAGCAATTACGTGCTTAGATATTGTCTGATTATTTTCAGAAGTATCAATCCAATTAATATACTTATCTAACCCGAAGAAATTTAGAAAATTCATAATTAATATCATTAGATACAATATGCTGAAAAACTTTAGTCATTCCACATTCTGAATATTTTTTTTGTGTATATATTAATTGTCCAAATACTAAACCTATAACTTTGTCTCCAAGAAATTCTAATCTTTGGTAATCTTCAGGAATATTAGAAGTTGTACCGTCTTAAAAAACTTGAATGAGTCAAAGACTCTTGTATTAACAAATTATTTCTATCTATTCCATATTTTTGAAATACATCTTTTGAGTTTTCCATATTAATTACACCCCTTCTTATTTAAACTACATAAATATTATATCACGTTTTTGAAATTATGTAACAAAAATACATGGTATAACTATAAATATATTAAATTTTATTTTTCAGAAATGTCACTATAAATTATGATAAAATAAAAAATGTATACTATATTTAAATAATTCGCATTAAAATTGCATTAAACAATAAAAAAAATCACTAGAAACATTGATATTCCAATATTTCTAGTGATTTTTTATATGGCTGGGCTGGCTGGATTCGAACCAGCGCATGCTAGAGTCAAAGTCTAGTGCCTTACCGCTTGGCGACAGCCCAATGTATAAAAGTACTGGGGTGAATAGTGGGACTTGAACCCACGACATCCAGTGCCACAAACTGGCGCTCTACCAACTGAACTATATCCACCATTCAGGTACTTTTCCATTATAAACTTTTTTTTATCATTTGTCAATATATTGTGCAAAATTTTAGCAAAAAATACCTAATACTCAACTATTATTTTATAAATTGGACCAAATGGAGAAAATTTCTTTTCATATTCTGTTTCAATATTAAATACATCAGCTTTATGCAAATCTAAATACACCTCTATAAATTTTAATCCAAAATTTTGCATACTTACTAAACTATACTCAAATAATCCTCTATTATCTGTCTTAAATTCTATTCTTCCATTTTCCTTTAATACTTTCTTATATTCAGCTAAAAATTTTTCATTTGTTAATCTTCTTTTAGCATGTTTTTTCTTAGGCCATGGATCACTAAAATTTAAATAAATCTTTTCTATTTGTCCATTTTCAAAAATACTTGCTATATCGATTGCATCAAAAGACATAAAATATAAATTATCTAGTTTAACTTTATTTTCACTTTCATATCTTTTAAGTTTTTTTACTGCTAAAGCCAGTACTGGTGGAGATACTTCTACTCCTATAAAAATACTATCTTTATCTAGTTGAGAAAGCTCAGTTATAAAATCACCTTTTCCCATTCCTATTTCAAGATATACCTTTTTATTATCATTTTCGTTTATTATTTCTTGTATTTCTTCTTTTGTTTTTATATACCTTTCAAATTCATTTAATTCATCTATTGCTTTAGCATTATATCTTGTTCTCATCTTTCCTCCTTAAATTCTAGTTATTACTAATCCAACAAATGTGATAGCAAAAGCTAATATACCTAGCAATAAAAAATTCATATATGGTATTTTTACATTGCTATTTTTAGCCTCATCATATTTTTCTTTCTTTTTCTTTTCTAGCTCTTTTACCTTTTTTTCATCTTTTCTTATCTCATATATTTGTTGCCTTACATCATTAAAAGAAAAACTAGAATAATTATAATATTTTCTTTTTCTAGTAGTGAGTCTACAATAATATATACCTATAGCTACACATAAAGAAAATCCAATCATTTGAATTATTCCACCTAAAAACATTGTAGGTAAAAAACTACTTCCCCATGCATATCTTAAAGACATATCCCCTACTATAACTGCTGACTCTGCAATGCCCAATACTGAAAGGAAAAAGTATGGTGTAATTCCTGCAAAAATTACTACTGCGCACATTAAAAAGTTTTCTTGTATTGCACCACTTAAACTTTCTCCAACAGCACCATCAGGAATAATATTTGCACCAGATTTATACATACCTATATTAACAATAAATACTAGAACAAAGATAACTACCATAATTGTCATACAGATAATATGTGTTTTCTTAATTTTAGTATTATAAAATTCCTTTAATTTTGTGATTCTATCACTATCTACTCCCATTTTTATATTGATATTTTTCATATTTTTTAAATTATTCTTTCTTACCTTATTTTCCATGCTAACACCTCTACTTAAATCATCTCAAAATCTATCTGTTTTGTCAATATATCTGCCTTAATCAATCTAACTTTTACTTTATCTCCAATTTTTATTTGCTTTGATGTATTTTTTCCTACTATCATTCTTGTTTTTTCATCATATATATAATAGTCTCCTGACATATCACTAAAAGATACAAATCCCTCAACTGTATTTTCAAGTTTAATAAATACACCAAAAGATGTTACCGATGAAATCTTTGCATCAAATTCTTCTCCAATAAAGTTTTGCATATATAATACAGAATATAAATCATCAAAGTCTCTTTCTATCTTAGTTGCATTTTTTTCCATTTCTGAAGAAGTTTTTGAATATTGTTCGGCTTCATTTTCATATTTATTTAAATCCTTGTTTGAAAACAAATAATTATTTTCCATAGACTTAGATATTATTCTATGTATAAACAAATCTGGATATCTTCTTATTGGGGATGTAAAATGACAATAATATTTTGCATTAAGTCCAAAATGTCCCAGGCACTCATTACTATATTTTGCAAGTTTCATCGCTCTTAATACATATGTAGATATTATATCTTTTACATCCTGACTATCTATATTATTTAATATATCAGATATTGCTTTAGGATGTACATCCTTTATTCCTTTTATTTTAAGTTTATAATTAGATAAAATTAAATTTAAATCTCTTAATTTTTCCTCATCTGGTTTTTCATGAATACGATATATAAAAGGTAATTGTAAAAAAAAGTATTTTTCAGCTATTACCATATTTGTTATAAGCATAAACTCTTCTATTATTTGATTTGCAAAAGTTTTAGGATATGCTTCTATATTTTTAACTTTTCCATCAACATCTAATATAACATGCATTTCTGGAATGTCAAAATTAATGCAACCTTTTTCCATTCTTTTATTATTTAAAATTTTTGCAAGCTCATTCATATTCATCAAGTCATCTTTGTAATTTCCATATTCTTCTTTTAATTCATCGTCTTCGTTATTAGTTATAACTTTATATACCTTGTCATAACTCATTTTTTTAGTTACTTTTATTATGGCTTTAAATACTTGAGAATTTATAACATCTCCATTTTTAGATATTAGTATATCTACTCCTAAAGCTAGTCTTTCTACACCAGCATTAAGACTACAAATCCCATTTGATAGCTCTTTAGGTAGCATTGGTATTACTCTTCCAGGAATATATATACTTGTTCCTCTTGCTATAGCCTCTTTATCTAAAGCAGTATTTTCTTTTACATAATGACTAACATCTGCTATATATACAGATAATAAAAAAGTACCATCACTTTGTTTTTTTACACTAACTGCATCATCTAAATCTTTTGCATCTGCAGCATCTATTGTATATACTCTTTCGTTAGTCCTATCAATTCTATTTTTCTTTTCAATAGCTAATACATTTTGTGGTATACTTTCCACTTCTTTTCTTACTGACTCATTAAATTTTTCAAGTTTATCTAAGCCATATGATATATATAATGATTTTGCATCAATATTAATATCGTTAGAGTTCCCTATAATTTGTATAATCTTTCCTTCTGCTTTATTATTTTCAGTAGGATATTTTTCAATTTTAACTTGTACAACTTGTCCATTTTTTATATTAGCAGAATTTTTCTTAGATATATATATATCTTCTATTGTATCATCAATTGGAATAACAAAACCAAAATTTCTAGACTTTTCAAATCTTCCAACAACTTGTGTTACATTTCTTTTTAATATTTTTACTACTTTTCCTTCTTTACTTTTTCCAGTAGTATTTAAAATTTCTACTAATACCTCATCACCATTCATTGCACCATTTAAATTTTTTGAAGAAATATAAAAATCTTCTCCATCTTCTACAATTCCAAAACCATAATTTCCACTTTTAGCTTGATATGTACATTTTACCAAATTTTTATTAGCTATTGGAACATATCTTTTACTATCATCTAAATATATAACGCCTTGTTCTTGCAATTGTTCTAAAATACTATCTAATATCCCCAAATCATTTTTAGGTATACGAAAAAGTGATATTATTTGTTTTCTTGTTACAAGTTTATATTGTTCATTTAAAAAAAAGGAAGTTAATACTTCCTTTCTTGTAGCATATTTATTATTTTGAGATTTATTAACTATATCTTTTCTTTTCATATTTATCTACCTTTATTTTATTATTGAAAAAGTTGTAGCAAAGCATAAGATACAAAAAATTATAGCTAATACAACAGTGTATTTAGATAATATACCATCTAAAGTTTTTGATTTATTTGAGCCATAAAATGTATTATTTCCTGTTATTGCTGATTGTTGTTGCTTACTTGATTGTAGCATAACTACTACTGTAAGTATAATTCCAACAATTATAGTTGCTATTGCTAAAGTCCAATCTATCCAACCCATATTGTATTCCTCCTAAAAAAATAAGTAATTTACTCGTTTATTATAACATAAAAAAAATTAAATTACAAGCTTATACCAACGTTTTCTTCAATTGACATTAATATATCATTAATTTTTTGATTATTAAGTAATAAATTTATCTGAGTATATTTATAATATATTGTATCTATTCCCTCATAATACACCTGCATTGCATAATCATTAAAACTATGTTCTTTTTTTAATTTTTCTAAAATATCTAATAATTTTTCCAAGTATATCTCATATCCTAAATTTATATTTTCTGAATAATTATTTTGCACAATGTAATCTAAATATTCACAAACATAATATATATAATCTCTATATACATATTTATTACTTTTCTCATATTTCAACTCATTATTTAAATTATTTTCTATAATATTTACTATTTCTTTTCTTTTTTGCTCATCATCTTCCCCATATATTTCTTTTTTTATATCCATAATATCTAAATACGTTTTACAAGCCACATTATAATTTGAAATATATTCTAAATCATATCTATCAAATTTAAGAGCTAAATTACATCTATTTAAGATATTTTGTTGTTCATCTAAAGAATTATTTAAATTATTTACTTCAATTGGCATTAAAAACGCACCAATAACAAGTAAAGTATTAATAAAAAATACTAATACATATACTACTACATTACAAATTAAAAATACTTTATTTACATTAATACTCTTTTGGTTATTACAACATAGCCCAATAAATATAGCTAAAATAAACTGCATATAGGCATATGTAAAGAAAACATCAAAAAAGCTAAATATCAATATATTAACTAAAATTAGTTTATATATATTATTTTTAGATTTTACTAATACAAAAATTATTAAAGCTAAAAAATTGATTAAACCGACTATTCCTGCTTCTACTAAAATTTGAATTAAAATACTATGTACTTCCATAGATATATATTGTTGTTGCTGTACTGTCTCATAAAAAGTTCTAAAGCCACTTCCACCAATTCCAAATAAAAAATTAGTTATAGATGATGTGCTAATTTTTAATGCATCTAAATAATATGTAAATCTAGATATAGTGCTGTCAAATTCCTCAAAATACTCGCAAAATCTTAATATAAGCCCACTCTTAAAAAATATTGAGGTATTAAATGCAAAAAATATTATTATTGCAATACCAATAAAAGTAAAAACATATAAATCTATATTTTTAATTTTTAATTTATTTAATATATAATTTATTCCAAAGTATAATATAATTCCTAAAATTAATCCAATATAAACATTATATCCAATAATTAAAGATATAGTAAAAGCATAGATAATTTCAAACAAAGTATTAACTATATATCTATACTTTTTAGTAAATAAACATAATGCTATATTACTTATAACATATAAAAATAAAGCCATTTTAGATTGTGTAAGTATTATTACTGTTCCTAAAAACATTGTAATTACATTTATTAATAAAGCTTTAACACTATTTTTTTCATATTTAAAACATATATTCTTTAGATAAAGAATACTTGCTATACATAAAACCCCGAGTAAATTTGAATATTGAAATACAGAAGATATTTTTCCTTCATATTCTAAATATCCACTTCCTATCAATTCTAAAGGTTTATCTAATATTCTTGCACCTAATTCATCAATTCCAATAACCGAAAAAATAATAGTAAAAATAACTATAGACTTAGCAAATCTATCTTTATTATCACTTCTAGATACAACTAGATACATTAAGAACATTGTATATACTTTTATAATAGAATTTATTGTTCCAGACATAGTAGTAGGTATAAAAAATAAAACTATACAATAAGATAAACTAAATACAAAAAATAAAATATCAGTATTATATATTTTCTTTTTAAAATTCACCACCAAATAAATTCCTGATACTAATTGTATAAGATATACCAAAAATAATTCATCATGCTTATAATATCCACCTTTTATAAGTCCTATAAAAAATAATAAAAACAATAATATATATTCAAATATATCTTTAATATTTATTTTTTTTAACATTTCTCTACCTCTATATATCGAAATTATATATTATTTTATATAATTAATCAAGAAAACAGAGGGATTACCCTCTATTCTAAATTTCTTAAACCATATTCTAATATTTGATTTACTACACTATTAAACGATGTATTATTTTGTTCAGCTAATAAGCTTATTTTATCATATGTTTGTCCGCTCATTCGAATAGTTCTTGTAATGGTATCTCTATTTTTGTTATTTGGTATTATTCTTAATTTCTCCAATATTATCACCTATTGTTATTATATTTAAAAATATTGTCAATTTTAGTGTACCAATAAGTGTACATTGAATTAATTTTATGCTATAATCAATATAGGTGAAATACAATAATAAAAAAATCTTATAACATTGTCTATAGTACTCATATTTATTATTATATTTAATATATTTATATAATAAATATATTTGCTAAACCTAAGTAATATTTTTAAATTAATACTTAAGTTTACCACCTATGTATTTTAATTTTAATTTCCATTTAAAAAAGTAGATAATCATATGTAATAACTAAATCATTTTTAACGTTTAATTTTTGAGATTTGTTTTTACAGATTATCTACTTTATTTTAATTAAATATAACTATTTCATTATTTTCTCTACTTTTTTTTATATCTATAACTCTTTGATTAGCTGAACCTTTCCATTTTAATGTGGGATCATGTAGTTCATCTTTATATTGACCATCAACTAAAACGTCTACATACTTAAATACTTCTTCATCCTTTAAATCTTCATATTTAAATCCTGTCCACATCCACAAATTTTTATCCGGAAAATTTTCTTTAAACTTTTTAGCAAGTTTTGTTGTTCCTTCTCTATTAACAGGATTCATTGGCTCTCCTCCTAAAATTGAGAGCCCTTTAATGTGATCCTTTTTACATAGTTGTAAAACTTTTTCTATTACCTCATCATTAAATTCTTTTCCACCATTAAAATCCCACGTTTCTGGATTAAAACAATTTTTACAATGAAATTGACACCCTTGCATAAAAATAGATACTCTTACACCTGGCCCATCAGCTATATCCATTTTTCGTATTAAATTATATCTCATACTTAATCAGCCACCTTGTTATCTATATGTAGTACTCTTTCTTTTATTTCTTGAGTTCTTCCCTTATTCCAGAAATTAGTACCAATATATCCACATGTACGTCTTGCTACATTTAATGTATTATGATCTCTATTTCCACAATTTGGACAGAACCACTCGAAATTATCGTCAATTAATATTTCACCTGTATATCCACATTTTTGACAATAATCTGATTTTGTATTAAGCTCCGCATACATTATATTATCATATATAAATTTTATAACCTCAATAATTGCATCTAAATTATTTTGTAAATTTGGTGTTTCTACATAAGAAATAGCACCACCTGGACTTAATCTTTGGAATTCACTTTCTAATTTTAATTTAGAAAAAGCGTCTATTTCTTCAAATACTGGAACATGATATGAATTAGTAATATATCCTCTATCAGTTATTCCTTTTACTGTTCCAAATCTTTCTTTTAAACACTTTGCAAATTTATATGTTGTAGATTCTATTGGTGAACCATATACAGAATAATCTATGTCTTCTTCTTTTTTCCATTTTGCTGTCATATCATTTAAATGTTGCATTACTTTTAAACCAAACTCTTTACCTTCTCCATTATCTGTATGTGAATGTCCTGTCATAACCTTTACACACTCATAAAGTCCTGCATATCCAAGTGAAATTGTAGAATATCCATGATGTAATAACTCATGTATTGATTCTCCCTTATCAAGTCTTGCTAACGCTCCATATTGCCATAAAATTGGAGCTACATCACTTGTAGCATTACTTAATCTTTTATGTCTAATTTGTAATGCTCTATGGCAAAGTTCTAGTCTTTCATCAAAAATTTTCCAGAACTTATCCATATCTCCATCAGCTGAAAGTGCAACATCTGGTAAATTAATAGTTACAACACCCTGATTAAATCTACCGTAATATTTTCCTTTGCCTTTAACATAATTTTTAGCTTTAGCAATATTTCCTAGACTCATTGTTCTATCTGGTGTAAGGAATGATCTACATCCCATACATGGGTAACATTCCCCATTTCCAAGTTCGTTTTTCTTTAATTCAAGCATCATTTTCTCTGAAATATAATCTGGTACCATTCTTTTTGCTGTACATTCAGCAGCAAGTTTTGTTAAATACCAATATTTACTATCTTCATGAATATTATCTTCTTCAAGTATGTATAAAAGTTTTGGGAATGCTGGTGTTATATATACACCTTTCTCATTTTTAAAGCCAAGTATTCTTTGTTTTAAAAATTCTTCTATTACCATAGCAAGTTCTTCTTTATATTCATCTGTTTCACCTAAGTACATACAAACAGATAAAAAAGGAGCCTGACCATTTGTATTTGTCATAGAATTTACTTGATAATTAAATGTTTGTACTCCATCTTCTACTTCTTTTCTTGTATCTTGCATAGCAAATTCTTTACATTCTTCTTCACTTAAATTTCTCTCTTTATATTTTTTCAAATATTTTTCATAGCTTAATCTTACAAATGGAGCAAGATGTGTAAGTGAAACTGTAGCTCCACCATAGCTAGAAGATGTAACAGCAAGAATAATTTGTGTTGCAATTGTCGCAGCAGTAATAAATCTATGAGGTTTTTCTATCATTACACCATTTATAACAGTCCCATTTTGTAACATATCATCAAGATTAATTAACTCACAATTATGAAGAGCATTTTGTGCAAAATAATCTGCATCATGAAAATGTATAATTCCTTTATCATGAGCTTCAACTATGTCCTCTGGTAGTAAAAATCTTCTTGTTATATCTGTACTTGTAATACCTGCCAAATAATCTCTTTGTGTAGTTACAACTTGTGCATTTTTATTTGAGTTTTCACTATTCCAATACTCATTTTCTCCTTCTATTAATTCTTTAATAGATTTATCTGTTGTATTTGCTTTTCTTACCAAAGCTCTAGTATATCTATATGTAATATATTTTTTAGCTAGTTGATATTTATCAAATTCCATTAGTTTTTCTTCTATTATATCTTGAATATCTTCTACTAAAATTCTCTTTTTATTTAAATCTTCTATATATTTTATAATTTCTTCAATTTCTTCTTTAGAAGCTTTTTCTTTTCCTTTTACTTCATTATTAGCTTTACCTATAGCTACTTTTATTTTCTCTGGATCATAGTCTACTATATGCCCATCTCTTTTTACAATTTTCATTTTTACTCCCCCTCATTTATTTTCTTATATATATTTTATATCAATAATATGAAAAATAAAAAAGTTGCACTTGCACCTTTTTCGTTTTTTTGTTAAAATTGTTTTAGGTGATAAATATGACAAAACCTTTTGATGACTTATCTACTTTTCAGATAAATAAATTATATGAATTACTTGGGGTACATATATATAAATTTAGTGAAAATCAAGAAATAATTCCTACAATAAAAAATGAAAATATTATAGCTATTATTTTAGAAGGCTATGCTCAAATAATAAATATTGAATATAATGGTAATGAAATAATAGTAGAAGAGCTTTTTAAGGATAGTATATTTGGTAGTAATATTTCTGCAACAAACAGTGATAATTGCCAAATAATAGCTAGAGAAGAGACGCAAGTATTAGTAATAGATTATGAAAAACTAATCAATCCCAACAATTTAAAACATAATTATTATAATACATTTTTAAGAAACTTATTTGATATTATAAATACAAAATACAAAAAAACTAATGAACGAGTTAAAATACTAGAAAAAAAACAAATACGTGAAAAATTACTAGAATACTTCGAAATAGAAAATAAAAGAAGTCGTTTTAATTATGTATACTTACAATCTTCATTTAGAGATTTAGCAGATTACTTAGCCATTAATAGATCAGCTATGTTTAGAGAACTAAAGCATTTAAAAGAAGAAAAACTAATTGAAATTAAAGATAGAAGAATAACTTTATTATATAAATAAAAAATAAGTGAACCCAACTCATTAATATCTAATGTTTAGGTTCGCTTATTTTTCAGTAATACAACTATATAATTTCAGTTCCTCCCCATTCAACAACAGTAAATCCATTTCTTTGTTGTTTTTGTAAATTTTGCTCTCTAACTTCTATTGGCTCATCAAGATTTTTAAATTGCATATGAACTCGAATTAGAGTATCAGGCTCTTTTGAAAATTCTAAAGGCATATATTCATTTATTTCTTCTTTTGAAGTAAATCTTATATAATTATATTCAATCTCTTGCAATTTAGGTAACCAGTATATTATAAACTCTTCTGCCTCTTTATTTGAAAGTCCAAGAATATCTAATTTTTCTTCTAAAAACTTAATAGTATCTTCTCTTTTTACTATAAACCCTTCTTCTGTTACTGAAGCATTAAAATCTGCTCCTTCCCAATATAAAGAATATAATTCTCTATTAGTGTTATTATCTACCAACGTTCCATCTGGATAAGCAGTTACATTCCAACCATCTTGATATTCAGGATAAAAACATAATATCTCTTGAAGATTTCCTAATGTTACAAAAAGTTTTGTTTCTTCTTCTGTATATATATTATTGGTTTTGCACTAGGTGTCATAAACCTCTCCATATCATTAGAATTTCCATCATTTTTTTCTACTGATGTGTCATCTAATGTCATAGGTTGTTCATAAAAGAAATTATAGTATACTACAACCCCAATAGCAACAATAATAATTAACAATATTACCAACAAAAAAATTCTTTTCTACCTATTTTCTTTCATACATAACCTCCTGATATAGTTTTATTATATCATATATCGTTTAAAAAGAAAAAATAATAAGTAACTAAAAATTTTTGTTTGTATTAATTATAGATCTTTTAATAAATAATAGCCTTTATATTGATTTTTTACATTAATTTTGAGATAATATTGTGCAAAGGAGGCGATAGCTATGTACTGTTATATTATTACTTTAAATTTAAATAATAAAGACAAAGACTACTCTGAGCTTTTTAAAGCAATTGAAGATTTAGGCAAATGCAAAAAAGTATTAGAATCTTGTTGGATTGTTGAAACAAATGTAAGAGCCAATAATATAGCAAGATATTTATATAATCATATAGAAGATAATGACAGACTATTTGTTGGTAAACTTAATGGAGAAGCTACATGGATAAACGTCCTTTGCGATGATGAATGGTTAAAAGACAATCTTTAATATAAAAATATAAGCTTTTTATAAAAAAGAGACTCATGATGATTAATCATAAGTCTCATTTTTTACTTACCTTTCTTGATTTTCTTCTCTAAAGACATTATTAAAATTAATTGTTGGGAAATCTACAGGCTCTATTTCTGATAATGCTGTAACAGCCTTTAAATATGCTCTCAAATTTTGCGATATTATTGGAGCACCATTATATTTACAATAATCTAAAAACTTATCTTTTTCTAAATTTACTGAAGCCCTAAACTCACCCATATATTTTATATATATTTTTAAAAATTCTTTTTCCTTATTTTTTAACATTATATTACATGCTAAAAAAATATTAGTATATTGATATTCATCTATAATTTGTATATCTGAAATTCCTACCTTCAATTCAAAATCGTATTTTTTTTCTTTTGGAAAATTTCTATTAATAATATCTATATTAAATTCTTTAACACTACACTTTCCAATTTCAAATTCAGATTTTACACTATTATTTTCCATATATTTACCCCTTTCTATATTGCCTTTGAAAACTCTTTATATTTATATATATTATAACAATTTTCCTCATCTTTTAAATCACTTTTAATATTTTCATTTTTATTTTCTTTTATGACAGTATAAAAAACTTTATTAAAATTATATTTTATATCATAATTTTCCTTAGCTTTTTTTAACATGTTGTTTAATAATATTGCAGCAAAATTATAATCTTTTCTAGATAATTTATTCCAAACTTTTACTAAAACTTTTAACGACAAATTATTTTTTCCCGATTCTATTTTAGAAATCATAACTTGAGACATATTCAATTCCTTTGCTATATCTTCTTGAGTATAGTTAAAGTAATTTCTATAATCTATTAAAGTCTTAGCAACACAAAACAGCATATCGTTGTAATCAATATTCTCTAATAATTCTTCATCAATCTCTTGTGTAGGTTTTACAAAATCTTTTAAATTAATCTTCATCTTTACCACCTTCTACTATATTTCTATATTCTAAAATGGCTCTTCTTATAGCTTCTTTATATTTAGAGCCATTATCATCATTTTCCTCAAAAATATCTAATACTATTATTTTATCATCATATACAAAGAATAAACAACGAATATTTTTATTATTGCTCTTAAAAATGTTCTTTTTATACTTATAACTATAAATTGGTTCTTTTATTTTTATATATTTTAAACGTTCTATTTTTTTTATATTATCTATATAAAATTGTGGATTTTCTAAAAAATATTCTTTTTGTTTAATAAAGTCTTCAATAAAATTCCTTAAAGAATCCTTATTCAAAAATATTTTAGAAATTTGTTTTATATGTCTTTTTTTTACTAAAACACCTTTTTGTATTAATATATTTATTAATGAGTCAATCATACCTTTCATATCAAATCTCCTTAATTTTACATAATCTACAACCTCTCTTTATATGTGTAAATCATATAACTTATAAGTTATATTATACAAATATATTACCATAGGAAAATTGATATGTCAATATTTTCTTAAAATCTTATATGTAAATATATAGATATATTATATCAGAATAATAATACTATTTCTGTCAAATTTTATACAAAATGTATAATATAATGTTTTTAAAATAAAAAAAATATCAAACTTTTTAAAGGTTTGATATCAACATATTTTATTTGGTGTCCCAGGAGGGATTCGAACCCCCGACCCACGGCTTAGAAGACTAACACACAATACTGAAAAATACATATATACATAAATTATTGGTCAAATTTTGGTCAAATTTATAATAAAAAGCCATTTACAATATTCACTTAATTTAGCTTATTTATAAAACTAATTAATTAATAAAATATTCAATTTTTTTAACTTTTTTCTATATTTTTCTTGACATACTAACGTCAGTATGATATAATAAAGATGTAGTTAGGAAGGGGGTGCAAAATGGAACTAATGATAAAAATAATAGAACTACTAATTAGCATAATATCTTTAATAACTTCAATAATCACATTAAAGATATCTACTAAAAAAAGTAGTTCTAATAAGAAAAATCTTATAAGGAGAAGGAGGAAATAGTCCTCCACTCCTATATATCATTAGTTTACCATAATATTATGAAAAAGTCAATATTAATTTTAGCTATAGTTTTATGCATAATAAACATTACTTTAATAATTTTTAGCTTAATACTACCACAATATAACTTTAATACTTTATCAACTATTATAAATAGTATATGTATTATTATTAATTTACTATCTTTAAAAAAGGAGGAATAATTATGCCTAGAAACTATGAGAATGAAAAAGCATGGCTTAAAGAAAAATATACAAGAATAGATGCAAGAATTGATAAAGAATTAGGAATACAATTAAAAGAAAAATTAAAAAAAGAAAACAAGTCACTTGCAACATGGATTACAGAAAAAGCAAAAGAATATCTAAAAAAATAATGCGGGGATCATTCCCCGCTTCTACTATATTTTTATTACCAAAACGTAGTAAGTTACGTTTTTAATTTTATATAAAGCCATAGTGAGTTATGTTTTTAATTTTTTAAGGATGTATAGTGTGTTATATATTAACTGTACATTTTATATATTTCATCTATAATATTCATTATATTTTTATAATTTTCTTGTACAAATTTATAATCTTCATAATTAACTATTTCTTTTCCAAATGTTAATTCCATTTTAGCCATTTTTTCATACATATCTTTTGATATCAATTCTTTTTGAAATAATAGCCATAAAATTTGAAAAATATTTATCTTTCCATTTTTAACATGATTTGATTTATTTAAAAGTTTTTTATTAAGACTTACCAATTTTAATTCAAAGACTATTTGATAACTAAATAATTTACTTTTAAAATCTATTCCATCAGTGTTATTTTGAACTTGTGATTGTTTATTTTCTATTTTTTGTAAACTTTCCATTTCTTGTTCCTGTCCTATTTGCATTTCATGATATTGCATCTCTTTTTGAATGTAAAAATTGTCATTTTCTTCTAATCTATCAATTTTTTCTTTTAATTCTTTCATTTTAATTTTATTCCCAAACAATTCTATTTCACTTATATATGGAAATATAAGCCAAATAATAAATAAAATAAAAATACACCATTGAAATGTAATTCTAAATTCACCTAAATAATCGTGTACTCTATAAATATACCAAATGAACCAAAATGTAATTATTCCTTTGAGTATTATTTCTTTTTTTTCATATATTTTAATAAATATATTTTTCAGTGTTAACTTAATTTTCTTATCATTATTTTTATTTTCTTCCATTATAATTCTCCTTATGATTTTGATTATAACTATATATTAACCTGCTTCCTTCACTTTTAACAGTTGCACCTGCAACTTTTTATGTAATTTGTTTATTTAAACAAAAAAAGCGGGGAGATTTCTCTCCCCTAACTAATAACCGCATCTTTTAGATAATATTATTTTATCCACATGCATTATAATATATTATGTTTACTTTGTCAACACTTATATCTTATATATTAAAATTAATTTTATAACTCTCTGTAAAGTCTAGTGTGTTATACTTTATATATTTTTTAACAAAAAATAGGAGCAGATTATTCTGCTCTTAACTATTATAATACTGATATATTATTTTATCATCTATTTTTCTATTACTTTTTTCATTTTCATTTAATCCATTTCTAGCAGTAATCCATGGTGTCTCACTATGTGTTAGTGCCTCTAAAGCATTTCCACTGTATTTTCCATAAACTTTGTATATCAAATCCAGTAGTTCTTTTAATTCATTGTCTATATTAACTTTATAATTTTCATTCATAAGAAAAGAATTTCTATTATAAGTCATTTCTCTATATAATGTATTAAAAACTGGGCCATGAATCCAGGCTTCTGGGCTTTCTTGAAATAATTTATTATCTATTTTATTAGCATCATTATTTTTTGAAACAATATACCAGCAATATGCATAGTATACTAATTTTTGAACTTGTTTATCTGTTAAATTATTATTTTTATTTAAAAAATATTTTGCTATATCAATAATATTATACATTTCCATCAACCCCTTTCATTAAATAATCTTTAACAAATTTTACACCCAAATCAGTAAGAATTACATATTCATTATCATCAGATATTTCAATTATATCTAGATATTTATAATTAAATATTTTTTCTTCAACTTTTCTTTTTACACATTCTCTTTTTCGTTTTCCTTTTACATCTTTTATTCTACTACTATAATAATATTCTAATTTCTCTTCAAATTCAATCCTAGATATAGATTTTCTTTCTAAAAGATATAATAAAAGCTCACTACAAATATAATTTGTATTATTATATGCTGAAAAGAACCTAATGTTATCTACTATTTCTTTCAACTCTTTTATTTCTTCCTCTTTTGAGTTTAATTTCTTGCTAGTATTTTTGTTTTTTAATGCATTTTTTACTTGAAGTTTAGCTTCATTAGATTCTTCCTTTTCTATTTCTACACTTTTATTAAAAATCTCTTGAGTAGGCTTAATTAAATCTTTAGAGTTAATTCCTATTTCCTTATCTCCTATTTTAACTTTTAAATCAACTCCCATAAAAAATTCTTTTATGGGATGAATTTTATCTACAAATACAATAAAAAGAATTGCTAAAATTGCTATAACAATAATTAATGTATACATATTTGAAAATGGAGAAATTAGTTCAACGTAATGATTTACAGAGCTAAAAAGTTTTATCTTTATTAAGCCTCTTAATATAGAAGGATAAACAAATGGTGCTATTATTAATAAAAATAATATTCCTAATAATATACATATTCTTGATTTTTTTACTTTATTTTCTTCTTTCATTGCAACCTCTTTTACTACATCTACTTGAATTATATATTGAATTAATTTTTTTGTCAATTCTTGAAAAATATTTTACAAACATTTTACACTTTTACATTTGTAATACTTGTCCTATATATATCTTATTTATATCAGCTATACCATTTTTAGAAGCTAATTCACCTACAGTAGTATTATATTTCTGTGCTATTTCTGATAATGTATCGCCTTTTTGCACTGTATATGTGTTACTAGATACTCCATTTACTTTTATAACTTGTCCTACATAGATTAAATTAGGATTAGAAATATTATTTATTCTAGCTAATTCTTGATAAGTAGTACCAAACTTACTTGCAATACCGCTTAAAGTATCGCCCGCTTGGACTGTATAACTAGTAGAATTATTTGAAGTTGTACCACTTATTTTTAATATTTGTCCTACATATATTTTATTCTTATCTGCAATACTATTGAGTGCTACTAAGCTATCAACAGTTGTTCCATATTTATTTGCAATAGCTGTTAATGTATCTCCTGCTTGTACTGTGTAAGTTCCATTATTATTAGTTGATGGTGTTGTGCTGACTGCTCCATTATCAAATCTTGTTAAATTATTTGATTCTATAATGTTAATTAATTTTGAAGTATAACTAGGATCAGTTGCATATCCATCTTCTCTTACATATCTACAAGCCAATTTATAGTCTGTACAACCTCTTAAATTAGCATATCTATCATAAGTATTAAATAAAGCGCTATGGTCAGCTAAACTTTCAGCCCAACTTGGATATTTTCTAAATTGAGCTTTTACAGTTACCCATTTACCATTTAGGTATTCTGATGTATTAAATTCACAATAATTTCCATTATATGCGCCTTTAATTCCAAATAGATTATAATTAGGTGCTTGCGCTAATGCACTTGTACCCCAAGCACTTTCTAATATAGCTTGTGCAATTGTTAAACTGGCAAGTATTTCTGTTTTTTTCATATCTTCACTTGCTAAAGTTCCAATTTTTTCAACAAATTCCGCATTTGTCATTACAATCACTCCTTTTTTATACAAAAATTAAAGAGACTACTCATAATTGAATAATCTCTTTTTTAGTTTACAATAATCAACTTCCATATCGCCATTTTAAGCCATTTTTTCAAGTAAAGTAATATAATTACTCTCCTTGATTTTTAGCTTTATTATAATTATCAGTTGAAATTTTAAGTAAAACACCTAAAAATGTATCGACTGCTGTAATAGTACCTACTATTTCTTCTCCATATGGAAATCCCCATATTCCAGCTAGTGCAAAATATAATGTTGCAATTGCTGGTAATACTATCTGTGCTATATATTTTAATACATCATACATTTTATTACTCATACTAATCTCCTCCTATTCCTTAATTATTTTAATATCTACATCTTTTAAATCATCAAATAACTCTTTTACAGTGCCATTTCCACCCAAGTTAAGATATTCATTGTAAAGATGATCTATATTCTCTTTATCTAATATAGTCATCTCTCCTACGCTTTTATAATGTCTATATTTATCTATTAATCTATCTCTTAAAAGTGATTGAACCGCATTCTCTATAATTACACTTCTATCTTCTTTTTGTTTATTTTGTTTTAAAGCTTCATTTAATTTAGATTTTAAAAAAGCTATAATAGCTCCAAGTGCAAATGGAATAAACCATCTTATTATAATATCTACTATCATTTCCATTATTCTTGTACCTCTTCTGTTTCCCCTACTACTTCTTTCCATCCTGCTGGATATTCTTCTGGTGACCATACACAACCATCAATTAAACATATATACTTCTTACCGTTAAATGTCATTTTACTGCCTTCGTTATAGCAATCGTGTGCTCCATTTGGTTTAACAAAAAGTGGATATTCTTCTTCTGTAGGTGCTTCTGGTATTTCTACTTGCTGACCTAATTTTTCAATTGCGTCTTTTAAAGCAGACATACCAATAGCATTTGCGTTTACAGTTTCTTTTAAAGTATCTATTTCTTCAAAAGCTTTGTCTATTTGTTCTTGTAAAGGTTTATAGCTATTCTCTGCTACAGCATTATCACGAGCTAAAGAAATAAGCGACGTTTTTTCTTCGTCGCTCAATTTACTTTCTAACCATAAAACATTAATTTTATTTAGTATATCCTCTAACTTATAGTTCTTACTTAATATAACATTTTTCACTATTTCAAACATCTCTAATTACCTCCCACGCTATTTACTTGTGCCGCTTCTAAAGCTTGTATTCTCTCTAATAAACTTGCTGATAGCTCGCTTTGTTCTTCTAAAGCTCTTAAAAGTGATTTATTGTATCTAAATGATAAACTACCAACATCTATAAAAACATTGTTTAAATTGTCATATAACTTGAATTTGTCTAATTCTTGCTTTACTTCTGAAGGCAAAGAAATTTTATCAGAAAATTCTAATACATAATAAAATATAACGGGATTTCCTTTTTTATAATTTTCAGATAACCACAATTTAAAGGCATCTAAATCATTATTAAAATAAGAACTTTTTATATAAATTCTTGATATAGAATTAAAACTGTCACCAAACATAGAAATATGACCATCTTTAACATCAACTGAACTTCCTACATTAGATTGAAATGGAAAATAATTACATATCCCAATAGTCTTATTATATATTCTTTTATAGTCATTTACATCTTGAATATAGAAAGTATTTGTTTCAGGAACTAATATCCAATTTTCTTCACCAGTAAAGATAATTTTTTTTATCACTTTATCTTGTATGCCACTATTTTTATCTATTACATCTGAATAATCACCTATTGCAAGATTTTGAAGTGGAATTGTAATATCAGTAGCTTCATATTTTTGAAATTCTGTAGGTTGTTTATCTGATATTTCTAATTCTATATATATATCCTCACTATATTCTTTTCCTACTACTAATGCTTCTATTCCAAATGAAATTCTATATATTTCTTGTTCTACAGAATAACCATTAATAATATTGTTTCTATTTAAAGTTTTGAATAAAGTTCCGTTTTTATTTACCAACCAAAAATAAGGAGAAAAATCTGTATTATCTTTTAATAGCTTTTTTGTTTTTCCATAGTTCATAAATAATTTTGTTCCCGCTTTAATTGGAACATTTAAGTCTACAGATTTTATTGTCAAGAATGTTGAAGTTGGAGTTCCATTAATATTAATTCCACCATCATTTTTAGATATAGTAGCAATATCACTAGAACTTTTATTTATATCATTAGTATCTAAAATATTCTTTCTACATATTGATATATTCTGCTCTTTTTTCACTTGTATCTCACTAGGATAATTTAAACTTGGACTTGCTCCATATTGTTCGTATTCTTTGTTTTCTGTGCCTTTTGTAATCATTGGATAATACAATTTATTATTAACTGTTGTTCCTGGATTTACTTGAATATAGACATCTGTTATTTTAAAAGATTTATCAAATGTTTTTGAAGTTGCTTTAGTCAAACCATCGAACCATTCATAAGAATTATCTTCATAAACCACATAAGCTTTACAATCTTGAATTGTATAATCTCCAGCTTCAAATTGAATTTCTTCATCATGAATATTAATTTGAGATAATGAAGTTCCACTTGTTCCGCCATTTGCAGTTCCATTGGCTAAAACTGTACCATCTGCATTAACTGTAAAATCTATGCCATTATGAGTTCTCGATGCACCTGTATTTTTTAACTGATTATATCCTTCTCTAGTTTTTTGAGTTAACTCAGCACCTTTTATTGTTAAATTTTCTACTTTTGAATTTTCCGCATATATTTGTGTTTGCTCTACGTCTTCTACTTTAGTTTTTAACGCTCTTGCATATCTATTATTTGCAGTTTTTTCAGCTATAGCTTTCATGTTTTGTTTAAAAGACATTTTCAAATCTTCTGCAGAAATATTATTTATGCTTTTATAAAGCGGTAAATTAATATCTTCAAGTTCTGTTTCTTCCTCATTTGATATATACAAGATTTGTAATGGTGTACCAGCTTCTTTTTGCTGTGCAAGGAAAGTTTTCCACTCCTCTAAAGTCATATTATTATCATTGTGAAACCTAAAACCATTAGCTGTACAAGCAAATTCATTTTCATTTGAGGCAAAATCAGATTTAGTTTTATAATGACTACATAATTGAGTTAAAGATATGTCTTTAATTTTTGCGTTATAAGGAATTGAACACATAAATTTGTTTTCGGGCTCGTGATAACTCCAATCTAATGTCTCTGTAAATTCAACTATTTTTAAATTGCTCTTCAATTTATTATCTTTAATGTAATTTTTATAACCATTAAAATTACCTAAAAAATTGTTTTCTGGTAGAACAATTTGTTTATCATATTTTTCTACTTCATCTACTGTATTTTTTATATTAAAAGAGCTTAATGTATTTTTAAATTCACTAGGATAATTTAACGATGGACTTGCTCCATATTCTTCATATGGCTTTTCTTCTGTGCCTTCAATCAATTGTATATTATTACAATTTTTATCATAAGAAAATCTTAAATATTTAGCACTTGTCGGAGCAATAAAAGTAGCTTTTTTATTAGTTACTGAATATAAAGTATTAACTATAGAATCTATAACTATAGGTGCTTTATTTTCATCATAGAAACAATATCCTCTTTCATTATCAGAAAGTAAAGTATCATAATCATATGTTAATAAATAATTTGTATTTTCACTAACTGCAATATAGTCACTAGTATTACTACTATTTGAGTTATTTAATTTTCCATAGTAAGGGTCAGTATTAGAATTATTTGCATATATATATTTATTTTCCGTAATAGTATCTATATTAAATTTATTATATCCTTCCCTAGTGTCCTGAGTAATCTCTGGTAAAGTGCTTTCAATTTCTACATCTTTCATATAGCCATTGTCATCACATTCTACTTGTCCAAACTCATTTATTTCAATAATTTCAGAGTCTATAGCTCTAGAATACCTTTTATCACTTTCAATACGTTCATTTTCAAGACTATTTTCTACTTCTTCTTTAGCTTGTAAAGTTTCTTCTTTTAATGCTTCAGTATCATTTTTTATTGCTTGTGTATCATTCTTTATTTGTTCTGTATCAGTTTTAGTCTGTTCTACAGATGTCTTCATACTAGATACATCACTTTTCATAGTTTCAACTACTGTTCTATCTTCAGATGTTTGATTGGCTTTTGATGTTGCAATTCCAGCCTGTTTCTTACTTTCTTTTGCTTGATTAGTAGCCTCTGTTACTGCACTATAAACTTTTTCAAGAGACTTGTCTACACTTTCTTTTGCTGTGTTTATTTCGCCTTTAGATTTATTTATATCTTCTTGAATACTAATTATATTAGTTTCTATTTCTGACGCATTTTTAGCACTATTTTGTGCATTTATTTCACTAGTCTTTGCATTAGTTTCACTTGTTTTGGCATTTTGTTCACTAGCTTGTACATTTTTCTGTATTTGCTCTATATTATCTTCTATTTTTTCTATATCTGATACTTTATTATTTATTTCTTTTACTCTTTCATCTGCATTTTTGTTGTATTCATTTATTTTTTGAGTTGCATTATTATTAAACGAATTAACTTTATTTCCATAATTTTCATCAAACACTTCTGTTTTTTCATTAGCATTTCTATTAAATTCATTCAAGAATTTTTCATAATCTGTAGGACTTGGTACTTCCGTTTTATCGCCATCTTTATAACTACCATTTTCTACCTTAAAATATGTAGGCTTTGGTGAATATCTTAATTCTAATTCATTATCATCATTTAATATATAAGCATACACACCTAACTCTATATTAACATCCTTTTCTTTTAAAACCTCATCTGGTATATTGCACTCGTTATTTAATATTAATTGATAATATGAACCATTTATACAAGAAAATACTGCTCTATATATTAAATCTTTTGTATATTCACTACTAAATTCAAATATACATTTATTTACATTATATTCTCCTTTATGAATATCAGATTTTTCTGTTATAGTAACATTATTAACATCTACTTTTATTTTCATAGTTACCTCTTTTCTTTTAAAAATTTATCTATAAAATCTACCCTTAAATTTCCACATTTGTATTCAAAAAAGCCATTTCCATTATATTTTTTAGCACTTATATAAGAATCTAAAATATCATTGTTTAATGTTTTTATAGTAATCTTTTGATTAATATTATACTCTTTATTACTTCTGAAACTAAAATAGTGTTCATATCTATTAGCTTTAAATTGATTTAAAGCTTCTTGGTGTGCGTTATTATAATCAGAAGTATAAATAGTAGTCCTTTTTCCAAAAATAATGTCGGGATCTGTAGGATTTTCAGTTGTAGTTCTATCATTTTTTAAATATAAAGTGTAAGTTTGCGTGTCAGTCAATACTTTGACACAAGTAAGAATAGTACTGCTATAATATGATTTTATATATTCTTTTTCTAATAAGTTTAAATCAATTAATGATGATTCTTCATTTTCTTTTTTATAAATATAAATGTCTAAATATTTATTGTCATCACTCATTTTAAACTCTATCTCTAAATCGTATAATTTTTTACAATTATTGCAAAAAGTAGCTAAATTATATATTCCATTTTCATTTTCAACACTAATATTAAATTTATTATGAGATAATACGTTGACTCTTATATAATTTAAAGCATAAACTCCAATCGTATAATTAGCAGTTATTTGAGAAAATAAAAAATCTTCAATCCCATTTTCTGAAATTAATTCTTCATTATTAAGTTCAATTTTCTCATCAAACATACTCATTATATTTGAAACTGTAATCTTTAAAGTCTTATCATCTGCATTTTCAATATTTTCTATAACACCAACAAAAATTTTAACATTGTTTTCTTTCAAAAAAATAATGTCTTTCTCTTGTGCATTTATATTAGAATTTGAAATATATATTAATGATTTTAAGGAACATTCTTCATCATCATTTATTTCATAACTACTGACCTGTTTTACATCTTTAATAAAAAAAGATTGAACATCAAAAATCCATAAAAAACAATTATTCACTTTACACCTCTAAACACTTAAACACTTACCCAAAATTTTTTAGTTTCTAAAACCACATTTAGTTTACTACTTATATTACTTGCCTTAAACATCAAAATTGAATTTTTTCTTGCAGGAATTTTTAGTATATTTTCGTTATTAAAATCTAAATATTCTGATTTTAATAAATCTGTAATTTGAGTATTTCCAGCAGAAGTTAATACTTTTCTAATATAAAATTCATTATCTTTGCTACTATATTCTAAAACTTCTGATGAAGATATAGTAATATTTTTCATTTGATAAATTTTTTCTGCAAATTCATCATTTGAACTAACTATTTTAAATTCAAAATTATTAAATGAACCTCCATATACTTTAAACTGAATCTCACAATCAAAATCCGAATCATTATCAAATTCATATTGTACATATTCATCACTATTAGAAATTGATAAACGTGCATCAGCTTTGTAATCATACCAAAAGCTTAGCGGAATTAATTGTATCGGAATGCATAGATATTTATTTACTTTTTCTGTTTTTCCAACATTTGAAATCAACATATCTCTTCTAAAATCTTTAACTGTTCCATCAAGTTCTATGTCGTAATGTAATGTAACCTTATAATCTGCCCATTTAATATAATCTGCAAGTTCCTTATATCTTTTATACGTTTTTAAATATATATTAAATGATATCGGATCTTGATTTATTTTTTTGTCATTTAATACAAATCTATTACCTATTTGAGAATAAGATGCGGCTAATGAAAATCCTAGTCCTTGTAAATCAGTCGCCATTCCAAAATCTTTTCCTGAATTTAATGATATAACTTGTCCTGTTTTATTTTCGTCGCCATCTTCATAAAACCTTAATGATACTCTTCTAACTTTTTCCATATCAAATCATCTCTCCAAATCTAGAGTTTACTTCTTTTGTTACCATCTTGCCTATTTTTTCTTTATCTAATATAAATGAAAAATCTATCTCTTTTAACGCTTCTTTAAAAGCTTCTTTCATATTGTTTAATGTTAATGATTTATCACTTTCAACTTTAATTGTTTCTATACTAGATAAAGAACTAGCCTTTTTATTGATCGCTGCATTCAAGCCTTTCATGTTTACTTTATCTATTAACTTTAAATTATTAAATTTACTCATAACATCATCTGTTAAAGAATCTACTTCTTTTAACAAATCTTTTCTTTTGCTATCAAATCCAATGATACCACCTTTCATTACATTTTGAAAAATGTCTCTTGTTTTTTTAGAAGGAGAATGAATATCAAAAGCTGTTCTTAATCTCGATAGGACGCCTTGACCAAGATTCCAAGCTTTAGCAAATAAAGTTGGTTCTGCTTTTTCCATTTCATCTAGCATAGGAGTCATAGCATTCTTCATAGCTTCTCGTGTACCTGATGGCATCTCGTTATACGTACTGATAATAGTATCAACAACTTTAGAAGTTTCATCTGAAACTTTTCCACCATACATTTCAGTTTCTGCAGCCATAGCTATTAGCACACCAATTTGTTCTGCTTCAGAATCAGACATATCTTTATATAAATCTTTATATAATTGACTCATTGTTAAATTATGAGACATTTCTTCACTAGAAATAAGAGCGTTATATCGAGCTGTTCCAGCTGTCAAATTTTGCTCTATCCAATTAATAGCTTCAAAATGTCTTTGATTTTCTTTTTCTAAACCACTATTATACGTTTCTATCTTTGATTTAAAATTTTCATTTTGCAATAATCTTTCACTATATTCTTTAGAATAAGCTTCAATAATTTTAGAAACTTCCTCATTGGCTAAAGCTATATTTGTTTCCTTTTGTTGTATTTTACTATTGTATGCTGCAGCATAATTTTTATCATCCATTGTAGCTTTATCACCATAGGTTTGATTTAGAAGAGCTATTTCTTCAATAGACTGTTGCTCGATAATGTCAATTGTTTTTTCTTTTTGTTGTAATGCTGTATTAATCCATTCTTGACTTTGTACCTTATATTCTTCTAATGAGCCTTGAAAAGATTTTGCGTTTGTAACAGCTTGTTGCGTAATAGCCCCAGCTATTTCTTGCTGAATTTCTAGTTCTCTTTGATTTAATTGTCTTAGTTTTTCAAAATATTCATCTAATTGAGTTATCTCTTCTTGCGTATAATTTCTTCTTTCGTCTGAAGCTGTTTTACAAATAGTTGTAATTCCATTTTGGATTTCTTGCATGTTTGCAGCCAAAGTTTCTTGTTCAGTTGAAGAAGCAAATAAAGTTGAATTAAATGAATCTAGATGAGATTTTGCAGTAGAGATTCCAGTTACATAATCTGCTGAAGCATTTCCAATTGTTTCTGTGGTTTTCTTTATTTCTTCTTGTGCCTTTGCTGATGCTGCAACTGCTACAGTTACAGCTCCAACTATTGCAGTAACTGCTAACGCTGTAGGATTAGCAAGAGTTGTCATTACAGATGCTAAAGTGTTAGCAGATTTATTTGTACTATCAATTCCTGTTTTCATAACACCAATTGCTTGAGTAAATGTTCCTACAGCTTTCACACCTTTTCCTACCCCACTCGATAAAGTCCCTATTATTTTTACTACAGGGCCTAATGCTACCAATAGAAGCCCAGTTTGTACGACATTTTTCTTTTCTTCATCTGTTAAATCATCAAATTTATTAATTAAATCTGTAGCTCTTTTTACTACATCTTTAGCAACTGGCAATAAACTCTCAACTAATTCTGCTCCTAATTCTGCTGTCTCATCTTTTAGTGTAGATATTCTACCAGCTAAAGTCTGTGATTGCTTTTCAGATGATTTATAAAATTGTCCTCCTTCTGATGTTGCTCTTTTTATGCTTTCTGTTATCTCGTCTATAGATACAGTTCCTTTAGAAATCCTATCATATAGACTTTCCATACTCTCACCAGTTGAATTTGAAATTTCAAGCAATGGATTGAATCCAGCTTCTATCATTTGCTTTACGTCTTCGAGTTGAACTTTACCAGCTGATGACATCTGACCGTAAGCAGCTGCAATTCTGCTCATCTTATCTGCAGAACCTTGTGAAATATCTCCTAACATTCTTGTAGCATCCACAGCATTTGATGCTGTAAAGCCATATTGCATAAGAAGTTGAGCAGTTGAAGCTAATCCTTTTAATTCATAAGGTGTACTTGATCCTAATTCCTTTAAATCATTAATTGTTTTTTCTGCTTCTTCAGCACTTCCAGTCATAACTTCAAATGAAGTTTGCAATTGTTCGATATCACTTGAATAACTTAGTGCAGATACTCCTGCTGCGATAAGTGGTGTTGATACTCCAATAGTTAATTTATTTCCTAAATTTGATATTTTACCTGAAAATTGTTGTATTTTATCTCCTGCGTTGTTTATTCCCTGTGCAATTTCACCAAAAGTTATTTTACTACTATTTTTTAATCTATCTAATTCCTGTGATGTCTTTTCAATTTCACCAAAAGTTATTTTACTACTATTTTTTAATCTATCTAATTCCTGTGATGTCTTTTCAATTTCTCTAGTTAAAGCTCTATAATTTTCTGTATTTAAATCTTTTCCTTGAGATATATATTCACTTTGAATTTTCTTTAACTGATTTAATTTGTCACTTGTTGCATCAATTTTCTGATTTAGTAACTCTTGTTTTTGTGCAAGCATTTCTGTAGATTTTGGATCTACTTTTAAAAGTCTATTTACCGAATTTAATTCTTTAGTTAAACTGGATGTGGCTGTATTTACTTTATTTAATGATTCTTGAAGTGCTGATGTATCTCCACCAATTTCAACGATAATTCCTTTTATATTTCCTGCCATATTATCCTCCTAAAAATCTATCAATATCTGCTTGCGTAGCTTCTCTAACATTAGATTTTTTGTTTTTTTCATCTTTTTTAAAATCTAAATAAGAAATCATGGTTTTCATAACCTCTACATAAGTCAATTTTTTTAAATCGTTTAAAGTTAATCCTATTCTCAAACAACTAGACAAAAAAGAAGACTCAGGAAAAGTGGTTTTTCCTGAATCTTCACTATCACCTAATTTATCTATTTCTTTTTTTAACTTATCATCAACAAAAGGTACTTACGGCAAATTCCGCTACCTCAACAATCCACTTATCTGTTATTTTAAATTTTTTTATATTTTTAAGCCAATTTTCATATGACTCAATATTTTCATCTGCTGTATAAATTAAAATCCATGCTATTTGTGTTATTTTACTTATAAAATCATCAATTTTTTTACTTAAAAGTTGACTTACAAGTGTAGTTGCTTCGTCATCCGTTTTTCCTTCGTTTTTATATTTATTGACAAGTAAAGTTTGTTCTACTATATAGTTTCTTACGCCATTCATATCATCAATAATCCCATTTTTAAAAAATGTTGGATATTTTATATATGTAAAAGCATTGCAATCAATTTTATATTTTTTATCATCAATAATAATTTCTTTCATAATTAAACAGCCCTTTCATAAACCTCATCAAAGAAGGATTCATAAACTTCTGTATTAGTCTCGCTAGGCTCAATTATAGATTTTATTAAATGATCTGTTGAACGCGGATTCATGCTAAGACTAACTGTATCAGTTTGTGGTTCGATTGTCTCTTCAACTGTACTATTTTCAGCAGAAGGTCTATTTGTAGTACAATCATAAAATACTACTCTTCTTTTCTTGACATCACCTTTGATTTCAAACATTATTGCAAATCGTGAAATCTGATCATCAGAACTTTCAAACAGTGCCCCATTAGCATCAACTACCATTCCTAAAATATCTGTTAAGAACTGCTTATTCAATAATGCAACTTCTAAATCTCCTGTATATCCATTATTTGATGTCGAACTAAAATATGTGATATCATCTGCTTTCCATTTTACTATTTCTCCTTCGGGATCAGTGGTTAAATTTCTAGCACCAGGAAGTTTAAATGGAGTACCATAAGTTATTCCTGTATCACTTTCGTTTAATTTTGCAATATGAACATTGCTTATTCCAAATTTTACTTTGTTTTCCTTTGCTTCTGGCATATTTTTCCCTCCTTAAAAAATCTCAAAAAAATAACTTACTTGCCAAGCTCTTTCACTTGACAAATAAGTCTCATCACTTTTTCTCCAGCTAAAATCTTTAAGTATGTTATTTTCTATTTTGTTTTGATCATTTAAATTTTTATCTTTATAAGTATATTCTAATTCAACTGGTGTTTTAGTAAAAAAAACTTTATCATCAGCAGAAAAATTAGTAGATTCTTCAGATGTTATTACTAAATAAGGTAATGATATTACTTCCTTTAAATTACCATATATACATTTAAATCCATTATCAATACATAATTTCTGTAACTCTTTTAAAGTCATATTTAAACTCCTTTTCTTATTTTCTTTTTTAATTCTTCTTCAAACTCTTTACTCATTTTTTCTTCAACTTTTCTGATATGTGAAACTGCTCTTGCTTTTCCACCATTTTTTACATTATGTCCAAATTCTAAAAGATGAGTTAATCTATAATTTGTTTTATTCCATACAGCCAATACATACTTTCCATTTTTATTTATTTTTTTCTTTATTGCCCATCCTTTGTAGTACTTTTGATTTCTTTCTTTTTTACTTCTTGGACTATCATTTATTAAATCTTCCTTTGCTTCTTTAGCAATCTTGTCTGCTGTTTCTTTTACTTCTTCATCTATATTTTCTTTATATTCGCTTAATACTTTTAAAATAGAAGCATTCAAGTTAGATATTGAAATTTTATTCGACATTTGAAATCTTCCTTTCACAAATCAATATTAACTCATCTAAACTTGGTGTTTTTGTTCTAATAACAGAATAACGTATTCCCATATAGATTAATTCCTCTTCATCCTTATATTCTAAAGAACTTATTTTTAAAGCTAAAGATGGTTTAAATCCTTGCATACTAGCTTCATAAAATTCCTTTAAATATACATCTTCTACTGAAATAATAGGTATTAATCTTTTTATTTCTTCAGCTGCTACTCCAATTTCATTAGATGCTTTTATACTTATAAGATAACATTCTAAACTAATCATTGTTATTCTCCTTATAATCAGTTGACAATCCTAAATTACAACAAAGAGAATTATATGCTTTTAAAGAATACTCTTTTTGTTTTATATCTGTATTTCCAAAATTACCCTTTACATACATAACAATAGCCGAAATTATTAAAGGATTTTCAGTATCTACTCTAATTCCTTGTCTTTCAATATCTTTTATGGCTGATTTTATATTTAATTTAATTTCATCATCTTTAATAATAGATTCTTCCGAAATACTTAATGATAATTTAACTAACTTTAATAACTTTTCCATATAATTCTCCTCTTTTTACTAGACAGATTGTAGTTTAAGAACTCTTACAAATCCATTATATTTAGAAACAGTTCCTCCAACCATAACAGTTGCTTTTATACATTTCATTCCTTCTTTGAATTTATAATCATCACTAACCTTGACTTCAATTTCAGAAAATACTGGTAATTCAAAGTTTTCTAAAGCTCCATAAATCATAGTTTTTGTGTCTTCTGTAGAAGCTTTAGTCAATGAATTGCAAGCTGAATTAATAACATATTCTACTTCAGCCGAACCATTTTGATATGAGATTTTTCCTGTTCCTTTATTTCTAGTTATTTTATATGTAAATTTTCCATCAGCATCTTTTACTTTTGCAAATTCCTCTAAATCAGCTTTATTTAAAATAAGTATAGCTTCATCTTCTGTTTCTTCATCACTACCTAAAGCAAAAACAATTGTATTTAATGTATCTGCATCTATTGATGCTATGCTTACATCGTCATTTCCAGTTATAACTTTTGTAGGGGTATTATAAATTCCATTAAATGATTTTGGATCATCTGATTCGCTACCTGTTATTACCATTTTACCAATCTTCTTTTTTAAGGCCTTTGTTACAGATTGTTGAACTCTTGTTAAATAATCAGCATCAGGTAATTTTTCAACTTCTTCAGATACTTCTGCATATGCAGTTACTTTTACTTTATTTGTTGCCACATGGTCAAATGTTGGCTCTGCAGTTGTTGCTGCTTCCCCTTCTTTTGTAATTCCGCCTTCACCAATTGTCTTTTCGAAAGGTACATCATAAGACTCGCCTCCATCCATTGGTACTACATTTAATCTATCTACTAATGATGATGGCTTATCATAACTATCTGCAATTTCTCTTTTTGTTCTAGCTGGTACTAAAACTCCACTACCTGAAACTGTAACAGCTCTTTTTTCTATACCAGTACTTAATTTTATAGCTTTTCCAGCTCTTAATTCTTCTGCCTTTTCACTAATTCTTTTTTCTTCTTCTTTATCAATATTATTTCTTTTAATCTCTTTCACATCTGACAATGAAGCAGATCTTTTTTCAAGTCTTTCAACAGTAGCTCTTAATAAGCTTCTTTGATCAACACCTTGATCATCATGATTTTCACTTTCTTCTTCAATGTTCACATTTTCTAATTCTTCTGCTTCTCTTCTAATTTCCTCTAACTCTTCATCCTTTGCATTTTCTAATCTTTTTCTTAATTCAGCTTTCTTTTGCTCAAATTCTTTTCTTTTCATAACAATACTCCTTTCAAATTTACAGGTTATACCACCTTTATTTAAACTCTATTTGTTTATACCAACAAAAAAAGAATAGTTTTACCACCATTCTTCTTTCAAGTTATAAATCTAATAATTTTAATTTTAATTCTAATTTTTTTCTTTTAGTTTTAAATTCTAAATATTTGCTTTTTTCTAGCAAATAATCATCTTTTTTTCTAGTTTTTATATCTGTTCCATCATAAGCTGGAAAATCTACAACAGATACATCAAATAATTTTGAAATTCTTAAAATTGTTCTTGTATCTGTGTCATAATCCCAAGCCTGTTCTTGAACAGAAAATCCAAAGCTCATTTTATCTAACAACCCTTCTTTAATCATTTTATACACATCTTTATTATTAGTAGTATCAATAAGTTTAGCTCTGATTTTTAAGCCATGGTCATCTATTTTCAATTCTAAGCTACCATTTCTTGTTCTTGCTAATATTAAAAATGAATCTTCATGATTATATTTGAGTACACAATCTTTCATATCAGCATTATCAAAAGCGTGTCTATCTACTTTTTCTCTATACCATCCCATATCAGTTATTTCATCAAATACTGCAGCATATCCTTCTATTATCATTTCATTTTCATTTGTATCCAATGCACGCACTTCAGATAATCTATATTCTTTCAAAGCCTTTTCCACTATTGATCACCTCCTTGATAATTATTTGCCAATAAACTATTAATAACATTTAAAGTCTGTAATCTTTTACTTCCTTCTTCTCCGCCAATCGGAGGTAAATCAAGGATTTCTCTTCCTTCATCTACCGTTATCATTCCTAAACTTCCTGACTCTTTAATAACTTCATTTTTAGTTTTAGTAGATGCATATTTTAATCTATTAACATCAAAATAAACTAAATTTCCGGAATCAATTGCTTTATCATTAAAGATTTTATAAGTTAACTCTTGAGAAGCTTGAATTGCAAATGGTTCTAAAACAGATTCATAAAAAGCATTCCATTCATCCTCATTAAAAGTACTTGAAACAATTTTCTCTGATAGTCTAAAATATCTATACACATTTCCATCTACTCTTTCCATTTGATCTTTATCCAATAAAACTGGATTAAGATTTACTTCCTGAAAATCAAATTTTGAATCCAAACTTCCAATACCTTTAGAACTTGAAAGAATACTTTCAACAAACTCATCTTTAATATTATTTAAATCTTTTTGCTTTAACATAGAATTTGAAGCTTTTAAAATTCCTCTTAGTGAAGTACTAATCTTTATTGCATTTTTTATCCCATCATCAACTATTGCTTGCGTTTCTAATTTACTTTTTAAAATATCATTAGAATCACCATAGAATTCATGTTCATTATAAAATCTTCTTAAATGAATTATTTCAGAATATTTAATATAGTATGTATTACCATCATAAAATTGAAATTTTAACCATAATTCATATCCATCAGTAACTAGAGTAGCAAAAAGAGGATTAATTGGATATAGTCCAATTAAAAAACCTTTATCATCAATATCTTGTAAAATGTATGCATTATTTTGCGAATAGTAAAAACTACCTATTTTATACCAAAAATCGTATGAACTCATATATGGATTAGGTCTCAAACTTAAAAGACGATTTATATCGCCATTTACTAATACTTTTCCATTTTTCTTTTGTTGGTAATGTCTTGGTGTCATTTTTGCTATATTAGTTGCAATCGTATCTATACTTTCTCTAGCAACTATATTATCTTCCAATTTTCCACTTACTTTTTGAAATGTTGGACTTAGTCCACTAAGTAATTTCACTATATGATAATTAATTATATTATTTTTAAATTTATTTAAAAAATCTTTTAATACTCCCATTCTTATTCTCCTTGCATATTCATATAGTCATTTAATTTTAATAATAAAATCACATACGCATTTATTAAACTAACTGCTCCATCTATCCTTGCCCTTTGTTTTCTTCCTTTTATAGGTTTAATATTATCATTTTCATCTCTTTTTACAACTGTATTAGTTAAGCACCACTTTAAGACTGGATTGTTATTATATATTACTTTTTTATCTATTAAATCTGATTCCAATATCTTCATAGGCTCAGACATAGTCTTTGCTCCTTGTCTTACTTCAATTAATTCAAAGCCCACCTCTGTCATTTCATCATTCCAATATTTTGAATGCCAGGGATCATATCCTATCCAAAGTGTATTTATCTCATATTTATCTTTTATCTCTAAAAACCATTTAGTTACGTCAGAATAATCCACACTTGCTCCTTCACATACCTTTACAAATCCTCTCTTTTCCCAAATATCATAAGGTATTTTATCTTCTTTAATTTTTATATCTAAATTAGTTTTTGGGATAAAATATTTTTGAAGAATATACTTAAATCCATTTTTTATTATTAAAACTGTTGCACATGTCAAATCACTTGTAGATGACAAATCAACTCCACCTATTGCGTAAGAATCTTTTATAATATTAATATCAAATGTTGCTGTATTTACTGCTATTTCAAAAGACAACCATTTTTCTTCCGATGTTTGTGGTATATTAAAATCTTTACAAAGAATATTAGATAATTCTGATGGACTATTTTTAGCAGTAATGCATTTACTACGAATAAATCTATATGATTTTATTGTTCCTAGTCCCGGATTAGCTTTAAACCATTTTCTTTCATCAAGCCATTCATCTCTGGAATCTAATTCATAAATAAAAGGTAGAACATTTTCATCAATTATTCCACCTTCAAGGCCTTGATATCCCTTTATTACATCTTCAAAATAATCATATTCATTATCATATACATTTTCTCTTATAAATCCAGCTGTTGATGTTTCAAGCAGTAAAGGTTGCTCACGTACAGCCATAGAATCATATAAAACATTTAACAAATTTTTCACTGTCCATGCATGAATTTCATCAGCAGAAACAAAAGAGCCGTTTAATCCATCTAATGAATTGTCCTGAGATGCTAAAGCTTTAAAAACAGCTTCTTTTTTATCATAAAACAAACCATTAATAAGTGTTCTTATTTTTTTGTGAAGAACAGGACTTTTATTAATCATTTTTTTTGCTTCATCCCATACAATTTTTGCTTGTTCTTTTTTTACTGCTACAGAATAACATTCGGCACCGCCTTCGCCATCTGCACATAACATATATAATCCTATCGCAGCAGCTAATGTAGATTTTCCATTTTTTCTTCCAATAAACAAAGCTACTTTTGTATACTTTCTATATAAAGTATCCTTGTCAACAAAACCAAATACAGCTTGAATAAAAGCCTTTTGCCATAACTCTAAAATAATTGGTTTTCTTGCCCATTTTCCTTTACTATGTTTACAATACTTTTCTATAAAAGTAATTGGTCTATTTGCTTTTTCTATATTAAATATGTAAATATGTTTTTCTTCTTTTTCTGTTGCTTCATTGAAAAATTTAACTTCTCTCGGATGATAAATATCATATACTAATTTATTGTATACTTCTAATATTTTTTTAGGTGCTTTATCTGGATTTTGTAACAAAAACTGATGATATTCTTCAATGTATGTAAGCATTTATCCTCCATTACAAAAATTGTCAAAATCATCATCCTCATCATTTGGATCAATCTTTGAAGCCACAGGAAGATAATCATTTAATTGCTTTATTGTAGATAAATAATTTTTTATCATAGTATTATAAGTTTTACTTTCAACACTTTCTTTAAATCCAAATTGACTCTTTCCATTTTTATAATACTCTTTTACTCCATGTTCTATATTATAATCTTTTAATCTTTTTAACTCACATTTCATATAAGCAGCATTATCAATCAAAGGATTAACAATTTTTTGAGTTTTTTTATCAACAGATGAAAACAACTTTAATATTTTATTCTTTTCTTTTGTTATCTGAGACTTCATATTTTTAATTTGTTCTTTTGAAGGCTCAATTTCTTCTGTAATATTTACTACATCTTCAGATTCATCCATATATACCACACCCCTTACGCGATATAACTTATGCAATTTTTGAATGCCCACACACCGTTCTCCCATAGAGTGTTATTTTTTTCACTAATGGGGGGACTATTTGTATTGAATCATTGTTTCATTAACTACTTGTCCATCAGTATATGAAGTTTCTGTTATATAATCTACTCTCTTTTCATAATTAATTTTATTTTTTATTGCCTTCTCTATTCGTATTCCCCTTGGTATTAAAACACATTTAATTCCTATTCTTTTTTTCAAATCTTTCTCTATAAAATCAATATTCTTTTTATTATAAGACAAATCTGTAGAAATTATTAATACAGTATCTTCATCTACTTCTAATACATTATTTAAACTAAAGCCATTATCTATTTCTTTAATTTCCATTAATAAATTTTTAATCTTTTGTAATTTATTTCTCGCTTCATCATCTAATATATCAATCTGTATTTCAATATTATTTTTACTATCAATAATCATTCTTTATCAAATCTCCATTCTCATCAAACAAATAATCCTTTTCTTTTTCAAAATGTTCTTCATTATGACATTTCCTACATAAACTTTCTAAATTATCTATATTAAAAAATATATTATCATCATTATAATTTTTATCATTTACATATTCTTTATGATGAATAATTTCAGCTGCATTATATATTCTCTTTTTTAAACACCTTTCACACAAAGGATTAGTGTTTAATTTTAATTGTCTAAGCTTTTGCCATCTTTTACTTTTATACTTTTTAGCAATATCTGGATTATTTCTATAAATCATTATTGATCCTTTGGTGTTTCAGTATTTTCACTTTGATTGTTAGATTCACCATCTTCAATTTCTTCTTTTACTTTTTTTACAAATATTTCTTTAAATGGATTATTTCCTGTAAGGACTTTATATCTTGCTTCTATAACCTCATAAGTCTCATTATTAGCAACTCTAATATTTCTTTTTAATTCTTTATCATAATAATCTTTTACTGCTTTTACTTTTACCATTTTTTCTTTCATAAAAATACCTCCTAAACATGAAAAAAGGAGAAGTACTCTCATACTTCTCCTAATTTTTCTACAATAACATAATAGCACACTTTTTATTAAAAAAAGTGCAATTTATTTAAAAATTTATTATTTTTTTTAATTTAATTAATTTTATCATTTATCTTTCATAAATTTCTTTATCATATATATTAATTTAAATACATAAAAAATTTTAAAATCACCAAAGCTAATTGGAAACTATTTTATGTTTTTGTAATCAAAATGTAATATTTTACGGTAAACTAATCATTTACTACTATGACAAAAAATGCTATAATATTTTTGTCTCCATTCTTTATAAATTTTCTCTATATAAGAAAGGAGGGTTGCTCTAATGAGTATGCTTGTTAACATTATGAATGCGATAGCACATATTATAAATGCTTCATGCAATTTATATAAAATTATTCGCAAACATAAATAGTCTATAGCACAAGTTCCAGCTTGTGCTATTATTATTTTATGAATTGTATGTTAATTTATTCATAAAAAGGAGAAGACAGTTCCAGCTATCTTCTCGCCACTCTAATTTTTTTGCTTGTTAACCCTTTCGTAGTCCGGACGAAAGGAGAATTAATATGAACTATTAATTCATGGTACAATAAGATTACATAAAACTAATACTTATTGTATTATTATTATAACAATTATTATTGTTGTTGTCAATAATTTTTATATATTATTTTGTACAAAAAGTGTAATATATTACACTTTTTGCGTATTTTTTACCATTTTAAATATTATTATTTACATTTTAAATATAACTTTTTTGTAATATTTTTTTAATGTTATGTACATAATGATATTATTCTAAATTTTTATTAAACTATTTTTATTTGCCTCTTTATATAAATCATATAATATAGATTCTTTTAAATTTTTGAATGTTCTTATTGATCTATTTATACCTTCTAATTCAAAATCTTTATATATATCATTGTCTTTTAATTTTCTAGTCTTGTCCCATTTATATACAACAGTATCATATAATATATATCTTCTCTGTATAAACTTCCATTTTAAAGAGTTTTTATCATACTTTATAAATAAATTATCAATACAATTTTTCCATGCTTTTATTTCTTGATATTTTTTATTTTCTACTAATCTTATTGCTAAACTCTCTGTTTTTCTACTAACCTTATTTTTACTCTTTATATAATAATTTTTATCTGTTGGTGTAGAATCCAACTGTTCTTCTATTAATATTAATTCATCATTCATAAATCTATATTCTTTTAATTTCTGAATTAATAGTTTTCTTACTTCACTAGGTATTTTACTTTCCATATAATACCTCCCTCTTATTTTTTACTACCATATTTTATACCTCATATTCTTTTATGAATTTTGATAATTCTTTTTTCATATATTTTGGAATAGGATATTTATTTCTTAATATTTTTCTTGCCCAATCTTCTACTGCATACCCTCTGCTTAAATAGCACTTATCTTTATTTTCAAAATTTATTACTAATACTTTCTCTCTATCATATTTATAACAAGGTATTTGTCCAATACTTATTATTATAGGTTTTTCTAAAGTACCTTTTTCTACTTTAAAATCACAAAATTTCCATTTTTCTTTTACTTCCTCATGCAGAAATTTTCTCTCTGCAAAAGTCTTTTTATAAAATTTAGTTTCACATAGCCAATCCATAATATCTAATATTATTTTTGGCAATTTATAATATTCTTTAAATCTTTCTTCCATACTTTACACCTCACACTCTATCAATTATATATAAAGTAAAACTATAAGATTTGGTATAGTTAAATAGAATAGTCCAAAAAATATAGCAGTTCTATCTTTTCGTTCTATTGCATAGCGAATACATCCTCCTAAAAGATATATTTGTAAAAAAATATAAAATATTATAAACATACTTCTAACAATCTCCATATACTTGAATTTTAGATTCCATTTTAATTCACTCCTATATTAGAATTTCTTTTATTTTACTATTATCATCAAAAGTTATTCTACTTTTTTCTTCTCCATTTTCATATACTTTAATTCCTGTAAAATTATTTTCTTTTTCATCGCTTCTTATTATTTTTACTTCATCATTTAAATTCGATAAATCTCCTTTTATAATATCAACTAATCTATCTCCTTCTTTACTAAGATAATTTCCAAATTCTTCGCTATATTCAAATAATAATTTTTCTTCCTCACATATTACTAATATATTTTGTGGTAATTCTTCATCGTTTGCTTTCATATTTAATAAATCTATTATTTTCATTTAATCACTCACTTTCTCTACTAATCCTGCTCGAATTAATTTTTGTTGTATACTTTCAATTCTTTTAATTATTTTCTTTTTAAAAAATAAATACTCATACCACTCAAATGGTGGAAATATTAATGTTCTATTAAGCGAAGGAATAGTACATATATATATGCATTTTCCTAATAGCAAATCATATTTATATGTATTTCCCTCTAAATAAAATCCAAACTTTTCTAATTCTTTTAAATCTACATCATCTTTTATTTTAAGCATTTAATATCCTCCTTGATTTTCACATAACCATTCTGCTAAAAAAACATATGCTTTGGCTATACACAAATCTAAATCACAATCTTGAATCTCAAATAATGTTTTATATCGTGCATGATTTCCTTGCTTTATTACTACATACCAATCTATAACCTTTGTGTAGCTAATATCAATTGCTAAATTATTTTCAAACCTATTTCTTTCAAATAATTTTAAAAATTCTTGCATTTAATCACTCTCCTAATAATTTCTGTAATTCTTTATAAAAATTTATTACTACCGACTCTTCTATTGGTTCATGTGCATATTTATTTAACACATTTACTATTGCCTCTTTAGAAATATAATTTTCTTCTAAATATGATTTTAAAATGCATCTATGTTTACACATCTCATTTTTAAATTCTTCACTGTCATTTAAATTCATTTCTGCTAATCTTTTATACCTTTTAAATTCTTCTTCGCTAACAAAAATATAACCTCTTTTAAATAAATCTATTATATAATCTATTCCATGTCCTGAAATACATTGCAACTCAGATTCTTTTAATACTAAATTAGTGTAATCTCTTGCAATTTTTCTTAATAAGCTCTTCCCACTTCTCATACCATAAATCATTACTTTTTGTGCTTTCAATGTTTTTATTTCTTTTTGTTGCTTTTTTGCCAAATTTACTACTATTTCTATTGCTTTTTTTAAGTCGTTGTATTCCTTCTTATTATCCATATAGTCTAAATACTCCCAATTATTATTAGCTAATGTTTCAATTGCTTTTTTCTCTTCTTCTGTATAGTTCATTTACTCATCTCCTAATATTTCTTCTAAAATATCTGTTTGATTTTTTATTCTTTTTAAATTTTTGTCAATAATTTTAAAACTACTATCTGGTTCTGATAATTCATCTGTATAAGCTCTATCTTCTTCCGATAATTCTTTTATTTTTTCTCTTATTTTCTCTTTAGGTACTACATAATTACTTGCATTCCCATATAAATCTTGTTCTAATCGATTTATATAATTTTTATTAAACTTTAATAGTTCATCTTTTTCTTCTATTTCTTTTCTTTGCTTTTCTATTAGATTTAAAAGTGTTTTAAATCTAATCAAATGACTTTCAAAACTAGAATCTTCTGTTATTCCTAAAGCCTCTAAAAAATCTTTTCCATTACCTTCTATTTCAATTTCAGCACAAATTTCTTTATCCATATAATATCCTATAGCATATTCCTCTTCAGCTGTGTATTTCATTATATCCACCCCTTTTCTTTACATTTTAAATATACAGCTTTTAATTCTTGCATATTCAAACATGCTGGGTATTCTCTTGACACATTATAATAAGAACATCTCACTGTTCTTTTTATAAAATATATTCTTTTATTTTTCTTTATGTTTTCATATTTCAATATTTTAGGATCTTCTATTTTCTCATATTCTATTTTGCTAAATACCTCGTCTACTTTACTCATTTTCATTCTCCTTTCTCACTTTTTGCTTAATTTTTCTTCTGTCGACTCTATTCAAATACTTTTTTGCCCAATTTATCCATCCTCTGCTTATGCAAAATATATTTTTATGTTTTAATCTATCTTTTATATCGTATTCTTTTGAATTTATAGGATATTTTTTATTCATCGACAACTCCTCCTAATCTTGTATTTCTTTAGCTATTAATAATCCTAACTTTAATATTATTATTAATGTCGGTTTAGCAAATATGATTCTAGTAATCCCTAAAGCTATTCCTAATGAATCTATAGGATTTATAGAATTTAACAATTGAACTATTCCACCAACTAACATTAACCATATACCAATATAAATTGATAAAATTATAGATGATATTATAACAATAATACTTATTAAATCTCTCATATTTATTTTTCCTCCTCAAATTCTTTAGCATCCTGATATTTATCATTACTTCTAATAATATCAACTACATATTCATATTTATCTTTTAAATCTTCATATACTTCATTTAAATTATTGTATTCAGTATTAATCTGATTATATAAAGCATCTTTTTCATCTACTTGTTTTAGTAATCTGTCATTATCAACCTGCACCTTTAAGCTGTAGAATAAGCTTATTATTAGTAAAATTGTTAATATAATATCTATTATGTCTATCTCTTCTAAACTTGTTTTTATCTCTTTGAATTTACCCATTTATATCCACCTCTTTTTAATTCTTTAAAACAATATAGCTGATTAATATCGCCATATACTATTGAAAAACCTAATAATTCAAATCTGTTCTTCTTAAAAATGTTTTCATTTAACACTAAAACTATGTCTTTTAAGTTATATCCTAATTCTTTCATGTCCTTTTTATATTTTGCTATCTCACTAACCATTTTCTTATCCATTTATTACAACCCCTTTTTATAATATAAATCTTCTTCTTTCCATCCCTTATATTGCCTCTTTAAGTATTTTTTTACTTTGTCATGTATCATTTTAACCTTCTTTTCATCTTTTCCATTATCATAATCATTGTGGCAGTTGATACACATACATACTACGTTTTGCACTATTCCCAAACCACCTTGTGATCTCTTAATGTAATGACTATTAGGAATACCAGGTTGTCCACATACTACACAAAAGCCTTTGTCTCTTACTAACACTTTTTTCTTTACTGATGTAGGTATATCTACTGCTTTTGCTCTTTTACTGCTTTTAGACTTCATTTTATATATTTTCTTTTCCCTTTTTACTTCTTTGTCTTTAGGTTTAGGAAACATTAAACCTTTTGTATCCATTATTCAGCCTCCTTAGAAATCTTTATCACGGTATCAAGTTTATATCTGCCACATTCATATTCAATCATATTGATAATGTCATTTGTACATTCTTCACACATTTCTTTTCTTAATAAGCAATCGGTTGCATAATTTCTAATAAAAACATCATTAACTTCATTGTATTTTATTTTTCTTTTACACCTATCGCAAAATTTAACATTCATACTTATTCCTCCTTGATTTTAAAATTTATACAATACAATAATTTTATGTCTTCTGTTATATTTTCTACTATTGATAATTCTTTCTTTAATCTTTTATATTGTCTTTTTGTTATGTTAATATATTGAGGTGTTGTTTTGTATTTTTCTCTATATTCTTTTAATTGTTCTAAAACTTTTCTTAACATCTTGTACCTCCATATATTTGTTTTACTAATTCATTTCTATGCTTTATAAGAAATCCTGTTTCATTTTCTATTTCTTTTAATCTAAATCTATTAGGATATTTAGAATTTCTTTCTTTTTTGTATTCAATTTTTAGCTTATTAATCCTGTAATCTATGTTATCTAATTGTCTTATCATGTCTCTTTCTTCCTCTGTATAACTGACTTGTATAATTTTATTATTCATTTTTAACACCTCATGCACTCTTAATTTTATAATTTTCTATACATGCAACTAAATACATTATCTTATCTCGTATGTTTTCTTGCTTCATCATGTGTCTAAACTGCTTGTCTATTATTTCAGAGGTTATATTACTAAAATCGAAATTCATGTCTACTAATTCTTTTATTGCGTATTGCTTAATTAATAGTTCTTTTGCTGCATAATCAGATAGTAAATATGTAAATTTAGGATATAAGTTAAAATCTTCAAAAATATCTTTATACTTTTCATCATAAATGAAATTTTTTTTACTCGCCTCTTTATCTATCCATCTATCTATATATTTAATATTTAGTTCTTTAGTATTTATTATATTAGTATTTAGTATAAGACCCCCATTTTCCACCTCTGGATCATCCACCCCTGGTTGATGGTACCCTGGATAATCCATACCACCATTTTGGTATTCTGGATATTCGTCTTTTGATTCTTCCTCTTCTGAATTATTTAATTTAGGTTCCTCATAAATTAAATATTCATATTCGAATAATCCTTTTTCATTTCTTAGTTTATTAATTACAAGATATCCATTTTCTTTTAATTCTTCCAAAGTAGATTTTATTGCCTTTTCTTTTTCCTTTAAATTTGATACTAAACCGTCTATTGAATAATCCCAATCCTCTGGTAAAGACAACATGTATGAGAGTAATCCTTTTGCTTTAAGACTTAAATTTTTATCTCTTAAATGATAATTGCTCATAACTGTAAATCCTTTGTTTTTTTCTACTCGAAAAGTTGGCATATTTTTCTCCTCCTTATTGATTATCTAATTTAATTATGTTAAAATTAGTTTCAGGTATATATTTAAAATTGTACTTGTTCAATAGTGTTTTCGAGTCAGCTATTGAACTTTTTATTTTTAATTTTGCTAATTGTAAATTTCTATACGTTACTTCAGGTTTATTACTATTTAATTCACAAATTCTTATTCCTTTTTCTATATTTCTTAAAATATTTAACCAATCACTTATATTTTTATTAATGCAATTTTCAAATTCATAAATTGTATTTTCTTGTTCTTTTATTATGTTGTCTTTATTTCTTAATTCATCACATAATTTATTATTTTGAATTTTCAAAAGCACTTTTTTTATGTTATCTATTATTTTCATATAATCTTCCTCCATATATAAATAAATCTATAAATTTTTCTTGTCCTTTAGATGTAATTAATGGTGTAAATGAGGTAGTTTTAAATCCATTATTATGTTCAATTGTTACCTCTTTTACTTCAAATAAATTTTGACTTGTAGCTTTATATGTAGGCTTATTCCAGTTAAGTCCTTTTTTATTAGATAAATATCCATTTTGCCTAAACCATTCAAATAATTTATTTTGACCTAAATCTTTTCTTCCATTTTGAATTAAAATATTTGCAAAGTTTCCTATTGTAATAGATTTGCTGTTTCCAGTAACTGCTTTACCTATTAAATAATTTGGCTTCATATTTTCTATCACCTTATTCTTTTCATTTATTTTATTTTGAGCAACTAGCAATGCTTTGGCCATTAATTCATCATCTGATAAATTTTCTTGATTTGCTATATAGCCACCATTCTTTCTTATTGAAGGTATTACCTCATTAGTTATCCATCTTTTAAATTCTTTTGCCTTAGGTAACTTACTAGAAAGTATTAAACTATATAATCCACTTTCATTTATAATAACCATTTGTTGTCTTCCTCCAGGTGTGACCGTTTCGTTCATCCCTTTGTCTTCATCATCTACATGTTCTCTTATAGCTTTTAAGGGATTTGCATATCCTAATATCTCTGCTATATCTTTTCCAACAAACCATGGAGCTTGTCCTATTTCTTCTACTCGAATTTTTCCAAACTCGATGTTTTCATATATCTTTATATTACTCATATACATTACCTCTCTTTCTTTTGTTTATTTATTTTGATATAATACCTCTAACGAGGTGATTTTTTTATGGAATGGTATTCATATGTTATAGCAATTGTTTTAGGTATATCTGCTGTTATTTCTCCAATAGCCACAGCTATAATCAATAACTCTCATCAAATAAAATTAAAGAAAATTGAAATTTATGAAAAAGATAAGAAAGATGCTTTATCTGATTTTATACGTTCTTCACAATTATTAATTTATTCTCCTAATGATGAAGGTTACCTAGAAAAACATTTAGAATCTTTTAATAAACTTCTAATTTATTTTAAAAATATTTCTCCAACTTCAAATACTAAATTTATAGAATTAATCAATGAAGTTAAAAATAGAGATTGTCAAGAAAATGTATTAAAAGCTACTTTAGAATTAACCAATATTGTTCAAGACTTATCAAAAGAAATAACAAAAGAATAATACATATTCCTACGTAGATTCCATATATCCAAGTAGTTTCGGAATCTATTTTTTTATGCCATTGTATTAAAACTATAATTCCTACTATTGATACAATCAAAGTTCCAGATATTATTCTAAACCAATTCATATTTGCCTCCTAAAAGTTAATTACATAATTTAAATATTGCTTTTTAAATGTTTTTCTAAATTCTTTATATTCTATTTCTCTTTGTTGTTTTCTCCATTTTAAAGCATCCTCATATATAGCTTGTCTTCTTTTTACCTCTTTAAATTTCTTTATTTTCCTCTGCTTTAATTTTTGATCTACTATCTCACATATAATCTCAAATATAAATAATCCTATTATTGCTAAAATAAACCATAGACCTATTACTTCACTATGTTCTATAAAAAAACTTGAATCTATTTTCATATATCTCACCTCACTTTCTAACTTACATATTCTCTTTTTTTATTTGGTTTTATAATATCTATTGGATAATGTTTATTTTTCTTTAAGTAATTTTCCACATCTTCAATTCTAAATCTCATATTCCTTTTTCTTCCTTTTCCTTCATTTAAATCTATATAAGGAATACTTAATCTTTCTCTTACTGTATACTCTGTTACTTTTAACTTTTCTGCTACTTCTTTTACTGTTAATAAATTTTCTTCCATTTTTTATTCTTCCTTTCTATTTTAATTTTTGATATAATATCACCATGAAAGGAGATGATATTATAATGCAAGATAATTACGTACCACAAAATATTAACTCTAAATCTGATATTAGCTTATACCTTTCTAAAAATATTGAATCTTACAAAGAAGAAGCTAAAAATATTTTAAACAACAGTAACTTTAACGAAAGCCAAAAACAAGATTTAGAAGATATAATGCGTCAATTTTACTATGCTATATCAGACCTATCTGATGCTATAAATTTATTAAATAAATAATTATTTTATGGTAGCAATTGTTTTTCCGTCATCATTTGCTACCAAAATATTTATTGCTTTATATTTAAAATCTGTAGTTGTAACTTCGTTATATTTTTTTATAATATCTTTTACTTTTTTAATATTTTCTTCATTTAATTGCATATCTTCTGTACTTGTATCTAATAGTTCTTCTATTAGTTTTTTTCTTTCTAATAAATTTTCTTTATTAAAGTTTTTAATTTTTATTATCATTTTCTCACCTCTTTTTGTAGTTTTACGATAATTTTAATTTAAAAAAATATTTAATTCACAATCTAAAAATTCACATATTTTTTTTGCTTCATCAATTGTAATTGGAAGTTCTCCTCTTTCTTTTTTTGCATATGTAGAAGCTTTCTTTCCGATAATCTCGGCCATTTTTTCTTGTGTAATATTTTTTTCCTTTCTCTTAATAATTAAATTTTTAAACACTCTATCACCTCTTTTTGTATTCTAACTACAATTATAATACAGTATTTATTTTGTATTGTCAATACATTTTTTAAAAGTTTTTTATATTTTTGGATTATTAATACAATTATGTAAATTGTATTGACAATAAAACTTTACTTTAGTATAATTGTCTTGTAAAGACATTGGAAGGTGAAATTATGACTTTAGGAAATAGAATAAAATTTTTGAGAAAAAGAGCTAATATTACGCAATCTGAATTAGCTGAAAAATTAAATTTATCATTTGGCACAATTTCAAAGTATGAAAAAGATGAAATATCTATTCCTTCAGAAACATTATTAAAAATTGCAAATATTTTTAATGTTTCTACCGACTTTTTATTAGGACGTGTAGATATAAAAAATGAATCAATAGCAATAGCTGCATCAACAAAAGATAATATTGATCTATCTGATATCTGTGATGAAGATAAAGAAGCTATAATGCGATTTGTTGAAATGGCTAAGAATAAAAACAAAAAAAAATAATTTTATGGAGGTTTATATATGAAAAATAACATTTATAAGAAATGGTACTTTTGGTTAATTTTAGTAACTTTTATATTCATTATTTTGCTACTTATATTTATTTTAAATAATAATTCTGGTGTTGGAACTGCAGGAATTAGTAAAGATGAATTTGATGAAATTACAATAGGTAGTACTACAAATTTTGAATTAAATTCAATAATTGATCAAAAAGATGAATGGAATGACGATACAGTATATAACAGATGTGTAGAAAAAATTAGTGAATCTAGTGAGAACCATATTTATACTTATGTCTATAAATATTATGGTGAAAAAGGTGGATACGCAATTATAACACTTCAAGCAGATTATACTAATGGATACTTTTATAATGACGTAATTGTAACAAAAAAAGAAAATCATAATTTAAAATAATATTTTTTACTAAAGATAAAGCACTACAAAATAGTAGTGCAATTATATATATATCAAAAAGAACATCTGTTTATTTAAGAGGTGATAAATATGGAAACTTTAGATTTATATAAAATAGCTGAAAATGAAAAAATAACATTTTTTTATGATACTATTAAGGATGCTAATGGCGCTTATTTCAATAACTGTATCCTATTAAATAAAAAAATTATTAATACTGATTTAGAAAAAGAAGTATTAGCAGAAGAATTAGGACATCATTTTATGGGTGTTTTACCTACTCTACCATTTAGTACAGATTATTATAATAAATTATTACGATCTAAAAATGAGTATCAAGCTAAAAAGTGGTCTATAAGAAAACTTATACCATTTAACAATTTAAAAAGGTATTTAAAACTAAACATGAATAAATTTGAAATAGCTGAAGAAATTGGAATAAGTGCCTCTTTAATCGAAGATGCATTTAATATATACAATAATGATTTAAAGGAAGTGATAAATAAGCTAAATTAAGTGAATATTGTACAAAAGAAGGGATGTGATATTATGGCTGGAAGTTATACAAAACGTGGTAATAGTTACAGACTAAGATTTACATACAAAGGAAAAACATATTCTAAAACAATAAAATTAAACAAAGGTCAAAAAATAGAAAGAGAATTAGATAAATTTGTTGAAGAAATAAAGGATGGTAACAATATAAGTAGTAATATAAACTTTATAATATTTGCTCAAAAGTGGTTAGACGATTATGTAAGACCTAATTTAAGAGAAAGAACAGTTCAAGGCTATAAAGATTATCTTAATTTAAGATTAATTCCTTATTTTGGCAATATGAACTTATCTGATATACAATTATATGATATTCAGAAGTTTGTCAACTCACTATCTTCTACTCTATCTTCTGAAACCATAAGAAAATATAGAAATTGCTTATCTTGTATTTTTAATTATGCTGTAAAATGGAATTTCTTAAAGTTCAATCCATGTAACGGTGTTATTGTTCCAAAAGGATTAGATACATCTGTAAAACCTGTTTTTTTAACAAAAGATGAAGTTAAACAATTATTAATATGTTTAAACAAAGAAGAGTTAAAATATCAAATAATAGTTCGTTTAGCTCTTCAATGTGGGTTAAGAAGAAGTGAGATTTTAGCTCTTACATGGAAAGCGATAGACTTTAATAATTGTACTATTAGTATATTTCAAGCAACATCTACTATAAAAGGAATTGGCACTATTGTTTCTGGTACAAAAAACGAAAGTTCTATAAGAACTATACATGTAAAAAAAGAAATTTTAGATTTAATAAAAAAATTACCTAAAGAAAATGAATTAATTTTTGGATATATTCATAATGATACAGTTACTAAATGGTTTAATAAATTTTTAAAAAAATATAATTTAAAACATATGCGTTTTCATGATCTAAGACATACACATGCTACACTTCTAATTGCTAATGGTATTGATATGAAAACTGTTTCTTCAAGACTTGGACATTCAAATATAAGTACTACAATGAATATATATACTCATGTTCTATCTGAAAACGATAAAAAAGCTAGTGAAGTTATTTAATAATTGATTAAAGTCTGGACAAATTTTGGACAAATTTTAAGTAAAAATATGTAATATATAGTATTAATTAGTAATGTTTTTAAAGTCAAAAAAATATCAAGCTTTCTCTATAAAAAGCTTGATATCAATACATTTTCTTTGGTGTCCCAGGAGGGATTCGAACCCCCGACCCACGGCTTAGAAGGCCGTTGCTCTATCCAACTGAGCTACTGGAACAGCCATACTAATAATTAGTACTCTAATATAATAACACATGTAATATAAAAAATCAAGTTTTTTTGTACTTTTTTTTAATTTTTACATTCTTTTGTATCTATTATAATTAAAGGAACTGTCATTTCTTCTTTAGTAAGCCCAGCATGTCTTGCTGTTATTTTTTTGTTTTCATTTTCCCATTCTAATGCCACATCTGATATTGCAAAAGCCATATAATCGCCTAAAAATTCATCTATATGAGCATTCTTATTTCCTTTTCCAAACAGATTTCTTTCTAAAATTTCTTTTTTAGTTAATAAAATAAATTTATCCTTAAAAGCTTTTTCAAACTCCAATTTAAAACTTTCAACATAGTCTTCTTTTACAAAAAAGTTAACTGCTCTAGATTCAAAACTTGGTTTACGAATTAACATTTTTTTTAGTTTTGGATATTTATTTAAATACTCTACTTTTGAATCTACAAGCCCATGATCAGCTATAATAACAATTAATGTATTTTCAAGCTTTTGTGAAAGCTCATGCACCATACTATTTAAAAATCTTATATTTTCTTTTACATATTCATGGTCTACTCCTGTAGAATGCATTATTATATCTGGTTCCTCAGAATATGCATATATAAAATTTTTCTCTCTGTTGTTAGCTATTTGTGTTATTTTCCTTAGCATCTGATTATAACTATATACAAATTCATTAGTATCAGAATACAAAGATATATCATGAGCTTTAACTTCTCCATTAGTTACTTTTTCTATTTTATTAAAAACATTTTCATATCCTACATATTTTCTTGCTATATTCTCACCTTTAATTTTTTTGCCAGTATCTTCATATGTATTTTTAAGTACACAAATATTAGCATCATAGTCTTTAAAATACATAGACCATCCAAGCCATCCATGTTCAATAGGTGACATTCCACTTTCAATAGTTGGAATAGCACAAGCTGTTGTAGAAGGGCATACAGATGATATTGGACCAGATAAGTTTTTAATTAAAAACTTATCTGATTCCAAATATTCTTTTAAAGTATAATAACCCATTCCATCAAAAAGCATAAGAAGTATATTATCATAATCTTTTTGTAGTTTTTTATCTAATACTTCCAATGTTTTATGACCATTATCATATCCATAATATTTTAAAATTGAAGAGATAACAGATAATATACTATTATCATAATCTGGATATTTTATCATTACAACCTCCTAATAACTTGTTTCATTTTTCATAAGTTCTTCATTTTGCTCTAAATATTCATCATATGTACATCTTTTATCTATTATACCATCATCTGTTATTTGTATTATTCTATTTGCAACGGTTTGTACAAATTGATGATCATGTGATACAAAAAGTACTTCTGCATTTGTTCTAATTAATCCTTCATTTAAAGCAGTTATACTTTCCAAATCCAAATGATTTGTTGGTTCATCTAAAAATAGTAAATTAGGTGCTTCAAGCATTGCCCTTGCAAACATACATCTTGCTTTTTCTCCACCTGAGAGAACTTTTAATTTTTTTAATGCTTCATCGCCAGAAAATAGCATTCTTCCTAAAAAGCTTCTTACCACTGTCTCATCTGTTATACCATAATCATCTGCAATCCACTCAACTATGCTTTTATCTTCTTTAAAAAATTCATCATTATCTTGTGGTACATATGAAGGTTTAATTGTTTGACCAAATGTAATTTTTCCTGTATCAGGCTTAATTTGCCCCATTATTACTTTAAATAATGTAGTTTTTGCAATACTGTTTGAGCCAACAAGTGCTATTTTATCTCCTTTTAAAATTTTAAATGAAATATTTTTTAATATTTGCTCTCCATCTATATTTACACTTACATCCTCAACAGATAGTATTTCTTTTCCTGACTCCCTTTCAGGCTTAAAATCTATAAAAGGATATCTTCTTGTTGATGGCTTTATTTCATCAAGTTGTATTTTTTCTAATGTTTTCTTTCTTGAAGTTGCCTGTTTAGATTTTGATGCGTTAGCACTAAATCTTCTAATAAAATCTTCTAATTCTTTTATCTTCTCTTCTTTTTTCTTGTTAGCATCTTTCATTTGCTTTAAAGCTAATTGACTTGATTCGTACCAAAAGTCATAGTTTCCAACATACAAATTAATTTTTCCATAATCTATATCTAATATATGAGTACATACTTTATTTAAGAAATATCTATCATGTGATACTACTATAACTGTGTTTTCAAAATTTATTAAAAACTCTTCTAACCAATTTATTGCAGCAATATCTAAATTATTTGTAGGCTCGTCAAGTATTAGTACATCTGGATTGCCAAATAAAGCTTGTGCAAGCAAAACTTTAACTTTTTGTGGTCCTGTTAGCTCTTTCATTAAGCATTCATGAAGCTCTGTATCAATTCCAAGCCCTGTCAAAAGCTGTGCCGCATCAGTTTCTGCCATCCATCCATTTAATTCAGCAAACTCTGCTTCTAGTTCACCTGCTTTTATACCGTCTTCATCATTAAAATCTGGTTTTGCATATAAAGCATCCTTTTCTTTCATTATCTCATAAAGTCTTTCATTACCTCTAATAACTGTATCTAATACCTTTACATCATCATACATATAATGATCTTGCTTTAATATTCCTAATCTTTCATTTTTAGTCATATATACTTCGCCTTCACTAGGCTCTAATTCGCCAGTTAAAACTTTTAAAAATGTAGACTTACCAGCACCATTTGCTCCTATTACTCCATAACAATTTCCTGGTGTAAATTTTACATTTACATCCTCATATAAAACTCTTTTACCAAATCTTACTGTAACACCGTTTGTTCCTATCATAATTTTCTCCTTTTCACTTTACCTATTTTACTATAAAACTACATAAAAAGCAACTAAAAGCAAGATCTAAATTATATTAAATCTTGCCTTTTAATATTATTTCTTTGTAACGCTATTTATTGTATCTTTAAAATTTTTATCATTCATGGCTACAATATTTTCAGGTGTATATCCTACAAGTATATTAGGTCTTCTTTTTACTATCTCCTCCATACACTTTTCATATTGCTCTTTATTCTTTTTTCCAAAAGCAAATGCATTAGCTAAAACATATTGCTTTTTATCCTTTGTTATAATTATTATTCTTTTATTTGTTACTATTCCATACACCCCATAATTATATGGATACATCCACATAATATCATCATAATTTATTATTTCAATACCATATAAGTAACTTATTAAATAATCCTTTAAAAACATCATCTTGCATCTTTCATATTCTATTTTAGAAGAATCTAATACTTGATTTAATATTTCTTGTGTCATTCCTTCTTTTTCTAATCTATCTATTTTCTTTCTATTTTTTATCATAATAAAAATACAATATATACCAATAATAATTACAATTATTCCAGATATTAAGCCAATACTATTAAATATTTGTGCACTACTATTTGGATTAACTTTTACATCTATTAAATACGGAGTAAAATATTCATTAAAATTATCTATATTTACCTCACTATTTTCAAATATTTGGCTATACGTATTTACAGCTAATTGTTTTAAGTTAGCTGAAATGTCTTTACTCATTCCATAAATAAAAGGAATAGTAGTATATTCATCATTATTTAGTGCATAAGTTAAAATATCATATTGAGCCTTTCCAATTTCTAATATGTATACATCTGTACCATCAGTAGCTAAATAATAATCTTTTACAGTTTTATCTTCATTTATATTTTCTGTGTTAAGTTCATATATAGCTTTAATTTTACATTTTACATATTGATTATCTTCTTCTACCTGACCTAACTCTATAGCATCTGGATATTCTCTATTTTCTATTATTATACTTAACGAATTTCCTAATATAGATATTAGGAAAAAAATAACAAACCATTTTTTTATGGTTTTATTTTTATCTAGTAACCTTAAAAGTATTTTTTTATTTTCTTTTTCCACAAATTTCACCTAGAATAAATAATACACTTATTATGGTATTTTGTCAACAAATATTTTGTATTGATTTTATTCGACATATATTGTAATATTTAATTGGTGATAATTATGAAAAAAATAAATAACAAAGAAATAAAAGAAATATCTAAAGAAAAAGTAAAGCTTGCTTTTGAAGATTATAAAGCTTTTGCACTTAAAGGAAATGTTTTAGATTTAGCAATAGGCGTTGTTTTAGGTAGTGCTTTTACAAATATAGTAAACACAATAGTATCTTCTACAATCACTCCAATAATTAGTTTGCTAACTAGTAATGTAGATTTATCTACTTTATTTATAACTTTAAAAGGAGAACATTTTGACACTCTTGAAGCAGCAAAAGAAGCTGGTGCAATAACACTAAATTATGGCTCATTAATTAATGCTATACTAAATTTTTTAATAGTATCAGTTATTCTTTTTATACTAGTTAAAACTTTAGCAAAAGCAAATAAAAAGAAAAATAAAGAAGTAGAAATTACTACCAAAACATGTCCTTACTGTATGAGTACAATAAATATAAAAGCAACAAGATGTCCTAATTGTACAAGCATATTAGAAGAAACTTCAAAAGAAAATGAGTAATTCAAATCAATTATATGTTAATATTAAAAGGATTTTCTATATAATAAAATCACGGGAATTTAATAAAACTATTCTTCATAATTCTATTAAATTCCCGTGATATTTTTTAATAATTATTTTATTAATTATTTTTTGTTTACTAATTCTTTTAAAGCTTTTCCAGCTTTGAATACTGGAGCTTTAGAAGCTGGTATTTTAATTTCAGCTTTAGTTTGTGGGTTTCTACCTTTTCTAGCTGCTCTTTCTCTAACTTCAAAAGTACCAAAACCAACTAATTGAACTTTCTCGCCTTTTTTTAGTGCTTCTTCAACACTAGTTACGAAAGCATCTAGAGCAGTTTCAGCAGCTTTTTTTGTTAATTTGCTTTCTTCAGCAATTTTAGCAATTAATTCAGCTTTATTCATTATAAATCCCTCCTATTTCATATTTACACTTAGAATATACTACAAAACGATATTCTTGTCAACAGTTTTCATCTTTTTTCTGATAAAAAAGTATTGTTTTTTAGCTATATTTTAAGCATTTTACATATTTTGTTACCATAAGGTAACTGTAATATTTCATCTTTGCTTAAAATCTTTAATAGTATAACACAAATACCATAAATTAATACACCTATAGCAATAGATAATATTGTTCCAATAGTATTTCCTACATTCATAATAATTAACAATTTATATGTCAAAAATACAAATACTCCCATTATAGCACTTGCAATGAAAGGCTTTATTATTACTTCCCTAAGTGGCATTTTTACTTTTAAAGTCCTATATAATACAATTGCAGATATAATACATGCTGTACTACTATAAATAATACTTGTAAATGCTGGAACAACTTCACCATACATTGGTATAAATATAACATTTAAAATATATTTAATTATAGCACCAACTAATAAAGCTATTCCGGGAACAGCAAGTTTTCCAACTCCTTGTAAAGCACCAGTAATTGTCTGACTTACTACTGAGAAAAATAGTAGCCAACATTCAATTTTTAATAAGTATGCACCTTCTGGAGCATTTGGAAATAACATGTTGAATATAGGTGTTGCAAGTACAAACATACCAATAGTGCAAGGAAGTGCTATAAGTGAAGATATTTTTAAAGAATATTTAATTTTACCTATAGCTTCATCTTTTCTATGTCTTGCTATAGCAGAAGATATAAATGGAACAAGTGCTACTGCAAAAGCAACATTTATTGATAATGGTACTGCTAATAATATGTCTACTTTTCCAGAAAGTATACCATATTTTTCATTAGCTGTTATTAAATCATATCCATACTTTTGAAGCCCATTTACTACTGTTACAACATCTATAAGCCCTGCAAGTGCTGATACAACACTTCCAAAAGAAATAGGAACTGCATATGATATTAATTTTTTAGCTATTTTACCTCTTGGTTCAGATGCAAAAATTTCAGAGCTTTTAATTTCTTTCCAAATGTCATCTCGATTTTTTCTATAATATCTTACCAGATAGAAAAATGCTGTAGATGTTGCAACTGTAGTTGCAAGAGTTGAACCTGCAGCCATTATTTCTGGAGTTGTTCCAAGTAACATTACTACAAAAATTATAGAAAAGATACAATTTACAATTTGTTCTATTATTTGTGCTTTACTATACTCACTTACATTTTCCATTCCTATAAAATATCCTCTTAAAACAGCTGACATTGATACAAATATAATTGCAGGAGATAATGACATAAGCGTATATTTTACACCCGGATTATTTAATATATTATTTGATATAAAACCTGCTCCAAAAAACAACATTAATGAAAATGCTGTTGCAATACTCACAAACACCAAAAATGCTGTTTTAAATATTTTGTGAGCACCTCGCTTATCTCCTATAGTTCTTTTTTCTGAAACTAATTTTGAAATCGTATTAGGTATGCCCATAGTAGCAATAGCAAGTATGAATGTATATACTTGATAACCAGAACCATAATAACTATTTCCAACATCTGCAAATTGTGGAAAATTTGTTTGAATAATTCTATATATAAATCCTAATACTTTTATTAATATCTGAGAGCCCATTATAACAAATACTCCCTTCATAAAGGTTTGTTTTTTTACAGCCAAAACATTCTCCTCCCTTAATTTATCTTAAATAACATCCTCCACCAATAAATTCTCTAAGTATTGATGTACTTGGTATTAAATCAGTTTCTATTCCTATAAAATTCCTTAAGATATTTAATAATCTTCTAGCTTCTGAATAATATATACTGCTATTATTAATTTTTAATAGTAATTTTTCTACCGTTGGCTTTAAAGCTGCCCATTCATATATTAAACTTGTATTTAATATATAATCTGCTCTATCTACAAATGGAAATATGTTTTTCTCATCACCTTGTCTTATTTTCTCCCATAAATCCATAGTCTTCTCTACACTTACACCTCTTGTAGAATTATCCCTTACAAATCTTCTCATAAGCCTTAAATCATTAGACGATAACATAGTAAACGGATCAAATCTAATACTTACCATAGGTGCTACATATAATTTAAATACTTTATCTTTTGGAATAAACTCTGAGGCTTTAGGATTTAGTGCATGTATTCCTTCTATTATTAATATATCATTTTCTTTTAATTTTATTGGAGCATTAATGAATTCTTTTTTCTGTAACTTAAAATTAAATGTAGGAAGTATTACCTTTTTACCTCTAAGTAAATCTAACATTTGTTTTTTAAATAAATCAATCTCAATATTTTCAAAGCATTCATAGTCCTCTTTTCCATCTTCTCCAATAGGTATATTTCCTTCATCTTTAAAATAATTGTCCATACTAATAACTATAGCATTTTTCTTTTTTACCATTAATGTATCTGCAAGTCTTTGTGCAGAAGTTGTTTTTCCTGAAGAAGAAGGTCCTGCAAGCATTACGATTTTTACCTTTTTAGTTCTTACTATTCTTTTAGATATTTCAAAAAACTCATTTGTATGATATAGTTCTGCTCTTCTTATAACTGTATCAATCTTATCATCTACTATTTTTCTATTTAAATCATTAACACTTTCAACAGATGTAACTTTACATACTTCAGAAAATTTATTAGAAAGTTCAAACATTCTATTAGTTTCAATATAATATTTTACTTTTTCAATATCATCTTTTTCTGGAAGCATTAAAATTACACCATTTTTATATTTTCTAAGATCAAATCCTTTTATACATCCTGTATACATTACAACTGACCCATATAAATATGTATAAAAATCATCAGCATAATATACTGTATAATTTTCATTTAAATTTAATTCGACAATATTTTGAACTTGATCTCTATTTTCTAAATAATTTGCAATTCTTCTACTACTTCCTTTTTCTTTCATTATACGTATATTTTCTGAAATTATTTTTTTCATTTCTGATTTTATTTCTTTTACCAAATTAGTAGTTACCTCACCTTCTTTTACAAAAGCAAAATAATCCCTTCCTGTCTTATTTAAAAATTTAAAATGTAAATTTATATTTAATCTATGTAATGCCATTAAAAATATAAATTTAAGACTTCTACTATAAATTCTTTCTCCTTCTCTTGTACTAAAAGTTATAAAATCACATTTACTATCTTCTATTAAATGATATAATATAGATCTTTCTTTATTATTTATTTTTACAGCCAATATTTCTTCATCTGTTTTTATATTTGCTAATCTTATTGCATCTATAACTCTAGTTTCGGGCTCTACCATGATCTCAGTTCCATTTTCAAAAGTTACTTTAACCATTTTCTTTCTCACAATACTCACACTCCATTCAAAAAAGGTTAACGTATATTCTACCACACAAATCCTTTAATTTCAATATTTAGAGCATTTTGATTAATTGTTAAGTAAAACTTTAAAACAAAAGTAACAAATTTTTTTAAGCACTTGTTTCTTTTATTTGCATATTTTTTCTTATTTTTTGCCTTTTTTCGTTGTAATTTTTGACAAAAAATCGATTTTTCTATAATATAAAAAATACAATAATATTATATCCTTATTTTTCTACTTTTTCTATACTATATTGATTTTTTTGTCAAATTATACTATAATTTTGCTATGAAAGAATTTAAAATACATGAATTAAGCAAAGAAGAAAAAGTTATATATTACATAAAAAGTAAATTCCCTAATATGTCTTCTTCTTCACTATACAAAGCATTTAGAAATAAAGATATAAAAATAAATGGAAAAAGAATTTCAGATACAAATACCTTAGTCAAAAATAATGATACTATATGTATTTACTTAAATGATGAAATTCTATTTAATCTTCCTAAACAACTATATATTCCTTACGAAGATGAAAATATATTAATTGCATTTAAGCCTCAGGGAATTATATCAAACTATGAAAAAGAAACAAATACGTTTGAACCTAGTTTTGAAGAATATGTAAAAAAATTTAAAGGAAGCAATATTTTTATATGTCATAGGTTAGATACAAATACATCAGGACTCATAATATTTGCTAAAAATGAAACTACATATATGTCTATTTTAAATGGCTTTAAAGCTGGATATATTAATAAAGAATATATAGCTTATGTTTATGACTCAAATTTTTCAAAAGATTATTATCACTATGAAAATTACATTTTAAAAGATGAAAGAACTGGATTTTCAAAAATATATAATCAATTTGTTAATGATTCACAAAAAATAATTACTGATATTTATGTGCAAAAGAAATATAAAAAAGAGAATTATGCTATATTAAAAGTATTAATTCATACAGGAAAAACTCATCAAATTAGAGCACTTCTTTCAAGTATAAATCATCCAATAATTGGAGACTCAAAATATGGAAGAAATGATATAAATAAACACTTTAAAAAATACAGACAACTATTATTTGCCACAAAATATTCATTTAATTTTAATAAAAATGATTTTTTGCATTATTTAAATAATATTTGTATAACTTTAGATGAATCATATTATAAAGATAAATTATAGAAAGGAACGTTATGAATAAGACATCAAACAATTTCCAATTAGTAAAAATAACAAGAAGATATAAAGTATCTTTTGCCGAAATGGTTTTAGTATTTGCTTTTGCAGCTATTGTTGGATATTTTATAGAAACGGGATATGTATTTTTAGTAGTTGGAAAAATAGTAAAAAGAGGAATGCTTCTTGGACCATATTGTCCAATTTATGGATTTGGAGCATTAATATTATATTATTGTTTTTATGATGCTAAACCAACAATAAAAAATATACCATCTATATTTATTATAGCTTCACTTTTATTAGGATCCTTTGAACTTTTATGCGGACTTGGCTTTAAATATATACTTGGTATTGAAATGTGGAACTATTCTGGTAAATTTTTAAATATATTAAATTATACTACAGTACCAATATTAATAGGATGGGGAATACTTGGAACTATATATGTATTTTTTCTTCATCCATTAATACAAAAATTTGTAAGTCTATTTCCTAAAAAGATTATGAATAAACTAGCAATAATAATAATTTGTATATTCTTATGTGACTGGCTAATATCTACTAAAAGAATAAATCTAGATCCGCAAATATTAACAGATCTAGTAAATCCTCAAAATGTAACGTAAAATCAAAAAATGAGCTTTAAAAGCTCATTTTTTAATTTTCTTTTTTAATTTTTCTTCTAATTGCTTAAAATTATTTACATCATTATTTTTAACAATTTTCTCTTCAAGCCTATTACTACATAACATATAATCTAGTACAAATTGTCCATAATCTACATAACTTCTAGATAAATAATATCTTACCATTTTTAATGCTTTATCCTCAACTGTACTTAATTCTAAAGTAAAAGGTCTATTTTCTTTTCCCTCATATAATATTTGTGCTATTATATATGCAAAAATATCATTTAATATTTTATATTCATCTACATTAACATTAGATACTTTTCCATCATATATAATAACTGTTCTTCTATTAATTCCATATGAATATATTATTTTATTAGTATTTTTTGTAATTCTTTTAATGCCAGATATTTTTCTTGCAAATAACTTTACAGCATTAAAATATATCTGCATAATATATTCATCTCTTGGAAGCTTTTGCATATTTAGACTTGGAAATACCTCTAATACATTATTTTGTATCAAAATAGGATCATTAAATACAAGTTTAGTTTTACCATTAAGTCTAACTTTCCTTTTTCCTATTGTTCTTAAAAAAGTATCTTTTGTATTTTCAATACTTTCTTGGTTTTTATCTACAAAATATATATTTACATTTCTAATGTTATTATCAAAAGTTTCAATTGTTTTATTTCTAAAATAAAATCCATTTTCTAAATATTCTAATATTTGTTCAAATTTTACTGTTATTTCCTTCTGAGTATATTCTAAAGCCATAGGCAAAGCCTCTCTTTTGTGAAAAATATTATTCCACATCCTTTTTAAAAAATTTTCTTTTTCATAACTAATAATCATAGTTATTGCACCTCCTATAAAATTTTATATTCATTTGTATTTTAAAAAACTGTATATATTATATCATACAATTATAATTATGTAAAGTAATTGCTTTTATATATCATTTACTTTTATTCTTTATAGAATATTTATAAGTATTAGTTAATATAATTTAGTGAGGTGATTTTTATGATTAATGTTGCAATAGTAGGTGCAACTGGAGTTGTTGGAAAAATGTTTTTAAAAGTACTAGAAGAAAAAAAATTAAATATAGATAACTATGTACTATTTGCCTCAAAAAGATCTAAAGATAAAAAAATAAAGTTCATGAATAAAGAGTATATTGTTGAAGAATTAACTGAAAATAGCTTTGATAATAACAGATTTAATTATGCCCTATTTTCTGCTGGAGCTACTACTGCTCAAAAATATGCAAAAATAGCTGCAAAAAATGGATGTATAGTAATAGATAATAGTTCTTGCTTCAGAATGGATAAAAGTGTTCCATTAATAGTTCCACAAGTAAATATGGAAGATGCATATGATAATTTTAATATAATCTCAAATCCAAACTGCTCTACTATTCAAGCTGTTATACCATTAAAAGTTTTAGATGATAAATATAAAATAAAAAGAGTGATATATTCCACTTATCAAGCAGTATCAGGAGCTGGTAAAAAAGGTATAGATGACCTTAAAAATAATACAACTACTAAATTTGATTATCCAATAGTAAATAATTGCCTACCACAAATTGATGTGTTTTTGGAGAATAATTATACAAAAGAAGAAATGAAAATGATAGAAGAAACAAGAAAAATATTAAGAAAGCCAAAACTTCCTATAACTGCAACTTGTGCAAGAGTTCCTACTTTAAACTGCCACTGTGAAAGCATAAATGTTGAACTTGAATATGATTTTAAAATTGAAGACATTAAAACACTTCTAAATAATTCAGAAGGTATAATTGTTCTAGATGATCCAAAAAGAAATATCTATCCTATTAATACTTTTGTATCTGGAAATGATGAAGTATATATAGGAAGAATACGTAGAGACTTTAGCGTAGAAAACGGTATTAACTTGTGGTGCGTTGCAGACAATCTAAGAAGAGGTGCTGCAACTAATGCAGTAGAAATTTTAGAAAATCTAATCAAAAAAAACAGTGCATATTAAAATGCACTATTTTTTGAGGCTTGTGGCGGATTATCTACCTCCGCCACCACCGCCTCCGCCTCCTCCGCCGCCTCCGCCGGAGAAGCCTCCACCTCCACCTGAACCAGATGAAGTGGCACTTGAGATTGATGAACTTACTGCATTTGAAAAACTGCTATTAAAATTAGTATGTGTTGCCAGATACATTGTTGAATATGTTGTTGCAAAATATGCATCATCATTTATTTCTGGATATACTATTTTTAATTGTTCAATTACTTTATCTGCCATTCCAAAAGCTGTTGCATATACAAGATATTTTTCCCATATTACTATAGATGGTAACTCCTTTTTATCCATTTGAGAAAAATCTCCCATAAATTTCTTTAATCCTTCCCATTTATCTATTTCATCTACACCTTTTTGTGTAAAAATATTAAAGTTTTTATTTATTTTTCCATATATAATTAAAATTATTATTTGAAGTATAAAGTATCCCCCAAGTATATATCTACCTAATAAAGACGACATAATTTCCAAACCCAGCATTATTACAGGATAATATACCATACTTAAAAAAGTAAACAATGTCATATTATTTATATTTTTTGCCATTTTATATTCTTGTTCTTTAATATAATTATTATTTTTAAAGAATTCCATTACTATTTTAAAAATCTTTTCTCCTAAAGAAAATATTTTACTTGTATGTCTTTCGATATAATTTTGTAATTTTTTAATATTAATTTGTTTTTCAGCAGTTGAATCTATTGCCTCTTTAATAAATTCATATATTGCTTTTTCATCTTCTTGTAACACATCAATATTAGTATTATCTGTTAATCTTATAATTATTTCTTCCTTATTTTTTTCATTTTTTAATACTTCAAAACTTAAATATTTTTTTATATTTAAATCCATTAGTGTCGCTGGAAATACATTACCTAAATCTATATATTTTTTAAGCAAATTTCTATCTAGCAAAGAATATGCTTGGGCTGGTGTTGCATCTTCTCTTGGTAAATCTCTATAATAATCTACATCTAAAGTAGGTACAAGTTTATTTTCTTTTGCATGACGAATAGCTTTTATCATATACCTTATTTCAATAGCAAATATTATACATGCACCTATTAAAGAACCTATTATTACCTTTTTTTCATAACTTTGCTTTTCTTCTCTACGTTCATTAGCAGAATTTGCCCATGCTGTTTCTTCTCTAACTATACTCTCTATTTTAGGTATGTCATCTGTTCGTTTAGAAGATACTATTACATCTTTTGGAAAAGTAGACCTTATTTCTACCATATTATTTTGTGGAATATTTTCAAGTTTAAATTCAATATTTCCATCATCTGTTGCATTAATAATCCCATTTAAAGTCTCAGTATGTCCCCATACTCTTATATCATTTTTACTGATATTACCTGGTAATGTTATATTTCCCTCAATATTTTCAATAGGAATTTCAAAATCATCACCTATCAATTGCCAGTATAATTCGGCACAATCTCCATGAAGTGCAATAGCATCTTCTACTTTATACTCTATTTTATATTGTCTAGTATCTGATGAATTCTCAAGTCCAACACCCCATGCTATTTCAAATTCATTATTATTAATATCTAAACCATAATAGCTATTATTATTAACATGATACATATATTCATCAATTTTATTTAGTTTAGTATTATTTTCCATATTAGTAATAATAACATCTGTTATGCTAGTATATTTATCTATATCTTTTTTAAAAGTTTTAAATAAAGTATTTGTATCTCTTATTTTTATATCCCATATTTCAGTAACGTTCATACTTGCATCTTCATTTACTGTTATTTCAAATTTTAAATCATTCATTTTTAAGTTTGCTGCTAGTATTTTATCACTAAAAAAAGAAATAACAACTAATAAAAAGAAAAATAAGACACCACCTTTTAGTTTCTTTTTCATATATAAACCTCCTCTATTAAAAATAGTATTATAATAAATATTTTTTCTAAATTATAACTTCACCAGTATCTCCATTTATCATTATTTCTTCACCAGTCTTTATAACTTGAGTTGCATCTTTTAGTCCAACAACACAAGGTATTCTATTTTCTCTAGCATTTATAGCTAAATGACACAACATTCCACCAAACTCAGTAACTATACCAGAAAGCTCCATAATATTTATCTTTTTAAAAATTTCTTGATCTATATATTTAGTAACTAATATATCTGATTTTTTTAAATTTTTTAGATCTTCTTTGCTGTCAACAATACAAGCTCTTGCTTTCGTTTTTCCAAAGCTTGCACCAATTCCCTTAAATTTTTTATTACAATCAACTTGTATAATTTGCTTTTGACATGGAAAAATTTCACTTTGTGGTGTATAATTTCTAAATGAATTGTAATACATTTTATTTTTATTAACCCTTTGCTTTAATGTATCTAAATTATTATCTATCATACTATTTAATATATCTTTATAATCTAAATAAAAAATGTCTTCCTCATTTTCTAGATAAAATTTACTTTTGTAATTTTGTCCTAATTTTAAAAGTTCTTTTCTTAATAAGTTTTGAGAAAATAATACTAGATCTTTTAAAGAATTTTCTTTTTTTATAAGTTCACGCACAAATTCAATATCTTTCATAATATTTTTTATTTGATTTTTCTTTAGATTTTCATTTAATTTTTCTATAGATTGTTCATATAGTTTATTTTGTCTTTTGAATTCCTTTAATGGGTCATACTTATCATCTAATTCTAACATATCCCTATACATTTTTATCACTTTAAGTATTTCCTCATCATATGTTTTATAGATTATATCTGTTTCAGTAAAAGAATGATAGCCAAACAAATCAATAAAATCTGTTAAAAATTCTTTAATATTAGGATTATTTCTATCTTTTCTATATAAATAAAATATCTCTGCATCTAAATTTTCTTCAAAAAATTTCATTTTTTGTTTATCTTTTCTTATTTTTCTTGAAGAATCCCACATATGTAAGTATGGTCCATTTTTATATTTATCATCAACTGCTAAAAACAAATTTCTAAACTCAGTTTTATTTAATACATTACTAAGATCTTTATTTAAATTTATTTTATAAATTATATTTGTAAAACATTGCCATATATATACACTTTTTATATCCAAGAATATTTCAAATGCTTTTTTCATTCTCTCAATATTATTTTCTATTTGCATTATATTTTTTATTTCTTCTGTTTTATTTTTCCTGTATTCTTCAACATTAATTAATTGCCTCTTTAAATTATCTATTATTTTCTTTTTAGCCAAAGATTTGAAAAATCCCTTAGAAGTATTTAAATTTTGAATTCCATTATCTAAATAGTCTATTCTTACACCTATATAATCGTCTAAATATCTTTCTATATATCCTGGTATATTTTCTAATACTTTTTTTAGCAATGTTAAATTCCAATATAGTCTTGAAAATTTATTAAATAAAATGGGCTTTAATATATCTGATTCATTTATAACTTTTAAAGCTTTAATAAAGCTAATTGTAGTATTAGTATATAATGGTATATTTAAAGATGTCATAATAGTAGAAAGTACTCCTATATTTTCTAAATTACAATTTGTAAATCTATAATATACATCTTTATTTTCTATTTTAGTTATCGGTCTTACTTGAAAAATATAAAGTTTAGAATCATATACCCCAAACTCTACATCTATAGGAAATCCTAATTCTTGCTGAAGTGTAAGAGATATATTAATAATTCTTTTTATTGCTATATCTCCTAATATATTTATTTTAGGTTCTTCAATATACTTTTCTAATCTCCAATCATATACAATTCTTTCAGGTATAGTCTTCCCATTTACTACATCACCATATCCTTTAGAAAATTCTATTACAACTTCTGTATCTTTACCATTTGTTGGATTTACTGTAAATAATATACCACTTACATTACTTTCAATCATTTCTTGAACAATAACATTCATTTCAACTTTATTAATATCTATTTTATTCTTCCTATAAAATTGTAAATTCTCTTCACTATATAAAGATAAAAAACATTCTTTTATTCTATCTTTAAGACATTGTCTGTTAAATTCAACGTTTAAAAAAGTAATATATCGTCCTGCAAGTGAAAAATTCCTACCATCTTCTATATTTGCACTACTCCTTATAGCATATCTTTTGTTACTTGGAACAATAGCAAATATTTTATCCAGTATCGAATCAGGTATTTCTATCCTATCTATTGTTTCAAAATTAAGTTTTTGTTCTTTAATCATATATTTAAACTCTTCAAAGTCAATTATAATTCCTATTGGTACATTATATCCTTTATTCTTTAACATAGACAGAAACATTGCTTTATTTCCACAGTTATCTATTATTTTATCTCCAAGCTTGTACATATTATCATCTCCATCTTTTTTCTTTTATGATCAAAGAATCCACATTTACTATATTCTATCACATTATTATATTTATCTCAATAATAACAAAAAAATAAAGATATAACTTAAGTTATACCTTTATATTGCCACATCTTTAGGTTCACTATACTCTTTAGGTGTATGTATTCCCATTTGTATATATTTTTCCATTCTATTATCTACAAATGTTTGCGCATATTCGTTTACAACGCCATATGGTCTATCATTGCTATATGAACTCATTTGATATATTTTTCTATATGCTCTATCTAATTCTTCTTTATCCCCACTTTCCACTGCTCTATACAATCTACTTACTTGCCTATTAAGTAATGTTCTATCAACAAAACTTTTAGCATATTCATTTACTCTTCCTGATTTTGAATATTCTCCATCTTTTAAATATCCTGCCATATCCATGATTTTTGTAGAGAGTCTTTTTAATTCTTCTTTATCTCCTACCTCTTTTGCTTTTTTGACATCCTTATTATGTTCGTCATATACAAGTTTATCTATGTAAGATTTTATATATGGATTATAATTTTCATCATTAGAATCAGGTGTATATCCTGCGATTGTTTTTAACGTATAGTTATTTAAACATATTCTTGCTAGACTATCGGCAGAAACGGTTTCTTTAATTATTTTCAATAATTCACTACATTCATATGCTTTTTGTGCATCTATTACTCTTTTTTTCATCATCTAAACTACATCCTCCCAATATTTATTACAAAATCTACATAAAAAACGTACATTATTAATTATACCATTTTATGTAGTTCTTTGCAATATTTTTAGCTTATTTTTTGTCTATTTCTGCAATTTTTTCTGTATAAGCAATTTTATAAATGTGGCCATTATTGGAATAAATATAGCGATTAAGATTACATAAATAATGTATTTGTTTATCATTTCGGTAAATATAATTGTATTATTAAATATTATATTTGTAAAAAAGTATAAAAAAATAGATATTAATATCGAATAATAATTTCTAAATTTAGTATAAGGCATTGCCTTGATAATATAATAAAATAAAAAACTCATAAGTGAAAATGAAGAAAAATAAAATTGTAATGCTAAAAAATTTTCCACTCTTTGAAAAATATTAAATAAATTAAACTGCTTTAATGCAATATGCTCTGGAAATCTAAATAAAGATATAAACTTCTCTCCCAATACAAGTATGGTAATTAAAACAACTAAAAATTGTAAAACATTTGTAAATACAAAGCTTTTTAATAAATTTCCATTTAATCTTTCGCTATCAACTATCCTTTTTCTTGAACATACAAGTAACATACTTAACGGTACAATAGATAATACAACATACAAAACTATACTTTTAAAAATCTCACTATATGAAGCATTAAGTACTGGTTCCAAATTAGTTATATCAAATTCTGCAAAAACTCCAATTATACTCAAAAAAAGCATAAAAATATTTATGATACATAAAACTTGATTCATCTTTATGATACTTGCTAAACCTTTACTAGATATATATACAAGTGGTAATAAAATTATTGCTTTTAAAAAATTTATTGATGTATCTGGCAAATATTCTGCATTAAAAAAATTTGCATTATTAAATAATATTACGCTTGACATTATTATAAATCCTAAAAATAATATTATATTTAAAAATCTCCCTAAAAAATCTCCAAAAATCCCTTTATTAAGTTCGTATATATCATTATAATCATTATTATTTACAATATAACGTATAATATAAAAAATACCAGTACTTATTATAGCTCCTATTATGCAAATTAAATAAGTATCATTTCTTGTATACTTAAACATTAAGTATGAACCAATTCCTAAAAAAACAGCAAAAAAAGATGACAACATTATAAAACTATAACCTAAACTATATATTTTTTCACAGTCTTTTTCTACCATTTTTTAGTAACTCCTCCTTGATTTTGTATATCTACTTCTACATTTACATCTGTTTCTATTTGAGATAAATAATTTTCCTCTTTATATAAATCATCTTTTTTTCTATACATAAGATTTCCAAATCCAATAATATCTGAATCATATTCATTTTTTATCTTTAATAAAAAATCATTTACATCAGCTTTTACTCTCTCTTCTAAAGAATTTTGTGCGTCTTCAATTTGTTTACTATTTAAAATTCTCACATTACTCCCAGTCTCAGATATATTTGCTTTTATCTTTATATTAAAATTTATTTTATTATTATTTTCTTTGTCTAAAGACATACTTGTTTTACTGGATATAATTTCTGCTCCTATTCTATCATCACTTTGCCCTGCGACAAGAATAGTATTATTCAAATTATTACATAGTAAATTATATAAAATACTTTCTTGATCTGTTAAATACCCCTTCATACTCCATCCCTTAAAATATGCCATATCACTTATTTTTATATTTTCATTATCTATTGTAGCACTATTTATTGTTATATCTATTCCTGGTTTCATTTTATCTTTTAAAATATCATTTAATGAATTTAAGTTACAGTTTCCCCTATATTTAGCAGATGTGTTAAGTAGTGATTTTATATTTATTTGCTCTTCATTAATTGATTTTACCAAATCTCCTGCTGCACAACCATTTGCAACAAATAAGTAAAATGCATTACTTCCTTCATTATCTCTAATAAAAAATCCAAGTGTATCTTCAAAATTATTTTTGGCAATATCTTCAGATAATACTAATGTTTCCATTTGTGCAAGATATAATTTCTTTGGAGATTCATTTACAATTTTTCTTGCTGAATCGTGCACTGATTCTCCTATAGACTCATATATTATCCCTTCATTTTGTGCCTCTTTATTTGAGGTATCTATTACTATAGCAGTTGTTTTATATTGTCCGTCTTCTGTCATATCTATTCCAATAGCTTTAACTATAGCTAAATCTGTAACTTCTCTTAAATTATTTAATCCATCAAAAGCAATTACCATTATTAAAAGTGCAATTATATATTTTCTCATATAATCACCTACTCTTTGTTAAATTATTTGTAAGAATTTTTTGCCTTTTTTTATCTTTTGATATACTTAATCTAGTAAATAAATTTTTTCTCATTTCTGTAAAATTTAAAGGTGATACTGGATAAGTAAAAGGCTTAGTATAACTAACAGTAGATACTAAACTTGCTATAAATAATATAGTAGCTATTCCAATTCCTATTATTCCACACAAACTTGCAAAAAGCATAAAAATAGCTCTCCACTTTCTAAGTACATTTATAACATTAATATCTGAAAAATTAAGTCCTGAAATTGTAGTGATTGCTACTACTATTATCATAATAGGAGATACAATACCTGCACTAACAGCCGCATCTCCAAGTATCAAAGCTCCCACTATAGAAAGTGTATTACCAGATACTTTATTTGATCTCATGTCACTTTCTCTTAGAATTTCAAACGAAAATATCATGATTATTGCCTCTACAAAAGCCGGAAATGGTACTCCTTCTCTTTGAGTAGCAAATGCAGTTAAAAGTTCACTAGGTATTGATTCTTGGTCAAACGTTATTAAAGATAAGTATAATGCTGGTGTTAAAATTGTAAGTATTAACGATATATATCTTATTATCTTTGTAAAAGTAACATTTTTGGATTTCTGATATAAATCATCTATATTATTAATAAAATCCTCAAAAAAAGCTGGTAATACTAATGCATATGGACTATTGTCTACAAGTATTACTATTCTTCCTTGAAGTAAATAATATGATACAACATCAGGTCTTTGGGTATTAATTGATATTGGAAAATCCGAATCATTTTTTTCTTCTATAAATTCTTGAATATAATTTACGTCAAGTATACCATCAATATCAATCTTATCAATTTTTTCTTCAACATATTTTACCAAATCTTTTTTTGCAATATCAGATATATACATAATGCCAACTTTAGTTTTACTTTTTCTTCCAAGTCTTTTCTCTTTATAAGCTAGATTCTCTGTTTTTATTCTATTTCTTATAAGACCAATATTTTTCATTATATTTTCTACAAAAGAATCCTTTGCTCCTCTTATAGAATTTTCACTAGTAGGCTCACTTATACCTCTTGTAAGTGTTCCCCTTGTCTCTACAACATAAGCTATATCTTTATATATAATTAATACAAATCCCGACATTATATAATAAAATATATTTTCCTGTTGTGGATCAATTTTTTTTATTTTATTAATTGCTATAGTATCTTCTAAGTTTATATCTTTTTTATTTCCAAGCTTCTTATTTAATTTATCTTCTAAGCTATTATCTTTTTCTTCTATATCATTTAATATTTTTTCTTCCCTTATACATTCTACAATGCTCCTGACAACAAAATTAGATATCATAGTAGAGTCAACTAAAGCTTCATTATATACTAAATTTATTTCATTATTATCTACGCATAATCTTCTAATAAAAATATCATCTAAATCTTTGCTCCTACTTTTTACATATTCTAATAAATTTTTCATATTTTTTCTCCTAATATTGTTATGAGTTCTTTTCATAAATTTATGCAAAAAAGCTCATAGATTAAAATCTATAAGCTTAATAATTTCTTTTCCCGTTTTGACTCATGTACACTATATATCTTGATATTCTATTAGGTATAATTTTATTTAAAACATATACAAATTTATTAATGATACCAGGAACTATAATTTCCTTATTTTTAAGTAATTTATTTATACTATATTTTGCAACTTTTTCAGAACTACTTGGAGGAATAAAAAAAGATATTCCTAAATCACTATTAAAATTAGTGTCTACTGCTCCTGCACAAAGTGTTGAAATACCAACATTTATATTTTTCATTTTAAGCTCCATATTTATAGCTCTACTAAAACTTGTAATATATGCTTTACTAGCATAATACGAGCTCATTAATGGTCCAGGCATAAAACCAAATATAGAAGATACATTAAGTATTCTTCCTTTATTTTTCTTTACCATATCTTTAAGATATAATTTTGTCAAAATATTAGTTGCTCCTATATTTAGTCTTAACATATCCATTTCTTTTTGTAAATCTATATCGTAAAATTCACCATATAACCCCACTCCTGCATTGTTTACTAAAATATCTATATCATGTCTTTTTGTTTTTTCATATAACTTATATACATTTGAAATTATACTTAAATCCATAGTAATTATTTCAACATTTGTTTTACATTCCTTTTTTAAATTTAAAAGGCAATCTTTTCTTCTTGCCACTATTATTAGATCATAACCTATATTACTTAAACATCTAGCAATACTATATCCTATTCCAGATGACGCACCTGTAACTAAAGCTTTCATATTTTCCCCCTAAGATATATAAATTATACACTAAAAAATGTATTTTTATATATTAACACTATTTTTCAACACCTTTTTTTATTTTTTATATTATATCGTCATATTAATCCATTGTCAATTAAATTATAGTAAACTATAATGTTGAAAAGCAGTATAAAATATAGTATAATATGGGATACGGAAAGGTGGTGCAATATGAATATCAAAAGAAGACTTTCTTTTGTGTTCGAAATGGCGGTAATTATCTGCTGTTTAATTGGTATTTTGTCTAATATTCTAAACACAAGCTCTGTAACAAGTATTTTGTCTTTTTACACCATGCAAAGTAATGTCTTTGTACTTACTTTTTATCTGCTAAGTATTGTGATATCCCAATTTAAATCTGATTGGAAAAAGTGTGATGTATACTATTTTCTAAAGGGTGCTACTATAATGATAATCCTGCTTACATTTACAATCTATTTGATATCCTTATATCCTACAGGGTTTATTATGAATGCAAATGTAAATACATCATCAAATATATTTAGTATATCAAATGTTTTTGTACATTTTATAACACCAATTATGGTTTTGGTAGATTACCTAATATTTGATGATAAGGGACATTTTAAGTTAAAATATCCTTTACTATGGTATATATTTCCATCACTATATTTGATATATGTGTACACTTATTCCTCTCATGGTGGAAAATTCTTTGGCTCTGGTGGATCAAGAAAATATGCATATTTCTTTTTGGATATAGACAAAATAGGTGTTGGAGGTGTAATTAAATACCTTATACTTATAAGTCTATTATTCATTGCAGCTTGTTACATTCTTATCTTGATAGACAACATCCTTTCAAAACACAAAAGAAAAAAAACATCCAACTAAAAAGACAGCTCTTCTTGAGCTGTCTTTTTTTTAGCTTTTACATTGCTTTTCTAAATAACTCTATAAAATCTTCCTTTGTAGTTTCTCTTGGATTTCCAGGTCTACATGCATCATTCATTGCTTTTTGTGCTAGCATTTCAAAGTCTTCTTCTTTACATCCAGTATCTTTTACTGTTTGTGTTATTCCAACCTTTTTAGATAATTCTTGTATCATTTCTACAAATTTATCTATAACTTGCTCTTTATTCATATCCTTAGCATCTACACCTAAAGCTATAAGAATATCTCTAAATCTTTCATAACATACCTCTCCATTAAATCTCATAACTGTAGGTAGTAATATTGCATTTGCAAGTCCATGAGGTGTATCATAAACCGCACCTAATTGATGTGCCATAGAATGTACTATTCCAAGTCCTACATTTGAAAATCCCATACCAGCTATATATTGAGCAAGCCCCATTTTATTTATCGCTTCTTCATCTTTTTCATTTACTGCAGCTGGTAGATATTTAAAGATTAGCTTAATTGCCTCCATATGGAACATATCTGACATTGTATTATGCGCTTTTGTAATATACCCTTCTACTGCATGAGTTAAAGCATCCATTCCTGTTGATGAAGCAATAGATTTTGGCATTGAAGCCATAAGTTCTGTATCAACAATTGCAATAATAGGTATATCATGTGGATCAACACATACCATTTTTACTTCTCTATCTTCATCTGTTATAACATAATTTATTGTAACTTCTGCAGCAGTTCCAGCAGTTGTAGGTAAAGCAATAATTGGTAATCCTTTATTTTTTGTTGTAGCTGCTCCTTCTAGGGATACTATATCTTCATTTTCTGGATTTGTCATTATTATTGATATTGCTTTAGCTGTATCAATACTTGAGCCTCCACCTACTGCAACTAAAACGTCAGCTTCTGCCTCTTTACAAGCTCTTAAACCATCCCATACATTTTTCTTTGTTGGATTAGGCTTTACATCTGAATAGACAGAATAATTAAAATTTCCTTTATCTAATTCATCTGTAACTTTTTTTGTTACGTGAGCATCATATAATGATTTATCTGTAACAACTAAAGCTTTTTTAAAGCCTCTATTTTTCAATTCTTGTACAAGAACTTCTCTTGCACCTTTTCCAAAATAAGATGTTTCATTCAATACAAATTTTTCTACCACTTAAATAACCTCCTAATTTTATTTTGTACTTTTATTTTAATTTTATAATATATCTTTTAGAACTATTGTTTTTATTCTTGACATTTCTTCTAGTGTTGTTGAAATTCCTTCATTTCCTATTCCACTATGCTTCCAACCACCAAATGGCATTTCAGCACTTCTAAAGAAACTTGCTCCATTAATTACAACACCACCACATTCAAGTCTTGATGCGACTTGCATTCCAACTTTATAGTCTTTAGTTATTACACAACCACATAGACCATATGATGATTGATTTGCAATTTCAATAGCTTCATCTATTGTATCAAAACCTATAACTGGAATTACAGGTCCAAATATTTCCATATCTTTTGCTACATCCATATCTTTTGTAACATTATCTAGTATAGTTGGTCCATAATATGCAGAATATCTTTTTCCACCACATACTATTTTTGCACCTTGTTCAACAGTTTTATTTACATATTCTTCTACCCTTTTTGCAGCAGGAATATTAATAAGTGGACCCATATCTGTATCAAAACGTGAAGGATCTCCTACTTTTAATTTAGAAATTACTTCTTTCATTCTATCAATAAATTCTTTTTTTCTAGAATTATGTATTAAAAATCTTTTACTTGCACAACATACTTGTCCACCATTATATAGTCTTCCCCATATAACTTCTTTTACAGCTAAATCCATATCTCCATCTTCAAGCATAATAAATGCATCATTTCCACCAAGTTCTAACATAACGTGTGTTAAGTTTTTAGAACATGTCTCCATAGTTTGCATTCCAACAGCAGTACTTCCTGTAAGAGATACAAGACTTACTCCTTTATGTCTTGCAAGTGCTTGACCAACTATTGGACCATCTCCTGTTAATACTTGAATAGCACCTGCAGGAACACCAGCTTTTACCATTAATCTTACATATTCTATAAGTGTTAATGGATTATAATTAGATGGTTTTACTATAACAGAATTTCCCATTATTAAGGCTGATGGTACTTTTTGACCAAATAAGTCGCAAGGAAAGTTAAATGGTATTATACATGCAACAACACCAAGGGGTTCTCTTACTGTAATTTGCATATGTTTCTCTTGTCCAGGTTCTGCTTCTCCAACTAAACTTTCACCATATAAATGTTTTGCTTTTTCAACATAACCATAAACAAAATTTCTTGTGTTTCCAATTTCTGCAATAGCTTCTTTAATAGGTTTACCTGTCTCACTAGATAAAAGCCATGCTAGATCATCTGCGTTTTCTTCAACTAAATCCACAAACTTTTCTAGTATTCTTCCTCTTTCGTGCATAGGAATTTTAGCCCATTTTTTCTGCTCTACTTTTGCAACATTTACTGCCTCATCAACATCATCTAATGAACAATTAGGAACTTTTGCAATAGTTTCTTGAGTAGCAGGGTTAACTACCTCAATATAATTTCCATCTGATGCATCTTTCCATTCATATCCAATTAGATTTTTAGGATTACCCTGTGGAGCTCTTCATTTACCAAGACCAGTAAATGATAACATAAGTCCTCCACATGTATTTCTATCATTATTATTTGAACCATATTCACCAAAAGTAAATATTGTAATAAATGGTGTATCTCCTGCTTCTTCTTTTATTCTTTTTGCAACTTCATCTATTCTATCACCAATACCTAATTTTCTTCCTCCACAATGTACAAGAAGATATGCACCAACGCCATTAGGTAGTGATTTTTTTACATCTTTTAATGCTTCTGTTGTAGAATTTATAAGTTCATCTACTGTTCCTTCCATCTGAATAACAGCAGTTTTTTCAGCTAAGTTATTTCCAATATTCATAGATAAGTCATCATTTCCAGCCATTGGATGACGTATTGCTACTAAATCTCCTAATCTATCTTTTACTCCTAAAGGTGCAAGTATAGTTTCTGTTAATAAGTTTCCACCCTTTAAGTTTTCAACTTTTTTTCCTGTCCATTTTGCATATTGCTCTAGAGCAGGAATTCCATTAATTTCAACTAATTTTCTTTTATTTTCTACTTTAGTTATTATTCCTACATTATCTGTTTCACGATATGCTCCAGTATAAACATTTGATACAGGCTTATCTGTGTAGAAAAATGCAACAGCACATCCATCTGAAAATACTGCATCATTAGCATATATCTCCCATTTTCCTTCAACAGTATTATCTGCAGCCGAACCACCAAACATAGGTATTCTTCCTACTACATCTTCAATTCCTTTTAAATAGTCTTCTTCTTCTTTTGGAGAAGCAACCATATAAAAGTAAGCAGGTGCACATGTCTTTCCAGCATTTTTCATTGCTTCTTGAGCAATTTTTCTACCTGTCTCTCTTGCATCACCTGTTGCAGCACTACCATATACTCCAACTTCCATTGCACTATCTGATAACACCATTACACCAACAAATCCATTATTTGATGTAATATATCCATCAGGTACAATTATTCCTCCACTTGAAGTACATCCAACTACAGGTACATTACCTAAAGTTTCTTTTACTCCTTCTAATACTTCTTCAACATTATTATCTACAGAAGTATATACAAATGCAACCTTAGCTTTTGTTAGGTTAGACATAGCTTTTTGAGCTGCTTCCATACCAGCTTTTTTACTAGACTTATCTATGCTCCAGCCAACATTTGATTTTAACATATAAATTCCTCCTTTGTAAAACATATTTACACTTTAATTGTATCAATAAAAAAAACATTATTCAATCTATTATTCAATTTTTCACATCTTTTATACAAAATACTAAATATCGTCATATTTACTTTTTATGTAAAGTGTGATATAATACAAATACGCTTGTATATTTTTATTTCTTTTAAATTTAAAAGGAGGTTATTTTATGAAAGTTTTTTTAAAAAAATTACTTTTTATTTTAATTTTTGTAATGCTAGGTGCATTAATGTCTTTAATATGCCAATATATTCAATATAATAACCAACAAACAGATGAACTAAAAGAAGAAGTACAAGCTCAAACAAATATAAATTTAGAAAAAGAAATATTAAATAAAGAAATTGAAAAAGCAGAAAATTTTGTTGAAAGTATAAATAATAACGTAGCATTAACATTACTTAGAACTTCTGGGAAAATAACTTTAAGTCATGACAAAACACCTAAAAATAGCGCATGGACTGAATGGTTATTTAATTCAGATATAAAAGTATATGCAAATTATACTACAGCATTTACAATTGAATGTAGTAATATAACTACTAAAATAGATGAAAGTGCAAATGTACTAATATACTACAATATAAACGATATAAAATTATCTTTTGTTGATATAACAGATATTTACTCATCTGAAAATAAAAGTATATTTGGTAGTACCTATACACCAGATCAAACACTTGCACTTGAACAGATAGCAAGAGATAGAATATTTGAAAATTCAAATAATGAAAAAAACATTTTGCAAGCAAAAATTAATTTAGAAAACTTTTTAAATACTTGTGCAAAAAATTTTAACGTAAATATTACAATTCAATCATATTAAAACTTAACACATCTTAATTTATATTAAGGTGTGTTTTTTATGGTATAATTTAGATGGTGATAATATGAATAATAATGAAAAAATATTAAGATTAAATGAAATGATAAAAGAATCCAATTCCATTGTATTTTTTGGTGGTGCTGGTGTATCTACAGAAAGTGGTATACCAGACTTTAGAAGTAAAGATGGACTTTATAACATGAAATATAAATATCCACCAGAAAGAATTTTAAGTCATGCTTTCTTTATAAATAATACAGAAGAATTTTTTAAATTTTATAAAGATAAATTAAATTCTTTAAAATATATGCCTAATATTACTCACTATACACTCGCTAAATTAGAAGAAAAAGGAAAATTAAAATCTATAATTACCCAAAATATAGATGGGCTACATCAAAAAGCAGGATCAAAACATGTATTAGAGCTACATGGTAGCGTTTTAAGGAATTTTTGTACAAGATGTAATAAATTTTATAGTGCAGAATATGTATTTAATTATAATGGCAATATACCAAAATGCAACTGTGGTGGAATAATAAAGCCAGACGTTGTACTTTATGAAGAGCCTTTAGATGAAAGTATATATTCACAAGCAATAAAAGATATCTCATCCTGTGATATGCTAATTATTGGCGGAACTTCTCTTGTAGTATACCCCGCTTCTTACCTTATACAATATTTTAAAGGAAAATACATTGTATTAATTAATAAAGAAAAAACTCCTTTTGATAGTAGAGCAACTCTAGTAATTAATGACTCAATAGGAAATGTTTTTAAAAGCATAAAAATAGAAGATAATTAAATTATCTTCTTTAATTTATACTTTTTCTGTCCATTTAAATATGTCCTTTTCTTTTCCAGATTGTATACCAGTTAAAGTATCATATATTTTCTGAGTAAGATTACCAATTTTTGAAGAGTTTATAGTATATATATTATTTCCAAATTTTAAAGTACCAATAGGTGATATAACTGCTGCTGTCCCTGTTCCAAATACTTCTTCTAATCTTTTTTCACAAGCAGCCTTTTCTAACTCATCTACAGATATTTTTCTTTCTTCTACTTCATAACCAAAATATCTACATAAATCAATTACAGAGCTTCTTGTAACACCATCTAATATACTTCCACTTAAACTAGGAGTTATAACTTTATTATCTATTTTAAAAAATATATTCATTGCTCCCACTTCTTCTACATATTTATGCTCAATTCCATCAAGCCATAATACTTGAGAAAATCCTGCCTCATGTGCCTTTTGTTGTGATAACATAGCTGCTGCATAATTTCCTCCTGTTTTTGCCTCTCCTATTCCACCTCTTATTGCTCTTACATATTCATCTTCTATCCAAATTTTTACCGGATTTAATCCCTCTTTATAATACGAAAATACAGGAGAAAGTATAATAATAAACTTAAACTTTGTTGAAGGTTTAACATTTACAGATGGATCAGTTGCAATCATAAATGGTCTTATATATAATGCTGCTCCTCTTTTTTGAGGTATCCAATTTCTATCTATATCCACTAATGTTTTTATAGCTTGTAGGAAATCTTCTTCATTAATTTGTGGCATACAAAGTCTTTTTGCAGAGCTATTAGCTCTTTTAATATGCTTTAGAGGTCTAAATAATTGTACATCTCCCTCTTCTGTTTTATATGCTTTCATCCCCTCAAATAATGACTGTCCATAATGAAATACCATTGCTGCAGGTGATATTGAAATATCTTTAAATTCTTCTATTCTTGGATTTTCCCATCCCTCTTTACTAGTATAATCCATTATGAACATATGGTCTGTAAAAACAGTACCAAATTCAAGACTATCATCAATATTGGGTTTTGGCTTATAGTTATTTGTCTTTTTTATATCTATATTAAGCATAAACTCCTCCAATCTAATATAATTATATTTATATATAAATAATATATACATAAATAAAAAAGTATAGCCATATTTTGTATGACTATACTTATTTAAAATAATCTAATATTTATAATTAGTTCATTCTTAGTTTTTTAACTGTTTTAGCGATTACTCCTAATGATACTAAAGCCATTACTACATATGCTACTACTGCAATATCTCCAGTAGGAACATTTGTGAAGTTAACTTCTAAAGTTACACCATCTTCTTCAATTGTTACTTGGAAGATAGTTCCATCTTTTTCGTATCCTTCAGCAGCTTCTGTTTCTTCAACATAGTATACACCATATCTTAAATCATTAACTTGATAGTATCCATTTTCATCACTTGTACCTTCAGCTACTACTTCACCTAGTTCATTAGTAACTTTAAATTTACATCCTGCAACAGGTTCTCCTGTTTCTGCATCAGTTTTATATACTAAGATATTACCTTTTACAAATTTAACTTCAACTTCAGCTGTTACTTCTGAGTCTTCTTCAGCATAAAGTTCTTGATCTTCTGGTAATACATATTGTGCATTTAAAGCACTTACTTTTCTTATGTATCTTCCAGCTCTAATTTGTTCAAAATGAGCTACACCATTTTCATCTGTTACAGCACTATATGCTACTGTGTTAGTTAAAGGATCTACTAAATCTACTTTAGCATCTTTTAATAGATTTCCATCTTCATCTTTTACAGTTACTGCAATATCTACTAAAGTACGTGTATTTTCTGGTGTTAACATTACTTCTGGTTTTTCTGTAGTAACTTCAAATCTATACTCATTTTCATTTAAATCATAATATCTTGGTGCTTCTAATTCTTTGAACATGTATTTACCATAAGGTAGACCTTCAAGAACAATTTGACCATTTTCATCTGTTGTACGAACAACTTCTACCAATTCGCCATTTACTTTTTCAAGTAAAGGATAATCTCCTCCAACACCTTCATAGTATATAGCAAATTTAGCTCCTTCAAGTGTTGTAGCTTCTATAGTTTCATCTGTATTTCCAAACACACCCTCTAAAACACCTTCAGCAAATTGTTCTACAGCTCTAAGTAAAGATTGATCGTCTGGTTGAGTAGCTTCAATTCCAGTATCTTCAATTTTTACTAGAGTAAATTTAGTAACTTTTTTAGCTTCGTTTACTATAGTTTCAACATCAATTCTAAATAATTGATCTACATTGTTTTCTGGTTTAGCTGCAATTGCATATTCTTTTTCACTCTTAACATAATTTTCATTAGTTTCAAGTTCTTTAGCATAGAAGTTTCCTGTTGGTAAACTTACATTTACCATTGCAGTTCCATCATTGTTCATTCTAACAACGTCTACTAAATCATCTTCTTCAATTACAACATTACCTTTTAAATCTGTTATATCTTCTGCAGCATAAATTCCAACTACTACATCAGCATATTCTTCTAGCTCAGCGCCTTCTCCTTTTGGTTCGTTTTCATTTTGTCTGTAGAATTGTAAATCTTCAAACTCTTTTGTAAGATGTACTTCATATTCTTGTCTTACATTAGAATATGTTATTGTATCATTTTGTTCAAGAATAGTTTGTCCTTTATATGTATATGTTAAATCTCTTGGTGTAGAATCTAAAACATATCCTTCTGGAACAGATACTTGCTCTAATGTATAACTACCTAAATATAATTTAGTTGTTATTTCACCATTTTCATTTGCAGTAAGAGTTACTGATTCTCCAGCTGCCATATGAACAACTTGATCTCCAGTTTTTATATCTGTTTTTGCTGTTAATTTATATTGTGCTCCTGGTATAACACCTGCACCATATGCTGGAGCTTCTATATCATATCCATTAGCCTCTTGTCCATATGTACCAGTTAATACTTGTCCTGTTGTTCTTATAGTTAAATTAACCTTTTGTGGCATATTTTGAACTATAGTTACAACTTGAGCATCCTTATCTGGATTTTCAACAGTATTAGATTCAACTTTAAATGTTGCAGATGGTTGTCCATCTTCAGCATGTTCATTATAATATCCATCTGGAGCTGTTACTTCATAAACAGTGTATTCTCCATAAGGAAGTTTTTCAGGCATTATTAAGTATCCTTTTTCATCTGTTGTATAATAAGATAATTCTTGTACTTCTGGATATTTAAGACTTTGAACTACAAGATTTCCTTCTGAATCTCTAACTTGGAAAACAGTGTTTGCCATTGGAATTATTTTTCCAGATTCAGCATCTTGTTTTTCTATTCTTACATATCTTTGTGCTACTTCAGTATTTATTAATTTTGAATATATAAATGTTTCTTCAGAATTAATATATATTGGTAATGGATCCATAAAGTCTAAATCTGGTCTTACTTTTTCTATTTCTGTACATGTGTAGTGACCATATGGTATATCTGTAAAGTCAGCATATCCATGTTCATCAACTACTGTTTCATAATATTCATTTGGATTTGAATTTAATGTTAATTTTAATTTTGATCCTACAGCTGGATCTTTAGTAGTACTTCCACTTAAATCACTTACAGAAACAATCATTCTAAATCCACCATATATAACTGGATTTGTAGAACCAACATTTACAACTCTTTGACCATTTACATCTTGAGCATCTCCTGCTCTAGCTGTATATGTAGTTCCATCTATTTTTGTTCCTTCAGATTGAGATATTTCTTTTACATAATAATCTCTATATTCTAATGGTCTAGTTGTTGCAACACCATTAGCATCTGTAGTAATCTCTTGTACAAGTTGAGTACAACCGTAGTCTGCATATACTCCATATACTGCACCTGCTACTGTAGCATCTCCTGTTTTACTATTGCTAGCACTAGCTCCAAGTTGTTTTGTAACTTGAACTCTTAATGCATTAGTATAGAAACTTACATAAGTAACACTATTAGCATTTTGTCTTGCAGATAAATATGTTAATTGTTGACCATTATCTACAGTTGTTGCATATCCTGGTACCCAACGACCACTATTTATTGATTTATATACTGGTATACATGCTGGATTATTTACACTTCCAACTTGTTCAGTTGTATAGAAAGTTACTGAGTTTCCATTTTTTGTATATTGTATACCTGAATTTGCTTCAATGTATAAAGCTACTAGAGACATAGTTTCTAGTCCATTTTCATCTGTTACAGTATATTCATATCTACCATTTGCTTCGTTCCAATTCATTTCTATTGGATGAGCATTTGCTTCTTGTTGTGAAGCATAAGTATATGATGGGTTAGCAGATGATTGTTCAACAGAATTTCTAATGTTATAATAGTATGCTAATGCATTTCCTGTTAAATTAGCATTAACAACTTCTGTTTCAGCAGGTGTTCCTAATAATCCTGCATTTACTATCCATATATACATTTGTGTAGCGATTGATGATGCTTGCACATCTGCACCTACAACTTCTTGATTAGATGCTTGTTCAGAGCTTAAATAATTTAAACCGAAAGCTAAACCAAGTCCAATTTTATTGTCTGCATAGCTTCCATTTCCTATTCCTGTATACTCTACTCCTTCTCTGTTTACTGCAGAGTTTCCATAATTTAAGCCATAAACTTTAGAATAAGTTCCAGTTGTAGTATCTTGCACTGAATATGAATAAACTGGATTCATAGCAGATCCAAGTGCACTATCATTTGTAGAATAACCGGAATTGAAAAGGTAAACTAAATTTTGATATGTACTATCTGATGGTTCGTCGCCATCTTCTATTGCAGCAAGCTGTGATGCAATAATAGTACTTATTGAAATTTGAGCATTATTTGGCATTGTAACTGCTTTTGCATTATTTGTTAAAGTTGCTACAACTACCATAAGCATAAAAGCAAATACATATTTAAGCTTACTTATTTTCATATATCCTCTCCCTCTCTCCTTTTATTTTTTCAAAAAAATAAAACTTTATTTTATTTTCTGATATTAAAATAATATCATTAAGAAATTTTAATTTCAACAATAAAAAAATAAAAATTTACTTTTTTCTAGAATTTTTTACACAATATTACAATTAAATTTCACTATTATTTCATATTGTTTTCTACATAAAAAATATCCCTAAATCTAGGGATATTTTTTGTTATTTATCTTTTCTTATTTTCTCTAAAATCATTTCTCTATTTTTATATACAACATAACTTATTCCAATTACACTTGCTATTAAAACTAATGTAAATAACATTAAATTTATATCTGATGTATAAACAACAAGCTCATTTGTTACATTTATTTCTTCTTCCTCACTGCCTACTGTAAATCTATGTGGTGTTGTATCTATAATATATCCATCTGGTGCGCTTATTTCTGTATATGTATATGTTCCATATGGTATATCTTCAAAATAATACTCTCCATTTTCATCTGTTGTTCCAGTAACTACAAAGTCTGTTTCTTCACTTCTTAGTTCAAATGTACAATTTGGTATCTTCTCTCCTCCTAATAAATCTGTCTTATTTAATTTTACTTTAGAAGTTTTCCTTAAATTTTCAACATTTGTAATTGTAAATGTCATATCTTCATTCATACTAAATTCATGTTTATCTGTATTTAACTCATAAATATCTGGAGCACTTATCTCTACATAATAATACTTTTTACCAACATCAAGTAGATCAATCGGCATATAAAAATCTCCATCATTATTAGTTGTACCCGTAAATATTACCTTATCTGATTCATCTCTAATTTCAAAAGTACAATCTGGTATCTTCTCTGAATTAAATGCATCAATTTTAGTAAATACTTTTATTTCTTTTAATTTATTACTTACTTCAACATAAAATGGCTCTTCTACATTTTTATCTGTAATTGTAAATTCGTATAATTTATCATCTATTTCATAGCCATATGGTGCTTCTATTTCTTGATAGTAATATTTACCAAATGGTAAATCATTAACTTCAATTATGCCATTTTCATCTGTTATATATTCAGCAGGACCACTAGACGTATATAACTCCTTAGCTGCTCCATTATCATCATAATATAATTTAAATTTTGCACCACTTAAAGCATGAGTTTTTGCATCAGAATCATATCCAGTAAATAAATCACCTATTCTTTGTAATAAGTTTCTATCTTCTTTTGTATATTTATATAACTTAAATTTTCCTAAATCAGTTAAATCATTTTGTATAGTATCTGCTAAATTTATAGTTATAACTGATGTTGTATCATCACTACTTACAAACTCAAAATCATATTCATTTTCATTTAAAATATAATTTTCATTAGTTGCTATTTCCTTTATATAATATTTTCCAAGAGGTAAATCATAATTTTCAGTAGTTGTTCCCTCATCTGTTATATAAAGTTTATCTACTAATGTATCTGCATCTATAATCTTTTCTCCTTTATAATTTGTTAAATCTTCTCTTGCATATACACCTAATACTACATCTTTATATGAATCTCCTAACAATTCTAAAAAGTTTGGATCTTCCATATTCTTTTTGATCTTTAATTTTATCTTTTGTCTTACATCTAAGTAATCTAAATTTTTATCATAGATTTCTAAATCTTGCCCTTTATAATCTAATACAAATGGTATTTCTTCTCCTTGAATTAAATATCCATTAACAGTTTTACTTTCTCTAATTGTATATGAACCCAAATATAATTCAGGGGACTTTCCTATACCATCTTTATCTGTTACAAAAGTAACTGTATCTCCTTCATTCATTCTAACTGTACCATCTGGAGTTGTTATATTTTCTGCTGCTTTTATTGTATATTCCACGCCTTCTAATCCTCTTTCCTCATAAACAGGTCTTGTAATATCATCTTCTTTTTTAGATGATGTAAATACCTCACCTTTTTTATATATTACTACTCTTGCTTTTTGAGGAGTATCTGGAAAATCTACTGCTGTAACTTCTACATATTCAGGTTCTTCTGGTGTTGTCGCATCAATTGTAAAAGGTATCCTTGTAGTATTTAATACATAACCATATGGTGCCGATACTTCTTCTAATTCATATTCTCCTGGTATTAAACCTTCTGGTAATATAAGTGTTCCATCACTTGATGTTACAAATTCATTAATTTGTGTTTGTGTAGGATAATCTATTGTTTGACTAATATATTGCTTTGTCGCAACATCCCAGACTTTAAATGTAGCTCCTGCAAGTGGTATTGTATTTCCAGTCTCAGAATCTTTTTTTACTATCTTTAACTTTCTTTCATACCTTGGATCTTCTACAATATAATGTAAAGTTTGACCTTCATACGATACATATACCGCTTGTGGATCCATTATATCTACAAATTCTAAACTTTTGGTTTCAGTTATAGTATACCAACCATAAGGTATATCTGTAAATTCTGCATATCCAATATCATTTATAACTGCTGTATATTTTGTATCAGGATTAGAATTTAATGTTAAAGTAAGTTCTACTCCTGTAGCTGGAGGTTTAGTTGTTGGACCTTCGCCTTCATTTGTATTATTATCTTTAAATTTTACAATGTATATATCTCCTTTTTCTACCACTTCTGTAGACGTTATTTCATGATATGAAAACTCTTGTGTTTGCTCACTTGGTACCTGAACCACTTTATATATTTCACCATCTATATTATATCCTTCAGGTGCTTTTGTTTCTTTTATATAATATGTTCCTGCTAAATACCATTTTGTTTCAGCTTGTAAATCTTGAATAGTAACTGTTTCTATTGCATCTGTACATGCTTCATCTCTATATATTGTATATTCTGCACCATCTAATTTAGCATCTCCTTGTGTAATAGTACCAGTTTCTTTATCCTCTTTATGTATGGTAATCTTCATTTTTTTAGCTACATTTTCTAATGTATATGTATATGGCTCTCTCTCTGACGAATCTTGATCTACAAAAACATCAAAATTGTCTATTTTTAATGCTGTATCTGGTACAACAACCTCTTCTATTTCATAAGTACCATAAGGTAAATTCTCTATAACACAATATCCACTTTCATCTGTCACAGTAGAATAGTATACTTTACTTCTGTCACTTTTTAATGTTGCACTAAATTTTGCACCAGCTAAATTCATTTGTGGTGTACTATCTGTTCTTTGTAATTTTTTAATTATTTGGATATCATTTTCTTTTATAGTTTCTTTAGATGTAAAGTAATTTTCCGTAAATTCTACATATTGACCATCATAACTAATAGTAAAATCTACTTCTTCATCATTTAATAGATATCCCTCAGATGCAGTTACTTCTTTATACATATATTTTCCAAGTGGTAATTCTACAATATTACTTACACCGTCTGCCTCAGTCGTACAAGTTGCAACTTCTTGACCATTTTGATATATTAAAGTAGATTTATTAGGTGTATATATATCTTCTCTTGCATATATTTTGTAAACTGCCCCACCAAGTTTTGCATCTCCTTGTGGTGTAGATCCTGTTTCTTTATCCTCTTTAGTTATTCTTACTCTACCTTTTGCTTGCCTATTTGTTTTATCTGCTCCAACTGTTATTCCAGTTATTACCTTAGCTGTTACCTCAACATTATCATTAAAATATCCATTTGTAGCATTAGTCTCTGTTATTGTATAAGTTCCTGCTGGTAAATCGTTAAATCTTGCCACACCATCTGCTCCTGTACTACCAGTAACTGTAACTGTTCCATTACTAACTCTAAATGTAGTTCCTTCTATTGGATTTCCATACTCATCATTTTTTCTTACTTCAAGTCCTCCAACTGCTCTTATTGGTGATATCAAATAAAATCTTGAAGTTGAACTAGCTGGTGTAACACTATAATTTGCAGATAAAAGTTGTTGAGATCTTGGTCCAGTAGAATTATATGCTGTTGTTGTATTATATAAATTACCATAAGCATTTGCACTTAAATCTATACTATTTATATCATAAGTTATAACTTCAACCGGTATTCTTACCTGAAATGTAGTGTCTCCTGTAAGTCCAGATGTACCTATTGGGTTACCATTTACATCAGAAATAAACGATCCTGCAGGAAGTCCTGCTAAATTTATATTATATCCATCGCTATTTTGTGCCCTATTAATTGTAATTGTATTAGATACATATTGCATTCCTTGTAATGTAAAACTTATATTAGAATCAGAAATAGGTGGATTTCCTAAACTTCCTGTATATGATGCTGCTGCATAATATAAATTTTTAGCAGCTTGAACACATCCAGGATCACCTGCATATAAATTTTCAATATTTATTTGACCAAGTAATGCCCAGATTACTGCCTGCCTTATCTGGAAATTCGCCGCTACATTGTTAGTATATCCGTGATCTGCAACTAATGCATAACCTATTCTTGGATCACTATATGCAAATGGTGCATATTCTGTTTTTACAACTTTAACAGCCATTTCTAAACAGTATGCCATAGCTCCATCCAATGTATAGTAATATAGTGCAGGTCCATTATATACTGCGTCATGCTCTGGTACTCCTACATATAATGTATCAAATTTAGCAGCACCTGATGTAAGTGCTACCACTTTTTGAGCCCCCGAAAAAATAATTACTAAAACTGCTATAAAAGCAATATATATTTTATGTATTTTTTTCATAATTTCCTCCAAAAAAATAATCTTTTTTATTATTTTTTGAAAAATAAAACAAAATATACAATATTTTTTTGGCATTTTTTATAATTTGACTTTTTAATTTTAATTATATATAATAATTTCAGGTGATCCTATGGATACTTTTTATATAAATTTTTTATATTTTTTTATATATAGTGTATTAGGGTGGATTGTAGAAACATTATATTGTAGAAGTAAAGATGGTAAATGGACAAATAGAGGATTCTTATTTGGTCCATATTGTCCAATTTACGGATTTGGAGCATTAATTGTAATATATTCTTTAGGATTTTTTATTTCATCTCCTATTCAAGTCTTTATACTTGCAATGATAGCTACTGCAATTCTCGAATATCTTACAAGTTTTATTTTAGAAAAAATTTTTAACGCTAAATGGTGGGACTATTCAAATATGAAATTTAATATTAATGGTAGAATATGTCTTCTAAATACATTAGAATTTGGAATTTTAAGTTTAATAATAATATATGGTATTCATCCTCTAATATCTACATTTATATTAAGATTACCACAAGAATTAATCCAACTAATATCTACATCATTACTTATTATAATAAGTATAGATACTTGCTCTACTGTAATTTCTCTATTAAATTTAAAAGAAAAATTATCTATATTATATGATTTAGCAGAAAAATTAAAAAAACAAAATCACTTACAGTATAAATTATCTGATTTTTATTTATACAAAGAGCTTAGTGAATTTAGAAAGAATCTAATTACTAAAAGAAATATTCAAATAGAAAGAATATTAGATGCATTTCCCAACTTTGAATTTAAAGAATTCAAAAAGCAATTAAATGAATTTAAATTAGATCTTCATAAATTTAAAGAAGAATTAAATAAACAAAAAAAATCTAAAAAAATTAAGAAATTAAAAGAAAAAAATTAACAAAAATGCTCATTATTAATATGAGCATTTTTAATTGTCTATAGAACAAAAGTAACAAATTTTATTTGTTACGCTCCAAAACTATCTCTTAATTTTGGTGTTTTTATTAAGATGTT
>CALXEQ010000003.1 GCA_944387375.1 uncultured Clostridia bacterium
TTTTCAATTTACATTAACATAACTTTTATACCCGTACAATTTATTTTTATTAGCAAAATTGCTATAAATTTCTATTAATTAAGAATATATAATCACGTAATAAGACAAATATAATTATACCATAAGCTAATTAAAAAGTCAATTTGTTACTAATTATACTATTTATATATTATGTATATCTTATTAATATATATTGCTTATTTTAATATACAAATTAATATAATAATATATAAAAGTTTATATTTAAATAATTGCATTAAAATATAAAAAATAATCACTAGTAACATTGATATTTCAACAATTCTAGTGATTATTTTTATTGGCTGGGCTAGCTGGATTCGAACCAGCGCATGTCGGAGTCAGAGTCCGATGCCTTACCGCTTGGCGATAGCCCAATAATATAGAATACTTTGTTATTTTATCACACATATATAAAATATGCAAATTTTTTTATATATTCTATATTATTTTAATTCTTTTTTCCATCATCTAAATTTTTTAAAGCATATTCAATTAACTGATTAGCTACATTATTGAATTTTATTCCATTCTTATCTGCAAGTTCATTTATTTTGTCATAAGTAGCTCCACTAATTCTAATAGTTCTTGTTATAGTATCTTTACTTTTTAATTCTTTTACAATTTTTAATTTTTCCACTTTATCACCTGTACATATTATATGTGACTTTTTGTATTATTTTAGTACACTTTACAGTACACAAGACAAAAAACGACATTTTTTTGATAAATTTGTTAAATAAATGTTTTTATAGTATAATTATGATTGTGATATATCATGAAAACCATAAAAATATTAGTAATAGAAGTTACATTATTTATACTTTTAAAAATATTTATTAATAGCCAAATTATTCAAATTATACCAGAATGTATTGCATACAAATATTTGCACATATATTGTCCCTCATGTGGTGGTACTAGATGTATAGCAAATATATTATCTGGAAATTTTATACAAGCTTTTAAAAATCATTCTATATTTTTTATATCAATTATATATTTAATGATATTTAATATTGTATATTTAATTAATTTGAATAGAAAAGACAAAATATTAACATTTATTTATCCTAGATATTATCATGCAATTATTTTTGGCATATTAGTAGCTATATATACAATTTTTAGAAATATTTACTAAAAATATTAAAATTTATTGTAAAAAAATCTCAAAATATAGTATAATATTAATATATATTAAGGAGGAACCTATTGATGGAAAATAACAATAATAATGAAAAAGAACAAGTAGTATATGTACAAAATGATACTAATACAAATGAAAATTCAGGTACAACTATTAATACAGGTACAACTATTAATACAGGTACAACAATAGAAACAGGTACTAATATTGAAGAAGAAAAAGCTAAAAATAAAGGTGGCGGATTTGGAATTGCTGCTATTATTTTAGGTATTGTTTCAATAGTTTTATCTTGCATTTGGTATATTTCTGTTCCTGCAGGTATACTTGGAATTATATTCGGTATACTAGGATTAAAAACTGTTAAAAGAGGTCTTTCTATTGGTGGTATAGTAACAAGTGCTATAGGAATTCTTTTAACTATAGTTTTAATTATAGCTGTGGTTTTATTTAGTCTTTCAGCAATTAACACTATATTTGAAAATGCAGATGATATATATAATAATTCATCAGACTTATTTGATGATGCTCAAGAAAATCTTAATAATCTAGAAGAAAACATAAATAATTTTGAAAATAATGTAGAAGACTATACTAATAACTTTGAAAACGAATTAAATGATGCTATTGAAAATTATGGAAATGATTTTGAAGAAGAATTAAATAACACTATTAATGAGGCTTTAGATAGAATTTAAAAAGACTTGATTTTTATCAAGTCTTTTTCTTTTGTATAATATCTCTTTTTGCCTTTAGCATATCTATAATATCTAAATCTGAAATATTTAAATTATTGTTTATACCTCTACCAATTTCAATAATTGGTTTTCTTTTTCCGCCGGTGATAATCACTACCAACAGTTGGTACTAAGCCGTATTCTTTACAAAGCTTTAAATATCTGTTTCTTCTTTCTTTACCATTATTTGGATTGTATACCTCTATTCCACTTAAACCTTCATCTACAAGTTTTCTTATAAATTTTACCTCTTCTTCACTTTTCATTCTCAAACTTCTAGGATGTGCAAGAACAGGTACGCCACCATATTCTAATATTCTTCTTATGAGTTCAAAAGGATCTAATTTAGCCCTTTTTACATATCCCATTTCTCCATAATTTAAATAATTTGAATATGCTTCATTAATTGACTTTACATAGCCCAGCTTTTTCAAAGCTATAGCAACATCATATCTGCCTATGCTTTCTTTTTCTCTAGAATAATCTAAAACATCTTCTATTGTTATACATATATTATTCTTATTTAACAATCTTATAGTCTCTAATGCACAATTATATCTATTTACTTCATATAAGTCTAATAACTTATAAATATCATTTGAAATGTAATATGCTAATATATGACATATATGTTTATTCTCATCATTGTATATTGACATATCAGTTCCAAGTTCTATTCCCTTAATTATCTCTATATCATCTCCTGCTAATTCACAGGCTAACTTATATGAAGATATATTGTAATGCTCTGTTAAAGATAAATATTTTACATTAGTTCTTTTTGCGGTCTCTATAATTTTTTTTACGTCATCAAAACCGTCTGAACATTTTGAATGAACATGTAGGTCAATAATACCATCAACCATATATACACCACACTCCTTATTAAATAGTGAATAAAAAGTATACAAATTTAAACAGATGTTATCATATAAAAAAATATTTGTCAATTTAAAAACAAAAATAGTATTAATTTTATTACTTATTTTAATGAAATAACTTTATTTCTTTGCTATATTTAAAACAAAAATAGGCAATAAAAAAACTTGAAATAAAATTTCAAGCTTTTTTATATGTTTAAAATATTATTATTTATAGAGATTATAAACTTACATCTCCATTTTCACTTGCATTAGAAGCTTCATTCATAATTCCTGCAGCATAAGACTCTTTTATTATACTATCTATTTTATTTTCCAATAACTCTTTATCTTGATTTTCTGCAAGAACCATTTCACTTAATAAAATATTTTTTGATGTTGCAAGCATCTTTTTCTCACCAATTGATAAGCCTCTTTCCATATGTCTATGTGATAATTCTCTTACAACTTCTGCGACTTCTAATATGTTACCTGATTTAATCTTCTCTACGTTAAGGTGGTATCTCTTGCTCCAATTAACATCATGAATGTAAGGATCTTTAGGTTTTTCAAGAACTGCAAATACTTTATCTGCTTCTGATCTTTGAGAAACTTCTCTTACACCTATATCATCAACCTTATTAGTAGGAACCATTAACTTCATTCCACCAATAGGCATTTTTATAATATAGTAATCATCTACATTACCAAGCATTTCCTTTTCCTCTATAGATTCAATTGTACCAGCTCCATGCATTGGATAAACTACTTTATCTCCTACACTAAACACTAAACATTCCCCCTTTTCTTAAATCTCAGTAATACACTTATATTATACCACATTTTTAACAAAAAGTAAAGGAATTAAAGTTTCTTTTTGAAGAGTAAAGCTTAATTTCCACCAAATCTTCTATTTCTTTTTATGTATTCTTCTATAGCTATATCAAACTGTTTTTCATTAAAGTCAGGCCACATAATATCCTTAGGGAAATACAATTCTGAGTAGGTTGACTGCCAAGTTAGGAAATTACTAAGTCTATATTCATTACTTGTCCTAATAATTAAATCTGGATCTGGAATATCAGTTGTATATAAATAATTGGCAAATAATTTTTCATTTATATCTTCATCTTTTATATTACCATTTACTAAATCTTTAGCTATATTCTTTGTTGCTCTTAGTATCTCATCTCTTCCACCATAGTTTAAACATATTCCTAAAACCATTTTATCATAATTTTTTGTAGCTTCTTCTAACTTTCTTATATTATCTTGTAATTTTCTCCCTAAAGGTGATATATCCCCATATATTTTTATTCTTATTTCTCTTTTTTCTTTTCCATTTAAAAGTTCATCTGTAAATTTTTCTAAAAGTTTCATAAGTAATGAAACTTCATTTTTATCTCTTTTCCAATTTTCTGTAGAAAATGCATATAAAGTTAAATATTTTAAATTACATTCATATGCATATTTTACTATTTTCTTTACATTATCTGCTCCTGCTTTATGTCCACCATTAGGTTTTAGTCCTCTAGCTTTTGCCCATCTTCTATTTCCATCCATAATGATAGCAATATGTTTTGGTCCATTTTCTTGTATTATCATATGTTCCTCCATTAACGTTCTCTATCTTTTATATATAAAGCTAAATTTAATAAAAATTCAGATTTATCTCCAAAAGCTCTTATTCCAGACATAGCATCATTTATTACATCATCTAACATTTCTTGTGCTCTCTCAAGCCCATATTTTGTAACATATGTTGCTTTTTTCATTTCTCTATCATTTCCAACTGGCTTTCCTGTCTTTTTACTATCTCCAATTTCAGATAAAATATCATCTTTTATTTGAAAAGCAAGCCCTATATTTTCGGCAAAAGTTGTAAGAACTTGTAACTCTTGATTACTAGCACCACCAAGCAAAGCACCAATTCTTACAGATTCTTTTATTAACGCTCCTGTTTTATTTTTATGCATATATTCAAGTTGTTCTAAAGTAAGAATCTTTCCTTCACTTATTGTATCATAATACTCTCCTGCTATCATTCTATCTTTTGCTTTTACAAACTCATTTAAAGCCATTATCTTCATACTAATTAATTTTATATCTAATTCATCTCTTAAATCATCTGTAATTACTATATTAGCATAATTAAACAATGCATCACCTGCAAGTAAAGCAGTACACTCATCATACATCTTATGATTAGTTGGTTTACCATGTCTAAAATCGTCATTATCTATACATGGCATATCATCATGTATTAAACTTGCATTATGTACCATCTCCATTGCTATAGCAAACGGTAAACACTTTTCAAAATCTTCTTTAAATAGTCTATATGTTGCTAATATAAGTATTGGCCTTATTCTTTTTCCACCTGCTAAAAGACTATATCTCATAGATTCTCTTAGTCTTTTTTCATAAGTATTATCTTCTATAAAATACTTATTTAATTCTTCATCAATGTAGTTTTGATATTTTTTTAATTCCTCTTTAAAATTCATTTTTTCCTCCTACATATTATTTAATTTATTTACAATATTTTCTACTATATAGTCTGGCGTAGAAGCTCCTGACATTATTCCTATAGTATCATATTTTTTACATTCTTTAATCCTATCATCATTTTCATCTTGAATCATTATACAATTTTTATTAGTACTATACGCAATATCATACAGTTTTTGAGTATTAGAACTTTTAGTTCCACCAATTATTATCATAAAATCTACTTTTCTTGCAATTTCTTTACATTCTTCTTGTCTTAATCTAGTACTCTCACATATAGAATTAACAAACTGAATTTTCTCATATTTTTTCCTTAATGCTTCTTCTATTAATTTATATTTATCATAAGAAAATGTTGTTTGAACTATAACAAATACCTTATTATAGTTATCTAATCTATCTATATCATCTATACTTTCTAAAACAATGACATTATCTGCATATCCCTTAGAACCTATAACTTCAGGATGATCCTTTTTTCCTATTAATATTATCTGATATCCATTATTTGCTGCCTCTTTAATTTTTTTATGAATCTGACATACTTTTGGACATGTATAATCTATTAGCTTTATATTTTTTTGATTTGCCTCTTTATATATATTTTCTGCCACTCCATGTGCTCTTATTACAAGAACAGAATTATTTTTAACCTCAGATATACTATTTACAAATCTAACTCCTTTTTCTTCTAGTTCACTTGTTACCACTTCATTATGAACCAGATGTCCTAGGCACTCTACTTGTTTATATTTTTTTATCTGCTCTTCAACTCCTGTAATAGCTCTTCTAACGCCAAAGCAGAATCCAGAATTTTTTCCTATAACTATTTTCATTTTATAACTCCTAACAATCACATATATTATATTTTAAATATTGCAATTTGTCAAAAAAAATCTAAAAAAATAGGATGTTCTAAAAATTTAGAACATCCATATATAAAGAAGTGATTCTTGTTAGCTCATTATTTGTCTTTGTACTCCTAAATGTACATTATCTACATTAATAGTACTATTTCTTACTATAACTTTTTCTACAGTCAATATCTTTTTATTTCTTTTATACTTATTAACAGGTGGCATGTCTGCTACAATATAAATTTTGTGAAAATCATTGTGATTATCTAATATAGCTATTTTTATATTATCATTCATCTTGATATTTTTCATAGCTGATATAATATCTAATTTCATTTTTCTTCCTGTTAATTTCATATTATATATAATTCTATTATCTAAAATATTATTATCATCACTACTTTTTTCTCTATTATACGATTGAGTTAAAACAGTATTTATATTCATATTATTACTATTTAAACTTACAAACTCATCCATATAAGGTATATATTGATTATATTCTACATTTTCCTGTATTTCATTTGTTACAGTTTGATTATTATTTTCAACATTTTCTACCTCTTTATCTTCTTCAATATTTGGTAATTCTTCTTTATCCTCTTCAACTATTGTACTACCACCAGCAAATTGTAAATCTTCTACTATAAAATCATATTTATTTATATTACTATTTAATATATTTAAATCAATTTTTCTTACCTGTGTACTTTCTTTATATCCAAGTGGTACGGATACAACATAGTATTCATAAAATCCATATGGAAAATCATTTAATATAATTTGACCATTTTCATTACTTATTAAATTTAATTCCTTATCCATAAATTGTGACAACTCTTTTATATTTATCATTTGTCCATTTGTTCTATAGTATATTTCTATCTGCACTCCCTCTACTACTGGATTATCTATATCTTCATCTGCATCTTCTTTAATTTTACTTAAGAAATTTATTGTAACTGTTCCCTCATTTACAAATTCTGGTTCATCATATATATTTAATTGTTCGACAGCTAACACTTTATTTAAAGTAATACTAAGTGTAATTGTCATCAATAAAAATAACCATCTTTTCATTTTAAACACCTCTTTATACTTATATTATACCACAATTTCATTATTATGTTAAATTCAACTTGCTTAGTGTAATATTTTTGAAATATACTAAAATTTTAGTATATACTAATATAATATTTATACTAATTTTTTAAATTATTTTTATGTAATCTATTCGCTTAAATAATATTAATTATTTAGCTAAGAAATATTATCTCCTTATTTTTTATTACTATTAAGCATCTACACATTTTACATAATTATTAAATGTTACATTTTGATTACATTTTTTCTTTTCTTATTATGTTATTTATTCTCTCTTTTAATCTTAATATCTCCTCTTTTTTTATTTCTACTCTATTTTGAAGCTGACTATTTATTACTATATATAATTCTTTTAACAACATCAGTTCTCTATCTGATAATTCATCTATTTTTCTTCCATTTAAAATATAATTTATATTATTATCTATATTTTCTTTAATTTCTAGTATATTATCTGATACACTTATATCCTTCATATTTCCACCTACATTTTTATATTCTTATCTTTATTTATATCATTCAATTTTTGTGCTTCTCTTTCTAAATCTTTTGCTTGACCTTCCTTTTCATCTAAAGCTATATTTTCATTTAATAATTTATTTTTTCTATTCTCTTCTTCTACAATTTGTCTTTTTAGATCTTCTCTTGCATATGTTGAAAATAATTCATCAATCTTATTCATCATATCTTCTTTTGACATATCTACTTTAAAATCTGGATTTTTTGGTCCTCCTGCAACTAACATAGTTTTATTTGGATGCACAAAAACACCACTAGTTCCATCTTGGTTTTTATATTTTTCAACTAAATTATTACCATACTCTCTTATTTTATCTGGTAATACTTTTCCTGGTTTAGCATTTATAGCAAAAGTAACACCTTGACCTGATTTATGCTCATCAACAGATGCAAAATAATTTATTCCCATCTCATATGCTACAATTGAGCCTGCTTTTATAAATTCAGGTGATATAACAACACTTTCACCATTTGAAAGTTCTTTTGTATATTTTTTTATCTTTTCTACAGCTTCATCAATAGTTTTTTGCTGTGATTTTTGAGCTTCAACAAGTCCATACCTTTCTAATTGTTCATCTGTTAACTCCTTATCTAAAAGTTCTTCTTTTGCCATTTCAAAAACATTTTCTATACTTGTAAATTTTTGCAAAGAAAGACCTGATCTAGTATCAAATGGACTTATTTTTGTTGGCATAGCATCTGCTATTTCTAAAATTTGATTTGGTACCTCTACTTTTAATCTTTCTGCTAAAGCTTGTATTGCAGATTTTATACCTTCTTTTGGGTTACCATCAATTACTATAGTATTTTCATCTTCTCTACATCCTGTATGTCCACCAGTATCTAAATTAATAAATCCCTCTTTAACTTTTCCTGCTGGAACTCTTTCTACAGTAATTGTATCATCTTTTTGCAATATTCCATTTTCTTTTGCCCACTTTTCTAATACATGTATTGATGCTCTATTATCTAAATCATCTCCAAAGTGAGTAACAACTGTTTTTGTTTCCTTTATTTTTTTAATAAGTTGTTCATTTACATTTTTTATTTTCATAATTATTTCTCCTTTCAAATAAAATACTTTGTATCTTATTTAATTATATTATAATTCTATTTCGTTATTATGTAAAATAGTTTATTTTTATATTTTGTATAAGCTCTTCTTATATATAAAAAGAAAGTACCAATAAAGGTACTTATATATTATATAGTTTTAATATATTCTGTTCTTGTAATCTCTTTAAAGATTGATTTATAATTTTAGCTCTTCTTTCTCCAATTCCATCTACATCATCCAGTTGTGTAACAGTAGCATTGCATACCATCTGTAGTGTTCCAAAAGATTCCACTATTTTTTCAATTACACTTGCTGGCATCTTAGGTACTTTATTTAAAACTCTATATCCTCTTGGAGATACATTTCTATCTAAAAGTTCTGTTGTACTATCTGATTCATATCCTAATATTTTTATTATTTTCTCAGAATCTATTAATCCTTTTCTATCTAATTTTCTTATTTCTTCTAAAATATTATCTGCAGATTTTTTATCTTTTCTTTTACTTGATACCATATAATCTTGTATTATCTGTTTTTCTTCTTGTTCAACATTATCTATTAATTCTAATAATTGTATATTTACTAATCTTCCTTCATTTCCAAGTTCGACTATAGTTCTTTCAACTTCTGTTTTCATTTTCATTATCATTTCACTTCTATATATTGCGTTTGCTACAAGTTCTAAATATACAATATCATCAAATTCATGCTCTGTTAAAACATTTAGCATATGATCAAATACTCTTTTATATTTTTCAAGAGTCTCTAACATTTGTGTAGCTTCCATTATTACTGCTTCTGTATCATTTACAACATATCTAAAATCACCTTTAAAAATTGTTATTATTCCTCTTCTTTGCGAAATACATATTACAATTTCATTAGTTTGTTTTGCTGTACGTTCTGCAGTTCTATGTCTTGTACCTGTTTCTACAGTTTTTATTTTATGATCAGGTACAAGTTGCACATTTGCCCTTAATATTTTCTTTAAATCACTACTTACAACTATAGCTCCATCCATCTTACACAATTCGTATATGTTAGCTGGTGTAAAATCTAAATCTAATTTAAATCCACCATCAACTATATTCATTACTTGATCACTTTCAGATAATACAATAAGTGCTCCTGTTTTTGCTTTTAAAATATTATCTAATCCTGCTCTTAACTCTGTTCCCGGTGCTACTTTTCTTAATATATCTAAAATTTCTTCTTGTTTCAATTTTTACCCCCTTAATTACTATATACTTTAGAAATTACCTCATCTATAGATGACACTCCTATAAGTTTAGCATTTATTTTTTCTTTAAAACTCTGTATTTGCCTTTTATTAGTATATATTGTTTCATATCCAAGTTTAGAAATCTCTTTTATTCTTTTTTCAAAATTTGTTATATTTCTAATCTCACCTGTAAGTCCAATTTCTCCTAAAAATACTGTTTTTTGATCTATTGGTATATTCTTATAGCTAGATATTATTGCCATTGCAATACTTAAATCTACAGCTGGTTCATCTATACGCATACCCCCTATAACATTTACATATATATCTTGCATACTTAAATTAAAATTACACCTTTTTTCTAAAACAGCAATTAACATATTAAGTCTATTCAAATCTATTCCATTAGCTACTCTTCTTGGTATATTATAATATGAATGGGTAGTTAAAGCTTGTACCTCCATTAATATAGTAGATGTACCTTCAACAGTTGCAACGATGGCAGTACCAGGTAAATTTTGCTCAGATTTTGTAAGAAATACATCTGACAGATTTTTTACTTCTACCATTCCTTCATCCTTCATATCAAAAACACCAATTTCATTAGTAGATCCAAACCTATTTTTTACTCCTCTTACTATTCTATGACTTAAAAATCTTTCACCTTCTATATAAATAACAGTATCTACCATATGCTCTAAAATTCTTGGCCCTGCTATTACTCCATCTTTTGTTACATGCCCAATGACTATTGTAGTTATACTTTTATGTTTTGCAAGATACATAAGTCTTGCTGTTACCTCTTTAACTTGAGAAACACTTCCAGGAGTAGAACTTATTTGCTCATCATACATTGTTTGAATCGAATCTACTATACAAAATTTAGGAGAAATTTCATCTATTTTTTGTTCTATATTATCTATATTAGTTTCATTAAAAAACAATATATTATCTGATTCTACTTTAAGTCTATCTGCTCTTAATTTAACCTGAGTCTCTGACTCTTCTCCAGAAATATATAAAACTGATCCATTTTCAGATAAATTTGAACATACTTGCATTATTAAAGTAGATTTTCCAATTCCAGGCTCTCCACCTATTAAATTTAAAGAACCTTCAACAATTCCTCCACCAAATACTCTATTTAATTCTTCAAAGCCTGTATTTAATCTTACTTCTTTTTTTACAATAATATCATTTAACTTTTTTACAATATTATTATTTGAAAAGTTTTTTGAATAACCTAAATTTGTCTTAGAGTTACTTTTTTTATTAACTCTCTCTTCTACAAAACTATTCCAACTATTACATCCTGGACATTTTCCAAGCCATTTTGCTGACTCATATCCACATTCTTTACAAAAAAATACAGTACCTGAAGACATACTTTCCTCCTAAAATATAATATAAATATTTTCACATATTTAAAATGCATGCTATATGCTATATAATTATATCACTTTTAGCCTCTTTAAACAACAAAATATATCTATTTATTTAAGCTACTTATCTACATATTTATACAAAAAAGGTGAATTAAATTTATTCACCTTTTTACTTTAATTAATATATATTTGATGTAAGTTCATTATACTCATTTACTAGTTCATTTGAAAAGAACATAATATTTTCTCCTTGTACTTGCCAAGAATCTTTATTTTCAATTAAGAAATCTATTACTATCTCTGTATTATTTAACATATTTATAATACTATCTAGTGAGCTTTCTAATTCTTCTATATCCGATTGCATTATCTTATCTCCACCCATAAGTTCATTATATAGCTCTATATAATACTCATCTAAACCTTTATCACTTATATACTCATCCATCTTTTCTTGAGTAGTATATGAAATAAATTGATTTTTAAGATTTTCTAAAGTTGTTCTTGTATTTTGAATATATTCTTTAGTATTTACAAAATCTGGACCATCTTCACTATAATTTTCTATTGTCAATAATGTTGTAATTCTATCATCATCTACTATTTCTTGTAGTTCTTTCATTGAAGTTAAACCATCAGATAAATATTGTTTAACAGCTTTTTCAACTACCAAATAATCTCCTTTTGAAACATTTGTTGTAAGTTTTTGTTCTATTGCATCATAATCTATACTTGTTTGATTAAACATCTGAGATATTTCATCTACCTCTACTATCAATTTATTTGTTTGATTCATTTCATCTACTACCATATATCCAAATATTCCTAATAAAACTAAAATAATTATTCCTATAACAATAAATATAATTTTCTTTTTACCCATAACCATATTCCCCCTACTTTATTCTAATATAATTTTCATTGGCGTAAATCTTATTCCATTTTCTATTTTCTCTGTATCAATATCTACAAATCCAAGTTTATGATATACTTCTACTGCATACACTGATGAATTTACAGTGATTACTCTAGATGTAGAATTTTCTATTACTTTTTCAAATAACTTTGTTCCTATACCTTTTTTATGATAATTACCATCGACAAAAAATAATGTAATATGATTTCCGTTATTTCTTGTAGCTATAACACCTATTATTTTTTCGTTATCATACATTCCATAAAAAGTTAATGTTTTCATTTTATCTATATCACTAATAAATTTATGGAATGTTTCTATTCCCTCTTTTGTATAAAAAGATGCCTCATATTTTAAAAACACTTTCCATACTAAATCTAAAGCATCACCTAAATCATTTTCTATTTTTTCTATATGCATCCATTCACCTCCAATCCTTACATGATTTTATTTGCTAAATTATTTTGATTTTTATATAAATACATATTAACAAAATATAATATAACTATAAAAATTAACGTTAGAATTATAATACCAACATATACATTAATATTAGCCATAAAAATTCCAGATAATGCAATTATTAATATTGTAGCCATAGATGTTAACATTGGAAAAATCAAGTTAAAATTTTGCTTTACTACTGCATATTCAGAATCCCATTCGAGTTTTGGTCTTTTTAAATCTATAATTATTAAAATTATACTATTAACTATATTAATTATAGTAGATAATATAAACAGTAATACAATCATTATAATATCTAAATGTAATATAATATTTGCTGTAACTATAGATATTATTGTAGTAATAGTTCCCATTAAAATGTTAGGTATGCATTTATATATATATTGCTTATACAAAGATACTGGTATATATTTCATAAATACTGCATTTTTACCATCTCTTGATATTGCTGTAATAGATATATATATAAACATTGAAAAAAACTGTATAACGCTCAAAATTACACATGCGATTATATATGTGTTTGTATTGAAACTTTTTAGTTGTTCATTAATTAGAGATGTATTATAATTTTTCATCTCCAACACTACTAGTGCTATCATTAATATAGGAATTAAAACAGCTGGCAATAAGCATTGCAGAAAAAATATCGGATTTCTTATTAAACATTTAAATTCTTTAGCTATATAACTTTTATATAGCCTACTATCTTTATATTTTTTTTCATCAATTTTAACAGTTTTTCTCTTTGAACTACTAAATAAATTTCCAACTAATCCTTTAAAATAGATTTTTTGAGCTATAAAAATATATGCAAAAGTTCCAATTATTGTAAGTATTAAAATTTTTAAAACTTCAAATAAAGCAACATATGAAGAATCACTAGTTAAAGATACTATAGCATAATCTAAAGTAGGAAAATAACCCTTTAGTAAATCGACCATTCCATTTGCCTCTACCAACATATTAGCTAATTGTTCATTTGTTACATTATCTTGTAATTTAGTTGTTGATAAAGAAATACCAATAACTATAGCTAATACTAAAATAGTTGCTATTAGCTGAAACTTATTCTTATTTTTAGTGATTTTAGCAAAACTCATTATTATCATTACAATAATACTTACAAGTAATATTGGTAAGACTGGTACTAGTATTAACAATATAAACATAAGTAAATAATATGATATCCCCATATTAGTAATAATCCCATAAACTACAAGTGGTATAAATCCTATTAAAGCAGTTATAATATATTCTGTTAATATTAAAACATTAGTCCTAGCTAAAATAATTTCATATGGTTTAAGTGGCAATGGTAAAATATATTCATTATCTTTTGTAAAATAGAAAATATTAATACTAGAAAAAATAGTCTGAATAACACAAAAAGTTGTTACTAGCAATAATATAAGTCCTATAAAAATTTCTTGCTGATTTATTATCTTTAAAGATTCAACCATTCCACTACTAAAAAGCACTATTATTGTAGTTAAATATAAAAATAATATTAAATATAATATTTTAGAAATTATTTTATTTTTTCTACTTGGCATTCCCAACTTAGTATTCATATTTGAAAAAGCTGTTTTTAAAAAAAATTTTGTTAAATTTATTATTTTATTCATAGTTATATCTCCAATACTTAATTACTTTTCTGTTATCTCTAAAAATAATTCTTCTAATGTTCCCTCTTCTTTAAATCTTTCTTTCAATTGTTCAAACGTACCCACAAATACTAATTTTCCATTATTTATAATTCCTACTCTATCACATAATTTTTCTGCCACCTCTAATACATGAGTTGAAAAGAAAACAGTTTTTCCAGATTTTGCATGTGATTTCATCATTTCCTTCAAATCAAAAGATGATTTTGGATCTAATCCTGTCATAGGTTCATCTAATATCCAGTTTTTAGGCTCAGATAGAAGGGCTCCACATATTACTATTTTTTGTCTCATTCCATGAGAATAACTTTGAATTTGATTATTTAATTCATCATATATTTCAAACTTTTTAGTGATTTCTTCTATTTTTTTTAATCTTTTTTCTTTGGAAATTTCATAAATATCTGCCATAAAATTTAAATATTCTATACCTTTAAGCTTTAAAAACATATCTGGACTATCCGGTACGAATCCAAATTTCTTTTTAGCCTCCAAAGGGGATGTCTTTATACTCATTCCATCTATTAATATATCTCCTTCATCAATATCTAATATTCCAGTTATCATCCTAATAGTTGTAGTTTTTCCCGCTCCATTTGGACCTAAAAAGCCAAAAATCTCACCATCTTTAATATCTAAATTCAAATTATCTACTGATTTTTTTCCTTTTATATAAGATTTTGATACATTTTTTATTTCTATCATACAATTTTCCTCCCCAATTTTAATATATATTATATTTTTTCATATAATACAAAATTATTATCTTCATATATTAAATTATAATTTGAATCATTTACTATATATCTTGTAACTATATTATTTTTTGGAAGTAATGCATGCGTTATATTATATTTATTAAATATTTCAATATAAGTCTTTCTACCTTTTTCAACATCTACGAAGTCTTGAAATACTGTTGTATCATTATATTGTTCTGTATACATCTCTGACCTAGAATCTATAAATACAGGTATTCCCATATATTCTAAATAGCTTCCATAATTAAATCCATTAAATATCCTCATACTTTTTATATCTAAATTTGCTAATATATACTCGCTAGCTTCCACAGGATAAGATTTTTCATTTACAAATTTCTTACCTAAATTTATTTCACTAAATACAGAAAGTGCAACTACTATCATATAAAATGCAAAAAAAGCTTTTAGTATAAGTTTTTTTTCTACAAATTTCTCATAAATAATATCTAAGACATTATACTCATAATTACTCATATAACTAAATATAAGTCTTGTAAGTGGTATAGCACCAATAAATAATAAATATGCTATACATCTTACCGAATACATAGACATAAATATAAGACCTAACATCATAAATCCGTCAGCTAAATTTATTTTTACTTTTGAAGATGCAACGCACAAAATAGCTATAACTATATATAATAAAAAACTTATATCTACTATTGGAATTACTGCTCTAAGCTCGCTTATATTTTGAGGTGATATTCCACCCATTGTTTTTAATATATATGTATATGGTGTATCACCTATTGGTGTCAAAAGTCCAGTAAATATTGTTATAATAAATACAATAATAAGTGTTTTTATATATTTATGATCTTTAATAAATATTTTAGACTCCTTATTTTTTAAATTTTCTTTATATAATTCAAACTCTTTTTTAACATTATTTAATCTTTCTTTTAACGTTTCCTTTACTTGTTCATCCTTTTCATTTTCTATTCTTTTAGTAAGCCTTTTTATCAATCTTTCATTTTTAGCTTTAGTTCCAATAAATTTAAAAAATGCTTCTGCAAAATATGGTAGAAAAAACACTAAATATAACATCCACATAGCAGCATGGACATTTGCTATTATTATAGGAATAATTATAAGACCTACAATATATCTTTTTTTATTTGTATCCAATAATTTTTCAATAAAATATACTTCTAATATAAATAATACATAACTCATTATTTGAGCTCTTGCAGCAAAATATTGATTACCTAAAATTATTACAACTATTGTCATTATAAAAGGGATTATATAAGAATTTTTATTTAACTTTTTAAGTACAGTAAATAGTGTGATGGACGTTATAATTGTCATCAATACTACAAAACCATAAATTGCTTTAAATCCAGCTAAATTAAATAAAAATAAATTAATCAAATCGTATAACCAATGTGAATATGTATAAGTAAATCCCTCATGCCATGTCAAATGCTCTTGCATGTCAATACCAGTATCCATTATCTGTCTTCCTACTGCAATTGAAAAAAATGTATCATTTTGAAATTCTATTCTCACTACACAAATACTAAAAATAATTAATAATATAATTAGTAAAATATTTTTCTTCTTCATACTATACCTCTAAAATTGATTTTATCCATTTTTTTGCATTTTCAATATCATTTAAATCTGGATGAGTTAGAGCTTTATTAAAATTATCTATACTAATCTTAATATTCTTATCATCTGGATGTTCTTTGATGAGATATTCATATTTTTGTCTAATTTTTTCTGGCATCTTTCCTTGACAATAAAAATATCCTATTATTTTATTTGACTTTTTTATATAACTCTTTACCCTATTAAATAACTTTATATAATACTCATTACTACCACCAAATCCTGCTGTGCCAAAATATGCTATTTTTTTATTTTCTAAACTAAGTAAAAATTTTTTTATTTCTTCTGTAGCATCTCCCTTATCTGTCCAGGACCCTACAATATATACATCAGCATCTATATTATCTTTTGGTTCTCCAAAATATATTATATTTTGTTTTTGTAAAGCCTCTTTAATTGATTTTGCAATAATTTTTGTATTTCCTGTTAAACTTTTATATACTATAGCAATTTTCATAACAATACCTCTTTTACATATAAGTATAATACCATACATTAATATAATTATCAATTAAATAAAAATAAGGAATAAAAAAAGATGTAAATTAAATTACATCTTTAAATTATCATATTGAGTATATATTAAATACTCTCTAAAATCTAAACCTGAATATTTAAATGTTATTCCTTTTTGTGCAATAAATCTAGTATTTTCAGGAATTTCCATTTCAAAGTCAAATTCTTCACCTGAATCAATAACTCTTCCTTCATCACGACAGCCTGCGTATTCTAGTGTTCTTTGAACTACACTTCCGTCTGTATTATCATTAAATAACATGATTATTTGATTAGGATAAATTTGTCTTTGAGAAATATTTTTTACAACCCCTAATACTTTATTGCCTTCTACCTTTGCTGTAATCTCTACTTCTTTTCCAATATAATTTGGAATTTCATAATCTATAGAAACTACTTTAAATTTGAAATTATCATCATTTGTGAAAGAATTTATTTTATATATATCATTAGGTTTTAATTCATAAATCTCATAATTTCCCTCATCATTAAATGTAAATGTTACTCTTTTTAAATTTTTACCACTTACATTTTTTACTGTAACTTCATAAAATTCTTCCTTATACTCTTCAAAGTATTTTTTCTCTTTTGAAATAATTTCTAAAACATTTCCGAGAGTTTACCTCTTCTTTGGGAGTTACCTCCTCTTTTGAATTTTTAGTAGCTAACCCAAGTGTTACACCAAACACTAAAATAATTAAAGCTACTCCTAAAATAATAAAACTTGCGATATTTTTCATAATATCTCCTCCTTTAATTTAAGGCTTTAACTAGCAAACATTAGTCCTTGCCTTTTAATATTTTTAACACATTTAAATTATACCATTTTTCTTAAATTATGTCAACTCATTCTATTGACTCATATAATATCTCATGATATAATTTAAATATAGCTTACATTTTATACTTAGAAATTAATATTAGGAGGTATAATATGAGAAGTAAATTAACTAAATATGACATAATTAACATATGTAAAAGATATGTTTACGATAATATTTCTATGGATAAATTAGCTACAGACTATAATTGTTCTGCAAGTCATATATCTAAATCTATACATAAAGCTATAGTATTTGGATTTGTAGATTTAAAAATGGCCAATTTATTAAAAGAAAAAGCAGCACAAAACATGGATAAGAAAATGAGAGAACTACGGATATCACAAATCATATAAAGTAGAACGAAAATATAATCTTCTTATTGAAAAGTCTATTCAAAGAAGAGAAATTCTAAAAAATATAGAATATCTAGATTATATTATATCTTCATATGATGATACTTATTCGGATGCTGATGAATTTCCTTATTCAAAAGATATTTTTATTGAAAAATTAAACAATTTGAATATGAAGCTTAAAAAAATAGAAACTTTCTAAAAAAATAATACCTTCAAAAACGAAGGTATTATTTTTTACATTTATTATTATTTTTTGATATTGAAGAATACATTTTCTCCGTTATATTGAGAAGCAGATCCTAACTCTTCTTCAATTCTCATTAATTGATTATACTTACATACTCTATCTGTTCTTGATGGAGCTCCAGTCTTTATTTGACCAGCGTTCATTGCTACAACAAGATCAGCTATAGTAGTATCTTCAGTTTCACCAGATCTATGAGAAACAACTGCTGTGTATCCAGCTCTATTTGCCATTTTTATAGCATCTAAAGTCTCTGTAATTGTTCCAATTTGATTTAATTTAATTAAAATTGAGTTTGCAACACCAAGTTTAATTCCCTTTGCAAGTCTTTCTGTATTAGTAACAAATAAATCATCACCAACAAGTTGAACTTTGGCACCAAGTCTTTCTGTAAGTAATTTCCAACCATCCCAGTCTTCTTCAGCAAGTGCATCTTCAAGAGAAATAATAGGATATTTAGATACCATATCTTCCCAGAAAGCAACCATTTCTTCTCTAGTATACATTTTATCTGTTTTCCAGAAATAATAGCATCCTTCTTTTCCTGCTTTTTTAGCTTCATCATACATTTCTGTAGCTGCAGCGTCAATTGCAAGTTTAAAATCTACCCCTGGTTTATATCCAGCTTTTTCAATTGCTTTTACAATAAATTGAAAAGCTTGTTCATCAGATGATAAGTTTGGTGCAAATCCACCTTCATCTCCTACAGATGTAGCAAGACCTTCTGCTTTTAATACAGATTTTAAATTGTGGAATACTTCTGCACACATTCTTAAAGCTTCTTTAAAACTTTCAGCTCCTACTGGCATAATCATAAACTCTTGAATATTTACAGTGTTATCTGCGTGTTTTCCACCATTTAATATATTCATCATAGGTACAGGTAATTCTTTTGCATTAACTCCACCTAAATAATTATATAAACTTACTCCTAAAGCTTGTGCAGCTGCTCTAGCTACTGCAATTGATACACCTAAAATTGCATTTGCACCTAATTTTCCTTTATTTGGTGTTCCATCAAGAGCAATCATAGCTTCATCAATTTCTACTTGATCTAAAGCATTCATTCCTTCAATTTCTGGAGCAATGATGTCATTAACATTATCTACTGCTTTTTGAGTTCCTTTTCCTAAATATCTAGACTTATCTCCATCTCTTAGCTCTACTGCTTCAAAAGCACCTGTAGATGCTCCAGATGGAACTGCTGCTCTTCCAACATATCCTCCATCAACTATTACTTCAACTTCTACAGTTGGATTTCCTCTTGAATCAAGTATTTCTCTTGCATAAACTGATTCTATTTGTAAGTATTGTTTCATTTAAAATTCCTCCTTATATTTTATATAAACTACAAAAGATCTTGTAGCTTTTTACTTCTTTCTTTTTCTTCTCTTTTTTGCAATGATTCATTTTTTCTTTTTTGATATTTTTCCTCAATTTCTTTTTTATATTCTTTTTTGTTTATATCTTTATTTATCTTTTCAAGCTCATTCTCTTTTTCTTCAACTTCATCTATATCTTCGATATCGTGTTCTAATTCTAAGAATTTACTAATTTCTTCTTTATATACTTCGTCTTGTTCTATATCATCTTGATATTCTTGTATTATATCTTCTGTTTTTTCTTGCTCTTTATATAACTCAAGTATACCATCAGATATCTCATATATATTCTTTCTAAAATCAATCCAATCTATATTAACTATGTTATTATACTTTCTAACTATATTTCTAGATGCATATACAAAGATTGCAACAAATCTTTTAGATGTTATTTTATTACTAAAAAGCTTGTCCTTTAAATCTTTTGCAAGACCACTTATTTCATCTTTTATAACAGAAATTGTTCTTTGTCTTTTCTTTTCCTGCTTTTTAGCTTCATCTTCCTGCTTTTTCTTTTCTTGTTTTTTTACATATTCTTTGTATTTTTCCTCAGATACAGTTTCAAATTTTACTTTCTTACCACATCTTGGACATTTGATCATAGACGGGTCAGAATTTGACACATAGTAATTAAAAGGAAGATAGTTTTTAGGTGGATTAGATAAATTATACATAAATCCACATTTAGAGCACATGAATATTACTTGCTCTTCCTTTTGTTCATTCTCATTATCTAATTCATCTTCATAAAAATTCATATCTTCCCCTCCTAAATTAATTTAATTCAACAAGTGATACTCCAGTCATCTCTTCTGGTATTTCTTCTCCCATCATAGTTAAAAGTGTAGGAGTTAAATCACAAAGTCTACCAGAATTTAAAGATTTTACTCTGTTTGATACTACAATTAATGGTACATCAAATGTAGTATGTGATGTTATAGGCTCACCTGTTTTTAAATCTAGCATTTGCTCACAGTTGCCATGATCTGCAGTTATTAATGCTTCTCCACCAACTTCTTCTATCTTAGAAATTACTCTTCCAACACATTTATCTAACGCTTCAACAGCTTCTATTGCTTTTTCAAGATTTCCAGTGTGTCCTACCATATCACCATTTGCATAATTTACTATTATTACATCACATGATTTTTCTTCTATTACTTTAATTAAATTATCTGTTACTTCATATGCAGACATTTCAGGCTTTAAATCATATGTTGCAACTTTTGGTGAATTAATTAATATTCTTTTTTCACCAGGATATGGCTCTTCTTTTCCTCCATTAAAGAAAAATGTTACGTGAGCATATTTTTCTGTTTCAGCTATTCTTAACTGTGTATATCCTTTTTTAGAAATATACTCTCCAAAAGTATTAACCAAAACTTGTGGTTTATATGCTACCAAAGCATTTTTTATTGTCTCATCATATTGTGTCATAGTTACAAACACTAAATTATTTATTTTTTTTGTTTCAAATTCATTAAACCCATCTAGTATGAAAGCTTTTGTAAGCTCTCTTGCTCTATCTGGTCTAAAATTAAAATAAATAATAGAATCATTATCATTTACTGTTGCAAGTGGATTATCTTCTGAATCTGTTAAAACTACAGGTTTTACAAACTCATCAAATTCTTGTGCCTCATATGATGTTTCTATTGCTTTTTGTGCTATTTTAAAATCTTGTCCTTTACCAAAAGCCATTGCGTCATATGCAAGTTTTACTCTTTCCCATCTATTATCTCTATCCATTGCATAATATCTACCAGATATTGTAGCTATTTTTCCAACTCCAAGCTCTTTCATTTTTTCTTCAAGTTGCTTTATATAGTCTACAGCTGATGTTGGAGGAGTATCTCTTCCATCAAGTATAGCATGTACATATACATTTTTTACATTTTCCCTTTTTGCCATTTCAAGTAATGCATATAAATGTTTTATATGTGAATGAACTCCACCATCTGATACAAGTCCTAGTAAATGTAATGTAGAATTATTCTTTTTTACATTTTCCATAGCATATTTTAATTGTTCATTATTATAAAAATTGCCATCTTCAATTTCTTTTGTAATTCTTGTTAATTCTTGATATACTATTCTTCCTGCACCAATATTAGTGTGTCCTACTTCTGAATTTCCCATTTGACCTTCTGGAAGACCTACTGCCATTCCACTAGTCTTAATATATGTATTAGGATATTTTATAGTTAATCTGTCTAAATTTGGTGTATTAGCTAGTTTAAAAGCATTTCCTTTTTCTTCATCATTTAAACCAACCCCATCCATAATCATAAGTAAATATTGTCTATCTTTCATATCAAAAACCTTCACTTTCTTGCTTACAGCATTACTATTATATCATCATTAATCATAATTTACAATAGCTACAAAATCATTAGTTAAACTTGCTCCGCCTACTAAAGCTCCATCAATATCACTCATATTTAATATTTCTTTTGCATTATTAGGTTTTACACTTCCACCATACTGTATTCTAACAAGTTCTGCTGTTTTTTCATCATACATATCAGATACAACTTTTCTTATATACTTACACATTTCATTTGCTTGTTCTGCACTTGCAGTTTTTCCAGTTCCAATAGCCCATATTGGTTCATAAGCTATTACAACCTTTTTTGCAATCATATCTTTATCTATTCCATCTAAAGATTTTTCAACTTGCTCTTTTACTACATCAAACATTTTACTGCTTTCTCTTTCTTCTAGAGTTTCACCAACACAAACAATAGGTGACACATCTTTTTCTAGTAATTTTTTTGCTTTTTTATTTACAATTTCATTTGTCTCAGCAAAATATTGTCTTCTTTCACTGTGACCTACTATACAGTATTTAACACCTACAGCTGCTAACATATCAACTGAAGTTTCTCCTGTATAAGCACCCTTATCTTCAAAATACACATTTTGTGCTCCAAGCTTTATATTTGTATCGTATATTGCTTCACTTACTCTATCAAGTGATACAAAATTTGGACATAAAACTACATCTACTTCATCAGTATTTATTCTATCCTTTATCTCTTCTACAAAATCTTCTGCTTTATTAACACAATAATTCATTTTCCAATTTCCAGCAATTATTTTCTTTCTCATAAAAAACTTCCTTCCTATTCATCTTTATCTTCTAAAGCTTCTATTCCTGGTAATTTTTTACCTTCCATAAGCTCTAAAGATGCTCCACCACCAGTAGAAACATGACTCATTTGCTCAGAAAGTCCAGCTTTTTCTACTGCTGCTGCACTATCTCCACCACCTATTATAGTTACAGCTTCACTTTGAGCCATAGCAGTTGCAATTTCATTAGTTCCAACAGCAAATTTATTTATTTCAAATACTCCAACAGGTCCATTCCATACTACTGTTCCAGCAGTTGCAATTTCATCTTTAAATAGTTTTAATGTTTCTGGTCCAATATCTAATCCCATATAATCATCAGGAATCTCATTTGGTTTACAAACAAAAGTATTAGATACCTCTGACATTTCATCTGCTACAACTACATCTATAGGTAATACAAATTTAACATTTTTTTCTTCTGCTTTTTTTATAATCTCTTTTGCTACTTCTATTTTATCATCTTCACATAAAGATTTGCCTATATTACCACCTTGTGCTTTTACAAATGTAAACATCATAGCACCACCTATTAGTAATGAATCTACTTTATCTAATAGGTTTGTTAAGACAGCTATTTTACTTGATACTTTTGATCCACCAACAATTGCAACTAATGGTCTTTTAGGATTATTTATTCCTCCATCTAATGCTGCTATTTCTTTTTCAATTAAAAATCCAGCAACTGAAGGTAAATAATGTGTAACTCCTTCTGTTGAAGCATGTGCTCTATGTGCACTTCCAAAAGCATCATTTACAAATATTTCAGCAAGTGAAGCGAGTTTTCTTGAAAATTCAGCATCATTTTTCTCTTCTTCCTCATACATTCTTGTATTTTCAAGTAAACAAACATCACCATCTTCCATATTCATAACAAACTCTTTTGTGCTATCTGATACAATATCTTTTAGCAAAGGAACATCTTTTTCTAAGTATTCAGATAATCTTTTAGCTACTGGCGCTAAGCTTTTATTTTGTCCTGTTTTTCCTAAATGTGAACACAATATTACTCTTGCTCCAGCATTAATTAAATATTTTATTGTTTTTAAAGATTCTACTATTCTTTTATCACTAGTTATTTTACTAGGATCTTCTTTATCTAGAGGTACGTTAAAATCGCATCTTACAAGTACTCTTTTTCCTGATACCTCTACATCTCTTACTGTTTTTTTATTTAACATATATATCCTCCGTTCTTAAAAATAAGCTGGTCACATAAACCCAAGTAACCAGCTTATTAATATATTATTGATTATCTACTTGGGCCATGTGTTGTGCTAAATCTAAAACTTTATTTGAATAACCCCACTCATTATCATACCATGATACAAGTTTTACAAATGTATCTGTAAGTTGTATACCAGCTTTAACATCAAATATTGATGTATGACTGTCATGGATGAAATCTGAAGAAACAACATCTTCATCTGTCCAAGTCATTATTCCTTTTAATTCACCATCACATGCTTTTTTAACTGCTTCAACAATTTCTTCATATGTTGCAGGTTTTTCTAGATTACAAGTTAAATCTACAACTGAAACGTCAAGTGTTGGTACTCTAAATGACATACCAGTTAATTTTCCATTTAATGATGGTATAACTTTACCAACTGCTTTTGCAGCTCCTGTTGATGATGGTATTATATTATATGTTGCAGCTCTTCCACCTCTCCAATCTTTTTTAGACGGACCGTCAACTGTCTTTTGAGTAGCAGTTACAGAGTGAACTGTTGTCATTAAACCATCTTTGATTCCAAAGTTATCATTTATAACTTTAGCTAAAGGTGCTAGACAGTTAGTAGTACATGAAGCGTTAGATACAACATTCATGTCTTTTGTATATTTATCTTGGTTAACTCCCATTACGAACATAGGTGCATCTTTAGAAGGTGCAGATATAATAACTTTTTTAGCCCCACCAGCAAAGTGTGCTGATGCTTTTTCTGTAGTTGTAAATACACCAGAAGATTCAACTACATATTCAACTCCAGCTTCTTTCCAAGGAATTTCACTAGGCTCTTTGCAGTTATATACTTTAACAGTTTTTCCATTTACAACTAAATTTCCATCTACTACTTCTACTTTTGCATTTAATTTTCCATGAATTGTATCATATGTAAGCATATATTTCATATATTCTACATCAATAAATGGATCATTAATTGCAAGTACTTCTACGTCCTCTCTTTCTAGTGATGCTCTCATCACAAGTCTTCCGATTCTACCGAATCCGTTAATTCCAAGTTTTACTTCCATAAAAAATACCTCCTTATTTTTACAACCATTATTTTATATCACATACAAGCTTTTTTCAAGAGTTTAAATTAAAAAAAATTGTTTTTTTAAGCCATTTTTCGGGATTTTTTAAACTTTTACATTTAATTATTTTTTTTAGTTTAAATTGATTGATTACATTATTTTTTTGTGATAAAATATATAGTTTATACACTTTTAGCAAATGCATTTTTATTGTTTTTTAAATTGTTATATTATATAATTATTTTAGGTGATTATTTTGAAAAGAGATATTTTAATTTTTCCAAAATTCAACAATATAGAACTAATGCAAAGTATAAGAAAAAAATATGATAGATTATATAACATTATTCCACCACACATTACACTTGTATTTCCTTTTACAGACAATATAAGTAATGAAGATTTATATATAAAGCTTAAAGAATTGATAAAAGATACTAAAAAATTTAATGTAAAATTTGAAGGTCTATCTTTGTCTGATGATAATTTCATATTTTTAAATTGTATAATTGGCTTAGAAAATATAATAGATTTACATGATAAAATATATAACAATATTCTACCAACACACTTTAAAAAAGATATAGAATATATTCCACATATTACATTAGGTAAGGCAAATAACATAGATAACTTAAAAGATTTTAATTATGAATTTGAAACAATTATAGATGAAATATCATTAGAAGAAATAGGTAAAAATGAAGAATCTATAATAATCAATACTATACAATTAAAATGAGGATAGCGTTTATGCTATCCTCCTATTTGTGGCTTTTTCTTTATATGTGATCCTATTATTTCTGATACATCAATTACCGTTACAAAAGCTTGAACATCATCTGCATTTACTATATTTCTAAGTTCCGTAAGTTCAAGTCTTGTTATAACACAATAAAGTATCATTGTCTCACCATTTATCATGCCTTTTCCTTCAAATGAAGTTACTGTTCTACCAAGTTTTTCATAAATATCTTTTGCAACCTTTGCACTCTGATTTGTTATAATTAAAGCTGCTTTTCCTTGTTCTAGTCCTTCAGATACAAAATCTATTACCTTAAATGTTATAAAATATGTAAGTAAAGAATATAATGCCCTATCAAATCCGAATAAAAATCCTGCAGTACCATATATAAATACATTACATATTAAAACAATTTGACCAACAGAAAAATTACTTTTTTTACTTAAAATTATAGCTGCAATTTCTGTTCCATCAAGACATCCCCCATATCGTATTACAAGACCTACTCCAAATCCTAAAAGTAATCCTCCATAAATAGTTGCAAGAAGCTTATCTTCTATCCCAATATGTAATGTTTCTGTGTAATAAAGTACACCAGAAAATACAAGCATTGCAAAAAGTGCTTTAAATACAAATTCTTTTCCTAAGCTTTTATATCCTATTATTAAAAAAGGTATATTTAATACAATTATAAAAATACTTGTTGAAATCCCTGTAAGTTGTGATGCCATAATAGAAATACCGTTTACACCACCATCTAAAATTAAATTAGGTATTAAAATTGCACCTATAGAAAATGCTGCAATTACACACCCAACTGTTAATATTAAAAAAGAAAAAATTATTTTAGCTATACTTTTATTTTTCATATCACTCCTCCTTTTTATTTACTATTCCATGTATCATAGAAATATCTGTAGGAACTATATATTTTGCTCCTATTTTTTCAGCTACAACTAAAACAAAAGCACACATTGCTCTTGTTGCATACCACCAATCTGGTTCGGCTACTCTCTTCCTTATATTATCCAATGAAATTTTCGTATAATATTTTCTAGTATCTTCTATTCTAGTATTTATATCCATCATTATTGGTGCCATTTTATCATTATATAAACTATTTTCAAAAAATCTTATTCCAGAATTTCTTGCAAAATATTCATGTCCACCTCCAGCAAGGATTAAAATATCAGATTTAATGTCTGGAACGGTTATTTTGCTACTTATATATTCTTCAATTTCTTCTAAACTTGTTGTTGCATAATCATTTGCCAAGTCTGGATATTCATTTAAAATATCCATAACACCTATTTTATTATTACACATCTGCTTTATTCCATTATTAAAATATGAAATTTCTGTTGAGCCACCTCCACCAACAAAAACAACTGCCTCTTTAACAAATTTAGTAGCACCAAATACAGTATATTCATTTTCTTTTTCAGATGATATTATATTAAATTCTATTCCTGTCTTATTTTTAAAATACTCTAAAAAATCATTTTTTTCACTATCCTTTAATTGTCTAAACACACTAGTACCACATACAAATATATTATTTGATTTTATACTATTTACAAGAGATATAAGTTTTTGTATATCTTTTGAATACAATTTATTCTCAATCTTAAAGTGTCTTTTAAATTCAATTGGAACTGTATTTAAATGTATTATATTATTTCCATCAAATTTATCTACTTTTGTACATGTAGAACCAACCTCAACAACTATTTTTTCCATAATACCTCCTAAAAGCAAAAATATGCATACTCCAAAATTCGCATGCATAAAACAAACTCCTTAATGGAGTATTTATGGTACCGATGGTGGGGCTCGAACCCACACGCTTTTAAAAGCAAAGGTGTTTGAGACCTTCCTGTCTGCCAGTTCCAGCACATCGGCAAAAAAGAGCAATTTTCATTGCTCTTTTATTATACAATATTTATAAAGATATTGCAAGATTTATTGTTCTTTTTTATTACTATCTACTCTAAATCCTGTTCTTGTCATATCTATATCGTCATATAAAATACTTTCCTTTTTATCATCTTGTTTATTTTCTTTAGAAAACCAATTTTTTCTGCTTTTCTTTCTTTGTTCAATCTCTTCTTTTTCTTCTAGTTCCTCTTCACTAATTTTTTCATTTCTATTTTTTAAAAACTCGTCTATTTTTGCCCTCATAGCATTAAATACAAATTCGTTTTCTATTATATTTATATAATTACTATCATTATTAATCAAATATTCTAAAATACTCATCGCTTTGTCAAATTCATTTTTAGTAACATATATTATAGCAATTTTATAATAAGCTTTTAGTCCATATTCTTCATCTTTTATTATTTCATTATATAAATTTAAAGCATCATTATATTTTCCCTTTAACAATTTTATGTTCCCTAAACTATAAATTGCTTCTTTTATATCTGGATTAATAACTAATGCAAATTCTAGATTTTTTTCTGCGTCATTTGTTTTGCCAAGCTCTAATTGTATCATAGCCAAATTATACAATAGTTCATATGACTCAACATGATAATCTAATGCTTTTTTATATACTTCCTCAGCTTGCTCAAATTCTCCTTTATTTGCAAGCAAAATTCCAAGCACCTCATATGCATCATAAAAAGTTGGATCAATTTCTATAGCTTTTTTATATACATCTATTGCTGGCTCAAAATCCTCTTCTTTTTCTAATATATTTCCAAGCCTAAAATATGCTTTATAGTTTTTATCATCTAACTCTAAAACTTTATATAAAATATCTTTTGCATTCTCATAATCTTGTATTTCATAAAAGCAATTAGCTAATAGATATAAATTTTCACTATTTATTCCTTGAGTATTTATTATTTTTTGTAATGTAGCTATACATTTTGTATATTTTTGTTTCAAATAATATTTTTGTGCTCTTTTATATAATAATTTTTTACCAAAGTTAATATTATTATATTGTAATATAGCAAATATACATGGTAAGAAAAATATACCTATTGAAAGTGGTATTTGATATCTTACTCTTAAATATACATTATAAAAAACTATCGGCAAATATAGTCCCAAAGAAAAAGCTGTGATAGATATTAATATTAAATTTCCTGGGGCATATTTTTTAACATAATTGATTGATAAATATGTTATTAAGATTATAGCTACGACTATTACTATTATATTATCAATTATCATTTGCATTATCCTCCGCACAGGTATTATATAACATTTTTTGTCAACTTTCAAGCTTATAATACATATTATATCTAATTTTTTATCCTACATTGACTAATCGGTTATAATAATGTATAATAAACAATGTAAAAAAAGGATGTGACTATTAATGAATAAAGACTTTGATGCTTTAAAGAATATACATAAAATACATATGATTGGTATTGGTGGAGTAAGCATGAGTGGTATTGCATTAATACTAAAAAAGGACGGATTTGAAGTTAGTGGCTCAGATAAAAATTATGGTGATATGATAGATATATTAGAAAAAAATGATATACATGTTTATATTGGCTCTAATGCAGATCTAGTAAAAGATGCTGATATTGTTGTATATACTTCTGCAATAAATCAACATGATCCAGAATTTGTTAGAGCTAAGAGCTTAGGAATTCCCACATATGAAAGAGCTAAATTTTTAGGATTACTTTTAAGCAGTTATAAAAGGCCTATATGTATATGTGGCACACATGGAAAAACTACTACTACATCTATGATATCATCTATATTTATAGATGCAAATATGGATCCAAATGTTCAAGTAGGATCAAAATATGAAAAATTAAATAATTCAAACTATAGACTTGGAAATTCTGAATATTTCATACTTGAAGCTTGTGAATATGTAGATAGCTTTTTAAATTTTCCTCATCACTGTGCTACAGTATTAAATATTGAAGCAGAACATTTAGATTATTTTTCAGATATTGAAGATATAAAAAAATCTTTTAAAAAGTTTATTTTAATGTTACCTGAAAACGGAATTTTAGTAATTAACCAAGATGACACACATTGCATGGAAGTTTTAGATGATTGTATTGACGATTTGCAAAAGAAAAATGTTAGAATATTTAAGTTTTCACTTAGTGATCCAGATGCATATATATATGCTAAAAACTTTAGCTGTAATATAAAGGGATTCTATTCTTTTGATGTAACAGATCCTAGAAATGGTAATACATATAATTTTTATTTAACAGTTCCTGGTATTCACAATGTATATGATGCTTTAGCTGCTATAACAACTGCACAAGCATATGGAATAAAATTTGAAGATATGCAAAAAAGTCTAAGTAAATTTTGTGGTGCTAAAAGAAGATTTGAATTTAAAAAGACGATTGCTCCAAATGTAGAGCTTTATGATGACTATGCTCATCACCCAACAGAAATAAAAGCAACACTTGCAGCAGCTAAACAAAAAGAACATAATAAAATAATTGCAGCTTTTCAACCACATACATTTTCTAGAACTAAAGAATTACTAACCGATTTCTCTCATGCTTTTAAAGATGCTGATGTTGTATTATTAATGGACATCTACGCAGCAAGAGAAAAAGATGACGGTACAGTATCTTCAAGAGATATAGAAAAATTAATAAATAAAGAAAAAGAAAAAGCTATTTATACACAGAATTTAGAAAAAACAGCTCAAAAAATAAAAGAGATTATAGAACCTGGCGATATAGTTCTTTCTATAGGAGCTGGAACTATAACTCATTTAGCTGATTATTTTGATGATATAAATGAAAAAAAAGATTAAAATAGATTCCAAGAAAAACTTGGAATTTATTTTTTTGTAAAAAAAATCTCAAGGTTTTTACCTTGAGATTTTAATATTTATATTGGTGGGCAGGGATGGATTCGAACCATCGTAGGCGAAAGCCAACAGATTTACAGTCTGCCCCCTTTAGCCACTCGGGCACCTACCCAAATATAAATGGTGGGTCTTCAGGGATTCGAACCCCGGACCATTCGGTTATGAGCCGAGTGCTCTGACCAACTGAGCTAAAGACCCACATCACTGTGGACAGTTATTATTATAATCTACTTGATATTAAAAGTCAAGCTTTTTTGTTAAAAAAAACAAGAAAAATACACAAAAAAAGTACTACAATTATTGTTATGTAAAGCATAGTTTTACAAACACTAAAAAAGAGTATCCAAATAAATTTAGATACTCTTTAACTACATTTATACATTAAATCTAAATAATATTATATCTCCATCTTTAACAACATAATCTTTTCCTTCGAGTCTGACAAGTCCTTTTTCTTTTGTTGCATTCATACTTCCATACTTTATTAAATCGTCATACGATACAACTTCAGCTTTTATAAAACCTCTTTCAAAATCTGAGTGTATTTTACCAGCTGCTTGAGGTGCTTTTGTACCATTTTTTATAGTCCAAGCTCTACATTCTTGTTTTCCAGCAGTAAGAAAAGAAATAAGTCCAAGTAAAGAATAACTTGCTTTTATTAATTTATCTAGTCCTGATTCATCTATACCATAATCTTGCATTAATAGTTCTTTGTCTTCATCATCAAGCTCAGACAAATCTTCCTCTAACTTTGCACATAAAGTTATAACTTCAGCACCTTCATTTTTAGCATATTCTTTTACCTTTAATACATTAGGATCATTTTCTTTATTTGAAAGTTGAGATTCTGATATATTAGCAACATAAATAACTTTTTTATCTGTTAAGAAAAAAGCATCTTTTATAATATCTCTTTCTTCAACTGTCATATCCATAGTTCTTACGGGTTTTCCTTCTTCTAAGTGAGATTTAATTCTATTTAATAATTCTAGTTCTGCTATTGCTTTTTTATCTCCAGATTTTGTTAATTTTGTAACTCTATCAATTCTTTTATTCAAAGTTTCAAGATCGGCAAAAACTAATTCTAATGATATTGTTTCTATATCACTTATTGGATCAATTTTTCCGTCAACATGAACTATATTTTCATCATTAAAGCATCTAACTACATGTGCTATTGCATCAGTTTCTCTAATATGTGATAAAAATTTGTTTCCAAGTCCTTCTCCCTTTGATGCTCCTTTTACAAGACCAGCTATATCTACAAATTCTATTGTTGCATAAGTAGATTTATCTGTATCATACATCTTAGATAAAACATCAATTCTCTTATCTGGTACACAAACCATACCAATATTAGGCTCTATAGTACAAAACGGATAATTTGCACTTTCTGCACCTGCTTTTGTTATAGCATTAAAAAGAGTAGATTTTCCTACGTTAGGTAATCCAACTATTCCTATTTTCAATTTAAACACTTCCTTTTTACAACTAATATTATATCAAAGAAAAATAAGTTGTCAAGAATATTAACAAAACGATTTAATTACCATAAAATATATTGTGGTGATAATTATGAATATAAAAAAATATTATTTAACAAAAAGTTTAAATACAAGAAGATTTGAAAAAATGAAAGAAATAAAATACATTATAATTACTTCATCTAAATATAATGGATTTAGTGCATTAAAGAATAGAAATATTATAGAAAAATTAAAATATAAAGAAGATAATGAATTTTCATGTCATTTTATTATTGATATAAATGGAACTATATTAAATATAATTCCTGAAAGAGAAAAAGCTATTTGCAGTAGAAATATTAATTATGATGATAAAAGTATATCTATTATGCTTACTCTAAATAAAAATGGAAAATACGAAAAAGAAGAATTTATATCTTTAAAAAAATTAATACATACCTTAAAAAGAAAATATGATATAAAATCAGAAAATATATTAACAGAATTTGATATTAATGGTAGTAGAAAACCAATACTATTTTGCGATGAACCAATTTTATTATGGCAAATTGTTAAAAGCTAAAACTCCACCTAAAAAATGAGTTAAAGAAGTTTGCTATTTAAAAAGTAAAAGAGTATAATAACCTTGCTTTAACTAAAGGAGGTGTCGAGTGTGTAGATTAGTTTGTGTAAACTAAAATAAACTTTCTATGATAATTTTTAAATAGATGCTATACTTTAAGTATATTGTCTATTTTTAACTTAATTCAAGTATACTATAAAATATATAAGATTTAATAGTTTAAGGTGCTAATAATTATACAAATTAGCACCTTTTAATTTATACTATATTTATAGAATATATAACAATTCAGTGTAAACTTTGATAATTATTTTTTCTTTCCTTTTTTTATTTTTGTAATGTTTGTAAGCTCTTCTACTTTTACTTTTTGCTCATTAATTGAAGTTAAATTGCTTAAAGGAAAAATAAAGTCGTATTTTTCCATATTTGGATTATTAGCGTCTTTTCTTTCTATGTCTAATTCATACTCTATATTCTTTTTTTGAAGCTTTTTTGCCATGATATCACCCCAAATATAGTATTTGTAGTTTTAATATATTAATTCAAAAAATAAACACCTTAAATATAAAAAATATTTAAAGTGTTTAAAATATTATTTCAAATAATTATATAAATCTAACTCTATCCACTGACCATCAAAATTAACCTTATTTGTATCAACATTATATTCTTTAAATCCATAATCAGATCCTTTATTGGCATATAATTCTCCATTTTCTTCATATAAACATGTTATATAGCTTTTTCCAACCTCTGGATTTGCAATTTTAAAAGATTCATAATAATTTACTTTAATATTTTCATTATCATCTATTTTAAGTTCTTCCTCATTATATTCTAGATTAGATTCCCTTAACTGACTTAAATTCCAAACACCACCAGGTATCCAAAATTCTATTTCATCCACATTATTACCTTTATAACAGTTAATTACTTTAGCCTTAACTTTAGTTATTGGATAAGAATAATTTCCATACTTGTTATACTTAGTAGAATATTGTTCTATATTTTCTACTTCGATTGAATAAATATTAGATATTTTTTCAAAAATAGTTGAATTTAATTCCTTTCCTTTTATCGTAATTTCTTTGACATAACTAGGTAATTGTACATTTTCATTTTCTTCATTATTATCTGCTTGTATTATTGTATCTGGTACCATATTTTGTTTGTAATTATTAACGACTAAAAATACGCCAAAAGCAACAAATACAACAACTACTACTAAACTAGCTACTATTCTCAACTTTTTATTTTTCCTTTTTAAAGGTTTTGCATCTTTTAGAATCTCATCAAAATTAAAAATGTCTTTAGGTATTTCAACCTCATCATATTTTTGTTTTAATATTTCATCTATCTTTCCCTTCATTTTCATCCCATCCTCTCACTCATTAATTTAATTTTTCTTTTTATTCTCATTAAGCTACTTCTTACAGTGTTTTCATTAATTTTTAACATTTTAGATATTGCTTTGTTATCATATCCATTTATGTATAATATAATTATCTGTTTTTCTTTATCTTTTAAATAGTCTATTAAAGAAAATATATCTATATTATTTTCTATCTCTATAAATTCATCATTAATATCTACATAATCATTTCCAAAAACTTCTTCAAAAGATAGATTATGCATATCTTTTTGCCTATAAATATCTTTACATTTATTCATTAATATTTTTCTTATCCATGCTTTAAATTTTTCATCATCACGCAAATTCTGAATATTTTCATATGCTTCCAAAATAGTACTTTGAACTGCATCTTTTGCGTCCTCATTATTTTGTAATTTACTTTTAGCATAAATATACATTTCTTTTTGATATTCATCATCAAAAATTAATGCAAATACTTCTTTGTCACCTTTTCTGGCCTTCTTAATAAATTCTTTGTCAAATTTCTTCACTTTTAGTCACCCTGTCAATATTATACCATAAAATCTATAAAAAAGTTAATTTTTATATTATTATCTATTATATAAATAATTTATAGCGTCATGATCTCCTTGTTGAACAGTACTTACCATCATATTAAATAAAGTAGGATACATTATACTATATCTATCTTCTGTATGTAACAAACCAAAAGCATGTCCCATTTCATGTTTTGCAATTCTATAATCGTATGACTCAGACAAATCTGTGTTAAAAACTATTTCTGTATAAAAGTAATTATATGTTGGTACCTGTCCTTTTTGAGAAGTCATACTACCATCTGTATTCCAAAAACTAGTATAACCAACAACACTATTATTTAAGTAACTATCGCTTCCAGCATTTCTACCATAAAAATCCATATGAGTTGCATAGTTACTTGATACCGCTGTCATATAAATTGGATTCCAACCATATCCTGTATCAACCCAATTATTTGATGCTGATACAATCTGATTTTGATATCCTGAAGCAGTCCAATCAATATAATAGCAACAATTACTAACACCACGCGAAAATCTTACATCATTTGGCATTGTAGGTGTTCTTGCAAAAATACTTCCTCCTACAAAAGTAATTAATCCTAAAGCAATTAAAGTCATTCTTTTCATTTTGTTTTTCATATATCTTCCTCCTTCAATTATATAACATAAATGATTTTTTGTCTATAAACAAAAATCACCCTTTTATCTTTATAGACGAAAAAAGGTTGATTAATGTTTCATATTATATAAAAAATTTAATAAAAAGTTATAATTTTATTACTATAAATATTTTTTTAGTTACTTACAACTATTTATAATAATCCTTGTTGCTTTTTTAAATATATATCACTTATATATGAATCGTCATATCGAAGTTGATATCCAAAAAAATCTCTTAATATATCCCTATACGTTTGTATACACGTTTTATATTTATCATTATTTCCATTATCACATTTTAAAACAGTCTCTTCCTCTTGTGGAAACAGTAAAAACACATTATCACTTGCCCTTTGATTTCTCGCATCCTCTATTTGTTGTTGAATATATTTTTGTCCTTCAATGTCATTTAATACAGTTCCTATAGTAATTAATATCTCAATTATTATAAGTAATACTAAAGTTCTATCCTTCATTATTGTTCTCCCTTCCTATTAATAATATAATTTGTTTTATAAACTTGATTAAATTGAAAAAATATAAAATTAAATTTTATTTACTATTGTAAATATCAAAACTTTAGGTGTTGGCGTTCTATTATACGAAAATCCCAAATACCTATTAATTCTTTCCATGCTATTATTTCTAGACATGTTGTTTATACATGAATAAATATTCCACTTTACTTTATTAGATGTTACATTATATTTTTTAGCAACTATTGGATATATCTCTTTTTCCAAATTATATAATGCATCATTACACTTTATAAGTAAAATGCAATCAATTAAATATTGAACTCCTATATTAGTAACTTCAAATTTCAGTCCTTTTATTTCATTTAATATTCTCTTTTTTGTATATAAAACTAAAAAAGAATCATTTTCATCTGAAGTATCATAGCTTAATAGTGCTTTTACATTTTCTAAACTTCTTTCCTTTAATATAAATTTTTTATCACTTATTACACTTTCTTCTATATTATCTAATGAATCATATAAAAGAACTATATTATTTATTTGTAAATTTGAAAGATATTTATAATTTATAGCTTCCATATCGTTATTTGTATCAATAATAACTAAAATATAGCTTATTTTTTCCAAATTTTCTTTTAATAAACTTAGGCTTGTACACATTTGTATTTCTAAATTTTTAATATTACTTATATAATTATTTAATCCTTTTAAAAAAGATAAATCATTACTATAAATTAAAACTTTATTCATTAGTTCTACCACCCTTTACAACAAAATTATCATAAGTTTAACTTTATAAATTTTATAGTAACAAATAAAATACTAATATATATAATTTTTTATTTCATTTGCATATATATAACTTAACATTAAATTATACTTTATATTATAATATTAAAATTGCCAATTTAAATAAAAAGTTGAAAAAAGTAGAAAAAAATAGATCATAATTTATTTAAATTTTATTACCACTTTTAAGCTTATATTTTAAACTAAACTTATAGTTTGTTCTCTATTTAAATACTTTTCTTCATTTATCTATTAATAATTTTATAAATTCCTCCTTTCTCCTTTAACAAAACAAATTTATCTCTATTGTACTCCTTTTTAAAGATAATTGAAGATATATTGTATAAAAAGACATTTTTACTCATAATTTTTAAATAAATTATATTTTAATCTGATTATTTTTTATAACTTATACTATTTTAAGTTAGTTATCGACATTTTAATATAAATTCTTTAAATTTAAACTTACAATATTTAGTTTTGATTTTCTACATTAAAAAATATTATTTTTACTATAAATTAAATTTTACTTATATTTTTCCTTCATATTTATATGACGGGATAAATAGTGGTTTTGTTGCAAAATTATTAATTTTCTTAAAATTTAATAAAAAAATTGTCAAAAAAAGTAGATAATAATTAAATTATTATCCACTTTTTTAATTTTTTATACTCTATTCTTTTGCAACGAAGTTTTCTTCATTTAATGTTCCATCTTCTCCTTGAACTAATATGTTTATTCTTTTTTCTGCATCATCTAATTTCTCAGTACATTCTTTAGATAATTTCATTCCCTTTTCAAACTCTTTTATTGCTTCCTCTAATCCTAATTCTCCATTTTCTAAATTAGTAGCAATTTTTTCAAGTTCATTTAAACTCTCTTCAAAAGTTTTTCCATTTTCTTCTACCATTTAATTCACTCCTTATTTTACTATTGCCTCTATTTTTCCATCGATAAGCTTTATTTTAATATTATCATCTTTGTTTACATCTTTAATACTTTTTATAACTTTACCTTCTATATTTTCAGTAACACTATATCCTCTTGTTAGGGTTTTCAAAGGACTTAATGCATCTATTTTACTAATACTCTTTATACATCTTGTCCTATATTTTTCTACTTTATATTTTATTGAAGATTCAGATTTAGATAAAATATTATCTATAATAATTCTATATCTATTAATCTTATCTAATGGAACTTTTTCAAGTTTAGCTGCTTTTAGTTTTTCAACATATTGTCTTCTTCTATCTATATAATTTTTTATAGCTATAATAGTTCTCTTTTTATCCGTAATTATTCTATTAACTATCTCACTATATTCAGGATAAACAAGTTCTGCTGCAGCAGATGGAGTAGGTGCTCTTAGATCTGATACAAAATCACAAATTGTAAAATCTGTTTCATGTCCTACTGCAGATACCACTGGTATTTGTGAGGCATATATCTGCCTTGCTAACGCTTCATCATTAAATCCAAATAAATCTTCAAATGATCCTCCACCTCTAGCAATTATAATTACATCCACATTTTTGAGCGTATTAAATGTTTTTAATCCTTCTATTACTGTAGAAGCTACATTTACTCCCTGAACTGCCGCAGGATATATTAACAAATCTACATTTGGATACCTTCTTGTAGTAACATTTATTATGTCTCGTATTACTGCTCCCGTTCTAGATGTTATTACTCCTACTCTTTTAGGCAAAAAAGGTATTTTTTTCTTTTTACTTGCATCAAACAGTCCTTCTTTTTGAAGCTTATTTTTTAGTTGCTCATATGCAAGGTATAAATCTCCAAGTCCTTCAGGACTCATAGACTTACAATATATTTGATATACCCCATCTCGCTCAAATACTCCAATTTGACCATTTATAACAACTTTCATTCCATCAGCAGGTTTAAATTTTAAAAATTGAGCATATCCTTTAAACATAATACATTTAATTGTAGATGATTCATCCTTTAAAGTAAAATATAAATGTCCTGTATAATGTGCTTTAAAATTAGTTATTTCTCCTCGTATACTTATATTATTTAACAGTATATCCTTATCCATTAATGCTTTAATATATTTATTTACATCACTTACACTATATATTTTCTTTTCTTCCATTTCCATCTTCCTTATCTTCTATTACTTTAGCAATAACACCATTTACAAAAGACTTAGAATCATTATTTCCATATGTTTTAGCAAGTTCCACTGCCTCATTTGCGCTTACTTTATCCGGAATACTATCTACATAAAGAACTTCATATATAGCAAGTCTTAAAATCGCTAAATCTATTTTTGCAATTCTATCTAAAGACCAATTTTTTAATTTAGACAATATTATACTATCTATTTTTTCTATATTCTCTTTTACTCCATTTAGAATAATCTGAATATATTGTTTTTCTTCTTCACTATTATTATTTTCTTCATAGCAATTTGAAAGAATATCATCTAAACTCTTATCTTTAATAAATTCTAATTCATAAATACATTTAAATGCATTATCTCTTGCCTTTTTTCTACTCATTTTAACTCCCATCCTACATAGATAAATTATTTTTTATTATTATCTTCTTTATAATAATATACTTCATGTTTAAAACCTTTGTTTCTAAAGAAATCTTTTATATTTTCCTCATTATCTTGAATTTTTTTACCTAAAAATACAGCACCTGCAATTAAAGCAAATAAAATAACAACTCTAGTTAAAAACTCAACAACTCCAAATGCATATAATATAACAACAATAGAAACACATATTATCACATATTTATTTTTAACTACATAATCCCAGAAATCTCTCATATTATCACATCCCTACCTTCTAATTTTGTTGCTTCTTTTGTGGCTCGATATATACGCCTTTTATTTTTATATTTGCCTCTTTAATTTCAATTGTAGTTTGTTTTTTTACAACAGATTTTATATTATCTTGCAATTTTGTAGATAAAGTTGGAACTACTGTATCTGGTAAAATTTGTGCATATATATTTGCTTTTATTCCCTCTTCTGATATTGACACATCAACTTTAGGATTTACTAATTCAGGATAATTTCTAGCTATTGACATTATCATTGATTCAAATGTATCTCTATTTAAAAATACAGTACCAGAATCATTTTTAATAGCAAGTCCACTTTTGGCATCGTCTGAAGAATCAGATGAAGAGAATAATCCAATAAGTCCAAGTAAAGAAATAACTGCTCCAATTATTAATACCCATAACTTATTAGCTACTAAAAATCCTACAGTAGCATTATATAATCCTTCTACTTGAATCATATTTGTAGCTACAAGTATTACAAATACAGATAATATAATCATTAATACTGAGAAAAAACATAAAATAAATTTTTCAAATCCCCTCATAACATCTTCCTCCTAAAATTTATATAAGTACATAGCCCAAACTATAAATTAAAGTTCGGGCTAAAAATCTATATATTATTCTTGTTCTTGCTCTTCTTCTTTTTTGTCTTCTGTTTTATCAAAAATAATACCTTGTACATTTATATTAACAGCTACAACTTCTAAGCCAGTCATATTTTCAACTGCATTTTTTACTGCTGTTTGTGCTGCCCAAGCTACATCTGGAATTCTAACTCCATATTTAACATTCACAAAAATATCTACAGTAACTTTTTTACCATCAAGTTCAATTTTTACACCTTTTGAATATTTTTTACTACTTCCAAGTATTTGATTTATTCCATCAACAAATCCAAGTGTCATTCCAGCAATGCCTTCTACTTCTGATGCAGCAAGTCCTGCAATTATTCCAATTACGTCTTCAGAAATATTTAAGTTTGTAGCTATTTCTACTTTTTCCTCATTATTTTGTTCTACAACTTCCTCTTCAACTTTAGTTTTTTCTTTTTTATCACTCATATTTAATCCTCCTTTGTAGATTTATCTACTTAACTGATTATATTATAACCTATTTTATACTAAAAGTCACGTATTTAACAAAAAAATCAAATTTTACACAAATTAATCATGTATTATCTTAGCACCTAATTTTTTACCAGCTAGAAAATGATAATGTAAATGTTTTACTTCTTGTCCTCCATCTTTACCACAATTGCATATAACCCTATAACCATTTTGCGAAACTCCTGTAATTTTTGCTATTTCCTTAAAAGCAAGTTGTATTTTAGCAACATATTCTAAATTTTCCTCATTTACATCCTCCAAGCTTACAATATGTTTTTTAGGTACAACAAGTATATGAATTGGTGCTACAGGATGTAAATCCTTAAAAGCACAGACATAATCATTTTCATATACAATACTACCAGGTATTTCTTTTTTTATTATTTTACAAAAAATACAATTTTCATCCATATCTAATTCCTCCTATTACCCTTTTTTCTTATAATTTTTACCTAATTTTTCTTTTAGCATACTAACTAAATTATCATAATTTCCTTCAATATTTGCCTTATTACATACAAATGCTTGATTTGAGCTTACATAGATATATATAGCATGTTTAGTATCATAAATTTTATATATATCACTATAATTTAATGTAGTATTTCCAATTGTTTCTTCGCCTTTTAAAGTCTCAATCTTAACTTTTTTATCAAAAAACTCTACTATTATATGAGCTCCTGCTTGCAAAGCAGAAGTCTTTAGAGCTTTTTTAGAATATATTACTGGTAAAAATATAACTTCCAAAAGCCATACTACACCTATTAATCCTATTACAAGTCTTATTATAAGCTCATCTGGTACAATAATAGCATATAGTATTAGAAAAATAGCAAGAACTGTTACTATTTTATACATAGGTTTTGAGTACATATGAAATCTATTAAATCTTTTTAATGTTTCATAGTCATATTTGGATTTGCATGTTACAATTGCTTCTTCCATAAATATCCACCTCTTTCTAATCAACAAAAACAGCTTTTATTCTTCTTACACCAGCTGAAACAGCTTCTTCTTTTTTTATTTTTATATGTGGTATTTTTGATGTATTTGATACATGAGGACCTCCACATAATTCAGATGATACATCACCTATTTTGTATACTGTTACAATATCTGGATATCTTTCAATAAACATACATTCTGCTCCAGACTTTATTGCATCTTCTTTTTTCATTTCTTCTTTTACTACATCATATCCTTTGTCTATCCACTCATTTACTAAATCTTGAACTTTTTGTTTTTCTTCATCTGTCAATTTATGATCACAAGAAAAGTCAAAACGCATTCTTTCATGAGTTATATTACTTCCTTTTTGATGTACTTGTGGTCCAACAACAACCTTTAAAGCTGCATTTAGTAAGTGTGTTGCAGTGTGATATTGTGTTTCTACCTCGCCTGTTGAAGCAAGACCACCTTTAAATTTTTCTTTTGCTCCTGCACGAGAAAGCTCTTGATGTGCTTTAAATTTTTCTTTAAATCCATCAACATCTACTTCTATTCCCATTTCTTTAGCAAGTTCTACAGTTAATTCTATAGGAAATCCAAATGTATCATAAAGTCTAAATGCGTTATCTTTATCTAGAGTTTTTCCTTCTACTTTATTTATTATCTTTTCAAATTCTTTTAATCCTTTTTCAAGCGTTCTATTAAATTTTACTTTTTCAGTTTTTAAAACATCTAAAACTACATCTTTGTTTTCTTCTAATTCTTTATAGTATTTTTTATTTTTCTCTATTATAGCTAATGCTATTTGTTGCTCCCAGTCACTATTTATATCTATATCTAGTTTTTTTGCATACCTAATAGCACGTCTTATTAACCTTCTTAAAATATAACCTTGGTCAGTATTACTTGGTTTAATTCCTGCAGGATCTGCACTAATAAATACAGCACTTCTTATATGATCTGCTATTATACGCATTTCCTTTTCATGACCTTTATATTCTAAATGTGCAACTTTCTCAATAGTTTTTATTATATCATACCATATAGATGAAGTATAATTATCTGTTTTTCCTTCAAGTAAAGCAGTTACTCTTTCTACTCCCATTCCTGTATCAACATTTTTTTGTGGAAGCTCTGTAAAAGTTCCATCTTCGTTATGGTTATATTGCATAAACACATTATTCCAAATTTCTACCCAACGCTCATCTGATGTATCAAACTCTTCTGGAACTTCATCTTCACTTCTAAAATAAAAAATCTCAGTATCTGGTCCACATGGTCCTGTAGATTCCATATTAGGCCACCAGTTATCATCTTCGCCTAAATATTTGATTCTTTTTTCACTTATTCCTAGCTCTTTCCAAATATTTGCTGACTCATTATCTGGTGAAACAATATCATTTCCTTTAAATACAGTTACTGCTAGTCTTTCTATTGGAATTTCTAACACTCTAGTTAAGAATTCAAAACTCCATGTTATACTTTCTTTTTTAAAATAATCACCTAAGCTCCAATTTCCAAGCATTTCAAAAAATGTATGATGTGTCACATCCCCAACTTCATCTAAATCATTAGTTCTCATACACTTTTGATAATCACAAAGTCTTTTGCCATATGGATGAGGTTCTCCTAATAGATATGGTACTAATGGTTGCATTCCAGCTGTATTAAAAAGTACAGATGGATCATTTTCAGGAACCACTGGTGCACTAGGTATTTGCTTATGTCCTTTTGATTCAAAAAAACTTATATATTTTTCTCTTAAATTTAAAGATTCCATTTTTATCTATCTCCATTCCGTTATTAAATTTAAAAAGCACCTAAAAGCGCTTATTTTAGCCATTTCATTATATCAAAAAAAGTAACTTAAGTCAACAAAACCATAAAAGTTATGTATTATTAATCGCTATATTATCCTACCATTTCAGCAAATGATTTTATTACGATTTTATATTTATTGATTTTTATTAAAAGTTATGTTAAACTATTTCTATTAATGGAGGTAAATATGTTACAATCGATAACAGGACATGCAAGAAGAGCAATTGATGATTACAATATGATAGAAGATGGAGATAAAATTGCTATTGGACTTTCTGGTGGCAAAGATAGTCTAGCTTTACTTTACTCTCTTTCTACATTAAAAAGATATTATCCTAAAAAGTTTGATCTAATAGCTATTACTATTCATCCAGGAAGTGATACTTTTCAAACAGATAAATTAGAAGAGATTTGTAAAGAATTAAATATCGAGTACATAGTATATCATTCAGATTTATCTAAAATCGTATTTGATATACGTAAAGAAAAAAATCCATGTTCACTTTGTGCTAACTTAAGAAGAGGTATGATAAATAGTATTGCAGTCGAACATGGTTGCAATAAAGTGGCACTTGGTCACCACTTAGATGATGCAATAGAAACTTTACTTATGAGTATGTTTTTAAATGGTAAAATTTATACTTTTTCTCCAGTAACATATCTTAGTAAGTCTAAACTTACAGTAATAAGACCACTAATATATGTTTATGAAAAAGATATTAGAGCACTATCTAGACAAATGAATTTTCCGATTATGGGAAAATGTTGTCCTGCAGATGGTGAAACTAAAAGAGAATATATGAAAGATCTAATACAAAACTTAAGAAAAGATATTCCAAAAGTTAGAGAAAACTTAATTGGTGCTATAAAGCGTTCTAACATTCCTGGATGGGAATTACCAAAAAAAACTGAGTAAAAAATTTACTCAGTTTTTTTATTACCTTATTTTTCATTTTCTATTTGTTCATCTAACATTTTCTTTATATCTTCATCTGTCAAATTTTCAAATATATTAAAAGTTAATTCATCTTGCGGACCTTCATCTTTATCTAAATCAACAAGTTTTATTCCATCAGCTTTTGATGTATTTTTTTCAAGACTTCCTTTTCTTTCTAATCTTACTTCCTCATTTTTTGGAAGTTGTGGTTCTATAAATTTTCCCTCTACCATATTATTTATTTGTGGTGGATCTAAATTTTCTGGATTTGGTAATTCATCTTTTTTATCTTCTACATCAATCTTTAAAATATCTTTTTGTGATGGTGGATTATTATCATCATCACCTGAGTTTGCTTTTTTTAGCTTTCTTCTTAATACAATAATTTGTATAAATTCAATTAAAATTAATAAATACATAAGTATTAATAAATAATTTTTCTTTATTGCAGACCATATATATTTTAAATATGATAACACAATTTCTTTTTTAGTTTTACTATCTTGTATCTCTTTTAAATGATCTTGTATTTGCTTATCTAATATCTCATCTGCTGTGGCCTGCTTAACTGTATATTTTATTTTATATTCCTTAGTTGTAGTGCCATCTGGAGCTGTAACTTTGATAGTTATTTCCCCTTGACCTTCATCTACTAAGTTATCTGCTCCTATAATTTCTATTTTAGCATTACTATCTTTTGCAGTTGCTATTATATTAAGCTTATCTACAGTAGATAGAACTTCACCTATATCATATTCTAAAATTTCAGATTGAAACGCTTTATCTAGTTCATAATTTTCTATTATCAAATCTTGTAAATAAGCATTTGATGTTTCTTTATTATTAGTTTTTGTAACAGTTATTGTATAAATTCTATAATATCCATTTTCAGCAGTTACTTTTATATTAATATAATTTTCACCATTTACTATATTCTCATTTCCCGTTATCTCAACAGTAGCATTAGGATCTTCTGGTCTTGCTAAAACTTCTATAGAATTTACATTTTCTCCAACTGCTAAAGAATAATCTGTAATATTTTTTGTAAAATTAGGAGTTAGCCCCTCTTCACTAATTTGTAAATACCTTAAATAGTTATTTCCATTAGCTGTAGGAGATGATGGACTAACAACATTTGTGTTTCCTGTATTTTGATTATTATCTATTTGAGGTTCATCTTTTTTTATAGAAACATTTACAAGCTTTTCAGCACTAATTGTTCCGAGTTCATCCATTCCCTCTCCTGCATCAACAGCTCCACTAATATTTGCCATTACCTTTGTTGAACCTTGTGAAATAGCTCTAAATACATATGTTTTTTCTCTTATGCCTTGAGATCCTTGTGTTTCATCCCACCAAACAGTTTCATTTAAGCTATCTCCTGATACATATTCTAATATGCTAGTATCATATGAAATATTTATTGAGTCATATGCCGCAATATTTACACCAAAATCAAAAGTAAGTGTAACAGTGTCTCCTACATATACATCTGTATTTCCACTAATACTTGCAGCTTTAACATTTAAAGTAAGTGCTAAGAGCATAAATACAGCTATAGTAAATATTTTCCTTAGTTTTTTCATTTTTTATCCCCCTATTGTTCTATAACATATAATCCTAATATATGTCTTTGTATCTTTAGTAAATCTACTGCTTTTGGTTCATCATTTTGCTTATCTATAACAGATGCTCTTATTTGAATTGGTAAAAGATCTATTTTTTTCAAAATATATCTTTGTAACATAAGTAAATCTCTTGCATTTATTATACCAGAGCCATCCACATCACCATAAATTATTACTGTGTATTCATTTACTTTTTCTTCATTTTTAAAAAACTGTATCTTTGTTCCTGTTCCGACATGATCTTCATCTTTTAACTCAACATTTTCTATATCAATAAATTTCAAATCATAGTTTGTTGTTATTTTATCTTTAATATTTTTAACAGTATTATTATTTATATCTATTTTAGATACAATATTATTTTCAAGATATAGTGATGAGTCTAATATAATATCTTCTACACTACTATCTTCATTTACAGTTATTTTAGCTGTTGCTTTATATCCTCCGTCATCTGTAATAAAAGTAATAATTGTTTCTCCTGCAGACACACCTATTATATTTTTACCATCAATTCTTACAACACTTGAATCTTCTGACTGTATACTATATTCTTTATTTTGAGCTGTACTAGGAAGTATTATAGGGTTAATATGCATACTTTGACCGACTTTTAAAGTATATTCATCTCTTTCTAAAGAAATAGATGATACTTTATTTTGTACAACATCTATACTACATGTTGCACTTTTAGACTGATCGTTTGTTTTTACTGTTATTGTTACATTTCCCTCTCCTACTGCTCTAACATTACCTGAGTTATCCACAGTTGCCACACTATCATTTGAAGACTCCCATGTTACAGTCTTATCTGTTGCATTACTTGGATTTATAATTGCTTCTAATTTTAATGTATCTCCTACATTAAGTTTTGAGTATGTTGTATTTAAACTTACTGATTCAACCTTTGTATATTGATATTCATATATCCATTTTTTAAGTACATATCCTATTCTTCCATCTTCATATTGTATCTTATCATATAAAGTATTATTACCTATTCCTATTCTTGTAAATTTAGTTCTATTTTCTTGCCCATCCCTTGTCTCATAAATTTTTTCCATTAATGTTGCAAGAGTATCAGGACCAGATCTAATCCAAAATTCATCAACTGCTCCAGAATCTGATGGATCGTCTAAATATACTAATGTATTATCTGGTGTAAATGTTACATCGCTAGGAACTGGCATACTAGCTGATTCTTCAGGCATATTTTCATAAACTGGTATATCAAATTCAAAAGCGTTATTTAACATTCCAGTACTCTCATATGCATTATATGTAATACTTGCTTCATTTTTAGCTCCAAATATATTTGTCATATATCCTGTACCAAGTAACCACTGTGCAGTACCCGGATTATTTACATCAAAACGTTCAAAGTAAATAGTATTTTGTCCCCATTTTACATATTTATCATAAATATATCTTATACCGCCTTCAAGTGCAGATGATATACTTGTCCAACCGTTATTTCTTGCATATTGCACACCGTTAGATAAAGCATTACCTGTTGATGAATCATAAGCACCTATATTAAAGAAATTATATACACCATAATCTCCATTTATTAAACTATTATTTATAATATTACCACTATTTTCTTGACGAATTCTTGAAGCAATATGTACAGGATTTATTCCAACTCTAGCAGATATAGAATGTATTAACTCTGCATAAGTAGTACCCAAATCATACCATGTACCATATGATTTATATCTACTTTTATACTCTCCTCCCATTGGTGTAGGAGCAAGTACTCCATTTACTGCCTCAACAGTTTGAACACCATCCACATATCTTAAAGCTTCAAATTGAAAAATTCCACTATCGCATAAAAAATTTCTAGGATCCATAACATATGCTACTGCTTGCTTTGAAGCTGTTACATAATTTCCATCTTGATAATAATTTTGCCCATCTCTTTTCCATTCTGCACCATATATATCCTCAACTAAACTTATCCCTTCATTTACTTCATAAGTCTCATGTGAAAGCGCCATGTTCCAATCAAGCCCCGTATGAACTGCTTTAAAAACCCAATTAGGATGTGCTTTTTTTAAAGCATTTATATATGGCATATATGAATCAGGAAAATTATCATCAATATATGATACTGGTAAATCTGTATATATAGCTGCTTTTATACTATCAAAATTAATTATTGAAGTTACAATACACATAATAAACATAGATATAAATAACCTCATACCTAATTTTTTAGTCTTCATTTTTCCCCCTTATGACAATAATCGTCAATATATATAAAATTATATCATAAACACATACTTTGTCAAAGTATTTAATTTAATTTTATATACTAAATGCTATTTTTACAAAATTTTCACATAATTTAATTTTATAAACAATCTAAATATAAATTTTACATAACCAACATATTTTATATTTACTATACGATTTGTAATTTGACAAACTTATTTCTATATAATATAATAAGCCAAAGTGTAATTTTTGATTGGAGGTGAATTTTTAAAGATTATTACTCTTAGCGCATGGACATAAATTTATGTTGACGAGGATGGTAGTTGTCGAAAATCAGCGGATGCTATCACGGTAATTGGATATCGTTATGATATAGTAAAAAGCAAAATCTTAAATTGTAACAAAACTATATTAGCTCCAAATTATGATTGTACATTGAAAAAATATAAATATTTAGGAGGTAATTATATGTGTGGAATAATTGGATACACTACAAAAAAAGATAATGCAGTAAATGTAACTATTAGTGGATTAAAAAATCTAGAATATAGAGGATATGATTCTTCTGGAATTGCTTTTACAACAGATAGAGTTAATATAATTAAATCTAAAGGAAAAATTGCAAACTTAGAAGAAAAACTAACACAACAAGATATTAGTTCTTGTTGTGCAATAGCACATACTAGATGGGCAACACATGGAGAACCAAGCGAAATGAATGCACACCCTCATAGAGTTGGTAGTGTCACTTTAGTACATAATGGTATTATAGAAAACTATTCTCAACTAAAAGAAGAACTTATATCTAAAGGATACGAATTTAAAACTCAAACAGATACAGAAGTTGCTACAGCATATATAGATTATTGCTACAAACAAACTAAAGATAAATTACAAGCTATTATTCAAGCTTGCAGTAAATTTAGAGGCTCTTATGCTTTTAACATTATCTTTGATGATGAACTACAAACTATTTATGCTACAAGAAAAGATAGCCCTTTAGTTATTGGATACTCTCATGAAGGAAATTTTGCTGCTTCAGATGTCTCAGCAATTTTAAATTATACTAAACAATATTCTTTAATTGATGAGGGAGAATTTGTAAAAATAAATAAAGACGTAGTTACTTTTTACAATACTAAATTACAAATTGTTCAAAAAGAAATAAAAACTGCTACTTGGGATGCAACTCAATACCAAAAAAATGGGTATGATCATTTTATGCTAAAAGAAATATTTGAACAACCTGATGTTATCCAAAACATATATAACAGATATTATGATGACTGTTCATATAATGATATAGATTTTACTAAATTTGATAAAATACATATCGTAGCTTGTGGAAGTGCTATGCACGCTTCACTTGTTGGAAAATATTTATTACAAACTTATGCAAAAATTCCAGTAATGGTAGAAATAGCATCAGAATATAGATATGCTGAAGAGCTTATTACACCTTCAACATTATTAATAGTAGTTTCCCAGTCAGGTGAAACAGCAGATACTCTTGCTGCTTTAAGACTTGCTAAAGAAAAAGGTGCATATGTTGTAGGAATTGTTAATGCAGTAGGTTCTACTATTTCAAGAGAAGTAGATAAATGCATATATACATATGCAGGACCTGAAATTGCAGTTGCAACTACAAAAGGTTATACTTCACAAGTTGCTGTTCTTTCTACATTAGCAATAAATGCAATGAAACAAAACGGACTATTAGATGCTGAAAATGAAAAAACTTTAAAAAATGATTTACTTAATATTAAAGAAAAATTAGAAGATGTTCTTAAAAATAAAGAAAAATATCTAGATATAGCAAAATCTATTTACAATCATGAAGATTTGTTCTTTATTGGTAGAGGAATTGATTCTTCTATATGCATGGAAGGCTCTTTAAAATTAAAAGAAATATCTTATATGCACTCTGAATCTTACAGTGCTGGAGAACTAAAACATGGTACAATTTCTTTAATTGAAAATGGTACCCCAGTTATTGCAATTGCAACAAACGAAGAACTTTTTGAAAAAACTGTAAGTAATGTAAAAGAAACTAAAGCAAGAGGTGCTTTTTCAATATTTATAACAACATCGGCTCATCAAGATTATAATTTTGATGAATTTGCAGATAAAGTTGTTATTGTTCCTAATACAACTGAATTTACACAAGCTATACTTGTTGTCACAGCTTTACAGCTTATAGCTTACGAGACTGCAAAACTTAGAAAATGTGATATTGATAAACCTAGAAATTTAGCAAAATCAGTTACAGTAGAATAAAAAATAAAAGTGTTCTAGAAAAAATTCTAGGACACTTTTTATATTTTCTTAAAACCATCTAATTTATATATATCATTATTATTTTTAAACGTATATTGGACACTTTCAAGTTTATTTTTATCTAATGTTCCATCTTCTATTAATCCTCTTATATATTCTATTTGTTCACTTTCCATTCCAAGCACTTCATCATTTAAAGTAATTGCAGGTAGCGATTTACTTTTATCATAATATAAGTTATTACTAATATTTGATGTTATTTCTTGCATTTGAACATTCTTTGTTATATACACCCTATATGCCTGAAGCTCTATTCTATCAGAATATTGCAAAATTTGATATGGTATTTCAAGTGTATAGTTAAAAGATGCACCCTCATAACCAATATGAACTAACGTAAATAAATTATTTGAATTATCATATTCTAAACTTTCTTCTATACTCATATAATTTGTATTTGAATTATAAAATGTATCATTAAGTATTTTTTGCATATTTTCTCCTGTAATATATGTAGCACTATAATCTTCTGGATAACTCATAAGACTCTGATAGTCATCATTTCTATATAATTTATCTAATGCAATAAGCAGTTTTGCTTTATCACTTAGTCCATTTTCATCTAGTTCTTCTATAATTCTATTTGAATATATATTTGAATATTTTATATGTTCAGTTAATTGATTTCCTATTCTACTATTGACAACAACATTTTTAGCTCTCTCTTCCCTTTCAACAACTTCATTATTTTCTTCAACTTCTTGTTCGGTACTAATATTATTATTTTCTTCTTCTTTCTCATTTGAATTTAAAAATATATATCCGAAACATATAATTGCTAAAATAATTAAAATACAACAAACAATTGTAACAACTTTACTTTTCATCTTTTCCCCCTATAATCCAGACAACATAGAATCTGCAAATACTTGTCCAAAAGTTTCAAAATCCATATAATCTTTAAGTTCAAAAGAAAATATCTTTTTTAAATCTGATCTTATAACAAACATAATTGCATTATATGTTGCCTTACTTATTTGAATTCTTCTTTTTGATTCAACTGTATTTTTACATTCTTCACATAAAAAAGTATTACTTATATAATCATAATACACATATTCGTCATCATTATTAAGCAATGATTTTAAGCAACTTGAACACTTGTCCTCTCTTGGAGCAAACCCTAAATAAGTAAATAATTTTATTTTAAAAGCATTTACTACAAGCTTAGAATTTTTATTATATTTATCTAGCACATAAATTGTATTTAAAAATAGTTTTAAAATTTTTTCACAATCTTGATTTTCATCTGTTACTGAATTTAAAAGCTTAGTCATATTAAAAACAATTTGTAATTTATCAAAATCAATTCTAAGATTATAAAAAGTATTTATAACTGAAGTAGAATTTAAATAATAATAACCTGTATTTTGATATAATATAAATTCACTATATACCAAATACTGTGAACTAGCTAAAAACTGACTATTTGTCTTTTTAGCTCCTTTTGCTATAGCAGATACTTTTCCTAATGTATCAGTAAGTATTGTTATTATCTTATCATTGTCTTTATATGCTACTTCTCGAATTACTATCCCCTTTACCTTGATAAGCTTCATTAATTACTCCATCCTTCTTTTCATATATATTATTTTCATTTAATTGCATTATTTTCCTATATTCAATAAAAGTTTCTAAATTTCCTGTAATTAAGAATTGCTCCCAAGCAAAATTTTCATACATATCAACCACCTCTTATTTTTATTATATGTACATAATTATATTAGATACATTAAATTTTTGATTTTATATTACTTAAATAATTTTCATTATCTTGCCAATCTGGTCTTACTTTTACCCAAAGTTTTAAATTTACCTTATCTTGTAATAAATTTTCTATATCAATTCTAGCCTGAGATCCAATTTTTTTAAGCATTACACCATCTTTTCCTATTATAATACCTTTATGAGAATTCTTTTCACATATTATATTTACATCTATATCATACACACTTTGTTTTTGTCTGTTTTTTCTTTTTTTAAACCTTTCAACTTCAACTTTTATACCATGTGGTACTTCTTCATCCAAATTATTAAGCGCTTTTTCGCGTATTATCTCTTCTATTAATTCCCTTTCAGTTATATCCGTAATATCGTCTTCTGAATATATTGGCATACTTTCTGGTAAATACTTTTCAATACTTTCTTTTAAAATATCTAGTCCATCTTCTTTATAGACGGATATTGGAATTATATCCTTAAATTCTCCTCCAATAGATTTAAAATAATCATTATATATAGTTATTATTTTTAAAATTTTTCCTTTTTCTATTTTATCTATTTTATTTATACATAATATAACGTTGTTGTTCTGGTCAGCAACATTTTTCATTATTGTTTCATTTGCTTTGTCTATAGTAGGCCTTGTAGCATCTACCATATATATTATTACATCAACAGATTTAATTGCACTTTCGACATTTTTCATCATATACTCTCCCATTTTATCTTTTGGGATATGTACACCTGGTGTATCAATTAAAATCATTTGTGAATTTTCATTTGTTATTATTCCTTTTATATTAAATCTTGTTGTTTGTGGTTTCGGAGTTGTTATAGCAACTTTAAACCCAACTAATTTGTTAACTAATGTCGATTTTCCAGCATTAGGTTTTCCAACAACTGTTATATATCCAGCTTTAAACATATTATTTTCCTCCACATGCTAATTATATCAAAAAAAGCTACAAAAAACAATCTCATAAAAGTAATTTTCACTTTTTTATGTTTACTACAAAACTTAGATATTGCATTTTTGGTCGATTTATGATATAATATAATAGCTATAGAAAATATAGTACTGCAATTAACTATATTGCAGAGATAGGAGGAAAAAAGGATGTTGATAAGAAGTAATTTACTTCTTACAAAAGATGAGGTTTTTGCAACAATAGTAAAATATGATTATAAAACTAATACTATTATAGCAAAAGTAGGAAACAAAAAAGCTATAATTAAGCCGGAGGATATTTCTATATATCAAACTAGAAAAAATAAAGGATACATATTTACTTTATTAGGAACAACATTTAAATGTCATGTTGAAAATTACTCAAAAGATGAAGGATATATCCTATCACGAGCTAAAATTATGGAAGAAACGTCAAAAATATATAACAAAGGAGATGTAGTAAATGCAACTGTTGTTTCTGCATCAGATAAAGCACTATACCTTGAATTTGCCGAAGGATTAAGTGGTATTATGTACCTAAATGATATAACTTCAGCCAAATTAAAAAAACCTCTTGATTTATTTAACGTAGGTGATAAAATAAAATGTATTATCACTAAAAAAAGAGGAGATTTATTTGAATTATCTAGAACTAAACTTTATACTCAACCATTAAAAATAAAAAATGGTAAAAAAGTATTATGTACTATTACAAAAAAGTTGGATGATAATTCAGGATATTTTGTTGAGGTTTTTAAAAATCCTAATTATTCAGGAATTTTTGACTTAACAGAAGATAATATTAGTAACAAATATTCTGTTGGGAAAAATATTCGCTTAAGAGTAATACAAATTAAGCCCAAAAAGCAATTAAAACTTAGAACAGCATAAAAGAAAGTATTTAATACTTTCTTTTTTCACTTTTATAATAAAAAAACATATAATATATTAATTGAGGTGAAAATATGGAGAGTTTTTGTTATGATATAGCTATAAGACAAAAAAAATGTCAAAATGGTATTTCAGTTACAGTAGATAATGTATGTACAAATATAAAGGACAATGCACAAATTAATCTATCTTATGGATATATACTAACTATTCTTTCTAAAAATAGAAATAGTGTAACAGTACAAATATCTAATTTTTCTTTACTAGAACCTGTTAAATTTAATATTCCAAATGATGCTTTTAAAACTTTTGATCTTCCTTTATACAATGGTACTTATATATTATTAATTGGTGTTGTTAAAAATAACTGTCCATGTCCTGATGTGGTAGGGTGATTAAAATGAATATAACTTTAAATATAACTGACACATATTGTACTAATTGCTATAAAAATTCTATTGAAAAAACACAAACATTTACTTCTAAAGATACATCTGTTGAACTACAAAATAATTATTTTTTAAATGTTATAAGTGTGTCTGACACCACATTTAGTATTATTATACAAAATGGGAATTGTGTAATTATTAGAAATATATTAAAAGGAATAGATACATCAATATTAATACCATCAAAATGTACTCATATAGTAACAATAACAAGTCAATAAAAATTAGTAGTAAAAAAATTTACTACTAATTTTTAAATGCATTAATTTGTTTTTTAGCTTCTTTTTCTTTTAAAGATTGCCTTTTATCATATAATTTTTTACCCTTACAAACACATAATTCTACCTTAAACCATCTTCCTTTACTATATATAGATGATGGAACTAATGTATATCCTCCCTGTTTTATATAATTAAGAAGTTTTAAAATTTCTTTTTTATGAACTAAAATCTTTCTGTCTCTTGTCGGATTTACATTATTTATATTTCCATGTTCATATGGACTAATATGCATATTTTTAAGTATTATCTCTCCATCTTTTATAAGAGCAAAACAATCTTTTAAGTTACACATTCCGTCACGAATAGATTTAACTTCTGTTCCTTTAAGCTCTATTCCACATTCAATTTTTTCTATAATATCATATTTATAATTTATTTCTCTGTTTTTTATAGATATGTTACTTTTATTTATATATACTTTTTTCATTATCTCTCCTATTTAACTTTTTAATATTTCTGCAATCATATCATTATACATCTTTGTTATTTTAGTGTTTTTATCAGATAAATCCTTTAACTGATTCATAAGTTGTGTAATAAGAGTATCTAGTTCAAGTGTTGATTTCATATTATTTTCGTTTATATATTTAGTTAAATTATCTGGTAAATCTATATACACATATTTTGTATATTCAAAAATATCATTTTTTACTTCTATTCCAGAATCAATTTCTGCAATGATTGAAGACACTTTATCGTTGCTATCTTTAAGAAGCATATTTATATTACTAATATAAAAGCTATTCTCTCTTGATAAAAATTCTTTATATTTTGAATATAATGTATCTATCTTCTCTCTATTTTCCTCTATTAATGCATTATCATCAACATTTTCTTGATCTATTTCTTCCTGCTGCTCTTGTATATTTTGATTTTCTTGATTTTCTTGTTCTTGGTTATTTTCACTTTCCTCTTCTTGCTGTTTCTTTAATTCCTCTTGCTGCATATTATATTCATCTAATTGTATATTAATATCGTCTAATTCTAGTTGCATATATTCTAAAGTAGCCCTTGATGTTACATCATAATTTACAGTTGTCTTTATTTCCTCTTTATCATTTACAACTTCTTTTGTCTGAGTAGTAGACGCTTCTATATAGTCATTCATTCTATTTGTTCTAGCTTCATATTCTTTACTTATATTTTCTAAAAACACACCATAATCTACATCTTTTAATGCTTCTTCATATGACTTATTAACAGAATTTTGTAAATCAAGAATTGCAGATTCATTTGTTAAAGAATTTTTGGCAAGTTCAGTTAATTCGTCTTCTAAAATTAAAGTATTTTTGGAATATTCATCAATATTATATAATTGAGAGCTAACATTAAAATAAGTATCTTTATAATTTGTAACCTCTTTTCCAAGTAATGATAATTTTGTTATTTTATCTGATACATCTTCTAAAGACTGTTCCATTTTATCATTTCTATCTCTTATATCTTTTATTGAGTTTTGCTTTTGCTCATCTATATAATCTTTAAAAATTTGGTTTATTCTATCATCCACAAACTCATTTGCACTATCTACTTGAGATAAATATTGTATGCATTTTACCAAAGTAAGTTTTAACTGAGGCATTGTCATATCAGTAGATATATTATACTCTTTTGTTGATACAACTATAGTACCAAGTATTGAATCAGGTAATCTTATTATATTATTGTCTACTATATTTCTTATAGAATATCCGTTTGCTACATCTGAGGTAGAAATATCTCTTTTTACTTTTAATTTATTTTCTACCAGAGATGATATTCCAAAAAATGGAGTATCAATATTAAGTCTAATTGCAGGATAATAATCAAATTCCTCCTGATTTTTAGAATTTTCTATTTTTAAATCTATATTATCTATTCTATCATCTATTTCTACTAAATACTCATTAATAAGGTTTACTATATCTTCTTTTTGCTTTAATTCATTTTCTTCTTGTATAACTTGTTCATTCTCTTGAGCATATAAATATATAGTTACAAAATTAAAAGCTAAAAATATAACTGTCGATATGAATAAAATCTTAATTTTTTTCATATTTACGCTCCTTTTCTCGCTTAATAATTATATCATGGATATAATTATAAGTAAAGTATAATAATAATAGAAAAAATGCTAGACAAAATATTGTCTAACATTATTTATTCTAAATAAGGAGAAAAATAAAAATCATATACAGTAATATTTTCGTATATTTCACTCATCAAGTATTTTATTTTTTCCTTAATTCTACTTCCATTTTCTAAATAGCTTTCTTTTTTATCCAATGTCATAAGCTCCGCAAATATTTCTGCTCTATCTTCTTTATCTGAAACTTTAGAATATTTTGATAAAAAATATGAATTTGAATTTTCACTATCTGATAAGTGCTTGTCATACACAAATTCATCAGTTAGTTTATTTATATTAGGTTCATAATTAAATCCATATGGATTATATGAATTCCATGAATAATATAAATAATCTGTTTGATCAGCCATATAATATTCTAATACATGAAAAAATTCATGATGAAATGATCTTTCAAAATCTTCATTATTACTTAAATATATTCTATATTGATTTAATGTATTTTTTGAAGCAAGTGCAATATTATTATCATTGAATCTATCTACTAAAATTATATATAAACTGTACTTTTTATCCTTATACATTTTAAAAATATTATATGGATACTTTTTTAAAGATTCATAAATAATCTTAATATTATTATTAGCAATATTAATATCATATTGTGGCTGTGCATTTATAGAATTTATAAAATTCTTCTCATCATTTCCATATATTATATTTATACCATACTCATCTTTTATTTTATTTATATAATATTTATTTTCTTGTTCAACTGTATCTTGCAGGCTCTTTTGATAAAGTATATCTTCAAAATCTGACGATACATTAATCTCTTTTACAAAAAGTATCGTTACAAGAACAACACATATAAATATAAAAGAATACGTAAAAACCGAGAGATTTCTTCTTTCACCATTATCTTGAGACATTTTTCCCTCCTATTCAAAATATTCTATATTTAATGCTCGTACTATATACTCATATGGCTTCTCTTGTCCACTTTCTAACATTTCTTTATATCCACTCATATATATATATGAACTCACACTATCTTTTGCATCATTATTAGACTCTAAGACAACTCTCATTTGTTCAATCAACTCAAAATCTTTAACTTTTAATGCTTCATCAATATAACTTTCTATTTCCTTTGCGTATTCCTCTACAGTATCTTTATTAACTTCATCTACGCTTTTAAAGAAATTAATAGTTAATGTATGCGTATCATCGTATGAAATATCAACATCTAAATTTTGAGATTCTATATGTTCTAAAGTCGTACTAAGATCATTAGATATACCATCTAATATTTTTTGTTTATACTCATCTTGAACATTATCTTTATCCTTTAAAAATACAATAAAATGCCCTATGTTATTGTTGTTTATAGTATCTCTAGTATAAAAAATATAATATGGATTTGCACCGTAGCTATATTCTGTCAAAAAAATCTCAAACCTACTACTAGATGAATATTCATTAGTAAAATATCTACTAAGACTATCTCTTGCAACAAAATATGAAACGTAATCTCCATTAAAGAAAATATTTATTACTACTGAAATCATAAATGATACTAAAGATATTGCTAAATATCTTAATTTTAATTTATTGTTCTTTTTTCTTTTTTTCTTCATTAAATAATATAATTTCTTAATATAATATCCACATATTTCACCAAATAAGCAACATACAGTTATTTGTATTGAAATAAATAAATTATATAACAATTGTGATGGCATTTTTATTTGTAATAATATTATAGAAATAATAAAAGTAAATATTGTTGCCATAAATTTTCTATTAAATACTATTTGACCAAGTATTCCAACTATACAAGCAATAGGTATCATTTTAAAAAATATATTTCCAGATATACACCAATATACACATATAACTAGTAATATACATCCTATTATCGCTTCCAAATATTTTAACATAATATTTTCTCTTTTTTTCAAGGAAATCACCTCATTTATTAAATTATATATTAAAGAAAAAAATATATCAATACAAATAAATTGGTTAAGAAAAAAATGTAGTTATTATATATTCTAATTTAATTTTACCTAATATTAGTGTATAATTCCCTTCTTAATATAATATATTGTTATGAGGTTATTTTTATTATGAAAAGAAAAATTATATTATTTTTTATATTTATAATATTTTTCAATTTATTTTCAAATATTTTCGCTACAGAAATATCTTCCCCAAGTGCTGTAGTAATATGTAGTGATACTGGTAGAATACTATATGATAAAAACTCAAAAGAAAAAAGAAAAATGGCATCTTTAACTAAAGTTATGACTTCAATACTATTAATAGAGAACTGTAAACTAGATGAACAAATTAATATAGCAAAAGAAGCATGTTATATTGGTGGCTCTGAAGTAGGACTAAAACCAAATGACACAGTAAGTGCAGAAAGCCTACTTTATGGAATGCTACTTCCTTCAGGAAACGACTGTGCTATGGCAGTAGCATATCATATTGGTGGAAATATAGAAAATTTTGCAAATTTAATGAATGCTAAAGCTAAAGAATTAGGACTTGAAGATACTCATTTTGCAAATCCACATGGACTTGATAATGATGAACATTATTCTAGTGCTTACTCTCTTGCAATGCTTGCAAAATATGCATTATCTTACCCAAAAATTGCAGAAATTGTTTCAACTAATGAAAAAGATGTAAATTTTGGTTCATTTAATAAACATCTTACTAATACAAATGCACTTCTTAGAACATATGATAAAGCTACTGGCGTTAAAACAGGATTTACAAATGGAGCAAATAGATGTTTAATTGCATCAGCTACACAAGATGAATTAAATCTTATTGGTGTAGTACTAGGAAGTGATACATCTCAAATACGTTTTAATGACGCCAAAACAATTTTAGAAGATACTTTTAATAAATATAAATTATTTGATATTTCTAACTTTTTAAATGTATATATAAATATACCTATAATTAAAGGAAAAGAAACAAGATATATTAGCTCTTATAGCGAAAATAAAAAGGAAGCTTTAACTCAAGAAGAATATGATAAAATTTATGTTTCTCAAAATTTTCTAGACAAAATAGAAGCTCCAATGTATGCAGGAACATACATTGGAACGTATAAAGTAAGTGTTGATGATGAAGTTTTATATTCTAAAGATTTCTATCTTTCACAAGACATTTTAAAAAAGACTCCTTTAGATTATTTTATATCTAGCATAAAAAATATGTTTAATAAACTAGAAGCTATTTAGCAAATCATTTATTACCTCAGATGATATCATAAGACCGGCAACAGATGGTACAAAAGATATACTTCCTTGTACTATCTTTTCATCTACTCTTTTTACAGGTAATGGCTCTTCATTAGAATAAAGTACTTTAACATTTCTTATATCTAACTTTTTTAATTCTTTCCTTATAATTTTTGCAAGTGGACATACCGAAGTTTTTGAAATATCACATATTTTAAATGCAAATGGATCAAGCTTATTGCCTGTTCCCATTGAGCTTATTATTTTAGTGTTTGCCTCTTTAGCTTTTACTATTATCTCTATTTTTGCTTTAATATCATCCACAGCATCAACAACATAATCATATGAATTAAAATTTATTAAGTTTGATTTTTCTTTTGTAAAATTAATTTTAAAAGTATTAACTTTAGCATTTGGATTAATAGACAATATTCTTTCCTTCTCTACATCTACTTTATTTTTTCCGATTGTATTAAGAGTTGCAATAATTTGTCTATTTATATTTGTCACATCTATAACATCCTTATCTACAATATCTATATTTTCTATTCCAGCTCTTGCAAGAGCTTCAATTACATATGAGCCTACTCCTCCACATCCAAATACAATTATTTTTTTATCTTTTATATAATTAAATTTTTCTTCTCCTATTAGAAGTTTTTCTCTTTGAAATATATCCAATTCAATCTCCTCACTATGCTTAATATCTTATATAAACATTATCATAAATAAAGGATAATGTTCTATATTTTCTTCATCTTTATATATATTACAATTTTTTTCAAATTTTATATATCTTGTTACAGTCTTATAATTTTGCACAATTGATTTTAATGATTTTGCTTGTTTATTATTTCCCGATTTAACTTCTATTGCTGTAATCTTTCCATCTATATTTAACACAAAATCAATTTCTAAAGTACTCTTCCTTTCAAAATACATTAATTTATTATGTCTTGTTGAAATTTCTTCTGCACATATATTCTCTAATAACGCACCTTGATTTATATATATATTATCTTCTAAAATTGCTTTTTGTGTTCCTTCTTCTAACATTGATAAAAGTAAACCTGTATCCCTCATATATATTTTAAAACAATTTAATCTTATATTAGATATCAAAGGTAGTGCTGGCTCGGATAAATTATAGCAAAAATTAATAATACCAGCATCTTTTAGCCATTCTATTGATGAAGAATATTTTCTTTCTCCTGCATTTTCATTATCTTCACCTATTTCAGAATACAAAAATTTTTTATTTTTCTTTGACAATTGTATTGGTATACTATTAAATGTATTTATAATTTTTTGTTTACTACTATTTTCCGCAAACTTTACAACATCAAATAAATAATTTTCTACTATCGCTTTTTGTAACGTCAATACCTTAGATAAACTATTAGTTTTTATATATTCATTTACAACATTAGGCATACCACCTACTAGCATATACATCTTAAATTGCTCTGAAAATTGTCTTAATATATATTCATCCATTGATTGTATAGTGTCAAAGCATTTTTTAGCATATTCTATGGTATCTTTTTTTATTCCAACTGCCCATAAAAATTCTTCAAAATCTAACGGATATAAATCTATTATTCTCTCATATCCAACTGGATAAGATGTAACTTCCTTATAATATAATCCAAGTAATGAACCAGATGAAATCACATCTATTCTTCCATCTAGAGAAAAACTTTTTAGTGCTGTTCTTGCATTTGGACAAGATTGTATTTCATCTAAAAATAATATTGTTTTATATGGAATTATATTTTTATCTGGAAATGTAACTTCTAATTTCATTATTAAAGTTTTTATATCTAAATTTCCATCAAATATTTTTTTATACTCAGGTGATAATTCAAAATTTATGTAAATATAATTTTCATAATTTTTCTTAGCAAAATCATCGATAATAAAAGTCTTTCCAACCTGTCTTGCTCCTCTAACTAAAAGGCATGGTTTCTTTTCTTCTTTTTTCCATTCTTTTAAAATTTCTGTAACTTTTCTCTCTAACATTTTTACACCTCAAATACTATTATTAATTATATTATACACTTAAGCAAAAATAATTGCAAGTTTTTCCAAGGACTTTTACTATAAAAGCGCAAGTTTTTACGACGACTTTTGCTATAAAAACGCAAGTTTTTATGACGACTTTTAAAAATAATATAAAAGACCTACACAGTAGGCCTTATTTTATTCATTTATATATATATTATTTTTATTTAATTCTTTAAGAATAATTTCTCTTTCTTCATCTATTTGTTCTTTAGTTAAAGTATCAATATATGATCCAATAGTAAATCTTATTGTAATAGTCTTTTTGTCCTTTAATTTTTCTGAATCCTCATAAATATCTACTAATGAATATTCCATAAGATATTGCATTTTAGCATTATTTATTATTTCTTCTATCTGAGAATATTTTATTTCTTTATCTACAATTAAAGATAAATCAAAATTTACAGTTTGATATTTTGTTACTTCTTTATATGATATATCTTTTTTTACCATATCACCTAAAGTATCTATTCTAAGTTCTGCTACAATAATAGATACTTTTGGATTAATTGCATCTTTAATTTTAGGATGAACAATAGTAATATATCCTAATTCTTCATTATTTACTATAATTTTAAAACTATTTACAGGATGCATCCAATTATATTTAATATTTTCAATATTTTCATATCTTACATTTAGATTCCTATTAATATTTACAACATTATCTACCATTGATTTTGCTTCATATACTAGTTCTTCTTCACTCTGCTTAGCACTTGCAAGACCAACGCCTAACACTTTATACTCATCTGCTTCTTTCCCATCAAAATTATAATCAAAAGTTCTTCCTATTTCAAATATTTTGCATTCTGGCATATACTTTAAATTTTTATTAATAGCATAAAGCATAGTTGGTGCCATTTCTCTTCTTAATGTATTGTCTAGTTTTGCTATTCCATTTACAATTTTTAAGTTATCTCTTACTTTTATTCCTAATTCTTGATTTAGCTGTGTATCATACCAAACATAGCTATGTACTTCAGACATGCCATATTTGGTTGCAAGTAAAACTTTTGCATCATACTCAAGTTCTCTTACTGGATCTTTTGGTACTGGTGAAATTTTCCACAAATTAGTTTTTGGCTCAATATTATCATATCCGTGAATTCTTGCAATCTCCTCTATAATATCTGCTTTTTGACTTACATCTTTTGTTGCTCTAAAAGTAGGTACATCTATAGTTAAGTTTTTACCATCAACTTTTACACCATATTCTAAATTTGTTAATGTTGTGACAATCTCATCCATTGATATTTCTTTTCCTATATTTCTATCTATATAATCTTTATCTATATCAATAACTATATGTGGGTATTTCTTAATATATATATCTGTAAAAGAAGATGTTACTTTAATATCCTTATCCTCATCTTTAAGTATCTTTATAAATCTAGCTATAGCAAGTTTTGTAAGCTCTGGATCTAATGTTTTTTCATAACGAGCAGCAGCATCTGTCCTTAAATCCAATTTACTTGCAGTCTTACGAATATTTACAGCATCAAAATTTGCTGACTCCAAAAATAGAGATGTAGTATTATCTGTAATCTCACTTGCAAGTCCTCCCATAACTCCTGCAATACCCACAGGCTCATCTTCATGACAAATCATTAAAGTTCCTTTATCTAGTTTTCTTTTTTGAGAATCTAATGTTATAAATTCACTATCTTCTTTTAAAGTTCTTACATTTACACTACTTACTATTTTTTCATCAAATGCATGCATTGGTTGACCAAGTTCAAGCATAATATAGTTTGTCATATCTGCAAGTAAATTAATACTTCTCATTCCGCAATAATATAATCTAACTTTTATTTTCCAAGATGCTTGTTTTTTAGTTACATTTTCTACTCTCATAGAGCTATATCTTAAACATAATGGATTTTCATCATCATCTACTTCTACACCAATATTTAATTTTTCTAAATTGTCATATAAATCTAAATCTTCTATTTCTAAAGGTTTTAATTTTCTTCCTGTAATTGCAGCTATTTCTCTTGCAATTCCATAATGTCCCCACAAATCTGGTCTATTAGTTAAAGACTTATTATCTACCTCATATATAATATCATCTACTGGTATTATATTTTTTATATTTTCACCTAATGGAGCATCATCATCTAATATTATTATTCCAGAATGATCATCACTAATTCCAAGTTCTTTTTCAGATAAACACATACCATTGCTTTCTTGGCCTGCAAGTATAGCTTTACCTATTTTTTGACCTGATACTGTACTTCCAACAGGTGCAAACGCTACTTTAATTCCTTCTCTTACATTTGGTGCTCCACAAATAACTTGTAATTTTTCTTTTCCAGTATCTACCATTAATTTATGTAGCTTTTTAGAATTTTCTACATTTTCTACACTTAAAACTTTTGCAACTATTACTCCATCTACATCTTGACCATGTTTTGTAATTCCTTCAACTTCTGCAGTAGACATTGTAAATTTATATATTAGTTTTTCAACATCTACACCATCTAAATCTACAAAATCTTTAATCCAATTTATTGATATATACATTTTTTATTCCTCCTATTTAATCTTCATTTGCTTTAATATTCTTAAATCACATGAATTTAATGCACGTAAATCGTCAATATTATATTTCATCATTGCCAAACGACTAAGTCCAAGGCCAAAAGCAAAGCCTGAATATTCTTCCGGATCTATTCCACCCATTCTTAGCACATTAGGATGTATCATACCACATGGACATAACTCTATCCAACTTCCATTTTTGCATACCTTACATCCTTTTCCGTCACAATATGGACATTTTATATCTAATTCAAATCCAGGTTCAACAAAAGGGAAATATCCTGGTCTAAGTCTAACTTCTACTTCCTTCTTAAATACTTCAGAAAGTAAAGTCTTCATGAAATAAATCAAATTTGAAATAGATACATTTTTATCTATCATCATACCTTCCATTTGAAAAAATGTATTTTCATGAGATGCATCAAGCGCTTCGTTTCTAAAACATCTTCCGGGAAATATTGCCTTAAGTGGTGCACCATATTTTAACATTATCTTATTTTGAGCAGCTGAAGTTTGAGTTTTTAAAAGCTCACCATTTTCTAACCAGAATGTATCTTGCATATCACGTGCAGGATGATATTTTGGAACATTAACCGCTTCAAAATTATTATATTCAGTTTCTACTTCATTTCCATCCTCAACTGTAAATCCCATTCCTGTGAAAATATCTTCTAATTCTTTTTGCACAATTGTAATAGGATGTAAAGAACCAATTTTATCTTCTACAGGGATAGTTATATCTATTTTTTTAGCATTTTTTATTCTAGCTTCATATTCTTTTTCCTTTAGTTCTTGCTTTTTCTGTTCAACTAAGACTTCAATCTCTTCTCTTAATTTGTTAGCTTGTTGTCCCACTTCTTTTCTTTTAGAAGCTTCTACACTTTTTAATTTTTTTAAAATTTCTATTACTTTTCCTTTTTTCCCTAAGTATTCTACACGAATATTTTCTACATCTGCAGTAGTTTGAACATTTTTCATTTCTTTTTCTACTTCTTCTTTTAATAGTGATAATTTTTCTTCCATTATTTACTCCTCCTTAAATACAAAAAAACATTCCATCCTAAAACATAGGACGAAATGTTTAATTCCGCGTTACCACCTAAATTCATTTGTATAACTACAAATGCTCTCAAAAGCTATTACGGGCATACCCGCCTGTTCCTACTTAAAATATTGTTCAAAACAAGACCTCCAAAGTGAAATTTCAGTAATAGTATATTAGCAGGCTTACAGCCGACGACCTACATTCTCTATAATATATTCTCTATTACCTACTTTGCTTTATCATAGGTTTTTTTATGTATCTTACATTTTGCATTATAACACACACATATCAATTTGTCAAATGCTCTTATCGTATTTTTATTTATTACTTAATTTTTAATATTTATTTTTTACACAAACATTAATTAATATTTTTTCTCATTTTTATTTGATAATTCTCAAACCCAACTTTTTCATAAAAAGCCATTGCGTTATAATTATTACTTAATACATTTAACTCTATACTTTTTAAATTTCTCTTTTTTGCCCATTTTTGTGCCTCTTCAATTAAATATTTACCATATCCTTTAAGCCTATACTCAGGTAATATTACAACTTCATAAATATATGCAAACTCATCCTCTTTAAAAGATTCATATGTTTTATATGGAGATTCTCTTTTTTCTATCAATACATATCCTATTATTTTATCATCATCTTCTATTACTATATAATCTGAATTATGTGATTTTATCATTATATTTATAAATTCTCTTGGAAATCCTATTGGATTATATATTTTATCATTTAAACTATTTAATACTATAAATAGTTCAGTATTTAAATTATATATTTGTTCTATATCATTCTCATTTGCAATCCTTATCATAACAGCACCTCTTATTCGCTGAAATTATATTATATACTATTATTTTTTTCAATATTTATATACAAAAAAAACTAGGATTTATTTTCCTAGTTTCTATTTAAAGTTGTTTTCTATATAATTTTTATGTTTATTATTAATATATCTATTACTATTTTGTGATATTTCATTTAATAGTTTCTTTAGTGTAGCATAAGCTATATCATACTGCTCTTTAGTAATATCTTGTTCATCTAATGCATTTTGAAGTTCGTCCTCATCCCAAACCTTTACTAAATCATCACATAATCTATCTATTGTAATATCTAGATATAAATCATCATAATATAACCCTTTATCATAATCTATTCCTACTTTATCTATAATGTCTATATAATAAGACAGATCATTTTTATTTTCATCAAGAAAAATTCTAACTCCATAATGCTCACCTTTAGGCATATACTCTAAAATATAATATCCCTCTTTTAAAAGACATATATCTTTTCCACCTCTTGTAGATATATATGGCTTATCTATGCTATTTACTTTTTTTATAACTGTATAACAGTCTAAATTATCATCTTCAAATTGCATCATGATATAATTATCTATTCCTTTTAAATATGTATTTGTTAAAAACTTCCTTTTCATAACATCACCTTCGTAAAAAATTATATCAAAAAATAGCAAAAGCTTCAATATTTGAAGCTTTTTACGACAATAATATATCTAAAATTTGTTCCTTTTGTATATTTGAAATGCTATTTCCTGCTGCTTCATCATGACCTTTTCCGCCCATTTTTTCTGCAACAATTCTTACATTTACTCCAGGTTTTACACTTCTATATGAAATAGTTCCATGTTCTATTGCTATAAGCATTACAAAGTCTATATCATATTTCATATCTGTCAAATACTGTGCTACTTCATTTCTATATTCATATGATATAAAAACTATACCTGCTTTTAGTCCAAAAATTTCCTTATATACAATATCTTGAACATATGACAATACCTTTTCCATCATTTTAGTTTTTCTATTTTCTATTAAAAATTCTTCTACATCATTAAATTTAAATTCTATTTCATTTTTTAGTTTATTATACATTATCTCTATATACTTTTCAGTACCAACTGTTTCAAATAACAAGCTCAAATTTCTAGACATTTCATCATTATATATTTTTTTCCATTCCCATGTATCATGTCTTCTAGTTAATTCACAAAACTTGTCTATTGCCTGGTTTGACTTAATTATTTTATTATCTAATAAATATTTATAAAATAACGTAGTACCACAACAAAAACCTTTTTTATCCTTTATAACTATATTTACAAAATCATATGAATTAAACTGCAAAACTGACTCATGATGATCAAAAATCTTTACTTTGCTTTTTAAAATTGAATCGTTTTGTATTATTTTTAAATGCTCATCATCTAAACATAAATCTGTTATATATATATAATCATAATCATAAATCTTTTTGCTATTATAATATTCTTCAAATTTATCATTAACATTAAAAGTCTCACAAAGCTCATAATGTAAATCTTGTTCTACAAGTTTTAATAAAACAACTGATCCCATTCCATCGATATCACTTATATGAGAGAATATTAAATTATGCATCGTCTCACCTACTCAACTTCTTTTTCTATTATTGTTACCTCTACTGAACCTGTTTCAAAATCACTCATTTCTACACTATATGGCATATCATTTGCTTCACTATGCATAGTATATCCATATCCAAAAGCATGACTTCCAACATATTCCTTATCATTTACCTTTAATACAAATGGTACACTATATTCATACTCTGTTGCAGTTTTATCAAAATTTAAGTCTGAATTTATAATAAGTGTTATATTATCCTCACCATTAGTTAAAGTTAAATTTTCTCCTGCCTTTACCCATGTAGCTTGTCCTAATGTAGTACTAACCTCTTCTATTTTATTTTCATCATCTCTGTTAAAAAATATAATACAAGCTACAACTACTGCTATAATTATCACTATAGCTAATATAATAATTACTTTTTTATTCTTCATAATATCACTCCTATTTTTTCGCTTGTATTATATCACAATATACATATTAAGACAAGATAAAACATATTTTTTATTGATTTAACGTGTTCATATCATTTACCATATTTTCAATAAAAGCTCCATATCCTCTTTGTGGATCATCAAGAAAAACATGTGTTATAGCACCTACTAATTTACCATTTTGTATAATTGGTGCTCCACTCATTCCTTGAACTATTCCCCCTGTCTTTTCTAATAAGTCTTGATCTGTTATTTTTATTGCTATATTTTTATTTCCAGTAGAATTCAAAAAAATTTTTTCTATTTGTATATTATATTTTTTCTTTACATTATCATCTAGTGTTGCATAAATATATGCGTCTCCTGTTTTTATTTCTTCTTTATCTGCAAGTTGTATTATCTCATTATTACTATATAAATCTTTATTGTCTATATGTCCAAATACTCCATTTTTAGTATTACAATATATTTGACCTAAAGTAGTATTGCTTACTGTACCTTTTAACTCTCCAGGTGAATTTGGAGCTCCTTTTTTTATTGAATATATTTCAGTAGTGGTTATTCCTCCTGTAGTAATTGGTAATATATATTGTTCTGCTGTTTCTGTAATTGCATGCCCTAAAGCAGCAAACTTTGCAGAGTCCTTTTCATAAAATGTTATAGTTCCAACTCCAGCACTACTATCTTTTACCCAAAGTCCCAATCTATATTCTCCAGTAGTCTCATTATATTTAGGTTCTATATTAACATTAATATTTTTGTCTTGCCTTAATACAGTCAAAGATAACATTTTTCCTGTGGATGCATACTCTTGAAGATTAGAATCAGTTTCAATCTTTCGACCATTTACTTCTAATATAATATCTCCAATTTTAAGATCACAATCATCTCTATCTACTCCCATAACCAAAACGCCACTTGCAAGTAATTTTATTCCAACTGCTTCTCCTCCAACATAATATTCTTTTTCTTTAAAAGAACATGTTACTGTCTCTTCATCGTTAAATAAAAGTACATATGAAAAAATAGCAAATATAATAACTAACATAAAAATACTAAATATAAATATTTTCTTTTTATTATATACAAAAAATCCTTTAAACATTTACTCCAAGTATTCCTCCAACTATTCCAGTAAGTGCACAAATTCCAATATATATTCCAAGTGTATTAGTAATACTAAACTGACCATTTAAAATACAAGATATTATAAATAATATTAAAATGCATAATATATTTACTAACACACCATGTACAATTCCTTGTTTTTTAATTTTTTTGCAAAGAAAAAAAGATGAAATAAAAGCAGATATAGCCATTGATAAAAAAATAGCAGAATCTATATACATATCATCTATATTAGTATAAGCAAAAACTAATGATACTATAATTAAAAATAAAATTATTGATATTGCAAAGCTTAAAATAGAAAATAAATAATTTTTAATATATTCCATATAATCAACCTCAATTAATTATATGATTTTTTAGTACAAATATACTAAAAATAGGAAAAAATAAAACTGTTGATATTACATCAACAGTTCATAGATTATAATAATTTCTTAATTTCTTCTTTATCTTGCTCTTGTGGATTTTCTATAAAATAATATTTTATATTTCCGTCTTTATCACTTCCAAAAACAAGCATTCTATCTCCGATATATTGTGCTTCTTTTATATTGTGACTAACAAATAATACTGTTTGTCCTTTTTCTTTTATTATTCTTTTTGTAGATTCTTGAAGTTTATCTCTAGTCGATGCGTCAAGTGCAGCAAAGGGTTCATCCATCAATATTAAATCTGGTTCTACAGCAAGTGCTCTTGCAAAAGCAACTCTTTGTTTTTGACCACCAGACAAAGTATTTGGATATGCCTCCTTGTACTCATCAAGTTCAACTAAATGTGTATAATACTCTGCCCTTTTTTTTGTCTCTTCTTTGCCTAATTTCAATTGCTCAATAGAATATGATATATTCTTTACAACATTTCTCCAAGCAAATAATTGCTCATAATTTTGTTGTAAATACATAACATTTCTCGTAGGTTTTTTATGTTCCTTTCCATTTACTATTATTTTTCCTGAGTCAGGAGATAAAAAACCTGCAACAATCTTTAGCATAGTAGACTTTCCACAACCACTTTTTCCAATTATACTTAATATCTCGCCACGATCAACTTCAAAAGATAAATCTTTAATAACAATCTTTTTATTCTTTTTGTCTTTATAACTATGTGTTAAGTTTTCAACTTTTAAAACACTATTCTCGCTCATATGACATCCTCCATTTCTTGATAGTTAATTTTTCTAATGCAACAAATATCTTATCTATTATTACACTAACTAAAATTATTAATATTATTCCCACCATTACTTTGGTTAGATTTCCATACGCCCTATTTACATATATATACATTCCAAGTCCACCAGATGTTCCAATGATACCAAATATAGCTTCTGAACTTATTATACTTCTCCATGCTCGTGCACAACCTATTCTCATAGCTGCTATAACTCCAGGTAATATTAGCATCATATATACACATAATACCTTTTTAATAGAGCCAATTTGTAAATTAGCAAGTAACTCATGATAAACAGTTGGAATTGATTGTACTTTTTCCATTAAATTTATTATCATAGGCCACACTACACTGTGAACCACTAAGACAAGCATTGCGTTATCATTAATTCCCATCCAAATTATTACAATAGGTAATATAGCAACGCTTGGCAAAGGAGATAATATATTGCAAATAGTTCTAGTAAAATATTCAAAATTTTTAAACTTATCACATAAAATCAAGACAATTATAGATATTATTAAAGATATTATTAGTCCTAGTAAAACTATTCTAAAAGAATTAATAACCTGTATTACAATACTTCCATCCTGAAGTTCTTGTACAAGCTGAATAACTACCTTAGAAAAAGGTGGGAGAACATATGGTGATATAATTCCAAGTCTTGAAACGCTCTCCCAAATTATAATTATGACTACTATCCAAAAGATATTTGACCTTAATATTTTTTCTTTCATATTAAGCCCTCCTTTTTATCTTTTTTATCTAGGAATAGAATCATAATTAGGTAAATCTTCTAATTTTAATGGTTTACTTAACATGTCCACATCATAAAGTAATTGTGCTAAATCATTGTAACCCGTAACTTTATCTGTAGGTGGTTGATTTTTCATTAAGTCTATTACATCTTCTACATCACAATCATATTGTTTTGCTAAAAGTTGTGCATTTTTATCCATATCTTTTTCCCAATTTGCAATTACTTCATTTTGAACTTTTCTTACAGCCTCACATATATCTTGATTTTCATTATAAAAGTCTGTATTTGCAATTAATGCTGTTCCTATGCTATATTTTTCAATTACATCAGAAAAATCTCTTATCTTCTTTACACCTTTATCTGATAAAGCATCTGCTTTTAAATTAGCTGAGAAAGATAATATACTTCCTTTTATTTGATTTTTAGTTTCTAACATAGAAATTGCCTCTGTATTAGGAATTTTTACAAGCATTGTATTATATTCTTGAACATTAAGTCCCTCTTCCTTTAGTGCCGCTAAATATGCTGCTTGTGGATTTGATGCTAAACCACTAATACTTATTTGATCTCCTGCCTTAAAGTCTGCTAACGAATTTATATCATCTTGATTTGTATATGCCATAACTGTTGCATATCCATAAAAACTCATAAGTGTTAATGGCATTCCATTATCTATTGCCGTCATGTATGCCATTATACCTGGCGTACCAATATCTATTTCTCCTGAAACCATCGCATCTCTTATATCTGATGCAGAACTTAAAGTAGTCCATTCTACTTTTACTCCTTCAGGCATATATTTTTCCATAAGACCTTCCTCTTTAGCAATTTGAAAAACTGCTGAAGCGTAGTTGTCTGGATTGTAATTTATAACTACAGTCCTCTCTTGTGCCACTCCCTGGCTGTTCTCATCTCCTTTATTATTTTGTAAAACAACAGATGCAATAATAGCCACTATAATAACTGCCAAAATAACAATAACTAAAATACTCTTTCTATTCATAGTTATTCTCCTTTCCAACAATTTTTTTACAAATAGTTTCAACTAATATAACCAATTCACCTCCTTACTAAAATTTTAGTAACAAAGTTACCCAATACTAAATTATTAGTTTTCTTCCCTATTCGTACTCTAGCGCAAGTATACCATAGTCTTTTTATTATGTCAAGTATTTTTCAAACGATTTGCATTTTTTTGTCGAAAAAAGGCACTACTACTAAAGTAATGCCTTATTTTATTATTTTATTGGATTATTATTTTCATTTACATCATTAATTGTCTGATTAGAAGTTACGTTATTTACAATTTGTTCTGGTTTTTGTATAATTTCAATCTTTCCAGATTCATTAGATATCGGATTTGATTTTACCTTTCCTGCTAAATTTTCATAGAAGAAAGCCATAGCAACACTCATATATGGGAATAAGAAAATAAATCCTATACCTAATGTAAGAATAGATAATATCATCCATCCTATAAATGAAAGTGATAAGAAAATATATTTCAATCTATTTCCTTTCATTAACTTAACAGATAAATCAACTGTATCTTTTGCACTCATTTGTGGATTATCTATAGCTATATATGTAGAAAGTACACATAGTAATCCTCTTACAATTAACCATACATATCCAATAAATAATATAACTAATACTACTAAATATCCAAGCGATGAAGCAACTAGTCCACCTTCATTTCCAGTGATTGCAGACATTGCTACAAACACTGCTAATATAACAATCGCAATTAAACTAATACCAACAATTATTAATGGAACTATTAATTTTAATAATATTCTACCAGTAACACACCATGCTCTTGCAAAATCATTAAATGTATACTTAAAAAATTCAAAAGCATTATCTGTTTCTTTTCTTTTTAATCTTAATAAATTCTTCAAAAAGCCATATGCCAAAGGTATAGTTAATACCACTAAAGCTATATACCCTACAATAGGTATCAAAACATTAAGAAACGATAAAACTGCTATTGATAGAACATACATTACATTTAATAATATAAATGTAGCCCAATTTCCAGATAAAGCCTCTCTTGCTTGTGCTCTTATCTCTTTTGCCTTCATAAAACATTTCCTCCTATACAAAAATATTAAATATAATTATCATATTTTTTCTTCTACTTCTGCATCTGTTTTAATAGCATTATTTGAAACAACATTTTTCTTTAACTTATATTTTTTTCTTCTATCGTCAGCCTTTTGCATAAAATCCCTTCTTATAATAGAAAAATTATTTAATATTCTTCCTCCAAATACTATTATTGCAGCAAGATATATTTCTACATTTAATATTTCTCCCAAATATACTAAAAACATAGAAAATAATGCATTAAAGAAAAATCCTGATAAAAATATTTTCATTTTAAAATTCTTACCTGTACTTGCAGCAAGTGCACCAAAAATAGAATCTAAGCATGCTAAAATTGCAACTGCTACATATTGATAAGTAGAATATGGTATGACTATAAATTGTCCTACTAATATCCCAACCACTATAAATAAAACTAATATTATTAATCCTAAAATCATTGTACTACTCTCCTTGTTTTGCAAAGTTAAATGATAAAGCTCCCTCATATTTTGGAATACTAATATTTGTTTCTCTTGTTAGAGTAACTTTTAACCCATATCCATTTAGTACGTCTACAACTCCATTTTTAATAGTCATAGCACTTTCTAAATATTGCGAATTTCCAATAGCTTTAATTACAAATGGAGCTGCCACCTTTTGATAATTTACTTGTACTACAGAGCCAACACATCTTACTGCTGATGTATTTATTATTCTTTGCTCATTTACACTTATAGCTTCAGCTCCTGCTACTCTTAATTCATTTATTACAGTTATAATATCACTATCATGAACTAATGAATCTGATGAATTTCCATCGTATAAAGTTATTATAATACCTTCACCTTGTACATCAGTAGTACCTGCAAGTAAGGATAACGTATTTATCTCATTTTTCATTGATGCAATTAAAGTATCATTTGTAGATGAATTTGTTTGATATTCTTCTACTATTTCTTGACTTTCTTCATAATCTTTCTTTAATTCATCATATTCTGTTTGAAGTCTAACCAAAGAATCAGCAAGTTCACTTTCTCTTTTACCTTCTAAAATTGCTTCAGATTTACTAATAGTAGTAACTTGAGCTGTTATCATAATTGTTAATAAAAACAAAGCTATACCTATAGAAACATATGCAGCAATAGAATTTTTTTTCATATATTCTAAGATCTTATTTGTTTTTTTATCTTTAATACCCTTCTGAGCCAAAATAATCACTCCTTAATTATATTCAGAATAGACAGGATCTTCTACACTCATGTCTATTGTTCCTTCCATATTATTTCCATTTTTTTGCATAATTCCTTTTAAAAATGACACCTTATAATTTAAATTAGAATTATTAGCAAATACTATATTAAGTTTATCATCTAAGGTAACTATTGTCAAGGAATTAGAGAAATTAACCTTAGTTATACTTCCCTCTATTTGAATGTTTTCAAACTCATTTTTTATACTATTATATACTTCTAATTTTTCTATATAAATTTCATTAATTTTTTCTCCAAATTTTACATTTTCGCCAAAAGTAAACCCTTCTACTAAAAGTTCGTCTCCTTTAGAGGATAGTTCACACTCCTCAAGCAAATATCCCTCATTATCTATCTTATAATACTTTCCTGTACTACTATCTAAAGCTATATACATAGGATATCTTTCTTCTACATTAATTACTATAGTATCAGGTATTAAATAATTAAGTTTAGTATTAGCTATGTAAGGTAAATTTACATTTTTGTTTTCAGAATTTAAAAGTTGCTTAAAAATGTTTTCTCCTAGTTTTAAATTTGAATTTTGCACTATTTGCTCATCTGAATATTTTGTATTTCCTTCAACTTGTATATTTTCTAAATTAAACGTTTCTAAATTAAACAACAAATATATAAAAGCAAAAATTATAGCCAAAAAAAATACAATTTTTAAAATAGTAGTAGCTTTTACCTTTTTAGTATTTACTCTATATTTTTCCTCTTTCTCATCTAATACATTTTGATTAACTCTATTTTTTATTGACTTATTTAATCTTATATCATTATTATTTCTATTAACTTTTTTCTTTTGATTAATATTTGAATTTTTCGGTAAAGGGCGCAAAGGACCAGTACTATTTTTTAATGCTTTTTTGTTATTTTTAGTACTTGTCCTACCTTTATTCAACCTCATCACCTACTTTTGTTTTATACAATTATAAATTTTATCCTCAACATCTTTAACAATTACTTTTGCTGCATTATCTCCCATTTTTATTAACTCATTATTATCTTTTATAATATTATCTACAGTACTATTTAATAATTCCTCTGTTAGATCTTTTTGTTCAATTATTTTTGCTGCTCCAACATTTTCTAATACTTTTGCATTAAAAAATTGATGATTTTCTGCAGCTGTAGGTAGTGGAATTAAAATAGATGGTTTATGTGCAAGAGCAAGTTCACTTATAGTCATTGCTCCTGCTCTTGTTATACAAAGATCAGATATTTTATACATTTCATCCATATTAAATATGAACTTTTCTATTTTTATATATTTATCTAGATTAATTTTCTGTTCTTCTTCTATTTTTTCTTTTATACTGCAAACTTCTTCATAATTTTTATCTCCTGTAACTAATATATAATATACATCATCACCAGGATATTTTTTTATCATGTTAAGTACCACTTCATTTATTCTTTTTGCACCTTGACTTCCACATGTAACTAAAATTATTTTTCTATTTATATTTTCAAGTCCAACTTTTTTTAAGCATTCTTCTTTATTTAAATTTTCTATGTCTTCTTCATTAAATTTAGCGGGAGTTCCAGTATATACAGTGTTAGCCTTTGGAGTTAATCTTTTTTTAGCATCCTCAAATCCAAGCATTACACATCTTGCATCTTTTGCTAAAAGCTTTACTGAAACACCAGGAAATGCATTACTTTCATGTAAAATATATGGGATTTTTAAACTTTTTGCTGCTTTCATCACAGGACCACATATATATCCACCTGTACCAATAATTAAATCTGGTTTAAATTCTTTTAATATTTTCTTTGAGTCAAAAATTCCCATATATGCATTTATTAATGCTGTTATATTTTTTAAAGTAATTTCTCTTAGAATTTTTCCAGTTCTAATATGTTTAATTTCATATCCAGCATTCTTAACCAATTTATTTTCAAGTCCATTTTCTGTTCCGATAAACAATATATTACTTTCTGGTTCATGCTTTAAAATAATGCCAGCCATTGCTATCGCTGGATTTATATGTCCTCCCGTACCTGCACATGCAAATATAACTTTCATATACTACTTCCCTTCTATTGTTCCTTTGTTTTATTACAATTTTTAGATATATTTAAAATAATACCCATTGAACATAAATTAATAAATAATGATGTACCACCATAACTAAAAAATGGTAATGTCATACCTGTAACAGGCATACTACATGTCACAACTGCTACATTTATTAATATTTGTATTGCAAATATACTTGTAATTCCTGCTGCAATTAGTGATCCATAAAAATCTTTACAAGTCATTGCGATCTTATATCCCTTATATATAAAAAATCCAAATAAACCTAATACAACTGTTGTACCAACAAAACCTAATTCTTCTCCTAAAATTGAAAAAATAAAGTCATTTTGTGCCTCAGGTAACCAAAGATATTTTTGTCTACTTTGACCAAGTCCTCTTCCAAATAATCCTCCTGAACCTATAGCATATAAACTTTGCGCTGCTTGCCAGTTATCATCTTTTAAATTCTCTTCTGGATTCATAAAAGCAAGTATTCTTTGTAGTCTAAAATCTTCAGCCATTACAAATGCTACTCCTACCATTCCTATTACCAATACACCTGCAGCAATAGCCCTAAATTTAAGCTTTATTCCACTAGCAAATATTACTGATACTGCAGCAACTATTAATACTAGCATACCACTCATATGCTTTTGCAGATACATTAGTAATACTACTATTAGTAACATAATTATTGGAACAATATATCCCTTTATATTATTTAGTTTTTTTACATTTCTAGACAAATAAGTAGCTATTGCTAAAACTAATACAGGCTTCATTATCTCAGACGGCTGTATCTGAAATGTTTCTCCTACTCCAAGCCATCTTTGTGCTCCATTTCTTGTAACACCAAGAGGTGTTATTACCAATAGTAATAATATAGCAGCTATAATAAAGGCTAAATAGCTCCATTTTTTATATTTTTTATAATCTATTCTTGAAATAATAATCATAGCTATAACACCAAGTATTGCAAAAACTAACTGCTTATTAAATAGCTCATTACTATTTCCATAATATATAAGCGAATGATATGAACTAGCAGACGCAACCATAACAAGACCTATGCAAAGTAATATTATAGTTATTACAAACATTCCAAAGTCCATATTTCCACTTATTTTTTTCATACTATCAACATCTTTTTTCATTCAAAAACCCCTACTTTTTAAATGAAATATGCTATAACACAGCATATTACAGTTATAATCCAAAATATCATAACAACTGTTGTTTCTTTGTATCCACTAAGTTCCAAATGATGATGAAATGGTGCCATCTTAAATAATCTTTTTCCTTTTGTTGCTTTAAAATATAATACTTGCAATATTACAGATACTGTATCAATAATACAAACTAAAGCAACAATAGCTAAATATAATGGCATCTTTAATATTAAAGATATGATTGCTACAGCTCCTCCAAGTGCAAGTGAACCAGTATCTCCCATAAATACTTTTGCAGGATGTATATTAAACAATAAAAATCCTATACAGCTTCCTACCATACTTGACGCAAAAATCACCATTTCTGTATTTTGTTGTTTTAATGCAACCAGTGTAAAGAAAGTCATTATGATTGCTACAACACCTGTTGCAAGACCATCAAGTCCATCTGTTAAATTAACTGCATTTGTTGTACCAAGTAATATAAATGCAGCAAAAATTATAAATAAAGGAATACCTAAAGATATAGGTTGATCTACAAAAGGTATTATAATTGTTGTACCCAAGTCAAATACAAACAAATATAATCCTAATATTATTGCAGTAATTAATATTAATCCTAGCATTTTTATTTTAGGTGAAATTCCCTCTGGATCTTTTAATACTAATTTTTTAAAATCATCTATAAATCCTATAAACCCAAATCCTAAAATAGCCATCATAGGTAGTACTAAAACAGGATAATCTTTTAAATAAAAAGCTAATATACATGTTACCACTAATATCATGATTATCCCACCCATAATAGGTGTTCCACTTTTTTTAAGATGTGATTGTGGTCCATCTTTTCTAACATCAGACCCTAAATGTTTCTTTTTTAGTATCGGTACAACAATCATTCCAACTATTACTGTTGCAATAAAAGATACAAATAATAAAATCGTTTGTATATTCATATTTTTCTCCTTGTTTATTGAATATTTTTATCTGGCATTTCTTGTGCTATTTTTCTTACAACTTCTCTATCATCAAAATGTAGTTTTTTATTTTTCTCTACTTCTTGATAAGTCTCATGACCTTTTCCAGCTATTATGATAACATCACTTTTCCATGCAATTCTCATTGCAAATTTTATAGCTTGACGTCTATTTTCTATTGACTTATATAATCCTCTTGTTTGTTTCATTCCACTTTCTATATCTTTTATAATATCTGCTGGCTTTTCATTTCTAGGATTATCTGAAGTTATAACAGTAAAATCTGCAAGACGACCAGCTACCTCTCCCATCATTGCTCTTTTTGCTTTATCTCTATCTCCTCCACATCCAAACACGCAAATAACTCTTCCTCTTGTATATTTTTTGGCAGAAGAAAGTATTGCTTCAAGACTTGATGGGGTATGTGCATAATCTATAATAACTGTAAATGTTTTATTTAAATCTATTACTTCATTTCTTCCAGGAACTCTAACTGCTGCAAGTGCTGCAAGTATAGAATCCATTTGAGCTCCAAATAAACTACATACGCCTATTGCTGCAAGTGCATTATATACTGTAAATCTACCAGGTATGTTTATTCTTATTGTTTCCAACATTTTGTTAATATACATCTTAAATTCAACAAAAGATGGATTAACTCTTACATCTGTTGCAGTTAAATCTACATCATTATCTAATCCAAAAGTTGCCATCTTAATTTTTATCATTTTCATAAGCTTTGGTGCATATATATCATCGCCATTAATAATTGCAAAGTCTGACATTTCAAAAAGTTTTGCCTTTGCCTTTAGATATTCATCCATTGTCTTATGAAAATCTAAATGATCTTCAGATAAATTCGTAAATACACCTACTATAAATTTAATTCCATATACTCTATTTAACTCTAAAGCATGAGATGAAACTTCCATTACCACATATTCCATTCCAGCATCTACCATTCTTGCAAGTAATGCTTGTAAATCTAAAGATTCTGGCGATGTTCTAATAGACTCTTCTACCTTATTAGCATAAGTGTTACATATAGTACCTATCATTCCTATTTTTTTACCAGCAGCAAGCATTATATCTCTTATCATATATGCAGTTGTAGTTTTTCCTTTTGTTCCTGTAATTCCAATTATTTTTAACTTTCTAGCAGGACTTCCATAGTAAGTAGCAGATATAATTGCAAGTGCTATTCTTACATCTTCAACTTGTATATATGTAATCCCTTCATCTCTTTCTTCAATTTCATCTTGTGCAACTATAGCAATAGCACCTTTTTCTATTGCCTCTTTAATATATCTTTTACCATCTTCTTTATATCCATTTATTGCAACAAATATATCACCTTTGGTAATTTTTTTAGAGTTATACTCTATTTTATTTATATCTATATTAGTATCTCCATTAATTTTAACATTTGTTAAATTTTCAATTAAATATTGTAAAAGCATAATAAGCCTCCATTCTGATTAATTATTATATCATACTTAATTTATACTTGCAAATAATTATGGTAACTCACTCAAATCATCAACACATTTTATAGTAACAATAGAACCCATCTCTATTTCTTCTTGAGGAGTTACATCTTGTGTTAAAACATATCCTTTTCCCTCTATTCTTACATTAAGTCCTACATTTTTAAATGCTGCTGTTGCCTCAGCTGTACTCATATTTCTTACATCTGGAACATTTACCTTTTTAGACTCTTCTCCATCTTTATATACCATTATACTTGAACCAGATACTAAAGATGCACCACTTTTAGGAACTTGGTTTGTTATAACAGTATCTGATGCAAATTCTGAAGCTGTATTTAAAGTAAATCCACTCTCAGCTAATATTTGTTGTGCCTCACCATAAGTTTTTCCAACAACATTAGGTACAACTATCTCATTACTTTCAGTCTCTTCAATTGTATAATCTGTTTGAATATCCATATATTTTAATACTTCATCTATTATAGAGCCAACAACAGGTCCGCAAATTGCTGCTCCTCCATGTCCAGATGGTCCTTTTGGATCATACAAATTCATAACAACAACTATTTCTGGATTGCTTGCAGGTCCAATTCCAACAAATCCAGCTAAATATTTTGTGTTGTCTCCTCTACCATTTTCACCAGTCGCTGTTTTTCCAGCCACCTGATAATCTGATATTTTACCAGATTTAGCAGTTCCAAAATTAACAGTGTCAACAAGTGCACTCATTAACTCTGATGCTGTTTGTTCAGACATGATTTGTTTTAATACTTTTGACTCTATTTGTTCATCATAGTTACCAGAATTACTCTTTATTTCCTTTACAACATATGGTTCCACTAAATATCCACCATTTGCTACAGCGCAATAATTTACAGCAGTCTGAAGAGTAGTTATCTGTATAGTCTGCCCAAATGAAGATGTAGCTAAATCTACATCAGTCATAGCAGATTCATCATGCATTATACCAGTAGCTTCTCCTGGGAGATCTATTCCAGTTTTAGAATTCAAATTAAATGCTCTTATATATTCCATAAACGCTGGTATTCCCATTTTTTGAGATACTTGCATAAACACAGGATTACATGAATTCATAATTCCTTCTCTTAAAGATTCACTACCATGAGGATTATAATATCTCCAACACTTTATTGTCCATGTTCCTACATTCATTTGTCCTGCACAATAAAATACTTTATCATCAATGTTTACTATATTTTCTTCTAAAGTAGCAGTTGCAGTAATAAGCTTAAATGTAGAACCTGGCTCTTGTGTATCAGATATAGCTTTATTTCTCCACATTTGATTTAACGCTTCACTCTTTTGTTTAGTATCCATTGAATCCCACTGAGATTTTAATTCATCCGTATTTGGTGTAAAGGGATCATTAGGATCAAATGTAGGATAATTTGCCATTGCAAGAACTTCTCCTGTTGAAGGTCTCATTATAACAATACTACCATATTCTGCTATATTTTCTTCAACTGCTTTACTTAAATATTTTTCTACAATAGATTGTATTGTTGCATCTATTGTAAGTACAATATCTTTTCCATCTTCTGCTGCTATATATTGCTCTTGGGTAAAAGGTGTTTCTCTTCCACTTCCGTCAAAACTTGCCACAATTTTTCCAGGTGTTCCTGCTAAGTTACTTTCATAATATGCCTCAACTCCTGCAAGCCCTTGATTATCTGTACCAACAAATCCTAAGACATGAGAAAGTAATGTACCATATGGATATACCCTTGACATATCTTCATCAACACTTATCCCTGTTATATCATTTTCATCTAAATATTCTAACAATTTTTGAGATATTTCTTGGTCAACTTTTGTTGCTAAAGTTACACTTGAAACATTTTGTTGTAATTTTTTTAAAATTTCATCTTTATCTTTTTCTAAAATTTGGGCAATATTTGTTGCGATATTTTCTTTATTATCTTTAGAGACACTATTGGGTACTGCAGTTACAATATTAGTAGATATACTTTGTGCGAGTACTCTTTCTCCTGTTGTATCATATATAGTACCTCTTTTTGGTTCAACACTTTTACTTCTTGTTTGCTGAGCATAAGCTTTTTGAGAATAATAGTCAGTTTTTATAATTTGTATATACAAAAGTCTAACAAGTAATAATGCCGCAACACTAATACATGCTATCATCATTATAAGAACTCTTTTTTGACTATTTACACTAACATATGACACAATCTCACCTCTTCTCTTTAAGATAATAACCAAGACAAATAAAAAGCCCTACTACATAATACTTAAAATTTGCCTTGGTTATTCATAATTTTACAAAAATATTCCTTTTATATAGTTAATAATTTTTTCAATAATAGAAACTTCTTGATTTACCTGCACTTTATTTAATTCTTGCGATGTATCTATATATACTGTTTGACTACTATCGGCTTTTTGCATTCCAAGTTGCTGTTTTGCATAAGCTTCAATAGAATTTAAATCTGTATTTTGATCTACCTCAATTTGAGCAGTTGCTGCTTGAGATGATACAATCTCTAATTCTTTTTCCAAATTTTGTACTTCAAGATTTTTTTCATTAATTAATCCAAATCTATATGTAATAATAACAGACATAGTAAAACCACAAAGTATGAATGCCACCATAGAAGCATTTTTTCTTCTTTGTACCTGTTGTGCTCTTTTATAATTTTTACTTGACACATTTTTTCTTTTGGTAGTATTAGTTTTTCTTCTAGGTATATCATCTGGTACTATTTGTCTTGCTGCAGAACCATCTTGATAATACTGACTATTAACTCTTCTAGCTGGCATCTATATTTTTCACCTCTTTTTCTATAAAATACCATTACTATTACTACATACAATACTACATCTATTCTACATTTATTATTTTTCTATTCTTTCAAACACTCTAAGTTTTGCACTTCTTGCTCTAGGATTTTGTTTCAATTCCTCCTCTGTTGAAATAATAGGTTTCTTATTAACTATCTTTCCATATGATTTATAATTACAAACACATACTGGGAAATCTTTTGGACATGTACATCTGCCCTCCATTTCTTCATATGCATGTTTTACTATTTTATCTTCTAGTGAATGAAATGTTATTATAGCAAGTCTTCCACCATTATTTAAAGATAAAATGCTATCTATTACAGCTTGTTTTAGTTTTTCCAATTCTTGATTTACTTCTATTCTTATAGCCTGAAATACTCTTTTGGCTGGATGCTGCTTTTCATTTAAAGCTCTTTGTGGCATTGCACTTTTAATAATGTCCACAAGCTCGAAAGTTGTTTCAATGCTTTTTTGTTTTCTTGCTTCACAAATTTTTTTTGCAATTTGTCTTGAATATCTTTCTTCACCAAAGTCTTTAAAAATTCTATATAATTTATCTTCATCATATTTATTAACTACATCATATGCACTAAATTTATCTTCTCTATTCATACGCATATCTAATTTTGCATCGTGCATATAGCTAAAACCTCTATCAGCTTCATCTAATTGATATGATGATACTCCTAAATCCAATAATATTCCATCGACATGATATATTTTTAAATCTTCTAATATTTTAATAATATTTGCATGATTATCATGAACTACTTTAAAATTTGAAAATTCTTTCAATTTCTCTGTAGCAGCATTTATAGCATCCATATCACGATCTATTCCAATTAGCATTCCAGTATTATTTAATTTCTTTAATATATAATATGAATGACCTCCACCGCCAAGCGTTCCATCAACATATATTCCATTTTCTTTTATATTTAAATTTTCTATACACTCATTTAATAGCACTGATCTATGTTTAAATTCCATTTTTACCTCGTTTATACTATAATTTAATTTAAATAATTTTATCTTTTGTACATTTACTTTTTTATCTTTTGTTTATTTATCTTCTTTTGTATATATCCTAAATGCCTAAATTAGACATTTGAGATGCTATTTTTGAAACATCAAGAGAATCAGAATTAGTATATTTATCCCAATTTTCACTATTCCATATCTCTGCTCGAGTTGAAACTCCAACTATTACTACATCTTTTTGTATTTTTGCATATTCTCTTAAATTTTGTGGTATATTAATTCTTCCTTGTTTATCTACTTCACACTCTGATGCACCTGCAAAAAAGAATCTAACAAAACTTCTTGCCTCTTGGCTTGTTATTGGTAAGTTTTTTAATTTATCTTCAAACTTTTTCCATTCATCTTTAGAATATAAATATAAACAATTATCTAGTCCCTTAGTAACTACAAATGATTGTCCTAAATCACATCTAAATTTTGAAGGTACGCTTACTCTACCTTTAGCATCTACATTGTGTCTATACTCACCTAATAACATTTTGTACACCTCTTTTCCACATGTTGCCACTATATACCACTTCACATTTATTCTATTATAAATAAAAATAAAAATCAATAGTTTTAAGTAAAAAATATTAAAAAATAAGCTACTTTTATCTACATTAGTTTACTTAATTAGTCAAAAATCTAAATGTTATTTTGTTACAAAAAAGTTATTATAATTTAACATTTATATCATATCATATTTTATTTTTAGCAGAGCTTTAAGTACACTTTTACATAAAATTGTTGTAATGTAGTAATCATTTTGAAACAAATAATAAAATAATTAGAAAATAGGAATATATCCCATTTTCTAATTATTTTTCTTACTTCTAATAATATTTACACTTCTTTTTAAAACATATGCTATTTTATCCATGTCATAAATAGTATTTTCTGAAGAAAGTGTTATTCTAAGAGCTGTATTTTCTTGACCTATTGCTTTTAAAACATGAGATAATTCTTTTTGAGAGGAATTACATGCACTTCCTCCAGAAGCACAAATTCCATTCATATCCAAAAATATCATAAGTTCTGATGAATCTACTCCATTTATACTAATATTTAAATTACTACTTATTCTATTTTGTTTATCTCCATTAATAATAACTCCTTCAATTTCACTATTTAAAATATTATATAAATAATCTCTTAACATCTTTTCTTTTTTATTATATTTAGTTAAATTTTTTACAGTAATATCAAGTGCTTCTGCCATTCCAACAATTCCTGCTACATTTTCTGTTCCAGGTCTTATACCTTTTTCTTGATGTCCACCACAAATAACATTTTCTATACTTATACCACTTCTTAAGTATAATGCACCAACTCCCTTTGGTCCATTAAACTTATGTGCTGACATAGTAAGTGCATCTATATTTTTTACATCCACTTTTAAATGTGGCATTGCTTGTACTGCATCCGTATGAAATATTATTCCTTTTTCTTTTGCAAGACTTGAAATTTCATCTATATTTTGAATAGTACCAATTTCATTATTTACATACATAATAGATATTAAAATTGTATCTTCTCGTATTGCCTCTTTAATTTTTCCAACATCTATTATTCCATTTTTTTGAGGCTGAACATACGTTACTTCAAACCCTTCTAACTCTAGCTTTTTACAAGCATTTAAGACTGCTAAATGCTCTATACTAGATGTTATAATATGTTTTCCTTTATACATATATCTATGTGCTACTCCCTGTATTGCCATATTATCTGCCTCTGTACCAGATGCAGTAAAATATATCTCATCAGGATTTGCATTTATACATTTAGCAATTTTCTTTCTGCTATCATCAATTGCTTTACTAGATATCTTTCCTAAACTATACGTAGTAGATGCATTACCATAATTTTCTTTTAAATATGGTAGCATCTTATATAATACATTCTCATTTAATCTTGTCGTCGAACTATTATCAACATATATATATCTATTCATAAAAATCACATCCTATTTTATTTTATGAATAGATATTTATTTAGTGATAACAAATTAAATTTATATTTAATTTATTTCTTTATCATACTGTTCTTCTTCAACTTGATTTATATTTTTATTTTTTTCTATAACTTTTCCTGTATCTAGTAAAGGAATATTAAGTCTTTTGCATTCCTCTATCTGCTCTTTAGTAATCTCACCCATTGAAAGTATACCTGTTGGTCTCATCTCTTTATATTTATAGTTTTCATCTATCCCATCATAATCTTTATTTTTCTCATTAGCTATATTTATTTCGCTAAATGAAGAATTTGATTCTACAATTTCTTTAGGAGACGCTATTCTATTTACTCTATTTGTTAAATTATCCCTATCATCTACCGTATAAGAATCTCCCTCATATACATTTATTATTCGTTTAGGGTCGACTTTATCATAAACGTATATTATACTATTTGTTGCATTATTAAATACACTTAAATTTTTATCTGATATAAGTGAGTATGAAGACTGTGAATTATTTGTACCCTCATGATATTGTCTATTTAATACTCTTACTAGAAGATAATATGATTTTTTACTTAAGTCATACACACCTATATCATTTTTATTACTTTCTTCAATAGAAAAAGCATCTATATTATCCTCTGCTTTAAACAAAGAATCATTTATTTCTTGATATGACATTTCTTTTAATTTTGAGATATCATTATAAAAAGAAGCCATTACATTTTTTTCTTTTAACTCTTCATACATCTCTATTTTCTTATCATTTGGAATATTATCTAAATTTTTAATTATACTATAAAAATCCGACTTACCACTGTCTAATACTTTTTTATCTTTACTTAAATGATTATTATATTTTAGCATTTCATTTATATTAAGGCTAACATTCTTTTTCGTATCATTAAATAGCGAATCTATTATTACTTCGCTAAGTTTTTCACTCGTTCTATTTTTCAAGTACTCATTTAATTTATATTTATCTTTTAAATTTTTTATTATATCAAATTTAGTATTACCATCTAATATATAATTTTTATTACTCTCATATAATTTATCTATTTGTTCTTGAGTTTGAAAATCATATTGCTTAAAGATACCTTTTTCTTTATCATATGAATTTATTATACTTTCTCTATAGTTATCTACTTTTCTTTGAATTATATATGAGTAATTGTTTCTATACAATCTATTTATATTTCTTCTAAAATCAACAAAGTTATCTGCTTTTAACTTTTCAAAAAAATAGTCTTGTTTCATTATATCTGTTGGAAAATGTATTCCATCTTCTGCCATCTTTAAAATATTAAAGTCTTTACACATTGTTAAAGCTCTAGGATCATTACTAATAAAGGATTGTTGTATTTTCTTATTAGACGAAGATACTATATCTTTTACTAAATCATAGCTTAAATCTTCTTTTAAAAGTTTTTCCTTTGATTCATTATTAATCCCTCTATAAAAATAATTTAAATTTTTATATTTTTCACTATCTTTTTCCACTTTTCCAATAATTTTTCTTACATCATCATAACTTGCATTTTCTAAAATAGAGTAACAGTTATCTATATTTTTTAAAAAATAATCATAATATTTATCATCTAAAGCTACCTTATTTATTAACTTTTTACCATCACCATAATTAGATAAAGTTACAATATACCTATATGATGAATTTAGATCTTTTATCTTATCTATATCTAAGTTATCTATGCAAGTATTTACCCCAAATGTTTCTACAACACTTCTAATACAAGAATATGAAAAATTACTTTCTCCAAGCTCTTTATATAATTTTTCTTGAAACTTTCTATTTTCTATAATACCTTTTTTGTCTATGTTATGCTCTTGTATATATTTACATATTTCTTCTATACTTGCCAAACTTCCGGCAATCTCTTCTATATTATCCATATATTAACCTCCAAATTATCTTAAGCTAATCTATTTCCATTTATTAATGCATAAGCTGTAGCAATTCCAACTGCTACAAGTATTATGATTATACACACAAGCATTATAATTTTACTTTTTTTGTCCATATTATCCTCCTTAAGCTACTGTATATTTTACCATAACAAAAAACAAAAGTATAGCCAAAATGCTATACTTAAAATGTTAATTACTCTATTACCTTAGATGTTCCATCCGACATAACAGCCACTGCAAGAATTGTTGCTCCTCCATTATTTCTAGTAAATGTAGCTTTTTGAAGTCTTACTACATCTTTTAAATTATCTATATTTCTTAATGTAAAATCTCTTTTTATAATGTCATTTCCCTCTATATATCTTACTGTTCCATCTTCCATTAAAAATAATACCTTACATGCACTTCCATATCCAGATACTAAAACTTGCACTATCTCTTTATCTATTACATCTGATTCGTACGTAATAGGGTCTCCATTATAATAAAAATAAGTTTCAGCTTCATCTGTTGTAGAAATTGTAAATTTATTATCATTTACAAAAACATCTATTCCAGATAATCTATCAAACATTAACGATGTTCTTCTAAACTCATCACTATTAAATGTCATATCGTCTTTATTCACTTTTGCAGGTAATATTTTTTCTTCTTTATTTGCTTGTGCTTTAAAGTTATTATACTCTGTTTCTAAATTAGTATAATTTGCTTTTTCTTGTTCAAGCTGTGAAGTAACTTGTGTTATTGTATCATTTCTTTTTATTATAGTATTAATACAAAATCCACATGCAACTATTGCTACAATTAAAAGTAAAAATAATGTAAGTGTTGGTATATATTTTCTCATTATATTCACCTCTACTTTAAGAATAGCACATTACTATAAATTTCTCAATATAATAATATAATTTAATCTAAATCTAAAATAACTGATGTTCCATCTAATTTAAGTCCAGCAATATCTACATAACCAGAATAAAAAACTATAGCAGGCACAGCAATAATTAAAGCATATTCTAAAAAAATGCTTTTTTGTAAAGTTTTACGGTTGTAACCGTAAAACTTGATTTTTATAAAATAATATTATATAATATTAGTAGAGGTGGTATTCGTGTTAATAAGAAAAAAATATTTAAATCAACTTATTGATGGAAAAGATCTAAATTTAATAAAAGTAATAACCGGCGTAAGAAGATGTGGGAAAAGTACATTATTATTACAATATAAAGATTATTTAATATCTCAAAATATCCCTGATGAAGACATTATATATATGAATTTTGAAAGTGCAAAATGGTACGATATTAAAGACTATAAAGACTTATATAATTACATAAAGAAAAATGTAAAGAATCAAAATAAAAAATATATACTGTTAGATGAAGTACAAAATGTAGAAAAATGGGAAAAAGCAGTAAATTCGCTACTTGTAGATATAAATTCTGATATTTATATTACAGGCTCTAATGCTTATCTTCTATCAAGTGAACTTACAACTTTACTAGCAGGAAGAGTACTTACAATAAAAATATATCCTTTTTCTTATAAAGAGTTTCTTGAAGAATATTCATTTAAAAATGATGAAGATAAATTTGAAAAATTTGATAAATATTTAAAATATGGTGGAATGCCTATGATTGTAAATATGAAAGATAATGAAAATTTAATATTAAATTATCTTAGTGATTTAAAAGAAGTGGTTTTAAAAAAAGATGTTATTAATAGAAATAAAATAAAAGATGTTGTTTTTCTAGATAATTTAATAAAATATATGTCTACAGTAATAGGTAATTTAACAACACCTAATGCTATTGCTGAATTTATGAAGAAAAATGGCACTAATATTTCAAATGAGACTGTAGATTCATATCTAAATATGCTTGAAAATGCATATTTTATATATAGAGTTCCTAGATACGAATTAAAAGGAAAGCAACTTTTAAAAACTCAAGGTAAATATTATTTTATAGATAACGGATTAAAAAATATAATCGCTGGTATATCTTCATATGATACTGGTAGTAGCTATGAGAACTTAATATATATTGAACTACTACGTAGAGGTTATGAAGTATATGTTGGACAATATAATGATATAGAAATAGATTTTATCGCTATAAAGCCGAATGAAATAGTATACTATCAAGTAGCTAGAAGTATTATGGATGAAAAAGTTGAAGAAAGAGAAAAAAAATCATTACTAGCAATAAATGATAATTATAAAAAGGTAATACTAACAATGGATAATGTAAAAAATAAGCAAATTGATGGAATTGAAGTAATAAATATAATTGATTTTCTAATGGAATAAATTAAACTTAACAATACACATTACATAAAGTTTATATTTTTGTTGCAATTTTAAATATTATATTGTATAATATTTATATATGTGTTTTTAAATTAAATGATTTTTTAGTTATTTTTCCATTGTACAAATAACTAAAAGAAGAAGCTATCATATTTTACATATGGTAGCTTCTATTTTTTATACTATTTTGCAACTTCTACATCTAAGTTCATATGTTCTCCATTAATATTTGTATCAGTATAGGTATCTCTTTTTCCATTATACTCAATATTTAAAGCTAAAGTTTCTCTTTTTATTTCATCAGCATATTTTTTAACAACTTCTTCTAACATATCATTACCTGATACATAAAGATTTATTTTATCTAGTACTTCAAATCCTTTATCTTTTCTCATGTTTTGTACTTTAGATAGTATTTCTCTTAAATATCCTTCTTCTTTAAGTTCTGGTGTAATAGTTGTATCTAATACTACACCTACTTCTCCCTCACCTGCAAATGCATATCCTTCTTTACCTTGCATAGTAATTAACAAATTATTTGAATCTAAAGCTATTTCTGTATCATCTACAAATATTGTTTCTACTTTTCCAGCCTTTACTTTATTTGCTAGATCCATTTGATTCATTTTAGCAAGCTCTTCTTTTATCTTTGGAATTAATCTTCCATATTCTTTTCCAAGTACTGGTAAATTTGGTTTTATTTCAAAATTTACATACTCAGACATATCTGCACCTAATACAACTTCTTTTACATTTAATTCATCTTTTACTATATTACCATAATACTCTGGTAAAGTATCTACAGATATTAGCATTTTAGATAAAGGTTGTCTATTTTTAATATTTTCAGAATTTCTTGCACTTCTTCCAAGTTTTACTATTTTATATGCTAAATCCATCTCTTTTTCAAGTTGTAAATCTATTTCTTTATCATTTACTTCTGGCCAATAACATAAATGTACACTTTCTGGAGCACTACTATCCAATCCATAAACTAGATTTTGATATATTTCATCTGTAATAAATGGTACAAATGGTGCTGCAACTTTTATTAGTGCTGTCAAGACTCTATATAAAGTAACATATGCACCTATTTTTTCATCTGTTAAATCTTGAGCCCAAAATCTTTCTCTATTTCTTCTTACATACCAGTTAGATAACTCATCTGTAAAGTCCTCAATTAAATAACCTGCACCAGTTATATCATATTTTTCTAATTTCTCATCAACTGTTTTTACAAGTGTATTTAATTTAGAAATTATCCATCTATCCATAACATTTTCAGATTTAAAATCTTTATACTCTAATGGATTAAAATTATCTATCTGTGCATATAAAACATAGAATGAATATACATTCCATAAAGTACTTAAAAATCCTCTTTGACTTTCTTGTACGTTTTCAATAGATAATCTTGATGAAATCCAAGGAGCACTTCCTGTATAAAAATACCATCTTGTAGCATCTGCTCCAACTGTATTTAATAATACTAATGGATCTACACCATTTTTCTTAGATTTAGACATCTTCTGTCCTTTTCCATCTAAAACATGTCCAAGTACAATACAATTTTCAAAAGGTATTTTATTAAATAAAGCTGTACCTACTGCTGTTAACGTATAAAACCATCCTCTTGTTTGATCTATAGCTTCAGAAATAAATTGTGCTGGGAAATTATTTTTAAACATTTCTTGATTTTCAAATGGATAATGCCACTGTGCAAAAGGCATTGAGCCAGAATCAAACCAACAATCAATAACTTCTTTTGCTCTTTTCATTTTCTTTCCACATTTTGGACATTTTAAATATACATTATCTATATATGGTTTATGCAATTCTATATTTTCTGGAACATCTATTCCTTTTTCTTTTAGTTCTGCAATAGAGCCTATACATTCTCTATGTCCACAAGACTCATCTTCACAAGTCCAAATTGGAAGTGGTGTTCCCCAATATCTGTCCCTTGATATTCCCCAATCAATTACATTTTCTAAGAAATTACCAAATCTACCTTTTTTAATATTTTCAGGATACCAATTAACTTTATCGTTATTTTCAACTAAGTTATCTCTTAATTTACTCATCGCAACAAACCAACTTTCTTTTGGATAATACAAAAGTGGTGTATCACATCTCCAACAATGTGGATATGAGTGAACATGTCTTTCCTTTGCAAACAATTTGTTTTCATCTTCTAACCATTTGCAAATATCTACATCACAATCTCTTACAAATCTGCCCTTCCAAGGTTTTACATCATCTACAAATTTTCCTTCTTTATCTACTAAATTAACAAAGGCTATTCCATTTTGCTTAGATACTAAACTATCATCCTCACCATAAGCCGGAGCAATATGTACTATTCCTGTTCCATCACTAAGTGATACATAATCTCCATGAATTATTACAAAGGCTTTACCATCAACTTTAGCAAAAGGCATTAATTGCTCATATTCTTTTCCTAAAAGTTCACTTCCTTTATATACATTTAATACTTCATATTCTTTATCTTTTAAAACTATATCAACTAAATCTTTTGCAAGTACATATACTTCATATTTATCTTCATCCACTTTTACCTTTACATCACAATAGTCATATGCTTTGTTTACACATAAAGCAAGATTTGAAGGTAGAGTCCATGGAGTTGTTGTCCATGCAAGTACATATTTATCTTCATTTTTTAATTTAAATTTTGCTATGCAAGTTAAATCTTTTACATCTTTATATCCTTGTGCTACTTCATGAGAAGATAGAGCTGTACCACATCTTGGACAATATGGCATAACTTTATGTCCCTCGTATAGAAGTCCTTTATTCCACATTTCCTTTAAAGCCCACCAAACAGACTCAATATATTCATTATAATATGTTACATATGGATGCTCCATATCTACCCAGTATCCAACTTTATTTGTCATTTCTTCCCATTCATGAACATATTTAAATACACTTTCTTTACATTCTTTTACAAATTTTTCTACTCCATATTCTTCTATTTGCTCTTTTCCAGAAATTCCTAACTTTTTCTCTATTTCAAGTTCAACAGGTAAACCATGTGTATCCCAACCAGCTTTTCTTATTACTTGATACCCTTTCATTACCTTATACCTAGGAATTATATCTTTCATAACTCTTGTTATGATATGACCAGCATGTGGCATACCATTTGCTGTTGGAGGCCCATCATAAAAAGTAAAATATCTTTTACCTTTATTCATATCAAAATTCTTTTTTATAATATTTTTCTCTTTCCAGACTTCAGCCATTTCATGTTCCATTCCAACAAAACCATTTTTTAGTTCAACTTTTTTATACATAAAAACTTCTCCTTTCTGATACAAGAATAAATAATTATAAAAAAACGCACATACCTGTATATAAGGAATGTACGATTATATCTAAAATATAATATATACAAAATAATAACCACCTTAATATACAACATACCATCATATGTGCCCTTTATAACGTAAGGAATACGGCTCAGCTTACTATTAATTCAGCCTGCAACTCAGAGGTGATTTTCATATAAAACTAATCTAAATGAGCTCACACCATCCTCATCTCGCTTGATATTTCATTTTATATTACTCTTCCTCGTCATAGTTTTTGTTAATTATTATTTATTCTATCTTTTTAACTTCTATCATTATACCATATCCAAACTTTCTTGTAAAGTACTAATTTTAGCATTTGCAATTATTTATGTTTCAATTATATTTTTAAACAATTTCATAAATATTACGTTTTTATCTTTTTCGACTTTTTTAAACAAAAACTATTGCAAAGTGAAAAATCGTGTGGTATATTATAGTCATCATCTATTTTAATACCTTTCATTTTAGATTGGTTCCCACTAGTTTTACTAGTGGGACTTAATTTTAAAAATTCTCATTAAAAAATTACTAGTCAATTTGACTAGTAATTTTTATTATTCTATAATCATATTTGCATTATATTTTACATCTTCATTTAGTCTAGTTGCTGCAGCTTTATTTTCGCCAGGTTTTAATATATCTAATGGTTTAGTAACCACTTTATATTTCTTTCCATCTTTTTCAAGCTCGAATACACTTATGCTATTTTCTAAAGTTTCTTCTAAATGTCTTAATTCAGTTGTAAAATACATTTCTTCATCTTTTAAAAACATTCCAACTTTTTTAATAATTCTAAACATTTCTGCAATATGTTGTATATCTTCCCCAACAAATACAACTTGTGGCTTTTCTGCAAAACCAGCATCATTTTTTACAAAATTTTCGTAAAAATCTGAATATAATTGTACTTTCTCTGCAAACATATTTTGCCAATCATCATTTCTTCTTACTACTTCAAATACAAAATCTACTTCTTTATTATCTTGTTTTAATGTAACCATTCCACCTGTTGGTTTAAATTTTACATTATATTTTTTTGAATATAGTAGTATATTAGGATTTGCTCTTACAAATGCTCCTACTTTTTGCATATATGCAATTATTACCTGATTTCCTGCAAGTTTTCTTTTTACAGCAAAAGCAGGCTTTGTATTTTCTGTAGGTTGCCATGTTGTTGGAATATTTCTTTGCTTTAATATATATGTAGCTATTTTGTCTATGCAATATGCTCTATATGAGCTTTTTCCAGTTTCACTTTGGAAAAAATATCTTGCAATAACTTTAGACTTTGTTAAATCTTCTAACCATTTTGCTACTTTAGTTTGTCTTTTTTCAACTTCGATATCATTTAATTTGCCTCTAAGTTCAAGTACTTGTGTTACTTGTCTTGATGTAACATAACCAAACTCATTGACAACTTCTAGGGCATCAATATGAGATTCATTAATATATCCCATATCCATTTTAAAAACTACTTGATTTATTGATGCAAAGCCCTCTTTACCATCATATACTTTTTTCTCATCTTGCCTTACAGCAAAAGGAGATATAGCAGTTTTTACTTCTTTATCATTTACCATTTTTCATCTCTCCTTAAATTTAATTTTGAAATTTTTTGGCCAATCTAGTATAGTTTACTAGAGATAATTAAATATCCATTCATATATAATTATCACTAGTATTATATCTCATATGTAAACTTAATGCAACATAATAGTATAATTTATTTAAAAATCATCTTTTTATTTCAAAAAAAATACAATCTAGAAAACCTAGACTGTATCTTAACCTATAATAATTAATTTTACCTTTTTTCTTTCAAGATTAATTCTTCTAATACTAACTAATACATTTTGTCCATATTCAATTCCATTTACATGATCAGCTATTCCAAGTACATTAGGTGCTATTTCAACAAACACACCTGTTTTTATTGAATTACGGACAATTCCTTCTACAATATCTCCTTCTTTAAATTTTTTTATATTATCATCAAATGTTCCTAAAAGCTCTTTACAAGAAAGTTCTATTCTACCTGTATCTCTATCATACTTCTTTACAAGTACTTCTATTCTTTGCCCTATTTTAAACATATCTGAAGCATTGTTTAGCATTGTATCTGACATATCATGTATTTTTAAAATACCTGTTACGCCACCACCTACATCAACAAAAGCAGCATAGTCTTTAAGTCCTACAACAACACCTCTTAATTTCATACCTGGTTTTAAATACTTATACATCCATCTTCTTACCTTAAGCTCTAATATTCTCTTAGACATAATAAGCTCAAACCCATCTTCAGTTTTTATTATTTCTTTTATACACACAGGTATTACTTTTCCCTTTTTATTTAATATAAATTTTTCTTCAACTAATCCGTCATCTCCAACAACACTAGACGCCTCATCTCTTGGAATAATAGCTTTTATATCTTTTCCAACTTTTCCAACCATATTTAAGCTTTCATCAATATCCTCAATGTACATATCTAATACTTGCTGTGATTCTTTTATTTCTTGTAAAGTCTTTTCATTTAAAACAATTTTCTTATTATCTTTTTTACTTTTTTTAATATTTTTTGAATTCTTTTTATTATTTTCCATAGTTTTAGTAAATTATTACCTTTTCCCTCCTATCTTATTTAAATAATCATATATCATTATTATATAATATTTACATTTTTTATGCAATATATAATTATAATGTTTAAGAAGGAAAAAATACAAGGTAATAAATTACCTTGTATTTTTTACACCATTTACTCCTCTATAATTTTATAAGTATATTCAATTACATTTTTTACATTTACTTGAATTTTTAAGTCACTTTTATCAAAATAAAAAGTATATATATTTGTATCTGATTGAGCATCAAAAATACAATTGTCTGAATTTAATAAAAATATCTCATTTTTATTAGATTTTATAAATTCTTTAAAGTCATGTATGTTTCTATATTTAGTCATTTTACAATTTAAATCTAATAATTCATATGCTCTCTCTTGATTATAATTAAAATCTTCTTTAATTTGATTTAAAATATCCTCTAAATAATCTTGAAATCTTGCATTATATGCTCCAAATATGTTATTAACTTGATTTTCTATTTTATCTGGAAATTGTATTTCTACTTTCTCATCCTCTTTTAATTCAAAAACACTTTTATCATCTATATATTCTGTTGGTAATAAATTAAAAGTTTTATTAATATCATCTTGTTTTACTATCATAGAAAAGTAATTATGCTCATTAGATTTTAAATTTCTTAGATTTCCTTTTACAAAATATATATACATATTATTATCTTTATTTCTTGCAACTAAAATATTCTCTATATTTAAGTCAAAATCATCTTTATAAGTCATTAATGGCAAAATATCATTAATAAGTATATTTTTACTTTCTAGATATTCTTTATCAATTAAATTATATACATTTTGTAAATAATAATCTTTATCATCTTGTAAAGTACTAGAATTATAACTTGTAATGCTATAATAATACTTTAAAATGCATGATTTTAATATATAGTACTCTTCTATATTATTAATCTTTTGCAATGAAATTTTCGTTTCTTCTGTATCAGCATACTCATCAGATTTTACTATATCATCGTTCTTATCAAAAAATGCAACGGTACTTACCACAACAATAATTATAATAATTAATATTATAAAAATATAAAATCTCTTCATATAATCTCCTCCTTTATTAAAATTTAGATTTATTATATTAATGTATTATATATTTTATCACAAAAAATTTATCTAGTCAATTATGTAAACATCATGCAAATAAAAAATGGAAGAATTTATATTCTTCCATTAATTAAATTTTATTATAAACTATATTAAAGATATACTATAATTTAGCTCTGAATAATTATTGCAATATAAAGATATACAATATGTATCAGTTTGATCATAGCAATCCAAAATCATAACTCCATCTTCATATCTTATTTCATATGTTGAAAATAACATAAAGTACATATTATTTTTATTAGAATCTATAAAACTCTTAAACTCATCAATTGTTTTAAATTCATTGGATTTTGCTTGTTCATTAAGATATTCATAAGCTCTATCAATATCATAAAGTAATATTGTTTTTACATTATCAAATCTATACTCAGCAATATCTTCAATAGTAGTCGAACTAGAACTAAATTTATTATAGTCTCTATTTTCTACAGACTGTGGTATATCAAAATTTATTTCTTCACCTTCTTTTAAACCATTAAAATCAACATCAGCTAAATAATCTCCTAAATACACTTCAAAAGAGCTAGTTGTATTATCTAAAGTTAAAATCATATTAAAGTCTATACCATCATATGTCTCTGTATTTCTTATAACACCTTTAACAAAATATGCAGTAACTAATCCAAAATCCTCAGGATTTTCTTCATACTTACTCAAAGAATATACTTCATATAATTCAATCTTGAAATTCTCTATATATTCTATATTAGAAGTAACATTTTCTTGAGTAATTCCAAGCTTATTAATATAATCAGGTGATAATAAATTATATGTGACATCTCTATAAAAACTGTCTGTACTATTAGGAGAAGATATTCCATTATAATACAAATAAAATTTTTGTACACAGTTTTTTACTAAATTTAAAGTAGCATATCCTTCTATTTTTTGTAATTTATTGTTTTCAGAATTTATTATCTCAACATCTGCCTCTCTTAATTCAGTATCACTATAACTGTTATCATTTTCATTAATATTACTTACAACTTTAAATATAATTATAATAACAATTATAAAAAGCAACAATATTATTCCAAATATAATTTTTTTATTTTTATACATAATATTCACCAACTTTTTAAATAGCTTCATCCAAATTACAAAATCCAACTACCTGTCCTACACCACTAATACCATGATTTTTGGTCTTTGGAAGAATTAGCAAACCATGCCAGCTCTTTCCACTACCACAATGACTTATAATATATTCCGTATCAGTCACAGCTTCAACATACGCAACATGTCCAGCACTATTTCTTGGAGTTGCTGCAAAAGAAATAATTGCATTAGCTCTAAGCTGATCCATTTGATCACCTGAATAATAATTTATATGTAAATATTCTGTTGCAGTTTTTTGGGCTGATTCCCATCCATTTCCTGTAGGACCTGACATTAACTCATGTCCATTTTGCTCTAAGTACATATTAGCCCTAATTCTACTCCACCATGGACATTGCGCATATGAAGAACCCGTAGCATATTTACCATAAGCCGCTGAATTGAAATTAGATGAACTACCTGCTGCAACATTTTTCCATGCTCTTAAATCTGGTGATGCACCTTGTAACTTACCAGCAAAAATATTAGCTTCAAACCAAGTTTGTAAATTAAGACAAGCTGCTTCATCAAATTGTCCATTTACTACCAAAACATCACCACTAGGAGCAATTCCACCAGAAGTATAAAAAGTTTGTAAAGTATTATAATATCCTAATGAAAATAAAATATATTCAGATCTTCTTCTTCTTTCTAACCCTGGTAATCTATTACCGGCAGCATCATGTACATTTAAAGCTAACCAATTGGTATATAGTCCTCTTGTCATATCGGCTTCAGCTTCAATCTGACTTACAGCAGTCTGATTTTCTTTATACTTCTCATATACTTCTTCATATTTATCATCTGTTTCTTCATTCCAATAATTTGGATCTGTATAGTAAATTAATATTTTATCGATACTTATACCATTATACAATAAACTAGTCAAAGCATGAAGTTGATATTCTTTTAGCTCTAAACCATTAGTTGTAGCTTTTACTCTATCATAAACTTCTTTTATTTTAGCTTCTTCGATTGAATCTACCAATTCTACAGGAACAAGAGTTCCTACATCTATTGCTTGACCAATTTGAGATTCTAAGCTTGCTTTATCATCAGGGTGAGCATCCAAATTAACACCATAGCCTACTGTCAACTTTCCACCACTATCATTATATGCAGTATAACACTCAACACCATCTGCATTTGCCGTTACCGGTTGTTCTCCAGCTCCCTCAAAAGAACGAATATATTCTCTTAGTAAATCCATACCAGAGATATAATTCGATGCATTGGCCGATTGCATACTTATATTAGTAACTTCATAACCAAGACTAGAGCCATAAACAAAAGGTAAAATATTGTTACTAGAATCTTCTTTTTTTATTAATCTATTCAAAATATATTTAATTTGATTATATCCCTCTCTTATTTCATATCTACCTAAGCCTTCATATTCAGATTTAGCTGCAGCTAAAGAAGATACATATTTTGAATAAGTTCCTTTATTAGAATCTATAAAATCAATTATACTAAGTCCATATAATACAGTAGTATCTGGCTCCTCATATTTTTTATATTCAGATGTAGAATTCTTAAAAGTTTGTTCATCTATAATTTTTCTATCAGTTTCAATATCCTTATATTCCTCATCAAATTCTTTAGTATTATAATTTACCATATCATCATATTTATATACATTATTATTACTTTGAGAAGGGCTTAAAGTATCTCTCCATTCTTTTTCATAAGTATAGGTATATCCTACATCTTGTGTATACGTAGAAGTCAAAGTAAAAGTATATCCTCCATCTGAATCTGGATCTATGCCAGCAAAAGCAGCATTCAAAGCCATATTTGCAACTTGAGCTTTAATATTTTCTGGTAATGAATCTGTTATTTTATCACCATTAATTCTATTTATTTCAACTGAACTAATTAAATTATTAGTATCTGGATTTGTCATAGTTAAAACATCTGATTCATTATATTTTTCATAGTTAAACACATTATTAATATTAGCATCATAAGTTTGAGCTTTTTGAACATACCAATATATATCTTCACTAATTATATCTTCACTAATTTTTCTCTCTTCAGTACGATGCGTAACAGCTTCCCCTACTTGTTGATAATTAGGAGCAGATACTAGATATATATTTCCACCATTATACTTAACGGTATATGTACCAGAATATGTCAATGTATCATAATCATCATATGATGTATTAAATTTTATACTTTCAACAACATATTTATTTACAATTAATTTAGTTAAAGATTCTTTTAATATTTCATATGTAAATTTAGCAGCTACTGAATTTTGATAATTATTAGAAGTCGAAAGATTATAAGTTCCAGATAACATTCCTAATGGTATATCATTTGTCAATAAATAAGGTGCTGTCGTATCTAAAATTGTAACCAAAGTATCTTCATCTGTTTTCTCGGGGACCAATAGTCCTAAATCTGTATTTTTTTCTTTATTAATTAAAGTACCATCAGCATCATGGGAATATTCTTTCCAAACTATTTGATTAAAGTTATACTTTTCTGTCCTTAAAATATGCTCATAAAGTTCTCTTTTATATTTATATGTATATATATCATTTTCAGATGAAGAATCACCAAAATTACTCTTTCCAATATCTATTAAATATTTATTAGTACTATTCTCACTATCCTTTAAACTTTGATATATAGCATTTATTTGATCATTATTAAAAGCAATTAAAGAATCATAAGTATTATATAACTTTAACGCTTCCTGTTCTATTTTAGAAGAACTTTCATTTATATTAAAAGATTCAATTGCATTAGCTCTAGTATTTACTGCACTTTCAGAAGAATCTTCTCCAATTACAATTATAATAGCTACAATAAATATTATAAATATAATAGCACAAATTAAAATTAATTTAAACTTTATTCCCATAATAGGTACTAATTTTGAAAAAGAATGTCTTCGCTTTTTATTGCCAAATAATTTATTCATAAGAGAAGTTATAGGTGTTTTTAATGCACTTCTCCCGGTAGATGATAACTCCCTATTATTTATATCATTTTCTTGTCCATTACTATTGTCATCTTGTTCATTAATATTATCTTTTTCATTTTCTTGCATTAAAAACAACACCTCCTCTAAAATAAAAGTTCAATTTTAGTATTAGCTCCATCTACTTTTACATTATTTAATAAAAATCCATTTATATTAAATTGATTATTAAAAGAAATATTAAATAATATTTCTATAGACTTAGTACTTCCAGGTGTCAAAGAGTAATTAACGGTTGAACTATTAGCAACAGATGCCATGTTAACATAATTGGAATTTGAATATACTAATTGTATAGAATTTAAAGCAGAAAAGTCATATATATATTCATTATTAGAATTATTCTCAATAGTAAGTTTATATCTTATAGAATTCTCAGTAGATTCAATAAGCTCAAATATATAATTAACATTATTTAAGGTTAAATTAATATCATTTTTCTCTAAAAGTGTATTTAATTCACTTTGTTCAAATGTTATTGAAAATTTATATGGTTCTGTTTCTTTTATATTTACATACTTTTTTATTCCATGTGAATTATATAAAACTCTAAAAATACTATAATTTTCATTATTGCTATATTCTATATTTTGTACATCTATATCCATAGATATTAAATCATTATCTCTAAGATATTGCTTCATTTCGTCTTTATTTTGTATACCTATATCAGACATATAATCTTTATTTATTTTTTCATATAAAATATCAAAATTTGTAATTTTTAAATATTCGTTTAAATAATTTGAATAATATTCCTTCATAGTATCTTCATAGGTTATAGTACTGTTATATGTATTTATATCACTATTGCTAATCTTATTAAACATAGGAAACCAAATCATTACAATAACTACAAGTATTAAAATTATTATAATAGCCATAGCAGAATATATCAATATTTTTTCCTTTTTATTATTCACAACAAAATCCTCCTACTCTAAATACCAAATATAATATTTTTTTGTACTTGAATCCAAAACGATTCCTAAATAGGCTTCCTGAGTTCCGTTATCATCATTAATGACATATTTTACTAAATAATAATTATCAACATATTGAGTTATACTATCGGGTACTATATCAACATTTGTAGATATCATTATACCAACCTTTTCATTAAATTCTTTTGATTTATTAATAAAATCTCTTCTACTTATACTATTCTTATAACTAGAAGTTAAACAGTAATTATAAATATTTTTAATATAATTGTCTAAACTATCTTGTGAAGAAACACTTATAAAATTATCTGCAACTTCTTTAACCTGAACGTATATATTATTATCTGATATAATATTAGACATAGTGTATAACTCATCGCCAGTTACATTATTGTAATCAATATCTAAATCACCACTATTAGACATCCTAGTAATCACAAATGTAATTACTAAAAGTATTAATAAACCTATGATAGAATACATAAATTTTTGCTTATATGATAAATTTGATATTCCATTGTATATTTTATTTTTAAAACTAGATAATTTTTTCATATTAAATTAAGCATATATATGCTTCTCCTCCTATATATAATTATTATACATCATCTATAGTTCCTTTATTTCTATTACTACTTTTTTGCTGTTTAGTATATAAATCTAATTTTTCATTTAATTTATCAAATTCTTTTTTATTCTCTTCACTTAATTCTTTTTCTAATTTTTTATATGCTACTCTTGCTGGACTGTTAGGAGCATGAGCTCTTATTTCAGCTTTTATTCCAATTTTTGTATTCTTTACTGCAGAAGGTGAATTATTAATAGCGGCTGCAACTTTTTCGCCTATAATATCACCTGCACCTGCTGCTGCTGCTGTTGTAGCAGCAATATCGTCACCTCTAGACAACCCATATACAGCTCCAGCAATAGCTCCATGTGCAGCTCCAACTGTCTCAAAGGTTCCTGATACTATATTCTTTAATCCTTCATTTCTTTCCTTTTTAGCATTAGCTATAGCATCATCTAAAGCTTTTGTTCTATCTTTATCATCTTTAGATTTCTTATTCATATTTTGTTCATTAACAGCCTTAGTTAATGCATTAATTTCATTAGCTAAATTAGTTATTGCACCCGTTCCTTTATATACACTTGGAGCAGGTATTCCGGTACCTTCTCTAGAAATAGAATTTCCACCACTAGCACCATTTAAAAGCGCTTGATCACCAGATACTCTGTTTGCTATTTCATTATCTCCTTTATCATTTAATGCTTTTCTAAGTCTTAATTGCCCACCAATAGCCTTTCCAGTACCAGTTATGATTTTTCCACCGTTGTTTAAAACTCTTCCTACTCCCTTTAAAGCCAACCAAGTACCAGCCAATGATGTTTTCCCACCAGCTAATGATGGATCACCATGTTCAGAAGTAAGTCCAAAAATATTTTTTATTAATAATTCTATTTTAGAAAGAGAAGCTAATGCAAACACTGCTAATAAACCTGCTGCATCTATCCCCCCATCTAATGAAGCAGCATTTGTAGATGCCAATATTCTAACAATTACAGACATTATAATTGCAATCAAAAAAGCCTGAAATGTTTGTACAAATATAAGTGAACAAAGTTCTTTAAACCATGAACTAAATACATCATTCTTCATAAATTTCCTCCTTATAAAGTAGCTGATTTTGTAAAGAAATCATATATTATAACAAATGGAGCAATAACAGAAAGTATAACTACATAGAAAAATCTTTTTATATATGCAATAAAAAACATTAAAGATTGAAATACAAACATTGTATATAAAGTAGCTCCTATTATACTAGCACTACTTGGAGACCATCCTCCTCCGTCAATATCTGTATACCAAGCGGCAGTTTTAAAATAATCACCTAGTTTTCCAATTATAGGAAATGATTCTTCATCATTTTCCAAAGTTCCATATTTTTGATTTCTGTATGCAAATTCAAGTACTACCTCTTGAATTTGAAAGTCTATATATTCATTACTATCTTTATCATTTTTATATTGTTCCTTACCAGCATCAATTTGTGCTCTCCAAGAATTATATTGCTCGTCACCAATACCTGTTTTAATGATATTTACGCAAGTTCGCATATACTCCATTTCTGTTTCTGTAGCAGAAAAATTAAAGAAAAATCCTGCAGAAGCTGTTCCAACAGAATCTACAAATGCATTCCAACCTCCTCTTTCGTTATTTCCCTCTACAAAAGTTATAACATTTTCCTTTATAATTGGATTTGTAATTAATGCATACGTTATCTCATAATTATCATATAAAAATTGTATATCATCTTGGGCCTGCTGAATATCCCCTTGCTCTCCAGTAACAAGATTAACAATTCCATTTGCTGCATTCCAAACCCAATTAAGAGGATTAAGAAAAGACCATACTTCCTGATAAGCAGCTGATTTAACAGCCTTATTACAAAAATTTAATACTACCCTTTGTTTATTCCCTTCTAATGTTTCATCTATAACTTCCTGAATAGCTTTACCATTTTCTCTCATTACATCAGCTAATATATCACTAGCCATTATTACTAACTGCTCATTCATATAAAAAAGAAAAGATAATACAAAATGCATACTAAAAAGTAAAACTATAGCAGTTAGCCATTTAACAATTGCTTCTTTATATTTCGCTTTTTCTGATGCGATAGTTGAAATAACCAATTTTATTGCCATAACAGCTACTACTATACCTAAAAAACCTAAAGCAATAGATAAACCTGTAAAATAAATATTTCTAATTACTTCTCCTATACCATTTGTAACATCAAGTAAAGATTTTTCATTCGGATTAATAAAATTAACATCTAAAATTGGAATAGTATTAAATATTACTTGATCTGCCCATGGAAAAACTTTATCTCCTGTTAATATTGCCATAATATTTGAGGTTAATCTTTCAATTATAACTCCAATAGTATATATAAAGCTACCTATATAATTTGTTATAGGTGATGATTCAATAACTTCATCTTCATCTAAATCTATAGATTCAGTACCTTGACTATATCCTTTGTTTATTTCAGCATAAATTGTATTATTAAAAAAATTTAAACAAACACATAATAATATAAAAATTATACATACCCTGGATATTTTTTTTATATCAATTTTCATATTTATCCCCCTACCTATCACCATTCATTAATCTTTTCTTTCTCATTTCAGCAATCTTCTGTAAATTTGTTTCAACAAATTCAAATTCCCTTTGAGTAGGCTGAATAGCTATTACAGCAGAAGTATATCCTATTTTTATTAATCCTTCTCCCCTTGTGCAAGTTATTAAAAAATTAGCCTCTCCTTCACTTAATTTGAATACTTCTTTTAAATACTCTATTTCAGATTTATCTTGAGCCAAAAATAACTTTGTCTCAGCAGAAGTAAGAACAGCCTGGCAAGCTTTATTTTCATAAAAATCTTGAAACTTCTGAGAAACAACAGTCAATGAAACATTTCTTTTTCTAGCACGTCTAGCCATTGTATTTAAAAAATCCACAGCTTCCGGATATGCTAATAGCATCCATGCCTCATCAACTAAAACTCTTTTAGAACGAGCTTTTAATTTATCTTCACTATTCTTTTTTACATATTTTTCCCAAATCCATGAAAGCAAAATTTGTTGTGCTAATGGTCTTGCAAATCTTTCTTCTAACTTAGATATATTTATATTTATAAAAGGGCAACTATCTAAAAGTTCAAAAGTAGATTGTCCGTCAAAGTATGCCATTTGACCATTAAATTTTTTACAATATTGCTTCATAACCTTTACTAAATAATCAAAATGATATTGATATGTTTCTATTTTATTTTCTTGATTTTTTTGAACTAGTCTATCATACCAAGAACTAATAGTAGGCATTTGTTTTTTTACTCTTCCCAATCCACCCTCATTTGAATTTTCATATAAAGATTCAGGATCACTATTTATTCCTATAGCTTTATATTCTTCTGCCACAATTTCAGCAATTATCTGTTTTGTTAATTCATTTACTTCTTCAGATTTAGTTGCACCTCTCGCCATAGTAAGTAAAGCTTGTGTAACATCTTCAACCTTATTTTCAACATTTAATTCTATTCTTTCTTTTCCCGTGATCTCATCTTTAACAATCTCTGTCTCTATATCAAATATATTAATTATTGTATTAGAAGTAGGGTTAATATCTACATTTATTCCTCTTAATGCTTCTGCAACAACAACATATTCACCTTCAGCATCTAATACTAAATTTTCAACTCCCATTAAAACAGCTGATCTAGCCATAATAGTTTTTATAGTAACGGATTTTCCTGAACCAGATTTTCCAAATATAATCATATTATAATTAGTCAAAGAGCTACTAAAATTATCAAAAATTACAGGAAGACCTGTTTGTCTATTAATACCAATAGGAATGCCTGTATCCATACCAGCATCAGCATTAATAAAAGGAAAAACAGTAGCCATAGATCCTCTGTCAAAAGTATGCTTTCTCGTTATTTTATTATTATTTAAAGGTAAGTTAGATTGAAAGCCTTCTTCTTGTAAAGCCCATGCTGTTTTCAAACCTAATTGATTTTTTGAAGCTTCCATAGCTAATATCTCTGATAGCTTATCCAATTCCGCCTTACTATATGCAAACAAAGTACATATTATAGTAGCTTCAAACAATTTATTATATCCAGCAGCTATTTGATCCCTAAGACTTTCAGCTTCTGCCTGCTTTGTACCTAAAACAGAAAGTCTATTAATGTCTCCTCTATTATTAGCAACAACACGCTCAGATTCTAGTTCTACAATTGTTTTATTTAAATCATTTATAGAATTATTTTCAGGTATAGGAGTAATATATACAGAAGTATTTACATCTCCAAATTCATATATTCCCGACAAAAAATATGGAAAAGTTGCTTGTCTAGGAACTGTAGTCAAATAAAAAGTTCTAGCAAATCTTGATACTTTTGAAAAAATTTCTAAATAATCAAAATGAGTAGCATCAATTCCAGATGGTGCTAACAAATCATGAAGATTAGCTTTATTTTTTTCTAAAATATCTTCATTCTCATCGACTTTTATAATTTGTTCTTCTTTATTTTTTTGTTCCTGTAACTTTCTCATTTCTTTTCTAGAAAGTTTTTTACTCATTTTTTATCCTCCTTTACTTTAATTATATGATCATATAACGGGTTGATCCTCATAAGAATCTTTACTATCATCTGCATTTGTATCTGTATTTAAATTTTTATTTTCATCAGAAACTTCATCATATATATTCGTTAAAGCTTGATTATCATTATTCATTTTCTCATATTCTTTTGATTTTTCAATTAATTTTACTCCATCTGGCTTTTCAACCTTTTTTAATTTTTCTAATTCCTCAATATTATTTTTATTTTGCTCAATAATATTCTGTTTTTGCAATTTATCCTCTTCTAATAAAGTTTTTTTTGTATTCCTAAAATCATCTAATATTTTCTTATTTACATTATTCTTAAAATCTTGATCATAATCCTCTGCTTTTATCATATTAGTTGCCCTTTTACTTATTTCTTCTTCTCTATCAATAGCTTCAGAAGCCGGTGTAGACATATTATTATTTTCAATAACCGATTTTATAGCTTCTAAAGCTTTTATTTTAGCTTCATTCTTTAAATATTCATCTAAAGCAACTGTCTTTTTATATATAGCATCCTCAGAAGTAGAATATAACCTAAATATTCCTGAGTCCAAAGCTTCACGAACATTAATTAACCCCTTGTCGTCTCTGTTATATGCAGAATATAATAAATCAGCTAATTCATTAGAATCTAATATTTTACCTGAAACTGAACAAGAAGAAAGTGCACTTATTATTGCTTGACATCTAGTATTTAATTCTGTAAAGCACATTTCTATAATTTCATCTTTATTAAACTTATCCACAGCCGCAATCTCACCAGTACTATAAGATACCAAAACGTAAAAATTTCTCTGAAGTAAATTTTTATTTCCACTCATTTTTTCAACATAATTTATCATATCTTGTGCATATTCATAAACATTAGTTATGCTATCTCTTTCTTTAGACAAAGATTCTAATTTTCTTTCATCAACATCAAAAGCACTAGCTAACTTTGAGTACTGTCTATTAATATCTTCATAAGTCCTAGAAACCCCCTCTATATTTTTTTTGTATCTTTCTATAACACCTTTAAGATCAATATTTTGGGCTTGAACATATAGTTGTATCGGATATTTTAAAGTATTTAAGAAAGTAATAAATCCTTCCTCTACAGATAATTGCTCAACTTCTGACATCAAGTCATAGTTTATTCCCTTACACTTAACAGCCATAGTAAATCTAGAACCACCATTTTGAACAATCATATTATTTAATATTTTATCAAACTCCATAAATTTGAAAATATCTTCTCTTTTCATCAAATTTTTATTTTCACTCAATTGTTTTGAATTATTAGTAGTATTATTACTACTTTTATTATCTTCCCTTATTTTACCCTTATTATCTATAGTTTTTAAAGTTGTTTCTTGTCTTTTTCCTAAAACTAAAAACAAAATTAAAAATACAAACATAATAATCAAAAAAATAATCGGCAAAACTATTGTTATCATTTATACAATCCCCTTCCTATTTTTTTCATTTTTATTTTTTTCTTCTATTTTTCTATCAATTCCATAAACATATATCTTTTTTTTATATCTAAACATAATTAATCTTACTAAAATATCAAAAACGTTTTCTCCACCAGCTTTTCTTAAAGGTCCCATTACTGGACTATCCGGAATATTTGTAGCACCTATAAGGAAACCAATTCCAGCAAAAGGAGCTATTATTAATATCATGGTAACAAGTGATACTTCCATAAAGGAACTTAATATAAAATAAATAACAGCACCAATTGCTGCAAAAGCTAATGTTATTGCTAAAGATTTAATAGTAAAAATATATAGTATTCTAGACTCTCCTTTTGCACTACGTGGGACTGTATAAGATCTACCCATATATCTCCCTCCTATTATTAAATAAATGTTTTATTAATTGCTGTAGAAATAAATGACAACACATTAAGAGTTGTGAAAATTAAAATAATACCTATTATATACATAGCACTTTTTTCTTTCAGTTTTGCTTTTACTTCGGGACCAGAAAAAATATACTTTACTCCCATATAAACTGTAACTATAACTGCAATAAATTTGGCAGCTAATACTATTATACTAAAAACGCTTGCAAAAGCACTTTCAAGACTAGAGCCATTAAAAATAAATAGTTGTGTATTTCCAGAAACTCCTGAAACAGCTATATTACCTGTGTTTTGATCATAACTAATATTCCTGATAAGTAAACCTCTTATATTGGACCATCCAAAGAAAAATATACATGCCACCAATAAAGTAACAAGATTTTCTTTAACAGAAACTTTATCAGATACACTTCCTAAAACATATTTTATACCCAAAACAACCGTAGCTATAGCAATAGCTCCTGTTCCTATAGTTTCTACAATATTAGCTATTTGACTAATAACACTAGAATCAAAATAAATATCAGTACTTCCCTGGGAATACCATTGAGACGCTTCACTCCAAAAGTCATACGTACTATTATTTTGACTATCGCTAGCATATAAATTATTTAAAAATATTGTCATCATAAAAATCATTCCTAATAAAATAATATTTTTCTTTTTCATATTAAACCACAACCCTATTTTTTATAAATAGTTACTCCTTTCTAGTATAAAATCAAATATTAAATATAGTATAACATATATTAAAGCTATATTAGTAAATTATATATATTTTTTTTATTTTTGTAATAATAGTGAAATATTTATATACTTGTCATAACATTATTTGATATGTTAGTAATAAATCCTATTATTGTTGGAGCCGCAAATACTAAAATAGTTCCTACTATAAGCCATATTAAAGTTTCTTTTATCTTCGCTTTATCATTTGAAGCAGCATACATATACTTTACTCCTGTAAAAACAACTCCACAAACTGCCGCAACTTGTAGTACTAAAAGAATTGTAGAACCTACACGTGACATTACACCATCTAAAGCTGTATTTCCCTCATTAGCAACATTACCATATAAATCTTCATTAAACCCATTTCCTAAAACAGCAAAAATATAAGTATTACATATACTAAACAATACTAAAGTTATTAAAAGAATCTTTTTAAATTTCATTTTTCTACCTCTTTTCTATATTCTTATTTATATTATACTATATATTATTTTTTTAATCAATTAAAATATTAGTAATATTATGAATTTATAAGCAAAAAATGAACCTCTGAAAAATATCAAAGGTTCATTTTTAATTAAGTGCACTTAGTATTATTTAACATATTTATAATCTTAATTATTGTATAACACTATTACCAGCATCAATAATAAATTGAACAACTGTACTTGCTGCGAATACTAATATGGCACCTACAACAAGACCAATCATACCATTTTTAATTTCTGCTTTACCATCAGCACTAGCAAACATATACTTAACACCAGCAAATACTATAGCTGCAATTGCACATATTTGAAGAACTGTAAGAACTGTGCTCCATACGCTTGATACAGCAGTATTAACATTTCCAATTCCTTGACCACTACCCATATTTTGAATTTCCTCAGGAGTTCGTGCTAACACTGGACAAGTAACAATTACTAATGCTACAAGAACGATTGGCATAACTCTTAACATAAATTTTTTCATTATAAACACCCTCCTTTGTTTACTCTATTATAATTATACCAAATTTTGGATTAATAATCAATAGTTTTAATATTTTTTGCCTCTTTAAATGCGAATTTTTATAGAGTTTTGCTATATTTCTACCCAAATTTTTAGTATATTTTTCTTTACTTTTTTTAATTTACATATATACTATGTAATGGTGATTCTTTTGAAAAAATTTTATTTTATTTATATTATTGTAATTATACTATATTTTTATTCATTTTCAAACAAAAATTCTGAAAAAAATTTACAAAATAATAATGTTTCTTTTATATATCCTACCGAATATACTTCTCTTTCTTCTGAATATGGTAATAGATATTTATATGGATATCAAAACTTTCATGACGGAATAGATTTCTTAGCACCTCAAAATAGTTTAGTATATGCAAGCTGCGATGGATATGTAATATATTCTTCTTTTTTAGAAACCGGTTATGGAAATACTGTTATTATTTCTCATTCAAATAACTTAAGAACTTTATACTGTCATTTATCTGAAAATTTTATTGTTAAACCTGGTCAATATGTTAAGCAAGGGGAAATAATAGGATATGTTGGACCAAGATTTTTATCAAATGGAATACAAAATGGAAATACTACTGGTCCTCACCTTCATTTTTCTATATATAAGGATAATTTCAGCATAAATCCATTAAATTTATTATAAATTTAACATTTTTTTAATAATTTTGTAAAAAAGTATTGACTTTTATTAAATTCAGTATTATAATTCAAATCGTGTCAATTTTAGATTAAAAATTGACGTTATCATACATATCTTAATCATTTATAAATGATTAATTCTTTTTTACTCTGGGAATTTATTCCTGGAGTTTTTTATAAAATAAAAATATCAGGATATTTCTTCCTGATATTTTTATTTTTCTACTTTAGCAAATTTTGATACAGAAACTTCATATGCTACTTTCTTTTCAACTTCCCCATTTTCTAATTTTTTTTCATAAGCTCTTGATTGTATTCTACCACTTAATTTTACCAAACTACCTACTTTTAAAGTATCACAAAATTTTGCATTTCTTCCCCATAATATACATGGTATATAATCTGATTTTTTATACGTTCTATTAACTGCTATTAAAACATCTGCTATTTCTCTTCCTAAAGGAGTTTTTCTATATACAGGTTCTTTACAAATATATCCTATCAAATTTGCATTATTTAATGTAACTATTGTATTGTCCTCTAAAAATTCTATTTCTTTTACAAAAACAGATAACACAAGTTTATTTTTCTTTTCTCCTTGCATATTGTATGATCTAAATTGACCATTAATCTTTACTATTTTATCTACCTGAATTTTATTTATATCAACTAATCTTTCTGATATTATAACAGGTAATATATCCTCATAATTACTTAGTCTTTTACTTTTTATTGAAAACTTATAAAATTTTTCTTCGAATATTTCATGACTAAATTCAGGTTCACTAATAATTACCCCACCTATAGCTACATTGTTATTTTCCATATAATTTTCCACTTTTTATCCTCCTTATGTTTATTTATATATTTAATCTTATGTTTTAATAGCAAAAAAAATTACTGTGATATACGCATTATATCACAATAATTTTTATTTGTAAATATGTTATGTAAATTATGTTTGCTATACATTTAGATTTTATAGAACATAAAACCTATAATCATAAATAAAATATACTGTACAGGATAAAAATAATAAAATAACTTTTTATTTGAAAATCCTTTTTTACCATTATATAAATATATAGGTATAATTGCAAATAAACTATACTTCATTATACTTTCTCCAAACAATATTAAAAATAATACACAACTACTAAATACCAATGCTTTCTTATATTTAATTTTATCATATAAAAACAAAATAGTTATAAAGAATGGAATTATAAATCCATATTCTATATCTAAAATTATATATAAAGAAAACAAAATTAAAATTAGCAATATATTTATAAATATCTTTTTCACATTATTAGTTTTTATTATATTATCTAATATAACTAAATAAAGTAAAGAAATTGAAAAAGAAAATAATATATTAGGCTCTCTATAAAAGTTTATACCATAGGTATTATCTATTAAATTAATTATTGTACCTACAATTATTACTAAAACTTGAGTGATAATTGCAAATTTTAATACTCTAATGATATATTGCTTTAAATCTTTTGTATGTTTATACCCCTGATAAATTAAAAATGCAAATAAAGGCATCGATATTCTTCCTATACTTCTTAATATATCATATTCATTATTTTCCAAAGCATAGTAGAAAAAATATCCAATATGATCAATTATCATAGTTATTATAGCTATTATTCTTATATCAAAGGACGAAAAAATTTTTAACGATTTCATATTTATTCCTTACTTTTTAATAATCCAAGCATATTTTTCTTATATGCTTCAACACCTGGTTGATCAAATGGATTTACACCAAGTAAATATCCACTTATTGCACAAGCTTTTTCAAAAAAGTATATTAATTGACCTATATTATACTCTGTAAGATCCTCTAAATTAATTACCATTGTAGGAACCTTTCCATCAACATGAGCTTTTAGAGTTCCTTTAAAAGCTTGCTTATTTATATAGTCTATTTCTTTTCCTGCTAAATAATTTAAATTATCAAAATTATCTTCTAATTCTGGCAAATAAGTTAAGCTTCTATCTACCTGAACATTTATAACAGTTTCAAAAATATTTCTTTTTCCGTCTTGTATCCATTGTCCCATAGAATGCAGATCTGTAGTAAAGTTTACACCTGCAGGGAAAATTCCTTTTCCATCTTTTCCTTCACTTTCGCCAAATAATTGTTTATACCATTCAATAAAATATTGAAAACTTGGCTCATAGCTTGCAAGTAATTCTATATCTTTTCCAGATTCTCTTAAAATATTTCTATATGCTGCATATTTATAACAGTCATTATTTGACACATCTTTATTGTTAAATACAAATGATGCAAATTGTGCTCCATCAAGTACATCTTCAAAGTTAATATTTGCAACTGCCATTGGAAGAAGTCCTACTGCTGTAAGCACAGAATATCTTCCTCCAACATCTTTTGGTATCTTAAACATTTCATATTCATTTTTTATTGCCAAATCATGTAAAATACCTTTTTCAGGATCTGTTGTAACATATATTCTAGATGCTGCCATAACCTCACCATACTTTTGCTCTAATACTACTTTTAAAGTCCTAAAAGTTACTGCAGGCTCTAATGTTGAACCAGACTTAGATATAACATTAATGGCAAAATCCTTATCTTCAAGATACTCAACTAAATTTCTTAAATATTTACCACTTAAATTATTTCCTGCAAAAATAATTTGTGGATGTTTTCTTTCAGAATAAGTTTGTAAATTAGAAAATGTTGAATCAAACAAATCTATAATAGCCTTTGCTCCAAGATAAGAACCACCAATTCCAATAACCACAAAAACATCAGCTTGTTTATTTATTCTTTTTGCACATTTTTTTATTTTTTCTATTTCTTCTTCATCTCTATTTGCTGGCAAATCAATCCAGCCTAACATATCGCTACCTTTACCAGATTTATTTTCTAACATATCATGTGCCTGTTCTACTCTTTTGCACATTCCTTCATATTCTTCATCTGTTATAAAAGGTTTTATACCGTCATCTTCTAAAAATATACCTTGCATATATCATTACCTCCTTAAATTAATATATATCAATTATATGCTCATAATATCATATCTTATTTTTTTTTACAATAATATTGTTCCAATTTTTCCTTTAATTCATAATACTTGTCATAAATTTTTTCATCACTAAACTTTTTCCACTCTTCAATATTATCTTCTAATAAATAGTTTCTCATTTTAGTTGCTGATATCATAAGAGAATCCCTATCAACATATACTTCAGTTAATTTTTTTACTGCCTCTTTTGAAAAACATCTAAAAATATCTTTATCTTTACCATATATTATACAATTTGGATATCCACCAAGTATATCTTTTGCACTTTTCAAAACATAATCTCCCCAAAGTGGTGTAAGAGCTCTACTATCCTTAAAGTCATTTAAAGGAGCAATTATAATTTTACCTGTTTTTACTTCATCTTGATATATAGTTTCAATTAATAATTTTCTATATTCATATGTATACGGATTTCTACTACTAATTTTTTGATTAGCAGATCCTATAAATATTAATAATTTATCACAAAGTCTAAGACCTATTTCTATTAATTTTTGATGTCCTTTATGAATATGTTGAAATCTTCCAACTATTATTCCATATTTAAATATTCCTTCTTGCATTTTAACACCCCAATCTAAATATATAATATATCATAAATACAAAAATTACTATATATTTTTTAATTTTTTCCTTCAAATTATTTACAATTATTTATTTTTTTGCTATAATATCTATTGTACAATGTTATGTACCTTTAGCTCAGTCGGTAGAGCAGCTGCCTCTTAAGCAGTTTGTCCGGGGTTCGAGCCCCCGAAGGTGCACCAAGCACAATGCACTTACAGATTATTATATTTGTAAGTGCATTTTTGTTCCCAGTAATACATAAAGAACAAGTAAAGTACATTTACATACTTTACTTGTTCTTAGAAAAAAAATTATCTGAATTCTTAAGTCTCATAAAAAGAAATTTTTAATTCTTTTTACACTTATATTCTATTATTAAATTTTAATATTGTCAAGCATTTTTTAAAATTTTATTATAAGTGTTTATATCTTTTTCTCTGCCTCTTTAATCTCTTCACTATCATTAAGTTTTTTAGCTTCTACATTTATTGGTTTTTTTCTTATCTTTTTTTTACCTTTCTTAACTTTTTCTACACTTTCCAAAGTAATAAGATTATCTGGATTAGTATTTTCTAGCTCAACATATCTTTTAATTTTCATTGTTGTAGTTTTTTCAAACTCATCCTTTTTAATTTCTAGATATTTTATAGCTTTATATGATACCATCATTCTATTAACTTTTTTTATTTCATCAAATACCATCTGATAAAGTTTAGAATCTGAAGGCATATCATCTTCCTCATATTTTTCTTTTAGAAATTCTTTATCAACAGTTATTCTTGCTGCTACTATAACATCTTTTGAATTATTAGATAATCTTTTACCATATACCATTGATTCTTCAATTAAAGGTAATTTATTTAACAAGTTTTCAAGTTCTTCAGGAAATATATTTTTACCATTAGATGTAACAATTACATTTTTACTTCTACCTGTAACAACAAGATTTCCTCTAATATCAAAATAACCTAAATCTCCTGTATAAAACCATCCCTTTTTTAAAACTTCTTTAGTAGCTTCTTCATCTTTATAATAACCTAGCATTACATTATCTCCCTTTACGATAATTTCACCTATGTTACTATTTTCATCTTTATTTTCACTTAAATCTATTCTTATTTCAACACCTTCAACAGCTTTTCCAACAGTACCTGAGGCATCACACTTTAAAGAAGTACCTGATACCAAAGGTGATGTTTCTGTAAGTCCATATCCTTGTAAAAATTTAAATCCGTATCCTTCCATTTTTGTTATGAGTTCTGGATCAAGTGGAGCTGCACCGCAAAAAAGATATTTTAAATTTCCACCAAAATTTTCCTGAATTTTAGCAAATACTTTTCTTCTTATATCTATACCTATTTTACTAAATCCATTTGCTATAGTCTTTATTGTTTTAATTGTTTTTTCCTTACCCGTTTCCTTTATTCCTTTTTCAATTTGCTGATTGAACTTTTCAATAACTGCAGGAACAGCAAGTATAAAATCTGGTTTTATTTCTTTAAAATCCTTAAGTATATATTTTAGTCCCTGACATATACCAATTGTACCGCCTGCTGCACTCATAAATAAATAATCTAGTGTAAACTCATATGTATGGTGTAATGGTAATATCGACATACAAGTATAATCTCCAAATGTTGGAACAACACATGAGCAAGAATAAATATTGGCACATAAGTTTTTATGACTAAGCATAACTCCTTTTGAAGTTGCAGATGTTCCAGAAGTAAATAATAAAATACTAAATGCATCTCTATCTATAGGCATATCTATATACTCTTTATTACCATCATCTACTTTTTTTATTCCTTTTTCTATTATCCTATCAAAAGCTAAAGCCTCTTCATCTGACTCTTTTTTATTCATATCTATATATACCATATCTTTTGGTAGTTTATCTTTAATATTATTTATTTCATCTTTTTTTCTAGAGGAATAAACTATAGCTTTAGCATCTGATCTTAAAAGTAAATTAAGTATTTCATTTTCTGGAAGTCCTCTATCTAGTGGCACAATCACACCAACACCACAAGCAACAGCCATATATGTAACATACCATCTGTAAGAATTTTCTCCAATTACAGCAATATTCTTTCCTTTAAGATCTAACTCTTCTAACATATATGTTCCAAGACCATTTATTTTTTCTTTTATATCTTTATATTTTATATACTCAAATTCTTTATGATCAACATCTTTTTCAATAAAAGCAACTTTATCTTTAAATAAATCAAATCTAATGTTAATTATATCTTTTAAGGAATTGAGATTTTTTAATTCTTCCATAATTCCCTCCTTTTAATTTTTATTATTACTACATTATAATTATATATTCTTAAAATTTAAAAGTCAATAAAGCTTGAAAATATTCACATTTCCCACACATAATATTTGTATATTTTACATTATTAGACATTTTATTGCTTATTTAATATAATATTAAATTTTAGATTACATAATTATTGACATTTTATGTAAATTGTGTTATACTAATATTGTATTGATATTGTAAATTTGAGAAGTTTAATAATGGTCTCATGTGCCATTTTTAACCTTCTTTTTTAATACATTAAACGGATTACAAAAGAACATAATTACAATATACAATGGAAAAAAATTTTAGAAAGGAATGATGAAAATGGCAAAAAGAATGAAAGAAACTGCAAAAAAAGAAACAAGAGGAAAGAAAGAAGAAGTTAAAAAAACAAAAAAAGAAAATGGAGGTTTTATAGATAAATTCAAAGAAAAAGTAAAAAGCAGTGAAAAAACAGCTTTATCTTTAATAATAATAGCGATTTTTTGTGCAATTGCTATATACTTTGGATTTATATTTATAAAACCAGCATATGAAATAACTTTTGGAGAGCTTAAATATCTAGAAGCTAGTCAAATAGCAGGAGATTATGCTGAAGGAACAGCAGAAAGGCAACAAAAAGATGCAGAAGCAAATGAAGCAAAAAATGAATATTACAATATGAGAGATGCATACGCTACTAATGCAAATCCTTTAGTAATAAAATTCTCTAGGATACATTCTTTATTTTTAAGAATAACAATAATGCTTATAGTATTATTTTTTGCAATAATATTACCAATAAGCTTTTGTATAAAGAATGTAAAAGTTCTTTTTTATACAGTATTTTTTATAGTATTTTATAAGCCTTATGAAATAATAAAAAATATAGTTACTGTATTTAAAAGTTCAGATAACACTTCTAAAAGCTCTAAAAAAACTAAAGCAAAAAAAGACGTCAAAAAAGATGTCAAAAAAACTTCTTCAAAACACAGTAAAAAATTAGAAACGGCTTAATATGCCGTTTCTTTTATTCTCCATCTTCTTCATAATATTCTTCGTTTATATCATCATCATCTATATCAATATCTACCTCTTTAACTTTTTTTACTTTTTGATTTTCTTGCTTATTATCTGATTTATCCATTTTCTTATTAATTAACATATCTATTTTATTAATTATATCTGGTATCATATCTACTGCTCTATCTACAACATTTATTCCATCTACATTTAATACTTTAGGTATTCCATCCTTTATTACTAAAAAACCAACAGGCGAAATTTTTACTCCAGCTCCTGCTCCTCCACCAAATGGAAGTTTTGTATTTTCAGTGTATTTATTTAACTTATTTGTATTAAATTCACTTCCACCTGCTGCAAAACCAAAGCATACCTTAGATAAAGGAATAATTGTTGTATTATCTGCAGTTACTATACTATCTCCTATTATAGTATTTACATCTACCATATTTTCTATTGATGTCATTGATGTTATCATTAATGACTCTATTGGATGTTTAGTCTCCATTTTCATACCACCTTTCTAAATAATAACTTATTTTTTGTACTAAATATATTTTTAACTATAAAAATATATATTATACTCATAATTTAAAATATTTTAATGTTATATATATATTTACTATTTATGTAAAGCATGATATAATATAATTAATAATATGCTTTTAGCATAATATATTTTAATGGATAAACTTTAATAAGTAAATCGTAATCGTTTCTAGATTTATTTATTAAAGTTTTCCTGTTAGGAGGTAATACATATGAAAATTAAATTTAGAAACGAAAGAAAATTTATTAGAAGGAGAATTATAGCAGTAGTGCTTTTAAGTCTACTTCTAATAGTAGCACTAAATCAAGCTTTTAGCTTTGTTAGTGCTAAAACTCTACAATTTGTAGATACAATACAAGTATCTACAATAGAAAATATAAGAGAAAAAATAGATAGCGGAGAGTTATCTGTTAAATCTTACATTATTAACGATGGAGAACGTCTATGGGATATAGCAGAAAGTATCATAGCAGAAGCTGGTATCAATGTTGACACTAGAGAAGTTGTTAATGTAATAAAAAACATTAACAAAGCTATGAATATTGATGTAAATGTCCTTCAACCAGGACAGACAATCTATATTCCTGTAGATATAAAAGAGGTCCTTTAAATTAAAGGCCTCTTTAACTATGCTTTTTTTATTTGTCTATTTATTTTTGCTTTATCTTTACTTTTATTCTTTACCTCTTTATTTTTTTGTTTTATTAATACAATAATTATTTTGAAAATTCTAAATATATTTCGTATTATAGATAATGATAACTCACATTTTATATTTAAAAAAATTGTTTTTTGTGAAATAAATGTATTATACTTTATATTATCTAAATTAATATTTTTGTTATTATTTACAATAAATAAAGGAATTAGTGCATTAACTAAAGCTATAATATATGCATTGTATATTGGATCATTTAAATTAATACCTAAATCCATATCTAACTTATTGACTTTTACAGTTTTTAGCAATCCAGTTATTATATCTAAAATTTGATTATAAGTTAATGAATTTTTTATTTGTTTTGCTAACATATATATAGTATTTATTTCTTTATTATTAGTTTTAGGTGCATGTATTTTTCTTTCTAATTTTATTTCTTTTATCTTTATTTCAAATAAATATATATTTATATAATTTTTTGTTTGCATTAAATCATTATTTTTATTTTCCTCTAGATAATTTATTTTAACTTTCACAATATCACCTATTAATATTATTAGTAAAATTCATTCTAATATCATAATATATACAAATATCTTTTTGACAAAATTTTTCAAATTTAGTATAATTTTATAATGGAGGTATAAATATATGAATCTCATTTTTGGAGATAATTTATATTATAACTTATTAATTTTTATAGTTATATCTATAATTTTTACATGGACTATTACTCAAACATTTAAAGTAATATTAAAGTGTTGGATTGGTAAAAAATTTTCTATTAAAATGTTCTTTCATGATGGAGATTTTCCATCAACACATACAGCAATTGTAACATCTTCTGTTATTTTAATATTATTTTTAAATGCTTATACTCTAAGTCTTACTGACCCAACAACTATAGCGTCATATAACAGTGCTAAAGACTTTCTTATAATGATTACATTTGCATCTATTGTAATACGTGATGCTATGGGACAAAGACATAGACAAGATAATACTAATAAAAATTTAAAGAATTTAAAAGATTATATCCAAGAACTAGGTATAGAGAGTAATGTTATTGAACATATAGATGCAACATTTGAATCAATAGACAATGAAGCCATAAAACGAGTTGGACACTTAAAGCATGAAGTATATGGTGGTATGATTTTAGGCGCAATTTGTTCATTATTTTTAATAATATTTTTCTTTAATAGATATGATTGGTTATTATTTGCAGTAGTATGTGCTTTACTTTATTTCTTAGCAATTCTAGCTTTTTTAAAATTAAAACCTGTTGTAACTAAAAAAATTACATATAAAAAATCTAAGAATAAAAAATAAGACTCATAGATTATTTAATCTTTTGAGTCCTTTTTATTTTTATACTTTTATTATGGCATATCATACGGTAAAATATGTGTGTATCCATCACTTGTTATAGCACCAACACGAGAAGTAGCTCTTCCACTTGTTGTTTTTACTGCAACTTGCATAATTCTTACGACATTTTTTAAATCATATTCTTTAAACTGTAAATCTGTAGTATCATAATTTTTTAAGGCATATTGTATTGTTCCATCATCTAATAAAACTATTATATATGCTGATGTAGCTGTACCATGAGACTGTGTTTGTACATCTACTATTTGCTTTCCATCAAAATTATACTTTTTATCATTAAGCCTAAATTGAAAATCATAATTAGATTCTCCTCCACTATAATAAGATGTTGTTGGTCCAATAATATATGATAATGAATTATCTATATTTTTAATCACACCACTTTCCAACACTTCTTCTATTTCAAGACCACTATTTGCTGCATCAATTTTATTATTATCTATTTTAGGTATTGTTAATTTTTCAACAGTTTGCACTTCATTTTGAATATTTTCTGTTTCTTCTTTATCACCTAATTGTACTTCAAGCTCTTGTTTTTCATTACTTAAAGACTCAACTTGTGCAGTTAACTCATTTATTTTTTCGTCTGAATTTAAATACTTATATCCAAAGAAAAAAGACAATGCTACAAAAAAAACTATAACAACAATTAAAACTATTAATGTTATTTTACTTTTCATATACTTCACCCCATAAATTAATTATATTTTAAAGTTAACATTAAAAAATATATTTGTAAATACCAACAAATTCATGTCTATAACTTAAAATAGTTATTAAATCTATAATAATTGTAATTAATATTTTTTATATATCTTTAAATTTACAAAAATATTACAAAAAAGCATAATAGAATTATTCTATTATGCTTTATTCGCTATATTCTAATTGATATCCATCAATTTCTATGAAATCTCCTTGTTTTATTCCCATTTCTTTTAATTTATCCATTACACCAAGTTGTCTTAATATTCTTTGTAAATATTGTCTTGATTCAATATCAAATATATTAACTTTACTCATTAATCTATCAATAGGAGCACCTGTAATTATATAATATGTACCATCTTTTCTATTTTCTACTTCAACATTCCATTCTTGATCAACTATTTCTTCTTCTTTATCATACATCTCGTCAACTTGTACAATTTCTTCTTTTGGTATCTTTGAAAGCTCTTTTGCAACATACTCAATTAGTTCATCTATTCCTTGGCGTGTTGCAGCAGATATTTTAAATAATTTTAAATTTTCTTCTCTACATTTTTCCTCTAGTTTTTTTATTAATTCTTCATCATTTGCAATATCCATTTTATTTGCTACAACAATTTGCTCTTTTGAAGCAAGTTTTTGACTATATTTTTTTAGTTCTTCATTTATTCTATTAAAATCTTCTACAGGATCTCTTCCCTCTGAGCCTGCTACATCTATTACATGTAAAAGAAGTCTTGTTCTTTCAACATGCTTTAAAAATTCTATTCCAAGACCTATCCCCTCACTTGCTCCTTCAATTATACCAGGTATATCTGCCATAACAAAAGGTTCACCATTTTTAGGTCTTACAACACCTAAAGCTGGATCTAATGTTGTAAAATGATAATTTGCTATTTTAGGTCTTGCAGAAGATACTATAGAAATTAAAGTAGATTTTCCAACATTTGGAAATCCAACAAGTCCAACATCTGCAAGCATTTTAAGCTCTAATTCAAGATTTTTTAATGCTCCCTTTTTGCCTTGCTCTGCAAAATTTGGTACTTGTCTTGTTGAAGTTGCAAAATGAGTATTGCCTCTTCCACCTTTTCCACCTCTAGCTATTAAAAACTCCTGTCCATCTTCTGAAAGATCAGCAACTATAACATCTTTATCTATATCTTTTATAATAGTACCTTTAGGAACAGAAATATATAAATCTTTACCAGATTTTCCTATTTTTCTTGCTCCTTCACCATTTTTTCCATCTTCTGCTTTAAACTTTTTTCTATATTTAAAATCTAGTAATGTACTTGTATTATTATCTACTTTAAAATATACATTACCACCTCTTCCACCGTCTCCACCATCAGGTCCACCAGCAGCTATATATTTTTCCCTTCTAAAACTTACAGCTCCATTTCCACCGTCTCCAGCTTTAACGGATATTTTTACATTATCTATAACCATTTTCTTCTCCTATTCTTCATCAAAATAATCTATTTTTATAGCCTCTTTAACTTTTTTCATTGTTTGACTTGCTTTAAATTTAGCTTTTTTAGTACCTTCTTTTAATATATAATCTATTTTTTCAGGATTTTCTTCATAATATTTTCTTCTTTCCTTAATAGGTTTTAAAAACTCAATCATGTTTTTTGCAAGTTCCTTTTTACACTGTATACAACCTCTTTTACCTTCTTTACATTCATTACAAATTGTTGCTAAATTATCTTTACTTACTAGATTATGATAATAATATACCATACAAACATCTGGATTTGCTGGATCATCTTTATGTATTTTGTTTTTATCTGTAACAGCATCCATAACTTTTTTTGTAATAGTCTCTTCATCATCTACTAAAAATATAGCATTTCCTAAACTTTTACCCATTTTTTCATTTCCATCAAGTCCTTTAAGGCGAGGAATTTTTGAAAGTAAATGATTTGGCTCTTTTAATGTATCACCATAAATAGAATTAAATTTTCTTACAATTTCTCTTGTTTGCTCTAGTAAAGGTAATTGATCTTCTCCAACTGGCACTAATGTACCACCAAATGCTGTAATATCTGCAGTTTGACTTACTGGATATCCTAAAAATCCATAAGTAACTCCTTCTCCACTTTGCCCAAATATTTCCTTTTTTTGTGCAATTTCTGTTTTTATTGTAGGATTACGCTCTAGTCTTGCAATAGTAACCAAATTTGAATAATAAACTGTAAGTTCTGCTATTTCTGGTATCATTGATTGTATAAAAATTGTAGCTTTATTTGGATCTATTCCACATGCAATAAGATCTAGTGCTAATTCCCTTACATTTTTTCTAACTTTATCTGGATTATTGAAATTATCTGTTAAAGCTTGAACATCTGCAATTTCAATAAATGTATTATATTCATCTTGTAACTTTACCCAATTACCTACAGCTCCAAAATAATGTCCTAAATGTAAATTTCCTGTAGGTCTTATACCTGTTAAAATAATTTTTTCATTGTCCATTTTTCTCACCTCACGTTACTTTTAGTATTATACAATAAATAGCGTAAAAAATCTAGCAAAAATATCTTTTTTATAGCATTTTATGTTTACTTTTTAACTAAATTTATTATATTTTATATAATTTAATTGACTAATCACTATTTGCAATATATAATAATGAAGAATTTAACTTTAAGAAAAATAATTACTATTATTTTTGAACACAAAAACGAATTTACTTTGTTAAGATAAAATTATTAAAAAGGAGGAGGTTTTATGAAAAAAAATAAAACAAAAATGTATGCAGATATTATATCTTTGCATAATGAAGTTACTGGATCGTGTATTATATGCACAGTCAGATTTCCTAATAAGGAAAAAATTCGTTTTTTAGTAGATTGTGGACTATTTCAAGAGGAAAAATACCAATTACAAAATTTTTCTTTTCCATTTGATCCAAAAGAAATAAATTTTGTACTTGTTACACATAACCACATAGATCATGTAGGACGTTTGCCTAAGTTATATAAGGATGGATTTACAGGTAATATTTATGCAAGTAAAATAACTTCTATGCTTATGCCACTTGCCCTATATAATACTGCAGAAATTTTATCTTATTCATTTCAAAAAAATCCTAACAAGTATAAAAAAATAATAGAAGATGCATCTGTACCAGTTTTTTTTAACAATGATGTGTTGTACGATTCAAAAGATGTAGAAGGAATGCTAAATAATGTTATTGGTAAAGAATATAATCAAAGTTTTAAGATAACAGAGCATATAAGTGCAACATTTATACCCAATGCTCACTTACTTGGAGCAGCATCAATTCTTATTACTATAACATATAAAAGTGAAGAGCCTATATATTTATATTTTACAGGAGATTATGCAGTAAACAACAGACTGTTTGATGTTGAAGAAAATAATAAAATATATAATCTTCCAATAAATATCATTCAAGAATCAACTTATGGTACAACAAGCATAGATACAATAAATCATACTTTTAAAAATGATATATTATCTTCTATTAAGAATAAAGAAACATGTATAGTAACTGTCTTTTCACAAGGAAGAGCACAAGAAATACCTTATGAGCTAAAAAAGATGCAAAATGAAGGTATACTGAACCCATCAATTCCAATATATGCTGATGGTAAACTTTCATTTAGTTATACAGATTTCTATTTAAAACATAAAGAATTTTTAAAGAAAGATGAAATTGTCCAAAATTTTCTTCCTCATAATTTTCATTATGTTAGTGATAATTTAGAAAGAGAAAAATTATTAGCCGATAGATCATGTAAAATAATCCTTACTACTTCTGGTATGGGAAATTATGGACCTGCGCAAACTTATTTACCATATTATATTACAAGACCAAAATGTAGTATCATATTTTGTGGATATACTACTCCAGAAAGTCTAGGAGGAAAACTAAAACAAGTAGAAAGATATGATACTTTTAATTTAAATGGTTTAATGGTAAAGAGAGTTGCTAAAATATTTTCAACTAATGAATTTTCTGGACATGCTAAAAAAGAAGAATTATTGGACTTTTTAAAAAAATTTAGTAATATAAAATCTGTTATTATAAATCATGGAAATACAGATGTTAAAGAAAATTATGCAAGAGAAGTAATTAATAAAATATCACCAAAAGATGTAGCAATTCTTGATAATAAAAACTATATACGTATATATGCATATGGAATAGCAAAGACATTTAATGCACCAGATATGAATATACTACCGCGGCATAGAATAAAAGAAAAAGAGCTTTTTTAAAGCTCTTTTTAAATAGGCAAAATTAGTATTTTTCTATTATTTCCAAAAAATTTATTATGTAATTCTAATTTAAATTTAATATTTTTATCTTTCAAGTATATATACAGCAATTTAGCAACATTTAAGTATTCAATATATCCTTTTATAATACTTGTGTTTTCTATATTAAGAATAACTGTCTCCTTTCCAAGTCTTCTTTTATTTTTTACATAGAATTTTTTTATTACATTTCTATAAAATTCTATTTTTTTAGATTCATCTGAATAATGTTTTGTATTATCTATCAAATCAGTAACAATAGATGGATACTTTTTATATGTCTCTTTAAACTCTCCATTTAAAAGATATCCTCCTACCATTAAAGTATATTCTCCTACATTTCCAATCTCATTTTCTTTGGAAATAAAACTTTTTGGAAGTAATACCAATTCTTCAAGTATACCAGAAATTATTTCTACTTTCTCCTCATTTAAAAGATCAGATTTTCTAAAATTATATAATCTAATTTCCTTATTTTCATGATTTATATATACATTTCCCTTTACACATCTATCCTCTTCTTTGTATGAATTTTCATTAAATAATTTTAGTATTTTAGATCTTTCACTATATACAGCATAAACACTGTCTTTTTTTATCATATATATTCCTCCTTTTTAATAATTTCTTTAAAAATACTAATTTTTAAATCAAAGATATTTTTTTACATTTTATATTGTACCATATTTATGTAAATTTGGCAAGCAATAATTATTATATATTTCATTCTTTTAAGTTATTATTAAGACAAAAAAAATACAACCATAAGGCTGTATTTCTTATTCTTCTACAGGATATACGCTAACTTTTTTGTCGCTTCTTCCTTTTCTTTCAAATTTAACGATACCGTCAACTTTTGAATATAAAGTATCATCACTACCAATACCAACATTAGTACCTGGATGAACTTTAGTTCCTCTTTGTCTATATAAAATATTTCCTGCTAATACAAATTGACCATCAGCTCTTTTAGCTCCAAGTCTTTTAGCTTCACTATCTCTACCATTTTTAGTAGATCCGCCGCCTTTTTTATGTGCCATTTATCTCACTCCTTTTTAAATCACATTACGTTTTAATTACTCTGCTGCTTCTTCAGTAGCTTTTTTAGCTCTTGTTCCAGTTGTTATTTTCTCGATTTGAATTTTAGTATAAGGTTGTCTGTGTCCTCTTGTTTTTCTTTGATTTTTCTTAGCTTTATACTTGTAAACAAGTACTTTTTTAGCTTTACCATGTCCAACAACTGTAGCTTTTACTTTTGCTCCTTTAACAGTATCAGTTCCTACTGTAACCTTGTCTCCATCAGATACTAATAGAACTTTATCAAAAGTTGTTGTTTTTCCTTCCTCTAGTTCTTCTAATCTGTCAACAAAAACAATGTCTCCTTCTTGAACTTTGTACTGTTTTCCACTAATTTCAACTATTGCGTACATAATGTTCCTCCTTAATTCTAACTTGCTCTCGCCATAGAGGTGCTAACGCTTTAAACCTTTTCTGTGCGGAATACAGAAAGTATTTTAACATATTTAGTATTAATTGTCAAGGAATTCTTTTAATTTTGAGTCTACTTGTATAAAAACATCATCTTGTAATTTTTTTAATTCGTCATTTTTAAATTTTTCAAGTACAAAATCTACCATATCTTGTTTTGGATATTTAAGTCCACCAAGTCCTATTCTAATTCTTGATATTTCTTCACTTGAAAGCATTTGTATAATATTTTTCATTCCATTATGAGTTCCTCCACTTCCTTTTTTTCTAAATCTTATTGTACCAAATGGAATATCTACATCATCAAAAATTATAAGTATATCACTATTTTCAACTTTATACCAATTTTTAAGTGCTACTACTGCTTTTCCACTTAAATTCATATATGTTAACGGTTTTGCAAAAATAACTTTTTCACCATTTATAACAGTTTGACCCACTAAACAATTGCAACTACTTTTAGTTATTTCAACATTATATACTGATGCTAAATAATCAACTGCCATCCATCCGATATTATGTCTAGTTTTATCATATTCTTTACCAGGATTTCCAAGTCCTACAATAATTTTCATTCATTATTCACTCTCTTTTCTAACTATTAATTTATATATGTATTATTTTACCTAATACTTTACTCAAAACTCTTGAAAAAATAAGTATTTTATAGTATCATTATATATGAATTAAGTTAATATGTCAATTAAAGTCTTATTAACTATTTATATTACTGAAAGTGGTGATTTCGTTTGATAGAAAATCTTTTTAAAAAATTACATATTTCGGTTAAACCAGAAAAGATTTTAACATATATACTTTATGCTATTAGTATAGTGGTAGCCTTTATATGTTTAGGTCAAATCTTAAGTTTGATTGCTGGAAATATACATATGAGTGATAATATATCTATTGATTCTCCAATACCTTATATTATTTCTTTACTATTTATTATTCCAGCACTAGCATTTTCATATTTTGTAAACTCAGGAATAGCAAAAAATGATGATGATAAAGTTAAAATGTTTATTGTTACATTCATTCTTTTAGCAATTCCAGTTTTATATGCTATCAGTGGAACAATAAATTGGATTTGTTGGAATGTATTAGAAGCACTTCCAAAATATGAGGAAGTATTATCTACATACCCACAATTTATTCCACCTGCTGTTAAAGCACTAACATTATTTATTCCATTCATATCTATAACATATATTTTAGACTATATCTTATCTATATATAATAGTGAAGATTTATTAAAATCTATTGCAGGATTTGTGGGACTTACTGTTAGTTCTGGTGGAAAGAAAAATGGAGCATTTGACTGTGATACTGTAATAGGTGCTGCAAAAGGTACTTCTGTTCCTATTGTTGTACCTGAGAAGAAGCGTTATGAAGCAACTTTAGTTCAAGGTGCTACTGGTACTGGTAAAACAGCTACTGTTTTACTACCTATGAGTGCACTTGATCTTGAAAAGAAATTCTTCTTTAGAGAATATGCTAAAAAAATTGGATATTCTATGCTAAAAAAAGGTATTGCTTATATGAATGGACCATATGATAACAGATATATAAACAGAAACTTTTCATTAAATATGTTAAAACCAAAGACAGGAATGGAAGAACAATTTGAAGATGAGGTAAGACCTTTAGTACAATATGTAGATAATGCAACTGGAAATATTACATATAGAAATTTAGGTATAACTATAGTAGAAAATGATGGAAACTTTATATCTCAGTTTATTGGTGTAGCCAAAAATTTTGATATAGATGTATTATCTATAGATCCTGCTAGCCCTGAAACAACTCTTAGTATTAATCCATTTGCTATTCCAGATCCTGCAAAAGCAGCTTCTATTGTAGCGGATGTTCTTATGGCGATGTATGATCAAAAAGGAAGCAGTGATCCATTCTTTACACAAGTAACTATAGATGCTTTCCAAAACTTATCTATATTACTTAAGGAAATGTATCCTGTTCTTCATAATGGTGAAATGGCATCTTTAGAAGACATGCTTGAACTTTTATACAACTTCGATGCTGTTGAAGAAATGACTGAAGAAATGAAAAAAATTCCTGAACTAGAACAAAAATATAAATTATTAATAAAATACTTTGAAAAGAATTTCTATAAACCAAGTTTAAATATAAATGGATATGAAATTCCAGGAACTCGTGGTAGCGGTAGAAAAGATACTGAAAAATATCTATATGGTGCTATTACTCAACTTAACAATTTAATACGTAACCCTGGACTTAAAGCTGCTCTTTGTGGTAAAGAAAACGTAATTGACTTTGATAAAGCCTTAGCAAATGGTAGTGTAATAACAGCTTGTTCAAGAAAAGGTGATCTTGGTATTATACAAGCAAAAGCATTTGGTATGTTCTTTATATTACAATTCCAAGATGCAGTACTTAGAAGAAAAGGAAATGAAGAATCTAGAACACCTCATTTCTTATATATAGATGAATTTCCTGAATATATTACAAAAGACATGGAAGTTATGTTTACACTATTTAGAAAATATAGATGTGGTGTTACAGTTGCAATTCAAAACTTATCTCAACTTGAAAAATCTGGTCATTCTTATTACAGGCAAACTGTACTTGCAAATACTAAGACACAAATAGTATTTGGTGATACTGTAAAAGAAGACAGTGAATATTGGAGTGAAGCTTTTGGTATGGAGAAAAAAGTAGATTCTTCTACTTCATATAAAATTGATCCTACAGAAGGATTTAAAGCTGAGCCTACAAAAATAAATGTTAAAGATAAAGAAAGAATTAAAAAGCATAAACTTGCAGAACTTGGATTTGGATCAATGTTTTACAAGACAAAAACTGCTAATGGAAAAACTGTATTTGGAGAAGGTAAAACATCATTCTTGGCAGATAAATACAAACAACATCAAAATACACTTATGTTTAATTTTGAAAAATATATGATGTCTAAACCTGATGCTCCAACTATAACTATGAATGATAGTGACAATTCAACTAGTGATGATAACCTATTTGGAATAAACACTACTAATAGATTAAAAGAAGAAATTAAGAAAAATGTAACTGCTTCAAATGTTAATAACAATCCTGATTTTATTTCTACAGGTACAGATTATTCTCAAGATGATAGTACAAATGATATTGAAATCGTATTTGAAAATAATGATGTAACACTAGATCAACAAGGAAATGGTGGAGCTATTACAGAAAACTATGAATCACCAATTATAAAAAGAAATAAAAATTAATTAAAAATATCTCTTACTTTTATGTAAGAGATATTTTTATTGTAGATATTTATTTAATTCATATCCTTAGTATATAAAAAAATTTCATTAGTTATATTTTTACATTTATTAAATTCCATTTTTTTCAAAACCTCTTCTTCAAAAGAAGTTACAGCATAAGAATATGCTTTTTTAATTTTAAACCCCTTTTTATTTCTAATATTTATGTATTTATTTATTTCTTTTATTATTTTTTCAACTGTATCTTTATTTTGATATTCACTCTTTAATACTATTGAATTTATATTAATAAAATATTCACCTTTATTTTCATAAGGAACTAAATCTTTAACATCATAATTATCATACAAATCATTATATTGTAATATGTAATTATATAACGCTTCATTAATACTTAAAATGTTTATATATCCTATTATTATATTTTTTTATACTTAATTAATATATAACTATTTTTTTCAACATTATATAACTGTCTCATTTTATCTTCTTCCCATAAAAGATACTCATCATAATATGATTTATCTAATTTATATAACTCTTTCATAGTATTTTTAGATATATACTTTCCCATAACTGTATATACACTATTTCTATGTAAATATTTAGTATATCCATAAGTAATTATAAATATATTTGATATTACTAATGTCAAGTCAGATAATACTCCTGCAAAGTCTAAATATGATAAGTCATATATCATCCATAAAAAATTAGATATAACTCCTCCCTTTACAGCTGTCTTTTCACTTCTAAGTACGGCATATCCATCTATTAAACTTGCAGCTATTGGAATTATAGTAAAAATAGTTCTCTCAGAAACAAGTCCTATAATTATATATATCGGAATAGTAAAAATAAATATATACTTATCTTTATCTGTTTTATAATATCCAAATCCTTTTATAAGCTCAAATACACTAATTAATAATCCAGTCCACGCCCCAAGTAATGCATAACACAAACAATCAAGTATAGAAGCTACTATCTGCATAAATAAAACCTTATTTATTCTTTTACTATAATAACTTAATAAAAATATTATCCATGATATAACTCCTAAAACTTGTGCTGTTACATATAACATATATCTCCTCCAATTAAAAAATATTGAAGTATATTATACTTCAATTATTATCTATTATATTATATTCCCCAAAAAATTACAAACCTATTTTATACTTCTTTATAATTTATAAGTTTTATCTGATTAGATATAAATTTATCGTCATTATTTATTTCTTTTACAAGTTCTGTAGATAAATATTTCTTATTATCATCTGCAAAAATAGTTACAACTTCCTTATCTATTTTTTGTCCAAGTAAAACGCTTCCTAAAAAATTAGCTCCAGATGATATTCCAACTCCAAGTCCTAATTCTTTAGCTAACTTTCTAGACATATTTATAGCATCTTCATCATTTATTAATATTACATCATCTATTTTGGATTTATCTAATATATCTGGTACAAAATCATCTCCTATACCTTCTATCTTATGATTGCTTATTTTTATGCCTTTTGATATTATAGGCATTTTATCTGGTTCAATAGCTACAATTTTTAAATTTTTATTTTTTTCTTGTAATCTAGTACCTATTCCCATAAGTGTACCACCAGTTCCAACACCAGATACAAATCCACCTATATCTTTGTTTAACTGCTCTAAAATTTCATATCCTGTTGTTTTATAATGTGCTAAAAAATTATCTTTATTTGAAAATTGATTTACTAAAAAGCCATTTTTTTCATCTGCAAGTTTTTTAGCTCTTTTAACACATTCTATAAATCCTCCTTCAGATTCTGAAATTAAAATTACATTTGCTCCAAAACTTTTCATAAGTAAAACTCGTTCTTGACTTGCCCAATCTGGCATAAAGATATATACAGGATGCCTGTAATATGCTCCAAGTGCACTTATTGATATTCCAGTATTTCCACTAGTTGCCTCTATAAGTGGCATATTATTTTTTAAAATACCTTTTTCTTTAGCATTTTTTATAATATAATATGCAACTCTATCTTTCACACTTCCTGTTAAATTATAATATTCAAGTTTAGCATATATTTTATTCTTTTTTCCTTTATATTCATAATTTATCTCTATCATTGGAGTATTTCCAATTACTTTTCTTCCACTCAATATAATCACTCCTTTAAATATTTTATTTATATATATTATTCTTATTTAAAGAAATTGTTATTATAAAAGTAAAGCTTTATCATTTATTCTAAAATAATTTTTATATATTTTATTACTTTTATTATATATTCTAATAACATATTTTCTTCAACATAATTTTTGCTATTTTTTTATACTTTTTTTATCTTTTTATATAGAGCTTTGAATATCTAAATAAATCCATTTTTTGCAATATTAAAATTTATTACTAACATAAAAATACTCAATAGAAAATACTATTTCTATTGAATATTAATAATATTTTTATTTCTTTATCTCTTTGAACTATATCTTAAAACATTATTTGTTGATTCAGGTCTTACAGGAGCCATTAATATTTTTCCTGTTCCTCTATAAACATTTACAAATCCCTCTCCTGCTACTGCTGAACCAAGTATACTTTTTGTAGATTTTTCGACTGTAAATTCTAGAGAATCTGACCAAGCAATCGCCATATTTCCATCTATTTTTATTTGATCATTTTCTAATTTTATTTCTATTAATTCTTCTCTTGGAACTGGACTCTCTAATACAGCTATTCCTTTTCCAGAAAGTTTTAAATTAAATAATCCCTCTCCTCCAAGTACTGCAGAAGATAAATTAGATCTCATCACAACATTATTTTCAAGTGTTGCTTCACATGCCAAAAATAATCCATCTTCTAATACCATACTTCCATTCCAATCTGATACATCTTCTAATAATATATAATTATATGTTGGCTCTAATGCAAGTAAACCTGTTCCGTGATATTTAGGTTTTACAGTAGATTCGCTAGTTACACTTCCTTTTATAGCTTTTCCTAAAAAATCTCCTACTCCCTTTACATTAGTTTTTGATTCAATATTTCCTGCCATCCATTGTAATGCACCAGAACTTGTAAGATATTCATCTCCATTTAATTGGATAACAACCTGTCTTCTTCTTACATTCATTTTTGCTGCATAATATTCACTCATTGCAGTAAGTTTATTAACACTTACATCTCTTTGATATTCTAAAACAGAAATGTTTCCTTTTTTTTCAATAATTTTTACATCATCATTATCAAATAAATTTTTAATAGTAATCATATTTTCCTCCTTATTTTATAATCAAATTATATATAAAGTTTTATCATTTAGTCAATAAAAATGTATAAATTACTTTAATATTATTGATATTTTTTTCTAAAAAAACATATATATTATAAAAACTACAATTATAATCAAAAAAATGGCAATAACACTAAAATCTGATATTTCACTTAAAATCTTATACTTTTTATTAATTTCTTTATATTTTGCGACATTTTCAATATTGTATCCTATCAAAGCCTCTTTGTTATTTTGCTTAATTTTTTCTTCAAATTCATCTTTAATTGAAAAATAATTCATTACTTTATTAATTACAGTAACTCTTTTCCTATTTTTCAAATATGCCTCTATTGAATATCTTGATACACCAGGATGTATACTTGCATTTCCTCTTATACCATTACCAATTTTTGTATTATACACCCACACAATGTCATTATATTTTACTATTCTTACCGCTGTATCATTAGATACTATATAATTTTTGGTAAGATATGTGTTTTTTCCCCTTAATTTAATAACATCTTTTGAATACAATTCATGCTTTACTTCATCAATATCATATCTTTTTAAAAAATTATGAGAAATTATTATATTTGTAATATTTAAAATTAAAAATAATATAAACCATAATGCTGATACTAATACAGCAATTAAAAATAATGAATTAAAAAAAATTGCTAAAATTGAAAAGATTATAACGAATATAATAAATATCAGTGTTGGTATAAACTGATTTCTATTTATCTTTAAAATTTTATCTTTATCCATAAATATCCCCCTTAAACATAAAATACATTATAAATAATTGCCAATATCATTATTATTATAAATAAAACGAAAACAAAATACCCTTTTAAATCTGCTTTTTTTGTTCTTTATATGCAACATTAATTCTATTATATTTTGCTATATTTTCTTTATTATACCCACATAATAAATTTGGACTTTTTTGAGATAACTTTTCAAATACTTCTTTCATTTCTTCTTTTGTATTAACTATACAAAACTCTTCTTCTTTATTATTACTTAAATATCCTTTAATAGTATATTTATTATCCATTTTCTTTTTGGAGTAAACCCATACCAAGTCACTATATCTTACTACCTTTATCGGATTATCGTTAGATATCATATAATTATCCAAATATTTAATATCACTATTATCCAGACATAAATTTAATATTTCAAAAAATTCATCAATACTATCACAAATAAATATAGGATTTATAATATCATCTATAGATATATAATATATTTTATTGTCCTTCAAATTAAAATAATATGACTGATTAGAAATATCTTTAGCAAAAGGAATGTAGATATTTGAAATGTATCTATTTTCAATTACTTGCTCATACTCTTTTTCAAAAGAATATTTACCATATTTTAACGATATGATCTCATTTACATTATAGTCATTTCCATTAATACTAAAATAACACTCCTTTATTTGAGAGCCATTATACTTTATATAATATTCTTTTAATATATTTGGAAATTTAATATTGAATTTATTTTCAATTTCAAGTATATCATCAATATTCAATTGACATTTAGCATCCTTGCTTTCAATAAAACTATACATTTATACTCCTCCATATAATATTTTATATCATTAATAAAACAATATTTCAAAAAAAAATGCTACACAGCCAAATGTATAGCATTTCAAAACTTTATCCATTTACTCTTGTGTTATTTGCTCCTTCTATTCTTGAATTTGATAATCCTGTTTCAGTTTTTACAAACACATCTGATTTCTTCAAATTAAATATTTTTCTTTTTGTTTCTATTTCATGATAATGTCTAGCTTTTTTATTACGATATTTCATATACATTAATCCATAATATAATGGACCTGCTAGTAAAAATACCCATCCATTATCATCAAGATCAACAAATAGCATTAATATAAGTGCTATTATTTCAACTATAACAGAAACTAAAATCAACTTTGACATATGAATAGGAACACTCCCCATTGTTTCCTTTGTCCTAGCATTAACTGCAACATAATGTAAAATACTTTTATCTCCTTTTTTTTCTTGATAACTATATAACCATACAGGTAAGTAAGCTGTTTTCCACTGTTTTCCTTTTACATTTAAATTTTCAGTTTTCCACCTTACACCTCTATCATATTGTTTTAAAGTATCATTTGCAGCAAATCTAGCAACATCTTTTGACTGCTTGTCCACTATCTGACGTAAATCATCAATATCCATATCACGTTTTTCAGATGTATATCCTCTTAAATAATTTGAATTATATTTAACACAATTTTCAATATCAAAAGGCATTATAGAATTAATTATATTATTTGTTTTGTTAGAACTATTTTTATTTATTTTATCCGAGCTTGATTCTACAGTAAGTCCTTCAATAGTTAAATCAAATTCACGTTCAACATCGTATAAATCGGCATCATAATATGTTCTTTTATTATCATCACTACCTCTTGTATATCTTCTTTTTTCATGTTCTCCTTGTCCAGAGAAGTATGCATGTGAATTAACATCTACCACCATATAAGGAAGATATACTCCCATTATATTTTCAGTAGTAAATTCTTGCTTAAATTTTGGATGTGCATAAAATTTTCTATTTTTAACAAATTTTTCTATCTCTTGCCTTGCTTCATCCTTTTTTAGCTTAAATGGTAATACCACATCAGGAACAGCACCATTTGGAATTTGTTCATTAATAGATAAATAATTTCTACACCAATGACACCTTGCTTGTGTAGTCTCAGATGTATCTATTACAACTTCTGCACCACAACTAGTACATTTTATTGTCACCATATCTTTAGAGTTTTCATCTATATCTTGTGTTCCAGAACCTACTATTTCTCCTTCAAGTTTAGTTATATCTGTTTCTAATCCCTCTACTTTTTCTGGCTTAAATTCATACCTACAAAAATTACATCTTAAAAGTCCTGTTTGAGCATTTAAAGAAATATCTGTAGCACCACATTTTGGACACTTGTCTTGTCCACTATTATTTCCTACATCTGTATCTACCACTTTAGTATCACTATTTAAATTTTCATCCATTGGCTACACCCCCAATAGTTTTTGTTTTGCTTTGTCAAAATCCTCCTGTGTAATAACGCCTTCATCAAGTAATTTTTTTAATTTTGCTAACTTTTCATATGGATCCTCTTGTGGCTGATTATTAGCTGTCTGATTTGGTTGTTGCTGAAGACCACCTACAGCATTTCCAACACTATTTAGTCCCATACCCATAAATGCCATTGCAGCGCCTCCTCCATTTGGGTTTTCTCCTGCAGCTTGCATTCCTCTTGCAACAGCTTGTTGCATGAATGAATTTCCTCTATTTCCAGATAAAGCATCTGCTTTTTTTACATCACTTAATAATTTCTTAGTATCTTCATCATACTCGATAGCTTGAATAGCAACTTTTACAATTTCAAGACCACGATCTGTTTTCCATCTATATGCATCTTCTACTGCTTGAGATAAAGATTGTGCAAATCCTATTTGATCTCCTTGTATTTTAGTTATACGATTTCCCTTACTTGGGTCATTTGTATAGTTTGAAAACGCAGCAGATAAGCTTCCTACAACCTCATTAAATAATTGTGCTCCAGCATCATTATCCATATCTGCAAAATCAAAAACAGGAGCTCCTGCTTGTAAATATGCTACTGGTACAAAATTTTTTACAAATAATATTGGGTCAAGTATTTTTAATGAATATGTTCCTCTTGTTATAGCTCCTACTTGTGCGTTTAAATATGCATCATCCCAATAAATTTCAGATTGTGTTCCAAATCTATTATTAGGTATTTCTTTTAAATTAACATAGAAAGCTAATTGTTGTGAACCTGGTTGACCACCAAATTTAAATCTTTCCCATGACTGTTTTATTGTTGATGCTACAATTCCATCACCAGAGAAAAAAGATTTAGAATTAGGATCATCTGATGTATATATATATCCACCTGGCTCTGTAACACAACCTGTTACTGCTCCATCTTGTAATGTAACAAGAGCCATACCATCTAGAACTAATATTTTACTTCCATTGGTTATTATATTTTCTGAACCTTTAGTATTTTCTCCTCTACCATTATTAGTACCTTGTGGTACTGCTCTAAAAATTGCAGCAGTAGCAGGAACATTTTGCATAGGCATATAAAAATCTTTCCATTGATCTGCAAAACTTCCTCCTATACTTCCAGCAAATGCTTTAATAAATCCCATAAAAAAACCCCCTTAAATATAACAAATTCATTGTTATTACACTACTTTTATATCATTAAAATACAAAAAAGTAAATAATTCTAAATATACTTTTTTATATTATCATATATATACTCTGCTTGTTTTTTACTTATATTATCTTTAAAATGAACATGATCTTTATACATGTCATCACCTTCAATACTTTTGGTAAATTTATATAAATCTATTATCTCTATATTACTTTTATTCATTATTTCATTTGCAATTTCATTATATTTTATTACATCTTCATTAAATCTTAAATAACCGTATTCTCTGCTATTATGAATTTTATTGTTCACATGTGTTGTATTAATCCATATTAACTTATTTGTAATCTTTAAAGCTAGCTTTACTATTTTTTCTAAATTTTGTTTATATTTTTCTTCACTAATTTGCCTCTTTAAATTCTCTCTATCAACTCTAATATCATGAAGTCCACAATTAACAAGTAATAAATCATATTTTTTACCATTTTCTACCATATTTTCCATATAACTTACTACTAGCTCACTATCTCCACCATTTGCACCATATGGATTATTAGGAGTATTTAAGGCAGATTTTATTTCATCCTCATTTCCTTTTCTAAAATAATAGACCTTACCATTTAAAATTTCTTTTAAATATTTATGATAATATAGTGATATACTATCTCCTATTAAAAACATATTTTTCATAAATTCACCTACTAAATTATATCAAAAAAATACTAGCAAAGCTACCAATATTTTTCCATTTTATTATACTAATATATTCTATTTCCTAAATAGTTAGTATTTATTTTAAAAGTCACTTCAAAAATTATACCATCATGAACACGAAACTCCATTTTTACATTTTGCTCATCATTTTTATATCTACATATTAACTTATCACTCTCCTCTTCTATAAAACCATATTTTTTAATAATTTTTTCTGCATCACAAATATTATCACCAGTTTTAATTCCAAGTATATTATATTTATTACTTCTTAGTTTTATAGTTACAAGTTTAAGATTTGATTCATCATCTGGGTAACCTGCAAACACTAAAGTATAATCATCACATATATAATCTTTACTCATATAATTATTTATATATTTTATTCCATCTATTTCTTCTCCCGTAAAATCTGTTAAAAAAGATTTTGGAATATTACTATTTTTGTTAATTTTACTTATATAATCCATATAACCACCATCCTTATAATATTTAATTTATAACATATATCTTCCAACTCTTAAGCTTACAGCATTTGATTTTCCAAATCCATAATCTAAATCCAACAATCCTTCTGATACACAATTTTTTATATACTTTTTATTAAATTTTTTTATATCTGAATGATCTTTTTCAAGTATATATTTTATCTCTTCATACAATTTTTCATCTTTACATATTTCACCAGTTTTAGCTCTTTTTTTAGCTATTTTCCAAGCCTTAATTGAATTTGAGAGCAAGTTTTCAAATGCCTCATCATAAATTAATTCTGATTTTTTCTCATCATCTGTTTTTTTATTCCATTCTTCTATAATTTTATTAACATCTTGGTCAATAGTATCTTCTTGTTTATATGTTATTATAATTTTTAATACATCATTATACCTAGATCTAATTTTCTTTTCAAGTTTTTTAGACATTTCTTCTTTTTCTTTTTTTTTCGCTTTTATTTTCTTTATTATTTTAGGTACGGTATTTTCCACTAAATAATCCATTAATTCTTGTAATTTTTCTTCTTCATGAAATTCCTTTTCAATTTCATCAAATGTTTTAAATTTTTCCATAATTTTATAATCAACTCCTCTTATATTTCTAATATTATATCATATTTTAAATTAATTTACTCTTAAATTCTATTGACTTTTAAATATAAAAAATGCCAGCATTTTAAATGCTAGCATTTTCAATAACTATATTAAAATCAAATTTATGTGGACAAATCGTGGACATTTGTCCACTGTGGACAAAATTTTCAATTTTTGAGTTTTTATAAATCCTTATTTTATAAGGGTTTTACGCATTTTTACCACAACAGTTTTTGTACTTTTTACCACTTCCACAAGGACATGGATCATTTCTTCCTATTTTCTTTTCAGCTTTTACTGGTTTTCTTTTAGGAGTATCTTCACCAGAAGCATTAGTCATTAAATTAGTAACATTATTAGTCATTTTTACATTTACCACTTGTTCTTTTCTTTTTGGTTTAAGAGAAAATACCGCTTTTACTGATTCTTCTCTTATTGATTTTACTAATTCTTCAAACATATTAAAAGATTCTATTTTATATGCTTCAAGTGGATTTGTTTGAGCATAAGCTCTAAGTCCAATTCCCTCTTTTAAAGCAGTAATAGCATCAATATGATCCATCCATTTTTGATTTACTGTATTTAATACAAGATATTTTGCTATTTTATTAAATTCAGCTTCAATATTTAATTTTTTAGCTTCTTCTACTCTCATTTGGTATATATCATCAATCTTTTGTGTTAATAATTCAGTCATATCCTCTTCATCAAGACTTTTTATATCTTCTTGTTTAATAATATTATCTTCACCAAATAAGTTTCTTAAAACAGCATTTACAGCGTTATAATCTATACTTGTTATACTATCTGCACTCGTAAAATATTCTTTAACAATTGATGATATAATACCTGCATATAATTTTTTAACAATATCATATACATTATCACTTTCTATAACTTCTCTTCTTTGTGAGTAAATTATTTCTCTTTGCTGATTCATTACATCATCGTATTCAAGTACATTCTTTCTTATAGTGTAGTTTCTTCCTTCAACTTTTTTCTGAGCACTTTCAATAGTACTAGTAAGCATTTTTTGTTCAATAGGCATATCATCTGGTATACCAAGAGCATCAATTACTTTTGTCATTTTATCTGATCCAAATAATTTCATTAGATCATCATCCATAGCAATATAAAAACGAGATGCTCCAGGATCTCCCTGACGTCCAGAACGACCTCTTAACTGATTATCTATACGACGTGATTCATGTCTTTCACTACCTATTATTCTAAGACCACCTGCTGCAATAACCTTTTCTTTTTCTTTTTGTATTTCAGGTTTATATTTATCCTCTATTTCTTTCATATCTTTTTTAGCTTCAATTACTCTTGGATTATCATTATGTATAGGAGTAATTGCAAGCTCAATTTCTTCTGGAGTATAGCCTTTTTTAGCAAGTTCACTTCTTACAATAAACTCTAAGTTACCTCCAAGCATTATATCAGTACCACGTCCTGCCATGTTAGTTGCAATAGTTACAGCTTTGTATTTACCAGCTTGAGCAATTATTTCTGCTTCTTTTTCATGGAATTTAGCATTTAACACTTGATGTGGTATCTTTTTCTTTTTCAAAAGATTACTTAAAATTTCAGATTTATCTATAGAGACTGTACCAACAAGTACTGGTTGACCATTATTGTAACATTCTTCAACTTCATTTACTATTGCATTAAATTTAGCTGCTTGTGTTTTATATACAACATCATTATAGTCTTTTCTTATTACTGGCTTATTTGTAGGAATCTCAACTATATCTAGTTTATATATCCCCTTAAATTCTTCTTCTTCTGTTTTTGCTGTACCAGTCATACCAGCAAGCTTATGATATAGTCTAAAATAGTTTTGGAAAGTAATAGTTGCAAGTGTCTGTGATTCATTTGCTATTGTTACTCCTTCTTTTGCCTCAATTGCTTGATGTAAACCATCACTATATCTTCTTCCATCCATTATACGTCCAGTAAACTCATCTACAATTAAAACTTTTCCATCTCTTACTATATAATCTTTATCTCTTGTCATAAGACCGTATGCTCTTAATGCTTGATTTATATGATGAGAAATAGCAAGATTTGATACATCAGATAATGATTCTATGCCAAAATATTTTTCAGCCTTTTTTGTACCAGTATTTGTAAGTGCTACTGTATGTGCCTTTAAATCTACAATGTAATCATAATCCTCATCTGTTTCATCAAACTCTTTGTCATTCTTTTCAACAACTTTTCTAGCTTTAAGTCCTCTTGCAAAAGAATTTGCTTGTTTATATAAATCACTTTGTTTATTTACATTACCAGATATAATAAGTGGTGTTCTAGCTTCATCAATTAATATACTATCAATTTCATCGACAATAGCATAATTTAATTCTCTTTGCACCATAGATTCTTTATCCATAGTCATATTATCTCTTAAATAATCAAAACCAAACTCATTATTTGTACCATAAGTTATATCTGAATTATATGCTTTTCTTTTTTCATCAGGAGACATATTAGGTATAACAAGTCCTACAGTAAGTCCTAAGAAATTATATAATTTTCCCATCCAAATACTATCTCTTTTAGCAAGATAGTCATTTACTGTAACAACATGTACTCCTTTTCCCTCTAGAGCATTTAAATATACAGGTAAAGTTGCAACCAATGTTTTACCTTCACCAGTTTTCATCTCAGCTATTCTTCCTTGATGTATTATTATTCCACCAATAAGCTGAACTCTAAAGTGTCTCATACCTAAAACTCTACTAGATGCCTCTGCAACAGTAGCAAAAGCTTCAGGTAAAATATCATCTAAAGTTTCACCAGACTTTAGTCTGTTTTTAAACTCATCTGTTTTTGCTCTTAATTCATCATCACTTAATTTTTTTAAATCTTCTTCTATAGCCTCTATTTTATCTACAATAGGTAAAATTCTTTTTATTTCTCTACTGCTATATGTTCCAAATATTTTTTCTAATAGTTTCATCTTCATGCCTCCATAACTGACATTATACCATATATCTATTTAAAATAAAACAGGTAATAATAAATTTTTCTACTTACGTTTTATCATATTATTATAACTTTTTAATATATATATATTAGAATTATGGAGGATTACTATGTTCGTTATAAATATAAAAATGGATTATAAAAAAATATTACTTATATGTATTATATGTGCAACAATAATTGCTTCAATTATAGAATTTGGATTTAACGATAAATCTATCTTTACAAGCAATAATATAGATAATTATGATTATAATATAGACGAGACAACCTTTGTGTCTACACTAAAAAAAATACATGAAAATATAGATGAAAATATAGGAAAAACAATAAAAGTATCTGGATTTATATATACATTACCTGACTTTAATGAGGACTTTTTTGTATGTGGAAGATATATGGTGCAAGATAATGAAACACAAGTAGCAGGATATTTATGTAACTATAATGGTGACTTAGAATTAAATGAAAATGAATGGGTAGAAATATGTGGTACAATAATTAAAGGAGATTATAATGGAGAAGTACCAGTAATTAAAATAGATAAAGTAAGTAAAATAGTAGCACCAGCTAATACTTATGTAGAAGATAAGTAAAAAAAAGACAGTCTTATTTAGACTGTTTTCCGCCATGCTACAAAAGTAGCTGAGTAATAAAGCCCTAGGCGGAGGCTTCACCAAGATGTATGGACTTATAACTCGATCTTAGAAGGAGTATGGTATGAAGAATCTAATTCTTCACAATTATAATATTGTGTTTTTGATTCTTCTAAACATTCTTTCCTAGCCTCAAGAGTTTCAATACCAAAATAATTTGCTAGTTCTATTAACTCTTGAACGGTCAAGTAATGTAAATCACCATCTATCTTTCCATGCTCTGTAACATGAATCAATAAATGTTTTTTTGTAATGATATCTTCTCCTTTAAGCTTATATGAGCTTTTAAAGAAAATATCACTAGACCCTACTCCTCTTGAAGTTATTTTACAAAAACCTTCTCCATTGTCTAAGTCTTGGAATTTCTTTATTACTTCCTTAACTTCTGGAGTTTCTATAATTGCTGCAAGCCAATTTACAGCCAATGGTTTAGTTCCACATATATGTAGAATTTTGATTATGTTATCATAATCATGAGTTACTACCATATATTGACTCCTTGTAAGATTTTTTGTAAACGTTCCATATTCCCCTCTTAATGTAAAAATTTTTCTTTTTTTCATATCAATCTCTCCTTTATTATTAAATTTCTTTTCATAAAACTTAATTAAATTTTATTATAATATCTTTCTTTAATTTAATTATAACCCTTTATATAATATAATTCAAATATATGTTATTTATATATTGTATAAGTTTTAGTTATACAATATAATATTAAACAAAAAAATGAAAGTAGATTTTTTGCATCTACTCTCATTTTACTACATCATTATATATATGTATTTTTTATTTATTCCTTTTTCATTTTGTTTCGTATATCTTCAAGTATTGTTTTTCCTATATCTTCTTCTTTTACTTCTGGCTCTTGTCTTGAATCACTAAAACACATTCTTACTTGCTTTGAATTTTTAATTTTTTCTATATGAGCCATAATTGTTGTATATAGTGTTATATATACTTCTATTTTATATCCTTCATTTTGTATTAGCTTTCTTACATATTCTACTGTTTCTTTATCTTGTGGATTTGCAAAAGCAACATATACAGTATCTCCTACTTTATCAAAAGGTAATGCTCTGTAAGTAATTATTATATCTGATGGTAGAAAATTAAGTGGATTTACAGATAATTTTCTATCAATTATTGCAGATTTTACTTCCAAATTAGAAGATAAAACTTCAAGTAAATCTTTTTTATCACACATATCCAAAACATCAACTATTTCACCAAATTTTAGTTCTGGGTGTTCTTCTTGATAATTTAAAACAATTCTAACATCTTTTTTTGTTAGTACTTTTCTTTGTATAAATTCCTCACCTATTGGTAATTTATTTTCATTATTCATAAGTATCATCCTTTCAATATTACTTTAATAATATTTACACATATATTATAGCATAAATAAATATAAATTTTAATATATAAAAAGATGAAATCTAAAAATTTAGAATTCATCTTAATTACTACTATTTTTTATACGTAATTACTCCAGAATCATCAATATTGTAATCTTGTACATTTGTATAAACACATTCATCAAAGCCCAAGCTTTCAGGTAATACTACATATCTTCCTTCTTCATCACTACTTTGAGCTATAGCAAACTTTTCTTCATTATTCTCTATTTTCTTAATAATATATTTATAACTATCTCCATCTTTTACTACAAAATAAATATCTATATCTGATATATTGCCTGAATCTGCTAGTTCAACATTTTTACCTATATCTTCCTGTATTATATTTTTTATTTCATTAAGTTTATTCATTGCATTTTCTATAATATAATCTGATTCTACTTGTATATTTTGTTTAAGCTCATCATTTTGTTTTTCTGTAATTGTATCTTTTCTTAACTTTAAAACAAGTAATACACCAAGTAAAATAATAACTGCAATTATAATTATTCTAAAAATAACTGATAAAGCTTTTTTCATAAGAATTCTCCTACTCTAGGATTAAGTCATCATAATTACTATTCCACCAATCTGGTGTACCATCTAATTGTACTTTAACTATATCTCCATCTACTACATAAAATGTTACACCTTCATAATCTGCAATATCTATACCAAGTGTTGTTTCAACATTTGGCATATTTAATTTATATGCTTTTGAATCCTCGTCATAATCTAGTACGCCTTCTTGAGTTATTAATTCAGGTAGTATATTATCTTCATAATCATTTATTTGCTCACCATCTGCTGTCTTTCCAGATAAAAGTTCTTCTTTAGTATAAACACCAAAAGCATCAGAATATGAAGAACCAACATAATATGAAAGTGTTGATTGCAATTCTAATACATCATTTAAAAATTCTTTACCTTGCTGATTTGCAGAATATCCATTAGGTCCAAATAATATATATGCTCCTGCAAGTCCCAATAAAATTAAAAGTACTATTATAATCAATGTTTTCTTTTTATCCTTCATTAATTTCACTCCTTAATTACCATTATATCAAGATTATAGTATCATAAACAGATTTTTTTTTCAACAATATAATCACATTTTAGCATTACTTTTGTTCTTATTCAAGAAAATATCAAAAAAAAGATACCATTTAGGATATCTTTCACACTATTCTCACATATTTATTTTTTCTATACTTATATTATTTGCATCAACTCCTAATTGGTCTACTATTATTTGCATTATTTGTGCTACCATCGTCTCATCTAACGTCTCAGTTTTTACAATAACATTATATTTTCCACTTGTTGTTGGAATTATTACAACATCTTCTATATTTTTAGATCTAATTACATTTTCTACCATTATTATCTGATTTTTTTCCTCTATAAGAGCACTTAATTTATCTTGATATTCAGATATAACCTCAGCTGTAGAATTAGTATTATTTATTATATTTGAATAATTATTTGAAAGCTCTGAATACATATTGTCTCTATCATATCTAAACGATGCTATTGTTTCATCAGCTTGACTATTTGTTGCTTGTGCATCATCATATATATCCACTTTATCATTATTTGAATTTACATATACTGTTTGACCTAAGTCCTTTTCTCTTTCAGGATTATATTTATAGTTTATATATCCTGCAATTAAAAGCATAAAACAAAAGGATGCTCCTGCCATAGCAAATCTTTTTATTTTCTCCTTATTTTTCATAAAAAACCTCCTTTATTTTTCAAAAACTTGAACCTTATATGAAGCTATCCCTAGTAAATTTCCTAGTGCTGTTGAAAGTCTTTGTTTTAAATCTGAGCTTTCAACTCCTTTTGCTACTACTATAACTCCCTCAACTGATGGAGTATTATACATTTGAATTATTGCTGTCTTTTCTCCACTCTTTTCATTATATGCCACATTTTTTTCAACACTAGTAACATTTCCATTTTCATTTAAAGTCTCTTTTGTATCATATACTACATTTGTATTTCCATTATTTGAATAGTTAATAATTACAGATACTTCACTCACTCCAGATATTTGTGATAAGATCTCACTTATTCTATCTTCTATACTTTCACTTTGTACTGTTTGTTCTTCTACCTTATTTTCAACAGTAGTATCTTTTGTGGAATTATCACTACTAAATATATAATTAATACTAATCAAAAGTATTACTAATAACACTAAAAGTAATATTAAATTTTCTTTTTTTCTTTTATTATCTTTAGTTATATTTTTTAAGGTTTCTAAATAATTCATATTTTAACCTCCCTTTTGAATAATTACTTTTTGTCTATCTATGTCATACTCCTGATTAATAAAAGATGCTATATCAAAAGATGTATCTCCTACAACATTTATTGTTACCTTATCTATATTATATGTATCAGTTATATCTATTTCTACTTGTATTTCATTATCTATATTTTGAGCTAATTTTTGCTTTATATCATTTTCAACATTTAATTTAAAGTTTTCCTTTACATTATTCTTGTTTACATCTTCATAATTAGATAAATTAGTATATTCAGTATTTAGAGTTTCTGCAGAAGCCATATTTAAAAAAATATTTTTAAAGCTATTTTCTAAATCTCCATTTTTTATTAAATTAATTACTGGACTTAATATTACTATTATCGTTACTATTCCCATTAAAGAATAAATGTATTTTTTTAATTTAGTGTTAGGCACAATAATACGAATTACCGTAAATAGTATTCCTAAAGCTAGAATCATATTTATCCAGTTTCTAAATGTATCTAACATAAAAATCCTCCTATCCACTTACTGAACTTATTATACTTAATATAATTCCAGTAGACATTACAAAAAGAACCATTATCCCTATTAAAATTCCTAGCATATCTTTATATACTCCAACGAAACCTTTTAAAAAGCTTTCAATACTTTTATCTTCATTTATCGGCTCACTAACTGCTATTAAAATATTGTATAAAACTATTACAAAAACAAGTTTTATTATTGGAATACTTACTATAAGAATTGTGGCAATTAATGATACTATTCCCCCAACTTTTCCAATAGCTTCAGTTGCACCAAGTACTGTATCTAAACTATCCGATAGAAATTTTCCAACTACTGGTACAAAATTTGAAACCATATTTTGTGCTGTCTTAAAATACATAGAGTCGATAGATTTCGTAACAGAAGACTCCATAGAAAGTACAAATAAAAATATTCCTATAATAGTTGTAAAAATATATAATGATGATTTTCTAAACATAGAAGATAAATTATCCATTTTTATATTCTCAGATATTCTTGAGACTATATTAATTGCAACAGATATTGTAAAAAAAGGAATTACAATATATTCTGTAGCAAAACATATAAAATTTGCTATAAATAATAGTAAAGGTTCAATTATTCCTGTAGATGTAATTTTACCTGTAGCCATGAGTATTCCTAAAAGAAATGTTGATACTATTTGCATAATATACCCAAGTATATTTACTATATTTTTAAACATGGTAACTATATCTAAATAGTTCTTTAAAAGTAATGCGCTTATTGATATAACAATAACAAGTTTAGTTATCTTTACAACATCACTATCTTTATCTAGCTCCAAACTTGTTACTATAGCCATTATAATTACTATAATAAAAATACTTGTTACACTACTTATTGAATTTTTTACCTCTTTAAAAATATTTCCTACCAAACTATCTAATATATTTTCATATTGTATTCCATTACCAGATAGTAAATCATTATACAAAGAGCTTACATCAAATCCTTCTATATTATTTTCTGAAGCATAATCTTCAAATATAGATAAAAAATTATCCATATTAAGACTATCTGCTATATCTTTTGTAACATCTTGAACATTTTCTTCCACATTTTCTTCTTGTATAGCTAATACATTATTTAAATAAAAAAATATACAAATTAAAAGCAAATATTTTAGTATTCTTTTTATCATGCAATTGTTGATACTATTTCTAAAAGTGATGTTATAATTGGGATAGATAATGATACAATTATTACTTTTCCAGCTATTTCAATTTTATTTGCTATTGAACTTTCTCCAGCATCATTGCATATATTCTTTCCAAATTCAACTATATACGATATTCCAACAACCTTTAAAATTATCTTTAAGAAATTAATATCTATAGAAGAATTTTCTATTAATCTATTTAAAAGCTCTATAACACTTGTAAGCTCATCAACTATAAATAACAGCATTATAATTGATGCTGCGACAACACACATAAGTGCCATTTCTGGTTTTTGGTTTTTAAGTATTATTATTAAAGAAACTGATATTATACCAAATCCTACAATTTTAAAAATATTCATAAAAACCTCCTATAAATTAAATGTATCTCTTACTGTATTAAATAATTCACTAATTTTTGATATAACCATCATTAACACAATAATTACACCAGTTAATGTTGTCATCATAGCTTGATCTTCTCTGCCAGCTTTAGATAATACTTGATTTAAAACAGCTACAAGTATACCTACACCTGCTATCTTAAATAATAAATCTATATCCATACTTATTCCTCCTTATATGAATATAATCACAATCATTAGCCCTGTAATAACACCTATTGTTTTATATACTTTAGAATTTTTATTTTTTATTTCGTTTGCCTCTTTAATTTGTTTATTTATTATAGTTATTCCATTTTCTATTATATTGTATTGCGACTCTAAATCACTCCTTCCAAGATTTTTTAAAGTAGAAATTATTATTTCTTTATCATAATCGTTTAGACACTTTATTGAATTAATATTATTTGTTATACTTGCATCTATTTTCTCTACACCAAACTCAGACATATCCAGTGAAATTGCTCCAAGTACGTTTTTAAGTTCAGTATTTAATCTTTGTCTTGACATCTCATAAGCAGTGGGTAAGCTATTTAACATATACATCATTTCATTTTGAACAAGTCTTAAAAATGTTATCATATCAGTTAAAATCTCTTCTCTAGATTTTAAAGCTCCTGCCATTTCTATTCCAATATAAGATGTAATAAAAAGTATAACAATAGATATAATTATTTTTATAAAAATCATGCAACACCTCCAAGTTTAGAAGTATCATAAATTTTTTCAACAATACCCGGTATTTTGCCACTTGAAAGTAAAACAATTTTAGCAAAAACATTAGAATCAATAAGTTCCTTTATCTCTTTATTTTTTAATATACTATTTAAAGAGTCACCATGCATAGTAAAAATAACACTTACACCAGAAAGTACTGCTTCTTTAATTGCAGCTATATCATCCTCATTTCCTATCTCATCTGTTGCTATAACTTCTGGTGCCATAGAACGTACCATCATCTTCATGCCTGTAGCTTTACTTGCATTACTCATCACATCAGTTCTTACTCCAACATCAAGACTTGCTACTCCTTCATATACTGATGCTATTTCTCCTCTCTCATCTATTAAAGATACGTTTTTGCCTTTTAAATTAAGTTTTGGAACTCCATTACTTACTTGTCTTACAATGTCTCTAATTAATGTAGTTTTACCACAGCCAGGTGGCGAAACTATAAGAGTATTTAAAATTCTTCCATTTTCTACTATATATGGTAAAATCTTATCTGCACATCCATATACTTGCCTTGCTACACGTATATTTAATGCACATATATTTTTAATATTTTTTATTTTTCCATCAACATATACTACCTCTCCACTTATTCCAATTCTATGACCGCCTCTAATTATGACAAAACCATTATTTATATCATTTTGTATAGCATATATAGAATTTTTAGAAATATTTAATAATACCTCTAATATTGCCTTAGTAGTAACTATACATTCTAAAACAATTTCTGTATTTATACATCTTAATATCGCCTTACTCCTACTTCTTAATCTAATTTCTGTTATATTCTGAGCACAATTTATTCTAACAATTTCACTTGATATATATTTAGGAAGTACTTTTAATATTTCCTCTATCATATACTTCACCTCTTAGATACAATAGTTATACTCCTATATAAAAAAATTTTTTGTAGAAATATATTATATAAATATAAAAATAAATTCTAAATTTAGCAAAAAAAGAATGTAGTTTAATAACTACACTCTAAATTGCAAATAATATATTTTTATAATTAAATTAATATCTGATTTATTGTCTTAATTAAGTAAATCTAATATTTCTTCTTTTGTCATTTGAGATATAAATGTCTCACCTGTTTTTATAACAGAATCTGTTAAATCTTTTTTTCTATCTTGAAGTTTTTGTATTTTTTCTTCAATACTGTTTTCACATATTAACTTAAATACTTGTACATTATTTCTTTGACCTATTCTATATGCTCTATCTGTTGCTTGATTTTGCGCAGATAAATTCCACCATGGATCATAGTGAATAACCATATCTGCCCCTGTAAGATTAAGTCCTGTTCCACCTGCTTTTAAAGAAATTAAAAATACTTTTATATTATCATCTTTATTGAATTCATCTACCATTTCAATTCTTGTATCTACTTTTGTTTGACCTGTTAAAATAGAATATTCTATTCCTCTTTTTTCTAGCTCTTTTGTTAATATATCAAACATAGAAGTAAATCCTGAAAATAATAAAATTTTATGCTTTGCTGCTATTGCACCCTCAATTATTTCTAGACATTGGTTTAACTTTGCACTTTCCCCATCATAATCTTCTAAAAATAACTTTGGATGACAACAAATTTGTCTAAGTCTTGTAATTAAAGATAATATCTTAAATCTACTCTGTTCAAATCCATTAGCTTCTATTTCTTGTCTCATTTTTACCTTTGCTAAAGCTAAATATGAATTATATAGTTTTTGTTGTTCATCATCCATTTTACTATACATTATTTGCTCCGTTTTATCTGGTAACTCTTTTAATACATCCCTTTTAATACGTCTTAGTACAAATGGTGCTACAAGTCTTTGTAATTTATTCATTACAATTTTATCATTTTCTTTTATTATAAGTGTTTCAAACTCATCTTTAAACTTTTTATATGTATATAAGTATCCAGGCATTATAAAATCAAATATAGACCAAAGCTCTGCTAAAGAATTCTCTATTGGTGTACCAGTAAGAGCAAATCTTACTTCACTTTTTAAGTCTTTTAATGCTTTAGCGTTTTTAGTATTATTATTTTTTATATACTGTGCTTCATCCGCAATTACATACTTAAATCTATAATTTTTATATTTTTCTATATCTCTTTTTAACAGATCATATGAAGTTATTACAACATCATAATCTGATATTTTTTCTATAAGGTTTTCTCTTTGATCAGCATTTCCAGATATAATTAAAGTCTTCATATTATTTGAAAATCTTTTTATCTCTTTTTCCCAGTTAATATATAGTGAACTTGGACATACAACAATAGATGTTTTAGAAGTTCTTTTCTTCTCATCAAGAAGTAATGCTATTATTTGTATAGTTTTTCCAAGCCCCATATCATCAGCAAGTATACCTCCAAAGCCATATTTTTCCAATGTCTTTAACCAATTAAATCCAGTCTTTTGATATTCTCTTAATACTCCTTTTAACTCTTCTGGTTCTTCATATTTTACATCTTCTATATCTTTTATATTTTTAACAATATCTTTAAATTTATCATCTAATTTTATTGCTAAATCTGAATCATTATTTTTAGCTAATCCATCTATATATAACGCTCTATATGTAGGTATTTCTACCTCTCCTTTTACAATGTCTTTTTCTGTTATATTCAAAGTTTTAGCTAAATTTACAAGTGAACCTATTCCATTTGAATCTATATTTATAAAGCTACCATTTTTTAGTCTATAATATTTTTTCTTTAATTTATATCTCTTAAATATATCTTTAAGCTCATTTTCATCAAGCCCTAAATCATCAAAATCTATTTCTAAGAAATTATTATCTATTCTTACTCCAATATTAAATGTTTTCTGAGTTATAATCTGTCTGTTTTTTAATTTATCTGTAACTAAAACTTCAAACTTTTCCATAAATTTATTTATACCTTCTGTTAAAAAAGTATAAATATCATCTTCATTAGAAAGATAAATTATATGTTTCTTAAAATTTATAACAAAATTATATAACTTAAATAATTCTTTTGCTCTTGCTTCTTCAATTATATTTCTATTACAAGTAACCTTCAAATCTTTATCAAAAGGATTAAACTCATCATCACCATAGCAAAATTTTACCTCAGCTACAATATTACCTTTATTATCTATATCTAAAAATATTTTTGTACCTAAATTTTCAGCTTTATATTTTTCTAAAAGCTCTTCTGCTACCACAATATTAGTACTATTTTTAAGCGCTGGAATTACATATTCACAAAAACTTGTAGCACTATTTTTAGAAATTGTAATTTTCCCTTCTGGATCATTAGATAATTTTTCCATAAGCGGTAATACTTTGGCCTTAAAATCTTCACTACATCTATGTAATTTATCTTTATATAACACATATGAATAGTCTTGTCCATCAAAAACATAATATTTGTCACTATTGGTAAGTACTTCTATTCCTTCATCTTGTTTATCTATAATTTCAACATCAAACGAAGGATCTTCATCTATTAAAGTTACCATGCCATATGCTTTTTCATATTCATAGCCATCTATTACTATTTTTTGATCTTTTAAAATCTCAAAAATTTCATCTAATAGCGAATACTTTAGTTTAAAATTAGTTTTATATCTTTTACTTAATGTAAAATGATATGTTCCAAGTTTTGAGAATTCATTGTATTCTAAAGATTTTGCAACTATTAGTTTAGCTAACGACTGTGAATTTTTTGTAAATGATTCTATTGAATGTTTAAATTCTAGTTCTTTTCCATATTTTACTACATTTCCTTTTTGTATATCTTCACTAAATTTATATAAATCTCTTAAAATATACATTCTATCTTTTCCTATTTTAAAAGATATTTCTAATTCTTTTTTCATATCATTTACAAGATATAGTATAGCTTGTATGTCTATGCTTTCTTTATCTATATTTCTATTTAATTCTAAGTTTTCATAATATGCCATAAGACCATTGTTTTCACGTTGCTCATTTATTTTATCTTTATATGATTTATTATCTATAACATCATCGTCAATATTTGTTGATTCACTATTTTTATCATAATTAATATATGATGATTCATTAATATACATATCAAAAATCATAGCTACAACATGCTTACAAGGTGTATCTTTTTTAGATGAAGATGGACATTCACACTTATATGAAAGTACGCCATTTTTCTTTTTTATTTCTACTTCATAAATGTATGTTCCCTCAACATATGCTTTTGCAATATAGTTATTTTCAGATACGAAATTAAAATCTGCAACTTTTACTCTATTTTGCTCAAAATATTTTTTTCCCCTATTTGTAACTTCTGTTCCTGCATCAAACAAAATATCATTTATTTCTTCTGCATTTATTAACATTACTTCATCTCCTATAAAAAAAACATATTACCTATAATATAAAATTCGATTTATCTCATAACTTATATTATACTATAAATTCATTAATTTGTGAATGATTTATGTTAATTTTAGCAAAATTAATTAGCTTATTACCATATTTTTATAAAAAAGACTTAAATTAAACAAAATTTAATCTAAGCCTTTAAAATATTTTCTATAATTAGTTTATTTTAATTTTTCATATAATACTTGCCAAATATCTGAAGTTTCAAATCCTTTTTGCCATGCAGTTATTCCAGCTAAATTATAATTTAACACTGTATCTGCTCGTTTAGCTATTGAATATGCGTCTTCTATCCATAATTTATATGTTTTATCATCTTCCCTTAGTTCAACATAATGTTGACCAGACTGTTCATCTACTTGAACTTCAAGTCCATGTTCTTGTATAAATTCTTGTGAGCCTTGCATACTACATACAGTTGTACTAATATCTCCACTAGCATCTATCTCCCAAAGTCTTGTATAAAAAGGTACACCAAGTATTATTTTAGAAGAAGGGATATTCGAATCTTCTATTAAAGAATTTACATTTTCTTCTACCCAATCTATTTCTGAAATCGAACCTGCCTCATCTGACCAATTTCCTCTTTGATCATATCCCATAAGCATTACATAATCACATGCTTTTCCTACACCTTGTCTATCTATATAGTTTGTAAAGTATATATCTACAGAAAGCTTTGCACCTATTTCTCTTACCATAGGATATAATTCTCTTAAAAATTGAGTATACATATATTTGTCTTCTTCTTTCATTCCTTCAAAATCTATATTAATTCCATCAAGTTTATTATCTTTAATTACTTTTACTATATTTTTAATTAAAGTCTCTCTTTTTTGTTCGTCATTCATTATTTGTGATGTAGCTTCTTTTTTATCAAAATCTTCCTGATCAAATCCATTTGTTATAATAGGCCATATTTGATATCCATAAGATTTCGCTCTTTCATAATAATCTTTACTATATTCATCTTCAACATTGCCATTTGCATCAGATATTGAATACCATGTAGGCATAACAACATTTACACCCTCTATCTTATCTCCAAGAGTTTCAAGACTACTTCCATATTGCCAAAACATTATTAGTTTCTCGTTTTCTTGTTCTTCTTGAATATTATCCAAAGTATCATCCAAAAGTGTTACAGAAGATTTATCTACATATCCAATTTTTCCACTATCACTTTTTACTTTATACCATCTATTATGATTTAAGCTATCTTCATATACAAACACTGTATTATCTTTATTTAAAGTTTCTAAAACTTGTGAAGATGTATCTATATCACTATATAATTTAACGCCATTATAATTTAAATTAATATCATTTAAATCTCTTCTATCTATTGATATTGTATTTAGTTCTTCATTGTATTCTGTTTTTATATTATATATATCCTTTAACAAAGAAATATTTATATATATTTCATCATTTATATATTTTGCACATGTTCCAATATCATATTCCTCAAAGTTTCTTGTAGCTTGATTATTTTTTAAATCAAATTTATATACATAATCTTGATTTGTTATTATTACTTTTTGCATCTTTTCATCAAAATAAATATCTTCATCTATAAAACTTGATATTGTATCAAAAGATATATATATATTGTCATCTTCTAAAATTGGAACATACTTTTCATCTATATTATCTCCAAATATTACTAATTTAGAGTTACTATTACTATTTAAAATAGTATTATATTGTACCATATTAAATAAAGTGACTATTACAATAAATAGCACAAAACATGTTAAAACACCTATAATTTTTTCTTTCATAACTTACCTCATTACATATGTTCATTATACTATAAAACGAATTATTTGTGAAGAAGTTTACACTATTTTATAATTAATACAAAATTTTCAATGTATTATTTATTTAATTTTGGTAATAATACTAATAGTATATAGTATTTTTTGATAGGGCTATATACTGTATTACCTATAAAAGGCGGTATACCACCGCCTTTATTTTTTTGCTGTCATATTTAAAATATTAACATTTGTAGAATAAGTTATTTTATTTCTTCTTTCTTGTCTTTTTATTGCAATTCTTATAGCTTTATCTAAAAGCTCACTAAATTTTACCCCTTTAGGTTCCCATAGATAAAAAGATAAAGATCCAGGAATTGTATTTATTTCATTTACATATATTTCATTATTATCTCCATCTAATATAAAATCTATTCTTGATATTCCCTCACAATTAAGTAATTTAAATGTATTTTTAGCTAAATTATATATTTCATCTTCTTGGTCTTTATCAAGCTGTGCTGGTATTTTTCTTGTAAGAGATGCCATACCAGAAGATTTTCCTCCCATTTTAGACAATTTTCCACCTTTTCCATTTCCTAAATATTTATCTTTATAACTTAATATTTCATCTTCTTTTATTGGCTCTTCAAGAACTGACACTTCTTGAGAAGAAAAGTCTCCAACTACTGAACAATTAATTTCTCTTAGATTTGTAATGCATCTTTCAATCAAAACATTTTCACAAAACTCAAATACTTGTTGCATTTTAGGTACAAATTCTTTCTCATCTTTTATTATTTCTATTCCAACACTTGAGCCTAAATTTGCTGGTTTTACTATTATAGGTAATGATAGTTTATCTTTTATTTTTTCAAAAGCTTTTTTAGAATCTTGCTCAAATTCTGAAATATTTAAAGTATCATATTCTACAACAGGTATATTAGATGACTCTAGAACTTTTTTAAATATTATCTTATTCATTCCAACAGCAGATGAGCATACATCACATCCAACATACGGAATATTATACATTTCTAAAAATCCTTCAAGTGTTCCATCTTCTACATTTAATCCATGCACTACTGGAAATACAATATCTATTTTAAATAATACTTTTTTAAATATTCCATCCTTTTTATTAACTAGTAAACTTCCGTTTTCATGGGTAAAATATACCTCATCTGATAATCTAACTATTTCATCTAAATCTTTATATCTATTAATATCACTCAAAAATTCAGATGAATAAAATTTATTATCTTTAGATATGTAAATAGGAATAATATCATATTTTTCTTTATCTAAATTCTCAACTACTTGTAGAGCAGATATTATAGATACTTCATGTTCTACACTTTTTCCTCCAAAAAAAACACCAATTACTGTTTTCATAATTTTTCACCCTTTCTATTTTATATAACTATCTGGCAAATCATTTTCAAATAACGCTAACAAATTAGTATTACTTACTTGTAATTCTTCTAATTTTCTAAATGCTTCATATAAATCTTTTACCACTATATAATTACTATATCCTTTTTCTTTCATTCCCTCTTCAATTTTTTTGGTAGTTACATCTCCAACTAATATAACATAATCTAAAACTGTAGCATATTCTCCTAATTTTTTATTTAATTCATCTGTTTTTTCTCCAAGCTCAATCATTCCAGGTGTTACCATTACCTTGTACTTATCTTTAAACATACATAATGTATCTATAGCTGTCTTTGATCCTTCAGGATTTGAATTAAACGAATCATCAAGAGCAAGTATTCCTCCCATATTTTTTAGCTCCAACCTATGTTCTACTGGTTTTATCTTTTTTACCGCCTTTTTTATCTCTTCATTAGTCATATTAAGCTCTTTTGCTATTGCAACAGCACATAAAATATTATATATATTATGCTTTCCTAAAAGTCTTGTCTCTAAAGTAAATTTACTATCTCCATCACATACAGTAAAAATACTTCCTTTATCTGACATCTTAACATCTTCAACCGTATATCTTGCCTCTTTATTATTCATACTATATTTTATAACATTTTTACCATTTACATATTTTTTTATTCCATCCTGTATATATTCATTATCTATGTTTAATACTGCTATTGCTTCTTCTTTTGCATTAGTTATAATTTCAAATTTTCCCTTTTTAATATTTTCCATTGATTTAAAAGTAGTAAGATGTTGAGGACCTATAGTAGTTATTACAGAAATATCTGGTTTTACTATTTTACATATATCTTCAATATCTTTTAGTTTAGATGCTCCCATTTCACATACAAAAACTTCTGTATAAGGCTTCACAAGTTCTCTTATAGCTCTTACAACACCAAGAGTCGTATTAAAGCTTTTAGGTGTCATAACAGATATATACTTTTCTTCAAGTATTGAATTAACTATATTTTTAGTAGATGTTTTACCATAACTTCCAGTTATAGCTATTACCTTTAGTTTTTTATTTTCATTTATTATATTTTTAGCCTCTTTAATATAATGATAGTTTAATAATTTTAATATAGGTAAAGCAATAACATTTCCCAAAAGCATAATTCCAATTGCTACATACTTATATAAAGAAAGTATTATAAATACAAAGTTTATATATTTAAAATAACTAAAATTACAAACTAAATATGTAAATGTAATCAAAATTAAGGCTATAATGCTATATGTTATTTTTACTCTAGATGTATATACAAATTTCTTTTTAGCCACTGGTCTATTATTTATAGTTTTGTATGCAACAAAAATCGCAAAAAAAACATATAATATTAAAAAATAACTACTAATAAATGATAAAGCTGAAAATACTAATAATACAATTTCATATAACTGTATCTTATATGCTCCCGTTGTCTTTAATGCTGGTGTAAACTCCTCTATCTGATAAAAAGATTGCTGAAATATATGCATAAATTTATTTATATTAACTACAATTAATATATTAGTCAATATGTATGCTATTATAACTATTGCTATTTCCATTTAATCACACTCCTCTAAAAATTTATATAGCACTCTAATAAATTGATTATAATTGTCCAAATAACTATAATGTCCTGCTCCTTTAAGTATAACAAGTCCAGAGTCTTTTATCATTTTCTCCATAATTCTTCCATCAGATAAAGGTGTATCTGTATCATTTTCTCCCCAAATTAAAAGTGTAGGTACATTAATACTAGGCAGATATTTTCTTAAATCTTCATTTACCGTATTTTTAAATACTTCTCGCATTGTTAAAGAAGCATTTTTATAGTCTTGAGATCCAACTTTTGATCTATATTTTTCTATTATTTTATATGATTTCTTTTTTCCAAGTATAATCTTTAACATATTTCTTGCAAATTTATATGAATAAACCTTTATATAATATTTTAAAGATCTCTTAGGTCTTATTCCCGCGCTATCTATTAATATGATTTTTTTAGGAATAAATTTTAATGCACCAACTAATTTAATTATTACTCTTCCACCAAACGAATGACCTATTAAAACTACATTTTCTAACTTTAATTTATTTATAAATTCTAAGACTATCTTAGAATAATCTTCGACCATATAATCTTTAGATGGTTCATCACTTAGTCCAAATCCCGGCAAATCTATAGCATATACATTATATTTTTTAGATACTTCATTTATAACTGGTATAAAAGAATTAATATTTGCACCCCATCCATGAAGAAATATAATATTTGTTTTACTACCTACTTCTCTTTTTATATAATTAATTTTTAAATTATTTATTAATATATCCACATAATCCACCTACTCTATTACTCTTTCTATTCTACTTGAAAGACAAGATATAAATTCATATACTATCTTATTAGAAGCTTTAGCTAACTCTTTTAAATCATTTGTATAATCAAAAAAGATAGCTTTGTCTTCCATGCTTATATCTTCTATATCTGTTACATCTACCATACACATATCCATACATATATTTCCAACAATAGGACATTTTTTTCCTCTTATTGTTACATACATATTATTAGATAAACTCCTACTTATTCCATCTGCATATCCAATTTTTAAAACTGCAATTTTCATATTAGGCTTTGCAATAAATGTACCGTCATATCCAATTTTTTGATATTTTTTTACATCGTTTATATGTAATATTGGAACTTCAAGCTTAAATATTGGCTTTGTATTTTTTGTATAACCATAAAGCATTAATCCTACTCTTACATGTGTATAATTTATACCTATATCTTTTTTAGCATAATTTTGTGTACCATCAGAATTTAAAATATGAACATACTTAAAAGATATTTTATCTTTTAATAAATCATATGCCTTTTTAAATTCATTAAATTGAAGTTTAGTATATTCTTCATCACTATCTGCACAAGACAGATGAGAATATATCCCTTCTATACTTATATTTTTAAAACTTAATATTTTATCTAAGTTATTCTTTAACTCACAATATATAAACCCTAGTCTAGTCATTCCTGTTTCAACTTTTATATGTACTCTTGCAATTTTCTTCATAGAATTTGCTATAAACTGTATTTGAATTAAATTATTAATATCTGATACAGACATTGAAATATCATTTTCTATTGCTACTTCTATTTCGTCTCCAATACATGGAGAGGTAACAAGTATATTTGAATCTATACCATATTTTCTAAGCCTTATTGCCTCGTCAATATTTGCTACGCCAAAGAAATTAATACCATATTCTTTAAGTAACAAAGCAATTTGTTTATCTCCTGCACCATATGCATTAGCTTTTAACATAGCAATAATATCTTTTTCTCTTCCTATTTTACTTTTAATATATTCCATATTATACTTTAAATTTTCTTTATTTATATATAGCCTTGCCTTCATAAAAATCCTCACTTTTTTCACAATAATTTTAAAGTGTTAATTTTGCTTTATAATCTAAAATATGTTATAATATTAACACTTATATAAACATTATACGCAATAATTTATCTTTTTGCAACACATATTAAACTACAGTTATTTTTTAAAATCCACGCAAAATTCACACAAGTAGGAGGACAAAATGAATAAAAAAAATTATGTTAAACTCAATAACAATAACAGACATTTATCTTTAGGAAATCTATTTAGAATTTTAAAAGAAGAGGCAAATAACAAAAACTTTACTATTCAGTCAGAAATATTTTGTATTTTATTTGATATAGATTCAATTTCTGATACTACAGTTAATAACTATTGTACAGGTGTACGTGCTATAAATTCAAAGTATAAAAGTATATATGTTAATTGGAGAAATAAATATAAAAAAGATGAAACAATATTTAAAGATATTATTTTAAATATAATTGCAACTATAGATAGCAAAAATATTTTCATAACTAGAGATTATTTTAAGCAATCACTAGATGTAATTAATAATAATCAAAAATTTAATAAAGTATGTCTAAGACTATATAATATTTCTAAAAATGATTTAGAAGTAACAAATGAATTTTCATCTCTTTTAAAAAGATTATTAGATTCTAAAAATTTATATAGATTTTTTATAGAAGTTTTATTTTTTGTAATATTAGATAAAAAACAACCTGTATATATAGAAGATAAATTTATGGATACTCTAGATGATTTTCTATATTCCTCAGAAGTATCATCTGACGACGCAATAGATTTTGTAACAGTTCAATTAAAAGGTGGTCTTTGGTCCATAAGAGGTATTCATGAACTTGCTAAAAAAGGAAATCCTTATGCATGTTTTGAAATGGGCTCTTTAGAGCTATATGGACAAGTTGCAGGTTACCCCAGATACCAAGAAAGTTTCAATTTTTATAAAATCGCTGCTCAAAAAAAGCACCCAAATGCAATTTGGGCTCTTGGACATTTATACTATAATGGATATGTTGGTTCAAAATCTAGAGAAGATATGAAAAAAGCATTTAGATATTTTAATAAAGCAAGAAAAGTAAATTGTATTGCTGCTATTAATAGTTTAGGAACTGTATTTAAAGAAGGAAATATACCTTTTATACAAAAAGATTTAAAGAAAGCTAAAAAGTTATTTGAATTTGCAGCAAATAAAAATTATATATATGCTATGAATAATCTTGGAAAAATGTATGAGGAGGAAGGAGATTTTCAAAAAGCAATATTATTATATAAATCTTCTGCATCCCAAGGTGAAAGTTGGGCAGCTAATAAACTAGGTGAGATGTATAGACTTGGAATAGGTACTAAGAAAAACTTAAAAAAAGCTTTTGAATATTATAATCAAGCTACACAAGCAACAATATATTCAATATGCTTTTGGTCTAAATATAATTTAGCACATTATTTTTATGAAAACGGTGTACCAGAAATTAACATTCCAAAAGATATTAATAAAAGTATTTCTCTTCTTGAAGAATGTATAAACAATGATATTTATATAGCTTGTGAAGATTTAATATATATTTATTATGATATCTATATAGAAACTTCAAATAAAGATTCTCTAAAAAAATGTGAATATTATGCAAATTTATATTTATCTAAAATAAACTGTGATAAAAAAACTTTAGATAAAATAAACAAAAAACTAGACGAAATCCATGAAAAACAAAAAGCTAAAATTAGTATAAAAAAATAATCTGTAGCATACTCACTAAATTAAAAGGGTACCTTTTATAAATACTGGTACCCTATTTATAATAAAACTAATACACGATTCTTTAAATAGGTACTATACATAGTATAGCATCTATTTAAAAATTATCATAGAAAGTTTATTTTAGTTTACACAAACTATTCTACACACTCACATAATAAGACTTTCTATTTCAGATTTGGATAAATTTGTAATTTTTATTATATTTTCAATAGACATATTATACTTTAGCATTTGTTTTATTATTTCTTTATTTCTCTCTAATATTCCTTTTTTCTCTCCTTCTTTTATTCCAATTTCTATTCCATCATTTTTTCCATCTATATAACCACTGTCTCTTATTGCCATTTCATCTCTTATTGTTCTTTCTCTTATCTCTGCTAATCTTCTTTCTTCTTCACTTTGGTTTATCTCATCTAGTTTTTCTTTTGCCTTTTTTATATATTTATTTTTCATTTCTTCTCCCTCCATTTCTTCTGGATTTTTTATGAACTTACACCAGTTTAATAATTCTTTGTTTTCTGTCTCTTTTATATTTTTTATCTTTTCTAATTCTATTATAACTATGTATAACTTATCTGTAAAGTTTAGTTTTGTGTAGTTTTCTTCCATTATTTTCCATCTTGTGTAAAACTTATTTACTTCTGTTAAATTACTTAGTTTAAAATCTGCTACTAGTATACATATTACCTTTTGTCCTTTTTCATATCCATATCCATATCCTTTTCTTATTGTTTTATTATACATTTTTGACCAGTAAAATAATATTCTTTCTGCTATATGTTCACTTTTTACTACTTGCATCTCTATATCAATATTATTTATTTTATCTGCTACTACTTTTACATCTAGAATTCCTGTTTTTTTATCTATTAAATCTTTTTCAAGTATTGGTGTTGTATCTAAATTTATATCTTCAAATTTCAGTCCTGTTGCACACTTTATAAATTCTTTTGTTATATATTCAGAGTCAATACTTCCAAATATTTTTTTAAATACATAATCATTTGTTGGCTTTAATTTTTTTATATAACACCTCCTTTAGTTAAAGCAAGGTTATTATACTCTTTTATATTTTGATTAGCAAACTTTTTTAACTCATTTTTTATAGCAAATTTTAGAGTTTTTATATAAAAAAGAAGATAAATTAAAAGTTAATTTATCTTCTTACTAATATACATTTTAATAATTCTTTTTAAATTAATTATAACTAGTTAATCTTTCTTTTAAATATTTTACTTATTACATATCCACATACACCTAAAGTTACTATGTACATATATACATTTATATCTCCTGTTTGTGGTGCTTCTTCTATCTTTCTATAATATACATTTATTACCTGTTCTCCTTCTACTATTTCTACTTTTACAAATTTTTCTCCTACTATTTCATATCCTTCTTTTTCTGGTATTTCTAATTCATATATATCTCCTGCATATCCTTCTCCATTTATTGTCTCCATTATATTTCCTTCATCATCTATTAAATTTACTACTACTGTTCCTCTTATTCTCTCCATTACATATTTTATTACTGTTGTTCCCTCTTTATATACTCCTTCTGTATTTTCTGGTCTTTCTTTTATTCTATAATTTTCTATTTCTTTTTCTTCAACTTTATATTCTTCGTCTACTTTTCCTTCCATTTCCTCTTTATATAACTCATTTCCTTCTTCATCTACATATATTACTACTACTGTTCCTATTTTTTTCTCATAGTAATATTTTACTTCTTTTTCTTGCTCTTCTAATTCTCCTCTTTCTTCTCCTTCTACTCCTACATAATTATACTTTTCTATTTCTTCTTTTTCAGTTATATACTTATCTCCTACCAATCCGTCTATTCTATATTCTTTTAATATTTCTCCTGTTTCTTTATCTATATAACTTACCTTTACTCCTCCTGATATTTTCTTATATTCATATATTACTTTTGTGTCTTCTCTTGTATATGTTCCTTGTGCATTTTCTGGTATTTTTGATACCTCATATCCTGGCATTTCTTCTGGTATTGTTTGATATTCATTCCCTTCTATTCCTGTTTGTACCTTCGTATATATTTCTTCTTTTGTATTTGCATCTATTCCAACTATTGTTATATTTACTATCTTTCTATAATAGAATATTTTCTCTTGTGGCTCTACTGTTAAACTTACCTCTTTTTCTTCTGGTCTTTTTGTTAATATATATCCATTAAATGCTTTCTCTTCTAATTTTATTACATCATTTTCATTTCCTGTATATTCTTCTGTATCCATTATTTCATTTGTTATCTCATCTACATATTTTACTACTAATCCTTCTGATATTTTCTTATATTCGTATACTACTATTATATCTTCTCTTCCTACTTCTCCTGTCTTATTTTCTGGCTCTTTTGTTATTGTATATCCTTCTATGGCTTGACCTAACGCCTCGTATTTATCCCCTTCTTTATATTTTGTTACTACATCTTCTATAATTGGTTCTCCTGTATTTCCATCTATATGTTTTATTATTACATTTGCTGTTTTTCTATACTCATATGTTACTTCTATCTTCTCTACTGTCATTTCTCCATTTGCATTACTTGGTGTTAATACTAACTCATATCCTTCTATTTCTTTTGCTTCTGTTTCATATGGATCTCTTTCTAATCCACTCATCTCTTCTCTTCCTGCTATCTCTTGTCCTGTTACTTGATCTATATATTTTACTTCTACTCCTGCTGATATCTTCTTATATTCATATACTACTTCTATATCTTCTCTTCCTACTTCTCCTGATGTATTATCTGTCTTAGATACTAATTCATATCCACCTAATATCTTTTCTTCTGTTTGATATCTATCTCCCTCTTTATATGTTGTTACTATATCATCTATTATTGATTTTCCAGTATTGGCATCTATATATTTTACTGTTACATCTGATAATTTTCTATATCCATATGTTACTACTATTTTATCTACTGTCATATGGCCAATTGCATTTTCTGGTCTTACTACTAGTTCATATCCATCTATTTCTTTGGATTGTGTTTCATAATAGTCATTTTCTAATCCTGTTATATTCTCTGTTGGATATATTATTTCTTTTGTTACTTGATCTATATATCTTACCTCTACTCCTGATGATATCTTCTTATAATAATACACTACTTCTATATCTTCTCTTTCCACTGTTCCTTCTGTATTATTTGATTTTGATACCATCTTATATCCTTCAAATCCTTTTTCTTCTGTTGTATATGTATCTCCTTGTTTATATGTATCTACTATCTCTTCTATTATATCGTATCCTGTATTTACATCTATATATCTCGTTGTTACATCAGATAATTTCCTATATTCATATGTTACTGTTATTTTATCTACTGTCATCTCTCCACTTGCATTTGAAGGTGTTAATACTAACTCATATCCACTTACTTCTTTTGCTTGTGTCTCATATGGATCTTTTTCTAATCCTGTCAATGTTTGTCCTGTTACTATCTCTTCTCTTGTTACTTGATCTATATATTTTACTTCTACTCCTCCTGCTGTCTTTTTATAATAATATACTACTTCTATATTTTCTCTTCCTACTTTTCCTGTTAAATTTCCACTATCTTTTGTATATTCATATCCTTCTATATTTTTCTTTTCTGTTGTATAAGCATCCCCTTCTTTGTATGTTGTTACTACGTTGTCTACTCCTGGAATTTCTTTTCCTGTATTTTCATCTACATATTTTACTATTACATCTGATAGCTTTCTATATTCATATGTTACTGTTATTTTATCTACTGTCATCTCTCCACTTGCATTTGTAGGTGTTAATACTAATTTATATCCGCTTACTTCTTTAGCCTCTGTTTCATATGGATCTTTTTCTAGTCCTGTTAGTGTCTCACTTGTTGCTATTTCTTCACCTGTTACTTGATCTATATATTTTACTTCTACTCCTCCTGCTATTTTCTTGTAATAATATACTACTTCTATATTTTCTCTTCCTACTTTTCCTGTTGTATTTCCACTATCTTTTGTATACTCATATCCTTCTATGCTTTTCTTTTCTGTTGTATATGCATCCCCTTCTTTATATGTTGTTACTATATTATCTATTCCTGTAATTTCTTTTCCTGTATTTTCATCTACATATTTTACTGTTACATCTGATAGTTTTCTATACTCGTATGTTACTGTTATCTTGTCCATTGTTAATGTTCCTGTTGTATTTCCAATTACATTAACTAATTCATATCCTGATATCTCCTTTTCCTCAGTTTTATATGAATCTCCTATGTTCCCTTCTTTTTCTACACTAGTCGCTATCTCTTCTTTTGTTACTTGATCTATATATTTTACTTCAAGACCATCTGAAGGAATTGTTACATTGACATTTACTGTATTCTCATTTCCAGCAACATCATATATTTTAAATGTATATGTTCCCGGCTCTGTTACATTATAACTTGTTGTAGCTGTTGTAACTTCACTATTGTCTGGTAAAACTATTTTCGCAACTCCTGATGCATCATCTGTTGCATTAAAGTTTATTGTTGCATATCTATTTTGCGATGTAGGTTGAGTAACTGTTCCACTTCCTTGTGGTTTTACCTTATCTATATTTGTAATTGTTATACTCTCCGTTACTGTAGCACCACTATTATCTGTAGCTGTAAATTCATAAGTTCCATTTACTGGTACAACATACTCAGTTGTTTGTGAATTTACTATAGTTCCATCTGGTCTCTTAATACTTACTACTCTACCATCTATATCACTACCTACTGCACTAATTGTTACATCTTGATTTGTCCATTCAGTTGGATTTTGGCTAAGCACTAGCTCTGGTCCAATATTTGTATATAGTAGCACATGTGTTACTCCACTTACATTTCCTGCTGCATCTATTGTCTTAATATGTAAATATGTCTTTGGTCCATTTCCAATTGTATAGTTTATTGAAGTATTTGATGTATCTATAGTATTATCTGGCTCTGTATTTTCATTATTATCTACAACATAACTATATCCTGCAACACCTGATGTATTAACAGCTTCTACTGTATTAGAAGTTGTTTTTTCTAATGTTGTTCTTTCAGAAGCTTCTACATAATAATTATATGTTGTTCCATTATCTTTTGCTGTATACTCAACAGTTCCATTCAATCCATTCAAATTATTATTTGTTACAGTTGGTTTATCTGGAGCATCAATATCTTTGAAATCATTATCTACTGCTGTAGTTTCAGTATTAACATCTCCTAAATAGAATAATAAATTAGCCCATATTTTTTGCTCATCAGGAGTTGCTTCACAATTTGAATGTCCTGTTTGAATCATTGCAGCATTATTATTTACTGTCAAATAATAATTCCAATTTCCTTGTCCGTACTGATCAGTTATATCTTCTGTACTTGTAAATGTTATTTCAACATTTCCATAAGCCACCTGTTGTACACAATGACAATGTGGAACTGTAAGTACTGTTCCTGCACTTCCAATATTCCATGGATATGTTGTAAATACATTATTTGTTCTTAAAGTAACTTGTGTTGTTGGATTTGCACTATTATTTCCATTTATATTTCCGGGATCTTGTCCTTGTACATTAGTAACTCCATCATCTAACGCAGTTTTTATATTAAAATATGATCTTAAACTTGCAAAATTTGCACCTCTATTAGCATCTCCTCTTATAGTATCATGTCCCATAACACAGCTATTTCCATCTGCTAAGTATTGTCTCATAACTTCAGCTGAAGTTGATGATAAATCTTGACTACCATAAGAATCCCAAGTTCCAAAAACTACAACTTGGTAATTATATTTTCCATTACTATCTTTATATAAATATGCTGATGGATTATTATTAAAGTCTGTAATTGAAACTGGAGTTACCTCAATTAGTCCTCTTCCATATCCTCTGCTATCATCACTATTTGCACATTCCATCCATTGTTTTAAAGAAGCAGATTTTTTTATTGTTACAGTTTCACCATCATAAGTTGTAAATGTGACATTTTCATTTACTGATGAACTATCTGGATAAACATTTAATACATTTACCTTATTTCCATCATTTTCATTCAAGCTTTTAAATTCGCCACCATTTACACTTTTTTTAATGTCATAATTATATGATTTTACACTATCATTATTTACCCATGATAAATTTGCTGTATTTTGATTTGTACTTATTTTTAAATTAATATTTGGTGCAGCTAAAAGTATTCCTGTACCAGTCATAACTATTACACATAGTACTATAATTCCTAAAAATAATTTTTTTCTTCTCATATCAAAACCTCTCCCCAATATTTTTCTACATAATATACATATCATAAAACAAAAAATTATTCAATAATTGATACTATCTTTTATATTTTTTAAACAAAAAACCTAATTATCACTTTAAATATGATAACTAGGTTAATTTTATTTAATTGATTTTTGCTTTTAAAATTTTACTTAATACATATCCACATATAACTATTGTTCCTATGTATATATATATATTCATATCTCCTGTTTGTGGAGCTTCTTCTATTTTTTCATACACTACATTTATTACTTGTTCTCCTTCTATATATTTTACTTTTATTTCTTCATTTTCTACCACTCTATATCCTTCTATCTCTGGTGCTTTCAAGTCATATTCTTCTCCCACATATCCTTCTACTCTTTCTTGATCTTTTAATTTATTTCCTTCTTTATCTACAAAATTTACTATTACTGTTCCTCTTATTCTCTCCATTACATATTTTACTACTATTCTTCCTTCCTCATACACTCCTTGTGCATTTTCTGGTCTTTCTTTTATTCTGTAATTTTCTATTTCTTTTTCTTCTACTTTATATTCTTCATCTACTTTTCCTTCCATCTCTTCTTTGTATAATTCTTTTCCTTCTTCATCTACATATATTACTTCTACTATTCCTCTTTTTTTCTCATAATAGTATTTTACTTCCTTTTCTTTTTCCTCTAATTCTCCTCTTTCTTCTCCTTCTACTCCTACATAATTATATTTTTCTATTTCTTCTTTTTCTGTTTTATATTTATCTCCTACTAGTCCATCTATTCTATATTCTTTTAATACTTCTCCTGTTTCCTTATCTATATAGCTTACCTTTACTCCTCCTGATATCTTTTTATACTCATATACTACTTTTGTTTCTTCTCTTGTATATGTTCCTTGTGCATTTTCTGGTACTTTCGATACCTCATATCCTGGTATCTCTTCTGGTATTGTTTGATATTCATTTCCTTCTATTCCTGTTTGTACTTTCGTATATATTTCTTCTTTTGTATTTGCATCTATTCCAACTATTGTTATATTTACTATCTTTCTATAATAGAATATTTTCTCTTGTGGCTCTACTGTTAAACTTACCTCTTTTTCTTCTGGTCTTTTTGTTAATATATATCCATTAAATGCTTTCTCTTCTAATTTTATTACATCATTTTCATTTCCTGTATATTCTTCTGTATCCATTATTTCATTTGTTATCTCATCTACATATTTTACTACTAATCCTTCTGATATTTTCTTATATTCGTATACTACTATTATATCTTCTCTTCCTACTTCTCCTGTCTTATTTTCTGGCTCTTTTGTTATTGTATATCCTTCTATAGATTGACCTAATGCCTCATATTTATCTCCCTCTTTATATTTTGTTACTACATCTTCTATTATTTTTTCTCCTGTATTTCCATCTATATGTTCTATTATTACATTTGCTATCTTTCTATACTCATATGTTACTGTTATTTTGTCTACTGTCATCTCTCCGCTTGCATTTGCAGGTGTTAATACTAATTCATATCCTTCTACTTCTTTTGCTTGTGTTTCATATGGATCTTTTTCTAATCCACTCATTTCTTCTTTTGGTGCTATCTCTTCTCCTGTTACTTGATCTATATATTTTACTTCCACTCCGCCTGCTATCTTTTTATATTCATATATTACTTCTATATCTTCTCTTCCTACTTCTCCTTCTGTGTTATCTGTTTTTGATACTAGTTCATATCCACCAAATATTTTTTCTTCTGTTTGATATCTATCTCCTTCTTTATATGTTGTTACTATATCGCCTACTATTGATTTTCCTGTATTTGCATCTATATATTTTACTGTTACATCTGATAATTTTCTATATTCATATGTTACTACTATTTTATCTACTGTCATTTTTCCTATTGCATTTTCAGGTGTTACTACTAGTTCATATCCATCTATTTCTTTGGATTGTGTTTCATAATAGTCATTTTCTAATCCTGTTATATTCTCTGTTGGATATATTATTTCTTTTGTTACTTGATCTATATATCTTACCTCTACTCCTGATGATATCTTCTTATAATAATACACTACTTCTATATCTTCTCTTTCTACTGTTCCTTCTGTATTATTTGATTTTGATACCATTTTGTATCCTTCAAATCCTTTTTCTTCTGTTGTATATTTATCTCCTTCTTTATATGTATCTACTATCTCTTCTATTATATCGTATCCTGTATTTACATCTATATATCTTGTTGTTACATTTGATAGCTTTCTATATTCATATGCTACTGTTATCTTTTCTACTGTCATCTCTCCACTTGCATTTGCAGGTGTTAGTACTAGTTCATATCCACTCACTTTTTTTGCTTGTGTCTCATATGGATCTTTTTCTAATCCTGTTAATGTTTGCCCTGTTGCTATCTCTTCTCCTGTTACTTGATCTATATATTTTACTTCTACTCCGCCTGCTATCTTTTTGTAATAATATACTACTTCTATATCTTCTCTTCCTACTTTTCCTGTTGTGTTGCCACTATCTTTTGTATACTGATATCCCTCTATATTTTTCTTTTCTGTTGTATATGCATCTCCTTCTTTGTATGTTGTTACCACATTTTCTATTTCTGGAATTTCTTTTCCTGTATTTTCATCTACATATTTTACTGTTACATCTGATAGTTTCCTATACTCATATGTTACTGTTATTTTATCTACTGTCATCTCTCCATTTGCATTTGCAGGTGTTAGTACTAATTCATATCCACTTACTTCTTTAGCCTCTGTTTCATATGGATCTTTTTCTAATCCTGTTAGTGTCTCACTTGTTGCTATTTCTTCACCTGTTACTTGATCTATATATTTTACTTCTACTCCTCCTGCTATTTTCTTGTAATAATATACTACTTCTATATTTTCTCTTCCTACTTTTCCTGTTGTATTTCCACTATCTTTTGTATACTCATATCCTTCTATGCTTTTCTTTTCTGTTGTATATGCATCCCCTTCTTTATATGTTGTTACTATATTATCTATTCCTGTAATTTCTTTTCCTGTATTTTCATCTACATATTTTACTGTTACATCTGATAGCTTTCTATACTCATATGTTACTGTTATTTTTTCTACTGTCATTTCTCCTCTTGCATTTGTAGGTGTTAGTACTAGTTCATATCCATTTACTTCTTTTGCTTGTGTTTCATACGGTTCTTTTTCTAATCCACTTATTGTCTCATTTGGTGCTATTTCTTCTCCTGTCACTTGATCTATATATTTTACTTCTACTCCTCCTGCTGTCTTTTTATAATAATATACTACTTCTATATTTTCTCTTCCTACTTCTCCTTCTGTATTTCCACTATCTCTTGTATATTCATATCCTTCTATATTTTTCTTTTCTGTTGTATAAGCATCCCCTTCTTTGTATGTTGTTACTACATTGTCTACTCCTGGAATTTCTTTTCCTGTATTTTCATCTACATATTTTACTGTTACATCTGATAGTTTTCTATACTCATATGTTACAATAATTTTATCTACATTATATCTACCACTTGCATTTGAAGGTATACTATCTAATATATACCCATCTATACTTTTTGAAATAGTTGTATACTCTGCTCCAACTTTTCCTGTATAATTGTCTCTAGTAGAAATTTCATTTCCATTTTTATCCACATATCTTACTTCAACAGATGATTCCATGTTTAATACATTTTTTATAGTATATATATTTTCTTTATCTCCAGTTTGTGTATTATTATAATTGTTTACACTATTTTCAGTAACGGTATATGTGTTGTTTACTTTTTTTGAATCATTACCATATAATAGTCCATACACAACTAGATTTCCATTATCCTCTTTATATCCTGGAAAGCTATATGAATTTATATTAGAAGCAATATTTGCATTATCTACTTTTGTTCCATTTTTATTTAAACTTACATTAATAAAATCTGGTCTGGTATTATATTCGTTTTCATAATCTTCCCATACTTTAGTTACATCAATTTTTTCTAGGCCATATGGTAATTTAGGTGATTCTTTTGTTAAAGTTCTAGATTCAGAATTATAATATCCACCTTCAATACTATATGTTAATTTTGCTCCATTTTCTTCTGGTGTATCTAAATTTGTTTCATATAATGTATCATTTGATGTTTTTCTATACTCATCTTTTAACTTTACATATATACTAGCACTATATTCTTGTGTATTACTACTTGTATTATCTGGAATATTCCAAGTAATAGTATCTCCTGATAAAGTTACATTTTCAGGAAGTTTATATGTTCCAGAATTTAAAACTTCAAAATATTCAGAATTTATTTTATCTGCATAAACTTTATTTATAGCTTTTATTGAATCTCTATTAAGTGAATAATTTATAAAATCGTTAACAGCTTTATCTATATTATTACTTTGTAAATATAAATACTTATCTCCCATTCTATATATATCAGATGTTGTAGATGCATTATAGTCTGCTGATACAGAGTATAATTCAAAATCATATTGAGATTTTAATTCTTGTACCGCATCCATACAGCTATCATCATTTTCACCATCAGTTATAAATATAACTTTTAATTCTTTATCTCCTTTATATGAAGATATTATTTCTTTTGCTTTTTCGATAGGTGGAACATAATTAGTTCCAACGTATTGCGTAGAATTATTAACAAATTCTTTTAATTTTTCACCAGTTGTAAATGTATTAGATTTTACTACATCTCCAGCAAAAGCTATATAAGCAAATTTTGTATTGGAATCATATTTTAATGTTTCATCTACAAATTGATTTATCATTTTCTGAGAAGTATCTAAACTAGAATAACATCCGTTTTCTCTACTATACATAAAATCTTTTGGAGCTGATAAATTAAATGTTTGGATTACGTCACCTTTCCAATTTTTCTTTTTATATGTTTGACTTGTATAATTTAATAAAATATCATCTGATGTATCATTAGGAGTACCATTATTATCATAATGATATGCATTTCTCCTAGATTCTAAATTATCAGGAGCTCCTGGCTTTAATTTACTATAATGATTTGGATTTTTACAACCAATGTTAACAATTTCTGATACATCTATATTATACGTACCAGGTTCATATCCATTAACTGTAACAATTGGCATACTTCCAGAAACATCATATATTATTAAATAATCTGACAAGTCTACTTTTTCTTCAACTGTATCTATTTCTTTTAGATTTATTTTTGCGATACCATTTTCTATATCCACCCATTCAGCAGTCTTATCCATTGTAACATTAGGTTCTGTTTTTAACAATTTCTTATATTGATATACAACAGTTATGGGACTATCTGTAATATATCCTGATTTATTGTAAGGTGTAGACGCTAAAACATAACCATCAATATCAACAGGATCTGTATTATATTCTTCATTTACATATCCTTTAATTTGCTTACTAGTGGCTATTTCATTTCCATCCTCATCTACATATTTAACAGTTATTGGTACTTGACTTCTTTGTAGAGTATTAGTAATTGTTGTACCACTTACATTTGATATGTATTTATCATACGAATTTATTACTATATCCTCTTCTTTTACTGTGTAAACATATTCATCACCAGCCGCATCATACTTTGGAAGTCCTTCAATAGTTTCTTTCCAATTATCAGAAGAGCTAATAGTATATGTAGCATATTCTTTATCTCCCTGTAATAGTTTTACTGTTATCTTACTAGGTCTTAAAGAATATTTATTATTTTGATCATTCCAAATTTTACTTATAGTAATATCTGTAGTAACTTCAACCTCTTGCTTTCCATTGTTACCAAGTGTAACAGTTATATCTCTTCCATCTTTACTAAATGTACTAACATTTGAATATGTTTCTGTTATATTTTCTTTTTTAAAAACATTACTTGGTAAAGTATTATAATATGTATTATTTTCTGTTATTGTAAATAAAGATATTGTACTATTAGAACCATTAGTGCTCCATTTATTAGTATAAAAATTAAATTTATTACTTGTAGAATTATATGCACCATTATCTACAAGTGATTTTACAACTTGTGAATCCATCAAATTTAAATCACTTTTTAAGCCAACAGTAAATACAACTCTTATTAAAGAAGTGTTATATTTTTCTGGTACTTTTACATATACTTCATTTCCATTTAATTGTAAAGTAAAATCTTCTAATTCATTGAAATTATATGTTTTTACTCCTGAATTTTGTGATATAGAGTTATACTTATATAATACCCCATCCTTTACTATTCCTAATACATCTTTAAGCTCCATATAGTCACCTAGTGTATCTATAAATTGTATATCTCCACATGCATTTGAAATCATATCTTTTGTCATATCATTAAATATTGTACTAAGATCTGATACATTGTTAGCAGTACTGTATTTTGCATAATTATAATCTGTTGTTCCAGTATTATTTCTTATAACGACACCATCAGAAGATGTAACACTTGAACTTTGACTAGAAAATAACTGTTTTATTTTATTAGCTGTATTTTGTACATCTGTATCTGAAAAGCTATTATTTAATGAATCAGGATTTAATAAAACATTAATCCATTGTGAATCTAAAGTCATAGCTGTAGTATAAATTGAAGCATTTCCAAATTTATTTATTAATTGCTCTTTACAATAAACCGAAGTAGCAAATGTTACAAGACTTATGTCTGGTAAATCAAGTGCAATTTCACTATATTCTACAGGATATGCACTCCAAGTATCATTTTGTGAATTGTAATTATATACTCTAACATATCTTTCAGATAAATTTCCTGTATAGTTATAATTATTTACCTTAGAAGCCATATTAGCCTCTCCATCAGTTAATAACATTATTACAGGATCATGATTTGAATCAGAATTATTCAGCAATAATTCTGTTCCTTTAGACATTCCCATTTGAGTATATGTCCCACTCCAACCACCATATACTTTAACTTTATCTAAACTTTCATTACCATTTTTTAAGCCTGTATTACTCTCTAATCTAAAAGAATATGTTATGCCATCAGAATATGTACTTTCTCTTATTGTTGGATCAGATATATTATCTAAAACGCTTCTATATTCTTTATCTGGTGCTAATTCTTTTTCATAAGCACTTTCATACATAGAAATATATTTTCCTGTTATTATTTCTCCACCTTTATATGTTCCATTTTCCATATTACCAGTTCCAGCTTTTACAGTATATGAAATATCTTCTGTCCATGAACTATTTGTGTAATGTCCAAGTGGTAATAATACGTTTGTCATATTTCCACCTATAATTTGTCCATTTACATCGCCATAATGAACATATCCGCCACTATATGTCAAAACTGCTACTCTATTCTGCTCATTTGCATCTAATATTTTTTGGATACATTCATTTATAGCCATAACCATATCATCCATACATTTATTTCCTGTAGTAGTACCATATTTAGAATTTCCAGTCGATTGTGTAACATCAAGTACAAAAACAACATCAACTGGTTTTTGATTTTCTACGCACTGTTTTGTCATAGTAGTTAATTGTACAATATAATCATTACTAGTAAAATTATTTCCATCTACTACTACTTCCTGCCTTGAAACAGACTTATCTACAAATACTTGTCCATTAACAAGGCTTGGCACTGTCGTTGTTTGCACATCAGTTTTATACGTATTATTTATTGTATCTTTAGCATTTACTGTAGTCATAAAACTAGTAAAAATACAAAATAACAATAATATTATTTTAAATTTTAACTTTTTTTTCATAATATCACCTATATAAATATTAACACATATATATTTTTTTCTCTTTATTTATAGATGCTTTTAGTATATTTTTTCGATTTTTTTTCATGCAAATTATTTTTTTGTTACATACAAATAACAAAAAGTTTTCTTTTTATAAATAAATTTCCACCAGACTAGCTGAACTTGTCAACAAAAAGTAGACACAAAAAATCAAGAAATAGATTCTTGATTTTTTATTTACTTTTAAATATACCTAATTTTAATTATCCTATTTATTAACATCTTTATACCATTTTGCAAATTCTTGTAATGAAGAACCTGTTAATTTTCTTCTTTGTATCATCTCTTCATCTGTAAGTTCAGAAAGCGTTTTAGTTAAGTCAAAACTATCTTTATATATATGCCATAGTGGACTCCACTGATCATTTTTATCCACGCCTTTATATTCATTTGCTAATATTCCTTTATGTTCATAGAAAAAGTATTTTAAATCTTTTCCATCATAATATGCCACACATTCTTTAAATGAACATTTTCTATTTTCTTTACCTCTCATGGCATCAAGTATTCCATTTACTCCAAGTGTATCTAAAGCAAAATTTACAAAAGCTCTTGGAAATCCATTTAAAGCATCTATATAAAAACCTGAATCCATAGCAATACATGGGTGTTTCACAAGCTCATATGCTTGTAATACTTTTTGTTTTGCAATCTCTTGAATATCATCTGTTCTAGGTTCAATAAGCTCATAATTATATGGCTCTACCTCAATATCTAGATCACCAAGATACTGTTTTGCTGATGCTATTTTCCCTTTATTTGTTGTAACAAACGTAATTTTTTTCATTTTACTGCTCCTCTTTTATTATCTCAAGTGGTGTATAATTTGCCATAAGTCTTTTAAATCCTGAGCCATCAAACATAATCTCAAGTTTAAAATCATCACCTTCTGGTTCAATATTTTCTATTATACCTATTCCAAATTTCTTATGTTTAACTCCCATACCAACTTTATATTTTAATGTATTATTACTTTTTACTTGATTATTTCCAGCTAAATTCTTTAAAAATGAATCTACACTTACACCAATACTTGGTCTCACTTTTCTTTCGATATTTTCACTTACTCTATTTCTATTAGATAAGTATGTTTCAACTCTTTTATATTCACTATCTAACCAAGTATTTTGATTATTTCTAGCCCCTTTATTTTCTTTATTTTCAATTGAAGTTTCACTTAATAGGTTTTCTGGTATCTCATCAATAAATCGAGATGGTATTGAATAAGTTGTTGAACCATATAATGTTCTCTTTTTAGTATTAGTTATAAATAAATGTTTTTTTGCTCTAGTAATAGCAACATAGCATAATCTTCTTTCTTCTTCTGTTTGAGCATCTTCTTCTATTGAACGTTTAGAAGGGAATAATCCTTCCTCCATACCAACTAAGAACACATTATCAAACTCTAGTCCTTTTGCACTATGCATTGTCATAAGAGTAACTGCATCAGTCGACTCATCTAAATTATCCACATCTGATACTAGTGCAATGCTATCTAAGAAATCTCCAAGCGAATTTTCTGCATTTTCATTTTCAAACTCTATTGCCACACCAATAAATTCCATAAGATTATCAAATCTAATTTCTGTTTCTTTTGTACCTTCTGAGTTTAGCATGTCCTCATATCCAGAATCTTTTAAAGTCTTTTTTATAAGTTCAGATACTTTTATTTTATCTTTTTCTTTAATAAGATCATTTATCATATCTCTAAAAGACATTATATTTCCAGCACTTCTAAATCCAACTAAATTATTACTATCTTGTATAAATTCAAAAATTGACATTCCTTTTTCACTAGACAATGCATCTAACTTATCTAAAGCTGTATTTCCAATTCCTCTTTTAGGTTCATTTATAATTCTTTTTAATGCAATATTATCATTAGTATTTTGAATTAATTTTAAATAACTAATTATGTCCTTAATCTCTTTTCTTGCATAGAATTTTATTCCCCCAATAAGCTTATATGGAGTACCTGCTTTCATAAATACTTCTTCAAGTACACGTGCCTGTGCATTTGTTCTAAAAAGTACAGCAAAATTTGAATAGTTTTCATGCTCTTTCCTACAAATGTCATCAATTTCATCTACAACATATTCAACTTCTTCATACTCATTATTTAAAGTTTTATATTCTATTTTATCTCCTTCTTCATTTTGTGTCCAAAGCTGTTTATCTATTTTAGATTTATTATTCTTTATTACCTCATTTGCAGCATTTAGAATATTTTGTGTACTTCTATAATTTTCTTCTAACTTAACAATTTTTGCATTAGGAAATTCTTGCTCAAAATTTAATATATTAGATATGTCTGCACCTCTAAATCCATATATACTTTGAGATTCATCACCCACAACACAAATATTACCAGTTGCGGATGATAACATACTAATAAGTAAAAACTGTGATTTGTTGGTATCTTGATACTCATCAACCAAAATATAATTAAATTTATTTTGATAGTATAAAAGTCTATCAGGATTTTCTAAAAATAATTGTACAGTAAGCATTATTATATCGTCAAAATCTATAGAATTATTCTTTTTTAATGTTTCTTGATACATATTATACACTTTTGCTATTTCTTCTTTTCTAAAATCTCCCATAGCATCTTTTTGATAAGCTACTTCATCTTTCATAGCCTCTTTAGCCTTGCTTATTTCAGATTTTATAAGTCCTACTGGATATACTTTTTCATCTATATTAAGTTTTTTCATAACTTCTTTTATAACTTTTTCTTTATCTATTTCATCAAATATATTAAAATCTCTTGTATATCCTAATAGTTCAATTTCTCTTTTTAAAATTCTTACACAAACAGAATGAAAAGTACCAAGCCACATATCATTTGAAACTTGTCCAACCAAAGCTTCAATTCTTTCTTTCATTTCCTTAGCAGCTTTATTTGTAAAAGTAATTGCAAGTATTTGCCATGGTTTTACAATTTCTTTTTCAAGTAAATATGCAATCTTATACGTTAATACTCTTGTTTTTCCAGAGCCAGCGCCTGCAAGAATCAATAATGGACCTGCCATATATTCAACTGCCTCTTGTTGTTTGTCATTTAAATTTTCTAATAAATTGCTCATTTTATATACTCCTTTATAATTCTAAAATCCCACCATAATCTACAACATCTAATCCTTTAAAGTCTATTATTTTCAATTTTCTATCCGTTATAAATTTCCTAATCTTATTATCTTTATCTATCTTATCTAAATCGCCAAACACTATTATACTATTTCCTATTTTCCCCATTGCTCCACCAATAAAACCTGTCATGTTGCTATAATTTCCATGTTCATCTTTTAATTTTATATCTGGTATATAGTCTAATAGTAAAACACTAAAATTGTTTGCTCTTAATTTTTCTGCTATTTTTCTATCTGTAGTAATAACACTACTTTCATCAATTACTGCTATTGAACAATTAGAATATCCTTGCTCAACGTTTATTAATTCATAACCATTTTCTTTTAAGCATTTTAACACTATTTTATCTGTATATTTAAAATTATGTATTGCATAATTTCCAACAACACATACATTATATTTTATATCATCTGGATACTTCATAGCAACTTCTTCCTTGCCAGAAATAATATTGTAACCGCTATTTTTGATTAAAAATAATAAATCTTCATACTTACTTTTTTCTACAATTAAATTATTTCCGACTTTAAGTGCAAATATATCTACATGTGATGCTATTTCTGGATATACGTTTTGTGATCTATCAATATTTACAAGTCTATACCCAAAATATTTTAACATATTCTTTTCAACATTTCTCATTCTACAATCTACTAAAATATATTGCATATATCTTCCCTCCTTTTCTTTTTTAATTAAATTTCATACATATTATTTATATAATTATACCGAACATAAATTCTAGTTTATTATATCAAAAAAAAATTAGTATTTCAATTATGAATTACTAATTTTTTGTGTCTTAAATTGCCATTGTACCTCCTGGTGTACTAAGTAAAATATATATTTTTTCTTCTTGAAGTGTATCTGCATTTATATACACTAAAAATTCTTTATCATCAACATTTCCTTTAAATTCATAAGCTAAAACTTCGTCTTTAGAATCTGTTGGAATTACACAAAGTCTTTGAGAAACAATATTTAAATTTTTATATAATTTTTCTTTTGCTTGCTCTACAGAATTTTTAGGAGAAATTTCTCTTTCTTTATGATTATATATATATCCGTTTGCTTCAAAACTCATTATCTCTCCATTATCTAAAGCTACTTTTACTTTTATTAAATCTGAATAAATAATTACATCATCTTGCATAGCTGCAAAAGAAATAGTAACCATATTTTCGCCTTTAAGATAATATGTAGGTTCTACATCATATACTCCAATATTATTAATGTAATTTAGTGCATATTCTTTTGCCTTTTCAATATCAATTTTTTCTTCATCTACTTTTCTATCTGAAATCATTTGATATAGTCTCGCATCATTTTTTGTTACATATAATGTTTTTATTGTATCTATTCCACTTATTTTTGCTTCATATATATAAAGTGGAATTTTCCCATCTTGCTCTTCTTTAAATGTTATATCTTCTATATTTAATTGATTTTTTAATATATTTTGTGCTTCATCACTAGATACAACATTCTCACTTAAAAAACTGGGTTCTCTTGTAAGTACATGCTCTGAAAAAGCTCCATCATATATTAACCCCTCATATTCTGTAAAAGTTTTACCTATCTTATTCACACTAGACAATTCTTCCTCTGCTTGCACATTTTTTATTTTTTCATCTCCGACTCTTTCAAGCTCATCCCACTTTATACTTTTACTATTTAAGTCTTTATATATTTCTTCTGTAACACTAGATAAATCATATATTTTTGTATATATAGTATCTATTTGTTCTTTATAATTTGAAATATCATCTCCATTTATTATATTTCTCATTAACGAATATGAAAAATCACTAACTTGTGTTAAAAATTTGGATACATTTGATACACTTCCTTCTGAAAAAGGCAATACATCTAAATTAGATTTTGCACTGTTAGACTTTGCAAAAATACTTGCAAGAGTAGTTAAAGTATATGTATCATTACTTGTAATTTTTAATTTTACTATTTCATTTTCAATATTATTTATATTTGCAACAAAGTCATACATGCTTCTATTATATTCATCTTGAACAGATTGCTTTTCTATTTTAAACTGTTTTAAAAGAACCATTGTACCTAAAATTATTAAAGAAAAAATACTAAAAAACAATATACCAAGTTTTTTATTTCCAATTTTTTTTTTAAATTCTATTATTTTCTTTTCAAACTTTTCAAACATATCTATTCCTCCACAGCAAATACATGTTTGCCAATTGTCGTTAAAGTTTTTAAAGAAAACAGCCATTTACTTTTTGTTTTTGACGGGTTATAAAAATACAAAGCTCCATTTGTAGGATCAACACCATTCATTGCATCTTGTGCAGCTTTATACACTGTTGAATCTTCTTCAATTGGTACATCAAACTGTCCATCTGTCACACACGAAAATTGTCCTTTTTGATATATAACACCCGCTATAGTGTTAGGAAAAGATGGATCTTTTACCCTATTCATTATAACTGCACCTACTGCTACTTGCCCAATATATGGCTCACCACGTGCTTCACCATTTATAAGTCTGGCAAGAAGCTCCACCATATTATCTCCAGATACTTTATCTGTTGATATAGAACTCTCTACTTTTTGTGTTTGTGCATAAACTATTACAAAACTATATATTAAAAACATAATAAAAAAAAGACATGCTATATATTTTTTCTTCATAATCCTCACCTTTTAATAGTTTGAGTTATGTTATAAAAAATATACAACATGTTTTTTATACTTTATATAAAAAATCCTATTATAATTAAAAGTATTACACCAGGAACTCCAAAAACTCCGGCAATAAGTGCTGTTACTATATTAAAAGGAATTGTTATTCCTATTGCACCACCAAATGTATTTACTAGATATATCATTAATACACCTAATCCAACATTAATAGCAAGCTTTATAATCTTTTTAATAGGCCATGCAAGTAGCTTTGCTACTATAATTACAGCTATAGCTGCAAATATTAATACTATATACTCAGTCATATGTTTATCCTCCTAAATTATATAATTCTTACTATATCCTTATATGTTACAAATACTGTTAATAGTAATAATAATCCAAGTCCTATATATGATACTGTAAGCTCTACCTTTTCAGATACTTTCTTTCTTGTTACACACTCTATAAGTACTAATAATATTTTTCCTCCATCAAGTGGTGGAAATGGTAATATATTTGCAACGCCAACTGCCATGCTTATCATTGCCATTAGAAAGAAGAAATTTAATACTCCTTCACTTTTTGAAACAACTTCACCAATTCCAACAATTCCTGACATATTATCTAAAGATACTCTACCTGCGAATAAGTCTACATATGAACCTACTATACTTTTTATATTTTCTACTGTTTCTATAAATGCATATGAAATATTAGATTTTGTTGTAGCAATACTTGCTATACCTAAATCAAAAACTTCTGTAGCTTCTGGTACAATACTATAATCTATTATTTCTTCTCCTCTTTGTACTTTAACCACCACTTCTTGATTTGGTTTTTTCTCTATTTCATTTACTACACTAACCGCATCTGGTGTTGATACATTATCTACAGATAGTATAATATCTCCTGCTTTTATTCCTACTTCTGTAGCACTTGTTCCAGCACCTGTAAGTTCCACTACATTTGTTTGATTACCTTGATCATCTATTTTAAAGCTAATACCAATTTTTCCTTCTATTCTTCTAGCATCTTCTACTGTAGTTGTATATATTTGACCATCTCTTTCATATTCTAAAGTGATGTCATTTGAATCACCATCTAGTCTATAATTTGAAATTTGTGAATATAACTCAACTTCTTTTCCATTAATAGACTTAATTATATCTCCTGCTTGAAGTCCAGCTTGTGCAAGCACTGAATCTTCTGTAAAAGATGTAACCTGTGTTGTAGCAACATTTCCTGGTAAATACACTGCTAAAAATACTACTGTTGCTAAAATAAAGTTAAATATTACACCCATTGAAAGGATAACAATCTTCTCAAATGCATTTTTCTTTTGATATGATGTCTCACTTTCTTTATTATCTTCTGTAGCTTCTTCTCCTTCAATAGCACAATATCCACCAAGTGGTATCCATCTTAATGAATACATTGTACCTTTAAATTTTTTTTGAACAATTTTTGGTCCAAACCCTATTGAAAATTCATCTACTCCAACTTTTAATAATTTACTTGCTAAAAAATGTCCAAATTCATGAACTGTAGCAACTGCAACAATTATAGCAAGCAACTTTACTATAGTTATTAAAAAAGTTATCAAATTTGTTACCTCCCTTTATATTATCTATATTAAACTAAATATGTATATAAATGAATATAATATTGGTGCTATAAACATAACACTATCAAATCTATCTAAAATACCACCATGTCCTGGCATAATATTACTAAAATCTTTTACGCCACAAAATCTTTTTATGGATGATGCAGCTAAATCTCCTATCTGTCCAACAATACTTAATACAAATCCCATAATTGCTATTAATATTATATTAAAATTTGTATCAAAATATGTATTAGTTATAATTGCAACTATACTACATATTATTGTAGAACCAATAATACCAGCTATTGAGCCTTCTATACTTTTTTTAGGACTTACAAATTCTGACAATTTATGCTTACCAAAGCGTGATCCTATTTCATAAGCAAAAGTATCTGTAGAAATTGAGCTTGCAAATGCAAGTATTACAAAAATTCTACCATGTGGCATTAAAAATAATAACTTAATAAAAGAAAATAAAAATGGAACATATATTATTGAAAAAAATGTTATAACAAGATCAATAATATTTACCTTTAATTTCTTTATAACTATATAAGAAAACATTATAGTAAGCAAAATTGGAATTGAAATTGCAATAATATTAATTTTAGTTAATACATCTATATCAGCACCTAACAATAAAATGCCAAAACAGCTAATATATCCTACAATTGAAATAGGATTATATCCTTTAGCTTTAAAGCATTTATTATATTCATATACGCCCATAATAGATAGTAATAGAACAAAGACTGAATCTACTATAGCATTGTTTAAACACAAAACAAGTATTAAAACAACCATAAAAATAAATCCAGTTGTTAATCTTTTTACACTCTCTTTCAATTTAAAAACCCCTTACTCTTTTATACTTCCATTACCTCTTTTTCTTTATTTTCAATTACTTTTTCTACTTTATCTGTATATTTATCTGTTATTTTTTGAATTTTATCTTCTGCTGATTTTAATTCATCCTCTGTCATTTCTCCATTATTTTTTAATGCTTTAGCGTCATCTATTCCATCTCTTCTTAGATTTCTAATAGCAACTTTTGCATCTTCACCTAAAGACTTAACATCTTTTACAATTTGTCTTCTTCTTTCCTCATTTAATTCTGGAAAAGTAAGTCTTACACTATTTCCATCATTTATAGGATTAACTCCAAGCTCAGCAACTTGAATAGCTTTTATTATTTGACCAAGTAAAGATCTATCCCATGGAGTTATTAAAATCTGTCTTGCTTCTGGTACAGATATTGCTCCTATTTGATTTAATGGAGTCTGTACTCCATAATACTCTACTGTTACTTTATTTAATATTGCAGGATTTGCTCTTCCTGCTCTTATTGCTGCTAACTCTTCACATAAATAATCTACAGCTTTTTGCATTTTTTCTTCTAACTTATCATATTCCATAATCTTTCTAACTCTCCTTTAAAATACTCATAATATAATTATACATTAAAAATAGAAAAAAGCAATAATTAATAACCATACAAATACTGATTTCTACTTTTTTTAAACTTTACTACTTTATTTCTAATATATTCTTCCAATTTCTTCATAAATTCATCTGCACTTATTTCTTTTTGTGCTACCATAGTAAGACCTTTTTCCCAACTTGCAGTAAGTTCTGGGTTAAGTAAATCTGGCATAGTTTTTGAAACTATTTCATATACTGCTTCTCCTCTTTTTGTAGGAGTTAAAATTTGTGTCTTTTTATTAATAGCTATATAATCTATTTTTTCTAATTTTTTTATAATTTCTGCTCTAGTAGCACTTGTTCCTATTCCACTTCCTTTTATTTGTTCTCGTAGTGCTTCGTCTTCAATTAGTTTTCCTGCATTTTCCATAGCAAGTATCATAGAGCCAGATGAATATCTCTTAGGTGGTGTTGTTTCTCCTGTTTTAATATTAAAGTTCTTTATATTAATAATATCATTTTTTCTTAAATTTGCTAAAATATCACTATTTGTTAATATTTGCTCATCATCTTTACCATCTTTTTCATCTATTTCTTCTTTTTCTATTTTCTTATCGTTTTTATATATTTCCAAATATCCTAACTTTTCACATACTTTAGCATTTGTAAAAAACTTTTCGCCATTTACATCTATTGTTATTGAAATTCTATTATATATAGCTGGCGGATAAAATATTGCTAAAAATCTTTTAATAATTAAAAAATATACTTCTTTTTCAAGAATTGTAAGTTTATCTATATTCTCTCTTCCTTGCCCAGTTGGAATAATTGCATAATGATCTGTTATTTTACTATCATCTACATATTTCGTTTTTTCAAGCTTAATACTATACTTTTCTTTTATCATTTTGTCTATTATTTTGTCAATTTCATCATTGACTTTCATCTTTGCAAGTCCATTAAGATTTTTGCTAATGACCTTTGCTACTGCACTAGATAATACTCTTGCATCAGTTCTTGGATATGTAACTAACTTTTTTTCATATAAATTTTGTATTATCTGTAATGTTTCATCAGGGCTAATTTTAAATTTTTTTGTACATTCATTTTGTACTTCTGCAAGATTGAATAAAAGTGGAGGATTTTCTTTACTCTTCTTTTTAGTGATATTTTCTATTTTTCCTGTTTTATTTTTAGACAAATAGTTTATAAAATCCTGTGCATCTTGCTTTTTCTTAAAGCCAGTATCATTATATAATTTTATAGAATCATATACACTAGATGTATTTGTTACTTTAAAATCCCCTTTAAATTCGTTTTTCTCGCTTTTTAGAAAAGTTCCTTGTATTTTATAAAAATTAACTTTTTTAAAGTTTCTTATTTCATTTTCTCTATTTACTACAAGTCCTAAAACACATGTCATAACCCTACCAATAGATATTACAGCTCTATCTTCTCCCATGGTTTTTGCTAATCTTTTAGCATATAGTAGTGATAATAATCTTGAAAAATTGATTCCTATCAAATAATCTTCCTTTGCTCTCAAATATGCAGCATCAGATAATGAATTATACTCATTAAGTAGCTTAGCCTCTTTAATTCCATTTAATATTGCTTCTTCTGTTTGAGAGTCAATCCAAACACGACGTTTCTCCTTTTTAGGACTTCCTGCCATACTATCTACTAATCTATAAATATATTCTCCTTCTCTTCCAGAGTCAGTACATACATATATTAAATCTACATCTTCTCTATTTAATATATTAGATACTATTTCAAATTGTTTTTTTACATTGTCTATAACTTCGTATTTAAATTCCTTTGGAATAAACGGTAAGGTAGATAAATTCCAATATTTCATTTTTTCATCATACTTTTCTGGATAAGACATAGTTACAAGATGTCCTACACACCACGTTACAATATAATCACTTGATTCCATATATCCGTTTTTATTTACTGCATTTATTTTTAAAGCTTTAGCAAACTCTTTTGCTACACTTGGTTTTTCTGCTATTATTACTTTTTTTGCCATTTCTAAAACCCCTCACCATATTTAATTATACACTAAAATAATAAATTAATCAAAAAAGATAAGGAAAATTCCTTATCTTAAAATTATTGCCTAGCAGAATAAAATACTCTTGTTTTTGTTAAATCATACCCTTTAGCATTAAGCATTTGCGATACTGTTATTACTTGATAATCATTTTCTACTAAATATTTAAGTATTTCTTCTACAGCAGGCACAGTAGTAGAATGTATATCATGAAGCAATATTATATCTCCATCTTGTACATCATTTAATACCAATGGTACTATTTTCTCTTTATCTCTACTTTTCCAATCTAACGAATCTACATTCCAAAGTATTAATGGATTATCAATTGTATTTTTTACATTTTCATTTATAGAACCATATGGAGGTCTTACAAGTGTTGGTCTTTTTCCTGTAATTTTTTCTATTTTACTTGCAGTATTATCTACTTCCTTTTTTATCTCATCACTAGATAATTTAGTAAGCTCTTTATGACTCCATGTATGTATTCCAATTTCATTTCCTGCATCAAATACTCTTTTTACAACATCTGGATATTTTTCTGCATTTGAACCTAGCATAAAAAATGTTGCATAAGCATTATATTTTGAAAGTATATTAAGTATATCATCTGTATTTTTTGAATGTGGTCCATCATCAAAAGTTAGTGCTACCATTTTTTTATTTTTGTCTATTAAACTAGGTATTAGCTTTTGATATTCTTCCTCTGATACATTTAAGTTTTGAGAATTAAGTAATGTTGAATTTATACTTTCTTTTAGATTATTATATGTATAACTCTCCTCATCTTCTCCGCTTTAAAAATACTATTGCATTTTGTGTAAGAAAATATTTTTCTGAATAAATATCTGCTATTTTTTCTTTATATTCCGATTGAAATAATTCATCTAATAATAATTCTTTACTTTCTATTAAATTACAATTAAAAGTAGTAATTTCTGTATTATATTCATCTTTTTTCAAATCTTTTATTTTAGTGATAATTTTTGCACTTACAATACTATCATTTACTTTATATGTATCTATTGATTGCAAAAAAACAGCTTTATCTTTTTTTAATACTCTATTTTCAATACTGTTTTTTTCTATGAAAGATTCAATTTTTGAATTTACAAATTCATTTACTTTAGAATTAAAAAATTCATTTTCACATTCAAAATTTTGATAATACATTTCATAGTTTTTTTCTACTACTTCTTCGTTTTTAACGCTACCATATTCTACGCTTTTGGTTTCGAGCTTTACAATATCTAATGTGTTATAATTCTTATAAATTGGGATAAAAACAATAACTATCATTGCAATAACTAAAACAACAAAAAATACAATAATTGATTTTTTCATACCAATTCCCCCTTTTAATAATTATTTTTTTCCATAGTGTAAATTATTTACTATTATGTAAAATAAATCTTGTATAATTATATAATATTCTTATATTAAAGTCAATAAAAAGTAACTATTATAATTATATAATAGTTACATACCATAATATATTTTACCATTTTCTAATGGTACTCCTTTAATTTTATATAGCTCTGTTACAGTTACAAAATTATATCCCTTTTCTTTTAGTTTAATTATAATAGGTTCAACTGCATCTAATGTTGTTTTATATATCTCATGCATAAGTATTATATCTCCATCATCAACTTCTTTTAAAGTTTTAGAAATGATTTTTTGTGTATCTCTACTTTCCCAGTCTCTAGTATCCACATTCCATAAAATACATGGCTTAGATATTGTATTAAGCACATTTTCATTTTGATTTCCACCAGGAGATCTATAATATCTTGCTCTTTCTCCTATTATTTCTTCTAGCATATCATCTACACTATTTATTTCATATTCTATATCTTCTTTACTTAAATTCTTCAAATTTTTATGATTTTGCGAATGATTACATATCTCCATTCCATTGTCATATGCATACTTTACAGATGATTTATAATTTTTAATATTTTGTCCAACCATAAAAAATGATGCTTTTACGTTATTTTTTACAAGTAAATCTACTAACTCTTTTGTATATTTTCCGGGTCCATCGTCAAAAGTAAGTGCAACATATTTTTTACCATCATCTATAGGTTCAATATTTTCTTCTATTTCTTCCTCTCCTACATATAATTCAGACTTTACATTGCTAGCTTCTATTCTAACCTTTATATCACTTATTTTTATTCTATTATCTATTTTACTATAATCTATTAAATTAAATATTGTATTTTCTAATATTGGAATTAGCATAAGCATTACTATAATTATTAATAAAATACTAATATATGATATTTTTATTTTTTTATTATCTTTTTTATAAAACGTTATATAACCAGACCTTAAATTTGGCTTCATATACTATACCTCAATTTTATTATACCGATAATAATAAAATTAATCAACAAAAAGAGTTTGAATCTTAATTCAAACTCTCTATTTTTATTAATTAGTTACTTCACTTGATACTCCATCATCACCACTTAATGTAATTTCAAGTTCTTGATAATCTCCACCCCTATAAACTTTAACTTTTACTTTATCGCCTATAGATTTTTGATTTTTAGCGTTGTTTAATTCTTGTTTTGTCTTAACTTGCTGTCCATCAAATTCAACAATTATATCTCCTCTAGAGATTCCTGCTGCTTCTGCAGGTGAATCACTAAATACTTGATATACATAAACACCTTCTACCAAATTATTTCTTTTGGCAGTGGCTTCATCCATATCTATTCCATATATTCCAATATATGGTCTAACAATTTTTCCAGTTAACTTTAATTCTTCAATTATTTTTAGAGCATCGTCACTTGGAATAGCAAATCCTAATCCCTCAACTGTAGTATCAGTAACCTTAACAGTATTTATACCAATTACTTCTCCTTTTGCATTAACAAGTGCTCCACCACTATTACCAGGATTTATAGCTGCATCTGTCTGAATTAATTGATATGTTCTACCATCAGTTGTTATAGTTCTATTTAATGCTGAAATATATCCGACTGTAACGCTTCCTGCAAATTCTTGACCAAGTGGGTTACCAATAGCTACTGCAAGTTCACCAACTTGTAAATCTGAAGATTTACCAAATGTTGCTGGTGTAAGTCCTGTAGCATCTATTTTTAGTAATGCAAGGTCTGTAACTGAATCTGTTCCTATTATTTCAGCAATATATTCTTCTTGATTAGATAAAGTAACAGTAACTTGTGCACTAGTAGATGAAATTGCATCTTCTACTACGTGATAATTAGTTATTATATATCCATCTTCAGAATATATAATTCCTGAACCTTCTTCTGATGTTTCTTGTAACTCACCAAAAAATCCTTGTTCATAAAAATCTACTTTGACTCCAACAACAGATGGTCCTGCTATTTGAGCAACAGCTACAACGGGATTTTCCACATTTTCAACATTGTATGTTGTATTTCCCGCACTTATTTGAGTATTATTACCTCTTACTAAAAAATATGTTGTAAGAGAACTAATAACTGATACTAAAATAATACCAATTATAATAATTATTACTTTAGGTACACCTCTTCTTCTTTTTTCTGCAACTAATGTTGTCTTAAAATCAGAACTATTTTCATTCTCTTCCATAATCACATTCCTCCTTATATATTTTTACCAGCTGCTACAGCTGTTGAAAAAGCTATTTGTAAGTTAAAGCCTCCTGTAAAAGCATCAACATCTAAGACTTCTCCTGCCAAAAATAAATTTTTAATAACTTTTGATTCCATTGTTTTAGGATTTATTTGCTTTACATCTACTCCACCACAAGTTATTATTGCAATGTCTATTGGCATAAGATCAGCAATTTGAATTTTTAGATTTTTTATCAAATATGCAAGTCTACCTCTTTCTTCTTTAGTTATTTGATGTACTTTTTTATCTGGCTTTATATTGCTTAACTCAACAATAACTGGTATCATTTTTTGAGGTAATAAATCAACAAGTGAATTTTTAAATTCTTTATTTGAATATCTATCGAAATCTCTCTTTATCCTCTTATCAAGTGTTTCGAGGCTTAGCGCTGGCTTTAGGTCAATTATACCATAAATATTTTTTTTTGTAAACTTATCCCCCAGATTTTCCAGTCTATTAAGCAAACTGCTTCCACTTAAAACTATAGGACCTGTAAGTCCAAAATGAGCAAAAAGCATTTCTCCAAAAGAATCATAAATAACTTTCTCCTTATCTAATATTTTGAAGCCTACATTTTTTAATGTAAGACCTTGTAATCTTTTGCAAATTTCATCATTTGATTTTAAAGGAACAAGGCCTGGTCTTAAATCTATTATATTATGTCCATATTTTTTTAATAACTCAAAGCCCTCTCCACTGCTTCCAGTTGTTTTATAACTTTTTCCTCCAGTACATAATATAAATTTATCTGCAAAATAATCTTTTTTATTTGTTTTTATTCCAATCAAAGTATTATCTTTTATAATAAAATCTTTTAACTCTATTTCATAGTCTATTTTTACATTATATTTTTTTAACTCGTTTTTTAGCGCAAGTACTACATCTTCTGCTCTATCACTTGCAGGAAATATTCTTCCTCCTCTTTCTACTTTAGTCTTAACACCAAGACTATTAAAGTATTCTACTACATCTTTATTAGTAAAATTTGAAAATGAGCTATACATAAATTTATCATTTTTTACTATATTGTTTTTAAAATCTTCTATATCTCCATCAAAAGTTAAATTACATCTTCCTTTTCCTGTTATTTTTACTTTATTACCAATACTCTTAGTTTTTTCAATTAATATTACATCGTTATTATTTTTTGCGCTAGTTATAGCCGCCATCATTCCTGCAGCACCTGCTCCTATAACTACAACTTTCATAAATTACTCTCCTAACATTTTATTTGTAGCAATAAGTATTGCAAGTTTTGCTGACTCATATGAAAGTCCACCTTGCATATATGCTGCATATGGCTCTCTCATTGGAGAATCTGCTGAAAGTTCAATTGATGCTCCCTCCATAAAAGTCCCTGCTGCCATAATAACTTCATCAGCATATCCTGGCATATTCCAAGGCATTGGAACTACATTACTATCTACAGCAGATGCATACTGTATTCCCTGAATAAATTTTATAAGCTTCTCTTTATCATGAAAATTTATAATTTGTACAATATCGCTACGTTTATCTTCAGCTTTAGGAAATACGTCAAGTCCTAAATTTTCAAGCAATTTTGCAGCAAATACCATTGCTTTTAAAGCTGATGCTACAACAGTTGGCGCCATGAAAAATCCTTGTATTATATTTTGATTTTGTCCAAGCGTTGCACCATTTTCTTTTCCAAGTCCTGGACAATATAATTCTTGTACTATATCTTCTATTAAATCTTTTCTACCACATACATATCCACCCATCTCACAAAGACCACCACCAGCATTTTTTATTAAACTTCCGCAACATATATCTGCTCCAACTGCTGTTGGTTCTTTTTCTTCAGTAAATTCTCCATAACAGTTATCTACAAAAATAATTACATCTTTATCTACTGTTCTTATTTCTTTTATAACCTCTTCAATTTGAGATATAAGTAGTGCTTTTCTTACTGCATATCCTCTAGATCTTTGTATGTGAACAAGCTTTACTTTATGATTTTTTAAATATTCTTTTATTTCTTCCATTTTAAAATTATCATTTTCATCTAAATCTATTTGTGAATATTTAATTCCTTGATTTATTAAAGAATTTTTATTTTCTTCAAGTCCAATTACTGTGCATAAAGTATCATATGGCATACCAGATATAGCAAGCATTTCGTCTCCGTATCTTAAAATTCCTTTTAATGCTGTTGCTATAGTATGAGTTCCACTTACAAATTGTACTCTTACTAAAGCATCCTGTGCACCAAATACTTCTGCATAAACCTTTTCAATTGCTTCTCTTCCTACATCTCCATGTCCATAGCCTGTAGTTTTTGAAAAATGTACCTGTCCAATTGGAACATTTTGAAAAGCTTTTAATACCCTAGCTTGATTATATAACGCTGTTTCTTCAATTTGTTTAAAAATATCTTTTACTTCCTCTTCAGATTTTCTAGATATTTCTTCTAATTTTGGACTAATATTAAATAGTCTATATGCACTTTCCATTTTTTATCACCGTACTTATTATACCACATACATAGTTCAAAATAAACATATTATGTCTATTTTCACCAAAAATTCATTACTTACATATAGTTTTCAAAAAAATCACAAACATATAAAAAAAGTAAAGAAATTTATAAAATTTCTTTACTTTTTTATTACTATTCTTCTTCCTCATCAATTCCTTGTTGTTTTAAAAATTGTGAATATACTTTCTTAGATATTTCTTCATCTACTACTGTATCGTATACTTCTTCACCATCTTCTTCTTTAATTTCTAAAATAACAACATCAATTTCATCACTTTCATCATCTTTAACTTCAGCTAAAATTAAAAATGATCTTCCATCTAGTACAACAACATCTAGTTTTTCAAAAGTAACGTCATTTCCATTTTCATCTGTTAAAACAAGTATTGGTAGTGAACTATCATCATGATCATGTCCACATCCTCCACAAGTTCCACATGAACCGCCACATCCCAAAGATTCTTCTTTATCCATTTAATTTCCTCCTTTAAAGTATATTATATTTTTATATACTATCTAGATAGCATATTCAAATATCCTTCTAATATATAAGTAGCTGCAAACCTATCTGCTACTCTATTTTTTTCTTTTTGAGATATTTTCATCTCTTTCATTGTTTTATATGCAGAAACTGTAGTTAGTCTTTCATCCCATTTATGAACTATAAGACCTAACTCTTCTAGTCTAGGAATAAGACTATCTATTTTTTCTGTTTTTTCTGATTTGGTTCCATTCATATTTTTAGGATATCCAATAACTACCTCTTCAAAATCATATTTTTTTTGAAGCTCTTTTATACCATTAATAAATTTCTTATCACTTCCATTTATTACTAAAGTATCAAGTCCTTGAGCAGTTATTCTTAAAGAATCGGAGATAGCAAGACCAACTCTTACATCTCCATAATCTATTCCTAATATTCTTTTCATATCTCACCTATAAATCTAAATATTTCTTTATCATTTCTTGTAATAAATCATCTCTTTCAATTTTGCATATTAAAGCTCTTGCATTTTGATGAGATGTTATGTAAGTTGGATCACCAGATAAAATATATCCAATTATCTGGCTAGTTGGTTCATAACCTTTATCTTTTAAGGCAGCAACAACCTTTTCCATAATCTCTTTTACTCTTTTTGATTCATCTCTTTGTGGTTTAAAAACTGTTGTATTTTGATCCATATCTATCACACTCCTTAAAATATCTAATCAAAATTTATTGTTTTCTTCTGAACAAACCAAATCTTTTTTGTTCTTTACTGCTTTCTTGTGTATAATGCTTTTCTTCAACACTTACTTTACCTTTAGTTGGATATATTGTATTTATTATTTGATTTAAATTATCCTGAAACTCTTTAGTAAAGCTTGAAAATTTATTTGAATATTTATATACCATCTCTATATATTTTTTGTAGTTTTCTACATCAAATGGTAATATAAAATACTGCACTCTTTTAGGATTAAATAATTCGTCAAACATTTTTAAATCGTAGCTTGTATATGTTGCTATACCATCTATTATATCTTTTGATGATAAACTACATTCAACATATTTATTTATTATTATTTTAATTTTTTCCATACCTATGCCACGTTGCTTTAATTCTCTTAAAAACATAGTTATTTGACTTATATTTAATATATTCATATCCTGTACTATATATATGTCTTGAGCTAGTCTAAAATAATCAAGTGGTGTACTAAAATCTGCATCTATAAGTACAACATTATTATTTTTTGCAACTGTATCTATTAATAAATTAGGATTATACGATTTTCTGTCTTCACCAGGCACTGCAGTATATATACTTAACTTTTCATATACTAAAGGTTCATTTTTACCGTTTGACGCATATTTTAAGCTCTCTCCTGCTATATTTCTTTTTCCTGTATTATCATATGTATATATCGTATACATATCTCTTTTCCTTGACATATCTACTATTGCTGTTTTTACACCCTTTTTAGCTAAGTATGTACCTATTGCATTTATACAAAATGTGGTACCAGCTTTTGGTGCTCCAACAAAGCAAACAGTTTTTTTATAATCCTCAGGAACATCATAAAACTGTTTAACTACTTCTACTTCTGTTACTTGTGTTATTACTTTTGGAACTTCTTGTTTTACTATTTTTTCTTTAGTTGGTTCTTTTACAACTATTTGTTTTACAATTTCTTTTCCATTTTGAATTTCATAATTTGAATTATTCTTCCCCTTATCTACTAAAGATGGTTGTTGTACATTTTCTTGTGGTGCTTGAGGTTGAGGAATAGATACATTATTTATTTCTACTATACTTTTATATGATTCACTATTTTGAGCTAAATAATCTTTTACATCTGGTGGAAGATAACTAATTATTACTCCCATTTGCTCTGTTGTATATTGTTGAACTATACTATCAAAAACTGCATTATATCTACTTGTATCACCATTTAAATTATTAAAATATACTAATATTTTTCTTAGTTCAGTTTCATTAACTTCTGAAGTATTATATACATTATTTGGATCGACATTAGAATAATATTTCTTAGCTTCTTTTCTTGTTGTAGGACTATTAATTGCTTCACAAACTTTTCTTATTGTTCTATCTGTTCCTGTTAAAGTTGTATATATACCTCCAAAAAATAATCTTGCTAAAAAACTATCACCAAGCTTTCTTCTTTCAGAAGCTACATATATTAAGTTTCTTGCCTCAAAATCATTTATTATTTTATCTATATATTCAAATAATTGTTTATCTATTTCAGCATAATTTTTGGTAGGAAATTTTTCAAGCTCTTCACTTAATACTGCTCTATCATAATCCCCAGTAGCGATTTCATTGCTAAATTGTTTAAAATAATATGCCATCTTATATTCAAGTTTTTCTTTATATTTTTCTTCGTAATATTTAGCAATATCCTTTACTGTTTTTTCATTACTCATTCCAAAAAGTACTTTCATATTCTCTTCCCTTCTAATTAATTTATTTTAAGGTTATATTACTATAATATTTATTATATAATTATAAATGCATATACTAATGGTAAACATTGTACTACTACCATGAAGACAGCAATGCCCATTACCATATTCTGACCTTGTACTTTAGATGCTAAAACTTCAGAGCCCACTACATAATATTTATATAGTGCAAATATTAAAAATAGTATAACAAAAGGCCATGAATATTTTTGTATCATCACTAATACATTTAAAGCACCATCTAAAATTTGATCATTTGTAACTGTATTATCTACAGCAAAAACAAATTCATTAACTATAGCTAAAAGCGCTGATACAATTAGCAATGAAATAATTGGTTTTTTATATGCCATATTGATTACCTCACTTATTCTAACAATTAAATTTATACATTTATAATTATATTATAAATAAAGTTAAATATCAAGTGATAGATAATAAAATCTAGCAAAAAGATTTATTTTACATAAAACAATAGATTCAAAGGCAAATTTACTTTGAATCTATACTTAATTATTAAAAGTTCATTTTCTTTTGAATTTTTCTAAATTTTCTCTTTCCTTGTTTAATCACATCACAAAACATTTCGTTTTTTATAACTCCCAAACATGTTCCTGCTACCATTCCTATTATTGTCCCTTTTATAAACTCCATTTTATCATTCTCCTTTCTTACTACTATTATTTTCATTTTTCATATTAATTAAACTAGTAATTATTTCATATATTCCAATAATTAGCATAAAAAAATAAAAATATTTTTTTATCTGTTCCTGATTAATATATTTATTTAATATAATTCCCAAAATACATCCAACGATAATTAAAAAAAGTGATTTAAAATATTTTTTATTAAATATTTTATAATTTTTTAAATTTTTAAATATAATACTGATTCCAACTGAAATGAACAATACCAAATTATATGTTCTTGCCTGATCAATATTTAATAACTCAAATAACAAAGTAAGTATTATAAAAGAAGATCCTCCACCAATTCCCATTCCAGATAAAAAAGATGAAAGGGATGCTATAAAATATATCATTTTAACCTCCATAAACTATAAACACTTAAAACAAAAAGAAAAATTCCTGATATAAGATTTAATACATTACTATTCATCTTCTTCATAACAATATTTCCTAAATATCCAAAAAGTAATGATATAACTATAAAAATCAAACAATTAATAATACCTACATTTGATTTTGTTATATAATACATCAGTGTAGGGATTGATATTATTGGCATTATACTTAAAGAAAATTCTCTTGATTTTTTTGTATCTTGTTTCAAAATATACACTAAATAAAATATTAATATTTGTCCAGCACCTGCTGAAAAAAGCCCATTTAATATTCCAACAATAATATATACTATAATTTCCATACTAATATCATTTGTAAAAAAAATAATATTAAAACAAAATTAAATAAAATAATTACTCCTTATTTATTTTTTATAAGGAGCAATTATTTTACACTATATATTCTTTGTATTTATTATATTGTGCATCTGTACATTCTATATTTATTAAAGTTCCGTTTTCAGTATACTCTGTATCAAGTACATTTGCATTATCTATTAAATATGATAAAATACTCCCCTCCGAAAATGGAATAAGCATTTTACACCTTTTATAGTCTTTAAATAACCTATCAATTATCATATCTATAAGTTCATTTAATCCTCTTTTTTCTTTAATAGATAAATAAATTTCATCTTCATCAATTAAAGGAAGTTTATCTAACATAAGCTCGGATTTATTATACACATATATAATTGGTATATCATCCACGCCTAATTTTTCTAATGTATCTTTTGTAACTTGAATATGATCATAAAAATTTGGATCCGAATAATCTATTACTTCTAAAAGTAAATCTGCATTTTTAATTTCTTCAAGTGTTGAACGAAAAGCTTTTATTAAATCATGTGGTAAATCACTTATAAATCCTACAGTATCAGATAACAAAAATTTTCTATTATCTTCTAATTCTATTTTTCTTACTGACGTTTCAAGAGTCGCAAACAACATATCTTTTTCTACTACCTTTTTTTCTTCATCTTTTACAAATCTATCAATCATATAATTCATTAAACTAGATTTTCCAGCATTTGTATATCCAACCAAAGATACCAAAGGGATATCTGATTCTTCTCTTCTTTTTCTTTGTATTTCTCTATCTACAGATAACTCTTCAAGCTCCTTTTTTAGTTCAGTAAGCTTTGATTCTATTCTTCTTCTATCTAATTCTAACTTTTTTTCTCCAGAGCCCTTATTACTAAGGCCAGCTCCACCACCTTGCCTTCCTAAATTGGTACGCATTCCAACAAGTCTTGGTAACATATATTCAAGTCGTGCTACTTCTACCTGTAATTTTGCCTCTTTAGTTCTTGCTCTTTTTGAAAATATTTCAAGTATTAAAGCAGTCTTATCTATAACACTACAATTTATAATATCTTGTAAATTTCTAAGTTGCGTAGGAGATAACTCGTTATTAAAAATAACTAAATCGACACTTAAAGTATCTGCTATTTTAGATATCTCTTCTGCTTTTCCTTTACCTATATACAACGCTCTATTTATCTCAAATAAATTTTGTATTTCTCTTGATACTACATCTATTTCACACGCATTTGCTAACTTTTCAAGTTCATCCATTTTTTCATTGAAATCTTTTTCAAAATCCACATTTGCACCAATTAGCAAAGCTTTTTGTCTTTCTTGCTCCATATAATCACCTAAAAATATTATACCATATAATAAAACTAAAAAAAAGAAAGTAAATAAATTTACTTTCTTATTGATTATATTTTAGGATACCATACATTAATCTCTTTATCCTCTAATACTCTTTGTGGATTTTCATACATTATTTTTTCATATATATCTTCATCATTTATTGCTTTTTTTATTTTTTTTATTGCTTTATCATACACATCGTACACAGTATTGTTATGTGAATCTGTTCCAAAAAAATGTACCATATTATTTTTTAACATTTTTTCTACATTCTTTTTAGCATCTTTTCCATATTTTCCTGTAATACTTCCAATATTACTTTGAAGTAATACCCCAGATTCTATAAGATTTACTAAAGATTTAAAGTTTTTTGTAACAAAATCATATCTTTCTGGATGAGCTAGAATAGGTACGAAACCTGCATCTTGTAGTTTATTAAACTCCTCATATACATTCATTGGAATTATACTATTAAAAAGTGGAAGTTCAATAAGTACATATCTTGAATTGGCAAGTGTACATACCTTTTTTTCTTTTATTAACTCAACAATATCATTTGTAAAAAAAACTTCATTTCCTTCATAAATCTTTACATTTATATTTTCAATTTCAAACATCTCATTTAATTTCTTTATATTATTAACAAAAGAGTTATTTTCAATCTCATTATCATGAATTATATAATGAGATGTTGCAAAAATACCATTGTATCCTAATCTTTCAGCATTTCTTGCCATTTCTAAAGATGTGTTTATATCTACAGCTCCATCATCAGTATATGGTACTATATGACAATGTATATCTAACATTTAAAACTCCTTTCAAAAAATAAAGTAAGTAAAAATACTTACTTTACTTATAATTATTTTTCAAGAACATATTTTTGATAAGATTTTGAATACTCTTTTCTTCTATCTGTTGCTATTTGATTTAATATAATACCAGGTATTTTTCCACCAACTGCTTCAATAGCTTTTTTAGTATTTAATAGTAACTCTTTTTTAGTTTTTCTAGAAGAAGCTACTAAAAACATATAATCTACTTTTTTAGCATAAATCAAAGCATCAGTTATTATAGATGCAGGTGGTGTATCTATAATTATTAAATCAAACTCTTTTTTTAGTAATTCAAGTAAAAAATCTATATCTGCAGTTCCCAATAATTCAGAAGGATTAAAAGGTACAGGTCCTGATGTTAAAAGATATACATTATTTACTTCTGTATCTTGAATTTTTATTTTTAATTCTTCTTCTATTTTCTCCACTTTATCTTTTTCCATTTTTCCTCTTAATTCTTTTAACAAATCAGAAAAACCAGTTCTATTAGATTTTTTAAATATTCTATGTTGTCTACCTTTTCTTAAATCAGAATCAATTATTAATACCTTTTTTCCATATTGTGCACAAGAAATAGCTAAATTAGCACTTACCCAGCTTTTTCCTTCACCAGTATTTGTACTAGTTATGCATATTACTTTACCACTATCATCTTCAAATAAGTATAATAAGTTAGTTCTAAATAATCTAAAAGATTCTGATATAGGTGAACGTGGGAAATCATTTACAATTATTTCACTCTTTTCCATTTAAATAGTCCTCCTTCTTCATTATCTTCTAATTTAGGAATTGACGCAATTACAGGTATATTTACTAAAGCTTCAATATCTTTTTCATCTTTTACAGTATCATCAAAATATACAATTAAGAATATAACTCCACAAGATAAAATTAAACCTACTAAAGCAAATATTACTATGTTTTTTACAGTACCAATATTATATGGTAGACTACTTGGTTCTGCAATATCTATTACAGATAAGTTATCTATCTTATATATTTGATTTACTTTCTCTCTAAATACTTCTGCCAATGAATTAGCAATATCTGCACTAAGTTTTGCATCTTCATTAGATACTGTTATTTCAATTAATTCTGTATCATCTTTAGATGTAACAGTTACACTTGAAATAAGTTCATCTACTCCCATATCTAGGCCTAAACTATCTATTACTTCTTTAGCAATAGTTTTACTTTTTATAATCTCACTATATGTTGATACAAGCTTTGAGTTTAAAGTTACATCATTTTGAGTAATTGCTTCACTATTTATATCTCCTGTTGTTTGAGTATTTGTATTATCTGTTGATTTTGAAAGAACAAATGTAGTACTTGATCTATACATAGGTGTTACTAAAAATTTAGAATAAATTAGACCAGCTATTGCAAATATTACTACAGTTGCTATTATATATTTTATTTTCTTCTTTAGAGCATATAATATCTCAATTATATCTAACTCTTCCATTTTTTCCTCCCTTAAAACACGTAAAAACATTATACCATACATTACATAAAAATGCAATCTTTATTATATATTTTACAAAAAAATATCTTAAGATTTACCTTAAGATACCTCTTCTTTATTTAAAATAACTTCTACAATCTCTGGTCTATTAAACATTCTAATAGGAATTGATGCGTTTCCCATACCTGAACTTGTTATTATTGTTGTTGCACCTTCTTGTGTTTTTCCATAAGAATATTTAGGGAAAAATTTCCTTCTTGGAGATAAAAGACAATTTTTCCCAAAGCGTATAAGTCCACCGTGTACATGTCCAGAAAAAACTAAATCAATATCTAATTCTTTATACAGTTTAAAATTTTCTGGATCATGAGCTATTAAAATATTAAATTTTGTATTATCTATATTTTTTAATTTATTATACATATAATTTATATATTTATTTTTTCTATCTAAAGTTAATTTTTTGGGTTGCATATTTTCTCTAAATTTTAGTGCATTAATTATTATTTCCTCATCATCCTTTAATATTTTTTCTTTGCCATTTATTATTACGTGAACACCTAATTCTTTTAACTTTTCTATATATTCTTTATATTTAAAATATCCCAATTTTCTCTCATGATTTCCTATAGAATAATAAACGGGGTATTTTAAATATATCTCTTTATACATATTTATAAATTTATCTATATCTTTTTCTCTTTTATCTATTATATCTCCACTCATTATTACTATATCTGGATTTATTTTATTTACTTTTTGTATAACCTTTTCATTATTATTTCCAAAAATTTTACTATGCACATCACTTATATGTATAATTTTTAATCCATCAAATTTATCTGGTATTTTTTTATTTTTAATATTATATTTTCTTATAGCTAAACAGTTATTACTTATATATATCAGTGTGCATATTATTGAAATAATTAATAAAATAATATATATCATATAATATCACCTATTGAAATTATAATATATATTAAAAAGTTAAGCAATAAATTAGTTAGAGAAATATTCTTGAATATATCAACTTCACAGTGGATTAGTATCTTAATATTTATAATTGGTATTATAATATTTATATATGAACATAAATATAAAAAAGTGATCAAATGATCACTTTTTATTTATCCATTACTTTCCTTGCAAACTGCTCTCCAATATTTTTTAGTTGTTCAATGTCAAATTCAGAAGGTTTAAGCTTTATTCTAATAGGTTCAAAAGGTACATTAAACTTTAACATCTTAAAACATGTAGTTATATTAAGTGGTGCTTCTCCGCTCCAAGCATAAGAACCAAATGCTAAAGCGCACATTCCTTTATTTATTACTGGATTTAATATTGTCATTGCTTCATATATTTGTGGTAACGTATCAGATAATATTGTAGGTGAACCAAACATAATCCCATTAGATGTAGAAATATCTTGCTGAGCTTGTTTCATATCTGCTGTTTGTAAATCATATTCTTTTACTTCAACATCACATCTTTTTGCACCTTCTGCAAGAGCTTCAGCCATTTTTTTAGTATATCCATATGAAGATACATAACATATTGTTATTTTCATTTTTTGAGGCTCTTCAACATTACACCATTTTTTATACATATTTATATATTTTTCTATATCTTTTCGTATTATTAATCCATGTCCAGGACAAATATAATCAATTGGTATAAGTGAAATCTTATTTAACGCATTTATTAAAAATGGATCTTTAAATGGACCTAGTATATTATCAAAATAATATTTATATTGTTCTACTATTATTTTATTAGTTAATACTTCTTCTGGCTCTTCTAAATCGTTATATAACTTTTCACTTGCATAGTGTAACCCAAAAGAATCACATGTAAACAGCATTTTATCTTCTTTTAAATAAGTATACATAGAATCTGGCCAATGTAACATTGGAAAAGCAAAAAATTTTAATTCTTTTTCCCCTAATTCTATACTATCATTTGCAGTTAAAACATTAGATTTAAAATCAAAATTTATTATATTTCTTACAAAATCAATAGCCATTTTTGTTCCACAAACTTCTATATTAGGATTTAGTTTTAATATTTTTTCTATCGAACCTGCATGATCTGGCTCGCTATGATTTACTATTAAATAGTCTATCTCATCTATTTTCACATATTTTTCTATATTGGCTATATATTCATCAACAAACTGATTTTTTACAGTATCAATTAAAGCTACTTTGCTATTTCCCTTTACAAGATAAGCATTATATGATGTTCCATAATCTGCTTTCATAATAACATCAAATACTCTAATCTCTTTATCTAATACACCTACATAATAAACATTATTTTTTATCTCCATTATAATTTTCCTTTCTATATCAATTTTACACTTAATTTTACTGGATGATGATCACTGTATGAAAAATTATTTTCTATTGTCTCAACACTCTCACACTCAACATTAGGACTTAATATATAACCGTCAATTATATATAATTGTGTATTTTCATAAGTTCCACTATATTCTTCATTTAATAATCTAGCAGTAGGTTTTTCATAATCAACTGCATATCTCCAGCCATCTGGTAAATAATCATCTGGTATTTGAAGTGGTACATAATTATCTGTATCTATAATAGGAAACTTTTCTTTATCAATTCCAGGAAATGTTTGATTAAAGTCTCCACCAGCTATAACATAATTTCCTTTTTGATATTCTTCTTTCATTAGATTCATTAATATATCCAATTGTTCTGTTTTCCCATCTTCTGCACCATATGCATCTAAATGTACATTATATAATACAAGTTCTTTTTCACTTCCATCTATAGCTATTCTTTGCTCAAGTAAACAATTTTTATACATAACAGCTCTTTTAGGCCAGCTATATGCACTAGGAAGTGCTATTCTTGTTGCCTCTTTAACATTAAACTTATTTAAAGTTGTTACACCACTTTCAACATGACCAACAGTATTAAATATTGGATATGGTATATATAATGAATTAAACATATATGCAAAACTAGAAGTTCCCAAGAAATCTTCTTTTATTCCATTATATTCATTTATATTATATGATCTTTTAGCTTTTGTATCTACTTCTTGAAATAAGTATATATCAACATCTTGTGTTTGCATAAAATTTTTAACTGCTGCAAGATTTTTTGTAACAGTAGTTGCACTTTCAGGTCTTACACCTTTTCCACCATCCATAAAAAAATCTTGTGTATTATCTAGTGATAAATATCCCAAATTATATGTAATAATACTAGCTGTTTCTCCTATTTTTAAAGTTTTAGTAGACTCTCCTTCAATTTGTATACTTTCTCTATCTTCTGGAAAATATTCTGAAAACGCTAATATTAAAAATCCAATTAAAAATATAATAACTATTGCAATAATTATACCTATTAAAATTTTAGACCATGTCCTTGGCATAAAATCATCCTCCGACCTAAATTATATAATATAAATCTGCTAAAAACAACATTTTTTACTAAATTTTAAATATTACATACCAGTAATCGGTAAAGTATTATTTATATCTACATTTTCATTTAATATCTCTACTAATACTATTTCATTATCTTTTCCTATATTTACCTCTATAAGCTCATCTAAAACTTTATAGCCATCTCTTGTCTTATATTCTTTTATATAATACTTACCTAAAGGTATATCTTTAGTACATGCAATCCCCTTTTCATCTGTTTCTAAATTATCTACTATATTCATATTTTGATCATAAATATAAAAAGATACATTAGAAAGTGGCATATTTTCATCTATTTTAGTAATCTCATTATATTCTTTTGTTTTCTTTACAACTTTTATTTTTCCTTTTTTCTTTTCATTTAAAATTTCTATTTCTTTATAATCATTAGGATTTATTTCAATTTCATATATTTTATTATTTTCTTTATAATATTTTATATTATTTTTTTCTTTTATATAAATCTTTTGCTTTTCATTATTATACAATTTATATATAATTTTTCCATCTTTATCTGTAAAAAAATCCTCATAATTTTTACCATCAAGACTTATACTAAAAGCTACGTCTTTTAGAGCCTCATTAGTATCCTTATCTTTTTTTATTATAACAACTTGACTTTGAGTATTACTAAACTCTATAGATTTGTTTACACTTGTTTCAAACTCTTTTTTTAAAGTTAATGCAATATTTTGATATCCCTCTAATGTAGATACACCAAACAAAGCAGCATTTTCTTTAGCTTTTATTGATATTTTTAAATCCACATTATATTTATCATTTACTTTCTCTACGGGAACACATATATCATACTTTCCATTATTATTTAATATTTTTACATTTTTATCATTACAAAATACATCTAATTCTAATATATTATTTGTCTTTGTTAAATCTAAAGTTTTTATATAATATTCATTATTTTCTATATCTTTAACAAATTGTTCAGAAACTTCATCATTCAATTTTATACCATTATCATTTTGAGATAATCCATCATTATATATTTTTTTTATAGCGTTTACTACACATTCATAACTATCATCTAATGGTTCTATATACTGTAATTCTAATCCATAAACATATGACCATACTGCAAACTGAGAAGCAAATCTTGCCTGACTTTGAGTTTGAACTCCTAACTCTTGTATAGTTTTATATGGATAACAGTTTAAAATAACATTATTTAGCACATTATCATTTATTTTTTCATTAACATTTACTACATATCCTTCCTCCTTTTCTTCAGCACCTTTTTTCCCAAGCTCTAAACAATAAGCTGAGTATTCAATACCATCTTTAATATAATAGTACTCATAATTAGTCTGTGGCTTTCCCATATAAGATATATATTTATTTGGATCCTTAAAACATAAAATAGTATAGTCTCCATATGTAATATTTTCATTTTGTATTGCAAACACACTACTTACACTATTAAATACACATAAACAAACTAACATTATTACCTTTATTCTACGAATTTGATTTTGCCTAATTAATGCATTAATTTTTCTGGTTTGTTTTTGTAATTTTTCAAGCATTATATTTTTATATTTATACATTTTCATTAAACTCCTCCTCGCACACTGCTTGTACACAAAGCCTAAAATCTGGAGAAGAAGTTATACACGTTATTAAAGTTAAAGTGTCTTTATTTGTACTATCTAAATATGAGAAATCATTATAACTTATAACTTTCTTTTGCATTACAGAATATATTTTATTATTACCATTATATGAATAATATATTTTATCTCCTACTTCTAAAAGATTAATATCCTTAAAATAATTATTTGCATATCCACTATTATGTGCTGCCAAACATATATTTCCTGTAAATACAGCAGAATTTGGGAAATGACCAATATAGCTTTCTAATATAATACTATTTACACTCTCTTTTATCGGGATTTTTTCTAGATTTATTTTTGGAATTGTTATAGACCAAAGGTTTTCATGAATAAAAACTGTTTCATTTTGATATAAATTTAAATTGTTAAGATTAAGATCAGAATTAACTTTTATATTTATTTTAGGTTTATATATTAAACTCATATACATTATTACAAACAATGTTATTAACTTTAAGTGCAAAAACTTCTCACCTCCAAGCTTTTAGGTAACTTAATTATATAACTGCTTTTTCATTATGTCAAAGATTTTTCATCGTAAAATTACGACAAAAAAAGATGATAAAATATCATCTTTTTTATAAAATTAAAAATATAAGTCCAAAAAACATAAGTCCAAGAATTATTGCAACTATAACAGATCCTATCGCACCCAAAAAGCTAATTATAGCTAAAAATACCATAGCAAGTACATAGCCTATTGCACCAGTTATAATACCAGATATGAAGCCAGTAACTAATGATAAAATAGACCAGGTAGTTAAAAAGTTGGCTACTGCACTTATACAAGCATAAATCAATACGGATTTTACAAATCCTATTTCTTTTGCTATTTTTAGTAAAACTATTATGAATATTAATGTTAAAAATAAGTTTAGCATAATATCACCACCTTAAAAAATTTTTTTAAGTTTCTCTTTATCTGAATATTAATATTATACCATAATATTTAATATTTATCTATATAGCATCAAAATATACATAAAAAAGTAGTGTATTACAACAATTTAACATACACTACTATCATCTGTTTTTACTAAATCTTTTATTACATCGTAATATTTTTCATCCTCATCCCAAAAAATATCATCGCCTACAAGCATATATGCTCTTAGTAAAAATTCTCTTGCTTGATTATTATCTTTTGTCTCTACTAAAGATTGTCCAAGTCTAAATAATACATATGGATTGCTAACTCCATTAGGACAATTTTTCGCTTCAAAAAAATAATCTCTAGCCATATCATATTGCTTATTTTTAAAAAATAAATCACCAATTGATACAAATATCCAGGTTGCTGTTTCATATGATGTCTTAGGATTTGGAATAATATCTAATGCTTCCTTATACTTTCTATAAGCCTCTTTAGTATTACCTTCGTCCAAGAAATCATCAGCAGCTCTACATATTCTTTCAATATCTTCAGTATAGCTTTTATTAAGCTGCATAATCTCCCTCCACAAAAAATATGAATTCAAATAAAATTATAACAAAAAATTATTTATATGTATACATTTTTTTACAAATTTTTAAAAATATTTTTTTTGACTTTAATATTTGTATATGTTATAATTTGTTTATTAAGGAAGGATAATATTATGGAGGAAGAAAAATTAGTAAGAAATTTAAGTTTAACAAAAAAAGGTAAATATACATCATGGACAAATACAGGTATGTCTGCATCAAAAAACAATATATTTGGTTTTGGTGAAACTGTATGTGCTGCATCTGGCAATCCAACAAAAATAATTAGAACTATGAAAACATACAATGGATTTAGAAGACTTGCAAGAATATCACCTAAGGGTATGCTTATTCGTGCATCTGTAGATGAAAATGGTACTATAGTTAAATTATTTAAAGTTGAACGTGTAGATGAAAAATCAAAAAAAATTTATTTCAATTTAGTTGCAACTTTAAAGAATAAAAAATGGGATGACTCATCCTATGTAAATATGTATAAAGTTGGTATTCACTCTTCAATAAGAAGAGCAAAAAAATATTATATACTAAAATCTAAAAAACAAGAAAACACCCTAAAACATAAATAGTTTTAGGGCTTTATTTTACTTCAATAGTCAAATAATCTGAAACTTCATTTGAAGTATCAAATTTTATTAATACATTATTATATTCTAATTCATTATACTGTGCATTACTTCTTAAAGTATAATATCTGTATCTATATCCTGTATCAGTTCTAGTACTAGAAGATTTTGTTCTTAAAAACACAAAATATTCTCCTTTTTCTAGTTTATTTAAATCTATATTGCTTATTTCCTCCTCTTCTATAATTGTAGTAAAATCTATTCCTTCCATAGAAATTAAATAATCTGTATCAAACTCATATTTATCTCCGCTTTTATCCTTTAAAACTATTTGTATGTTTTGTAGATTACTAATTACAGAATCTGTTATATTTTCTTTTAATTCTCCTTCTATTATTAATCTATTATTATCTAATTCAAATCTATTTATATCACATATTTGTCTTTCAATAGACGTTGACATCTGATCAATAGAACTAGCACCTTTTTCCTCTTGTCTTTTACTATGATTATTTGCAACTATAAAACCACAAATAATAGCAATAACAATACCAAGGAATAGAAAAAATAATATAATTCCTCTGTTTTGATCTTGTCTTCCTAAGTAATTGTTAGTTTTCAAGTTTATATTCCTCCTTTGCTTCAAAGTCCTTTATCTTAATAAGTAGCTCTTGTTTTTCATTTTCAGATATAAATGCTGCATTTACAGAATTTATGTTCATTTTCACTATATCATTAATACTTAAATTTGTATTTTGCATCAATTTCTCATATTCGTTTTCAAGTGTAGTATTTGAAACTGTCATATTATCTGTATTAATAGTAGTTTTTACATTATCAAAATACAACATAGATATTGGATGAGAAGTATAATCATTACATATACAAGTTTGTATATTACTAGTTGGACAAACCTCTAAAGTAATATCCTCCTCTCTTATTCTATTTATTGTATTTTCATCTTCAATAGCCCTTACACCATGTCCTATTCTTTTAGTTCCAAAATCAATAGCACTATTTATACTATCTATTCCATCTGCTTCTCCCGCATGTATTGTAAAAGGTATGTTATTTTCCTTCACAAATTCAAATATTTTATCGTATGTATAAGTTTTAAAAATAGCCTCTGCGCCAGCTAAATCTACAGCACAAACTCCTTTGTTTAAATATTTCTTTGCAACCTCAACTGTTTCATAATTTTCTTTTTCATTATCCTTCCCACGCATTATACATAAAATAACATTAGATTTTATATCTACTCTATTTTTAGCACTAATAACTGTCTGAACCACTTCATCCTGAGTAAGTCCACGCTTAGTATGAAATTGCGGTGCAAATCTCATTTCAACATAAATAACATTTTGCTTTTTTAGCTTTTCTAAAAGATTATATACCGCACTTTCTAACTCTTGTTTTGTCTGCATAATACTAATTGGATAATCAAATTTAGTAAGATAATCATTTAAATTATGACATTTTTCATCAGCTATCATTTTTTCTTTTATTTCTTTATCAGTTAATCTATATTTATTTTTTATATAATTTACATCTAAAGAACCGTCTAAATGTAAATGTAACTCAACTTTTGGCATTGTTTTTATAAAATTTAATACTTTTTTCCCCATTTTTTCCCTCTTTTTTCTAATATATTTTAGCATACACTCAAATATATTACAATTACTTTTGTTAAATTTTCACAATTTTAATATAATAAGTATTTTGCGCTTATTATCAAACATAAATTTGTAACTTTATCTACTTTTTTATATTTTTCTTTAACATTTTTTGAACTTTAGTCTCTATTCTAGAAACATACGAACGTGATATTCCAAGTTCGTCCGCAAGTTCTTGTTGTGTCATAGAATTCGAGCCATCTAATCCATATCTTTTATTCATAATATACTTTTCTCTTTTGTTAAGTTTTTTATCTATAAAGTCTAATACTTGCTTTAAAACAGTTTTATCATGTATATCATCTACAGCATCCTTTTCTTTTAATACTAAAGTATCTATAAGTTCCATATCATTCCCATCTTTATCTGTCCCTATAACCTGATTCATTGAAATTTCAGCCTTTTGCTTTTTTGATGTTCTAATATACATTAAAATTTCATTTTCTATACATCTTGATGCATATGTACTAATCTTAAAACCTTTATTATCTTTAAAACTATCAATTGCTTTTATAAGTCCTATTGTACCTATTGATGTAAAATCTTCTAATTCTTGTTCATTTGTAGTATATTTTTTAGCTATATGTACTACAAGTCTTAAATTATGCTCTATTAATTTATCTCTTGCCTCTTTATCTCCATTAAAATATTGTCTTAAATAATACTCTTCCTCTGTTTTACTTAAAGGCTCTGGATAAAGTTTATCATTAGATATGTATCCAAATAATCCAAAAAATTTAGATACTATTTCTAATATAAAAGAAAAAAACATAAATATACCTCCTATTATATATTTATGTTTTCAATTTTATTTTATTTGTTAATTCCACATATCTTTTGACAAATTTTTTATATATTCTTTTCGCTTTTGAGTTTCTTGTAAATTTTTTTTAATAGATATAACAATTTTATCTCTAATTTCTAAATTTACAACATCTCCTTCTTTAAGTTCTTCTTTTGAAATATCTTTTTTCACATTATATATTTTATCTTCTACTTCAACTACTATATATTTTCCTTCAAATCTATCAACTATTCCCAGCATACTAATCCTCCATATATGCATAGCTTCCTGGTTCTACATTAAAAGTTATATTTGTACCATCACTTATACATTCTATTGTTCCTTGTTCATCTGTTCTATATACAGGTATATTTTTTTCTTGTAATTTTTCCATTGTTGTTTTTGTTGGCAAATTATATGAATTATCTTTTCCTACTGAAATAACAGCATATTTTGGTGATACTGCATCTAAAAACTCTTTAGATGTTGATGTTGTTGAACCATGATGACCAACCTTTAATACATCTGCACTAACATTAAAACCTTTATCTAAAATTTCACTTTCAGATATTGATTCAGCATCTCCCGTAAATAAAAATGTATTACTTCCATATGTAAGTTTTATTACTATAGAATAATTATTAGCAGAAGAATAATCATCACCATTTGGTGCTAAAATTTGAAACTTTGCTTCACCTAAACTATATTCTTGACCTACTTGTGGAACAGTAAACTTTTTATTTTTTTGTTGCACTGCTAAAACTAAATTTTCAAATGTTTTAGTTGTAGCTGTTGTATTAGGGAATAAAAAAGTATCGAAATCATATCTATTTACAACATCATCTAAGCTTCCAATATGATCTTCATGAGTATGTGTACCAACTACATATTCAAACTTATCTATATTTTTATCGCTTAAAAACGCAAGTAAATCATCTTTGCACTCACTAGTTCCACCATCTATTAACATAGTAGCATCACCTTGACGTATAAGAATGCTATCAGCTTGTCCAACATCTATATAATCTATTATTAAATCACCATCTACATTGGTAACAGTACTTGTATTATTACTGTTATCTACACTCTCTAATGAATCTGTTTGTACCACTTCAGATAATGAATCAAGTAGATTTGTATCATGCAAATTTCCTAAAAAAGCTATAGCAACTAATGCCACTATTCCTATTAATACCTGAACTCCAGCATTATTTTTAAACTTCTTCTTTCTTGCCATATAACCACCTCTAACTAATTTAAATTATATCATAAAATTACAAATTTCAATAACTTTTTTAACAAAAAATACTATATACCAAAATAAATTTAGTATATAGTACTTTTAATTACTTGATGAATCCGTAATATTTATAAAATATCGTACAAAATAGTCTAAGTTTTCTAATACATTTAAGTTTTGTTGTGCTAATTGCTCATCAACATAGAATTTTCCTTTACCTTTAAATTCCATATAATTATTATATTCAATAGACACATATAATACATTATTATATATAGAAAAACTAATTATGCTTCCTATTTTTTTATTTATTTCTAAAATTCTTGCCATTACTCCTGGAGATAATACTCTTTTTATAGATACCTGATTCATAGAATATACATCATATATCCTATCAAACTCAATATTATTCATTCTAACAAGTTGAGTTTCAGCTTTATTTACATTATTAATCTGTTCTTTTTCCTTTATATTTTTTACCACACGAAATTCATTGTCAAATTTAGTGGGAATATTTACAGTTGCAAATATTCCACAAAAATTTTCATCCAGGCTTTTATCTACTACACCATCATTTTCTTCTATATTCATTTTTTTAGTAACTATCTTACATGATTCTATATCATATTTTCCATATAATATTTTAAAATAATTGCTACAAAATATTTTATCATAGTCTAAAAAAATCTTAGAATCCCCTATTTTTTCTAGTAATATTTTATTATTGTTGTTATATTGAATGTTTTGAAATTTTTCTTTTAAAACATATGGCACTATAATATTTTCATAAGTTTTACCCTTTTTATTAATAGAAAATATATTTAATATTAAAAGTAAAATTATACATAAAATACATAGTGTAACTATTAAAATTGATTCAAAATATATACCAATTATCCCCACTATAATTGGTAAAATTATTATATTTTTCAACAATTTGAATCTGCCATTATCTCGTTCAAACTTAATCTTTTCTTCAGAAGTAAGCTTGCTTTCTAACATCTCATTAAGCTCCATATTTCTCCCCCAAAAAATACAGTATACTTTTCTATGATTATACTATAAAAAATTTCTAAATTCTACTTTTTTTATAATTATTTTATAAAATTTGACAAACATACAAAAAATATATATACTTATACTATTAAAGGAGTGATTTTAATGATTTCTCAACCTAAAGTTCCAGATTCATTAGATACAATTTATGGAATAGAAGAATTTTTAGAATTTAACGATACAATTAAAGAGTGTCATATACAAGATGACGTATTAAAAGACTTTTCATTAGATGAATTAATAATATCATACTCGAAAGTAAAAAACGTTAATTTTTCAAACTCAAATTTACCAAAAGCATATTTTAACGATGTAATATTTGAAAATTGTGATTTTTCTTTAGTAAATTTTGAAAAATCTACTTTTAAAAGAGTAGTATTTATAAATTGTAAATTTACTGGAACAGTACTTACAGGAACTTATTTTGATAATGTAAGCTTTAAGAACTCATATATGTTGGGAATTATATTAAATGATAGTAATTTTATTAGTGCTGAATTCATAGATTGTAATATGAAAGAAGCACAAATGTCTAACATAACATTTAAAAATATTGATTTTAGTAAATGTGATCTTACTGAATCTAATTTTTCTAAAACTTCTATGAATGGTTTGGATTTAAGAAGCTGCGACATTTCTGGTATAGTAACATATTTTGAAGATATAAAAGGTGTTATTCTTACAAGCGAGCAAAGTCTGACATTCATTAAGCTATTAGGAATAACAATTATTGATTAATGGAAAATGATATTACTTATATAGGAATAGAACCAGAAAAAGAACCAAATAAAAATTCAAACAAAGAAGTAAAAAAAGAAAAATTCAAAACAAAAAAACACAGTATATCACTATCCAGATTTATATCTAAAACTAAAAGACATATAATTAATAAAAAAGTGTTATTGCTTTTACTTATAATAATTATACTATATTTTTTTAATCCAATAACTTTTCTTCAAGAAAAGCTTGATCAAAAGCGAGAATTTTATGCAAATTCAGAGCCTCTAGAATTATCTGCTGATGGTTTATGGGATTCTGTAGTGTACGCCAGTGGTTATGATTATTACAAAAACTGTAAAGATACAATGGTAGCTCCTGCTGATGGACTTATAACATGTCAATATGATTTTGGACACCAAGGAATTGATATAGCTTGTGAGAATTACCAAGATAATGTATATGCTGCAGCAAATGGCTATGTTTGTTATGTTGGATATGATGAAAAATATGGTAATGATTTAATGATAGAACATCAAATAAATGGAATAACAATATATACATATTATGCTAATCTTTCAATTATACATGTTAAAAATGGTGATTATGTTTATCAAAATCAAGTAATTGCTCAAGAAGGTGGAAATCCAGATAGAAGAGCACAAGTTTTAGATACAGATGGACATCATATACATTTTGAAGTAAGAAAAGATAAAAACTCTGGTGGTTTAAATCCTAATATATTTATAGTTAATTAAAAACAAAAAGATGCATTTAAAATGCATCTTTTTTCGTAGAGGTTGTTTATTTTTTTATTTATGTCGTTCTTATATACACTTGTATTATACTATAATTTTAACAAAAAAGCAAGTAAAAATAAAGATTTTATTACATTTAAATATAAAATATTGTTTTTTTTTATATCATGTATTATAATTGTCATTTACTTGAATATATGTTATTATATAAAATATAAAGGTTGTTGATTATATGTTATTTAAAATTTTTATTCTTATAATTCTAATTTTACTTAATGGACTTTTTGCATCAACAGAAATGGCATTTGTATCATTAAATAAAATGGAATTATCCGAACAAATAAAAAAAGGAAATAAAAAATCTAAAAAAATTAAAAAATTATTAGATAATTCAAGCGGGTTTTTAGCAACAATACAAATATGTATTACACTTGCTGGTTTCCTTGCAAGTGCATTTGCTGCTGAAACCTTTGCAGAAGATATAGTTACAGTTATATCACCACATTTAGACATTTCTGTTTCTGTACTTGAAACTGTTACAATTATACTTGTAACAATAATACTTTCATATTTTACTTTAATTTTTGGAGAGCTTGTTCCT
>CALXEQ010000004.1 GCA_944387375.1 uncultured Clostridia bacterium
TACAAGACAAATGAAGAAGGAAGCTTCATAACACCACAAAAGATAAAAGCAGGAGATTATATAATATATGAGACAAAGGCACCAGAGGGATACTACTTACATGAAGAATGGAGAATACCAACAGATGAAAATGGAAAAGAAGATGAAAGTAAAGTAGGAGTAATAGGAGAAGGCGGAAAACATGTAAGAATAGATAAAGCAGCAATGGAGATAGAAGAGAATAAGCCAGCAAATCAATTAGATTTATATTATATAGTAGATATGGAAGATGAACCATTAATGTCAAAACTAGAGATAGTAAAGACAGGAGAAATGTTTACAAATATAAGTCAAGAACAAACAGAATATGGAAGTAAATATACACCAATCTGGGAGTTAAGAGGACTAGAAGGAGTAACATATGAAATATATGCAGCAAAAGATATAGTATCACCAGATGGAAGAGTAACATATGTAGAAGAAGGAGAAAAAGTAGATACAATAACAACAAAATCAGAAGGAATAGCAACAAGCAAGGAGCTATATCCAGGAGAATATAGAATAGAAGAAATAGAAGCGCCAGAAGGATACTTAATAGATGAGGAAATAGAAAATGTAGTATTAGAAAGTAAAGATGAGCTAGTAAGAGTAGAAACAACAACAAAAGAGTTAAATGATGTAAGACAAAAATTATTAATAAGTTTAAGAAAAGAATTTGAGGATATAAACTTTGCAAATGGACAAGAATTAGAACAAAGAGCAGTATTTGGAGTATATACAAAAGATAGATTACAAACAGTAGATGGAAAAGAAGTAATAGAAGCAGATAGTTTATTAGATATAATAGAAGTAGAAGGAAATGAAGATGTAACAAGTACAATAGATTTACCAGAAGGAAGCTACTATGTAAAAGAATTAGAGACATCATATCCATATACAATAAGTGAAGAGATAAGAGAAGTAGAAGTAAGCTATGAAGGAAATGAAAGAGAATTCATAACATATGAGCTAGAAGGAATGGTAAATGATTATGAAGAAGCATCATTAACATTAATAAAGATATCAACAACAACATTATTAGAAGATATAATACTAACAGGAAGTGAAATAAACGTAGTAGAGTTAGATAAAAAAGTAGAAGACTTCTTAAATACAATAAGAGCAATGACACCAGAAGAAGTAGAAGAGTATATGGAAGAAGAGGAAATAAAAGGAATACCAGGAGCAGTATATGGAATATACATAGATGAAGAGTGTACAAAACCATTATACATAAGAGAAGAAGGGGAAGAAGAATATAAAGAAGCGCAAATGGTAACAACAGAGAAGGGAATGATAAGACTAGATAATATACCATTAGGAAGATATTATATAAAAGAGATAAAAGCCCCAGAAAAATATGAGATAGCAGAGAATGTAATAAGTGTAGATTTAACAAGAGAAAATAAAGAACAAATGGTATATAGAGTATTAAATGAGTATCCAGTAAAATCAGGATATATGGAGAAAATAGACATATTTACAGGAGAAAAGATACCAAACTGTGAATTTGAGATAAGAAATGAAGAAGGAGAAGTAATATTAAGATCAACAACAGATGAAGAAGGAACAGGATATATACCAGTAGATTTATTTGAAGAAGGAAAGAAATACACATATAAAGAAGTAAAAGCGCCAGAGATATACGAATTAAATGAAGAAGAGTTTGAATTTACAGCACATTTTGATGAAGAAGGAAATTGGGCAGTAGAGAAGCAAGTAGTAGAGAATACAAGAAAGGATTCAAGAGTAACATTTGAGAAATTAGATTTTGCAGATTCAACACCAATACCAAACTGTAAATTTGAATTAAAGAGCTTAGAAACAGATTATGTAGTAGAGGGAGTAACAGATGAAAATGGAATATATGTATTTGAGAATGTACCATATGGAAAATATACATATAGAGAAATAGAAGCCCCAGAAGAGTACATAATAGATACAGAGGCACATGAAATAGAGATAAATGCAGAAGAGATGAAAGTAAGAATAACAAATGAGAAAGCCCCAGAGACAGGAGATATAGCAGTAGTAGCAATAGTAGTAATAGCAGTAGTATGTGTAGCAGGAATAGTAATTGTAATAGTAAGAAGAAAAAGACAAAATAAAGAAAAATAATATAAATAAAAGGTAGCAATATTTGCTACCTTTGTTGTATTTTTATATCACTTAAAGAAATAATAACAGTATCATCAGTTTGTTGCTCTTCTTTAAATACCGCTATCGTTAATTCTTTTATGTCTTTTTCAGTGATATTAACTGTTACTTTTTTTATACTATTACCATAAATTGTTTCATGTAAAGTTTTTATGTCTGAATATAATTTTTTCTCAATACGTACTATTATATCATTTGGACTATGATTTTTTATGTATAAATTCAAAATTCTTGGAAACTTATTAAAGTATACTCCTTTTATAATAGAAATTCCATAGACATCTCCAAATTTAAAATTAGCAACTAATTTTTTATTAGCTGGTAAATATTTTCCAAATGGTTTTATGCCTCCGTACGAAAAGTGAAATAGTCTTTTTTCCATTTTCATCATTCCTTCCATAATTATTTTAGGTATGTAAAAATATAATGTAGAAATATTATATCATTTTTATAATTTTATGTCAAGTAAAAAGTGAGAAGTCTAAGAAGATAGACTTCTTAGACTTATATGATCAAATATATTATCTACAGAAATATCAACGTCTTTAAGACTATTGAAATTTATTGAAATAAAATATTTATTTATCATTTCAATATGATAATATAATTCTTCCATTCCTTTTTCACTAGTTATATTTTTTTTCTTGCTTTCAAAGTCTAGTATCAATTTTGCGGCAACGTTTCTTATAAAGCGGTTATTACATTTGTTGTATTTGATTTCATTATATAGATTTTCTAGTAATTTATATGTTTTATTTTTGTCTATAATATCAAAAATATATAAGCTAGAACAATTTTTTTCAAATGCATACATAACAATATCTTTGTTAGTATTATAAAATTTATTTAGTCTTTCAATGGTTGCGTCATTTAAATAATCATCAACTATTCTTTGAACTTTTGCTACATTATAAAGTGAAATATCATTTAGTAAATAGAAAAAGTTACTTCCTAAGGATTTTTCTAAATTAGAAAAATCTCCATAATCATTTTTGTATAATTTTAATGCTTCTACTGTAATATAGTTAAGCTCAATATTAAATGGTATTTTTTCTCTAATATTGTTTTCCATATTTTTAATAAATAAAAATACATCACTATATCTTGGAATATTGAATATACTTTCAATTTCTTTTCCTACCTTGTAAGTGATTTTTTCTTTTTTTTGAAAACAATATTTAGGACTCCTTCTTTGAATTTTTTCTTCTACTTTTTTACTTTTTTCGTACATTATAAAATTCCTCCTTTTTAATAAATTTATTTTAGAGTTATGTGCCTCCAAAATTTTGAACGCATAAAATATTTTAAGCTAGGATTATTATTATATCATTATTTACATAAAAAAGCAATAGTTTTGTTAAAATTTTTAAATATATTGAATATTTTTTAATTAAATGATAATATAGTAATAGTAGTCAGGGAGGTAGTGGATGTATAATTTAGATAATGATAATGAACATACAAAAGAAGTAGATATAAAATCGGTAGAAAATAATATGCAAAATAAAAAGAGTGTAGTTGCAGGAGAAGAGGTAGTCTTAGACGAAAATGATGATATAAATAAAAAAGAGAAAAAGAAAATAAGCAAGAAAATAATAATTGGAATAATATGTATTATAGTGGTTGTATTATGTGTTGTAGTATATAGTGTATTAAATTCAAATAATCAAAATAAAGAAGAATTAAATTTAGAAGATGAAACTGCTTTAATTTCAAGTACTAGTGATACATATGAAGGTCTAAATTATAGTGTAGAAAAGACTATTATAGAGCAAACTGGTTTTTTTTATGATTATTCTAGAAATTTGGAAGGAAATAAAATAGAAGTATCTTACCAAAAAATAGATGGCCTAAAAGATAATCAATTAGAAGAAAAAATAAACAATTTATTAATGGAAACAGCAAAAGAATTATATACAAATGAAAATGTACAAAATTCTAATATATTATATGATCATATTTATAATTATACAGATGTATATATTTTTAATAATGTATTGTCTACTTTGTATTGTAGAGAAATTTGTGATACTAATGGAAATACTAAATATGAATATAAGGGTATAAATATTAATTTAAACGATTTTACAAAAATAGATATTAAAGATATTTTTATAAATACAGCTGATATTACTAATATAATGAGTGAAAAAATGTTAAGTGCATATAATAGTGAAAATTTTGAATTTAGTGTATCACCTAAATTTGTATATATTCCTTTAGAAGATGGAACTGTAGATAAGATTAATTTATATGAAAATAAAGATGTTGTAGCAATATATAAAAGATATAGCAGTAATACTAAAATGTTTGAAAAAACATATAATGCAACACCATATGTATTTACTACTAAAAAATTTATTGAAACAGATTTATACGGTTTGGTAGAAGATAATATGTTTGTTGATACATATGATACATTAGTTAATACAAATTATTCAGATGGAGTAAAAGAAGCAATAGACTTTTTGTATAAGGATGCAATAAATAGAGCAAGAAATACTGCTTTTTCAAATCCTTCAAATAGATATTTAGTACAAGTAATACCATCGGTAAAAGAAACTGAAAATAAAACTTATGAAATAACAGTAGAATATAATATATATCAAATGGATAAGCAATTTTTTAATGAACAAATTGTGGATTTTGTAGTATCTTCAGAAAATAAGGCAGATAATGAGATAGAACAAGTTCAATATTTTAATAATCCAACTATGGAAGCAGATAAATATTTAGAAGATAGTAAAAATGATATCTTAAAACTTGAAGTCAATAGTAATGGAGAAGATGTAACTCAATTAAACCAAAGCAATACTAGTAATAATATGACTAATAATATGGGAATTAGCTAAAAGATTAGATTCATCTAATCTTTTTTCTCTTTACAAATGTTTATAAATAATATATACTTTTATTGTAGATAATATCATCTAATTAATATGAAAGGATGTTTAAAATGAGAAATGTTTGGGAAGCCTTATCAGATTATACAAGAAGAGAGATTTTGATTATATTAAAAAAGGGGCCACTAAGTGCAGGTCAAATATATGAGTATTTCGATATTACAAAGCCCTCACTTAGTCATCATTTATCTGTTTTAAAAGAGTCTGGACTGGTAAAATGTAAGAAAAACGGTAAAAATGTAATATATTATTTAAATGTAAGTTCACTTAATGAGGTTTCAAATTATATTAGATGCTTAAAAAAATAGGAGGGGGAATATATGAAAACAAAAAATAAAAAGAATTTTACTATACTTTTAATAGGAGTATTGAATTTAATTTTATCTATTCTTGTTATATTAAGACTTTCTAATAATGTACCAATAAATATATTTTCACAAAATGTTATAGATAAAATGTGTTCAAAACAATTACTAATAATCATACCAATAATTGTATTATTAATAAGTGTATTTCAAGTTATATATAGACTAAAGACTATGGATAAAGTAGTAACAAATGGAAAGCGAATAGAAGATTTTATTTTTACTTTAGTTGATGGAATACTAATATATGTTAATTGGTTATTAATATATATAGGATATAGCTTTACAAATACTAATTTAGTAAAGGTAGAAATACCTATATGGTATGTTTTTATGGCATTAATTGGAATAATTGTTGTAGCCATTTATAGTATATTTCCAATCAACAAATTTGGATCAAAAATAGGTCTTAATATAAAAGAAACAAGAGAAAGAGAAGATGTATGGAGAACAGCAAATAAACTTAATGCTTTTACTGGTTTAGTAACAGGAATTTTAATTGTATTATTAAGTGGATATTTTATGTTGAATGGATTTAATTGGATATATTTATTTGCATTAGTAATTTTAGCAGGATTAATGTTGTTTTATATTCCAATTTTATATGCAAAAATGATATATAATAAGGTAGTAAATAGAGTAGTAGAATAGAATATGGAGATTAGCTCCATATTTTTTATAGCTATATAAGTTGACATAATCGCAAAATTTTGATATAATTTTTATACATTAAATTTTTTAATTTTAAAAATAATTTAGAAAGAGGCGATAATATGGATGATATAATTATCAAAAAACTAGTAAATTTAAGGTTTATGCATTTTCCAGATAAAACTATAGATTGTAAATTTGCGGGTAGACCATATTTAATATATAAAATAGATGATAAATATTCTTATTTATTAAAATTAAGTAGTAAAAAAAGTAACAAGGGATTAAATTACTATTATGAGTTATTACCAGATTCTAGTAATAAATTAGACAAAAAAAGTTATGTGGATTTGAAATATTTTATAGTTTATGAAATAGAAAAGCTAAAGAGAGTTTTATTAACACAAAAATTAGAATATGGTTTAAGGGAATACGGTATAATAAAAGATGAACAATTAGATGAGATCTTAAGTCAAATTAATATGCTATATGTTAGTACTCTACAGGTTTAATTAAAAAAGAGCATGTTGCTCTTTTTTTATGCTTTTTTGACATTATGTTACAAAAATGGTATAATTACAAATGTTTTCTAAAAGAGATATATTTTTACAAATGTAAAATATGATATTCATTTAAAATTTTAAATGTAAGGAGGGGACTAAATATGGTAATAAAAAGATTAAAAAGAAATTTTACCATTTTAGACGGAAAACTAATAGCACATAAAGGAATATATGGATATTCATATAAGCTAAGACAAAATATAGAACCTAATAGTTTTTTATCATGTAAAATTGCAATAGATAATGGTATTCCATTTGAGTGTGATATAAGGAACACACTAGACAATATTCCAGTATTAGCTCATGATAATGTAATAGAAAGTGAAGGCATAAAAATAAAAGTAAATAAGCATAATTATAATGAACTAGTTGAGTTATTAAAAGATAAAGCGCCAGCAAAACTTGAAGATGTATTAGAATATAACAATTCAAAAGTAAGTATAATTGTTGATGCCAAAGAGGCACATATATTTTATTCTAAATATAGAGACAATTTAGCCAATATTTTAAATAAATATGCAATAAATGGTGAAATAATGCTTCAATCTTTTAATCCTTTTTTCATGTTGTCTATGAGAAATCATTTAAAAGATGTATTAACAGGACAACTTATATGTAGAGGTAAAACTATACTAGATTCGTTTAAAGCTCCAAAAAGAGTAGCTTTTGCATATGAAAGAATAATATCTTTGATATGTTTTATTGCAAGAACAGATGTTATAAATATGGAAAATCATGAGGATGAAAAATGGCATAAAGTAACAAGATTTTTTATATCAAAAGAGGAAAGTTTAAAAATAAAAAGAAAACGAGATAAACTTTTAGATAAAATTGAAAATTCTATATATAAGGGAAGATATAGAATAATAAAATTAACAGATAAAATACAGTTAAAGCTTGTTAAAATGGCACATGAACTTACTAAAAAACCAGTTTTATCTTTTACTATAACGGATGAAAAAGATTTTAATTGTATGGAAAACTTGTATATAGTAAGCTATATTGCAGATTTTAGTGAATTAGGGTTGGAAAAATATATAGAAAAGATGAAAAATATATAAAATCAGTAAATTTTTACTGGTTTTTTTATTTTTTGACACATTTTTTAAATAATTTATTATATGAAACTCTTGCTATATTTTTAAATTTAATGTATAATCTAAATGGATGTATATTTGTAAAATTTTATGCTTTTAAAATTACATAATATATTTCTAAGGGGAATAATCAGTAGATATAATTAATAATTTTTTATTACATATAAACTGAATTTAAAATGTACATTGACAAATAAATATAAAGGAGGATAGTTAAATGCTAATAGGAATAGTAGGTTCTGTGAGTTTTATTATAGGATCTGTGATTTTCTTTTTTGTTGGAATGAAATACAGAAAGAGTATTGCAGAAGCTTCAATAGGCTCAGCAGAAGAACAAGCTGAAAAAATTATTAATGACAGTAAATTAGATGCTGAAAGAATAAAAAAAGAAGCTGTTTTACAAGCTAAAGATGAAATGATGAGAAGAAAAGATGAGCTTGAAACAGAAGCCAAAATTAGAAAAAAAGAAATGCAAGATCTTGAAAATAGAATAAATCAAAGACAAGATTTGGTAGATAAAAGAGCAGCACTAATTGAAGAAAAAGAAAATAGTATTACTAAAAGAAATGAAGAACTAAATAAAAAAGAAAAAGAATTAGAAAATTCTAAGCAAAGAGAAATAGAAGCTTTAGGTAAAATTGCTAAAATGAGTGTTGAAGAAGCAAAAGAAGCTATCATGAATGAATTAAAAAATGATATGACAAAAGAGATGGCAGAATACATAAGAAAAGAAGAAGAAAATGCTAAAGAGGAAGTAGACAAAAAGGCAAAAGAGCTAATTGTTAGTACAATTCAAAGATATGCAACAGACCATACATCAGAAGCTACAGTTACAACAGTATCTTTACCAAATGATGATTTAAAAGGAAGAATAATCGGTAGAGAGGGTAGAAATATAAAAACTATAGAGACTTTAACTGGAATTGATTTAATAATCGACGATACACCAGATGTAATCGTGCTATCAAGCTTTGATCCAATAAGAAGAGAGGTAGCAAGAATTGCTATTGAAAGACTTATTGCAGATGGAAGAATTCATCCAGGAAAGATTGAAGAGATGATAGAGAAAGCTAAAGTTGAAGTAGAAAACACTATCAAAGAAGAAGGAGAAAGAGCTTTATATGAAACAGGAGTACTAAACTTACATCCAGATTTGATAAAACTTCTTGGTAAATTAAAATTTAGAACAAGTTATGGACAAAATGTTTTAAATCATTCAATAGAAGTTTCAAATTTATGTGGTTTGCTTGCAGAAGAATTGGGACTTAATGTAGATATTGCCAAAAGAGCAGGACTTTTACATGATATTGGTAAATCTTTTGATCAGGATGTAGAAGGAACACATGTTACACTTGGTGTAGAACTTCTTAAAAAGTATAAAGAGAAAGATGAAGTTATTTGGGCAGTAGAAGCACATCATGGAGATGTTGATCCTAAGTCTTTAGAGGCTGTTCTTGTTCAAATTGCTGATACAATATCTGCATCACGTCCTGGAGCAAGAAGAGAAACTGTTAGTACATATATTAAGAGATTACAAAAATTAGAAGAAATTTGTAACTCATATAAAGGAGTAGAAAAATCTTATGCAATTCAGGCTGGTAGAGAAGTAAGAATAATTGTAAAACCAGATCAAGTAGATGATGATGCTATTGTAGTAATGGCACATGATATAGCAAATCAAATTGAAAATGAGATGATATATCCTGGACAAATAAAAGTAAATGTTGTTCGTGAAACAAGAGCAATAGAACTTGCAAAGTAAAAGGGGCGAAAGCTCCTTTTTTTTATTCTATTTTTTTTAAAGTAAATAATATTTAAATCGGTATAATATATAATATATGTGTTCTACAAATAAATATCTAAAAAATGGTAAAAATAGTAATTAAATCAAATTTTATCACTTATTTTTCACACAATATTCACATAATTATAATTAACACAAACATAGATGATGATATAATATAGACAATGTTAAATGTAGGAATCCAGTTAATAATTTAAAGGAGGGAGCAAAATGCTTAAATTAAACTATTACTTTATTGATGTTGGTGAGAATTCATGCACCATATTACAGAAAAACTTTCTTTTTAGCATTAAGGATGTTATTTGTGAACGTGACATGCCTCGGGCAGAGCTCATTAAGGAGGTAATATCTCGTAATTTTAAGAGTAAAAGTCCACTTTTTAGTCAGCAAGATTTTAAAATTGTCTTTGTAAATAAATTTGGCAAAAGAAGAGTTAAGACAGAGATAGTAGATCTTAAGACTAATCGGCATATAAGTCCGACTATGACTTGTAAAAAATATGACATATTTATTATTGAACCTAATCAAAGACTAGACATTGAATGTCAAGTAATGAAAAATGAGGTGGAAATACGAGCGTTAAGATACGAGACCATTGTGCACAAGGCTAACTGGTAGAGATAAGGAGAAAGTATATTATGAATGTTGTTTAGGACGAAAGACACAGTTTAAAATTGCTGTGTCTTTTTTGTATATTTAAAACTATATAGTACAATATTTGTGAATTACAAATATATTAAAAATATAAAATAAAAAATGTATAAGTTTGGTAATTTTACCCAAAATAAATATAGGTGATAATATGAAAATTGGAATACCTAATGCACTTTTTATTCGAGATAAAATACCAATGTATAGTAAGTTTTTAAATTATAATAATATAGATACTGTAATAAGTAGTGATACTACTTTAAAGACTATAGAAGATGGGGTAGAGATTGCAACAAGTGAAGAGTGTATAGCAAGTAAAATTTTCTTAGGACATGTGCAAGAGTTGGTAAATTTATATAAAAATAACTATTTGGATGCAATACTTGTACCTAGAGTGTATAAAGAAAAGAATAATATTGAAGCTTGTGTGAAGGCTATGGCCTTATATGATATTTTAACAAATATATTTAAAGATGTTAAATTTATAGATGTAAATGTCGATTATTCAAAAAATATAACTTATTTTAAGTCTTTAATAAATTTAGGTATAACTTTAGAAATTAATCATAAAAATAGATTTTTTGGTGCTTTTTATGCTTTACAAGAGCAAAAGAAATTTGAAAAGAATAGATATATGAAACAATTTGAAAATATAAATTTTAAAAGAAAAAATGTTTTAGTAATAGGAAATGAATATATTGTAAATGATAAGTATATAAAAAAGCTTGTACTTTCATCTTTAAATAATGTAAATATTATATTTGCATGCATAAATAATAAGGTAAATAGATATAAAAATATATCTGAACAAGTATATTTTTCAAATAGTATAAATGTTATGAACGGGGTGGAGGAATATATAGATTTTATTGATGCTTGCATATTTATTACAGGATTTCCTTGTGCAACCGATTCTTTAATTAATGAAATGATAAAAGAGAGAATAAGGAATATCCCATATATTGAAATAATGGTTGATGAAAATACATCAAGTATAGGAATAGTAACAAGAATGGAGAGTTTTAGTGATATTATAGAGGGGAGAATATATATATGATTATTGTATCATACCCAAATATTGGTGAATATGAAAGAATAGTTTATAATTTTTTAGATAAAATAATAGACAAATCTAAATGCAAAATATTAAGACCTGAAAAAAATAATAGAAAAATTTTAGAATTAGGTGAAGAGAATAGTCCTACTAATGTATGTACTCCATTTAAATATACACTTGGTTCAATGATAAATTCGTTAAATAAAGGAGCAAATGTAATAATACAAATAGGTGGTGGATGTAGATTTGGATATTATGCTCAAATTCAAGAAAAAATTTTAAAAAAAGATATGGGATATGACTTTGATTTTATAAATTTATACAATGGAAATAAGTTAGAATTTTTTAAAGCAGTAAAAAAAGCAAAGATATTAAATTCTAACTTAAAAGTACAAAGCCTGTTAAAAGAAATATATTTTATAGTTAAGTTATTAAGATTTTCAGATAACATTATAACATATATAAGAGATAATGAATGTTATATTGATGACAAAGAACATTTGAAAAAAATAAAAAATATGATATTAGATGATATGTTAAAAATTAAAACTGTTAATGAAATAAGTTTAAAAAATATAAAATATAAAAAGGAAATAGATAAATTAATAAATAAAAAAGATGGTAAATTAAAAATAGGAATAGTTGGAGAGCTATATTCTTTAATGGATTCCTTTTCGTCTAATTTTTTAGAAAAGGATTTGTTAAAGAAGGGATATAAAGTAAAAAGATATACTACAGCATCATATCTACTTTTAGATAAAAATAAAATGCAAAAGAATCTTTTAAATAATTCAAAACTGTATTTAAAATACAAGATAGGTGCAGATGGAACTGAATCGGTTGCACATACTTTAGAATTAATAAATAAAGGATATGATGGAGTAATTCATATAAAGCCATTTGGCTGTACGCCAGAGATAAATGCTATGCCAATACTTAAAAAAATTAGTGATGACTATTCTTTTCCTATTATGTTTTATACTTTTGATACATTAAATAGTGACACTGGCTTTCAAACAAGAGTGGAGGCTTTTATAGATATGTTGGAGATGAGAAAAAAATGAAATATTATGTTGGAATTGATATAGGGTCTATTTCTACTAAAGGTGTAGTAATAGATGAAAATAATAAAATAATTGCAAGTGATTATATCTGGACTAATGCAAGTCCAATAGATGCATCCAAAAGATTAGTTAATAGTTTGATAAAAAAAAGCAAAGAGGAATGGTTAAATAATATTTATGGTATAGGAACAACGGGTTCGGCAAGAAAACTTATAGGAAAGATAATAGGAGCAACCTCCATAAAAAATGAGATAACAGCACATGCAGTAGGAACTATATCTAAATATCCAGATGTATCTACTATAATAGAAATTGGTGGACAGGATTCTAAAATAATAATAATAAAAAATGGTGTTGTCATAGATTATGCTATGAATACATTGTGTGCAGCAGGTACAGGTGCATTTTTATCATCTCAGGCTAAAAGACTTGGCATTGAAGTGAAAGAAATACAAGATTATTATAAAAGAGCAAATAATCCTGCTAAGATTGCAGCAAGATGTACAGTTTTTGCAGAATCAGATATGATACACAAAGCTCAAATAGGATATAAAAAAGAAGATCTGATAGCTGGTCTTTGTAATGCAATAGTAGAAAATTATACCAATAATTTTATAAGAGGAAGGAGAATAGAAGATAAGATTGTATTTCAGGGTGGAGTAAGTAGAAATAGTGGTGTAGTAGAATCATTTAAATCAAAATTAAATAAAGAGATATATGTAGATAAAGATTCACATCTTTTAGGGGCTTTAGGTGTAGCAATAATATCAAAATCTGAAAGTAAGGGAGATAAAGTAAAACTTAATATTAAAGATATAGAATATAAAATAAGAGAGAAAGAATGTGCAGGATGTAGCAATAATTGCCAAGTCGTATACATATATGAGGAAGAAAAGCTATTAGATACAATAGGTAATAGATGTGAAAATTGTAAAACAAATATATAATATACATTATTTGTGAACTACAATAAAATAAAAATAACAAAAAAATCCATTTTTAAATTGACATGCAAATCATTTGCGTGTATAATTAATCTGTAATGTTTAATATAAACTAATTATAAATTAATATTTGTAATAGGAGGTGTCTAAAATTGGAAAGATATGAAGATGATGAAAGACGAGAAATTCAAAAATTACCATCTGTTATACTTAACGATGGTAGAGAATATACACAAAAGTTTGTTTTTGAAAGCTTTATAAGAAATAAAGAATTAGATGATAGAAATTTAAGAAAAGCTTTATATTTAATGGCTGTTAGGCAACCATTTAAAATAATTTTTTCTTCTGAAGAAGACTCTAGACAATTAGATGTTGAATCCTTATTTAAAAGACGAAATGTTGTTAAGGATAGAAGTAGATATGATGAAGCTAAAATTGAAATTGATGGAATAATATATGACTCTAACAATGAATCTTTATATAGTGCTTTAGAAGCAAATGGAACAAGTGTTCAGTTAAATAGCCATTAAGGCTATTTTTTCTTGCTTTTAAAATAGTTTTGAGATATAATAAAATGCGGGAGGAAAATCAATTGAAAGTTTTAATTATAGGAGATATAGTAGGAAGACCTGGACTTGATAGATTAAAAAGAGAACTTGAAGCAAGAAAAGATAAAGTAGATTTTTGCATAGTAAATGGAGAAAATTCAGCAAGTGGAAGAGGATTAAGAGTAAAGGAATATAATGAAATATTAAAAGATGGAGCAGATGTAATAACTATGGGAAATCATATGTATTACAGAAAAGAAATGGCAAGTGAGTATGCTAAATTAGAAAGGCTTGCAATTCCTGCTAATATTACAAATTTAGTAGGTAATAAAAATGTTATAGTTCAAAAAAATGATATTAAAATTGGTGTAATAAACTTAATAGGAAAATTTGCAATGGGAGAGATGCTTGAGAAAAATATAACTAATGCTTTTGATGTAGTTTTAGAGCAAATTAAAATTTTAAATGAAAATAATGTTGATTATATTTTTGTGGATTTTCATGCAGAGGCTACTGCTGAAAAAATAGCTATGGGGTATTTTTTGAGTGATAAAGTAAATTGTGTTTATGGTACACATACACATGTTCAAACATCAGATGAGAAAATATTAGATGGTGGAATGGCATATATAACTGATGTTGGTATGACAGGTCCAAAAGATAGTGTACTTGGATTAAAAAAGGAGATTGCAATACAAAGATTTACTACAGGTGAATATCTACATTATGAATGTTCAAAAAATGACGCTATATTTAATGCTATTGAAATAGAGTTTGATGATAAAACTAAAAAAGCAATATCTATAAAAAGAATAAATGAATAGGGAATAATCTCTATTCATTTTTATTACTATTTATGATAAGTTTCATTATTTAATATCTTAAAAGATCTATAAATTTGTTCTATTAAAAATAATCTAATAAGTTGATGAGGGAATGTCATTTTTGAAAAACAAATTTTATCTTTACTAATATTTAGTAATTCTTGTGACATTCCTAAACTACCACCAATTACAAAAATAATATTAGAATTACCATAAGTTTGTGTTTCATTTATTTTATTTGCAAATTCTTCAGAGGAATATTCTTTACCATTTAAATCTAAAATAAAAATCTTAGAATTCGAATATTTTGATAATTTTTCAATTATTTTATTTGATTCAATATTTTTTATCTGAGTTTCAACGGCAAAAGAGGCGTTTTGTGGTATTCTTTCGTCATCTAATTCAATAATATCTAATTTGGCATATTTAGATAGCCTTTTAGTATATTCATTAATTAGCTCTTTTAATGATTTTTCCTTTACTTTTCCAACACATATTATTTTTATATTTAACATATTATATACTCCTCATTAGATAATGTTTTTGATGCAAAATTAATTTCTATTTTAGATATATCAATAGAATTTTCTTTTAAAATTGATTCAATAGTTTGTCTTGCAATTTCTTGTGTGTTATTGTTTTCACTAAGATGTGTAAGAAGAAATCTACTGTGTCCATTTTGAGCAAGTCTTGCAATAGTTTGTCCACAAACATCATTGGATAAATGGCCAATATTACTTTTTATTCTTTGTTTTACGGGAAAAGGATATTTTCCAAAATCAATCATTGTTTCATCATAATTTGATTCTAAAATTGTATAATTACTACAATCTAAATTATTAAAAACATCATCAGAAACATATCCTAAATCTGTAGCAAAAGTTATACATGAAGATGTGTTTCTAAGTTTGTATCCACAAGGCATAAGAGCATCGTGTGACGTCTCAAAAGCAGATATTTGTATATCTTTTATAATAAAAGGCTGATTATATTCTATAGGAAATATATTATTATATTGAATATTTTTGCTTTCTAATTCATTTTTTATATATTCTGCTGTTTTTTTACATGTAAATATTGGAATATTATTTTTTCTACACAAAAGCGGAAGACCTTTTATATGATCTATATGTTCATGAGTAATTAATATAGCATCTATATCATTTAAAGTAAGATTAATACTTGAAAGACCTTCTCTAATTGCTTTATAACTTACACCAACATCAATTAGAATATTAGTATTAGAACAGGCAATATGCGTCATATTGCCTGAACTAGAACTATATAGTGGATGAACTATAAAATTTTTATTCATCTTTGTCCTCAACTGTTATACAATCTATTTTTGCGCCAAGTTTTGAGAATTTCTCAACTATATTTTCATACCCTCTTTGAATGTGATGTATATCAGAAACCTCAGTATCACCTTCTGCTACTAGACCAGCTATTATCATTGCAGCACCTGCTCTTAAGTCATGTGCTTTTACAGGAGCACCATATAACTGTTCTACACCTCTAAAGATAGCTGTAGAACCGTGAGCTGATATATCAGCTCCCATTTTTGCTAGCTCATCTGTATATTGAAATCTTGATTCCCAAATTGTTTCTACTATAGTGCCAGTTGAATCTCCAAGTGCAAGTAAAATTGACATTTGAGGTTGCATATCAGTTGGAAAACCTGGATATGGCATTGTTTTTATACTAATTGAAGTAGGTCTTTTATCCATTGTAACCCTAATACTAGACTCAAATTCATCAACTTGCGCACCAGCTTCAATTAATTTAGCTGTTATAGGTTCCATATGCTTTGGTATACAATTTTTAATTAAAACATCACCTTTTGTTGCTGCAGCTGCAACCATAAAAGTACCAGTTTCAATCTGATCTGGAATAATAGAATAACTAGATTTTTGAGTTAATTCTTTTACACCTGTAATTTTTATTGTATCTGTACCAGCACCTTTTATTTTTGCTCCCATAGAATTTAAGAAATTTGCCAAATCAACTATATGAGGTTCTTTGGCAACATTTTCTATTACCGTTGTACCTTCAGATAGAGTAGCAGCAAGTATTGCATTCATAGTAGAGCCTACAGATACCACATCAAAGAAGATATTGGCACCTTTTAAAGGTTCTGTTTTAGATGCATATACATTACCGTTACGTACAACAACTTTAGCACCAAGTTTTTTTAATGCTTTTATATGTTGATCAATAGGTCTAGCACCAAGTTTACAACCTCCAGGAAGACCTATTTGTACTTTATCAAATCTTCCTATTAAAGCTCCTAATAAATAGTATGAAGCTCTAAATTTACTAGTTAATTCATAAGATGCAATAGCAGATGTTACACCAGAATTATCTATAATAAGTTCATTTTTAGATATATATTCTATTTTTGAGCCTAATGACTCAAGTATCTTACAATATGCTCTAATATCGCTAATGTCAGGTACATTTTCAAGATGACATTTTCCTTTAACTAGAAGAGTAGCAGGCAAAATGGCAACAGCAGCATTTTTTGCACCACTAATATAAACTTCACCTTCCAAGCGACATGGTCCATGGACTACAAATTTTTCCATATACAATTCCTCCAATCTAAATTTTAAAAATCAACATTGAGTATATCATACAAAAGCAAAAAAAACAATAATTTTATCATTTATATTTCTTCTTGAAGGAATTTAAATAATATGAGATATTATTGGTAAAACAAGATAATGTATTTTCTACACTAGCTAAATTAGAAAATAGATAAATATTTTTACCAGTAATATAATGAAAATTAGATAAAGGAAGCTTTACATTACTTGAACATAAAAAAGAATTTAAAAACTTCTTTGGATTTAACATATGTATCACCTCCTAATACATTATATGTAAAAATAATATAATAGATATATTTTGATATAATAAATATTATTTTCAAAAAGTTGCTAAAAAAAACTTGTTTTTTTGTTCTAATTATGTTAAAATAACAAAGTAACTATTTAAAACTGAAACGGGGAAGGTGAAAAAAATGAAAAAAGATATACAACCAAATTATGGAAAAGCTACAATTAGATGTGCTTGTGGTAATGTTATTGAAACAGGTTCAGTAAAAGAAGAAATGAGAGTTGATACATGTAGTGCATGTCATCCATTTTTCACTGGTCAAAAACAAGCAATATCTAATAAAGGTAGAGCGGCTAAATTTATGGAAAAATATGGTTTAAACCAAAAATAATAATATAAATATATTAAAGAGTGCCTACATGGGTACTCTTTTTTTCTGTTTTTTGATATAATAATTAATGTAATATTAATTTAACAGAGGAGAAAATGATAAAATGAATAATAAAAAAGTTCACACAGGAGGAGTAGCTTTATTTAATGGAATACTTTTTAGTTCAGATTATAGGCAAGTTATTGCTCAAAGAAATAATAAAATTATAAGATGTAAGACAAGTGAATTTAATAAGAATAAAAGTATAATAGATAATATCCCTATATTAAGAGGAATAATTGGTGTATCTTCGCAATTAAACAATGCGGCTCCCACATTTATGGATTCTAGTGGAGAAAATGATAATAAAAGTAATAAAAAAATAATGTATTTGTATTTAATAATATGTATTATATGTATTAGTATACCAATACTAGTATCTGCTTTTTTTAAAAGTGATCTAAGAAACATTATACAAATAAGTATAATTTTATTTGAATTTCTAATATATTTAATTTCTATGAAATTTACGAAAGAATTGAATATATTGTTTATGTATCATGGAGCAGAGCATAAAGCAGTAAATACATACGAAAAATTTGGAGAAGAAGGACTTACGATAGAAAATATAAAAAAATCATCAAGATTTCATAAAAGATGTGGTGGAAACTTTGTAGTATATTTTATAATACTTACAATATTAAGTGTACTTATACCAATAGAAAATTTAATATTAAAAGATATTGTTATGATACTTTTAACAATACTAAATATGGGAATAGCATATGAAATTGTAAATATTTTTTCGATTCTTCCAAAACCTTTTGATGTTATAAATTATCCAGCAACTTTAATACAACTTGTAACAACAAAAGAGCCAACAGATGATATGATAGAAGTTGCTATGTATGGTATAGTTGCATCTATAAGAGAAAAAAACGGAATAGAAATTAACAAATACATAACTAATTATATTCATAAAAACTTGTCTAATAAAGAATATGAAGTGCAAGATATATATGCAATACTTGAATATGTAACAAAAGTAGATAGAAACATGATATTTTTAAATAAAGATACAATGCTTTTAAGAATAAATCAAGAAATAGAATCAGATAGATTGTTAGATAAATATTATAATGAAAAATATCCATTACAATATATAACACACAAGCAGTATTTTTATAAAGAAAAGTATTATGTGGATGAAAATGTATTAATTCCAAGACAAGATACAGAAGTATTAGTAGAAAAGGCAATTAAATATATAGAAAATGAAAACTTAACTAAATTAATAGATTTATGTACGGGTAGTGGTGCAATAGGAATATCAATTATAAAAAATATTAATGTAGAAAATGCATCTATTGAACTTCTAGATATATCTAAAAGTGCATTAAGTATTGCTAAAAGGAATGTTACTACAAATGGAGTATATGAGAAAGTAAAAGTTACAGAGTCAGATTTATTAACCCAAAAGATAGAAGAAATAAAAACAGCAGTAAAAGAAATAGAAAACAGCGATATGGAAGATTTAAAAGTAGATATGATAATATCAAATCCACCATATATAAAAACAGATGTTATTCCTACTTTACAAGAAGAAGTAAAAAAAGAACCACATCTTGCTTTAGATGGAGGAAAAGATGGACTTAGTATATATAGAAGAATTGTTAAAGAAGCAAAAGAGGTATTAAAAGTAAATGGACTATTAATTTTAGAAATAGGATATGACCAACTAGATGATATAAAACAAATTTTAAATGAAAATAAAGAGTATAAAATAATAGAAGAATTAAAAGATTATGGCGGAAATGATAGGGGGATAATATGTCGTTTTCAGGGCAAGTAAGAGAAGAAATATTAAAATTTTACGATAAAAATAAAGATCCATATTTAATAAAAGCAGAAAAGTTTGGAGAGTATTTAACAGAAGCACAATATAAAAATGATTTGTTAAAAGATTTTAGTGATTATTTTGAGATATCAAATTTATCTGAAGAAGAAATAAAAACAGTAATAAAAGGTGTATTTTTAGCAAGTGGATGTATAGTAGATCCAAAAAATGATTATAGATTTGAAGCAAGTTTTAAAAATAAATCATGTGCAGAGTATTTTCTAGATATGTTAGCACTTTTAGACTTTACACCTAAACTTGTAAAAAGGCCAAAGGCAAATGTATATGTAGTATATTTTAAAGAATCAGAACAAATATCATATATGTTAAGTTTGTTAGAAGCAAATAAAAGTATGTTGCAATTTGAAGAAATTCGAGTAGTAAAAGACGTAAATAATACTAAAAATAGAATGAGTAATTGTGAAATAGCTAATATGACAAAATCTGTAAATTCTGCATTAAAACAATTAGAAGCAATAAAGAAAATAAAAAATAATGGAAGATTTTCTATGCTATCTGAAAAATTAAAATATACTGCCTCTTTAAGAGAAAAATATCCAACAGCAACTCTTGAAGAAATTTCAGCTAAAACAGAAGGAAAAAACAAAGTATCAAAATCCGGTTTAAAACACAGATTAGATAAATTAATGCAAATAGCTGATGAAATATAATATTAAAAATTATAAAAAAGTTGATATTAAAAAATTATAATCTTAATATCAACTTTTCTTTTGCTATTTTTACATAAGAATATAATTTACTTACTTTTAAATATTTGGAATTAATATCTTAAAAATATGAGACTATATTAAATAAAAAAACATAAATATGATACCAAGCGAAAATATTGTGAAGCAAATAAAAACTAACAAACTAAACAAACTAAACAAAAGCATTTTAATTATTCCACTTTTAATTCCAATATAAGTAAGTATAGCAGACCAAGTAAGTAAAAAAACAAGCGTTAACATAAACATTCCCCCTTATATATTAATATTTGAGTTAATATTTTAAATGAGATTAAATTATACTACATATGTAGCTTAAAATTAAGTATTTATTGGAGTAGAATACATATCTTTTTACATAATAATATTCTTGTGACTTTAATAGTTATTTTTTATTCTTGAAATGAAAAAATGTTTATGATAGAATAAAAAAAGACTAAAAGGAGAACAAAAATGAATAATGAAATAGGAATATACATACATATACCTTTTTGTTTAAAGAAATGTTATTATTGTGATTTTATATCATATCAAAATAAAGATGAATTAATAGATAAATACATATATGCATTATGTAATGAAATACTAAAAAATGCAGAAATATTAAGTCAATATGATGTATCTACAATATATATAGGTGGAGGTACACCTTCATATATAGATGCAAAATATATAAAACAAATACTTGATACTATTTATCTACTTGTAAATAAAGAAAATATAAAAGAGATAACAATAGAATTAAATCCAAATAGTATAACAGAAGAAAAACTTAAAATATATAAAGAAAGTGGCATTAATAGATTAAGTATCGGACTTCAATCTAACTATAATAAAATTCTTAAAGCAATAGGAAGAGTACATACAAAAGAAGACTTTGAGAAATCTTTAGATATTATAAATAAAGTAGGTTTTAATAATATTTCTGTCGATCTTATATATCCACTACCTAATTTGAATTTAGAAATGTTTAAAAATACAGTAGATTATGTGGTAAATTTAAAAGATAAAAATATTAAACATATATCTATATATAATTTAGAAGTACATGAAAATACAAAGCTTGCATTTTTACTTAAAGAAGGATATATAAGTTTAGTAGAAGAAGATGAAGAATATGAAATGTATAAATATTTAAATGAAACTTTACCTAAATATGGATATAATAGATATGAAATATCTAATTATTCACTTTTGGGTTTTGAATCTAAACATAATTTAAAATATTGGAATCAAGATAAATATTTAGGATTTGGGGTAAATGCTTCTAGCTTCTTTGGTGGAACAAGGTATAAAAATGAGACAAATATTGAAGAATATATAGATGATATATTATCAAATAAAGATACTATTATAGAAAAAGAAGAAATGGATTTACTTGGACTTATGAAAGAATACATTATACTTTCACTTAGAAAAACAGCTGGATTAAATATAAATGATTTTAAATTAAGATATAAAAAAGATATAAATGATATATTCCTAGACGATATAAATGAACTTATAACTGAAGGACTTCTTGAAAGAAAAAATAACAATATAAAACTTACTGATAGAGGTTTAGAGGTAGCAAATATTGTATGGGAGAGATTTATATGATAAGAGGTATAAATTTTAAATCTGATGATGAAAAAGATAAAGTAATAAGTTTATGGTATCAAGCAGCTTTAAATGAATATAATTTTTTACCTATAGATTATTTTAAAAATGAAAGTAAAATACTTTATGACAATTTAGATTTACAAAATATATTAGTTTGTGAATATAAAGATGATATATTAGGATTTGTCGGTATGATAGACAAAGAATGTATTTCATATCTTTATGTTGATACTTTATACCAGCATAGAGGTATTGGAACAGCTCTTTTAAATGAACTAAAGAAAAATCATAGTATATTAGAAGTAAAAGTGTTTAAAGAGGCTAATAGTATTAATTTTTTTACAGATAATGATTTTAAAATAGTAAGAGAAGATGAAGATACTAAAACAGGACAAAAGATATATTATATGAAATGGATAAATAAAGGAGTAGGAAATGGAAAAATTTTTAATAGTTGATGGTAACAGTATATTAAACAGAGCATTTTATGGACTTGCAGGAGCAAGAATGACTACAAAAGACGGAATACATACTAATGCTGTATTTGGATTTTTAAATATTTATTATATGATTATAGATAAATTTAATCCAGATTATGTAGCAGTAGCATTTGATCTTAAAGCACCTACATTTAGGCATAAAATGTATGAAGAATATAAAGGAACAAGAAAAGGTATGCCAGACGAGCTAAAAGAGCAAGTGCCTATAATAAAAGAAGTATTAAAGGCTATGAATATTCATATATTTGAAATGGAAGGCTATGAAGCTGATGACATACTTGGAACTATTGCCTCTTTAAATGAACAAAATAAAGAAAGAGATATTTTTACATATATTTTAACTGGTGATAGAGATTCATATCAGCTAATATCAGATAAAACTAGTATAATTTTTCCATCTAGTAAAATGGGAAAAACAGATTATACTGTATATACCCCTGAACTTTTAAAAGAAGAAAAGCAAATTGAACCATATCAAATTGTTGATATAAAATCGTTAATGGGAGATTCCTCAGATAACATTCCGGGAGTAAAGGGAATAGGGGAAAAAACAGCATATAATTTAATATACAAATATACTACTTTAGATAATATATATAAAAATATAGATACTTTAGATGCTAGTGCAAAAATAATAGAAAAATTAAAAAATGATGAAGAAATGGCAAGACTTAGTTATACACTTGCTACAATAAATAGAAATGTACCTATAGATTTAAATTATGAAGAAAATAAGGTATGCGAAGTAAATAAAGAAGAAGTATATAAATTATTTAAAAGATTATCATTTAATAAGTTTTTAGCAAAATATGATTTTGATAATTTAGATATAGAAAATGATGAATTAGCTGAATCAAAAATCAGCATGGATATTAAAAACATTATAGTAATAGACAATTCAAATTATAGTAGTTATTATTCTATTTTAGACGATTTATTTAAAAATAAAGAATTAGCATATATATTAAATATAAATGATACTAATCAAGCATTTAATAATATTTTGAGTATAAATGATAGAAACTTTTTATCTTTTTATTCAGAAAAAGATGATAAATGCTATATTTTAAACTTTGATTTATTGAAAGATAAAAAAGAATATATAAAAAGTACATTAACTAAATTTGCAAATTCTAGCTGTGAAAAATTAGGATATAATATAAAACAAGATATACGTTTTATTTTTACTAACATTTGTGATAATATAAATAATTTTAAATATGACTTACTTATTGCATGTTATTTATTAGATTCAACAAGAAACTATAAGTTTGAGGGAATACTTGAAGAGTTATTTAATATAAATTTAAATATAAAAAATGATGCAAAAAAACAAGTACAATTATCATTATTTGATAATCAACAAGATTTAGAAAAAATAGATAATGAATTATTATTAGATATTGCATTAGCTACAAAAGGAATATTTAACTCTAGAAAGATAATTGAAAAAAAATTAAATGATGATAATATGCTAGAACTATTCTATTCTATAGAAATGCCACTTTCTGAAACACTTGCAAGTATGGAAACAGTTGGAATGTATGTAGATAAAGAAAAATTGGAAGAGTTTGGAAAAGAAATAAGTAAAAGAATAGAAGAACTTGAAAAAGAAATATATATGTTTGCTGGTGAGGAATTTAATATAAATTCTACACAACAGCTAGGTACTATTTTATTTGATAAATTAAAATTACCTACAAAAAAGAAAACAAAAACAGGATATTCGACAGATAAAGATGTTTTAGAGTCACTAGAGGAATATCATGAGATAATACCATTAATTATAGAATATAGACAAACAATGAAATTAAAATCTACCTATGTAGATGGGCTTAAAGCAACTATAAAAGAAGATTCTAGAATACATACTACATTTATGCAGACAGTAACATCAACAGGAAGACTTAGCAGTGTAGAACCTAATCTTCAAAATATCCCTATAAGACTTGAGCTTGGAAGTAAAATTAGAACTTTCTTTACAGCTCCAGAAAATAAAAAAATAGTAGATGCAGACTATAGTCAGATTGAACTTAGAGTATTGTCACATATATCTAAAGATAAAGTTATGCAACAAGCTTTTATAGATGGAATAGATGTACATAAAGTAACTGCATCACAAGTTTTTGGCGTTAATGTAGAAGATGTTACAAAACAAATGCGTTCAAAAGCAAAAGCAGTAAATTTTGGTATTGTTTATGGAATTAGTGAATTTGGACTTGCAAAAAATGTTGGTACATCATGGAAAGAAGCAAAAGAATATATTAATACTTATTTTGAAAAATATAAGGGAATACATGAATTTATGCAAAATATAGTTAAAGAGGCAAAAGAAAAAGGATATGTAACTACTTTATTTAATAGAAGAAGATATATTCCCGAACTAAAAAACAAAAATAAAAATATAGTACAATTTGGCGAAAGAATAGCTATGAATACACCTATTCAAGGAAGTGCTGCAGATATAATTAAAATTGCTATGAATAAACTATATAAAGTACTAAAAGAAAATAATTTAAAATCAAAACTTGTAATGCAAGTACATGACGAGCTTATTGTAGAAACTTATGATGATGAAATAGAAAAAGTTAAGTTGCTTATGAAAGAAGCAATGGAAAATGTTGTAAAGCTTGATATACCACTTGATGTTGATTTAAACGTAGGAAAAAGCTGGTATGATGCTAAATAATATTTATTGAAAGAGAGGTAAATATGAAGAAAAAGGTAATTTCATATAGCTTAATTATTATATTTTTAATATTAGTTGTATGTGGATTTATAGGTATAAAAACATATGTTTACCCACTAGAATATAAAGATGAAGTATTAGAATATTCTCAAAAGTATAATTTAGACCCATACTTAGTATTTGCAGTAATTAATGCTGAAAGTGGTTTCGATAAGCATGCCACATCTTCTAAAAATGCAAGAGGCCTTATGCAAATTACAGAATCTACTGCAAAAGAAGTAAATGAAATTACAAATTCTGTTGACTCATTAGATGAAGAAAATATATATAATGAGGATATAAATATTGAGCTTGGATGTCAATATTTAGCCTCTTTAATAAGTAGATATAACGGTAATTATTATTTAGCTATATGTTCATATAATGCAGGAATTGGAAATGTAGACAAATGGATAAGTCAAGGGCAAATAACAGAAGAGCTTAATACAACAAATATAGAATTACCATTTAAAGAAACTACAAGATATTTAAAAAAAGTTATACATAATTATAAAATGTATAAAGTAATATATCCTAAATTAAATGAGTAAATAAACAAAGATACCCTAATAAGGTGTCTTTTTATTTTTTATTATTGTATATTTTATTTATTCATGTTAATATATGTATAAAGTAAAAGAGGCGATATTATGATACAAAAGAGGTTATTATCAAATTTATTAAATAGTAGTTGCAAGAATTCTATAAAAACAGCTATAAAAATATGTGAAGAACAAATAAAAGATTTTGATATGGAAGATAACTTGATAGAAAGTCCTGAATATAAAGAAGAAGTAGAATTATATGATAAGTTATATGACGAAATACATAAAAATGAAAATAATCAATAAATATAAAAGTTGACATAATACAAAATAAATGTTATAATATTAAAAGATTTTTTAATATAAACTTAAAATTAATATTAGAGGGGGTTTTAAAATGGAAATTGCATTAAAAGATTTTATTAAAGCATTAAACATAAAACTTACCACTAAAGAAATATATAAAGATACAAAAGTAAAACAACTAATAAAATACATAAATGATAATAATATTGATATATATGAAAACGGGTTATATATCAACGAACGAGCTTTTTTAGAGCTTTTACATAGTATTCATTCTTTAGATACCTTCGTAAAAATATTATATAGTAATGCTAATTTACTAAATATTAATTATCATGTAAAAGAAATGATAATGTTATATAATATGTATGATCCTAAAAAAGTAGGATATATGCCTTATGAAGAATTTAGTATATTGTTAGATGAAGAATATTTAAAATATGCATCCAAAGAATGGACAGAAGATTATTTTATTAATTATCCTCGTATCTTGCATGTATATAAAGACAGAGTTATTTCTAAATGTAATAACAAATATGAAGATGAAGTAGACTATATAAGACCTTTATTTTTAAATTTAGAAGCATTAAAAAAGGCTAAAGAAAACGGACTACTTAAAGAGGCAATAAATAAAATAAGTAAATATTATGAAGAAAATTAAAAATCAGGCAAATTTTGCTTGATTTTTTCATATATCTCTTTATAACAAATTATTAAAATACTAGACAAAATTGTAAGTTAGTGATATAATTTAAAGGCATTAAATAACATAAATCGGTTATTTTTTAATAAAATTTAAGAAAGATGGAGGGATAAAGTTATGAGTGGACATAGTAAATGGGCTAATATCAAAAGAAAAAAAGAAGCCACAGATACAAAAAGAGCTAACATATTTTCAAAATTAGGAAAAGAGCTTACTGTAGCAGTTAAGATGGGAGGAAGCCCTGACCCGAATGTCAATCGTAAACTAAGGGATGTAATTGCAAAATGTAAGGCAAATAATATGCCTAATGATAATATTAATAGATGTATTCAAAAAGCGGCTGGAGATTCAAATGGTGCAAATTATGAAGAGATAACATATGAAGGATTTGGACCATGTGGAGTAGCAGTAATAGTAGAAGCTACTACAGATAATAAAAATAGAACAGCAGCAGATGTAAGACATATATTCTCTAAGGCAGGTGGTTCACTAGGTGTTAGTGGTTCTGTAGGATATATGTTTGAGAAAAAAGGATATATATTAATAGAAAAAAATGATTCTATTGATGAAGATGAATTAATGATGACTGCATTAGATGCTGGTGCTGAAGATTTTGTTTCAGATGAAGAATACATAGAAATATTTACATCACCAGATACTTTTTCAGATGTATTAGAAGCTATAGAGAAAACTGGTGTAACTATTGTTGAATCTGATGTAAGACAAATAGCTTCTATGAAAAAAGATTTATCTGAAGAAGAGGAAGAGAAAATGCAAAACTTCTTAGATAAATTAGAAGAAAATGATGATGTTCAAAATGTTTGGCATAATGCCAATATGTAAAATCACATAAAAATGTAATAAATTTGAAATAAAGTGTTGACTTTACATAATAGAAGTGTTATAATAAAAGTGTAGATTGTTCTATGTTATGTAAAGGAGGTTGTTAATTATATGTATTATGATAATAAATTAGGATTTTATTTTAAACAATATGGTACACAAATAATAGTTGGTATTGTATGTTTGATTATAGTAATTTCTGGTTTATTCTTATACTTTAAAATTAACGACAATACTCAACAAAACACAACAGTTACAGCAAATACACAAGAAAATAATGTTGAAACTGATAGTCAAACAAACGTAACAGAAGATGATTCTATATTACCAGAAGAATTAAGAAGTTTATCTGCTGGACAAAAAACAACAGTAAAAGTTGCTACAGTAGAAGATGAATGTGTTTTAACATTAATAGCTGGTAATCAAAGAATAAAAGCTAAATTAATTGGTGCTGATTATTCAGAATCTATGCCTGATACTCTATATCTTGTAAATCAAGATTTAGAAGGTACTTATGTAGATATAGCTTTTGATGAATCAAAAGTATCTAATGGGTATGCAATGGTATATGTATACACAGATCAAAATACTTTATACAATGCTAAAATTTTAAAAGAAGGTAAATTAGTATTAGATTCTACAATGAATAAAAAAGCATTAGAATATAATAGTTTAGCTGAATCTCAAGCATATGCTAAACAAACTTTAGCTGGTGTTTGGGGAGAATAAAAAAGCATGCCGAGCTAGGGAAAAACCTTAGTTTTCATATATCAACCTCTTATGATCGCCTCTATAGCAATGTAGAGGCATCTATTTTTTTACTACAAGCCTCTTTATTGGCTTGTTTTTTTATATTTATAGAAATGTTAGTCTAAATTAACTTTTTTGTAAAAAATACTAGATTTTTTGTTATAACTTTGGTATAATAACTACAGACTAAATTATATAGAAAGGAAATGTTTATGTTAGAAGTAAAAAATATTTGCTTTTCTAGAGATGGAAAAGATATTTTAAAAAATATAAGTTTGAAGTTTCCAAAAAATAAAGTAATTGTAATTACTGGTGCAAATGGCTCTGGTAAATCTACACTTGCTAAAATTATAATGGGAATTGAAAAGCCAGATTCTGGAAAGATATTATTTAATGGTATAGATATAACAGATATGCCTATAGATAAAAGAGCAAATTTAGGTATAGGTTTTGCTTTTCAGCAACCTGTAAAATTTAAAGGAATAACAGTTGGAGATATATTAAATATTACAGCTAATAAAAAACTGAAAAAATGTGAATTATGCGATTATTTATCTGATGTTGGTCTTTGTGCTAAAGACTATATAGATAGAGAATTAGACTCTAATTTATCTGGTGGCGAATTAAAAAGAATAGAAATAGCTATGCTTGCTCTTAAAAATTCAGAGTTTACACTTTTTGATGAACCAGAAGCTGGTATAGATTTATGGAGCTTTAATAGCTTAATAGATATATTTGAAAATATGAAAAAAAATACTAACAATACAATAGTTATAATATCACATCAAGAGAGAATATTAGATATAGCAGATGAAATAATAATACTTGAAAATGGTAATATAAAAGATATGGGTAAGAAAACATATATTCTTCCTAAACTTTTAGATTCATCTAAAAGAAAGAGATATTGTAAGGAGGTAGTTCATAATGGATAATACTACACCAAATACAGTGGATAAGAAGATATTAAAAGTTATATCTAATATAGATGTAAATAAATTAAAAGGTGCATATAATATTAGAAAAAACGGTAAATTATTTATACGTAATACTACTCCAAATATTAATATCGTATCTAAAAAAGATAAAGATGGTATAGATATAATAATAAAAGAAAATACAAAAAATGAGTCTGTACATATTCCTGTTATATTAGAAAATAAAAATATAAATGATTTAGTATATAACGATTTTCATATTGGAAAAAATTCAGATGTGACTATTATTGCTGGATGTGGTATACACAATGACTCACACAAAACTTCAGAACATGATGGAATACATACTTTTTATGTAGAAGAAGGTGCAAAAGTAAAATATATAGAAAATCATTATGGTGAAGGAAATGGAGATGGAAAAAATATTCTTAATCCTACTACTGTAATTTATCTTGAAAAAGGTGCCTCTTTAGAAATGGAATCTTTACAAATACAAGGCGTTACATCTACTATACGTACTACTAAAGCATATTTAAAAGAAGATTCTAATTTAACAATAAAAGAAAAAATAATGACAACAGATAATCAAGAAGCGGTAACAGATTTCTACGTCGAATTAAATGGAGAAAATTCTAGTACTCATGTAGTTTCTCGTTCTATTGCAAAAGACACTTCTAAGCAACAATTTAGTTCAAATATACAAGGTAATACAAAATGTTTTGCTCATGTTGAATGTGATGCTATTATAATGGATAAGGCTAAGGTAGTTGCAATTCCAAGAATTGATGCTAATAATATTGACGCAAACTTAATACATGAAGCAGCAATTGGTAAAATAGCAGGCGAACAATTAATAAAACTTATGAGTCTTGGTCTTTCAGAAAAGCAAGCTGAACAAGAAATAATAAATGGATTTTTAAAATAGTAAATATAATGAATTAAATATTGTAATATTATAATATATGTTTAAAGAGGCAAAATGCCTCCTTATTTTAATTTTTATATTTTACTTGATTAATTTTACATCTAATGATAATATTTTAATATATATTTTATTTGGAGGTTTATATATGAAAAAGAAAAAAGTAAAAAAATTAATATTAGTATTCGCGCTTACTTTAATGATTATTACTTCTAATTTCTATATATATGCAAATGATACTAAAGGTGCTAATGAAATATTAATACAAATTTTAAACAATGCAGATTTAAGTAAAATAAATTATTTACAAGGTATAAATATTAAGGAAAATGAATATCAAGAAATTCAAAAATTCACATTAGAATTAGTAAATAATTGTAAAAATGATGAAGAAAAAATGAATACTATCTTTAAATGGGTTCATGAAAATGTTAAATATGGTAACGCAAATAATGATCCATATGAGGTATTTATAAATAGAGTTGCTGTATGTCAAGGATATGCTAATTTATACACTGTTATGATGGATATATTAAATATCCCTACTATACTTATACAAGGTAATACATATTTTGGTGCACATGCTTGGTGTTTAACTAATATAAAAGATAATTGGATATTAATAGATCCAACAAATTATATAATACGATATGATGTGAAAGATTATGATGCAGTTTATACTAATTCATATTTTACACCTACATATATACATTCTATATTATTAGAAGATGATAACTATGGATATACATATTATGATGGTGTAGCAATAATTGAAAATAAAACAAATAATAAAATAGTAACTATACCAGATGAAATAGATGGATTACAAATAACTACATTTTGTACATCTACATTAAATAATAATACTGAAGAATTAAATTTAAATAAGAACATTAAAAATATAATAAATAATGCGCAAAATGATAATGTTTTAAAAAAGATAGCTATAGACAATAATAATGAAAATTATTCGGATTATAACAATATTTTATATTCTAAAGATTATTCATATATAGTATTTATACCAAATCATATTGAAAAAGTAGAATTAAAACCTATAGAAATACTACAAAAAGGAACTTTATCTAATTTAGAATATATTGACAAAATAGTAATATCTGAAGGAACAAAAGAAATACAAGATTACTGTTTTGAAAAATTAGAAAGTTTAAAGGAAGTATATATACCTGATAGTGTAATAAATATTGGTAAAGACGCTTTTTATAATATAGGAAGTAATTTTACTATATATACTAATACAGACTCTATAGCACATAAATATGCCTTAGAAAATAATATAAAATTTGTTTTATTAGATAATAAATTTGAAAAAGGTGATGTAAATAAAGATGGAGCTATAAACTCAATAGATGCATCAATGGTTATAGATATGTATAAAAAGAATAATGCTATTACACAAGATGAACTAAATATAGCAGATATGAATAATGACAACTCTATAAATTCTGTAGATGCTTCTATGATAATTGACATGTATAAAAATAATGAAATATAATTTAAAATAGTAAAAACAATAATTACATAATTAAATGAAAATGATGAATAAATATTATATAAATATATAAAATATAAATATATAAAAGCTCAAATAAAGAGGCAAAACACCTCTTATTTGAGTTTTTATTAATTACATATTATTTAATGGATTTTTTTCTAAAGCTTCTTTTACTTGTTCACTATCAACATGAGTATATATTTCAGTAGTAGAAACACTCTCATGTCCTAATATTTGCTGAAGAGAACGAATATCAACGCCACCATACTTATGCATTAGAGTTGCTGCAGTATGTCTTAATTTATGTGGAGAATATTTTTTTGGATCAAGGCCAGCTAAAGTAATATACTTTTTAACCATCATTTCTACAGTTCTTCTTCCAATTCTAGTACCACGTTCAGATATAAATAATGCATCATGATCTTTTACATCTTTAGGACGTACAGCTATATATTCTTTTAAAGCCTTTCTACAAGACTCATTTAGGTAAATAGAGCGTTCTTTATCTCCTTTACCTATAACATTTAATACATCTCCTTTAATGTCTTTAAAATTGATTGCTACAAGCTCAGATAAACGAAGTCCACAATTAAGAAATAGTGTTATAATACAAGTATCTCTTTTTTCATTTTTTCCATCAATAGAGTGGAGGAGAGCTACACTTTCATCCAAAGATAAGTATTTAGGTAATCTCTTTCCAAGTTTAGGTGTCTCAAGCTCTACAGCAGGATTTTTATCTAATATTTTTTGCTTAAAGGTTACATAATTAAAAAAAGATTTTATTGCAGCAATTTTTCTAGCTCTAGTTGCGGGTTTATCCGAACGCATGTTTGATAAGTAATTTAAATATTCATATAAATCTGTTAATTCAATTTTTCTTATAAAATCATTATTTAAATTTACAATATCAGTTTTATCAATTAATTCATCAGTTATATTATCAAACTTAATTTTATCAATTTTATATAATTTTAAAAATCTAAATAAATCTCTTAAGTCATAATGATATTCACGAATTGTACTTTTAGATCTATTTTTAATATTTTGCATATATATTAAGAAATCTTTAACAAAATTTGGTAAATCGTCATACATATAAAAACCTCCAAAAAAGTGACGCTCATATTGCCATTTTAAGACACTTTTATAATGTAGGTAATATAGTTACATGGCAAAGAATTTTATAAAAAGCTTTTAAAAGGCAAATATAAAACTTTTTTTAAATTTAAATACTAAAATAGTAGTATTTAAATATTATAATAAAGTAATTAGTAATATTAGCAAGTAAGTTAATATGATATAGTAAAGATATAATAAGGTATATAAAGTTATAAAAAATAAATATAACTAAATTGTTAATTAAGTAAATATTAAAACTAATTACAATATAGCAGTATAGTATCAATATATCATATATAGTAATAATAGTCAATAAAATCCTACTCCTATTTTCACAAAATTATTATTTTGCGCAATCATGTAAATTTCTTTTTGACTACTTTTACTATCCCTTCTCCTTTTGTATTCAGTTAAAAACATTGTGATTTTTTATTTTGATATTTTACTATTTATTTTAATAATTTTAAACTTAAACTTTTTTCTATAACTTTCTTTTTTCTTATTTTCTTACTTATTTTATAATTATCTTACTTTTTGTTTTAATATATTTTTAATATATATTTCTATATTTTGATTAATTTATTTTATCTTAAAATCTACCCTACTTTATTATGTAAATTTAACAAAAAATATTGACTTTTACTAGGTACAATGTTATAATCTAGTTCGTAATTTATTATTACTAATATTTATTTAATAAAAAATATATTCCATTGCATTATAATTAATAATGCATATCCCCTTTTGTAGTGCATTTTATAGCTAAATATTTTTTGTTGATAATACAATTAAATTATGTTTAATTTTAATATAAGAAATACCTTATATTAAATATCAATAAAAAAATTTATATAATACACTATTTTTGTAATTTAGTAATATTAAATTACAACATATTACATCTCTTCTTGTAAAAAACAATTACAAGAAAATTTATAGAGTGGGAAAAGCCCGCTCTATTTTTAATATCTTGTTTAAAACACTTGACAATTGTTTTTAAAAGTATTATAATATATATGCATTAGTTTTTTACTAAAAGGCATTTAATAATAGCTTTGTTCATTTATTTTATTATTATAATATATAAAAATAACTAGATAATATAATATTTCTATCCATAATATACTAAGGTTTCGAATTGTAATTATCTATGGCTAGGATGATTATGATATTTTTTAAAATTTAATAATTATTATGAATTTATATAATAAACTGTTTTATTTTAAAATCTGGAGGGAACTTTAGTTGGTATTATATTATCTGAATATATATATTTTGCTTTTTAGTAAAGACAAAATAAAAAAGGAGCAATCACCTCCGCTCACCCATTAAGGGAAAAGAAAGAACAGAAAAAATCTGCTCTTTCTTTTTTTGCCTCTTTATTAATAATACCTGTATCATCATACAATAATAATATTTATTAAATTTATAAATTATTTAAATCTTTATATGATTGTTTTAAAAGTTTTTTTGCATCATCATAAGTTAATATATTTAATGCTTCATCATATTTAAACCATCCTATATTTGCTATTTCTTCATCTTGTTTTTTAGCATTATTATTTACATTATTAGCAAGGAAAAATACTACAGTTTTATCTACATTTTCTTTAGGATTATAATGTATTTCATATCTATATTCTTTATAAATAGTTATATCTATGTCTGTTTCTTCCTTTACTTCTCTTATAGCTGTTTGTATTTCAGTTTCATTTTCTTCTACATGTCCTTTTGGAAAATCCCAATGTCCTGCATTATGCTTTACTATTAAAACTTCTTTATTTTTATTATATATTATTGCTCCACATGATTTTTCTTTTTGCATTTTAAATCCTCCTATTAAAATATTTTGTAGTAAAAAACAAATGTTCTTTAGTGCTATATAAAGTAATTATATCAAAATAATATAAAAAAATAAAGAGGATTGTTGCCTCTTTATTATAACTATTTACGTTTAATTTGCTTAAACTGTATTATATTGGAACTATTAATATAATTATTTATTGCATAACTTATATCACTTGATTTTATTTTTTTATTTACTTTATCGCACATATTATATGCATGTATAAAATCATCAAAAGTAATAGCTTTTTTATCATATAGTCTAGCATATCCATATGCATAAGCTATAATGCTTATAGCCAGATCAGGATTAACTATATCATTATCATACATATCATTTATATATTCTTTATTAGTATAATTTGTTAGATATACACTAATAACGTCTACTAGCTTTTTGTCTATTTTTATATTATACATTTTAGAATATTTATATAATGTATGAGTTAATATTTTTTCTAAAACTAGTCCTTTAGGTTCTTCAACTATTATAGTAGAAAATCTTCTAGAAAATGCAGGATCTTCTTTTATATAATATTTATATTCATAATCTGTTGTTGCTCCTATTAAATATATATTTTCATTAGTTATATATGGTTTGATTATATTAGCAATATCTAATGTATTTTGATCATTACTTTTTCCTGTACCAATTAAAGTATGAATTTCGTCTATAAAAAGTATAGTATTGCTTTGATTTTTTAATGCTTCAAAAATATCTATTATTCTTTTTTCCAACATTCCAGAATAGATACATCCACTAATTAATATAGCTGCACTAGTTTTATATATAGTAAAGTCTTTAAGAGCTTTAGGTACGTTGTTATTTGATATTCTATATGCAAGTCCTTCAACAATACTAGTTTTTCCAACTCCCGCCTTTCCAATTAAAAGAGCAGATTTTTGTGGTGTTAAAATAGTAAGCATTAATTTTTCTAGTTCTTTATCTCTACCTATAGCAGGATCATATTTGAAATTTATGTCTGTTAAATTTTCACAGTAATTATTTAATATACCGACAGTTAATTTTTTTCTTATCTTCAAAATTATTTTTATAAAAAAAATTATCTGTATCATTATATAAATTTATCATAACATCTTTCTCCTTACCTATTATATAATTTTGTGTAGTAGAAAATAAATAACTCTTTAAATTACTATCTTTTATCCACGTAATATCACTAGGCTCTATGTGATAATGAATAAAAAAGTCTTTTAAAACTTCTTTTTCTGCTAAACTTATTTTCTTATTTTTGATTATCTTATTTTTTATTTTCTTAATTTTAAAAAGATATAAGCTATTAAAGTTATTTCGTAATTTGCTATATGAATTAACCTCATATTGAGCACCAATATGTGTATGGCTATATTTATCATTTTGAATCTTAAAATATAGTCCTATTGATATAAAAATTATAGTTAAAACAGAATTTATTATTATAATCATAAAAAACCTCCTTTTTAATTAATTTTAATTAAATTTTAATATTAGTTATAAGCATAAAAATTATACCACCACTTTATTATTATGTCAATTAAAACATTTTACATTAAAAATAAAGAGGCAAAATGCCTCTTTAAATATCTTTTTTTATTTTTTCTCTTATTCATTATTTTTATATATATCAATTATCATTGACGCATCTATAGAATTTAATGTCTTATCTCCGTTCATATCTGCTCTATTTAAATCATCATTATACACGTTATTATTTTTATATTTATCCATTACTAAAGACGCATCAATTGAATTTACTGCACCATCTCTATTTACATCACCTGTTGGTTCTAGATATTGTAAATATTCAATAATAATATCTATTTCAAATTGATTTATTATCCCGTCTCCATTATAATCTCCATATATAATGTCTTCTGTAGTAAAGCTATTATCATTAAGTTTTCTTAAAATATAATTTACATCTAACATACTAATTGTATTATCTTTGTTAATATCGCTAACCATAAAATTTGGATCTACCATGTAATATATTTCTTGGGCATCTTTTATATTAAGAATACCATCCACATTTGCATCTCCTAATCTTTTATCATTATCTGTAAGTTCATCATTTAAGAAGTGCTCTGCTAATAATATTCCATCTTCCTTTGTTATTTGCCCATCTCCATTTATATCTCCTATTTTTTGATTCTCTTCAAGCATTATATTTATCAAAAAAGCATCATATGGCGTAATTTTACCATTTCCATCCATATCGCATATTTTTAATAGTTCATCATCTATTTTTATTCCATTTTCATATAAATAATTTATATAATCAGCATCTTCTTTAGTAACGTGGCCATCTTGATTAGCATCTCCTTTTAGATATATAATCTCTTCTGGTTTTTCATATGTTGCAACTATAGTAAATGAAGTAGAAGTTATATTCATTTCTCTACTTTCTCCAACTTCATTTTTAGCAACTCCACCTGAAATATATGAAATATATCCAACACTTCCTATACTTCCTTGAATGTTACTTAATACAATTATTCTTTGTGAATTACCTGAGCCTTCTATACTAATATCCGCACTTACACCAGAAATTTTAACGTCTGATGCTTCTAACGTTACATCTGTAGCATTATATATATTAACTGTATACTTTATAGTACCGCCAACCTCTACTGTTCCTGAACTTGGTGATGTTATGCCAAGTCTTGGTGGAACAGCTGCAATCAAACAAGGGTAAACATTACATAACATCATACAAATAATTAGACTTATAATTGTAAGTTTCTTTTTCATATATAAACCTCCATATATTTAAATATTATCATTAGATATAAAATTAATCAAGTAAAATATAAAAATTAAAATAAAGAGACATTTTGCCTCTTTAAGGATGTATTTATATAGAAGATTTTATTCATTATTTTTATACATATCTATAATCATTGATGCATCAACTGAATTTATTGATTGATCATTATTCATATCTGCTATATTTAATTCCTCTTGTGTAATAGTATTATTACTTTTATATATATCTATTACCATAGAGGCATCTATTGAGTTTATTGCTCCATCTCTATTTACATCGCCCTTTTGATAAGGGGTAACTATAACATTAATAGTTTTTAATACATTTCCACATAATATATTAATTTGTGCTTGTCCTTCTCCTATTGCCGTTATAAGCCCATCTTGTCTTATTGTAATAACATCTGTATTAGTAGAAGAATATATAATCATTTTATCTATTGCACTTTCTGGTAAAACTTTAGCTTCAATTTGACTAGTTTGTCCAACACCTAAAGATACATTTTGATTATTTATTTGTATATCAGTTACTTCATCTGCACTTATATCTTTAAAACTATAAAATACACTTCTATATGTATAGTCTATATTTTTTCCATTTGTTTCATCTTTTACATTATGTAATGTTATTTCAAAAACGTCTCCACTCTCATATGTAATAGTATCATCTCTAAATGTTATTTGTCTGTTACTTACATTTTCCAAAAATTTACCATTATTATTTTTATTTTCATTTGTTATTTCATAAACTTTACCTGAATTTAAAGCTTTTATAGTTACCTCTGTATCAGAAGATACAGTATATCTTTTATAAAATCTAGCAGTCCAATTTCCAATTCCATTGTACGCTAAATCCATTGTAAAAATTCCATTGCTTGGCCAAGCTACAAGCTCATTTGAATAATCTTCAAATCCCGAGAACTTTTGTGCAGATTGCCATCCCCAAGAAAGACCTGATCCTACTGCACCAATTCCCCATTCTGTTGCAGATGGATCTAACAGGTTATATCTGTGTCCACATGATACGGGATCACCATATGCGTCATTTAATGCACCGACTATACTTGACTGTATATCACCTGTATATAAATTCTCTGTCATATAGCTTTGTGCTTTATCATAAAACTCATCACTTACACCATCTGGTTGTTCTGGATTGTGTCCGCTTGTATAACCTTTAATATTATTATATACTACTAACGTTGCTTTATGTTGTGCTGCATCTGCTATATCTGAGTTTAGTTTTAAAGGTTGAAGACCAGCTCCCACTCTTGCAAGATTTATATAGTCTGTTACCATAAGCAGTGCCATATCTGTCCATTTTCCTGCTACAAGAGGTAATTCTTCATATTGTGGTTCTATATCAAAATTAGCTGTAATTGCTTGTCCATGCTCATTATATTCTTTGTATTTTGCTCTTAGAGCTTCAAGTAGTGATAATTCTGTATCTGTAAGAGATACCTCTTCCTTTTCATCCATAAAATCTGGATCAATAAATAATATTGTTGTAAATAAAGTGAAATTTTGTTCATCTTGAACTTTTATATCATAAAATATATAATTATAGTTTTCTGCTCTAGTATAGTTTTCTGTATTTTTTCCAAGCATAATAGGGTTTGGTAGTTCATAATAACATGAATCTGGTCTAGATAAAACTAATGAGATATATTTTGTTTTTCCTGTATCTTTTGCCCAAGTATATATATCTGTATTATTATCTTTTAGTTCTTCGTTCATATAAAAAATATCTTCATTAATATATGTTTGTGGAAAATAATATCCATGTTTATTTGCCAATATCTTACTAACAATTAATGATGATTTTTGCAAATCATATAAATATTGGGATGATTGCATAAATCTTTCTTTATATTCTTCTACTTCAGAAGATGTTACGTTATATTCATATACTCCATTTACTAAATCATTGTCATCAGCTAATACCGTTCCAGACATATAAGAATATGTGTATGTGTCTTTATCTCCTTGCGCATACCTTCTAGATATAAAATTGCCATTTATACATCCATATCCTTTTATATTACCATTTTCATTTGTCTCTATATGTAACATCCATGTATAGGCATCATCATAATATGTATATGCCTTTCCACCAAATGCAGAATCAGTTGTTAACTTAGGTTGTCCAAACATATTGTTTATTTGTGTTATTGTTGTATTTTTAGATATAGTATTTCCATTTACCTGCAACAACTCATCTCCTGATAAATTTGCTGCATATATATCGTTTGTTGATACTCCTAAAATACAAATTAAAGAAACAATTAAAATAATATAAAGTTTCTTTTTCATAAATAAACCTCCTGTTTATGCTAATATAATACCATTGTTTATATTAAAAATCAATATAGTAAATGAAACGATTTAAAGAGGCAAAATGCCTCTTTAAATACTATTTTTTATTTATATTTTTCTCTTATTCGTTATTTTTATACATATCAATAATCATAGAAGCATCAACTGAAGTTAATGAATTATCTCCATTAATATCTGCTCTATTTAAATCATCTTTATACACTTTATTACTTTTGTATTTATCTATTACTAAAGATGCATCTACAGAATTAATTGCTCCATCTCTATTTACATCGCCCTTTTTATATTTAGCAAGTGAAATATTTAAATATATATCTGCTTCTGTTTGATCTAATGTTCCCTCTCCATAATAATCACAACATATGATATCTTCTACTGTAGGTCCTTCTTCTGAATTTATTTTTTTGGTTATATTATTAACATCATTTATATTAATAATTCTATCTTTATTAATATCGCCAAGTATAAAATTTTGATCTACCATATAATATATCTCTTGAGCATCCTTAATATTAATTATACCATCTGAGTTCATATCTACAAGTTCTTTATCTTCATTATTAATATTATCATTTAAAAATAATTCTGCAAGTAGTAGCCCATCATCTTTCGTTATTTGTCCGTCTTGATTTATGTCTCCTTTAATAGTATTATTATGTTTAATCATATCCATAACCAAAAATCCATCTGTTGCTGTAATTTTACCATCTCCATCTATATCACATATCTCTAGCATTTCTTCATCTACTTCTATCTCATAAAGATATATGTCATATATTATACTAGCATCCTCTGAAGTTATCATTCCATCCTTATTTGCGTCTCCTTTTTGATATGTAGTTACAGCAACTAAAATTTGACATGTACTACATAAAATAATACAAATAACTAAGCACAAACTTAAAATCTTCTTTTTCATAAATAAACCTCCATATATTTAAATATTATCATTAGATATAAAATTAATCAAGCAAAATATATAGAAGATTTTATTCATTATTTTTATACATATCTATAATCATAGAAGAATCAACTGAGTTTATTGAACCATCATTATTCATATCAGCTATATCAATATCGTCTTGTGTAATATTATTTCTTTTATACTTATCTATTAATATAGATGCATCTATTGAGTTTATTGCTCCATCAGAATTTATATCGCCTTTTACATATCCTGATCCAATTGTAATTCTTTTAGATACCTCTATATCTCCAAGCTCATCCATAGATTCGTTTGCACTAACTGCTCCTTTTATATTAACAGCAACTGTACTAATTCCATTTGCTTTACCTTTAAATACATATGTTTTAGATTTAATTCCTTGCTGTTCTTGGCTAGAATCATGCCATACATTTTCTTTTAAAGGGTCTCCTGAAACATATTCTAAAGTATATTCATTATATGTTACTTCTAAAGAATCATATGCGCCAATAGCTGTTTCAAAATTTAATGTTATTGTTATTGTCTCCTCCACATCAATTTCATCTTTAGAATTAATTTCAAAAGCATTTATATTTGAAAATAAAAAAGTAATTATAAAAAACATTAAAAATGTTCTTTTTATTTTATTTCTCATATCTTACCTCCATATATTTAAATATTATCATTAGATACAAAATTAATCAAGTAATTGTATATGTTAACATATTAAAATATAGTGAAATTTTAGTGAAAATATAAAAATATTAAGAAGATATAAAGATATATAAAAATTAAAAATAAAGAGGCTTTTAAACCTCTTTAACATCAAATATTACTGTAGCTTTTCCATTTATCATTTTATTCTCTATACATTTAATTTCTATTTCTTTACCAGTCATTTTAAAAAAATAGTATTCAAATTCATTTTTTATAGAATTGAACATATTTAAAAATATTTTCATCTCTCTTTTTTTGCCATATATTTTAAAAGGAAGTGTACAAGATATTTTCTCTTTACGATTTAGACATTCTTTAACCCAAATTCTTATATTAATAAATAAATTACGCATATCTTTTACTATTGAATTTGCATCATTATTTTGAGGTAATTCTATTATATATTCACCAAGTATTGAATAAGACATATCTTCAATATTTTGTTCTTCTTTTTTCGACATACCTCTATTTTTTAACTTACACAGATAAATATCTCTTTCGCTGTTTAAATAATTTCCAAAACAAAACTTATTTAGAATTTCAGTAATTATATTACTCCTTTCTTCATCACTAAGTTGTCTTGTTGTACCAAATATATTAATTTCTCTATTTGGAATATTTGTAGAAATATCTGCCTTCCAATAATTTTTATTATCATCATAAAAAATTTCCCCTGATGATTTTAAAATTCTTACACTATTCATATTTTTTCCTCCTTATTTATTAAAATTTAAGTTAAATATTTTGTAAAATCTATATAATATTATACCATAGCTTATATATTATGTCAATCTGCAAAAGAATAAGCTAGAAATTATCTAGCTTATTGGTATTAAATTTAATACTTTTCTATTTTCTTTTGGAAAATTAAATTTAATATTTTTTTCACTTCCTGTTAAAAAATATTTAAGAAAATAACATATGTCTATTCTTTGTAAATAATCAATTTTTCTTTCTAGCATAATGGTTACTATACCTATTCCAATATTTTCTTTTTGAACGTTAATTTGCGTATAAATTTTGTTCAAATTTTTAAATAAATTACTTTTAGAGTATTTTGAGTAATAATTATCTAAAAATTCATATAATATACTTTTCTTAGAAACTTCTCGTTGATCATTAATAATATCTGTTAAAGTATAATTTTCAATATCATCTCCTAGCGAAAGATGTGAAATACCTTTTATAAAAGTACAAAATTCTTTAAGTATAAGTTCTAAAAGTAATGCTTTCTCATATTTAGATAATATTTTACTTTCTTTATTGTGTACTATTTCGACTGTATGTTTACTTGGTATAAAATATAGCTCTACACTTTTATTGTTTGAAAATATAACATTACCATATATACTATAATAATGGCATATTTTCCTCTTAAAATAATATTTTTTTACAAATATTTTATTTTCCATATAATACCTCCTCTACATTTGTATTCTGAGTAAATATAATCTTGTAGGAAATATTATATCACATTTATGTAAACATTACAATAAAAATATCAAACTTGATATATAGGTATTAATATTTCTTGTCCTTCATATATTATTACATCATCTAATAAATTCAATTTTTTTATATCATTTACTATACTCTTAATATATTTTTTACTATTTTGTTCTGCTAAATCTGTGGCTATACTCCATATTGTATCTCCTGATACAATTTTTATGTAACATTTTTAAATGTAAATATAATATCTATCGTCTTGTCTTGATAGATATAAATCTTTTCAACTAAATTAATTATCAATTCTCTAGTTGGATTATCTAGCGATAAAAATTTATTTATATATTTTTCTATTTGTTTATTATCTATTTTATTTTCTTCTATTTGTTCATTTTTTAGAATATCAATATTCTTTTTATTATTATCTATTTCTATTTTAATATTTTCACTTACTCTTAAGTATTGTTCTTCATCAATTATTCCTTTTAGTCTATCCATATATGTCTTATCTAAATTTGTTATTAATTTATTATTAGTAATTTCTAAACTTTCAATTTGTTTTTTTATCTTCAAAGTATTATCTTCAAACTCTAAATTTCCTATAGAATTTTTGATTTTATTTTTATCTAAATATTTTTTACAAACTTCTTTAATATTTTCTAAAATTACATTTTCTAATACTTCATAATTATTCGTATGAGTTGTACAAACATGATATTTTGAATATGTTCTATAATAATCACAAGTTGTGTAACTTCTTCCAGTTTTATTTTGATATCTTATTGTTATTCGATGTTTGCAATCTCCACAATATAGGAGTCCATCTAATAAATAAAATCTTTTCTTCTCTGGTCTTTTAACATTTTTAGGTAGTAAAGTTTGCACATAATTAAAAGTTGCTCTATCAATTATTGCCTCATGTGTATTTTCTACTATAATGTAATCATCCGGGTTATTTTTAACTGTCTTTTTAAGTTTATAGTTAATCTTTTTAGTCTTACCTTGCACTGCATCTCCTGTATATATTCTATTAGTTAAAATTGCTTTAATTGTAGTATCTACCCATACTCCATATTCTTGTGATATACAATTAGTATTTATACACTTTTTATTCCATACATAGTTGTAATAAGATGCTGGTGTTTTTATTTTTCTTTCAGTTAGATATTGTGCTATATAGTGATATGTATTACCTTTAAGTGCTAGGTCAAAGATTATTTTTACTACTTCTGCTTGTTCTTTATTTATTACTAAATGATTCTTATTAGTTGGATCTTTTTGATATCCAAATGGGCATCTACCTGACACATATAAACCATCTTTCATTCTAGAGTGCAAACTACTTTTAATCTTTTTAGAAATATCTTTGGCATACATATCATTCATTATGGCTTTAAAAGGTGCAATATCATTATTGGTATTATCTATAAAAGTATCTATGCCATCATTAATAGCAATATACCTAATATTATTATTTGGAAAATACTTTTCTATTAATTCTCCAGTACCTATATAATCTCTTCCTAATCTTGACATATCTTTGGTAATAATCATATTGATTTTGCCTAATTCAATATCTTTCATCATTCTATTAAATGATGGTCTATCAAAATTAGTTCCAGAAAATCCATCATCTACATATTCATCAACTACTATATAATTGTTTTCTTTTACATATTGGTTAAGTAAACTTCTTTGACTAACAATACTATCTGATTCTACATTCCCATCATCTCTCGATAATCTTATATAAAGTCCTACTTTAAAACTACTATTCCCTACCATCAATTATAACTCCTTCCATTTTGGGAATAATGAGTACGATTACATGGTAGCTCTACTTTTAAATTATTGCAAGTCATCATAAATTGTTTTTTAATTTCAATTTTTAATACTTCAGTTATTATTTCATTTAAAGACTTCCCCTCATCTTTAAATTTTAAATTAACATTGTATTTAACCATAGAGTTTAATACCTCCAATAAATTCTATGGCAATAAGAATTGTTTTAGTAATATTATTTGATATGTTTAAAACATACCTAACAATATGACTTACTATCATAAACCTCCATTATATCCATAAACATCATCTCCTTTTCATGATGCATAGTAGCTCCAATAATTAAAGGAGTCAAGTCATAAATTATAGAAGAATTTATCTATAATCCTAAAGCATTTCATAATTAACTAAATTATGAAATAGCAGGATAAGAAGATTGTGTATCATACACGATTTAGTCCTTATTTTATAAGAAATCGTATGTACACAATTCTAATTTTGTACTTGCAAAATTCATCCTACTTTGTAGGTTGATATAAAAGATTATCATTAAATAAATCTTTATCATATAATATATTAAAGCATTAAAAAATCATCCTATTATCTAAATTCAATTAGAATTTATAGGATGATTTGTTTTTTTATAAATTTTCTAAAATACCATTTTCAAGATCATCAATATTATACATTGTTTCTAATTCGTTAAATGTTTCTTCAAGATTTTTTCTAGCACTATTCCATCCAATACCATCAGTAAACCATATGAATGTAACGCCCTCAACTTTTTTTGATTCTTGTGCTAACATCTTATAACTTCTAGCAGTTTCATTTAATTTTGAACCACCACCAGAATAAAAATTAGTTTCTATTACATATACTTGTTTATCAGTTTTAATAACAAAATCAAATCTTTTTGTTGATGTATTATGTCCAGACATTTCGCTTAAGTCTAAATTCCATTTCTTTTCTATATCTTTTAAATACATTTCTTTAAAGTAATTAACATCTTTTTTATAACCTGCTTTAATGATATATGATTCAACTAAGTTTTCCATTAAATGTCCACCACGATTTTTTCTTCCATTTGAATCAAGACCAACTTCAATACCTAAAACGTAATCATATAAGTTATTTATAATATGATTTTGTAATAAATCAAATAGACCAGATTCTTTCATGAATTTAATATAATCCTTCATAGAATAAACCATTTTATCAAACTTAAATAAATATTCGTTTATTTCATCTTTTACAAATATTTCTCGTGAACGAACTGCAAGTAACAATGGGATACATTCTAAAGTTTCAGGATATTTTACTAATATATTTTGAAATTCTTCTTCTATATTTTTACTACCAATCAATGAATTTAAAATATTAAGTTCAACCTTTACTTTATCTACATTTTTGTATATCTTTTCGAAATCAACATAATAAGTATAATCTGATATACTTGTTTTAAATTTGCTTAACCATTCATTAAAATTTCTACTCAAAAATTTACACCTCCATTAAATTTTTCGTTATTGTTATTAATAACTTTTAACAATTCTTCATACAATTTTTTGTCTTTAATAAGTATTAATATATCAATATCTTGACTAATTTCTTCTTCAATAGTCATTTTTCTAACTGATGATTTTCCATACTTTTCAACTCTCATATTCATAACTACTTTAATCAATTCTAAATAAAAATTATATTTTATTTCTATTTTATTTATGTATTGTTTCTTTTCTTCTATTGAAGAATTTTTAAGTAGATTTTTACCTTCATCTATATCTTTTTCTATGTCATTAATATCTCTTATCTCATAAGCAGATTCAAGTTGTTTTTTAATATTTTCTAACATCACTTTTCTGCCTCCTTTCTTCTAATTGTTAAATCTAAATACTCTTTTTCTTTTTCAATTCCTATATATTTTCTATTAAGTTTGTTTGCTACTATTCCAGTAGTACCACTACCATTAAATGGATCTAGTATTAAGTCACCTTCATCAGTAGATGCTAATATTATTTTTTCTAATATTTCCATTGGTTTTTGTGTAGGATGTTTACCACATTTTTTCTCACTAGGTTTTGTTAAAGATGATTCCCAAACATCTTTCATTTGCTTACCACCATTTAATTCTCTCATCAAGGAATAATTAAACTTGTGTTTTGCATTTTTTATATCCTTTTTAGCCCATAATATTGTTTCAGTAGAATGAACAAAAAATCTACAACTAATATTAGGTGGTGGATTTAATTTTTTCCAAGTAATATTATTAATTATTTTAAATCCTTCTTCTTCAAGAGCCATTCCAATAGAATATATATTATGCATTGTTCCACTTATCCAAATAGTACCATTATCTTTAAGTAATTGATAACATAATTTAATCCATTTTCTATTAAAGTTATGCTTTTCTTTTATACTTAAAGATTTATCCCAATCACCTTTATTTACTGATACCATTTTTCCACCACTGCAAGAAATACCATCACTAGACAAAAAATAAGGAGGGTCTGCAAATATCATATCAATACTTTTAGGTTCAATACCTTTTAGTATTTTAAATGAATCTCCTTGTATAAGCTTAAAATCTTTTGCTTCATAATAATATTCCTTACTCATACACTACCTCCTATATATATTATACACTATTTATTACTCAAATCCTTTTTTATTCTCATAATTTGTAATAATAACTTCTTCTACTTTACCTCTTTTCTTTCCATTAGAATTAATATTTCTTTTTGCCTCTATCACATGAATATTATAATCTTTATACAATTCATTTATTAAAGTTGTATTATGATTGGATAACATTACATAACATCCTCTATCAGATAATTCTTTAAATAATTTGGCAAGTCTTTTTTGTTCTTCTTTTCCAAAACCATCTTCAGTATAACTATTAAATGTTGCAGTATCGGAATCATATGGTGGATCAAAATAAATAAAGTCTCCTTTTTTTGCATCTTTAACTGCTTCTTCAAAATCTACTGATAATAATTTAACATCATTATAATTCAAGTATCCACAAATAATACCTAAATTTTGTCCTTCATAGGTATTTACTTTAGTTTTCTTACCAAAAGGTACATTAAATTCATTTTTACTATTAACCCTATATAAACCATTAAAACATGCTTTATTTAAGTAAATGGTTCTTGCTGCTCTTTTATAATCTGCTAACTTATTGAATTTCTTTTTATCTCTATCAATATTTCTAATTTCATAATAATATTCTTCTGAATGTTCAGTTTCATGATGATTTAATTCTCTGCACATTAAATCAAATTTTTTATTATCCTTAATACATTCATATACATTCATAAGTTCTTTATTATAATCATTGATAACTGCTTTTTTAGGTGATAATTCAAATAATAATGCACCACCACCAACAAATGGTTCATAATAAGTATTAAATTCATATGGAATATATTGCTTTAATTTATCTATTATTTGTCTTTTACCACCAGCCCATTTTACAAATGGTTTCCCTTTAATCATTTTTACTACCTCCAAATCAAAAAATACTTATTATGTGTACTAATGAAATTAAGAAAATCGAAATGATTAAGCAATCAAGAGCAAAATTATATAATTTAAACTTTTTACTACATATACAAGAATTAATATATATTTGATTCTTAATATCATTTACTAGTTGCTTTTCATCCATCTTTGATATAGTATCATAATATTCTTTTCTATCCATTTTAGATATAGAACCGAAAAAAAGTATTGAAGTATAATTTATCTTTGACTTAATTCTTCCTTTTAATGCAAAAATACATAACAGGCATCCACATACTAATAATACTATTGAAATCATAATAATGAAAGTCTGAATATTATTTATATTTATTTTTTTATTAATAGAAAATGTATATCCAATGATTGCTACTAGAAAAACCAGAAGGATCGATATTTTATTATCAACATTATTAATCCATACATTTATATTATCAAATGTGTATTTAAAGTCTTCAAGTTTATTATTTTTATTATGCATCCTCATTCACCCACCTCTCAAACTCTATAAAAACAGGATTACCTACATAATAGGTTTTAAAATTATAATATTTAGATGAAAATAATTTAGTCCAATCTTCATAATCAGAAATATTACTATAAAATAATGAACTCATAACTACACTGCCAAACCATGAACCAGCATTATATTTAGAACCTAAATTCGCATTATTACATGCATCTATAACTGCCTTTCCAATCCAAATTTTATCATTAATACCTGTGCCTTTTCTACCAGATTTAATTATCAAATCTTCGTTCAAGCCCAATCCTATTCCAACTGAAATTTTAGGAAAACCCTTTCTTTCAAAAAGTTTATTTAGTAACAATATTAAACAATTAATGTTAGTCGCATCTGAAAGGATTATTTTTAAGTCATCTTTATCTACAATATCGTATATTCCATAAACACAATCTCCTCTTATTCCAACTTCTTTAATTATAGAAGAACTATTTAAAATCTCAACAATCTCACTAGAAAACGATCTAATCATCTTAGATATTGTAATATCATCATTATCATTAAATAATTCAGTTGATTTTCTTATATCAACAAATAAAGAACCAACCCAACTTTTTATACCATTTTCATATGTAAAAGTAGCTTCAGATGGAATATGCGTTTTACTTTCTACAGGAACACTCGAATTAAGAATCTCATTTATTCTTTTTTTGCCTTCTTTGTAATCATACATTATAATACCTCCTGATAAAGTTTTAATCTCTTAATATTATACCATACAAAAAGACGTTTTTCTTCAAAATGCCTTAAATTTCATCAATATTTATATGTTTCTACTCATTATTCCCCATAAAAATTGTATTCCCAGACTTTACAATATATTCTTTAGATTTTAGTTCTGTTTTTGCAACATATTTAGTAATTAATATATTAAAAGTAACAAACATTATTAAAATAAATATTGAATCTATTAATACATTTTTTAGTTTTTTCATATTTTCACCTCTATGAACAAATGTTCTATATTTATATTATATAAAACAAATGTTCACTTGTCAATATTATATTATTATTTTTTGTTTTATTTTGATTTATTGTAGTTCACAAATAATGTATTTTATATGTTTGTGGTAAAAAAATAATGACTTCTTTGTCATTACTTCTTTTTAAGTACTTTTTCTACTATTTCTCTTGGAATTATAAATATTCTCTTATTTCCTCCAAATAATCCCATTCTTTTAAATACTTTTATCATTCCCTTTTTTTTACTAATTTTATCATCTCTTTTTAGTATATATATTACAACTCTATATATATCCTTAAAATCTGAAACTGTACCATCTACATTTATACATATAGGCTTTACTCCTATAGCATCTATATTTTCTAGTAACATTTCATATATATCACGCATTCTACTAAGCTTATATGACTCATCTTTTTGTCTTGGAATTTCAAAAAGTAATTCTCCAAGTATTCCTTTACTCTCTCCTTCTATGTTATTAAACTGATGATATGTATATCCATTTTCCTTTACAACATAATTTTCTATCCCATTTTCATTAGCATTATATGGAATTGGAAAATAATATCTTTCAAGTAATGCAAAATATATTATTGATTTTTCCTGAAAGTCTAATATCTTTGGTACATCATATAGTCTTATTTCCCTTTCTTCATCATTTATCTTATACCTTATTTTTAAAGCTTTATCCGCATTTAATAAATCTCTATTATAAATTATAACTTCTTTTCCAATTGCTATATACCTTTGTATATCATTATTTATCATAATTAACTTCCTCTATAACTTTCACTATATTTTCAAACTTAAAATCCACAATTTTAAGTTTTAATAATACTTTTTCATCAAATGTGCTTTCAATAATAATAATTTGTTCTTTGTTTTCAAACTCTTCTAATTTTGATTTTAAAATATTATAAACACTATAACTACATTTAAATTCATAATTTATATAATTATATATTTCCTTCTTTTGACATGATTCTATACATATTCTTGCGGCATTTAAATATGTTCTAGATAATGGTCCAGCTCCAAGTAAAATTCCACCAAAATATCTTACTATGATTATACATATATTTGTTATTTTTTCTTTCTCTATAAGTTCATATATAGCTTTAGTTCCTGTTCCTTTTGGCTCACCATCATCTGAAAATCTTATGTTAGTCACATTATTATTTAATACTGAATATATATACACAACATGTCTTGCTTGTAAATTATCTTTTTTTATTAATTCTATTTTCTCTTGTGCTTGGCTTTCATTATCTATTTTAAATAAAAAAGATAAAAATTTAGATTGTTTTTCAATTATTATCCCTTGAGCTATTTCACCATATTTGCCTTTAAAATTATTTTTACTAATTAATGTATAAAAATTCATGTGTACTCCTTACAATTTATATTATAACAAAAGTATTTTTAATTGTAAAGAAAAAGTAAGGCAATCTACTGTGCCTTACTTTCTACATTTGATGTTATATATATTGGTCTTTGATGTTTAACTACAACATCTTTTGTTATAACACACTTAGTTATATCCTTATTTGATGGTACTTCATACATAGAATCCATCATAACATTTTCCATTATTGCTCTTAAGCCTCTTGCTCCAGTCTTTCTTTCAACTGCATAATCTACTATAGCATTTAATGCATCATCTTCTATTTCTAAATCTACATTATCCATCTTAAACAGTTTTATATACTGCTTTAATAATGCATTTTTAGGTTTAGATATTATATCTATTAAAGCTTCTTTAGATAATTGATCAAGACTTGTTATTATAGGAAGTCTTCCTACAAGCTCAGGGATAAGACCATATTTTACTATATCCTGAGGCTGAACATTTGCAAATATTGAACCAACATTTACATCTTCTTTTGCCTCTACCTTTGCTCCAAATCCCATTGTTTTTGTATTAGTTCTTGCTTCAATTATTTTTTCGAGTCCATCAAAAGCTCCACCACATATAAATAATATATTTGATGTATCAATTTTAATAAACTCCTGTTGTGGATGCTTTCTTCCTCCTTGTGGTGGAACGTTTGCAACAGTTCCTTCAATTATTTTTAATAATGCTTGTTGCACTCCTTCTCCACTAACATCACGTGTTATTGATACATTTTCACTTTTTCTAGATATTTTATCCATTTCATCTATATAGATTATTCCTCTTTCTGCCTTTTTTACATCATAATCTGCTGCTTGAATAAGCCTTAGTAAGATATTTTCTACATCTTCTCCAACATATCCAGCCTCAGTTAAAGTCGTAGCATCAGCTATAGCAAATGGGACATGCAATATCTTTGCCAAAGTTTGAGCAAGTAATGTCTTACCACATCCTGTTGGCCCAAGTAATAATATATTACTTTTTTGAATTTCAACATCATCTAATTTGTCCATGTTTTTTATTCTTTTGTAATGATTATATACAGCCACAGACAATACCTTTTTCGCATTTTCTTGACCTATAACATACTCATCTAAAACATTTTTTATTGCTTCTGGTGATGGTAACTCTTCTGTAGATACCAATTCTTTTGAACCTGTAACACCATCTTCTAGCGCACTTTCATCATCTTTCATTATTTTATGACAAATTTCAACGCATTCATCACAAATATATACATTATTTGGTCCTTCAATCAATTTATCTACTTCTTGCCTTAATCTACCACAAAATGAGCAAAATATAGGTTTTTGACTATGATTATTTGAACCCTTATTTGGCATACTATTTCTTCTCCTTACCTATATTATTGATATTATCCATTACATCATCTATAAGTCCATATTCTTTTGCCTCTTGTGCTGTCATATAATTATCTCTTTCTGTATCTTGTTGTATTTTTTCTATTGATTGACCAGTTCTTTCACTTAATATTTTATTAAGTTTTTCTCTTGTTTTTACCATATGATCAGCGTGTATTTTTATTTCAGTAGTCTGTCCTGATAGACCACCTCCACCAATTAGAGGTTGATGTATTAATATTTCAGAATTTGGTAAAGCATATCTTTTACCTTTCGTACCTGCTGCAAGAAGTACTGATCCCATTGATGCAGCCATTCCAACACATATAGTACATACATCTGATTTTATATATTGCATAGTGTCATATATTGCCATACCATCTGTTATACTTCCACCAGGAGTATTTATATATAGGAAAATATCTTTTCCTGGATCTTCTGCATCTAAGAATAATAACTGTGCTACTACAACAGATGCTGAAGCACTATCTACAGGTTCAGATAAAAATATTATTCTTTCCTTTAAAAGTCTTGAAAAAATATCATAAGATCTTTCACCTTTGCTTGTTTGTTCAATTACATATGGAACTAAACTATTATTTATCATATTCAAAAACCTCCTCATTTAAATATTATTTTGTAACAACATTATCTGTTATAACTTTCATAGTTTTTTCATAAACTAATTGTTGTTTCATATAATTTCTAGCATTTTCATTTTTAAGTAATGAATCATCATCTTTATTACCATATTGAGCTGCTAACTCTTTTATTTTTTCATCTATGTCTTTGTCTTCAACTTCAACTTTTTCTTCTTTAGCAACATACTCTAATCCAAGATCTAATTTAATTCTACGTTGTGCTTGGTCTCTCATTTGTTTTTTATATTCATCTAAAGTAGTACCCATATATTGTAGATACTGATCAATATTTAATCCTTGATATGAAAGATTTGCATTCATCTCTTCTACCATTTTATCTACTTCTGAATCAATCATTTCTTCAGGAATATTTACTTCAACTTTTTCTATAAATTTATCTATAGCTTCTTGTTCCATATCCATTTTTGCATGATTTTCTTTATCTGCTTTTATTTTCTTATTTAAATCTTTCTTATAATCTTCTAAATTATCAAATTCTGAAACATCTTTTGCAAACTCATCATCAATTTCTGGTAATACCTTTTCTTTTATTTCGTGTAATTTTACTTTAAATGTAGCATCTTTTCCAGCAAGATCTTTTGCATGATATTCTTCAGGAAATTTTACATTTATATCTCTTTGCTCATCCACTTTCATTCCAATCATTTGATCCTCAAATCCAGGAATAAATTGACCTGAACCAATTGTAAGCTCAAAGTTTTCAGCTTTTCCACCTTCAAAAGCTTTTCCATCAGTAAATCCTTCAAAATCGATTATAGAAATATCACCATTTTTTAGCTCTCTGTCTTCTACTGTTACAATTCTTGCATTCTTTTCTCTTATTTTTTCAAGTTCCGCTTCTACATCTTTTTTAGTAACTCTTGTACTTACTTTTTTAACTTCTATTCCTTTATAGTCTTTTACTGTTGCTTCTGGTTTAACACAAACATTAACAACAAAAATAAAATCTTTATCTTTTCCAATTTGTTTTATATCTAATTCTGGTCTAGAAACTATTTCAAGATTATTTTCTACAACAGCTGTTCTATATGCATCATCTACTGTATTTTCGATTACAAATTCATATAAAACGGATTCGCCATATGTTTGTTCTACTATAGCCCTTGGTACCATCCCAGCTCTAAATCCAGGAACTTTAAATTTCTTTGCATTTTGCTTATATGCTTTTTCTAATTCTTCTTCAAATTGTTTTTTGTCCATTGTAAACTCAATTTCAACTTTTGAGTTTTCTTTTTTCTCTACTTTTACATTCATTTTTAATTCCTCCACTACATAAAATTTAGTTAATTTAACTCCTATATTATATCATAAATAATATATTTTTCAACCCCTTTACCAATAATATCCTATTATAATATATTGTATTTTTTTTATTATATATGTGTAATTCACAAATAATGTATATTACTATATTAAAATATAAAAAATGTCTTAAATATTTTTTATATTTAAGACATACTTAATATTACAAATTTGTTTTTTTATTATCTGCTAAATAATCCTCTATTACTTTATACATCCATCCTGATGAACCAGTATACCAAGTCCATCCTCCTCTTCCTGGATGCTCACTATTAGAATAAATATCTGCCGCTACTACATAAGGCTCTACCATATAAATATCTGCTTTTTCTTTTGTATCTGAATGAGATATTGGATTTATCATTTTTAAAACTTCTTCTCCTTTTTTATACTCATTCATTTCAAAATATGCTTTAGCAAACCAAACAGCAGCATGTGTATATTGTCCTCCATTCTCCCTAATTCCAGGTACATAAGACCTTATGTATCCAGGATTATTTTTACTCTCATTATTAAAAGCAGGATATAAAAGCTTTACTATTCCAAGTTTTTTATCTACTAAATACTTTTGCGCTGTTTCCATGCACATCTTTAATTTATCTTGAACATCTTTATATGTTTTCATAGATATTACAGCCCATGCCTGTGATATTAAATCTATTTTACATTCTTTATTAACATATGCCCCTAGCACTTCTCCGTTTTCAAAAAATGCTCTTACAAAATGATCTGTATCCCATGCGTTTTTTAAAACACTTTCTTTAAGTTCTTCTATCTTTTTTTCATACTCATTAGAAAGTTCAAATTCAAATTTTATATTAGCAAGATAAATAAATTTTTCAAGTACATTCATCATAAAAAATGTAAGCCATACTGACTCTCCTCTTATATTACTAAAGCCATCATTCCAGTCTCCATCACCTATTTTTAAAAGTCCATTTTTTTCATTTATTCTACTTAATCCATATTCGATTGCCTTTTTAGCATGATTATATACAGTATCATATTTATCTATATTTCTATATACATCATACACTTCCCTTTTACCATTCATAGGTTTGTCTTCAAGATATGGAGTGGTTTCATCTAAAACAGAAATATCTCCTGTTCTATTTACATATTCAGATAATACATATGGAAGCCATAAATAATCATCGCTAAAATATGTTCTTATTCCTGCTCCACTATGTTCATGCCACCAATGTAAAACATCACCCTTTTCAAATTGCTTAGATGAATTTAAAAGAATTTGTTGTCTTGTTCTTTCTGGCCATGAACTAATTAGTGAAAGTGTATCTTGTAGTTGATCACGATATCCCATAGCTCCACCAGATTGATAAAATCCAGATCTTGCAAATAATCTACAAACAATAGTCTGGTAAAGTAACCATCCATTAGCCATTATATTTAAATATTCATCATCAAGTTTCATATTTTTTACTACTAATTTTCTCCAATAGTTTACTGTATTATCATATTCTCTTTTTATACTATCAGTAGTTTCAAACATATTTTGAATTCTATTAATATCTTCGATTTTTTCAGTACATCCAAGAATTATTGTAAATTCTGCTTCTTCATCTTTTTCAAGCTCTACTTCCACGTTTACCTTATAATCTTCATTCAAATATGTAATATTCATATCTTTACTTTTACCTAATACAGTAATATACACTATACAATCTGAAAATTCTAAACTATATGGATTTTTAAACTCTAAAGAATTTTTTGCCTCTTTACATAACACGTAATTTCTATTTACATCTTTTACAACTCCAAGTACTGGATCTATACTATATGATATATTAACTTTTTTACTTTCCTTTGATAAGTTCTTTAATAATATTCTCTGAAGTTTTATATTTTCATATGTAGATATAAAAATACACATATCTTTTTTTACTTCATCATCTTCTTGTGTTACTTTAGTGTATCCAAACCCATATATCATATTATAATTATTATCATATATTCCTTCAAAAGTTTCACCTTGTTTAAAACTAATCCAATCATTACACCAATTAGATATTTTAAAGCTCTGTGAATTTTTATAGTAGGAATATACGGTACCATAGCTTGAAACTATGGTACCAAAATTTTCATTTGCCATAACATTACACCATGGTACTGGAGTGTCTGTATTTAAAATATGATACTCATCACCACTTTTATTAAATCCACCATACATATTAAATGCTTTATATTTTAGTTCATCTTCACTCATATTTTCATATACCTCCTCAATAAATAAGATAACTTATTTATTCATCTTTGTTTATTAGCTCAACTGAATCTTTTTCAAGTTTATCTACATATAAAAGCTCACTTATATCTTGTATATATCTTCTTGATAAGAATGATAGTAAAGTAATTTCTTGTTTGTTTAAATTATTTAAATTTAGTACATATATATTTCCTTTTGTATAGTCCATATACACAGCTCTATCTAATCTTTGTCTTACATATGAATATATAGGACCATTTTCTTTAATCTTCTCATCTATTATAACAACTATATCTAAATCTATTTTCCTATTTTTTACATAATCCATAAATCTTATTACTTCTGTTATAATACCAGCATTTTTTATACTATCAATATATACTAAAATAATTGGTAGATCTCCTGATATAGAATATTTCCAAAGTATAGATTGATTTAATGATTCACTCCAAAATACATCATCATCTTTTTGTTCTTTCTTACTAAATAAAACTTCTTTTAATATATTATTATATATTTCCGCCTTAGTTGGCTCTAAGTTTAAATATCTTGCAATTACAGAATTAAGCTCAGATGTAAGTCTAAATTGATTTTCTATTCCTTGTTCATCTAAACTTACAGCGGCATTAGATATTTTATATTTAGTATCTGATGCTCCTATCATATAATAAAAATCTTGTCTTTCATATGGGTCAAGTATCATTTTTCCTCTAAATGAAAGTACTGGCCAAAGTGGATATCTTGTAATTTCTCCATTATATGCATCCAAATCATTATCGTATAATTTTTTCTTTTCTGTTTCAAAGTCTTTATCTAAACTTATTCCTATAAGTTTAGAAAATACATATAACTCACTGTCATCATCACTTCTTTTACTTGCAACTAAAGTATCAAGTTCTTTATCATAATATGTTTCAACTTTTAAATTACTAAATGAAGGATGTACTAAATTAGTCATATAATCTGTAAGAGCAGGTTCCATATACGTATTAATTAATATTTCATGCTTTTCATTAGTTGTATTATATACGCTTATTTTTCTAAGCTCTACATTATACTCTGGAGAAACACAAATATCTGTTGTTACTTCTAGTTCTCCAAGAGAAATAAAGCATTCAACTTTATTTAATGAGCTTACCCATTTACATTTTTCAGTATCTTTATTATATTTACTATGTATATTACAATCTGAAACAGATATCATTTTAGAAGTTGTAAGATCTGTTAGATATACATAGTTTCCTGTAGAATCAGGATCACTATAGCTTTGTCTATTAACAATTTTATCTTTATATCTTAAATATGTAGCTCCTGTATTTGTAATAATTGATGAAAGCCTTGAACCTCTTAAAAAAGCTATATTCATTTTAGTACTTGCATCATTTAAAGTAGCATATTTTTTCTCTGCATAAGTATAACTTACATGAGTTGTAAATTGATTTACATTTTTCTGCTTAAATTGATTTTCTTTATCTCTAGTTTTCTTTTGAATTTTTACTCTTATTCTTTCTCTTTCTTTTAGTAATATTTCTGCTGCTTCAATACATTCGTTTTTATGAAATCTATTTCTCATAATTCCATTATTTATATAATTATTTATAGCTGTAAGTGACATACCTTGATGATGTGCCATATATGTTTTTATAACCTCATGATCTACATTATCATGTAAATTTTCTTTTGTATAATCTATTGACTCATAAAAGCCAAATGATGAATACATGCCTAATTTTTTTAGTGCTAATAAATTATTATATACTTTCTTTGGTGCAAGTTCTATCATAAGAATAGATGCATAAGGTGCAACAACAAGTGAAGAATTTAATCCTCTTTTTAAACCTAACCATGGTATACCAAAAGATTTATATTGATAATTTAAATCTGTATCTCTTTTTGCATATGCTGCTTCAGATATTCCAAAAGGTACTTTATTTTTCTTCGCATATTTTACCTGTGAATATCCACAAAAAAACATTGATTGATCTATTAATGTATAAGGATATGATTTTATAAATAAATATGGCATAAAATATTCAAATGATGTACCAGCCCAAGACATAAGTCCTTTATATCCATCTACATCTACCATATTACGAGCAAGTGCAAACCAATGCTTTGAAGTAATATCTTTTTTGGCAATAGCTACCAAACTAGTTATTCTATTTTCAGACATTAACATATCATAATAGCTATCTACGAGTACTCCTTGTTCCACATCAAATCCAATAGAAAATAAATTTCTTTCTTGCAAATATAACACACTGAAATCTGTATTATTTATTAACTCATCTGTATATATACTTAACTGATTTAATGCTTCAGTAAATTTTTCCACATTAGTTCCTGGCATATAATTATATAATTTGTTTTTTTCATCACTTAAAAACTGTTTCATTATATATAATGATGCCACAAAATTACCACTATCTACTGTAGATATAAATCTTGGTCTTAATGGTTCTAAAGTTTTTATATTATACCAATTGTATAAATGTCCATGCCATTTTTCAAGTTTCATAATAGTATTATATACTTTTACTAATCTTTCTATAGCATCTTCTTTATTAATAAATCCCAAATCATATGCATTTACAATAGCAAGTAATCCAAAACCTATATTAGTAGATGAAGTTCTTCCTGCAATTTTGTATCTTCTATTTTCTTGGAAATTATCTGTTGGTAGATAATTGTTAGTATCATTCATCATACTATCAAAAAATCCCCATGTTTTTTTAGCAATTTCTAATATATTTTTCTCTTCGTTTTTATCTAATCTCTTTATTCTTCCAAATAAATGATCTTTTCCAAGTAAATATGCAAAAAATGGAGCTAATGCAAATGATATTGCTACAAATAATTTAAAATCTACAATTACAATGTTACTTGTATGAATTGCAAGTGGTAAAAGTATAATTGCAATTGCAAATATAACATTAATGCTCATGTTTCTATAGTAAAAAGAAAGTTTACTCTTAGATTGTTTTTCAAGCATTTCTCCTGTTGTCCACTCAAGAAGTTTTTTATGTGATATTAACATTCTATATATAGATAGTCCAAATGCACTAAGGCAAGTATATGCTTTATATGGCATTGTTATAAAATTAAAACACATTGTAAGTAAATCTGCACCTATTCCATGAATTAATGGAATATATTGCAACTCTTTTTTATGAATTCTTCTACCATATAATAATATATCTATAAATGATATAAAATATCCTGTATTTATAGCAAAGAAACTTGCAAAAACTGTATAAATAAACGCTCTATCAGATATAAATAACGATACTATTATAGCAAATAAAGCCACAACATCAAGCATCGGTCTTCTTATATTATCAAATATCTTCCATTTAGAAAGTATAGAAAGCTTAGACTTAGGATTTAAAAGCCACCTAATTATTTGCATATCTCCTCTATACCATCTATGATTTCTTTTCATATAAGCAATATAATTATTTGGAAATCCATCTTGTACTTCAACATCTGATGCAAGACCTGCTTTTGTAATAGAACCTTCAAGTAAATCATGACTAAGTACTAAATTTTCAGGTATTTGTGGTGCGACTAATTTTTCAAATAGTGCAATATCATATATTCCTTTACCGCAAAATATTGCCTCTTTAAAAGCATCTTGATATGTATTTGATACAGCATTAGTATATATATCAATACCACCAAATCCACCAAATAATTTTGCAAACAGGCTTCTATTTGCAGACTCTATATCCAAACTTACTGATGGTTGAATAAGTCCAAATCCTTCTACAACTCTAGTCTTTTTCTTATTTAATTTTGGCTTATTTAGAGGATGTGCCATTATAGATATTAGATCTTTAGCACTATTTAAAGATAACTCTGTATCTTCATCGATTGTAATTGCATATTTACATTTTGCAATATCATTATATGTAAGATACATAGCGGCGTCCCTCTCTTTTTGAGACATCTTTCCAAGTACCAATCTGTTAAATTGTAAAAGTCCACCTCTTTTTCTCTCCCATCCCATATAAGAGCTTTCACCTTTTGAATAAACACGTTTTCTGTACATAAAATTAAATAAAACATGATCTTCGCTTGGATATTTTTTATTTAATTCATCTAACCTTTTTTTAGCATATTCTACAATATCTTTATCCATTTTTATTACTGGAACATCGGATGATACACAGTCCCCAAGTAACATATAATATATATTTTTTGAAGTATTAGATAAATATGTAACTTCCATTTTTTCTATCATCTTATCTAATTTATCTAAAGACGAAATAATAGTAGGCATAACTACATATGTTTTATTATCTTCATCCACATTTTTAGAAAAATTAAATCTTGGTAATATTTTAGGTCTTACTGTTTTTCTAATAAAATAATTTACAACTTTATCTGCAAGTTCTAAATAGAAAGTAAATGAAATAAGAACCGCAGATATTTTTAAAAATACATTTGTTGGATTAATTAATTTATATGTAAATATTGTAAGTAATATTGCTATTAAAAGTAATGATAGTATATATAAACTAGATCTTATAGGTACAAAAAACTTATATAAAATCTTTTGAGATAAACCTGATTTACCAAGTTCTTCTTTAAGTAAATATTTTTGATCTCCTATTAAAAAGAATCCAACATGTTTTTTATATTTTTTAGAACAAATTACTGCCTTTTTTGCAACATATACCTCAGATAAATCATATTTTTTTGCAAGCTTTATTATATATCCTCTATATCTTTCCTTGGTCTTGTAATCACATTTTCTAAATTCATCTGTATAATCATTCATTAAAGTTTCATCAATTTTATTTACCGCTTCAAATATTTCTCTAAAATTTAACCCTTGTAATATTTTAAAAGAAGAAATTGCTTTTCCTATATAATCGGTTGTTTTAGCTATTTCCATATGTTCCTTTACAATAGCTTCTTCCACTGAAAATCCAAGTTTAGATATTTCTTCTTGCAACTGATCATAATATTTCTCCCCAGCAGTTCCCATTTCTTTTAATCTATAAGACATATATTCTACAAATGCTGTGTTTGTTGTTTTGATTTTAGACAGATTAGATAATTTACTGTCTTTACTCACACCTTTAAAAAATCTTAAATCCCCATTAAAATTTTTTATTTTCTCGTTTCCAAGTATATTTTCAACTTCTATTTTCTTTAGTTGTGAATTTGTTATATTAACTGCTATTCTTGCTATAAACTTTATTAAAGCTATTCTTAGCATTAGTACAAACAAATCTAATTCTTCAGAAGTTAAATAAGTTAACTTTTGATGTTCTCTTAAACAATTAAAAATTATATTTTTATCCACATATCCCTTATTATTTTCTATAAGTTCATAAGCTAAATAAAAAATAGCAACACATTTTTTGTTATCATGTGTTTTTATTGCTGGTAATAGTTTATTATATAATATTTTTTTATTATCAATTATTTCACCGTATTGTTCCTCTATAATATACATATTATCTAAAAGCCATTGACCAGCAGAATGCATTTGTATTTTTAAATCATAAGTCTTTACTAAAATCTTATATGTTTTAGATATAATTTTATAATCTTTTTGTGCGTCCTTAAAAATTCCTCTAAGTGTCCCTTTCATTCAAACCAAACCTTTCATATATATTTTTTACATCTGAGTTAATTATATAATAAACAATTATGTTTTGCAACACAAATTCTGCTAATAAATGCCATATTTTTACAAAAAAATGCACACACTACTAGTGTATGCATTTTATGTAATTTTTATTTTAAAAAGATATATATTCAAAACTATTACCATGTTTTTTAATTATATTTTCCATATCTTTAGTTGATATAAAAATAGATGCTGTATTATCATTTGGATGTACTCCTATTAGATTTTCGTTTTTTAAGTTTTCATCAAAATACACTTTTACTTCACTATTTTCATCATTTAATATTCCAAAAGGAGAAACTGCTCCTTTTTTTAATTTTAAATATTTATCAAGTCTTTCCTCAGAAGCAAAAGAAAGTTTTGTAGAATGAATTTTATCTTTTAATGATTTTAAATCAATTTTTGTGTCATTTTTAGCCACAATTAAATAATGATTTTTTCCTTTTTCATCACGTAAAAATAAATTTTTCACTTCTGTTCCATACTTTTGTATATTTATTTTTTGTATATCTTCCATTGTATATACAGCTTCATGTTCTACTAAATTATAATTTACTTTATTTTCATTTAAAAATTTTATTATTTCTTCTTTATCATACATATATTCTTACCTTTACTCTTTCTACTTTTTGCCCTGTTGTCTAAATCTTTGTGTAGGATCTAATATTTTCTTTCTAAGTCTTATATGTGTTGGTGTTATTTCTACTAATTCATCATCACCAATAAACTCTAAAGATTGCTCTAAAGACATTATTTTTGGTGGAACAAGTTTTAATGCATCATCACTACCAGAAGCTCTAGTATTTGTTAAATGTTTTTCTTTACATACATTTATTGTTAAATCTTCACTTCTTGAATTTTCTCCAACAATCATTCCAACATAAACTTCTGTTCCAGGTCCAATAAATAAAGTTGATCTTTCTTGTGCTTGGAAAAGTCCATAACCAGTAGCTTTTCCTTGTTCAAATGCAATAACTGCTCCTCTTTGTCTTGTAGTCATATCTCCTTTATATGGCTCATATCCACAAAAAGTATGATTCATTATACCATTACCTTTTGTATCAGTCATAAATTCACCTCTATAACCAATAAGCCCTCTTGCAGGTATTTTAAATTCAAGTCTTGTATAACCTGCTTGTGAATGAGATGAAGCCATATTAGTCATTTCACCTTTTCTAAGTCCAACTTTTTCCATAACAGACCCTACAAACTCTTCAGGAACATCTATTGTTAAATCCTCCATTGGCTCACACTTTACACCATCTATCTCTTTAAATATAACTGTTGGTCTAGATACTAAAAGTTCAAATCCTTCTCTTCTCATATTTTCTATAAGAATAGATAAATGAAGTTCTCCTCTACCTGATACTTTAAAACTATCTGAAAGCTCAGTATCTTCTACTCTTAATGAAACATTTCTTTCTAATTCTTTATATAATCTTTCCCTTAAGTGTCTTGATGTAACAAATTTTCCCTCTTTTCCAGCAAAAGGTCCATCATTTACACTAAATGTCATAGAAACTGTTGGTTCATCTATATCCACAAAATCTATTTTTTCAGGATTATTTACATCAGCTATTGTCTCACCTATTTCAATTCCAGTAAGACCTGTAACAGCTATTATATCTCCACAATAAGCTTCTTCTGTTTCAACTCTATTTAGTCCATCATAAGTATATAATTTTCCTATTTTTATATTTTGAACAGAGCCATCCTTTTTACACATAGCAACAGTCTCACCATTATGAATTGTTCCACGTTCTATTCTTCCTATTCCAACTCTTCCTGTATATTCATCAAAATCTATATTACTAACTAAAAGTTGTAATGGCTCATCTTTTGAACCCTTTGGCTCTGGAACTGTTTCTACTATTGTATCAAATAATGGTTTCATATCTTTGTTTTCATCATCTAAAGATAATTTTGCATATCCATTTTTAGCAGATGCATAAACTACTTTAAAATCTAATTGTTCATCTGAAGCATCAAGATCCATAAAAAGCTCTAGTACCTCATCTTCTACCTCTTGTGGTCTTGCACCAGGTCTATCTATTTTATTAATTACAACAATTGGTACTAAATTTAAAGCTAATGCTTTAGAAAGTACAAATCTTGTCTGAGGCATTGGACCGTCAAAAGCATCCACTACTAATATAACGCCATCTACCATTTTAAGTACACGTTCTACTTCTCCACCAAAATCTGCATGTCCTGGTGTATCTACTATATTTATTTTTATTCCATTATAATGTATAGCAGTATTTTTAGAAAGAATTGTAATTCCTCTTTCCTTTTCAAGATCATTTGAATCCATAACTCTATCTGCTACTTGTTCATTTGCTCTAAATGTTCCACTTTGTCTAAGTAAAGCATCTACAAGTGTTGTTTTTCCATGGTCTACGTGAGCAATTATAGCAACATTTCTTAAATTCTTCATTTTAGTTTCTTCCTTTCTATAAACTTAATTAAAATAACCTAAAATTTCTTCTAGGTTATTTTACACGGCCATTTCACAAAAATAGTCGTTAATATTATATAATATTTTACAATAATTGTCAATTTTTTATACTATTTTTTCACTTGTTATATAATAATAAATTGTATTTTTTTATTTTAATAAAATATCTTATCAGAAGTTATATTATAATAATCTTCAACTTGCTGTAAAATATCATTTTTAAGTTTGTTATCATTATATATGCCACTAAACTTTAACCTTACTAAAAAAGGAAATAATTCTTTTAAAGAATCACTATATTCCTCTTGTCCATCTTTTGGAAATTCATACTTTATTAACTCATCGTCTTTAAAAGTAAATCTATAAGGCATTGAAGAACCCTCATAAAGTTCAACATTTCCATCTAGATTTATATAAAAACTCTCAATTTGTATCCAACAATAAATAAATGTATTACTTCCCTCTACTTTGCTTCCTAATCTTTTTATACTAAAAAATGTATTAAAGTTATTTTGTACTGTTTTATCTATATTATACGCTCTTGAAGTTATAGCTTGTTCTATCTTAGCATACAGCTCTTCTTCTTTTTCTTTAGATAAATTATTTGAAAAAATAAAAGAAAGCAAAATTATTAAAAATATTAATACAACACAAGCAACAATAAAAATTTTCTTTTTCATATTAAACTCCTACTTTTTAGTAAATAATTTTACCATTGTTTCATAACTTTCAAGCATTTTCTTTTTTGTTTGCTCATCAAGACTATTCCATTTATTTCTATATTTTTTATTTAAAAAATCATTCATTTCAGTAATTATTAATCTTCCTTGTCTTGTAAGTGATACTTCAACTACTCTTTCATCAAATTTTTTTCTAAGTCTCATTGTATATCCCTTTTGCTCTAATCTTTTACATTGAGCTGACATATTCCCTGTATCCATACTCATCTTATCACTTAAGTCTCCTATTGTTAAGGCTCCATCATCAAATAACACCTCTAGTATTTGGTATTGTAAATATGTTATTTTATTTTTATAGCAATAAGGTCTAAGTTCTTCTTGTATTGAACTATCTATACTTCTATTATATTTATCTACTAAATTTTTATATGTAATAAAATTCATAAAATACCTCCTAATATTTTCTTTTTATTTTTTGTAATTATTTATTTGTACTTCACATATTATATAACATACAAAATAATTAGTCAATAATAAGCATTGAAATTTCAATGCTTATTATCTATAAAATATTTAAATGTTCTAATATTCATATATGGATACATAACGTGTTCTACAAAATTTGATACTTCTGTCAATATTCCATTATATACTCCTATAAGTATTTCATTTTTATGACTATTTAAAAACCTATCAAAAATATCCTTATACATATCTATTTCTTTATAAGATAGTCCGAACTTGAGTTAGCTCTATTTCTTTTCCATTAATATATTTTCCTCTTTTTATTTTTTCATATGATTCTTTTATACAATATATAAGTCTTTCTTTTTTTCTATTACACTTAAATAATGAAATATTATATTGCATAATTTCCTCTATAATTGATAACTTTTCTTGAGTTTCTTCATTTTTATCTATAAATAAAAATGTTTCAATTGGAATATTAATTTTCTTTCTAAAAAGTTTAATATTATTTAAACAAAACGAATAAAATATAGATTTTAATACTGCAAGTTTTTCGTAATAGCTAAGTCTTCTTTTGAAATCTACTTCTACATTTTCCATAATAAAATTAAACTTTATACTTCCTACTATTCTTTCTTTTTTGTTTTTAAGTATTGCTTTAAAAGTAATTGGTCTTATATCATAGCAAAACTTATTTTTTCTTATAATCCTTACTTTTATCATAGTACTTACCTCCTTTTTAATAACTTTAAAAATAAAAATATTTATTTTTTTAATTTTAAATTGTTTTAAAATTATACTTCTATTATGTAAAATTGTCAACTAAAAAATAACACTTAAAACATTTTAAGTGTTATTTTTAATATCAATATTTATCTCATATATTTTGTCTAATATCATATTTGATTCTTTTTGTAATTCTTCTTTTTTATCATGTATACCTTCTGGTAGTACTATAGGTTTTCCAAATCTTACAACAACTTTTGAAAAAATTCTAGGATTTTTAGTAATATGTACTGGTATAATTGGAACACCCGCTTTTGAAGCAATAAATGCTGGTCCAACTTTTGCTTTGCCTCTTTGTTTATCTTTTTTTATTCTTGTTCCCTCAATAAATACTAATAGCTTTGCATTGTCATTTTTTTCTATTACATTAATTGAATGGATTAAACTTCCTGCATCCTTTTTTCCTCTTTTAATTGGAAACACATTATATGCTTTAAGAAGAGCTGCAAGTATTTTATTTTTAAAAAGTTCTGCCTTTGCCATAATCCACATATCTTTAGACTTAAAATATACCCAAAACGGATCAAATATAGTAGAATGATTTGGGCAAACAACACATTTTCCAGCATTTTCTATATTTTCAAGTCCTAAGTACTTTACCCTAAACAAAAGATGTGAAAATAAAAACTTTATTAATCCCAAAAAGCCTTTTTTAATCATCAAGTATCACCTTCTCCTTTATTTTTTTTACAACAATATTTTCTACTTCATCTAAAGTATAATTAGTTGTATCAAGTTCAAATGCATCATCTGCTTTTTTTAATGGTGCTACATCACTAGTCTTATCATTATTATCTCTAAATACTACATTATTATATATCTCTTCAAATGGTATATCTATGCCATTTTGCTTATTTTGCTCATATCTTCTTTTTGCCTTAACTTGTGCAGATGCAGTTAAATAAATTTTTACTTGTGCATTAGGAAATACATTTGTACCGATATCTCTTCCTTCCATTACTATCTTTTTCCCATTTGCAAGTCTTCTTTGAAGCTCTACCATTCTTTCTCTTACAACGGGGATATGTGATACTTGTGATACATTATCATTTACATTTTTTTCACGTATTTTTTTTGTAACATCTTCTCCATTTAAAATAAACCTATCTTCTCCATTGTTATTTTCTATTTCTATTTTTATATTATCTAACATTTGTTGTATCTTTTTTGTATCATCCATTGAAATTCCCTTATTTAACATATCAAGCGTAACACATCTATACATAGCACCAGTATCCATATATACAATATTGTATTTTTTAGCTATGTTTTTTGCAAGTGTAGATTTGCCTGTACCTGCTTCCCCATCAATTGCAATGACATAATTTTTACATAAATTTTCCATGTTTTCTGCCTCTTCTCTTTATTTTTACTAAAAAATATGTTATCATATATCCAAAGATTTGTAAAGCAGATTTTTAGAAAGGTTAGTGATTTGATTGGACAAAGACTTAAAACTTTTTGACAACAAAATTATAGTATTATATATCCTAGATAAAAATTCTAAACCTCTTACTGTTGAACAAATTTCAAAGTTTTGTGAAGATTTTGATGATATAACTTATTTTGATATTTGCTCATATATACAAGAATTAGAAAAAAATGAATATATAATTGAGTCACATGATGAAACAGGAAATATATTATATAGTATAACTGAAACAGGAATATTGACACTTCAAGAACTACTAGAACTTATTCCAGGAGTAAATCTTCATAATATAAAAAAAATAATAAACAAAAATATTGTAAAGATTAAAACAGATTATTCAATAGATAATATTGTAATTCCTGTAAATAATGATGAATTTAAAGTGTCCTGCTATATAAAAGATGGAAATGATGAACTTATTAATATTACTATGTATGCCACAAGTAAAGATCAAGCACGTAACATTACTAAAAATTGGAACAATGATGCTGAACAAATATACGAAAAATTATTAGAAATGATGACTAAAGAATCCTCGGAAGATTAAGTATACTAACAATATCTTGAATTTAAAATTTATTTATATTATAATTTAAATAACGCATTTTTATTAATTAAAGGAGTTGAAACACATGTTAGATATAAAATATATTAGAGAAAATAGCGATAAAGTTAAAGAAGCAGCTAAAAATAAATTAATTGATGTTAATATTGATAGACTACTTGAAGTTGATGCTATGCTTCGTAAATTAAATCAAGAAGCAGATAAAATAAAAGAAGAAAGAAATTCTATTTCATCTTCTATTCCAAAACTTAGCTATGATGAAAAAAAATCTGCAATAGAACATGTTAAAGAATTAAAAGATGAAATTGCTAAATATGAAGAAAAAATTACACCACTAAAAAAAGAATTTGATGATCTTATGTATGAAGTTCCTGGTGTGCCTCTTGACGAAGTGCCAATAGGAAAAACTGATGAAGATAACGTATTATTTAAAACTGTTGGTGAAATTCCTACATTTGATTTTCCAATAAAAGATCATGTAGATCTTGCAGAAGCTTTAGATATTGTTGATATTCCAAGAGGTGTAAAAGTTGCGGGTTCTAGATCTTATTTTCTAAAAAATGAAGGATTATTACTTGAAATGGCATTATCTAGATACGTAATAGACAAACTTGTAAAAAAAGGATTTACTCCTATGGGAGTACCTACACTTGTTAAAGAAGAACCAATGTATGGTACAAGTTATTTTCCAAGTGGTCGTGATCAATCTTATGCTATAACTGAAGATAATTTATACTTAGTTGGAACTGCTGAAGTATCTCTTGTTTCATATCATAGTGGTGAAACATTTGAAAGTGCAGATGAACTTCCTAAATTATATTGTGGTTTATCTAGTTGCTATAGACGTGAAGCTGGTACTTACGGTAAAGATACTAGAGGACTTTACAGAGTACATCAATTTACAAAAGTTGAGCAAGTAATACTTTGTAAAGCAGACTTTGATGAGCAATATAAATTACATGATTTTCTTTTAAATAATGCTGAAGAAATTATGCAAGAACTAAAAATCCCATATAGAGTTGTTAAAGTATGTACTGGTGATATGGGTGTAGGTCAAGTTAGAAAACATGATATAGAAGCATGGATGCCAAGTCGTGGAAAATATAGTGAAACTCATTCTTGTTCTTCATTTAATGATTTCCAAGCAAGAAGAAGTAATATAAAATATAAAGATGAAGATGGAACAACAAAATACTGTTTTTCATTAAATAATACAGCTATTGCTTCTCCTAGAATATTAATACCACTACTTGAACTTAATCAAAATCCTGATGGTTCTGTTAACATTCCAAAAGTGCTTATACCTTATATGGGTGGTATGACAAAAATTATGCCAAAAAATAAGAAAAAATAATAAAATTTTTATAGTAAATAAGAGGTTCACTTTAAAAATGAACCTCTTATTTATATATCTGTATAGCTTGTCTATATAATATATCCCAGTTTTTAAAAAACTGTTCTTTTGTTTGTGTAACTTTTTTTCCTGCTATTGGATCATTTAAATATACTTTATCATCATCATAACCTATAAGTACCATACAATGTTCGCCTTTTAAATTAACATATGAGCCTGAGTTATCAGGATATTTCCATTCATCTAAATATACTATATCTCTACCATTATATGTTCCCCATACAACAATTGGATCTCCATTACTTATATAATTTAAGAGCTCTTCTTGGCTGCATCCAGATATATCTCTACATTTTATATTAAGTATATTAAGAGCTGTAATAATTGGTGGTGCATAACACCCATAAGAACCCTCATCATAATCTTTAGCAGGATGACCAACAAAAACTTCAAATGGATTTGAGCCATATAATACTTCTTCTACTACCTTTTCAATTTCTTTATTATCTTCTTTTACTTCTACATCTTGTGCACTATTTTCTGATTCTTCTTCATCAATAGTAGTAACATTTTCATCTTGTGTAATTTCTACTTCTTTTTCTACCTGCTCTGTCCAAATTCCTCTTTCATCTGTTGGAGTATTATTTATTATATCTTCAGGTAATACATCATATCCATAAAACTGTGCAACCATTGTAGCAGATACTGCTTCACAACCTGTTGGATACCCAAGTTCCATTTGATCTAGAAAAGGAACATTTTCTATTAAATATGATTTTTCCACAGTATATGCACTATTTTTTATATACCCTACCTCTCCACCAGGTGCTCTTACTTTAGTCCAGTTATCTTTTATAGCTAATACTTGCAAAACATCATTTCTATTTAAATTAACTACATTTTCAGATTTATCATCCGGTTTTTGCTTTAAAGTATAATTATTACTTTTAGAATATCTTATATCATATGACTTAGAATTTTGTATAACACTAAAAGTACATGTTGCACTTTTACCATCAGAAGTAGTTACAATTACATCAGCTTGTCCACAATCTACAGCATATATTGTACCATCATCTACAGTTATTATATTTTCATCTGTAGACTCCCACTTAACCTCTTTATTAGTAGCTTCTTCTGGGTATATTTTTTCAGATATTATATAATTTTCACCTTTTGATAGCTCAACAAATTCATCATCTAATACTACCATATCTGATTGAATGTTTATAACTTCAACATTGCATTTTTTTATAACACTTCCTGTTATATCTGCTACACTAATTTCACATTTTCCCTCACTTTTGGCACAAACTACACCATCTTTAACAGTAGCAATCTTTTCATCACTTGAACTCCATATTAATTCTTTATATGTAGAATTTTCAGGATAAACTGTGGTATTTATCTTCTCACTAGATCTTATTGGCAAAACTATATTTTCTAAATCTAGTTGTATATCTTGAACCTTAACCAAGCACTCTAATTGTAACTCTTTACTTTTTTTATTATCAACAACAGCATATATATTTACATTTCCAACAGCTACTCCCTTTATTTTACCATCATATATATCTACAATTTCTTCATTTGAAGATATCCACTCTACCGAATCTTTACTCATATTTCCAAAGCCATTTACAAGATTTAAATCTAATACTTCTCCTACTCCAATATATTTACTATTATTTTCTGTTTCCACATAAAACGAATTTATATTAATAAGCTTTTTTATTATTCCAAATTTTAACTCTAAAATACATATAAAAGCCATTAAAATAACTACCATAACTATGCTAATAATTAAAATTTTATTCTTCTTTTTTATATTCTTACCATTTATAGAAAAGTTATCTACTACATTATCCTCTATATTTGCCAATTCCATTTTCATATATACTCCTTTGTTTTACATTTTATCATATAATACTTTCCTTTAGAATAATTTCAAAAAAATGTGTACACTTTTTTGACATATATTTCTTTTTTATTACATTTTTAAAACAAAAAAATCTTGAACATAATATTGAATTTATCAATAATATATTCAAGACTATTTATAAATTATTAATTTTAAGTATATAATTTATATTTAGATAAACTAGGATTTGCTTTTGTACATTCTGTTGCTTTTTTAGTAACATCATATACCCTCTGAAAATCATATTCTCTAAGATACTTAATTTTAAAAGCTACCTCAAAATTATTACTATCTCTAAATACTAAATATGAATTTCCATTATTATAGAAAAATGTTTCTTCTATCGTCTTAAACTCTATCCCATCAGGCGGATCATCTACTGCTGTCCCATCAAAATATAACATAAACTTATCTTCTAAAGCTATATCAAAAAGTTTTTTGATTCTTTCACGATTTACATCCTCTTGTGCATCTAAACTTATATCCTTTCTATTTGGATTTTTAGGTCTTTCATCTAAGTTTAAAAATGCTTTTAAATCAGTTTTGATCATACGACCACTCCTTTCCGACAAATATATAAATTATTATTATGTCTACTATATATATTTAGTTAATATATATTTAATCTGTTTAATACTTGCTTATTATAACACAGTTTATTACAGTAGTCAATATAATAAATTTTACAAATATATAAAAATATGTTATTATATTAATATATTTTTAGAAAGGATATCAAAATGTTAAATAAAGTAAAATTTGAAACTTCTGTATTTAATTACAATAATATATTAAAAACAGATAAACCACAAATAGTATTAGTTGGAAAATCTAATGTTGGTAAATCTTCTTTTATTAATACTATAACAAATCAAAAAAAATTGGCTAAAGTAGGACAAACTCCAGGTAAAACTAGAAGTATTAACTTTTTTAATGTAAATGATGAATTCTATTTAGTAGATCTTCCTGGATATGGATTTTCAAAAATGTCAGAGACACAAAAACAACAAATAAATAAATTAATAGACACATATATATCCAAAGCAAAAAATATAAAACATATATTTTTTTTGGTAGATATTCGAAATAAACCATCTCAAAATGATAGACAAATGTATGAATGGTTAATTAACAGAAATATTCCATTTACAATAATTGCAACAAAAGCAGATAAAATAGCTAAAACTAAAACAGAAGAATATATAAAAGAAATAAGAAAATCATTATTTGCTAAAGAAGAAATAATCCCGTTTTCTAGCGATAAAAAAATAAATGTAGATATTATATGTGATAAAATAATAGAATTTGCAAAATAGCCTGTGCTTTACAGGCTATTTTTTTTCATATATAATACTTACATCTTTTCCTTTTATTTTGCCATTTTCAAATTTTGCTATCACGTCACTAATATATTCAGGTGGTATTTCAACATAAGTTATACTATCTTCTACCTGTATTTTACCAACCTTTGAAGAGCTAATTCCAACTAAAGCACAAAGAGCTCCTATTATATCTTTAGCTTTTATATTATCATTTTTACCAACATTTAATTTTACTAAATAAAAGCCATCATCATTAATACTAATAAACTTTACATTTTCACTATGTTTATTTTCTAATATTGGTATATCTTCATATTTAAATTTGGTCTTTGTAAAATTTTCTATTTCTTTTAATTTTTCTAATTGTTTTCCAATATAAAAAATATATGATACTCCACTTCTTCCATTTCTTGCTGTTCTTCCAACTCTATGTATATAATAGTTTACATCTATTGGAATATCATAATTTATTACTAAGTCTAAGTTATCAATATCTATTCCTCTAGATAAAAGATCAGTAACAACAATTGTTTCTAATCTTCCATCTTTTAACTTTTTAAAAATCTTTTCCCTCTGACTTTGCATAATATCACTATTTAATATTTCAAGTCTTATACCATTTTCCTTTAAAAATTTGCTAACCTCTAATGTTTTCTTTTTTGTATTGCAAAATATAATGCTATTATTATATTTTTGTTTTTTCAAAATCCTTAACGTACATTCTTTTTTCATTTTTTCTTTTATCTCTATTGCAATTTGTTTTAAATTATTTGATATAATAGAATTATTTTGTATACATTCTATTATTAAAGGATTATATAACATTTTTTTAGATAACTCTTTAATATTTTGCATAATTGTAGCTGAAAACATTAGTTTTTGCACATTTTTATCAACGTATTTATTTATCTCATCTATGTCTTTTTCAAATCCCATAAAAAGCATTTCATCTGCTTCATCTAAAACTAAAGATTTTAACATATTTAAATTTAATATTTTTTTCCTTAATAATTTTAATATTCTACCAGGTGTTCCAACAACAATTTTTTTATTTTTTCTTAATAAAGCTACCTGCTCTTTTATCTCTTTTCCACCAACTATTGAAACATAGTCTATATTATTTTTATACTTAATAAGCTTTTTTATTTCATTTCCTATTTGAATAGCTAATTCTCTTGTAGGAACTAATATTAATATTTGTGTACTATTTACATCTATATCTATTTTTTCTATGAGAGGCACTAAAAAAGCAAGTGTCTTTCCTGTTCCTGTATTTGATGCTGCCACTATATTTCTACCTTGTATTATTTTATCAAAAGTCTTCTCTTGTATAGGAGTCATAGTAATATAATTTATCTCTTTTAATGACTTTTTTATCTCTTCAGATAAACTTAAATCTTCAAACTTCATTTAAACCATCCTTTAACGCATTAATTATACCATGTGATATAAAATTTTACAATAATAAAAAAATAGACTAAGATTTCTCTTAGTCCGGATAGGTTAAATATATGAAAAAAATTATTATTGTTATGCCTATATTATAGTTAAGAAATATGATAATTTTATGTACATTTATTGAAAAAATAAAAAAATCATAAATTATAAAAAAAAATATATATTTTAATAGAGGTGATTTATTTGTTAAACTTACAAGGTAGTGGTGTTGCCTTGATTACACCATTTGATAAAAAAAATAATATTAATTATAATAAATTAGAAGAACTTATCGAGTTTCATATCAAAAACAATACAGATTTTATAGTTCCATGCGGTACTACTGGAGAATCTTCTAGTTTATCTAATAGTGAAAAAAAGAAAATAATAAATTTTACTGTAAAAGCAACAAAAAAAAGAGTTCCAGTAGTTGCAGGTACTGGATCAAACAATACTAAAATAGCAATAGCTATGAGTAAATATGCAAAAATTGCTGGTGCAGATGCAGTACTTGTAGTAACACCATACTACAATAAAACAAATCAAGAAGGTCTTTATATACATTATCAAAAAATTGCAAAAGCAATATACCCTCTCCCACTTGTAATATATAATGTGCCATCAAGAACTGGGGTTGATATTAGTGTTGAAACAATATTAAAACTTTCAAAAATAGAAAATATAATTGCTATAAAAGAAGCAAATCCTTCACTAGAAAAGATATGTAACATAATACTTGCTACAAAAGGTCAAGATTTTAGTGTTTTATCCGGAAATGATAATTTAATACTTCCAATTCTTTCAGTTGGAGGAAAAGGAGTAATATCTGTTGCAGCAAATATACTTCCAAATCAAATGCATAATATATGCCAAAACAACGACAAAAATTTGTTTTATAAATATTTAGATATAATGAATAATTTATTTTTAGATGTTAATCCAATCATGATAAAAGAAGCTATGAATTACTTGGGCTTTGATGTTGGTAAAGTTAGACTTCCATTATACACACCAAAAAACGAAAAGTTAATAAAATTATACAAATCTATTGATAACATTAGAGGAGATTTTATATAATCTCCTCTATAAAATATTATCTATTCTTAACTCTTGCCTTTTTACAGTGTGTTCTAGTTCACTTTTTATCTTCTCAATTGCAACTAAACATTCTTCTTTATTTTGGAATTCTATATGCTCTTTTAAATCTATCATAGAATTTTCAATATCATCTATTTCTTCATGATTTATAAATATATTCCAAATTTTTTTCATTTCACTCCATGAATTATATGCAGCTTTAGATTGTGTGCTTGCTATATTATAATTATCATTATTAATAGCATTTTGTATATATTCTATATCTGCTCTTAAATATAAAGCACTTTTGTTTAAATACTTTATTTCGCATATTCCACTTACCACAACTAAAATAATACATATTATCATAACTCCTGCTTGTTTCATATTACACCTCTTTATTTTTTAATTGATATGTAAATTTATAATTTGAATCCATCTGTCCATATAAAACATCTTCAAGCTTAATATTTTTTGTCTTTAAAAGTCGTTCTACATCTCCTTTTTTTATCCCTATTAATTCCATATTATTTTCTGCTAACTTTCCATCCTCTATAACATTAACAGGTAAAGAATCTATATTTTCATTGTTAGTTATTACACTTAAATTTCCATTTGTCTCTATAATAGCATACTTTACATCAGAGATAGAAAACACATCTTTTTCATGTAATTGCGACATTATATCTGACACAGTATATTTTTGTGAGTTGAATTCTTTTTCAACTATTTTTCCGTCTTTTATTATAACAATAGGCTTTCCACAAACTAAATCTTGTACCTTATTACTAGAATGATTTAATAATAAAAATATCATATATGCAAGTAATAACGTTATTATAGGTATAATTCCATCAAATAAAGAAAGCCCTCTAGACGACATTGGTGCCGATGCAAGATCGGAAATAACTATTATTATTGCAAGCTCAAAAGGTTGAACTTTTGAAAGCTCTTTTTTTCCCATAAGTCTAATAACTAAAAATACAATACAATATAAAATTAAAGCTCTAAAAAATACAATTAACATTTTATCACCTAAATATATTTTTTACATATTTTAACTTATTATACAAATAATATTATTATAAATTGTGAGGTGAAAAAATGACTTTAAGAACTAGTCAAAATTTAATAAGAATTTTTATTTCTCTATCTATTTTTACTTTTACAGTTTTTTTAACTCCAAATTTCAACATAGACAATATTTATATTCTTGTTATATCAAGTATATTTATAGTAACTATAGACTATTTAGTTGCAACGTTTACTGGAATACATGATTACCCAATAGGTAGAGGAATAGTAGGATTTTTTAGTGCTATAGTAATAATTTATGCTACACAATTTTTTATTGCAGGATATTATATTTCAATATACTCAAGTGTAATTGCAGCAATAATATACTCAATTGCGGATTATTTCTTACCAAATAAATTAAATATAAAAAATACACCTTAAATGCTTAATATAGCATCTAAGGTGTACATTATTATTCAACTTCTATTGTTAAAAATGTATTTAATTCATCTTGTGTTATAATTCCATCTTCATCACTTACTTCAACATAGTAGACTTCATCATCTTCTATCAATGTATAATAATAATCTGATTGATATGGCATTATAAATGAACCATTTGAAGCAGAATATGTATATCTTAATGTTACTTTTTTATATTCTCTTTCACCTACATTAAGAGTCTCTGGCTCACTAATAGTTACATCTATATAGTCTCCAGACTCTTTATAATAATCCAATTTATCATTTAAATAGTTTAAAAATTCTTCTTCTGTATATGAGTCTGTATTTAATTCTACATCACAATATCCCAAATCTGTATCCTTTGTATAAGATTTTATATAATTTCCATTATATATTTCTTCAAAAGTTGATGGAACATTTACATATACTTTTCTATCAGAAAATGTAGTTAAATAATTATCTCCTCCTGATATAGTTCCAGAAATTTCTGTCTCTCCAATTTGAGCTAAATTTCCAAAAAGAGGTGTTGTCATTAAGCTTCCTAAAATTTGTTGTAAATCCTCGTCAGTCATATCATTTATATTTATACTATTAGATACATCTAATGCCTCTATACCATTATTATAATCTGATAAAATTTCTAAGCTTAAAGTTAGATTTCCTTGCTCTCGTAAATCCATACTTATGTCCATATTTACTTTATTGTTAGTAGCTTCATTTATTAGCATATTCGCACTTAAAACTCTAGCTTTATCAGCACCACTAACAAGATCATAAGTAATAGTACCACTTACATTATTTTGTTTTAAAAATTCTAATACATAACTTTCTTCTAATATATTATCAGTTTGTACAAATGCAAAACCAACTACACTATTAAATAATCCAGATGTATAAATATGTAATTCATAGTCATATTCATCCATCATTTCTACATCATTAACAAAATCATCTAAAGACTGTTCTACATAAGTTTTATCTTGAAAATATGACATAAATTCTTCATTTTTCTTTAAGTTTTCAGCTGCATTATTAACTAACTCAACCAATTCATCATAAGTAATTGAAAGTACATTATCTTTTACTTTTTTATCTTTTCCATCTATATTTACAGTAATCTTTTCAGATGTAAACATTTCAGCTTTTAACTCATTATTTACTGTGTCTGTTACTATTTTTGTAATATTTTTTAAATCATTAGTATTTAAATTATTACTTTGTTCACTTAAAGCTACTCTTATATTATTTATTTGATCTTCTGGTATATCAATACAAATAAGCTTATCATATAAGTTTGATTCTCCAATATATAACTTTTTATCTAAAAGATTTATCATTGCTGTTAAATTTAAATATGGATCTTGTCCTTTTTGTACATCAACTTTTGCAATATATTCTTCGATTTCTTTATCATATTGTACATTAAGTCCCAAATTTAATCCATCAACAGATTCTTTTAATTCTTCAATGTCTGTAGACATATCTGCATTTATACTTACATTTGCACTATTAAATTCTAATGCATTATCAAAAGAATTAGAAACACTTGAAAATAATTTTTTATATAACTTCTCTGGTGTACTCATCAAAGACATAGAAATTAATATAATTGCAACAATGACAATAACTACTGCTAAAATAATACCTATAGTTATTATACTATGTCTTTTTCTAGGTTTTACAGTTTGCTCTTTTCCATTAATAACAATTTTTTTCTCCTGTGTAGTAGTATTAGTAGTATCATCTACAATACTTTCATTTTCATTTTGAGACTCATTGTTTTTTTCTTTATTATTTTCCTCTTTAACTTTTGCTTTTGCTTCTTTTTTTACCTCTTTTTTTGGTGCTCCTGTATTTATTACAAAGCCTTCATTCTTTTTACTTTCTTCTTTTTTAGGTTCATTTACTACTTCTTCTTTAACTACCTCTTCAACATTTTCCTGTTCTTGTTTAACCTCATTTTCTTCGTTTTCTAATTTTTTTTGTTCTTCATTTACATTTTCTGTTTCATTTAAAGAAGCTCCACAAAATTTACAAAAAACATTTCCATCATCTACTTCTTTCCCACACTTAGGACATATCATTATAATTCCTCCTTATTTTTCATATATACTTACCTACTTTTATAATATACCATATATAAAAAATTGTAAATAAAATTACAGTTTTTTTACATTTTTGAACTAATTTGTTACAATATAGTATTTCTAATATAACAATTTAAAGCTTTAAACTTTTGTTTGTTTCTTTTTACTATAGAAATTGTGCAATCATAATTGTTAGTAATTATATTATATTTTTCTTTATATTTATCTAGAAGATAATAATTTCCACTTTTACATGGAGCACTACAAATATTTTTTTCGTTTTTTCTTCCAATAAACGAACCTAACATACAATATCTTGAGGTCATTACAGTTATATAATCATCTACAACTTCTACATTAAAATATTTATAAATATTATTTATTTCTTTTTCTGAGCAATCGAAATCTGGAACAATTATATCTATTCCTAAAGAGCTTATAAAATTTGCAGAGTAAATATTATTAATATTTAAACTGTAATCTGCTACAATATAAAATTTATACTTCTTTTTTAATTCTGTTAATATCTTAATATATCTATATGATCCTATTATGACTATATTTACGCCATTTTTTAATAAAAATTCTAAATTCTCTTTTATATACTTATCTGTATTTTTTAATGTAAAATTTCCTAAGTTTATTCCCAAATTATATTTTGAATAATTACTTAAAATCTCATCTTGATACTTTATATAATCTTTTATTTGAAAATCTATTCTATCTAATTTTTTATTATATTTTTCCAAATAATATTTTACATAATTTATATTTTCATTATAGTTATATACAGACAATATATTTTTAAAATTACATTTAATCTTATGATTTTCTATTTTTTCATTTAATATGTAAGGCATATTACTTTGTATGTTGTCTGTATTTCGTCTTATACAACATTTTTCTTCTAATATACTTACGAAATTTCTTCTTGCTTCATTTAAACTAGATATTTTTACAAATAATCCATCCTCTATTTGCGCATTTATATTAGGAAATTCTATTCCATTATCCTGAGTTTTTAAGAAAACTTGTTTTATCATATCTATATTAATTGCTTTATTTTGTGATTTTTCTGGAACTATTAAAGTATCATATATATATTCTTTATCTAACAATCTAGTAAATAATTTTATAGTTTCATTATTTTTTATCTTTATATTTAACTCAATTTTTCTTCTTCTAATGCACCTCTTTAAATATTTATTTCTTATTTCATCATTTAAATTACTACTAGATGTTTTGTATATTTTATCATTAACATTAACATTTTGTTTTATATCTCCTATATATACTATATTTCCTTTTTCAACATTAGAATTTATTTGTTTAAAATTATTGTCTTTAATACTAGTTACTATTGTAGATACTATATTTTTATCATTATATATTTCTATTCCGTCATGTAAATTGATATTTGTCTCAAGCTTTAGTTTTACATGCCCTCCTTTTTTTTCTATAACTTTACCTAAAAATATTCCTGTATTTTTAGGTGAAATAGTAGTAATGCTATTTTTATATTCAACACCCTTTAAATAGCCGTGACTTTTCCCACTTCTATTAAACATTTGAAGTAAATTTTTCTGTTCTTCATTATCTAGATCAAATTTTTTCTTTTCAATATATAAATCAATATACTTTCTATATCTACTTGTTACATATGCAACATATTCTGGTGTTTTATTTCTTCCTTCAATTTTTAATGAAGTAATATTGCTCTCTATTATATCTTTTAATATATCTAGTCCATATATATCCTTTTTACTTAATAAATATGTATCTTCCAATTTATTATCTTTCGAATCATATAATTTATATTTCATTCTACAAGGTTGTGCACATTCTCCTTTATTAGCACTTCTACTTCCTATAGATAAGCTCATTAAACATTGACCTGATACACTTACACAAAGTGCTCCATGAATAAATACCTCTATTTCAACATCAGCATTATCTACTATATACTTTATTTCCTCAAGAGAAAGTTCTCTTGCAAGTACCACTCTTTTAAATCCAATCTCTTGTAAAAATTTCACTTGTTCTAAAGAATACGCACTCATTTGAGTACTTGCATGCATATGTAAATCTGGAAATACCTTATGTATAATACTAGCAAGCCCAATATCTTGTAATATTACAGCATCAAGTCCATATTCATACAATTTCAAAAGTACATCTAATATTTCTTTAATATCACTATCTTCAACCAAAGTATTTAGAGTAAGATATACTTTTACACCTCTTATATGTGCATAATCTAAGCATTTAATATATTCGTCAAGTGTAAAATTTTGTGCCATTGCTCTTGCATTATATTTTCCAAATCCCATATATATTGCATCAGCTCCAGCATTAATAGCGGCTTTAAAGCTATTTATATTTCCAGCTGGTGCTAATAATTCTACTACTTTTTTCCCCATACTATTCTCCTTAAAAAAATGTAGTAATAATATATAAATTATTACTACATTTAACTTATTTATTATTTTTTTGTCTCATAATTTCATACATACTAATAGCTGCAGATACAGAAGCATTCAAGGATTCTATATGACCTGTCATAGGAATTTTAACAATAAAATCACAATTTTCTAAAACTAATTTAGAAATTCCTGTACCTTCATTTCCAATAACTAAACCGATAGCGCCACTAAATTCTGTATTATATATATCTTGAGCACCTTCCATATCTAACCCATATATCCATAAACCTTTTTTCTTTAAATATCTTATAGATTCAGTTATATTAGTTACTCTTGCAATTCTCATATAATTACAAGCACCTGCAGCAGTTTTTTCTACAGTATCTGTTACTTGCGAAGCATTTCTTTTTTGAATAATTATCCCATGTGCTCCTAAACACTCTGCACTTCTTACTATAGCTCCCAAATTATGCGGGTCCTCGATCTTATCCAGTATGATTATATAAGGAGATTCATTTTTTTCTTTTGCATAATCTAAAATATCATCTATAGTATAATATTTATATTCTGTAACAGATGCCACAACTCCTTGAGAATTTTTAACTTTTTCATTTTTTTCAGTTATCATTTTATCTAATTTAAGCTTGTCCGCTTCAACAATAACTATCTTTTTTTCTTTAGCTTTTTGAATAATTTTATTTAATTCTTTATTAGATTTCTGAACATATATTTTATTTATAGTCTTCCCTGATGAAATAGCTTCATAGACTGGATTTATACCATATATTAAGCTCATAACTCTCTCCTTTAACATAAATATTATACAATATTTATACTAAAAAGTAAATATTTATTGAGACATTTGATTTTTCTTGTAAAGATCTGTTATTATTGAAGCATCAAATCCATTTAAAGCATTATCTTCATTCATATCGCCTATAAGATAATCCTCATCCGTAGCATTATTTTTCTTGTATTTGTCTATTATTATAGCAGAATCCAAAGTATTTATTGCACCATCCTTGTTCATATCACCTTTTAAAAAATCTACTACAGCAATGACTATCTCATCTATAAACTCTTTTCCATTTTCATCATCTGTAACTGTTACTCTAATAGTACCACTTCCTAACTCTTTTGCAGTAACCTCTCCTGTTACTTCATCTACAATTAATATTTCAGGATTTAAACTCTCCCATTTAATTGTATGATTAACATATGCGTCTTCTGGTAACAATTCAACTTCTAAAGTAGTTGTTTGATTTGCTACCATGGTTTTTGTTTGTGGCAAGCTAATGTCAGTTATAGGAACTTTTACAGTAACTTTAGTTTCAAGTACTATATCATTTGTACCATTTATAGTATATTCTGCAGGTATTGTAACAATAATTTTAGCTTCTCCAGCTCCTACTCCAGTTACATTTCCATCATCATCTACAATAGCAACTTTATCATCAGAAGATTTATATTCTATTTCATTTTTAAAACTATAATTTTCGGGTTCAACTAAAACATTAACTTTAAGATTTTCTCCTTTATTTATAACATTTTTATCTGTAGTTAATGCTGCTCTTCCAACACACGAATATACAGTAAGATCAATTGTATCACTTGCTTGTGGATTTTCGGCACTATATGCTGTTATCTTAGCTGTTCCAGGAGAAAGAAAAGTAACTAATCCACTTTCATCTACGCTTGCGACATCTGGATTATCTGAACTATACTTTATTACATCTGTTGCCACAGAAGGTTCACTATTTACAGTAAGTTTCATAGTTCTAGGATGTACATTAGAATTACAATATCCTATATTAGTATCACTAATTAAATCTACTTTTGTCATGTACGCATTAATTCTTACAGTAATAATATCACTTACACCATTAATACTAGTTGCAGTTAAAGTTGTTTCTCCTTCTTTTAATATATTAAATGTAGCATTATCTATACTTGTATTATTTAAAGAAATTACATTTTCATTTTCAATTTCCCATGTTGTAGTTTTATCATAAGTTGTATTTTCGGGTCCTATAAGCGCTCTCATATCAAAGGTAGAATTATTGTACTCATTATAATTTATATCTAATACTGATGCTGCTAAAACTAATCCCATAGAAGATACTCTAATATTTAAAGAATCAATTGGAACATTTATTTTCAGTTCACATTGTCCCTTATATACACCACTAATTCCTTGTACTTCTGAAATAATATCATATACATTATTTCCAACTTCAGCTGTTACAGCATATACAAATACTCTTCTTGGATCAGAAGGATCCTTTTCTAATTTTACATAATTTCTAATATATTCATCTGTCATATCATATGATATTTCAGGATTCATATGACTTACAATTTTCCAATTTATACTTTTTACTTCAGTTGCATCTGATGGTATGTAATCTATATATAGTGAGAAAGAAGGCTCATCAAGATTCTCTTCTAATGCTAAACATTCCATTTCACTTTTGTCTAAAACAACTTCATCTAGTTTTTTATATGCTTTTACAAATATTTCATCTGTTATATTAGTGTTTCCATCATATGAAACAGATATTACAGCAGTCTCTCCTTCTTCTAGTAATTCATCTGTATAAATAATTCCATTTTGTGTAACTTTAATTTTATCGTTTGTAGAACTCCATGTTACTTTCTTATCTACAATACTTGTATCTAAATATACATCAAGATCTATTTCTTGTCCTATTGGAAGCATATATGCCTCATTATCTGCATCATATTTAAAATCTGTATTTTCTGGTATTTCTATACTCAAGTTATTTACACTAGTAGGATAATTACTTATATCTGCATACTCAAAAACAGATCTATATGTATAATCCTCAATATTATTTGTATCCTCATTTTTTAATCCATGAATAGTTATTTCATACACATATCCTGGTTGTGGTACTATAGATGAATCATACATTATTAATTTATTGTTTATATATGATAAACTATCATTATGACATGCAAACCATCTATCATTATTCTTTTCTTGTTCAGTAAATTCCCATACTTCATTTGTATTTAAGCATTTAATAGTAGCTGTTGTTGTGTCAAGTACTAAATATTTATCTACGAATCTTGCAGTCCACTGGAATCTTGTAGCAGCTAAGGTTTCCATAAACGTTATTCCTTTTGAAGGCCAAGCCTCTATACAGTCATCATATTCATAATTAACTCCTGTGAATTCATTTACAGATATATATGGACTAATTCCAAATCCAAAATATTTATGTTCACTTGATAATAGAGTAATTCTATGCCCAAATGTTTGAGGATATTCCGCAGAATCATCTATATATACATTTATAGCTCCTATCATTTCATTATATCTAATATCTTGGTCTGTTACACCTATATTTTCAGCATACCCATATCCATCTCCATTTGCAATATTATAAAAATCTTCTGAAACACCAGATGGTTTTTCAAAACTATGTGCAATATCTAATCCTAATTCTTGATATCTATAGCTTAACAAAGTAGCTTTATGTTGAGCAACATTATATGCAGCATCACTTTTTTCAAATCTTGGAAGCCCTGCAGCAACTCTAATTGCGTTTATATATCCTAAAATTCCATTAGCTTTCGATTCTGAAAGTTTACCTGCCACAAGAGAAGATGCTATTGTACATACAGGTTCTATTTCATATATAGGTGAATCGTCTTTTAAATATTTCATCGCTCTTTCATATTCTGCACGACCTTCTGTTCTTTTATTTATTTCTTCTTTGGTAAGTGTCATAGAGTCAGTTCTAGAAAAAGCATCTTTAGATACAGCTACTGCTGTCATTTCTTTTGTATCTATATTATAATCGAAAATAGCAATATTTTTTTCTTCAAATGTAGTATAGAAGTTATCATCTGCCATGTCAGCAAACATAACAGGATTTATCATATAATATGGACTAGCTATTTCTATAGAAGATTTTGTACCAATAGATTTCATATATGCAATATTTAAATCCATATCTCTTAGATATTCATTTATTGACGTTCCAAATTCTTTAAATTGTTCATTTATATAAAAGAAATCTTCATCAAAAACTAAAGGTGTTGTATCCCTATTTCCAGCTTTAAGACTAGCTGCATTATACATTAATATTCCATGTTGTGATAATGCTTTTAAATATTTTATAGGATTACTCATATAATTAGTCTCATAAAAATTCATTATTTTACTATAATCACCATTATACAAAGCAAATTTATTGTAAAAAACTGCTCCACCTATTGAGCCATCTTTTGAATAAAAGCAGCCACACAAAGTTGTCCTGTCACTATATGGATAATCATCTCCATAATTATATGTATTAGTCTTAAAAGTTTCATCTACTGAACCATAAGACATAATTTGTCCATCACTTAAAGTTTCAATATATAAATAATTACTATAATTATCATCAGTATAAAATGTATATGCAGAGCCTCCAAAAGCTGAATCAGTAACAAGCTTTGGCTCACCTAAAACATTAATAATATCATCTATTGTAGTTGTTTTATAAACTGTAATTTGATATCCACCTGTTCCAAGAGATATTAACATATCACTATTGGTAGCAGCATATGTATCTTTAGCAGATATTGTAGCTATCAAAACAAATAATATAAAAAGACCTATTTTTAGTTTTTTCATATTGTTCACTCCTTCTTTGTAATTAAAAAGGGATATTTTTAAGCAAATATCCCTTAGTGCATTAATTACATATATTCAAACCTCTATTATTTAGCAAGTATTTTTCTTGATGCAACAATACCAGCTATAGATAATGTCATTATAATAGTCATAGCTACTACAGGCATATCTGCTGTTTCTGGAGCCTCTTCTTCAGGAGTTTCAGTAACCGGTTCAGTAACATTAAATGAGATTACATATGTTTCCTCACCTGCTTCTACTGTAACCTCTGTAGTTCCAGCTTTTTTAGTTGTTACAGAAATAGTTCCTGTTTTAGTTTCTTCATCATAAGAAACTGTAACATCTACCATTTCTTCATCAAATTGAGTTTTTACAAACTCTAATATTTCTTCTTCAATATCTGTACAATCTTCTGGATTTACTGTAAATGGTATTTCAATAGTATCTCCAACTACAGGTTGTGCATTTTGAAGATTTTCTATAGTTTCATCAGAAATAACAATTCCTTCAACATGAACTTCTTTAACTGTTACTTCGTATGTATCAGATTTTCCAGCTATTGTAGCTGTTATTGTAGCTTTACCATCTTTAAGACCAGTTACAACACCATTTTCATCAACTGTTGCAACTTCTTCATCAGAAGATGCCCAAGTTACTTTTGTATCATCTGTTGTTTCTCTATCTGGCTCTTCAACTTCATAAGAAGTTTTTAATTGTTTTGTATTTCCTCTTAATATTTCATCATCATTTTCTGCAGTTACATCTACAGATGTAATTCTATTTTCTTTTACATTTACTGTAATTTCTTTTACAAGTTCTGGTGTATCCCCATCATTTGCGGCTACTGTTACTATAGATGTTCCTTCTGCAAGTCCAGTTATTTTTACTCCCGCTTCTGTTTCTTCAGCATAAGCAAAACTATCACCAGATTTTATTGAAGCTTTTAATGTTCTCCATTTTGCTCCTTCTGGATTTGCTGTTACTGTTACATCAACAGACTCATTTTTATATAAAGTAACCTCTGGCTTTTCAACAGTAATACTTTCTAGAGGTACAGTTACTGATACAGGAATTGTTGCTGTTTTTCCATCAACATTTACTGTTATTGTAGCATTACCATTTCCTACTGCTGTAACAACACCATTTTCATCAACTGTTGCAACTTTTTCATCAGAAGATGTCCAAGTCATATTAGTATAATCTGGATCTTCTGGAGTAAATACTAGATAATCTTTAAGTTCTTCAGTTGTATCTACTTTAGTATCTAAAACAACTTCTTTTAGATCAGGATCAAAAGATACACTTCCAACAGATGCTTTTACATTTACAGGAATTGTAGCTTCATGATTACTAACTTCAACAGTAATATTAGCTGTTCCTTTTCCTACTGCTGTAACAACACCATTTTCATCAACTGTTGCAACTTCAGTATTATCACTTTTCCAATTATAACCTGCTGCTTCAGCATCTGTAGGTGATAATTTTACATGTCCACTTAAATCATATTTTGGATTAGTAGTTAAATCTAAATTTACTTCATCTATTCCATCAAATTCAACTCCTGTTACAGGTACAGTTACTGTCACAGGTAATGTAGCAGAATGATTTCCTACTGTTACAATAATATTAGCTGTTCCTCTTCCTACTGCTGTTATAATTCCATTTGATACTGTTGCAACTTTTTCATTATCTGATCTCCAAGTCATTGTATCAGCATCTGTAGCACCTTCAGGTACTATAACAACATTTTTTGAAACATCTTGTGAAGTATTTTCTACAGTGTCTAATGTTACAGATTTTATCCCATCAAAATATACATTAGTTGTAGGATTTACTATTTCTACTTCATCTATGTTATAATTTAAATAATATGTAGAATCTAGATCTGTTAAGAAAAGATTTCCTTCACGATATACTCCAGCTGAATTAAATCCAGAATATTTATCAAGACCTTCTTCCCCATTTTGTCTTATAGGATACATAAACATTCCTAGATTTCCTGTTGCTCCCTCATTTACTCTGAATTTCATTTCAACAACTACACCAGGATTTGTAGCTGTATAAGTAATTGCAGAACCAATTCCTATAACTTTATGAGCATAATCTACATTAGGTACATATCCAGCTTCTGCATCTGTTACAGTACCTGCTGATCCCAAACGAATAGCTAAATCGTCTCCTAAATCTCCTGGAACAATATAGTCACAATCAAAGCCAAATTGATCCTTTGTCTGTAATATTGTAAGTTTTGTAGGATCATATGCGATTCTTGCATTTATGCAGTTAATACCAAATCCATTATCTGGCATTTTATCTACTCTAAATGTTACAGTTAATTCATCTCCAGGTTTCACCTCAGTTTTATCCGCCATCATACTAGCGACAATATCAGCTTCATCTTCTTCTACTAAGTTTTTATACCACTTTTCAGCCGCATTAACTGTTGGCATTACAGTCATGCAAACCATCAAAGCCATAGAAAAAAACAAAGCCCTCATTTTCAATGTTTTTTTCATATCGAAAAAATCCCCTCCTTATAAACATACTGTTTACATATATAATGATAACATATTATATTTATTAATTCAATATTTTTTATTTATATAACTAATTTTTTATATATTTTTTTCAATTAGAAACGTTTATATTAATTTTTTTTAATCATATTGTAACATTTATTTTACATGTACATTTTCTATATTACTATTTATATAACATGTAGTTTCAAGATTGGACACCATAATTCCATCCTCGTCAATATAAACTCCTACCACATTAAATCCAGAAAATTTGGGTTCATTTGGATATATAAACATTCTTAAATTTCCAGTTGCTCCTTCATTTACTCTAAATTTTATTTCTACTACCTTTCCTAAAATTGTAGACGTATAATCATTTATAACTCCAATTCCTATAACTTTATGTGCATAGTCTTTATCTGGTACATACCCAGCCTTAACATCTGTTACTATTCCAGCACTTCCAACGTGCATTGCCATATCTTCTCCTAAATTTCCAGGTACAATATAGTCACATTCAAATCCAAATTGATCTGTTGTTTTTTCAATTGTTAATTTTGTAGGATCATATGCTATTCTTGCATTAATTCCTCTTATTCCAAGTCCATTATCTGGCATCTTATCTATAGATAACCTAACAGTAAGTTCATCACCTGGCTTCACTTCAGTTTTATCTGCCATTATACTTGCCACCACATCATAATTACTATAATCTACGCTATCTGTACTATCATCTTCATTATTTTTATTTTTTAATGCTATTGCAACTATAAAGATAATTACAATAATAATTACTATAATTAAACTCAAAATTAAATATTTCTTTTTCATAAAATTTCTCCTATTAATTTATATTATTTAATATTACCAGTGCTACTTCACTAAAACTATATTTTTTCTGTTTTTCAATTATTAATGTTTCCTTCACGGCTATTTCTTTAATTTCTTTTATATTCAAAAATCTAGGATTATACCCGATTTTGTTTAATATTTCTTTTATTTTATATATAAATTCCTCATCTTTATTATTATATACAATAGATACTTCTATATTTTTTTGTTCTAATTTTTCTATAAGTTCTAGATTAGAAATTACATATTTATTTCTAATATCATTTTCTATGTTATTTATTGAATATATATTTATAATTTTATCTAATTCTACAAGTATTTTCTTTAAGTTATTCCCTTTGAAAAAATTGTTATATATATATTTAGAAAAAAAGTCTCTATATTTAAAATTAATTTTATCTTCTAAACTTTGTTCAAGCTCCGATTTAAAATTATTAAATATATTTTCAATTTTTTCTAAATCATCAATATCAGCATAAACTTCATAATCTATAAATTCACCTATATTCTCAACTGTATCAATTCCAATTGTATAATAAAATTCATCTTGCTTTCTTACATATGTTTCCTTTAAAACATTAATACTAATATATTTATAAAGTCCAAGGTCAGCCAAAAAATTAATTATATTATCATATTCTAAAATACTTAAAAATGTATTTTGTGAATCATCAATATCAATTTGACTTATATTTTCCACTTTTCCATCAAAAGATAAAATAATATTTTTATCCTTTATTGTTCTCAATCTAACACATGAGTCGTTTTTTACCATTTCTCCTTGTAAATCCACAAAGTACTCATCTTTTTGTAATATGCTATTTTTAAATATAAATCCTTCTTTTTTCATAAACTCTTTCAACTTTTCTTTATTGGTACAAATATATTTATTATTTGATTTTTTTATTATGCTCAATCAAACACCTCCTAACATTCAAAATCATCTAATCTATATCCTAACTCATTTAATTTTGTATAAAGCATTCCTAACGGTAATCCTAAAACATTATAAAAATCTCCTTCTATCTTTTCAACAAATAAAGAGATTGTTCCCTCCAAAGAATATCCCGCCTTCTTCAATAAATCTTTTTCGTGTTTTACATACCATTTTATATCCTCTTCACATATTCTTTTAAAATATACATCTGTAACATAAGAAAAAGTAACATTTCTCCTATTTGACATATCAATAATTGTTACACCCGTTATCCCTTGATTTTTACAATTACTAAATTCTCTTAAATTCTCCATAGCTTCTTCAATACTTTTAGGTTTTTGATAAATTTTACCATCTTTATATATTATAGAATCTGCAGCTATTATAATAACATCACTTCTATCTATTTTTTCACTTACACTTTTAGCTTTTACTTTAGATAACTCTTCAACATATTTTCTTGGATCACTGTTATCCGCAACTTCTTCTTTATCACTTACTATAACATCATATTTTATATTTAAAGAATCTAATATTTTCTTTCTTGTCTTAGAATTAGACGCAAGTATAATTTTCATACAATTCACCTAAAATAATTATATCAAGTTAATAAAAATTGTCAAATAAACAGCATAAATTTGTAATTTTATCATAAAATAATATTAAAAGGGTTGACTTTTAAATAATATTATATTATAATAGAGAAGTATTAAATATCGCGGGATAGAGCAGTTGGCAGCTCGTCGGGCTCATAACCCGAAGGTCGCAAGTTCGAGTCTTGCTCCCGCAACCATGAATGAGGCTTTTAGCCTCGTTTTTTTATTTTAAAATAATTTACTTTATCCATCGAAACTATTGAAAATACTGGCTTTTTAGCTAAGATTAATTTTTAATAACTTACTTTATTTTAAATTAATTTCTGCAATTTTTTACCAATTAACACGCAGTTTTTTTATTCGTAAAATTTCTGCGTGTTAATTGAACGGCAACCAGTAATATCAAGGGTTTCAAGGCTGTTTTTATCTCAAAAAGGCTATTTTTTTATATATTTTTATCTTCAAAGAACACGCAGAAATCTCTGAAAGCCTTGATACAGGCTCAACCTTCATACCTCAAAGACTTGACAATAAAATAACACGCAACATATTTATTGCAATTTTGCCTTGCTACAATAATTACTCTAGCAAGGCTTTATTATACTATCTTTCATACTCTTTTAAAGATTCATTTAATTTATCTTCATCTACTCCATCTTTAATTATATTAGGTTTAATTTCTATTACTTGTGTTCCATTATCTAACATTACATTATTAGGATTAGGTTCTTGTAATAAGTTTTGTTTCATATAATATTGATTTACTTTATCAAGTTCAGTTTCTTTATATTTATCAAATACTGATGTATATGTATTAAGTGTAATTGCAACATCTGTATGTCCCATTAATTTTTGTAACACTACTGGTGTTACTCCTGCCTCTATTGCTCTAGTTGCATATGTATGTCGTAAACTATGAGAGGACATACGTTCTATATTTAATTCATTTAATATTCTTGCTAATGCTCTATTTACATTTTCAGTATTAGTATATTTATTAAATGGAGGCTTAAATAATAATTTTTCATCATTATTTTTTTGTCCTTCACAAAATTTCATCTGTTCTACTATATATGGATATAACGAATCTGGTATAGGTAAATATCTATTACCTGCTTTTGTCTTTGGAGAATTACTCATTGTTATTTCTCCTTTTATTCCATGTGTCAATGTTTTATGTACATATAATCTTCTATGTTCTAAGTCTATATCATGTGTACTTAATGCTAAACACTCTCCTATTCTTAATCCCATAAATAGTTGTATTAAAAATTCATTTCTATACGGACATTCTTTTAAAGTTTTATTTTGTAAATAACTAACAAATTGATTTTCTTCATCTAATGTCATGGCTCTAACAAGTTTTTCTTGTTTTAAGCTTTTAGGTCTTATAACTTGTGCCATTGGATTTCTAAGTATATAACCTCTATCAAAAGCATATTTAAATACTTGATTGAATTGTTCCATTACCTTTTTAATAGTTGAATCACTAAAATCTTTATATGTATTTATATATTTTTGAAGTTCTTCTGGTGTAATCTCATCTATGTTTTTATTTGACACAGCACTGTTAAAAATCTTCTTTTGCGTTCTCTGTACTCTTTCATATTGAGATTCCGAGATAATATTTGTATCATATTTATTCTGTAATATTGTTTTCATTAATTCTTTTAATGGTATACCATTATGTTCAATATATACTGGATTTTCTTTTTGAAACATTATAGATTGTAAATATGCTTTTGCTTTTTCTTCAGTTGCAAAACTTTTCTCTTTATGTTTTCTTTCTTGAGTTACTGGATCATAGTCATAATATTGAGCAACCCATTTTTTTCTATCTTTTCTAAAAAATACTGAACCTTCACCTTTTCCTTTTTCTTTTGCCATTAATCTCTCCTTTCTAACTTCCACAAATAATATGATAGTACACATATTTGTTTAGGTTTTGTAAAATTTAATGATGGAAAATCTTTTCTTTTAAATAATTGATTAGCACTATTTTGATTCATTCCTAAATCTTTTGCCACATCTTTTACACTCAAATTTGAAAATGGATTTATTCTATACTTTTCAAGTAATAGTACAAATAATCTATTGTCCATATCTCTTTTTGTAACATCTAAAGGCTTATATTCTATTTCTTTTGTTTGAGGATTATTAATAAGTTCATCACTATAAATTACATTATCTTGCAAAGCTATCATCTCCTTTTTTATCTATTACTTCATACTCTTTATTCTTTTCTTTTAAGTCGTTTTCTGTCGGTTTTTGAACATCTAAATCAAACTCCTCGACAACTCCTTTTATTTCTTCTTGTTCTTCGACATTTATAATATCTTCTTTTTTTGTTTGTTCTTTTTCTTGATTATTTTTCTGTTTTTCTATTTCTTCTTTGATTATTTTTTCAACCTCAACTTTTCTTTCATCATTTAATCTATCTAAATGTCTAATCTCCCAAAGTTTTGCAAAAGCTTCTAACTCTTCTTCTTTTAATTGCTCATCTTTAGGTTGTTTATTATTAATATACTTTAAATTTTCAAACATTGTATCTTTCATTTTTTCATCTTTTGAATGTGTAAATAATCTATCTACTATATCCCAGTCTTTTATAATATATGTTCCGTTATCCCAATTGTCTGTATCCATTCTATTAAATATTCCTACACCTACTGATAAATTACCACCAATAGTATTGCCAGCAACTTGACATAGCCTTGCCCAACCATATTCATCATCTACATCTGGACTTCTATATTTCTTTACATCACAATATGCTAAAACAGATTCAACAAATTCTCTATATCCATACCAATGTAAATACACACCTATTTTTTTACTTTTATTACTAATTACTGCTCTATCTCCCATAGTTATACTCCTCTCTATCTTCAAAATCATAATCTTTCTTTGATTGCTCTATAAATTCTTTAAACTCTTGCATTTGTTTTTCTTTTTGAGTTAAGTTGAATGCCTCTTCCATTTCTTTTATATCTTCTTCTGTAGGTTCAGGATATAAATCTTTTTTCATATCGCTCATTAGCTTTTCAATTTCATCTTTTGTAATTATCACATAACTTGTATCTATGTCTTTTATTTCTTCATTTAATTTCTCCATATATTACTATCCTTTCTATTATATTTCTTTCTCTTTTATTTCTAGCTTTCTTTTTCTATCAGTATCTTCTATGCATTTAAATATATTTTGGTCGACAAAATTCTTATCTGCTCCCTCAATAATTGTTGCTTTTTCATTAGTTACGGTATATGCTAGACAATCACTAGCATATCCTAAATTAACTAACTCTTTTGCTCTTTCAAAAAAAGGTTTATCCGTAGTAGTAAGAAAAGCTCTTGTAGAACCAGTATCAATACATCTATTTTTTATATATCCACCTATTTGCCTATAACTCATATTAATGAATGTATTAGGTATCTCTTGAAATAATCTAATTGTCGAATCTGCTGATGTAAGTATTAAACTCGAATAATGAGTTGAATGTTTTATATCATACATAAGTCTTGCTAAATCATTTCTACTACTTATACGTTTTTGTATTAGTGGATTATCTCTAATTAATTGGGGAGAATCTATATCTGGTAATCCTTCTATTTTGACATTATTCTTAACAATTAATTTATCTTCTCTCATATCTTTTTCAATCCAAGCATAAGTTCCGTGATCTATAATTATATGTCCTCTAAATCCTTTTATATTTTTACATATCTTATCAGTGATTCTTATATCTTCAATACTTGCCTTAGCATTTCCAGATGGATGATTATGTTGTAGATAATATCCATTTGCACCAAGTCTATACATTCTTCTTGATATATCTTCAAATCCTCTTTGATTTTTTAAATATGGTGTTTTTGATTTTACTCTAAAAATATTACAACTATTAGGAAGTCTTGAAGTAACAGATTCATAATTTACAACTGAATTATCTCTCATATATATAATTCTAAAAGTTTCAAACTTTGGATTTCTAAAAATCTGACAAGTTTTTACTAAATCTTCTCTAGACTCAATTTTTATATCTTTTAAATCTATATAGCTTTTCATCTCTTCATTTTCAGGAATAGCATTATATATTGTTTTAATTTCTAATCCTGACATTCCTTCCTAGCCTCCTCAACTAACTTATTTTTTAAATAGTTAATTGAAAGATTATCTAAATAATCTAAATTTTTAAATGGAGTTAACTTTTGTATATCTTTTTCGCTTAGCTTTAAGAAATACTTAAAAGCAATAAACTGATAAACTAAAAATCCATAAGTCTTTAGATTTCTTAAGAGAAGACTTAAGTTTCTATAATAGAACTTCATTTCTCTTAACTTGTAATCTACTTTAGAGAAAAACTCTTCCTTGCTTATACTAGACTTTTCTAAAAAATCTAAATTTGATATATTATTTATCTCTAATGTTTTACTTTCAGGTTTAACCTCTCCACTAACAAGCTTATTTTCTCTAAACTTAATTAGCTTTTCTAAATCTTCATAATTTTCTAAATATGTTTGTACTCGTTCTTTATTTATTGTTATAGGTTGCTTTTGATATTCACTAAACCATTTATCCATGTTGGATGGCTCTTGTGTTTTATCATCTCTTTTTACTTTCTTTACTTGCTCCATTACAGACTTTATAATATCTAGTTTTGTGATTTTATGTTCTGTTGTTTTCTTATCTGATTCCTTCTCATTCTCCTCTGTCATTACATTGTCTATAAACTTTTCTTCTTCTGTTAAGTTCTTATACCTAAAATTTAAGTCTTTTTCTCTTGAAGTTTCTTCTTCATTTCTAATATCCATTTACTCACCCTAAACCTTTCTTAAATATTGCAATATTCATTTCTTGTTCGAACTTAACTAGATTATAATGGCAAATGTCGATATATTTTTCAAATAACAGAAAAAATCATAAACTTTTTTATTTTATCTAATTTTAACAAAAAATAACAGAAATTTTAGATATGTAAAATCTCTGTAAGTACTGAAATATACGTAAAAAAAGAACGTGAAGTTAAAATTTCACGTTCGAGTTATTTTAATTATTAAATATATCTAAATATAAAGCATTAGATTCTTTTAACATCTGTATATCACTTGCAGATGGCTTAAGATTTTCTAGCATCTCATCTGTAAACTCAACATCTTTTTGAGAAAAATAACATTTTCTTATTGATGGTATACATTGCGCATTAGTCCCTATTAAAACACCTAACATTAAATCATTTACACCATTTAATATATTAATCTCAATTAAAGCATGTTCTAATCTTGCATTATTAGGCTCATAATTTTCAAGAGATATAAAACATACACTTTTATTTGAATTCATATATCCTCTTAGGTATATTTTATTGTCATTATGTATGTAATAATCTACTCTAACAAAATCTGGTCTTTGCATAATGTTTAATATATATTTGCCTTTTTGATATTCTCTTGTTTTATAATCATAAGCATAAAAATAACAATACAATTTATTTGATTTAAAAGGATTTATATTATTTTCTTTATTAATATTTTTATATTCTTGCTCAAACAAATCTGATATATATATACCTAACTCATCACACACTTTACTTATATCTTTAGCATTCATTAGCAATTCTCCACTTTCATATTTACTAATTGTTGCTTTGGTTTTTCCAAGAATCATTGCTATATTATCTTGACTCAGTCCCTTTAATTTTCTATACTTTTTTAAATTTTGTCCAAATAACTTACTATCAAAACTAGACATTTTCATCTCCCCAATTTTTCAAAAAGGATATTATTATACCATACTTTTTACCAAAATTCAATAATTTTAAGACTTTTACTTGCAAATGTTGACATAAAGTGATATAATTACTCTCCTAACATATTTATGGTAAAGGAGTCTTTTGACTCTAACCCAAGCAGAAAGGCTTGATTGATCGATTTTTGATTAATTCTAGCCTTGCAGGGTTAGAATTGAATATGCTTCCATGATATGAAGTTCAAAATGACATCAATATGAATATGGCTTATAGAAGGGACTCGATAAACATGGAAGAAAAAGAATTAAATTCTAAATTTCCAGGCGGAACACCTGGATGTTAAAAGACACTTTAGGGAATTTAAAAAAATTCCCTTAAAAGTATTTTAATAAATGCCTTTTTGTTATATAATGTAGTGGTAATTATATTGGCTTCTGCAAGAGTCGATTTAATTATATATATTGTAAGAGCAATCTTATAAGGAAAAAGAGTACTGTTTTTATCGAGTCCCAGTACTCTTTTCTATTTTTGTATAAATGTTTCTTAATAAGAAACATTTTATATATTTAACCATTTTTTGACAAATTTTTACTATATTTAGCAAAAATTATAGTAATATTATATCAATTTACATAAAAAAGTTTCGTATAACGATATTTTAGTATCACTACACGAAACTTTTATTTTTTTGACTATTTGACATAATATTGGTATACTCTACTCCTATGTTTTAGAAAGGATGTGTAGAGTAATGAATAATATAAAGAATAATTTAAAACCTGCCCAAGTATTACAAATAACAAATATACTTCGCTCACTTGGATTAAATACTTCTTATCGTGGTACTAAACTTATAAATAAAAGTATTCAATACGTTATTAAATATGATATTGAATTCATTACTCTAAATAAAATCTATTCTAAATTATGCAAAGAATATGGATACTCTATTAATGCAATAAGAAATAATGTAAATTATGCTTTAATTAATAGAAATATAACATTATCTAAAGCTAACTTTCTAAAAGTATTTGGATATGACTACTATGAAAAAAACTTTGAGCCTAAAGTTTTTATTGAAGAAGTTAGTAATTTAATTAGATAATATAAAAATATAATTTTAAATAACATTATAAAACTATTCTAATTCTATTTTTTACTATTTAATAATTCTTTTAATTTTATTTCATCTTCCTGCAACTTTTTATCATACATATTTGTTCCTTTTTTTGGATACATTTCAGTTAACTTATCTATTATTATATTCTTATTTTCTACTAATAAATCACATATATCATCTATTATTTTTTTATATTCTTCATAAGGCATAGGTTCTTCAATATACCATCCCGTTGGTTTTCCATCTTCATATTTTGGAATATATCTTACAAATAAACAACTAATGTTATGTGTTATATCATCTCTAATAACATTTTTATATTTATCACCATATAACCTACTATAAACTGAGTTAATTTTTCTATAAAATTTTTTATCTTTTCCTTTTATTTTATCTCTTACATTTTCTTTAAAATTTACATCTGGAACAATTTTTAAATCAAAAAGATAATTTATTATATGCATAGATTTATCATAAATAGAATATAATTCTTTTATTGTTTGCTCTCCATATTTTCTTGCCCAAAAATTATATTCATTATATTTTTGTTTTTGATAATATTTTTGATATTTATCCATATTGGCATAAAATGTTTTGGCAACCACGATTTCATTATTATAATTAATAATAGCATCATTTACTAGATACTCATAAGGCTTTATAAAAAGTGATGTACTAGATATATTTAGTTTTGGTATACCTAGAATATCATCAATAATATTAAATTTTCTATACTCATTTTTTGTGGGTAAAACTATATAATCAAATAAATCTTTTTGCATTATTTTATTTCCTCCTATTTTCTTAACAAATATGTTCTATAAAATTTATTTTCTAGTATATCAAAAATCTTTAATAAATCTCAAAATTATCTTTTAAATAATTCTTTAATGTACTCTTGATTACTATTATACATTGAAAATAATATATTATAAAATGTATCTATATCTATCTTTCCATTAAGCATCCATATTTTTTTATGCTTATGACACTTTAGAATTTTTTCATATGGGTTATTAATAATAGATTTGTATTGCTCTTTATTATACATATTTAGTGAATAATCCATATGAGTTAATATATTATTATCCTCGTCATAAATTGCATGAATATATTTTGCAACATAAATTTCAGATTCATTTTTGAACTCATAAATATTCAAAAACTTTTTGTTAATATCTACACTAGCAATAAATTTATCATGATTTTGAGGATTATAAGATATAGACTTAAAATCTTCAATACAATTCTTTAAATCACTAACATCAACTTTTAAGCAGTTATAATTTTCATATTGAATTATTAACTGATTTAATAACATATCTTTTGTAAGTCTAAAACTAACTTCATTTCCTTTTCTATATTCTTCAATTAAATATTCATATAAATTTATGTTAATATCATTACAATACCATGCTGGTTTAATACTTAAATTATAGATATGTGAATCTATAACTATCTGTATTGGCAAACCTCTACTAAACTCCACTTTTTGACCTTCTATTTTAGTAAGTCCATATCTATCAGTATCTTCTAGTAATTCATCATTGTCATCAAGATATTGCTCAAATGGAACATCCCTTTGTGAAAATATTTTCTTTAAGATTTCTTTTTTATCTTCTACATTTCCAATATTCTTTAACATTTATTCTCCTTCAAACATATTTATTGGATTTTATATATTTTTATGTTTTACAAACTATTTATTATATAAAATAATATAGTTTAATAATAATTCATACATATATTATTAATTGATTATTTTCTTTTGTTTTTTACATAGGCTTAATAATAGATTCTATAAACTGTATTTCTTCCTCTGTTAAATTATATTTTGCATATAATTTTTCATCACTCCATTTTTGTGTCAAGTCCTGAACAGGAACAAAAGCAAATACTCCTTTAGAAATATTTTGCGTATTTTTTATTAATGCCATCATAAATCTGAAAAATCTTGTTTTCATATATGATATTAAATTTTTGCCTTCTTCTTCAGAATTTACAAAATCTACAATCAAATATGTTTCTGTACACACAGAATTCCTTTTCGCTAGAATAGGCTCAGCAATTATTTGATGTGGATACTCATCCCCTCCAGGACTTGCTTTTGAGACTAATACTTTTATTTTATCTTTCCATTCCTTATTTTTTTTAATATACTTATCCTGTATATAAAATTCTTTATTTGTATTCCTATTACTTCCTCTTTCACTTCTATACAAAATAATATTATTTATATCATCTTTTGTTTTAGAATATTTATCGAAATTAGAAGGTATTCCAAAAGGTAACCTTGAACTAACTTTTTTATCCATTGTAGTTTCATTAAAACTTTGAACTTTTCTTAAAATTGAAATTGCATCATTATATCTTATAAATGTTTCGGATTTTCCTTCTAATAATGGTCTTTTTATAGTATTAACCTTTCCTTTATTATGATTAGAAACTTTACAGTCACCATTATATAGAGCGTCCCATAAAAAGTAACAAATGCCTCCTCTAATATTTACTCCTGGAAAAACATCTGATGTTTCAGGATAATCATGAATAACTTCTATATGTTTATCATTTAGCATTTCATTTCTAAAATGATCCAATCCTTTTCCTCCTGAATACCATCTAGCTGGAACTATCATAGAAAGATAGTCGGCGTTTAATTGTTTGGATTGTTGTATAAACATATTATATATTGGAGCTGCACTATTTCCATCTCCTCCACCATCCATTACTTGATATGGTGGATTTCCAACTATTGCATTAAATTTCATATTTCCACCTTCCTGTCCCCAAAAATCACATCTTATTATTTTATTTTTAAAAGAACTTGATTTATTTGAAATTTGATTAATCAAATCGTCAAATGCATGTGCATTTATTCTTCCTTCTTTATATCCTAATAAGGTTCTTTTAGTAATATATTTAGCCATTGGCGTTTTGCAAATAATAAAAATATTATTTGTTACTGTATCATACCACAATTTATTCTTTAAATCCATTGTTAGTTCTTCTTTTAAATATTTTTCACATTTTCTTCTGTAAGTACTATATGTAACATATAATGGATATAAACCTGTCTTAGAATTGATTTCTAGTATTTTAGTATCTTCCTTATCAAAAATATTTTTTGTTATTTCTTCTTGTTCAACATATCTTGGTTCTTCTTTTGGATTTTCATGTTTTTCGTCAAAGAAATCATATCCCCCAATACAATCACTCATATGCATATTTACTACTCTCCATGGTGTTAATACTGTTTCTTTATCCGGATTTTTAAAATATGAAAATAATTCTGTTATCCTTTTTATTCTTTCTGTTGGTTCTAATTCATCTGCACTTTTTACTGTATTTCTAATTCTCTTTCCTGCAGCAATAAATACATCTTTGTCATAATATTTTAAAAATTTTCTAAACAATTCTTTTGTCACCTCTGGTGGCATAAATTCTTTCCAAGATATCTCGTCGACATTTTCCACTAGCTTTTCAATAGTAATATCTTCATCTATTTTAAAATCTGCCCCATAAATTAATAATGGAATACGAATTGATACGCCTCTTAATATACTGATTGCATCATTCTTTTGCTTTCTTTTTTCTTTTAATTGCCTTTGAAATTCTATTTCTTCTAAGGTTCTCTCTCTTGGTGGTTTTTTCTTTATTCTTTCTAACTCTTCATATTCCTCATCTGTAAAGCCTTGACTATTTATATCTATTTCATTAGTTTTTGCTTGTGCTTTTGTTGTCCCTATTATTCCTTTTAATTTTAAAAAATCTTGTAATTCTAAATCATCTAATTTTAATAATTCATCATTATATAAGTTAACATCATCAAATCCATTTTTTACTGCTCTATCTGCATATGCTCTTTTTAATTGTTGCAATAAATGATCTGTACTATATTGTTTCATTTGTGTACCCTCAACAGAGATAACTGGACAATAATTTAAAAATTCCCCCATAATTCTCCTATCAGTATCATTTCCTTTACCTGCTTTATGTGAAAATTTAACAGCATCTGCGACCATCTTTAAAGTTCTATCTGGTGCAAAATCAAATACATAACAAGACTCTTTTTTCTTGCCATTTATATTAGCAGGAGATTGAACTCTAAATATTGTTTGTAAATATTGTGCAGCAGAAGTAGAAAAGGAGCCTGCTAGCATCAATACTGCTGTCCATTCTGGAATAGTAACACCTGTTGTTAATTTCCCACATGATATTGTGATTGTATAATCATCATTATACGAAGCCTCTTTAATGGCTTTCCTAACCTTTTTTAATGCTTCTTCTGATTCTTCTTCTTCATCACCTGCTCCTGCTACATTTACTATTTTAAATTTATTTGAACCGAATACAGAATGTTCTTTCATTAATTTGCTTAACGCTTTGGCTTCATTTACACCGGGTACCATCCATAATGAATGTTTAAATAGTTCTCTATTCTCATCAGTAGAATATGGATACATAGTACTTTCATCCTTTTTTGTTATTAAATCCAAAAAACTTTTTACATCCTGTAAATGATAGAAATCTCCAACACTTACATCAGATGGCATTTCTTTTCTATCTTGTTCTTTATTCCCTTTCCAAACTCTAAAAAACTCTCTAAAATTAAATGCTTTGTCTTCTAATTCAATATATTCTTTTGAATTAATTATTTTTCCCAAATCATATGTATATATTTTTAATTCGGGTAATCCTTCATATGGATTTGAATCACCAAAATTTATTTTGTCCCATTCTTTTTTAGCTTTTTGTTCCATCACATAATCCCAAGTATAAATATTTTTATCAAATTCATTTAAAATATTAAATGGTGTCCCTGAAAGAGCTAAAAATTTGGTATCATACCCATTTCCTTGTTTTACAATCTCTTTTATAACTTTATCTCCTAACGCAGTTGTTGTACCTTCATGTGCTTCATCTACTACTACTAAATCCCAATTAGTGTCAAATATTTCATTATTTTTGTCAAAATTCCCTCCAACTCTTTTTGAGCCTCTCAAATCTTGTATCGAATAAAAGCAGATAAATTTTTTATTTTCTCTTAATAATTCATTAATTTCTTCGCCATATTCACTTGAACTATAATAATAATCATCTATATCATAAAATATTTTATTAAAATCTTCATACCATCCATTATCAACAACAGGCCTATGAGTTATTATAATCGTTTTTTTAAACTCCATTTTCTTAACAACTTGTAGAGCTGTTAAAGTTTTTCCAAATCTCATTTTAGCATTCCAAAGCATACTTGATCCAACATTAAATTGTTTAATAGTTTCTTTTATTGCTCTTTCTTGTTCTGGTCTAAAAATTATTGGACTCTTACCTTCTGATATTTGATTTGTAGACAATGACTTTCTATTTTCTTTTACTGCTTTAATTGCATTCTTTGCAGTTTCAAGATCTACTTCAAACCATTCTTTTCCTGTTGTATTATTAATTTTCTTACATTCTATTCCAGATTTGCTTAATACGTTATGTACATCATGGTCTGAAAAAGCTTTAATATATATTTCCCCATTTTCTTCATATTCTTTTACTGCAATTTCTGTATGTAATAATTCATATTTTATTCCTGCTGTATTTGTATAACTATTAATTCTTTCTTTAGCAGCCTGATTCAATTCTGTGCAATTATTAGCTAGTTTAGTATATTCTTTTTGGGTATGAACAGTTGCTTCACCTATTTTTAATACCCCTTTATGTGCAGTATCGTTTATTCTAAAAATATATATTAACTTATATTCAAATGTATTTTCAAATTCCATATTATCCTCCAATTAATGAAACATATTTTATTTTCTTGTTTTTTTTCCAATCCATTATTTTGCATTGTTTTCCATTATGTTTTAAATTATTTCCTTTTTCACATCCCGGACATTTTATTTCTTTTCCTATTTTTCCAAAAAAACTTATTTGCTCTATAATCTGATTTTTACACGAATTAGGTATAACAAATTTTAATCCATCCATTTGCCATATGTTCCATGATATTATTTCTGCAAACTTTATTAATGAAGCTTTGTCTATATCCTCTTTAAACTTTTCTTTATAATAATCAACTAATGTAAAGAGTAAATTTTCTCTAGCTATTAATACATTATCTCCCTGCCAATCATATCCATATACATTTTTATAAGCCTTTTCGGCCCATTCAAGCCATTCTTCCCTCTTTTCTGTATTTTCAGATACTATTCTTAATTTTCTATCTAATAATCCAATTCTATCTTTTATAGGAATAACTTTTCCTGTAACTGTGTCATATCTACTAACAATATATGGAGCTTCTCCACATGAAACCTCTAATCTTGTATCTTCAACATATTTCTTCCAATTTTTGCTATTAGGAAATTTCACCTTTTCATTAATTGTCTTCCATCCATTGTCAGTTTCTTTATTAAATACATCTTTGTATCCAAACCATGCTTCATCGACCAAATTATTTTGAACATTACATATCCAAGATGGCGTAAAGACTTCTGCCTTCTCTCTTGCTCTGGCTTGTTGCTCTTTTTTATTTTTTTCAATTCTTGGTCTGATTATATTTCCATTTTTTCCTGTAATAAGGTTAATTTCTATAGTTTGATTTTCTCCATATCCTATTCCATTACTTTTATAATTATCTGTAGCCCATATAATATTTTTATTTGATGTTCTATCAATTAATAAAATAGAAAGTATTATTGGATCAATATTTAGTATATCATTCTCTTTTATATCTGCTTTTTCTTCTTTTATATCCAAAATTATACCTCCATTCTATTAATTTAAATTAACTTATTTCACTATATCTTATATCACATTCTACTTTTATTCTCAATATCTTTATATTACTTTCTACATTTCCATAAATTTTGTTATTTACGAACAAAGCAGAATAAATCTAAAAGTAATATAAATAATCTTTTTTTATTTACTGATTATCTCTTTTATTATACTTTTAACAATCTCTTTAATCTATCAAAACCATCATATAAACTTTTCATATTTTCTTTTTTAATTTTATATCAATACATAAACTTTTATTTTATTATTAATTTAAATTTGTAATATTACGCAGGTACAATATATACAATTAATGAAGAAATCTCAATTCCCATATCCATTAACAAAGTTTTTAAAATTTTTATCTTTCTCATTGTGTTAAGATTCATTTCTATATAATATTCATCAGAAATTGCTCCACTATTTCTTAAAGTTTTTGCATCTTTTGAAATCATTGCCTTAGTTGCACCACAATAATTTTCATTAGACATAATCGAAATAAATAAGTCTTTATTTGTTTCATATAATTTTTTCATAATTGATTGATACAAAGATGACCAACTATTAGTATGTTCTTCAATTTTTTCATCAAATATATATTTTATTGGTTTTGTATTAGTAAAATCAATTTCATCTGTTTCATCTAAAATATTATAACTTTCTGCATTTAATCCTTTTTCTGGTAATGCTTTTGGATATGGCCATATAGTTACAGCTATTTTAAATAACTCATTAGATCTTTTTTCAATTTCTTCTTTATTCCATACCTTTATATCTTTAAAATATTTATTTAAGCATAATCTACTAAAATCAGAATTATTTTTCTTTTCATCAAATAGTTTTTGTCCCATCTCAGAATTATATGCTGTTAATGTTAAATTACCTATTCTATTTTTATATTGTTCATGAAATTCATCCACATCCTCAATATTTAAATATTTTTTCCATTCATCTGTAATAGTATTTGGCATTATATGTTCTATTGTTAAATTATCTAAATTCACTATTTCTTTTGACTGAAAACTATTTTCAAGTTTATCTAAGATATATCTCCTTAAAGGCGAACTATACATATCTCTTGTAGTAAATTCATCTTTAAACTGTACATTTTTAGGAAAATATGCATTAGTATTTATGCTCACAAGTTTTGTAGCAACTTTATCATAAGTATTTTCATAAAATTTATCTTTATGCACTTCTTTTAGTTCTTTATATAATGACGCCATAGCTTGTGATAATGCTCCGCCTTGAATTGAACAAATACTTCTTCTTACAGAATACGACTCTATTAATTTTAAAATATTAGCAGTATCATCATATGAAATTAAATTTTTATTATAATCATATAAAATTCCTAATAAAAATGGATATGTGGTTCTTATATTTAATTTTATTGTATCATTTAGAGCATTTTCTAAGACATATTTTTTTTCACTCTTATTATTGGGTATTAATAACATTGCATATGCGTCAGCATACTCTAACCAATTTTTTAAAAACTCTTCTAATTCTATTCCTTTATCCACATAATTATTGATATAATACTTTTTAAAAGCTATATAAACTTTATTTTTACCATTTTGAACAACAAGTCCATTTTTTAAAGATAAATAATCTCTAACAAACTCTGTAAAGTTTTTATTTAGTTTATTCTCCAGTTTCAACCAATAATCATTATATAATTTTTCTTGTTCCGAAGGATTACAATTCATCAAAAGATAATTTCTTATCAAATCAACATCAGTTAAATCTAAACCTGTTGAATTAAGACTTTCAAAAATCATTTGAGCATCATCATCATTGTCTAGAGTTACCGATACTCCTTCTAATCTTTGTAAGGCATCATAAAATTTATCAATTGATGCATCTAATTTCTTAATTCTTTCTAAAAAGTATTTATAGTTTTGATATATTAATGAATTATTTTCTATTTCATCTAATCTATTTTCCATCAATAAAGTAAAATTCTTATCATCTTCTTTATTTGGTTTTAACTTTAACTTTAAATTTTCATCTTTTGTAAATTTGTTAAATAAATAACTATCTCTTATTTCTTCTCTTGTATCTTCATACTCTTGTCCTAAATTTCCTAAATAATCATATAATGCCTTTAATATTAAAGTTAACGAAGTTAATCTTTGTTGTCCATCTATTAGTACAAATTGAATATATTGTGTGTCTACAAGCTTTACCATTTTATATACAAATGATCCTATGAAATGATTCTTCTCTTTATTATTCATTAATTCACATATATCATTAAATAGCCTCTCACAATTTTTCTCATTCCAACTATAATTTCTTTGAAATACAGGAATACAAAATTGTGATTTCATACCATATAATACATCTCTTAAAATTACTTTTTCCTTAGCTTCCATATCAAATCCCTCTCTTTATATTTTATATATACAAATTTTAACATTTTCATATTATTTTTTCAAGCAATACACTATAATTAGCAGTAGTACTTTTATCACGTAACTGAACTCATAAATAAAATTATTAAATATATTATAAATAAACTTATTACTCTAGAAACAATCTATCTTAAATTACGTAAATAGTATAAGTTCACTGTTGATTTTAAAAAATAATTATAAATTAATCCTAAAATAAAAATATAACATTTAATAAAATAATAAAGTTTTTTCAAAATTTTGAAAAAACTTTATTATTTTATACACTTTTTTCAAATTGGTATAATTAATTATTTTTTAGATAAGCATATTTATGTATAGTTATGCTTTTAAAATTTTGCTTAATTTTTTGTATCATAATTATAAAATAAAAAATTATTAATATTTACTTTTATACAAATTACTAAATTTATCTCTGGCTATTCTTTAAGTATCCTTTCCATTTTAAATTTATAATATTTAATTTCAAAGATTTTCAAAATTTCAAAAAACTCTAGAACCTTATATACTTTTCTCATTTTTTCTAATTTTATATTTTTAAATTACTCTATATTATTTTCTTCTGGTTTTACAATTGAATTTTCAGCCTTTTCAAATAAGTTTAATCCCCATGTATATTGCTGACCTTCATAATTATAAATTATAACACTTGGATCATAATTTTTTGAAAATCCTTGTCCTAACGCAAATGTAAATGCGACTGAAGATGAAATGAATAAATGAATTTGTTTTATTTTTTTAGTTCTAACTACTTCTCTAATATTATTAAATATCACATCTTTATAATAATCAATTTGTTTTTCTGATGTTATAATGTCAAAACCTTTTTCTACAGTTTCAAACCCTAGATAATTATTATTTTCAATATCGAATTTATTTAATTGTTCTTCTATTATAGGAAATGTTGTTGATACACTTACAATAAGTATACTACTTTCTTTTAATTTTTTCTCAACATTTAGTTTTGGATAATTTCCAGAATATTCTTTTTTATCAACTAATAATTTAAATGTGTCGTCATTTCTCTTTTTATGAAATAATTTAAAATAAGTCTGGTCACCCACCTTATATCCCAATCTCAAAATATATGGGGTATGCAAAATACCTGCAAATGCGTAATATTTTTCTTCCTTCTTTTCCATAAAATTTTCAACGTATTTATCTAATTCTCTTACAATTGCTGTATAACTTAAATAATTATCTCCTAGTAGTATAACATCTTTTGACAAATCTTTATAAAAATCTTTGTTTTCATACATATACTTTGTACTAATATTTACTTTTGTATTTTCAAACGTATTAACAATCATTACTTTAATACTATCATTTTTAAGAATAATTTTAAATATAATCAATATTATATCTAAAAAATACAAAAAATAGAAAATACTTTTTATACTATTATGAAATATATTTAAATCACTTATTCCTGCAATTATATTTAAAACAAATTCGGACTTAAAATTATTAAGAAAAGATAAATCATAAGTTGTCTTATTTAAAATAATAACAACACTTGATAAAACAAAATAGAAAATTAATAATTTAAATGGGATTTTTATTAATATTTTTTTAAATTTTTGCATTATATATTACTTCTCCTTTTGATGTATATATCTTTATTTCTTTTCCATTAAATATTAAATGTATATATTTTTTATTCCATTTTCTCCATTGTTTAAAATCTATACTTGAAGCTTGTACTGGTTCTTGAAATGGATGAGTGTGCCATGTTCCTATAATAACTTGACCTCTTGGTACGTCAAATAATTGTATATCTTCTTCATTAAAACTAATAGACATTGGAAAACCTCTTTTAAAGGACAATGTTTCTAAATATACACTATATATATTTCTTTTTGCGAATATAACTCCCCCTACTTCATAGTCATTATTAAAGTGTATTTTTAACATTTTTTTGAAATTATTACTTATTCTAATACTTTTCAACTTCAACATATACTATTTCATCCTCATTTATTTTCTCTACTAATGACTTTACTACTTTTTTTGCGAGTTTTACTAATATTTCCTCATCATAAATAGCAATCGATCTCCCACATCCATTTCCTAACATTTCTCTTCTTTCTGTAATTCTAGACTTAAATAAAAAATTATATGTGGTATTTACTATTTGCTTTGGACTAGTTTTAACTAATTTTGCATTTTCTCCAAAATTATTGATAGCTGCTAAAATAATTTCAACATTCTCTGAACAATTCTTTTCTAAAAAAGATGCTATATGAAGCCATGACATAAAGTTATCGACAGATACTATAATTCTTTTGCAATCATTTATAATATTTGCATCACTATCTGCTCTTATATTAAGATTAAATAGTTTCAAATTAACTTTATCTAAATTCTTACAAAATTCTTTTACGGCATAAATCTTTTTTTTACCTTTATATGGAAAAGCAAATCTAAAAGCATTATCCACAGTATATTTATCATGATCTATTAATACAACGTCATTTAAACCATTAGCAAAACAATATTTTATTATATACGAATTTACAGACCCAACTCCTATAAAAGCAGTTTTTCCTGCTAAATTATTACATTTTCTTCCTGTTATTCTTTGCCTTGATTTTTTATAAGCATCTCTTCCATAATATATAATATTTCTCTCTTTTCGAAGAAATATTGAATAATCTTCATATTTTTTTATATAAATTTCATATACTCTATAATTATCCATTTCCTCAATTGTTTCCCACAATTGTTCTACTGTATCAATCTCTATTATAGACTGAATAAAATTATTTTTTATAGTTTCTTCTTTTATTTCATATCCTAAATAATTTTTAATATAATATTCTATCTCAAATAGAAATTCCAACAATTTTAACTCTAATGGTAGTCTTAAAAGCCATGGTATATATTTACAAACTATGCTATCTAATGAATTTTCTTCAATTAGTTCATTTAAATGAAATTCTACATTGCCAAACATACATATTTTGCCATTTTTTAAAATATGTGGTATTTTTCCAAATAATTCTTTATTTATATAAAAATTTCCTTCTGTTATATTATATTTGAGATCTATATCATCTATCGTAAATAATATATTATCTTTTTTTATTACTGCGTTAACATCTACCTTTTTTATAATCTTTAATCTTCTTTCATTATCCATTTTTTACCCCATTGTTCCAGTAAAACTTCCATCTACTTTTTTATTATTTTTAATATTAATTCTATTATAAACATCTTTTTCTATAATTTGATCATATTGCTTATATTCTAAATTTATTAATACTTTATCAATTACTCTTTTCATATCATAAATATTTTTTACTTTATAAAATGTATTATGTACATATAAGCTTTCTAATGATGGCCCATTATATTCATTTAAATCTATATATTTTTTTATGTATTTTATACTTTCTAATACATCTTCATAAAGTTCATCCTCATTTGCATCCATATGCATACTTCTATTACATAACAATAAATTAATAGAAATACTTGGGATTTTATTACACTCATCAATTTCTAAAGCATTATTAGCTGTTTTTATAAAATGTTTTATTAATCTAACAACTTTTCTTCTTGTATTATTTTGTTTATAGAAATTATTGAAATAAGAAATTAATTCTTTTGGCTTTGCTATATCAACCTTTTCTACTCCATTTATACTATTATGAAAATATATTACATCATTTACTCTTGTATATATAGCAATATCTATTTTATACTTATTTCTAAAATCTATTGTAATGCAAGGTTTCTTCCTTTCCACAATATATTTATCTCCAAATGTTTTTAATAATTTATTATATATCAATTCTCTTATTCTCAAATCTACTATATTATTATCTATAATAAAAGCTATGTCAGCATCTACATCATAAGATTTGTGCTTTATTGCTGTATTAGTTCCATAACTTCCTTGCAAAAAAGTATCCCCATCTAAATTTGTATCTATTCTTAGACTTAATTCTTTAAAATTAATTTTTTTTCCTTCATAAATAGCATCATTTTCTGATAATACTTCTACAACTTCTTTTACATATCCTTGTAACTTTATACTTTTAGAATCATTTTGATGATATCCAATACATATTTCTTCCAATATTTCTGTTAATTTCATTTTTTCCCTCCAGTTTCTTTTTGCTTTTCAAACGCTTCCTCTATTACATTATCCAATTGTTTTTGTACACTTTCTCTATTAAATATACTTCCAAACAACTGATTAGCTGCTGTATTCACAGACTCATTTTTAGCAATTTCTTTTGTTTTCTTAATTTCATTAGCATTTTCCAACTTCAATAATTCTATCTTATATTTTTGCTCCACTTCTTTTAATTCAAGTTCTAATTTATGTTTTTCCTTCATCGCATCTATATTTATTTTATGTTGGTTCATTAACTTTTCCATATCAGATGTATTTTGTATTTTTAATATTTCAATTTCTTTTTTATTTTCACTTTTTGAAACTAAATATGTTACTAAACCACTTATTACTGCTGTTACAACTGAAAAAATATATGTTTCCACTTTATCACCCCCAAAAATTTATAATATATTTCATGTTTAAAAGCTATTCAAGAAAAGCAATATTTTAACCATTTTTTAAATTACATTTAATATATCATAAAACTATCTTTTTTCATAAAGCCACTTTTTATTTACAAAAAATTCACATTTATATAATATCAAACATTTGTTTATTTTGCAATAGTTTTTACTGATTTTTTAATTATAAACGCATATATTTTTTATTAAAATTTACTTTTACATAAATTACTATAATCTATCCCTAGCTTTTCTTTTAATATCTTTTCCATTTTTTCATTTTTTTCCGTAAAGTCTTTTATAACATTATAACAAGCTTCCAACTCAATTTTATTGTATTTTAACTTTTTATTCATCTCATCATTTTCTTTTTTCAATTCTATAAACTTTTGTTCTAAATCATAATAATACTTTCTAGCATTCTTTACTTTTGATAATTCAATTAATAGCTTATCGTTTTGCATAATGAGTTTATTATTGTATTTTATTAGAGGTACAATTAATTTTTTCTCTACACTATCTTTTGTAAAATTTTCATACTTATAGAATTCTTGAACATCTGAATATGTTATACCTTCATCTTTTACTTTATCTAAATTTTCTTTTAAATCTTTAGTATCATAAAAGTTAGTTAACTTTTTCATATCATCTGTACTAATATGTTCTCTATCTGTATTTTCTTTTCCTCTTTCTAATTTAAATCCTTTTTCTATTATATATTTATAAAAACTATCTTGTAGTTTTTTATAGCTTCTTTTTCCTTTCCAAAATTCACTTGCAGATATTTTTTTAATCACGTTTCCATTTTTATCTTTAGTATTCACTACTGGAATATATACAAGGTGCATATGAGGAGATTCTTCATCTAAATGCACTACTGCTGACAATATGTTTTCTTCACCTAAATTCTTATAACTAGAAATAAAGTCATAACATTCTTTAAAATATCTTTCTGTTTCTTTACGTCCTATTTTATCAAAAAAAGCAGAATCGGAGGTTACAATCATCTCACAAGCATATATACTATTTGAATGTATTTGCCCTTGTTTTAGATTGTTTTCGCTTACTAATCTTTTATATTCTTTTAAGTATCCATTTTCTACTGGCTTTTTTAAATGATAATTTTGACTTGTCTTTGATAAGTCTATATTTTTATTTGAATATTTCTTTTTAAATCGTTCATTGTGTGGTGCAAGTTGTATCATTTGTTCCTTTGTATATTTTTCATTTCTTATTATTGCATAACTCATATACTCTCTCCTTTCATGGCTTATATGAGAGAACAATGCTCGCAATTATTTAAATAAATAATACGTTTATTATTTGTTAAAATCATATTTGCTCGCATAAGTTCTCTAACACACTAGAGAACTTTGTAAAAGTTCTCGTGTGCCAAAGGGATATTCCCTTTGGAAACCCAATTTGTTTTAGCCGTGTACTTGAGAAAATAAAAAAGGCCGACTTTTACTTTAAAAATCAACCTTTTTTACTTAAATTATTTTAAAATATCCTATATTATTTTTTGTGCAAAAACACCGATTAACACGCAGAATAATCTTACAATGTGGCGTTTTACCCACAATGCCTATTATTCCCGCAACCACTTATACCAGCATTTTGCTGGTTTTTATTTTGCCAAAAATACGGTTTTATGCGGGTTATATCAGCTTCCGCTTTTTTGAAAATTTTTAAAAATTTCTCAATTTTTCTCAGTTTTTCTACCAAATGACTTCCAAAATTGAATTTTTCAGATTCTTGGAAGTCATCACGACTTCCATTAGTCATATCAATACTTTGAGAGATTTTTGAAACTTAAAAATTGAGTTTTTTATTTATATCTTTTATCAAATTCTTATATGAATATGGTAATAACCTTGTCAAAATTATTAAACTTTGACAAGGTTTTATTTTTGCCTTTCTTGTTCGTAATAAAATTCTTAAAAATTATCCCTTCGGGTTATGAGGGCGAAAATTTGTTTTTATTGTTTAATGTTGAATTGCATTTAATGTTAGTGTTATCAATACTTTTAAAGATTTTTATTTAGTGAATAATTTGGTTGGAATTGTACCCTTTTTGAGAAATTGATCCCCAATTTCTCCCCAATTTTTTATTAAGAATCTTTGGAAGTATTTGGTTGCTTATTTTATAATTTGGAGGTTTATTTTATGGAGAATAATTTTAGAGAAAATAAAGAAGATATTTTGAAAGAATGGTTAGATTTTAGAGAAGAAACTGAACTAGCTTACTTAACAGAAGAAGATAAAAAACATTTCACTCATTTTGAGGAAATTAGTAAACGTATATTAAAGAACGTCCCAAAACAGAATCAAAAGTATGTAAAAAAACAATTTGAATTACTTGATAGAAATTTCTTAGATCATGTTTGTTATTATAATGAGAAATATTATAGAAATGGATTTGTGGATGGAATTCAGCTTATTATTGGATGTTTAGAGCATTAATTATTTTCTAATATATATTTTTAAAAAATTTGATATACATTTTTTAAAAATAAAAAGTGTGAAATTTGAATTTTGAGTTTAAATGTCATTTTTCACACTCTTATGTTTTATATTCCCTTATTTTTCATCATCTTCCATATATTTAATACCACCTCAATTATATAATCACTAAATTATTAATATGACTTTTATAATTTAATAACATTTTCTTCTCCAAACCATACTTTTGCTTTATTTATAGCTTGAATTGAAGGCTTACAATAATAAACATATAACCTTTCTTTCGCTCTAGTACAACAAACATAAAATATCTTTTGAGTACGTTTTAGTACATTTTCATTACCTGTTTCTGTAAATAAATATTCAAAATTGTATTGATTCCAATTCCCATTATCCAGGATTACCAGTACGTTATTAAACTCAGCTCCTTTAACCTTATGTTGTGTTGAAAAAGGTGTATATCCCTCTATATATTTAAAAAGATTTTTAAATTCTTCATATTTCAATTTTTTAACTCTATTATATAAATATTCATTATCAGCTATAAAAGTTTTAAACTTATCATCTTTTATACAAATTCCTAATTCATCAGCCGTATCTATTACTTGTTCTACTGTTTGATTTTGTTTTTCTTTTAATTTAATAATTTTTTCATTAATTATTTTCTTGTCTTCTAATCTATTAATGAAAAAATCTGTCTTCTTTATGAATTCGTTAAAGTTCTTATTTTCATACAATGATATTAAATATTGAATTCTAAATAATTGATTTATCAATACATCTCTTTTTCTTCCTTTATTTTTTACTTCTTCTACAGACAATTTTTTATCATCTATTAAAGAATCTTTTGAAAAATACATTTTTCTTATTTCTCTAAAAGCCTTATCTTTTACTGTATTATACAAATTATTAGTTGTTTCATCTCTTTTTATTGTTTCAATTTTCGTTTTAAATTGCGGATATTGATTTAAAATCTCCTCAAAAGTACAATCTTCATTTATAATATCATTTGCTATTTTTCTTACTAATTCTTGTTTTAGTTTTAATATTGGATCCTTATCATATATTTCCATTAAGTTTCCAAATCCAGCTCTATTAGCAATTAAATTATGTGTTAAATCTAGTTCTTTAGTATTAATATGATCACCAAAATTCCAATCCTGAAAAATCTGATTTACCTTTAATTCTTCATATTCTATAAAATCCTCTGAATATATAAATTTTATTTCACCTAACTTTACTCTACCATTTTCCATATTAGGTGCTTCAATGTCGTCAGAAGGTTCTTGTATTAATCCATCTGTTCTTATTTTATTTGCTAATTCTATTACTTTAAGTGGATTTCTACGATTTTGTTTCTTTTGTATTTCAATTATTTCACCATTCTCTATATAATTTTTCAAATCTCCTACACCATCATTATATATAGACTGCATTGAATCTCCATAAAAACCAATTATACTTTTTTTACTACTTTTCTTTAAACAATCTAATAAAATTTCTATAACAAATTTATTAGTATCTTGGTATTCATCCACTAATATAAAATCATATTTATCTTTTAAAATATCACATAATACTTTATATTCACTGTACATTTTATTCGATATTAGAATTACTTCATCATGTGATATAATGCCATTTTTTATATCTAAATACTCTTTATACTGAATATCCATACCATCAAAGTAATTTTCTTGTATATTTTCATCATTAAATTTTATTTGTTCTTCATTTATTAATTCTACAATACACTTTCTTAATTCTTTTTGAAATTTTTTTATATTCTCCCATAAAAAATCATGAATAGTAGATACTTTAAGATTTTTATTATCTACAACTCTATTCTTTATTTCATTTACTGCAGCATTAGTGTATGTTATACAAGCTATTGATTTATTATTATAGTTTTCTTTAATAAAGTTGATGGTTTGTACTAAAGAATATGTTTTACCACTACCAGCTCCACCACTTAATAAAAAATTATTATTATTTTCTATACATTCTTGTATATTTTTTAATTCATCTATTTTTTCAACCATTCTAATCCCTCTTTTATGTACTTTGGTATATTCCAATTTGAAAAATCCTCTTTGCTGTTCAATAATATTTCTATTGCAAAAGATGGTTTACTATCAACACATTCGTCAGCTATTTTATAATAATCATTTGGTTCTTCTTCTATAATTTCTTTATTTTTCAAAGCTGAAAATTCATTATCCTTTATAAAGTCAGTGTTAATACATATAAAAGCATCTTCAAAACTTCTAGGATAATAATTTACTGAATCTTCTTTTTCCTGATATTGAATCATTACATGTCCATTTATATCTTTTTCCCATCCGTTTTCACCTTTTTTTATAACTCTATCTTCTGTTTGAATATTTTTTAATATCTCTAAACAATCATCATTTTCAATATATTTATCCAAAAAGAATTTTATTGAATCATTGCTTGTTCTTATTGCCTCATCTATTTCAACAGGACAAGACACATATACTGTTTTTCCTTTTGGAGTTATTTTTTCTTTTGTTGAATCTATATCTGTTATAATTAAAGTTTTTATTTGAAGAAAATCTAAGAATTTTTCAAATATTTTTGAATGTCTACCTACTTCTATTATAGAAATGTTTTGAGATAATAATTTTTCATCTGTTTCACTACTACTTGCATCTATTTTCTTTAACATTGCTGGTAATAGAATTCTCTCAGTATCTCCTTCAATAAAAATAATTTTATCAGCAAAAAATATTTCTGAACGATTTAACGTTAAATATTGTTTTAAAAATTTGTAGCTCCTTTCTTCACTTTTATACTCTTTTTCCAAATCTTTTAAATTTTTACACCATGTACCTTTGTCATTCTTGTTAAAATATTTTATATCATCAAAATTGCTTTGTGATACTATATGTGATGAATGTGTAGTTATAATAGTCTGTAACTCTATGCCTTTTTCTTTAGATGATTTTGTTAGAAGACTTTTTATATTGTTTATAAATACATATTGCATTTGTGGATGAGTATGTGCCTCAGGTTCTTCTATAAAAAGTAAATTAATGTCTGCTACTTCATCCGATTTAGAAAAATCTGTTATTATATTTTCTATCTCAAAAATTATGCTAATTAAATTAAGATATCCTAATCCATTATAATTTTCAGGTAAATTAGTTTGACCTTTGTAATTATAAAAAACTGTTGTGTTGCCCTTTAAGATATTACTTTGCTCTAAAAGCGACTTTATTTCCAAGTTTAGATCATCTTTTTTTAAACAGCCGAATTCTTTTATTTTATCTATTACATCCTTAAATATCTGAGCATATTTTTCATCAAATTTTTTATCTGTTTTCTCCAACTCGTTTCTAAAATCAGCTATGTTTTGTTCCATTTCTGGTGTATTCTCTATTTTTTCATAGTAACTTGCCGATTGCATTGATAACGTCTTATTAGAATCCTTATTATCAACTAATCTTTTAGCCGAAATATATTTTATTCTTATTATCTTACTAATATCTTTATCATTTTCTATATCAACATAATTTTCTTCATTTTCTTTTTTATTATCTTTATCATATTCCAAACTTCTTTTTATAGTTTTAAAATATTTTTTATAATTATGTTTAAAAAAATACTCAAAATTTTTCTCTGTATTATCATGAATAAATTTCATAAAATCTGTTTTTAATTTTATAAAATTTTCTTCATTCAATATATATTCTATATCTATAATAATATAGTTATTTTCAGGATCTAATGTAGTTAATAAATTTGATATATTTGATAAATTATCCTTTTCATTGTAAGCTATAAATATTTTCATTTTTATTCCCTGTGTAATAAACTCATATGATTCATCTCTTATGTTTTTTTCTAGTTCTTTTACATAATCAATGTTAAAATCATCAGATTCAATTCCACCACTTTTATTTATTAATTTATTCAATATTTCTATAACCGATGTTTTTCCAGTATTGTTTTTTCCAACAATTAATGACATTGTTTCTTCTAATTCTATTTCAAAATTTTTAAGACTTCTAAAATTCTCTACCTTTATCTTTTCTATTTTCATTTTTTTCTCCCTTTTTATTTCATAATATCATATAAAAATAAAATATTTTGTCGAAGCTTGTCTTTTATTATCAAAAAAGCAAAATAATTCTGTAACATCAAATTACAATTATTTTGCTTTTTCTTATGTATTATTTAACTTTATATAATTCCTTAACTTCTTCTATAGTAATATTAAATCCAATTGATTTATATCTTGGTATTAACTTTTGATAAATATCTTCAATTATTTTCGCTTTTACCTCATTTGTTCCATTATGAAATGCTCTATGACAAGTTGGACACAATGACACTATATTTTCAACGCAGTCAACATTTATAGTATATTTAGCCCATATTAATTGTTGATATTTTACTGGTACCAAGTGATGAGCTTCCATGAAATTTTTATGACTTTTAGCAGATATAAAAGTTTCGTGATTTGGATTATGCTCGCAACAGTAATAAGCTTTTTGAATAGCAATTTTTCCCAATAACGGATTTCTTTTATACTTTTTGCTAATCTTTTTATCATCATCTAGTATTACTGGAGCTATCTTATATGCACCTTCTGCAACATCAGAATTGACATTGTTTTCATCAATTTTATCAATTTTTTCAATGTAGTTATCATCTTTTTCTTCATCAGATTCTTCAGATTCAATAACTTCTTCCTTGATATTTTCATTAGTTATTTCAACTTCAATTATTTCTGGTTCATCAATTAAATTTATATCAAAATCTTGTACATTATATAAAAAATATGAATAATCTACATCCCTATAAAGAATCTCATTTAATTCTTCTATATCATATTTAAGCATAAAATTATTATAAAAATAATTATCAAATGTTGGGTTTATAGATATTGTATCAGTTGTTATATTAAATAAATTTGTATTGTTTTTAATTAACGCCATAATTCTACTATAATCTTTATAATGTTCTACATGCTCTGATATTGGTGAATTTGTTCTTATATATTCGACAGCAGATTCCCATTGACTATATTCTTTACAAGTCATTATATATGTATACAGATGATCTATTGATACTTCTTTAATATCATGTTGTAATTGTAATTCTTTTAATACTTTATAAATAAATATTACTGGTAAAATATGATAGTCTTCATTATTGTCTGCAGTATCTATAATTGCATGAATTTTTATCTTTAAAATTTGCTCGGTTAATACTTCATGGAATTTTTCTGGACTTAATATAGGATTAATACTTTTTAATTTATCCCATACAGCTGTGGTTTTTTCCTTATTATATAATTGTCCTCTCTTATAAAAAGGTGTTTTAGTTACAAATCCAAAAAATTGTGGTATAACCAATGTTCTATGTCTATCTGTATCTACATCAAACTCAGTATGATGATCTTTCCAATATTGTTCTATATCAGCATGCTCTCTATCAGGAATTTTATCAAACATATTAGTTGCATTAATAATTTGCTCTAAGTTACTTGTTTGCTGTTTTGTAAATACCCATACTGATTTTTCATCTAATGATTTTAAGTATTCTTCTGCACTAATCATTTTCTAATATCCTCCTTATCATTATTCCCAGAAAATATGATAATTTAGGTGGTACAGCATTTCCTATCTGTTTACATATGCTTGATTTTGTACCAACAAATTTAAAGTCATCAGGAAAACTTTGTATTCTTGCTGCTTCTCTTGGAGTAATAGTTCTGTTTTCAAATGGATGAATAAACCTTCCTCCAGAAGGAGTATCAAATCTTGTAGTTATTGTTGGAGCCATATTATCAGGATCTAATCTTCCATATGATCCACTATGTACAGTTTTTATTTTTTCATCTAATACTGTGAAATTTTCATTTATGCCTACCTTTTCCATTCTTCTAACAGCAACAGAATTATGTTTTGTCATTATATGATTATACGTTCTTCCGGAGTTTGAACTTAATAATTTTTGATAATTATTTTCTGGTTTTTTTGTACTTATATTACCATCTTCTGTTGGTTTTGGCAAATTAGAAATAGCTTGCCAAACTGTAACATTATCAAAAAAATGCTTATCTTTTTCCTTTATATATTTTTTTGTTTTGTCTATTTCTTCATCTAAGTTAAAATCTATCATAGAACCAATAATTATTGTTCTTTCTCTATTTTGAGGAATCCCAAATTCTCTTGCTTTCATTACTTTATATTGAATTTTATATGGTTTTCCTTCAAAATTATCTGGATCTTCAAATATCTTTTTTATTTCATTGAATACTTGTCCATTCTTCATAGTAAGTATACCTTTTACATTTTCAATTATAAATATTTTTGGTCTTACTATCTTTACAACATTAAAATAATGTTTAAATAAATAATTTCTAGGATCATCAATAAATCCTTTTCTTATTCTTGCCCCTGCCATCGAAAATCCTTGACATGGAGGTCCACCTATAATAATAGTTGCATCATCTTTTTTAAAAATATTATTATTGTCCACATTCTTTATGTCGTCTGCTATCATCTTTGTTTTTGGATGATTTACCTCATATGATTTCGCTATGCTTTTATCAAATTCAACTGCTGAAGTTATATTATAACCAGCTTTTTCAAAACCACATGAAAAGCCTCCACATCCAGCAAATAGATCTATTACTTTAATCATTTTTTCCCTCACTAACTCTGTATTTTAAAGCAAAATTTTTACAGTATTTTATTTCATCACTACTTAATTTATATTCTTTACCTATACAATCATCTATTTCATCAATTATGTCTTTACACAACCTATGTTTGTATTCATAATTTGTTTGTTTTGATCCTATATATTTTTTTGTTTTTTCAAGTTTGTTTTCCAACTTTTTGTATAATTTTTCATACATTTTATTATCTTTTAATTCTTTTGGCAATATAAAATGTTTTAATTCCTTCGTAGTAATATGCCAACAATCTGATATTATAGTCCAGTATACCCAAAACAAACTGGAATTTAATAAGCATAATATAAAATAATAATTTTCATTTTCGTATTTAAATTCTTTATATTCATTACTTCCCGGATTAAAAGTAAAAGCTTTAATCCAAAACGTTGCTCTCATATTTATATATATTTCATTTCCATTTTGATTTTGAAAATCATATAGATTATTTGTTTCTTCAGTATAAACTTTTTTGTATATATCTTCTTCAATCTTGTTTCCTATCTTTGGAATATAATTCATTATATCATATTTTTCTATTTTGCTAATTTCTCTTCCATTTAATAATTCTTTTCTTTCTTCTTTATACCAATGTTTATAATTCGATGAATATATCTCTTTATTTGCATTACCCAGTCTAAAAATTAAAATTGTTAATTTTTGATGTACGCCAGTAAATAAGCAGTCAGGCCTATCGGCAAAATTTAGTAAAAATTGTTTTTCAGAATTTTCATAAATAAATTCTCTAATTTTATTCATTCTTGGAGTTGCAACATATGATAATGGGATAATATATCCTAAGACTGTATTTTCGTTACTCATATCTATACTATTCTTTAAAACATCTGCATAAATATTTCCAAAATTGTTTTCTAATTTACATTTATTTTCTTTTTGATACTTTCCATATTCTACATATGGAGGATTTCCAACTATAATATCAAATTTCATCTTGATTTTTTCATATTTTTGTATATAATCAATTGTAAAAAATCTCTTATTTATTATCTCTGCCAATTTACTATATGATTCTTTTCTTTGTAAATTATTTATCAACTTAAAAAATATTCTTAATTTGCATATATCTATTGATTCATTATCTATATCATTTCCATAAATAGTTTCTGCTATTTTTAAAACAATTTCATCTGTTAATTGTTCATTTTTTAAAATTTCTAATTTTACATTTATAGAGTTTATTAAAAACTCTCCTGTTCCACATGTAGGGTCAAAAATTGTGTATCTATATAATATATTATTCTTTTCTTTTTTATTTAAATTTCTAAAAATTTCTATACAATCTTCATCATTATGAGTTTGATTTATATTTTTATCTACCTTCATAAGAAATGAATTACATACAATATATCTTGTAACATCATCTGATGTATAATATACACCGTTTTTTTTCTGTTTTTTACTTTTTTCATTTAATTTAAACAAGCTTGATTGAAAATTCTCATCCGTTATATACTTTATATCCTCTTTGTTAATAGATGTATCAAAATCATATTTCTTATAATTTTTATCTAGTAGTATTTTTAAAGCATTATAAATCTCATTTATATATTTTTCTGACTGAGATAATTTATTAACAGTTATATTTTTTACTTTTTGTTTTACACTAGTCATAAACATTTCCTCCAATTAATTGTATATCTACTTTTTTTCCCACTTTATTTCATAGCCCAAAATATCTGCGATTTTTTTAACCTCAGAATATCTAATAGTCTCTTTAGTAAGTTTATTAGATAGATTTTGTAATGCTACTTTACTTTTTCTGTCGCTTAATCTATTGGCAACTTCTCCCATTTGCCATCCGCTAAAAGCAATATAACCTTTTATTTCATCCCTTATGACATGTTTATTTTCTTTTTTCCCCATTTTTTCCCCCTACGTTTGGTCTTTTATAATTTTATATCATATAATGTAAAACTTTGCAATATATTATATTAAATATATCTTGAAATAATATAAATATATTATTTAGTATAATATTATACAATTTTATCAATTATATTTATAAAATTTTCTAATATATTTCCTTTTCTTTCACTTTGTTTTAATTTTAGAAGAGCCTCTTGTATAGTATCGTTATTAATATGCTTTATAATATTATCCAGATTTTTTCTTTCTTTTTTTCTTGTAATAAATTTAAGAGCTATTCTTATAAAATCTTTTTCATTGGATGTATATTGATTCCACAAAATAACTTTTTCTATTTTTTTATACTCAAAATCAAAAGTCTTAAACTCAATTTTATTTATAAATTCGTTTGCCAAAATAACATCTAAACTAGATATCTCTTTAACTGTTATAATCTTTTCTATTTCTTCTTTCTTTTCACAAATATTGTGATTTTTTTCTTGCTCTTTACTTTCCCAATTTTTAATATACACAATATTTGATTTTCCAACTTCTATCCATTTTTCTTCAATTAAATTTACTCTAATTAATTCTTTGTAAATAGATGTTATTGTGTTTTTAGTAATATTTAATTTTTGCATTAAATAACTTCTGGTATTTTCTAAATATTTATTTCCTTCTTCGTCGACTTGAACATTAATATTTTCATCTAGCATATTTTTTAAAATGCAGTATGAAATTTTTGAATTTAATTTTAGATTTCTATATTTTTGATCTTCAAATAGAAATTTATCTAGTTTGTAAAAATCTTTCATTTTCTCGCCTCCCAACTTATGTGACTTTAGTCACTCGATCAAACAAAATATATTTGTACATACAAATGGGAATCTTGCTTAAGAATTCCCCAAATGGAATTTTTATAAAGCCAAGACTCCCTCATTTTATTTTTAAGTATAATTACAATAGCTATTTATAATTTTTTCAATATCATGTGGTGAATCACTTTCACATATATACTCTTCTTCTATTATTAATTTATACTTTCTTTTTATATCACTTTTACTGTCTAACCTTTTAACTGTCCATTTATCATTATTTTTATCATAATATTGTTTCATATTTACCTCACTTTCTTAAATTATCATAAAAACTTTCAAAAAATTCTGGTGGATATTCCCTTTGCTCATAGTTTAAATAGCCTTTCTTTTTTGAAAAGTCTTTTTTATTATTCTCTAATTTATTATTTTCTTTTTTATTCTCTTCTGTTTCGTTACCTAACGTTACATTAACGTTATTCTCATTTTTTTGATTTTCTCTAAACCTTTTTTGTCTTTCTCTATTTTGTTCCTTAACAAGTTCATATTTATCAGCACTTTGGTATTTGTCCCAATTTTTGATTTTGTATATATTGTCCTCACAAATTAACATTTCAAAATGGATTAACTTGTCCAATATATTTTGAATTTTTTTGTTTGATTTGTGCGTAATTGTTGCAAGATCTTCTACTGTCATTGGTGTATTTTCTGACATCATAATCTTTCCACCTTGCATAGATACTCCAGCAATAACTAATAATTGAATCCATATTCTAAAGAACGTGTCCCCATCACGTTCTTTAAGTAATAGTTGCATTTTTGGATTTGCAAATATATTTGTAAACACTTTAATCCATTGCATAAACAGTACTCCTTTCCTACTTTTTTATAGAATTTTCTTCTTTTTCTTTTAAGTATTCCTCTAAAGCTTGTACTCTAAATAGTACTCTCCCACCAACTCTAGCACATGGTATTTGTTTTCTTCTTACTAGCTGATTTACAAGCCAATATGATATTCCTAAATACTCTGCTGTTTCTTTCATTGTTAGTGTTGTTCTTTCTACTTTAGGTAGTTCGTTCATAAAATCACCTCCCATTTTTCGACAATATTTTTAACAAATTCAGCACTTATTAGCACTTTTATTGATTTTTCGTGCTTTCCTTTGTATAATGTAAATAGCTAATTACTGATTATTATTTTAATTGTTAGCTTATGAATTAAAAACCGTACAAATGAAAAAATATTTTATTTTTTGTTGTAGGGGGTAATTTATGATTGAAAATATGCAAATTATCTTTGATTTTAAAAACTCAAAAGAATATCTTTCCAATTACAAATTAGAATCTATTAATGATAAAAAAATAATAGTAAAAAATGTTCCACCCAAAAGGCAAGACTTAGGAACATTTTTACTAGATTTTATGGATACAGATTTTGATGATCATATAGATTTATATCTATTTGTAAAAAAATATTTATTTATTCATTTGCTAACTATATATGATAATACTATTATTACTGATATAAATAATTACCACATTGAAATCAAAAAAGATAAAGCTCAAGATTTTATTGATTGGATTTATAACACGTATTCTGTTGATTTTTCAATGATACAAATAAACTTGGAAAGAGTCTTTAGAAACAAGTATTATGATGATATATTAAAAATTACAGATATATTATCTGATGAATATGACGAAATAGAAGAACTGTCAAGCAACGAGAGAGACTACTGTGCAATTAACGAATTATTAACTGACAATAATACAACAAAAATCAACTATGATTTAAAAACATTTTTTATGAACAATATCCCTGAAAATATATCTACTAATTACACATTTTCTTCTGATACTGTTGATAACTTTTTATATTGTATTGTTAAAGAATTAATAAGTAATGTTAAAAATATTAAATTTGAATGTTGTAGAAATTGTGGCTATTGGTTTATTAATACAAATAATAATGAACAAAAATATTGTGATTCTATATTTGAAAATAATATGACTTGTAACGAAATTGCTAAAGAAGAACGTTCTAAGAAAAATGAAAAAGATGATATATATTTACAAAAATGTAGAAAAAGATACAAAAATTTACACAAGCAAGTTTCAATAGGTGCATCTGAAAGAGTGCAAAATTGCTTTGAAATCTTTAAAGAGCAATATCCTATTTATCAAGAAAGATATAAAGAAGGATTAATTACTGGAGAAGAACTTCTTGAATGGCTTGAATGTATGAAAATAAGGAAGTAATTGCTACTTCCTTGTTTTCATAACCCCTCAAAATCTGATATTAGGTATCATCCCACTTTCTATAAAATCTATTTTTCTTAAACTATAAAATAATTCATTTAGATATGCTAAAATCTTAATATTATCATAACAAAGTATAGCTAAATCACAAAGATACAATTCTACTATACTTTCTTTATCTTTGTGTTTATCATAGAAAAATATTTTTTGAGTACAACTATCAAAATCATATGTATAATGTGCAATTGCATTACGCACGTTTCTATTCATTACAATACACTTACTAAATGGTTCTTCTTGTATTAAAGCCTTCAATCTTTGTGATTTTATAAGACTATTATATTTATCAAAATTTAAAATATCAATTTTATCAGAAAAGCTATCATATTTTCCTCTTGTAAAAATATTATTTAAACCTACTGCAATAGTTACCATATCTAATAATAATTCATATGTATCCTTGTAAAAATTAATCATACTTTCTAAACTTATAGTTGCAATTCCATAATTTTCTTTATTAAATTTTTCACGTAACTCTCCTAGTGAAACAGTAACTATTGGAATATATTTTTCAAAATCCTCAATCCATCTTGAATAAATTTTCACTACTCTTTTTAATTCAAAATCGAAATCCATATTTTTCTTAAGAAATTTCACAAATCTTTTAACTTCATTAATATTTTCTTTTCCCATGATTATATTAGAATACTTCATAAATTCTTCAAGGCTATTTTTATCTAGTATCTTATTTAATCCTACAATACTTATTTGATGTAAAGCCATTGCTGCATCAAGTTTATTATCTACTATATAATGAGATGAAAATTTTGTAATTTGTTCTTTAATCAAATCTATTCTGTTTCCAAAGTATAAATCATATAGTGATTTTAATAAGTTCCAATCATTAACTCTAAATGACATAAAATTTCCTATTGATTTCATAATATCTATATAATCTTGTGGGTCCTGAAACAATCTCATTATATCCATAAATGGACTTATTCCGTTAGAATACATTGTTTCAAATGATACATATTTCTGAATTTTCCTATGTGGAAGTTCTACAGCTAAATCTTCATAATATTCAGGTTCTGTTTCTTCAACTTGTATAGCATTATTTAATTCTATAAAATTATTCAAAACAATTCTTCTAATGCCATTAATATTAACATTACAATTTGGGCAATTAAAACTAAATGGAATATCAAATTCTCCCAATTGAAATCTTAAAAGTATATTAGTTTTGCAATAATTACATTTTACATATATTCTATCTATCATTTATTTTTCCATCCATATCTTTTTTAATCAGTAGTTTTATTATCCTCTTTTCCTTCTGATAGTAGTAACACATTTGAAGTTTCTATGAATTTTTGACTTTGCGAGTCTTTAATACTATACTCATTATCATTTACTTTAATTTTGGGACTACTACTAGATAACCTCAACAAATCTTTTGTTAAAATAGTCATAGTTTCTTTATTATTTTTTTCGATTTCTGCAACATCATATCCTAATTCCTTCATTCTAGCAGTTAATTCTATATCTGACATTAGTTCTTCTCTAAATTCTTTATGTCGAATTATCTTTCCTTCATATGTAAATTTATTAAAAACTAAGTTAACAGATTTATTTAAAAGTATAGCTATTGTTTCAATAATATTTTTATCTCCTAATATTATTGATAATAACGAACCTGATTCTATTTTTTTTACCTGCAATTTTTCATATGTTTCTTTATTATAAATAATGCATCCAATATTTTCATAAATTTCTTGAATTATTGTTAAATTATTTGCAAACTGCTGTAAAGTATAATTTATACCTAATAATTGAATACTAATTTCACACATATCTTTTTCAGGATTATCTTTGATAGCGTTACACATATTATTTTCAAACTCACTATATGCATTTGTTATAGTTTTATATGACGCTGAAATTTCCTTGACTGATTGTCCAAAATCAATTGCTAAATTCGTATCATTATCACTTTGCATAAATGATTGATATATTTTAAAGAATTGGTCTATTTCATTAAATAATTCCATAACAGAATCATCTATTATATTCTTATCTATTATATAATTTTGTATATCTTTTTTTAATATTGCATATTCATTAAAGACATCAAAAAAATTAAATTCAGATTTAAAATCTCTAATTATATTCTTAAATTGTTCTTGAATTCCACCATCTTTAACAATATAATGAGTTCCAGATGAATCTCTTGATGTATTTTTTGTAGAAATTATTTTTTTTAATATATCTGTTGTAACATCTTTATATTTGTTTCCAAATTCAACAATTAAGCTTATATTTGCCTCAAATTCAACTAATCTTCTATTTAAATATTCATAATATTCTCTTGCTTGATATGATAACATCTTAAATTCTCCTTTTTAAATTTTTTTAATATACTGAATTATACCACATATTTTCGCGTTTTTCCATAATTTTCCCCCTACATATTGCTTTTTTATTTAAATTTCCATTGTCGGGTTTTGTTTTCTTTTTTCAAGATGGTACAATAAAATCATAGTAATACACTCTATTACTAAATAAAACGAAAGGAGGCAAAAAATTGACTGGTAGTATTGAAAAACGTGGTAAAGACAGTTATAGGTTAGTAGTATTCAAAGGCTATGATTTAGATGGAAAATCTATAAGACATCAAAAAACAATTCATTGTAAAAATAAATCTGAAGCAAGAACAGAACTTGCAAAATATATTGCAGAAGTTGAAAATGGATTTGTTGTTGAAGGAAATGTACCAACATTTAAGGAATTCGTTGAAATATGGAAACGTGATTATGGGCAAAAAGAACTTGCACCATCTACTTATTACAGATATTTAGGAATACTAGAATCTAGAATTCTTCCCTACTTTGGACATTTTAAATTAAATAAAATTCGACCTATTGATATTATGCAATTTTATAATTTACTTGAAGATGATACACAAATAGTTAGAAAGAAAAATAACAATGGAAAGAAAACTAGAAAACCTTTATCGAAGAAAACAATTTTGGAACATCATAGGCTTTTACACGCAATGCTAACTAAAGCTGTATATTGGCAAATGATTGTAACTAATCCAGCAGATCGAGTACAACCACCTAAAGCTCCTAAACCTAAAAGAGAATGTTATGATGAAGTTCAAACTAGAATTTTAATTGATAATTTAGAAAAGCTAACTGGAAATGACATCAAATACAAAGTTGCAGTTTTACTAGACATATTCATAGGTGCAAGACTTGGTGAACTAGCTGGACTTGAATGGTCAGACATTGATTTAAAAAGCGGAATTATAAGCATAAACAAATCGAGTCAATATTTATCTGACAAAGGAATATTTACCAAAAGCCCAAAAACAGAAAGTTCAATTCGTGAAGTCGCTATTCCCGATTTTATCGTTTCTTTACTTGAAGAATATAAATTATGGTATGAAGAACAAAAATCGATTGTAGGCGATTTCTGGCACGATTCTGATAGGTTATTTGTACAAGTAGATGGCAAACCAATTACACCATCAACAATAAGTAAATGGTTTGAAAAATTTATTAAGCAAATTGGCTTACCTGTAATAACATTTCACGGCTTACGCCACACAAACGCAACATTGCTTATTGCACAACAAGTAGATGTAGCAACTGTATCAGCAAGACTTGGTCATGCGCAGATTACTACAACCTATAATTTCTATGTACATCCTTTAAAATCACATGATAAACACGCAGGAAATGTACTAGAGAATTTATTAGTTACAAACGCACATTAATAATTCAATATTACTAAATCTTTTTTGCTCTCATATTTATCGGCTATGAATTTTGTTGGATTTTATAGTATTACAAAGGTCTAGTTTGAGGAGTTGATCCCCAATTTCCCCCCAAATTGACATAAGAAGCTAATTTTTAGTGATTATAGCAACCATTTAATCAAAATAAAAAAATCACTAAAACCGTTATGGTTCTAGCGACTACTGTTTGGTTGCGGGGGTAAGACTCGAACTTACGACCTTCGGGTTATGAGAATTTAATTACTATTTTTTTATAATAATTTCTTATTAAAGAGTACAGTAATTATAATTACAAATTTATTATTCAAATTAATTTAATTTTTTCTCAAGTAATCAATCTAATACATTTATCTTTTTTAATCCATAAAAGTCAACAACTAAATCACCATCTAATATCATTTTTAGAATAATTATCATTATTAATTATTTCTTAAATAATTATACTATATATATTTGCAATTTTACTTTTGTAACACACTTAAAAAATATTTTAGTCATATACTTAAGAAAACAAAAAAGGTTGACTTTTACCTTATAAATCAACCTTTTTTACTTAAATTATTTTAAAATATCTATATTATTTTTTGTGCAAAAACACCAATTAACACGCAGGATAATCTTGAAAAACAATATTTCACTTACATTCATATTATTTCCACAAAATTATAAAAGAAGCTTTTGTCTAATCCAAATCCATTAAAGAATAAAACTTTTTTGCTCTCATTAAAGTAGAATGAATTCCAACTTTGTAATTATTTAAATAAGATGTATTATCCCATTTTTCCTCTTTAAAAGTAGCAACTTTTCTCAATATTACTTTTTTATTTTTAAAATCTAATTCTTCCACCTTATAAATTTCAACGACACTTCCATCAATATTATAAGTTGACTGAATAAACACGCTTTTCTTAGATATACTTACTAAGTGTCTAACCTTAGTATAATTTTCAATTGTTCTAATTACTTTAGTAAGCTTACCATTTGGAGAACAAATAGCGCTTGAATAGCCATATCTAACATTTGGCGCTGCAAACCTTAGTGTTTGAACCCATATTGCTGGAAATCCCTTTTTAGTAATAGATAATCTTCTCTCTAATTTTTCCTCTTCCATATATTAAAAATTCCTTTCATAATACAAAAAGATTATAGCATATAGTGCATATAAAGTCAAAGATATATCATTACTATTAATTGACTTTATTATTTAGTTATGCTATTATTTATTAAATAAAAGGAGTAATATTAAATATGAAAAACGATAAAATCGAAATACCTATTAAAAATATTAATGATGATTTCTCAGAGGAAATTAAAAAAAGGAAAAGAATTATTATTTTAGTAGAGCATTCAAAAAGTTATGCAAAAGAATATTCTTTTAAAACGTATATAAATAAAAGATTTAAATTAAATGGAAATAAATATACAATTGCTGTTGCACATTTAGATTTTATAAATGTTGAAAACTTAAATTCAAAACATGTTATAGAAATACTAAAAAATGACTTAAATAAAGTATATAATGCTTTTAAGGCCAAATATCCTGATGCTCTACTTGAAAAACCTTTTTCTTTTAACTATGCAATCGATTATAGTCCAAAGACTCAAAAAGCTGAGATAATGACTATTGCACTAATGAGAGTAACTGATGAATATACTAGAGTCCAATTTTCTCCAATTATTACTATATCTAAAAAAACATATGATATGCTAATGGGAAATGATACCTCAAAAGAAGGAAAAATTTTGCACGATATTCTAACAGAAAAAAGAATGGGAATTGAGCAGTTTGGTCTTATAGGGTATTTAACTAATGGAAAATATAAAACATATAGTATGTATATGGAAAGTCTTATGGATTTAATACCAGAATATAAAAACGAAACTATATTTAGACCTAAACTTTTAGAATATAAAAATTATAGGACATCTAAAAACGCATATATGTTTTCAATAAAAACAGAAGATGAAAAACAACAATATATTAAAGAACATAGCACTAATACTTAAAATATTAGTGCTGTCTTTATCTAAATATTATAAAAAACTATCTCAATCTAAAAATATTATATTAACTAATACTATTCAATAGTTTGTCCATTTTTTCTTCATTTATTTTATAATTACTGTTTTTTGCTGAATTATCAAATAAATCACTTACATATTCTAGTCTCTCATTTTTATTATTTACCCTTGCATTTTCATTTTTAGCATCGAGTTTTATAATATGATATCCATAATAAGTACTTACCAATTCATTATAGATTTCCCCCACATTCATAGAAAAAACAGTGTTTGCATACTCATCTACTGTATTTCCATCATCATATACATAATATTTTCCACCTAAATTTGCTGTAGGAGTATCTTCAGAATATTCTTTTGCTAAATTTGCAAAATCCTCACCTTTTTTTGCTCTTTCTAATACATCTTGTGCTGTATCAAAATCAGTAATTAAAATATGAGAAGTTTCATATTCTGTCATATCAATACTTTCTGAATCTGTATATTTAGACTTTATATACTCTTCAATTTCATCATCTGTTGCTTCCTCACTTAATACTTCTAAATATGATTGAATTTTATAATCATTATAATAAACTTCTTTGAAATCATCTACATTTATTTCAAGTTCATTTTTTATATAATCAATATACTCCTCATCTTTAAAAGTATTTTCTATTTCATCAATCTCCTCTTTAGACAATTCAATATTATTTTTTATCGCCTCATTTAAAATCATATCATCAGCAATAGTCTTTAATACAATTTCGTCAACTATTTCCTCATCTGTATATCCATAACTTTTCAAATAATCATAAAACATCTTATAATATACCAAGAATCTATCCTGAGTTATACTACCACCATCATATGTAATTAATATATTTTCTTGATTTGGTTCTATATTTTCAGCACTTTGAACTGTAGCATCTGTTTCATTATTACTTGTAGATTGTTTTGACAAATTCATAAATATAATAATTAGACTTACTACTAATAATATTACTATTATAATAATTATTGCTAAAACAATAATTCCTTTCTTATTGTCACCATTTTTTCTAACAATATTTTTTGTTACTGTAGCTGAAGTATTATTATTCTCAGTAATATTATTTTGGATAACATCTTTTTTTGAAGTTTCTTCCACAATTTCATTGTTTACTTTTGCGCCACACATCGGACAAAAAGTACAATCATCTTCCAATTCTCTACCACATTTACCACAAAACATATATAAACCTCCTATACTATATTTAAATTATACAATACAATATAAAAAATTTAAATAATTACATATATAAAAAATCCTTCACACAAAAATATGTGAAGGATTTTTATAACTAACTTTATATTTGAGAAACCATTCTTCGTATTCTCTTATTTATTAAATTAAATCCTAAACTTTCATAGAATTTAATTAATTTATCATTTTTAGCTATAAGTGAGACTTTGTCATAACCTTTTTGTTTAGCCATTTCACTAATTTTTTTAATCATTACCTTAGCATAGCCATTTCCTCTATACTCTTTTTTTATGGCTATATTAGATATATAAAATTCATCATTTTCACATTCTTTCTTATAAAATAAAAAGTCTTTTATTGATGAGTAAATATATCCTAATTTATTTAAAAGTCCCTTTTGAATTTTTACAACTTTCTTCTCACTATTTATTGTTAATTTAACTATATCTTTACCGTTAATTAATAAAGCCATACCAATTAACTTTCCATCTTTTCTTGCAACTATAAAGTTTTTTAGTGAGAATCTGTTATTTTTTACTTTCATTAAATATTTTAATACTTCTTTCATTTGTTCTTCTGAACCATATCCCCATTCAACTTCTGGTTTAGGTTCTGTAATATAAATTAATTCTGCAATATCCTTGATGTCTTCTTTTGTTGCCTTTTTAAGAGTAATACTACCCGAGGCACTTTCCATTATAAACACTCTCCAATTCTTATTTGATTTTGTGTTTTTATTAAACTGATAACACATACTCAGTTTTTAAGAATTTTTTACTTGATTTTGATATCCACTCTCCTTATTTTAATATATGGCTTAAAACAACCATATATTCTATTATACCATATTTTATTCATTTTTTCAAATTTTAATACTAAATAAAACAGCCATTATATATAATAGCTGTTTTTTATTTTTTATTGCTTTTTATTATTTTTCTGTTCTTTTTTGCTTTTTTGCTCTTTTTCTTTATCCTTTTGAAGCTCAGCAAATCTTTTTATTTTCATAGTTGTAGTTTTTTCAAACTCATCTTTTTTAATTTCAAGATGTTTTATAGCTTTATATGAAGTTAAAGTTTTATTTACCTTCTTAATTTCCTCCCAAATTAAGTTGTATATTTCTTCATCTGTCATGTTTTCTTTTACATTTTCACTTATATATTCATAATTTGGTATTACTTTAACAGATACTGTTAAATCATCTTTTTCACCTTTTCCATAGACCATACATTCAGATATATATGGTATTTTAGACAATATAAGTTCTATTTCTTCAGGATAAATATTTTTACCATTAGCAGTAACTATAACATTTTTAGAACGTCCTGTTATATATAAAAATCCATCTTTATCTAAATATCCTACATCTCCACTATTAAACCATCCATCTTCACTAATAGCCTTTTTAGTTTCTTCTTCCATCTCATAATAGCCTAGCATTAAAGTTGTACTTTTTATTAATACTTCTCCTTCGCCATTTTCATCTGGATCTTTTATTTTAAGCTCTGCACACTTTACTGCTTTACCAACAGAGCCAATATGAGTATCATATTCTGGTGTAAGAGCTGCAATAGGAGCAGTTTCTGTTAAACCATAGCCTTGTAAAAACTCTATTCCAATATCTTCTACCCACTTACCAATCTTCTTATCTATAGGTGCTGCTGCAGATACAATGATTCTTATATTTCCACCAAGGTTATCATAAATTTCTGCAAAGACTTTTCTTTTTATATCAATTCCTACAACTTTTAAAGCATTAGTAACATGTATCATTGAATTAACTAAAGTTTCTTTTCCACTCTTTTTGATATTTTGATTAATTTTTTTATATAAACTTTCTATTAAAAGAGGTACTGCAATCATAGCAGTAGGTTTTGTTTCTTTTAAATTTGGAACTATATATTTTAGTCCCTCACATACAGCAACAGATGCTCCACAAGCAAAAGGAAATAAAAATCCTATTGTTGATTCATATGTGTGATGAAGTGGTAATACAGAAAATAACCTATCTTTTGGAGTAATATATACATATGATCCTGCAGCATAGATATTTTCTGTTAAATTTCTATTGCAAAGCATTACACCTTTAGATGCTGACGTAGTTCCAGATGTAAATATTAAAACTTTAAATTCATTTTTATCTATTTTTGTATCAAGTAAACAATTATTTCCATTTTCATATAATTTATTTCCGATCTTTTTTACTTGTTCAAATCCTACATCTTTTCCATCTAGTTCTTTATCTGAATACATTTCAATAAAATATTCTACATCTTTTAAATTATTTCTTACTTTATCTATTAAATCCTTTTTTCTATGTGAATATATAATAGCAGAAGCTTTTGATCTTTTTACTAAATTCTCAAATTCATTTTCTGGTAGCTCTTTATCCATAGGCACAGCAATTCCAACACCACAAAGTAGTGCCATATATGATACATACCACTCATATGTAGTTTCACTTATTATTACTACTCTTTTATCTTTAAGCCCAAGATATTCAATTAAACCTGTTCCAAGACCAAGTACATCTTCTCTATATTTACCATATGTAATTTCTTCAAATTTTCCTTTATGATCAAATTTTTCAGTTATTAATACATTATCTTTATATTTTACAGTCACATCTTCAAATACTTCTTGCATAGTTTCATATCTTTTAGGTTCTGGTATTGGATCGCCAGGCTTATATTCTTTAGTTTTTCCTTTATTTTTTACTTCATTTGTTAAATCATCTATTTTTTCTATATTATTCATTTTAAATTTTGGAAATTTAAAATCTGGTACTTTAAAATCTCTTAAACTTCTCATTTTATATTCCCCTCTCCACTATACATAATGTATTATACTCTTTTAAGTGGTATTTTGTCAATCGAATCGTTGGTCAGTTATATTATAGCAAAACTAGTTTTCAATGCTTTTTTACAAACTAAAACATATTTTTTGTAAACTTAGCAACTATTTTTAATTTATATATTGACAAACCAAAAAAATAGTTATATAATAGTGTACTCGCAAATGATTTGCGTATTTTTTAGGAGGGTGAAATGATAGATATAATAGTCGAGACACTCATTGACTCAATAAAAGTTCTACCTTTTCTATTTTTATCTTATTTAATAATAGAATTTATTGAGCATAAGTCATCTCAAAAATTACAAAAATCACTTTCTGCCTCTGGCAAATATAGTAAAGTAGTTGGCGCTGCACTTGGTATTATTCCACAATGTGGATTTAGTGCAATAGCAGCAAACCTCTTTTCTAATAGAGTTATTACTATGGGAACTTTAATTGCTGTATTTTTAGCAACATCAGACGAAGCTATTCCTATAATGTTAACCTATCCAGAAAGAAGTAAAGATTTAATTATAATACTAGTAATTAAATTTATTATTGCTATACTATTTAGTACTATTATAGATACAATATTTAAAAATAAAAATAAAACAAATGATACTACAAAAGAAATGCATGAGCATATTCATGATACATGTAAAAATTGTGATTGTGAACATGGAATACTAAAATCTAGTATATATCATACTCTAAATATATTCTTATTTTTAATTATTATATCTTTTGTAATAAATATAATAATTCATTATATTGGAATGGATACATTTGAAAAATTTATCCTTTCAGGATCAATATTTCAACCATTTATTGCAAGTATAATAGGACTCATACCAAATTGTGCCTCATCAGTGCTACTTACAAAGCTATTTATAGATGGTAGTATTAGTCTAGGTTCAATAATTGCTGGACTTTCTACTGGTGCTGGAGTTGGAAGTATAATACTATTTAAAACAAATAAAAATGTAAAAGAAAATTTTAAAATACTTGGACTTGTATATATAATAGGTGTATTTTGTGGAATAATTATAGATTTAATAATAAAAATATTATAATACATGAAAAAAGATTATATATTTGATGTAATAAAAAATTCGCCAAATTCATTAACTGCCGAGGAAATCTATAATAATGTTTCACAAAATATAAATATTAATCTTTCAACAGTATATAGAACACTAAATAATCTTGTAGATAAAGATTTAGTCACAAAAATTGTAAGACAAGATAAGATAAGCTATTATGAGCTTGCAGACAATGAGCACAAGCACTATCTTATCTGTGATAAATGTAATCAAGCTTATCCTACAGATATGTGTGACATAGAAAAAATTGAAAGAAAAATAAAAAGAGAAACTGGATTTAATATAACAAGTCATACATTAGAATTTCACGGCATATGTCCTGAATGTTCAAAGAATGCTAAATAAAGCATTCTTTTTTTATACTATTTTTGATATAATATAAAAAAATAAGGAGAATTTAAAATGACAAAAGAACAAAAACTAGAAAAGATAGAAAAATTATATAATGCATATAAAGAAGGTAAACTTGGTGGCGAAATTATGCCAGAAGATGAAAATCCAAATTTAGAAAAATCTTCAAAAGAAAATTTCAATTATTTTACTCTTCCAATGGCATTAAACTATCAAAGGAATTCATATAAATTATGGGAAAGTGCCAAAAAAACATATATAGATCCAGAAACTAAATTTATATTTAATACTAAAGATGTAATTAACTCTTCTTTTGAAGATGTACAAAGAGCATTAATCAAATATAGACTTGCTCTTCAAAAGGATAAGCAAACTCAAATATGGATAAGACTTTGCTATACAATTGAAAACATTTTAAATGGTGATATTAGAAATCTTTTTAAAATAAATAATTTTGATGTAAATAAAATTAGAAAATATATGCAAATCGATCATAAAAAAGATTTTCCATACTTATCTGGTAATAAGTTATGCAATTATTGGATGTATGTTATATATCAATATACAAACATTAATTATATTAATCGTGAAGCTTTAACTATTGCACCAGATATCCATGTGCTTCGCTCAAGTGTAAAACTTGAAATTATAACACAAAAAGAATTCGAATCATCTAATGCTCAAATTCTATGTATAAATAACTGGAATGAAATATTAAAAGGAACTAAATTTGCACCAATAGATATACATACGCCTCTATGGCTTTGGGGACGCTCTGGATTTAAAGAAATATAATATTAAAAACACATACTTATATATCTCAATAAAAAAGATAAGAAAACCTTAATAATTTTTCTTATCTTTTTTCCACTTATTTTAGCTTATTATAATTTTTAATTGTTAATAGTAATTTTTCTATCTTGTTTATTACATTTTAATTTTATAACTCTATCTAATAAAAAGAATAAAACGCAAATTATAGAAACTACTACAATACCAATAATTAAAGCATCTATATTTATATCTTGTAACCATCCTCCTGACATTTTTTGGTCAATTAAATTAGATAGCATTTTAATACATACAAGTATAACTAACATAAATAATAAAACTAATAAATTAATAATTTTAAATGACTTTATTACTTTTATTTCTTCTATAAAGCATAAAATTACTGCATTAATAAAAAATAAAATAAAAATAACCAACCTAAAATAAAAATTAGTACCATAATTAAATAGTTGTAAAACAATTAAATATTTATCTGAAAAGCTAGATAAAAGACTACCTTGCAAATTTTCTTGTATACTAACAATTTTTTCTACCACATATGTTTTAATTTCTTGTATCTTTTCGTCTGAAAAATAATTATACATATTTTGTGATATCAAATTATCTACTTCATTTTTAATATCCAAATTAATATTTTTATTATATATAACGTTTTCTGTTACAGTATATATGAACTTAGAAGTAATTTCTTTTATTAGCTTATTATTTACAATATCATAATCTATTTTCTTTATCTCATTTATATCAATATCATGAATTATCTCATCTAATACATATCCAGATATTTTTTTAGAAAGTATCTCTTGTGAAAATGTATCTACAACAATTCTCTTACCTACAAAACTCATAATTAATGTTATTAAGAATAAAAACAAAAATATTTTCAATGTTATTTTTATATATTTCATTTTTTACCTCCATAATAACTTATTAACATTTATGTATAAATAAAAAAAAACTAGACGCCAGTCTAGTTAAATTGGTAGCGGCAACGGGAGTCGAACCTGTGACCTTTCGGGTATGAACCGAACGCTCTAGCCAACTAAGCTATGCCGCCATTTGTAACATTGAAACCATATTTTAGTTTCAAGCTACGTGTATTATTATACACTAATAAGCGATAGTTGTCAACATTAAACTTTTATTTTTTATCAAAATATGGACTCACCTCTAGTAAATTTTTATAATTTAATTGTCTTTCTGCCTCATATGCAACTATTGCTACAGCATTGGATAAATTCAATGATCTTATTATATCTCTCATTGGAATTCTTGCTGCATTTTCAAAATTTTCAAGTATATAATCTTCTGGTAGTCCTCTTGTCTCTGGCCCAAATACTAAATATGAATCATCCTCATATTTTATATCTGTATAACATTTTTTAGATTTTGTAGACAATAGATATATTTTCTTCCCTTTAGTTTTTTGTTTAAATTCCTCTAAGTTTTCATACTCTATTATCTCTACTTTATCCCAATAATCAAGTCCTGCTCTTTTCATATGTTTTTTTACAGCAGCATCAGATGTATCAAATCCATATGGTTTTACCATATGAAGTTTTGCACCTATTGCAGCACAAGTTCTTGCAATATTACCAGCATTTACAGCTATTTCCGGTTCAACTAATACTATATTTAATGACATTTTTTATTCCTCCATAATTTTTTTAACTTTTTCTTCTAATACCTCGTCATAATCTATCCAATCTTGGACATCGATAATCCTATACCCCAAAGGCTCGTTTTTATCTTTTACAATTACTTTATCTATTCCAGCATTTATAACTACTCTTTTGCACATACTACAAGAGTCTATATGATCTACTAATTCGCCTGTTTTTGCATCTCTTCCAACCATATACATTGTAGCATTTAAAGTGTCTTTTCTTGCTGCAGAAATTATAGCATTTTGCTCTGCATGAACAGATCTACATAGCTCATACTTTTCTCCACTCTTTATTTTTAATTTTTCTCTTGCACAATACCCTAAATTTATACAATTTTTTCTTCCTCTAGGTGCACCAGTATATCCAGTAGATATAATTTCATCGTTTTTTACAATTACAGCACCATAATTTCTTCTAAGACATGTACCTCTTTTAAGCACAGTATCTGCTATTTCTAAATAATAATTTATTTTATCTATTCTTTTATATCCCATAAATCTTTTCACCTTTTAAAATTATATCATTTACAAAATACAAAGTCAATTTCTGCAAAACTTGTTAATTATCAATTTAAATGATATAATTTTTATGGAGTGGTTTTTTTATGAAACATATTATTATGGTAAATCCTATTTCCGGAAAGAAAAAAGGATATAAACATGCACAAATTATACAAAGATTATTAAAAAAATATAATATTGACTCAGAGATTATTACATCTGAATACGCTGGTCAATTACGTGAAATTGCTTATGAGATTTCACATAAATATGATACAAGATTTTATAGTGTAGGTGGAGATGGTACATTAAATGAAATAGTATCTGGTATTATTGGTACTAATTCAGATGTAGTAGTTCTCCCATGTGGAACTGGAAATGATTTTTCAAAACACGTTAATAAATATTTTTCTCTAAGAAAAATAATAAATCTCTCTATAAATAAAAAAAGTTCAAAATTTGATGTTATTAAGTTAAATGATAACAGATATTGTATTAACATACTAAATGCCGGATTTGACGCATTAGTAGCATATAATATAAAATATTTTAGATGGATTCCTTTTATATCTGGAAAAGCAGTATATAATCTATCTATTATATTCACACTCTTTAATAATAGAAATTACAAGATTAGAATTAGAACAAATAATTTTGCAGAAAAATCAAAATATACTCTAATTGCAATATCTAATGGAAAATATTATGGCGGAGGCATTGTTCCATCTTCTAAAGCTTGTGCAGATGATGGGAAACTTAGCATATGTAAAATTTATTCGACAAGTATACTCAAAAAAATTAGATTTCTACCACAATATAAAAGAGGTGAACATGAAGATTTAGAGCCTGTTTATATAAATGATGACATTACTTATGTATCTTTAGTATCTAATCATAAATTTCCATTAAGTATTGATGGTGAAGTTACTCTTACTAAAAGAATAAGAGGTAAAATATTAAAAAACGCAGTAAACATTGTAAAAATTGAAGATAAAAAATAGCTCTTTTAAAGAGCCATTTTTTTTATTCTTTTATCTCATCATCATCAATTTCTACATCATCTCTTCTTTTTAATAGTGGATATAGTACTACATCTCTTATATTATAACTACTTGTTAAAAATTGTAAAAATCTATCTACTCCAAGTCCCCATCCTGATATAGGAGGCATACCATATTCCATTGCTTTAATATATTCATGATCAATACTCATTGCCTCTTCATCACCATTATCTTTTAACTTATTTTGCTCAATAAGTCTTCTTTCTTGCTCTTGTGAATCAACAAGCTCTGAATATCCATTTATTATTTCCTGTCCATTTACTATAAGCTGGAATCTATCTGTAATATCTGGGTTATCATCATTACTTCTTGCAAGAGGTGACAAATCAATAGGATGTCCTGTTAAATAAGTAGGTTTAATTATATATGGTCTACTTACCTTCTTATATAATTGATCTATTAAATTTCCTCTTCCTAAACTTTCTATATTTTCTACATCTAATTCAATTTTTTTAGCTCTTATTTCATCAAGTAAGCCTTCAGCAGTTGGAAAATTATTTATATATATTCCACAATCTTTAATTAATAAATCTCTAAAAGATACCTCGTCCCATTCTGCTCCAAAATCTATATCTTTTCCACCTATATTTACTACTAAATTTCCATCGAATAATTTTCCTATGATATATATAATCATTTCTCTCATAAGTTTCATATTATCTTTATAATTATAATATGCACTATAACCTTCTACCATAGTAAAATCTTGTAAGTGATTTACACTAATTCCTTCATTTCTAAAATCTCTTGCAACTTCAAAAACATTAGTAAATCCACCTACAACTAATTTTTTTAGTGTAAGTTCTGGAGATATTCTTAAATATACATCTGCATCATATGTATTGTGATGTGTTATAAAAGGTCTAGCTGTTGCACCAGAAGCTGTATTTTGTAATACTGGTGTATCAACCTCAATAAATCCTTTAGACCACAAAAATTCTCTAAGTAATTTTATAAAATCAGATCTAAGTAAAAATCTTTTTTTAGTTTCTTCATTCATAATTAAATCAAGATGTCTTTCTCTATATAACATTTCTTGATTTGAAATGCCATGAAATTTTTCTGGTAATGGTCTTAATGCTTTTCCTAAGAACTCATAACTTTTTACTTGAATAGATTTTTCACCAGCTTGAGTTACAAAAGTCTCCCCTTCTACTCCTATAAAGTCACCAATATCTACTGTAGCATGTAGTAATTTATAGTTTTCTTCTCCAAGATCGTCTCTTTTAAATACTAATTGTATTTTTCCTTCAAGATCTCTTAAATCCATAAAACTAATTTTTCCCATTTTTCTTTTAGACATAACACGACCTGCTACTCTAACATTTTTTACTCCTTCTTCTAATTTTCTTACATCTTTTAGAGAATGAGTAATTTCATATCTTTCTGGATGTACATTAACTCCTAAGTCCTTTAACTTTTGTTCTTTTTCTAAACGTACTCTCTTTAATTCACTAATATCTCCCATAACTGTTCACTCCTAAACTAATTTTATATTCTCTTAATATCTATAACTTTATACTTTGCTATTCCTGCAGGTGTTTCTACTTCAAAATCTTCTCCTTTTTTCTTACCCATTAAAGCTTTACCAACAGGTGATTCATTAGATATTTTATTTTCAGCCATATTAACTTCTGTAGCTCCCACTATACTATATGTAATTTCTTCATCAAACTCATAATCATATACTGTTACTTGTGTTCCAACACCTGCTTTTCTTGTTGATATCTCATGATCGGCAACAACCTTTGCATGTCTTATTGTAGCTTCCATTTCAGCAATTTTAGCTTCCAGTAGTGCTTGTTCATTTTTAGCTTCCTCATATTCTGAGTTTTCAGATAAATCTCCAAATTCTCTTGCTACTTTTATTCTTTCAGCTACCTCCATTTTTCTAGGTCCTTTTAAATATTGTAATTCTTCTACAAGTTTTTTATATCCTTCTTCTGTTAACATTATATCTCTTTCTTCCATAAATACCCCTCCTAAAATTTAACACTACTATTATACACTATCTGTCAAGTATTATTCCACTTGTATGTATATATAGTTTACCTAATTTTGTTTTTTCAAATCTAGATATATCCATATCTATAAGTTTAAATAATTCTAAAAATTGTTGTTTATGTTTTTTATATATTAAATACGTATTTGAACAAATATCTAAATCACTATTATTATAATCTAGGATATATAAACCATCATTATAAAAGAATCTCTGTTTTTTTGAGAACACAAGGATTATATTATAATTCTTTTGCTGTATTTTGTCAACAACATCTATAACGGTACCCTCTTCTCTATTTATTTTATTTACTATTTCTTTTACATTTTTATAATTTTGAATATCATTTAACTTAATATCTATTATTTTATATTTTTCAATAAAATAATATAATTTTGAAATAATAATATCATTTATTTCATCTATTACAAATAAAATTTTTATATCATTTCTATTTATATTATTCTTTTCTATATAATTATTTATATAATTTATATCATTTTTAAGTAAATTATTTTGAGATGTTACTAAAGTAACATTTGAATAATTTTTTAGTATCTTTATTATACTGTTATTATTTATCTTTTTACTAAGCACTATATAGTTTTTATCTTCTTTAAAAATATAATTTAAAGCTTTTGTAATTAATTTATTACTAATATTACTATTCGGATTAATAGATATAGTATATATATTTCTACTTTTATATCTTTTTATCCAAAATCCATACTTTTTATACCAGTAGCAAACTATTTTTGATTTACTGTTTATTTTTTTACAATCAATAAAAATAATATTCATATATAACTCCTTTATAATCTGTTATATATGAATACAAAACTATATATATTACTTTTTAACAATATTTTTTATAACATTTTTATTTTTTGTTCTATCAAGTTTTTTAGTAAGTAAGTCTCTTAATGTATCAGCTGTAAGTTCTCTTGTTAGCTTTCCACCTTCTGCAAGAGATATAGTACCTGTTTCTTCAGATACAACAACAACTAAAGCATCTGATATTTCTGTTGTTCCAACAGCAGCTCTATGCCTTGTTCCCAAGCTTTTAGGCACTGATACCTCAGATGCAAGTGGTAAAATACATTTTGCCGCAAGTATCTCAGATCCAGAAATAACTATCGCCCCATCATGAAGAGGAGTCCTTGGCATAAATATATTTTGAATAAGTTCTGACGTAACTTTTGCATTAAGTGGTATTCCTTCTCTTAATACCTCTGCAACATTTGTATTTCTTTCTAATACAATAAGAGCACCTATTTGTTTCATTGACATTATTTCAACAGCCTTTGCTATTTCAGATATAGAATGTTTTACAAGTATATTATCATCCATATCAAAAACATCTACTATCTTACTTCTTCCTAATTTTTCAAACACATTTCTAAGTTCTGGTTGAAATACTATTATAAGTAATATAATACCATAAGACATAAAGTTATCTAATAAAAATGTTAATATTACCATATTTGTAAGCTTTGCTATAACATATATTAATGCTAAAAGAATTACTCCTTTTACTATTTGCCCAGCTCTTGTCTTTTTTATAATTTTTGCAATATATACTATAATTGCAATTACAAGTACTATATCTATAGCTGTAATAATGTATCTTGCTGGACTAGTAAGGTCTAATAAATTTACAACATATGACACCATATTACCAAGGGATTCTACTATATTTTGCATAATTATATCCCCCTATTATTAATATTGCATAGCAGATATTAATGTTGCAAATACTGAAAAAATCATTGTGAATGTTATAATACCTACTACTACATATGTAGTAACTTTTCTTTTTAAAGATGTTGTATCTTTGCTAGCTTTCCCATTGTTTTTCATATCTCTTTCCTCCTTATACTAAAAATTAAATTTATCACTAAACCAATTTTCAAGTTCATCTATTTTAACTCTAACTTGTTCCATTGTATCTCTATCTCTTATTGTTACACAGTTATCGTTTTCTGAATCAAAATCATATGTAATACAATATGGAGTTCCAATTTCATCTTGTCTTCTATATCTTTTTCCAATACTTCCTGTTTCATCAAAATCTACAAAATAATTTTTAAATAACATTTCTTGAACTTTTCTTGCATCTTCGGATAATTTTTTAGAAAGTGGTAATACAGCAATTTTTATTGGTGCAATATATGGATGTAAATGCAAAACAACTCTTGTATCATCATCTGATATTTTTTCTTCATCATATGCATTACATAAAAATGCAAGCGCAACTCTACCAACACCAAGTGAAGGTTCAATACAATAAGGTACATATTTTTCATTAGTCTCAGGATCTACATATGTCATGTCTTCTCCAGAAAATTTCATGTGCTGTGATAGATCAAAGTTTGTTCTATCAGCAATTCCCCATAATTCTCCCCATCCAAAAGGAAAAGCAAATTCAATATCTGTTGTAGCAGCACTGTAGTGAGATAGCTCTTCTTTTGAATGATCACGAAGTCTTATATTTTCTTCTTTTATTCCTAAATTTAATAACCAATTTTTACAGTAATCTTTCCAATACTTATGCCACTCTAGATCAGTCCCAGGCTTACAGAAAAATTCAAGCTCCATTTGTTCAAATTCTCTTGTTCTAAATATAAAATTACCTGGTGTAATTTCATTTCTAAAAGCCTTACCAATTTGTGCAATACCCATTGGTAATTTTCTTCTAGTTGTTCTCATTACATTTTTATAATTTACAAATATACCTTGTGCTGTTTCTGGTCTAAGGTAAATTGTTGCTGTATTATCCTCTGTTACACCTTGAAAAGTTTTAAACATCAAATTAAATTTTCTTATATCTGTAAAATTTGTTTTACCACATTTTGGACATGGAATATTATTGTCTTTTATAAAATTAACTAATTGCTCATCACTCATTCCATCAGCAATCATATCTTTTCCTTGTTCATGAGCCCATTCTTCAATCATTTTATCTGCTCTATGTCTTGTTTTACATTCTTTACAATCTATTAATGGATCACTAAATCCACCAACATGTCCTGATGCAACCCAAGTTTGTGGGTTCATAAGTATTGCAGCATCAAGACCAACATTATATTTACTCTCTTGAATGAATTTTTTTCTCCATGCAGCTTTTACATTATTTTCTAACTCTGAACCTAAAGGACCATAATCCCAAGTATTTGCAAGTCCTCCATATATTTCTGAACCAGGATAAATATATCCTCTGTTTTTGCATAAATTTACTAATTTTTCCATTGAATCTAGCATACTATTCCTCCTTTTATTGTGTATCTATTTGTATATCTAGTACACCAACATCATCATTTACTATATTATCTATATCAGTATTAAATACTATATGAAATTTAGAATCTTGTATATAGAAATTTTCAAGTTCTGTTATTTCATAATTATATTCATTTTCACTTATTAAACCTTGTGAAACAACATAATTTCTTACTTGATTTTTCAATAAATCTTTATAATCTTTTCCAAGTATATCTATTAATACATCTGCCTGAGTAAGAGTAGCTTTTGAAGATAAATCTACATTATATGTATTAATTCTTTCAGATGTTACTGTTTGCGAATCTGTATCTATTATTTGTTGTTTTATAACTAACGATACTACTTTTCTTACTCCTACAATGTTATCATAATAGGTATATGTAACATTAAAAGAATAATTGCTATCTGCTTGTTGCATTTGCTCTTTTAAAGTATCAAATCTTTGTGTATATTCTCCCTGTATTTTAGCATTTAAATCTGCAAGCTCTTTACCATCAACATAAAGAGTTGGTAAATGTATATCACTTACAAAATTAGATGTGCTTTTATCTACAGAACTAATATCTCTTATCTCATAGTTAAGATTCATAGCTTGTTCTAATTTTTCTGCATCTGTTTGATTTACTTCTTCAAGTCCGTTAGTTTCAGTTGTTATTATTTCTCCTGAAAGCCCTAACATTCTAGGATTATCTTCAAATTTTATTGCATAAGCTACAAAGCATCCGCCAATAATTAAAAATAATGTTACAAATATTGCTGGCCATTTTGTAGTTCTTCTTTTTTCTGTAAATCTAATAGTTTCCATTAATTATCACCCTCGGGTACATTTTACTACAAAATCCTTATTATTTCAATATTTTTTAACATTTATTTTCTTTTATCTTACTATAGATGTTATATTTATATCTATTCCAAATAAATTAATACCTGTCATTGTATCAATCGAATGTACTATAGCTTTTTTTACTTGTTCACTAAGTGTAGGAATGTTTTTCCCAAACTTTATTTGCAAATCAATTTCTATCCTCATACCATCTATATACTTTTCTGTAAATACTTTTTGTGCTTTACTTATTCCTTCAATTTTTTCAACTTCATGAATAATAATTTGCTTTATAACATTGTCTGATATTCTAAATTTTCCAAGATAACTATATGTAGGTCTGATAATTGTTTTTTCTGAAGTTTCAGCTTCATATAAATTACTACTTTCCCTTCTAAAAATATCAAACATTCTAAGTGGATCCATAAAATAACCAGAAAACTGCTTTTTAATTTCAAATGTAGGAACAGGAACAACATGCTTTCCTTCTTCAAGCCTTGATTTTCTAGCTTCCTCAATTTTTTCAGGTGTAGCAACATCTTCTATATAAATAGTTTTATATATCTTACCAAGTCCTAAATTTTCAGCTATTTTTGCTACCATCTCATCCGATGTTCCAAGTATTAAAATTTTATCTATTTTTTCTTTTTTTATTACTTTTGCCATTTCTTTTCTTCTATTTTCATCTAAAAATATAGCTGCTTTAACAGAAGCAATTTTACTTGCTTCTGTCTTAGCAGATTTTCCAGCTATAACTTTAGTCTCCTTTATTAAAATAGCATCATCAATAATATATTTTATATCATGTGACTTAGCAACCTTTAAAGCATTATAGCTTTTTCCAGTTCCTGTTTTTCCAACAAATGCATATACTTGCATCTAACACACCCCTATACTTTCATTGCATCTTTAGCAGAAAGACTAAACTTTCCTTCCTCTTGGTTAAGCTCTATTACTTTAACTAATATCTCATCTCCAACACTCAATACATCTTCTACTTTATTTACTCTTTCTTTTGAAATTTTAGATATATGTAAAAGTCCTTCTTTTCCAGGTAATATTTCGACTAAAGCACCAAATTGTAATATTTTAGTTACTTTACCCATATATACACCATTTAACTCAACATCTCTTGTTAATGATTCTATAATACTTATAGCTTTATCTAGCTTTTCTTGTTCAACGCCAGACACATACACTGTTCCATCCTCTTCTATATCTATTTTTACTCCTGTTTCTTCTATAATTTTATTAATAGTTTTTCCACCAGAGCCAATTACATCTCTTATTTTATCTGGATTAATTTTTATTATTTCTATTTTTGGAGCATATTTTGATACATTTGGTCTAGGTCTATCTATAGCTTTTAACATTACTTCATCTAGTATATAATTTCTTGCTTTATGTGTTCTTTTAAAAGCTTCTTCTATTATTTCATATGTTAGACCATCAACTTTTATATCTACTTGTATTGCTGTAATTCCCTTTTTAGTTCCAGCAACTTTAAAATCCATATCCCCAAAGAAATCTTCTATTCCTTGGATATCTGTTACCATTATATAATCACTAGTATCTCCATCTTTTGTAAATAATCCTGTTGAAATTCCAGCAACTGGTGCTTTAATTGGTACACCAGCATCCATTAATGCAAGAGTTGAACCACATACACTTCCTTGTGAAGTAGATCCATTTGAGCTTAAAACTTCTGATACAACTCTTATTGTATATGGAAATTCTTCTTGTGATGGTATTACAGGCTCTAATGCTCTTTCTGCAAGTGCTCCATGCCCTATTTCTCTTCTTCCAGGTCCACGTGATGGTCTTGCCTCACCTACACTATATGAAGGCATATTATAATGATGCATATATCTTTTTTGCTCTTCTTCATCAAGTCCATCAATCTCTTGAACATCTGATGCACTTCCAAGTGTTACCATAGATAATACTTGTGTAAGTCCTCTAGAAAACAAAGCACTACCATGTACTCTTTCAAAAAGCCCAACCTCAGCACTTAATGGTCTAATTTCATCAAGTCCTCTTCCATCAACACGTTTTCCTTCTTTTATTACTAAATCTCTTACTGCTTTCTTTTCTGCTTTATATAAAGCTTCTGATACCATAGCTTTATTTTCTTCATATACTTCTTCACCAAATTTTTCTTTATATTGTTCGATTACAAAATCGTCTACCTTTGTTACATTTTCATCTCTTTCATTTTTATCTTTTGTTTGTACTGCCTCTTTCATTTTATCATATGCTATATCACTAATAAAATCTACTAGCTCTTGAGGTATAGCAAAAGATTTATATTCTGCTTTTTTCTTTCCAACTTCAGCTTTTATATTAAATATAAATTCGCATAAATTTTTAATTTCTTGATGTGCAACTTTAATTGCTTCTAACATTTTTTCATCAGACACTTCATTTGCACCAGCTTCTATCATGCATATCTTTGTTGGTGTAGCAGAAACAGTTAAATCTAGAATAGATTTTTCTCTTTGCTCAAGATCTGGATTTAATACAATTTTGTCATCTACAATTCCAACTTTTACTGTTCCAACTAAAGTATCAAATGGAATATCTGATATGTTAAGTGCAACAGAAGCTCCAACTGATGCTGGTATCTCTGGTAAAATATCCGGATCTACAGCTAAAACTAATGCATTTATTGCTGTATCATTTCTATAATCTTTTGGAAACAAAGGTCTTAATGGTCTATCAATAACTCTTGATACAAGTATAGCTTTAGTTGACGGTTTTCCCTCTCTTTTAATATACCCGCCTGGTATTTTACCTACTGAATATAATCTTTCTTCATAATCAACAGATAATGGTAAAAAATCTATTCCCTCTCTTGGTTCTTTAGACATGTTTACATTAACTAAAACTGCTGTTTCACCATATCTTACAAGACATGAACCATTTGAAAGTGTTGCCATTTTTCCAACTTCGACAACAAGTTTTTTACCTGCAAAATTTGTTTCAAATTTTTTAAACATTCTTCTTTTCCTCCCTAAATATTTACACTAGTAATAATAGGTTTGTAATAATAATTTCTAAATATGTAACAAATGCTTCATACTTACAAATTATTACTACAATTTCACCTACCATTACTAGTATATAATTATACTATAAATAATATTATTCTTCAAGTCTATCACTTTAATGTATTTTACTTTATTTGTCAAATAAAAATAGGACACAATTATTTTTGCATCCTATTAACTTCTATTTATTATTTTCTCTAACGCTTTTGATAATTGATCTGGGCATGAAGTTCCTTTCATTCCACAAGGAATACCTTTTAACATATCTATTACATCTTTTATTTTTCTTCCTTCTACAAGTTTAGATACTCCTAGAGTATTTCCTGGACATCCTCCTACTATTTTCACAGATTTTATAGTCTCGTTATCTTCATCTATATCAATTATCATTTGCTTTGAACAAGTTCCTTCAGGAGTATAAGTATATCGCATAACATACCACCTAAGCTTTTCCAGCACAACCTAAAACGTCTACAATCTTATGTTTTACCATATCTTTTACTGCTGTTCTTGCTTGACCTAGATATACTCTTGGATCAAATACTTCTGGCTTATTTGTGAAACACTCTCTAATATTAGCTGTCATTGCTAAACGTATATCACTATCAATATTTATTTTACACACTGCCATTGTAGCAGCTTTTCTAAGCATTTCTTCTGGAACACCCTTTGCACCTGGAATATTTCCGCCATATTCATTACACATTTTTACAAATTCTTGTGGTACTGAAGATGCACCATGTAATACGATAGGAAATCCTGGTAATCTATTACCTATTTCTTCTAGTATATCATATCTAAGCTTAGCTTCTCCTTTAAATTTATATGCACCATGACTAGTTCCAATAGCAATTGCAAGTGAATCACAACCTGTTCTTTTTACAAATTCAACTGCCTCATCTGGATTTGTATACATTGCATCATCTGAAGATACATTCACATCATCTTCTACCCCTGCAAGTTTTCCAAGTTCAGCTTCAACAACTACCCCTCTTGGATGAGCATACTCTACTACTTTTTTAGTTAGAGCTACATTTTCCTCAAAACTATATTTTGACCCATCAATCATTACAGATGTAAATCCACTATCAATACAATCTTTACATGTCTCAAAATCTGCTCCATGATCTAAATGTAGTACAACAGGTATATCTTTTCCTGCTTGTTTATTACATTCAATTGCAGCTTCAACTAACTTTTTTAAATAAATTGGATTAGCATACTTTCTTGCTCCAGCTGATACTTGTAGTATTACTGGTGAATTAGTCTCATTTGCTGCTTCCATTATTCCTTGAATAATTTCCATATTATTTACATTAAAAGCACCTACTGCATACCCTCCTTCATACGCTTTTTTAAACATTTCTTCTGTTGTTACAAGTCCCATAAAAATACCTCCTCTTTCTATTTCTTACCATTTGGTTTCTTGCGTTGTAATACATATTCATCTTCTTGTGATTTTATATTTTCATCATAATTTTTCTCTTTTATGTCATCTCTCATAGCCTCTTTAGCTTCTTCAAGTGTCATACCTGATTTTACTTCTGAACGAAGATCATTAATAAAATCTCTATTATTATATTGTTCATTTTTTTGAACTTCCTCTTTTAGATCTGAGACATCTTTTTGAGGCGACTCATTAATATTTTTATTTGCTATATTTTTTGTCTCCTGCGCATTTTGTATTGCATGTGCAGTAAAGGTATTTCCTTTATCCAGCTCACTTTCTTGTATATTATTTACGTATTCTAAGTTTTTTACTTCTCTTTGCTGCTGCTCTATAGTAGATTTATCTATAAATTCTGCTGTACTAGATTCTGTTACTTTTTCAGATTTTCCTGAATTTTTAAAACTCTTTTCATCAAATCTACTATTTACTGCACTCTTATTTTCTAATCCTTTTTTTCTTGCTAAATCTTCATTTTTTTCTTGTGATTGTAACTCATTTAAATACTCTTGAAGAGATGGAACATTTTGAATTAGATCATAATTAGCCTTTTCATATTCCTCTTTATATAAATACTTTTCCTGAGGAGATTTTGTTTTATCTGTTAGGGCATTTATATATTCTCTATATTTCTCTTCACGAATTTTATATAGCATATTTATTCTTTGCATTCTATCATCAGTAGTATTTTCTATTCCTCTTTGATTATATTCAAATTTATTTTTAAAGTCTTTTCTTTGTTCTGTTATTTTTTTGTCTGATGAAAAATTCTTTCCTGTTTTATTGTAATACATAAGTTCAACTTTTTCAAGATTTTTTTCAAGTGCTAAAGTTTCAAAAGCTTGTTTATCCTTAAGTGCTACGTCCATATCATCAAACTGATTACCTTTATATTGCAAAACTTTATCTGCATAATCTCTATACATATTTTTATACATTGTTTTATATATTCTTGTCTCTAAATCATCCTTTTTATTTTTAGTCTTTTCATCTTTATTTTCTTCTTTTATCTGCTTTTTAACTTGATCTTTTGTCTTTTTATCTTCTCCTTTTAAAGTTTCATCAACTTGCTTATCTACTTGTTGCTCCTCTAAAAACATACTATTTATGTTTTCTTTAGACATTTTATAATACTTCTCAAAAAGTTCTACTTGTATGTTCTCTTGATTTTTTTTATTATAAAAATCTAATAATATATCATTTATATTTTCTGTTTCTTTAAATCTAGATTTTTTTATTTTTTCAACACTCTTATACGCAGAATATGTCGCCTTTTCTCCATATTTACTTACTATAAAAGTTTCTTCAATACTTCTAGTATTCCCCCTTAAAAAATCCAAAAAGCCCATAATATCTCCTCTTTTCCTATAACCTTATTCTACTATATACTCTTTTCTTTTTCAAGTAAAAACTAAAATTCTATATCTAAACTTATAGGGCAATGATCACTACCTAAAACTTGTGTTAAAATATCTGCTTCTTTTAAATTATTTTTTAATGCATCTGATACTATTATATAATCTATTCTCCATCCTATATTTTTTTCTCTTGCCTGTCTCATATATGACCACCAAGAATACATTACTTTATCTGGATATAAATATCTATATGTATCAATAAATCCAGAATTTAATAATTCTGTCATTTTCTCTCTTTCTTGATCAGTAAACCCAGCACTAAAATGATTGGTTTTAGGATTTTTAATATCTATTTCCTCATGAGCAACATTTAAGTCTCCACAATATATAACAGGCTTTATTTCATCTAATTTTTTTAAATATCCACGTACTTCATCTTCCCATTTCATTCTATAATCTAATCTTTCAAGTTCTCTTTTAGAATTTGGAGTATAGCAGTTAACTATAAAAAACTTATAATATTCTAAAGTTATTATTCTTCCTTCCTTGTCAAATTCTTCTATACCTAAATCATATGTTACATTAATAGGTTTTTGCTTTGTAAAAATCATTGTTCCAGAATATCCTTTTTTTACAGCACTATTAATATATTTTGTATATCCATCAAACTCTATATTTTCTGCTTGCTCTGGTTGAAGTTTTGTCTCTTGTATACAAAAAATATCTGCATTTACTTCTTTAAAAAAATCATTAAATCCTTTATTTATACATGCTCTTATTCCATTTACATTCCATGATACTATTTTCATATTACTTGTCCTCCTTTACAAATTTAGTACAAAAACTTTTTCTATGAATTGGAGTAAGTCCGTATTTTTTTATGGCTTCAATATGTGCTTTTGTACCATATCCTTTATGGTTTTTAAATCCATATTCTGGATATTTTTTATCATATTCTATAAGCATTCTATCTCTTGTTACTTTTGCGATAATTGAAGCTGCTGCAATAGACTCAGATTTTGCATCTCCTGACACTACAGTTTGAGCTTTAATATCTATATCAATCATTTGATTTCCATCAATTAAAACATATTCAGGTCTAACTTTTAAATTTTCTATTGCCTCTTTCATTGCAAGTTTTGTTGCATTTAAAATGTTTACTTTCTCTATTACATCAACGTCTTTTATTCCAACCCCTACTGCTAAAGCTTTATTCATGATCACTTCATATAACTCTTCTCTTTTTTTAGGTGATATTTTTTTAGAATCATTTACTCCTTCTATCATATCATCCGGCTTTAGAATAACTGCTGCAGCAACTACTGGACCACATAAAGGTCCACGTCCTGCCTCATCTACACCACATATTAACTTATATCCTTTTGAATATAAATCATCTTCTATTTCAAGCATATGCTTAAGTCTTTCTTGTTCCTTTTCTTTCATATACTCCCCCTATAAATCTATACATTTTTTATATACTTCATTTTTATTTACTCCAAGCTCTTTTGCTACTTTTTTTATCGCATCTTTTTTATCTATTCCGTCATTTATATATTCTTTTACAAGTTCTACAGCATCTAATTTTTCAAGCTCTTTTTTCTTTTCTTCTTCTAGCTCTACCTCAGATTTTCCCTCTATTATTAATACAATTTCTCCCTTTATTCCATTTTCTCTAATTTGAGATATTGCATCTATAAAATTAGTATTTAAATATTCTTCATAAATTTTAGTAAGCTCACGACATATACATATATTTCTATTTCCAAACACTTCAAGCATATCTTTTAGTGTATAAAGTATTTTATGTGGAGCTTCATAAAAAATCATTGTTCTAACTTCATTTTTAAGCTCGTTTAGCCTCTTTATTCTTTGTTTTTTACTAACAGATAAAAAGCCTTCAAATGTAAATCTTGTTGAATCCATTCCAGAACGTACTATTGCCGTTATTAAAGCAGTTACACCAGGTATTACTTCTATTTTATAGTCATTTTCTACCAAAAACTTAACAAGTCCTTGCCCAGGATCCGAAATAATTGGCATACCAGCATCTGATACAAGTGCTATATTTTTGCCCTCATCAAGTAAAGATACAACCATGTCTATTTTTTCTTTTTCATTATGTCTGTGATAACTTATCATTTTCTTTTCTATACCTAAGTGATTAAGTAATTTTAAAGTTTGTCTTGTATCTTCTGCTAAAATTAAATCTACTTCTTTTAAAGTATCTATAGCACGTAAAGTTATATCTTTTAAATTTCCAATAGGAGTACCAACAACATATAGCACTCCTTTATTATTACTTACCATTTTTTTCACTCCCATAAATATCATATATTTGCTTTGTATAATTATTTTTATCATCATACTCTATTAAAGGTGGAAGTACTTTAAGTTCATTTCCACCAAAGTATGAGTATTCCACAAGAACAATACTTGGTGCACTTTTAATGTTAGGATATACAAATTGCATTTTTTTAGGTTCTAAATTATATTTTCTTGCTACACTTATTAGATCAGACAACCTTTGAGGTTTATGTACTAAATATAGCTTTCCCTTTTGTTTTAATAATCTACTTGCACATAAAAACACATCTTCAAGTGTACATTTTACTTCATTTCTTGCTATAGATTTTACTAAATTTTCATTTTCTATTCCTGTTCCAATTTTTTTATATGGTGGATTTACTACTACTATATCCACTTTATCTTTTAGAGAAAAGTTTTTTATATCATCCTTTACAGGATAAATTTTATCTTGAAGACTGTTCATATCAATATTTCTTTTTAATAAGTCATACATTTCTTCTTGAAGCTCTACAGCATAAATCTTACTATATTTTTTCTTTTGTGACACTATAACAGATATAACACCACTTCCAGAACATAAATCTACTATTATATTATTATTACTTTTTGACTCTACAAAATTAGCAAGCAAAACACTATCTATTCCAAAGCAAAAATAATCTTCATTTTGTATTATCTTCTTGCCATTAAGTTGCAGATCATCTATTCTTTCTTTACTCATTTTTTCTCACTTTCTAAATATAATTATTATACAATAGTTAACTCCTTTTTTCAACTTTAAATTTATCCCCTTTATTTTAAAACAAATTTATAGTATAATAACTTTTATGATATTAACATATAACGTAAACAATAAAGATAAAGGAAAAAAATTAAAAGATATATTAAAGAAAAAATTATATATATCTACCGAATTATTAAAAAAAATAAAATATGCAGAATGTATTTTTGTAAATAAAAAAATTGAACACGTAAATTATATAGTAAAAGAAAATGATATAATTAAAGTAGACATTCAAAAATATCTTACTTTAAAAAATACACCAAAATTTGAAGATAAATTCATATTAAAAGATGAACCTTTAGATATACTTTATGAGGATGATTATTTGCTTATAATAAATAAGCCTGCAAATATGCCAACTCATCCAAGTGCAGATAACTATGAAAATACTTTATCTAATATAGTTGCAGCATATCTAAAAAAACAAGGACTTTACAACATACATATTGTAACAAGACTAGATAAAAATACAACTGGCATTTGTATATTTGCAAAAAATGAATATATTCAAGAATTATTTGTTAGATTAAAAAACAAAATAAACATAAAAAAGGAATATATAGCAGTAGTAAATGGACTTGTTAAAGACGATACTGGTATAATTGAAAAAAATATAAAAAGAATGGAGAATACAATAATTCTTAGAAAAACAACTAATGATAATACCGGAGACTATGCTAAAACCGAATATGAAGTATTATGTAGAAATAAGGATAAAAATTATACTATCCTAAAAGTTATTCTTCATACTGGAAGAACACATCAAATACGTGTGCATATGATAGATATAGGACATATTTTACTTGGAGATACACTTTATGCTGAATATTATAATATTCCTAACATAGACAAACTAATTCAAAGACAAGCGCTTCATGCATACAAAGTATCCTTTACCCATCCAATTACAAATAAATTCATCCAAGTAGAAGCTACAATTCCACAAGACATAGAAAAACTAATGTAAAAAGAAGATAGATTACTCTACCTTCTTTTAAAAATCTCTTTTACCTGTCTAAAATTTCTTAAACAAATTCCCTTTCTATTTATTGCCGATTCTTTATCCCTATCAAAAAAGCAATTAGAAAGCTTTAAAATTCCCTTTACTATTTTACTTTCTCCTATATAAATATAAGGTGATCTTATATTATATGAGCTAAATACGTCATCAGATAGATTATTTCCAATGACACAAACCTTATCGTACTGTTGTACGATTTTTTTAAACTGCTTTTTCTTTTCCTTTTTTAATATAAGAAGTTGTAAATTTTTTCTTACTTTTTTATCTAAACCAAATATGTTACTTTCTAGTAATTTTTTTGCATACACATTTTTTGTTAAAATAATAACTTTATAATCATTATCTATTAATTCTTTTAATGTTGAAATATATACATCTATAAATTCCATTTGAGATAGTTTACCATACATATCCGCATATATTTTTTTACATTCTTTATAACTTCTTTTACAAAATAAAGAATAAAAAGCAAGTCTTAATTTCAAACCACTATATCCATTTCCAAAAACATCTAGATTATTAACCTTCCATAAAATGTTATCAATAGAATTAATTAATCTATTATCTGGAAACAAATACGAAATAATCATGTTATCAATCTTTTCAAAATCTATTAAAGTTCCATCTAAATCAACTATTAATAGTTTTGACTCCCTGATTCTTTTTAAATGTTCTTTATCATAGTTAGATAAATTTTCAGAGTATGCCACATAGACCACCTCTTTCCATATAAAAATACTAATTGATTATATCATCTTTTACATAATTTTTCAAGTATTCATATATGAAGTCATCTATTTTTCCATCCATAACAGCTTGAACATTTGAAGTTTCATGTCCTGTTCTATGATCTTTTACAAGAGTATATGGACAAAATACATATGATCTTATCTGATTTCCCCATGAATTATCTGTAGTCTCACCTTTTATATTATTCATCATTTTATTGTAATTATCTTTTTCAAGCTTATATAATTTTGCTTTTAACATTTTCATAGCATTTTCTCTATTTTGCATCTGTGAGCGTTCAGTCTGACATGTTACAACTATTCCTGTAGGAATATGTCTAAGTCTTACTGCAGATGATGTTTTATTTACATGTTGTCCTCCAGCGCCACTTGCTCTGTATACATCCATTTCAATATCTTCTGGCTTTATCTGTATATTAATTTCATCAGATATTTCTGGAAGAACCTCTACTGCAGCAAAAGAAGTATGTCTTCTGCTATTGGCATCAAAAGGAGATATTCTTACAAGTCTGTGAACCCCAGACTCACCTTTTAAATATCCATAAGCATATTCACCTTTTACTAAAAACGATACAGATTTTACTCCAGCCTCTTCACCGTCTTGATAATCTAACACTTCTATTGAAAAATCCATATGTTGCACCCATCTACTATACATTCTATAAAGCATCAAAGCCCAATCTTGCGACTCAGTTCCACCAGCACCAGGATGAATTGTAACTATTGCATTATTTACATCATATTCTTCAGAAAGTAATGTATTTACTTCAAGTCGGTCTAAATTTTCTTGCAAAGTATTAGATAAATTTTTTGCCTCTTTATATGACTCTAAATCATTTTCTTCTTGTGCAAGTTCTAAATAAGTACATGCATCTTCATATTCTTTTACAACCGATTCATACTTATTTATATCTGCTTTTATATGTTTCATTTTAGATAAGATTTTAGAAGAATTTTCATTTTCTGTCCAAAATCCTTCTTTTAAAGTTTCTTTTTCAAGCTCATCTAATTCTTTTTTCTTATCATCAACTTTTATAGCATCTTTTAAAGTTTTAAGCTTTTCTTCTAACGATTCTAAAAGCAATCTTATGCTATCAAAATCCATTATATCACATCCCATATTTTATCTTTTTTCTCTAATTGATTTGGTAGAAATTTAAATTCCAAATATTCATCTTTTGTAGGATGAAAAAAAGATAAATAATATGAAAACAAAGCAAGATTTTGACCTACTTTATTAATCTTATTACCATATTTTATATCTCCATACAAAGGATGAGAAATATTTGCAAATTGTACTCTTATTTGATGATGTCTTCCAGTGTGAAGATCAATATCTACTAAAGAGTATTCCTTATTATTATATTTAAAATTTTTAATTACTTTATATTCTAAAATACTTTCTTTAGAACCCTTTACAGATTTATCTACAACCCTAGACATATTTAGTCTTTCATTTTTAACTAAGTAGTCTTTAAGCTCTACTACATCTCCTGTCACATCCATTTTTCCATTTACTATAGCTAAATATCTTTTTTTTACATTTTTTTGTCTAATATATTCAGATATTCTAGATGCTGCCTTTGAAGTTTTAGCAAACACCATTACTCCACCAACCATTCTGTCAAGTCTATGTACAAGTCCTAAATACACATTTCCAGGCTTATTATACTTTTCTTTTAAGTATGCCTTTATTATTGTAAGCATATCTAGATCTGATGTTTTATCTTGTTGAACAGGAATTCCTGCTGGCTTTACGACTACAATTATATGATTATCTTCATAAAGTATTTTTAAATCTTGCATAATTCTCTCCTATACGCGAAAAAACTCCACATATGTGGAGTTACTTTTTTAAGCGTTCTCTTTTTTTTCTTTAATTTCAACTACTTGCTTTTTATTGTAATATCCACAAGAAGGACATGCTTTGTGTGAAAGTACAGGTTCACCACAATTTGCGCAAGTAGATAAGTTTGTCTCTTCTAATTTCCATGTTGAACGTTTTGTATGTGTTCTTTGTTTAGACCATCTTCTTTTTGGTTGTGCCATCTTATATTCCCTCCTTAAGCCAATATACAACTATGTTTTTACATAGGTATTCTCGTTTATTTAATTTGTTACTCGTATATTATATAATAGTTAAAATAAAAAGTCAAGGTATTGTTTATAAAGTTATTGAAATTATTGTTGTTTTATGTAAATTAATGACACTTTTAAAATTTTTAAAATTATTAGTAGTATAATATTTAAAATTTAAAATTTATACCAATTTTAATAAGGAGGTAGTTTTATGATAAGTAAAGAAATTATAAAAGAATTACTAAATATTAAAACAAGCAATACTTCAAATGATAGATTCTTAAAAATTATGAGATGTAATAATCCAATAAAGATTAACTATATTTTTCATTTAAAAGAAATTAAAAAATATTTTAATTTATCTGATACAGATTTTGAAGAAAATATTATTTATTCAGTATATAAATATAACGTTGATTTAAATTATAGCTTAAAAAGTAATAATTTAATAAAAGAAAATGATATAGAATTAAATTTAACTACTATAAAACTTGCTATAGACGAAATAGTAAACTTTTATAATATACTTAACTTAAATAACATACCTTATAAAATTAATGCTATATTAAATTACAAGTTAGAATATTATATTTATGTACTAAAATTTTGTAATATTTTAAATATATACGAAAATACTAATTACTCTAAAATATATCATAGAATATTTAATTTAAAAAGTAATTGCAATTCTTACTTAAAAAATAAAATCTCTATTAATAAATTAAAAAACGAATTTGAAATTCAATACAGCTTTTTTTATAATTATTTATACATTTTAAATAATTATAGTTTATATAATGAAGATTTTATAATATATACAATACTTTTTGATATAAAGTCAAATAAACAACATATTTGATTATTTACACTTTTTTGTGTATAATAACTTTAATGAGGTGTTTATTATGAATATTGAATATTTAAAATATTTTTTACTATATTTTTTAATTATTAATATAGTTGGTTTTTTATCTATGGGATTTGATAAGTACAAAGCTAAACATAATATGTGGCGTACACCAGAAAACACACTACTTTTAATTCCTCTACTTTTAGGAAGTATTGGCTCATATATTGGTATGCATGTATTTAGACATAAAACACTACATCCTCAATTTAAGTATGGTATACCAGTAATATTTATAATAAATATTGTATGTATATATTATATATTTCAATATTTTATTATATAAAAATAAATTGAAAAATGTGAAACATTATTTTGTTTCACATTTTTTATTTAAAATATTTTCATTAGTATATCCCATATTGCAACAAGTCCTAAACTATATAAAAATATAGTAAATGGTTTAAGAAATATAATTATAGCAATATATTTTTTTACACTTATATCAGTTACACCTGCCAAATAACATAAAAAATCATCTGGTGCTACTGGAAAAAATATAGCTGCTGCAAAAAATTTTTCAAATTTTTTACCACTATTTAGCCAACCTATATATTTGTCTATAAGTTCTTTTTTAAACATTTTTTTAATAAGTGGCATTCCATATCTTCTTGATATAAAAAATACAATTATAGAGCCTATTACTATTCCAACATAATTATATACAAATCCCCATAGCGGTCCAAAAATTACAACTCCTACGCCCGTGCTTATACTACAAGGAATTAGAGGAATAACAACTTGTACAATTTGTATTATTATAAATAATAAAGGTGCAAATATTCCAAATCTATCTAAAAATGACCTTAAATTTTCTTCGGATGTAAAAATCTGAGCTTTAAGTGCATAATAGAAAAAAATACATAGCAAAATTGTTCCTATTATAGTAGAAAAATTTATTACTATTCTAAGGTAATTATTTTCTTTTTTCATGCTTTTCCACCTTATTTTCTAAGCATTCCTTATAAAAATCTTTCCACATATTTTTTACATTATCTTTACAGTAAAAAGCATTACCAGCTTTAGATTTTTCTACCATAGTATCGTAATATTCTTTATCATTTTTCAACCTATTTATCATATTAATAAAACCATTATTATCTGATGCAAAACAATAAAAATCAAAAAGTATTCCATTATAAATATCTAAATCTCTTGTAAGAACAGGAATATTTACACACATAGCTTCAAGTATAGACATAGGAAATAACTCTTCATATGAGGGTAAAAACATAACATCTGACATATTATATACTTCGTTCATATCATCACGATCTATAAGTCCTAAAAATTTAACATTTGAAGGCAGATTTCCATTTATTATATTCATTATCTCATCATAGCCCTCACTCATTTTTCCAAACACAGCTCCACCTGCCCATACAAATTCTATATTTGGCATACTCCTAGCTATTTGTATAAAATCTAATACTCCCTTCCTTTTTTGTAATTGCCCTACTGCAAGTACAACAAATTTATCTTTTGCAATGTTATATTTTTCTCTTAATTTTACCTTTTCTTCGCTTGGTAATTTATAAAATTTATCATTTGATACATAATTTGGTATATATTTTATTTTCTCTCTTTTTATTCCATAGTCATTTAACACATCAATATAATATGGATTTACTACAACTAGCCAATCCATACTACTATAAAACTTTATTAAATACTTATAAAAAACGTATCTAAATAACTTATTTAAATGAATGCTATCTTCTAATGTTTCAGGCACAAAATGAACATATGCAACCGTTGAAGACTTTCTTTTTATAAACGGCAATATAAGAAAATACTCTAAATTTACTGTATGAAAATGTGTAATGTCACATATTTTTTTGTTATTTTCCTCTACATCATAATCCTCTATTTGTTTTACAAGATCAACTTGTTCGTCATGTGCAGATAATACTCCTTGCCCCTTTATGCTATCTGCATGTGACATCATATTTATAGATATCATTTGTATTCCTCCCTCAAAAAATATAACGATAAAAAACGAAAATAGATAACCATATAATAATATTTTAAATATATTATAAATTTATTATACACTAATTTATATCAATTTTAAATATTATACAACTTACAATTTTGTAAGAGTTTGTATTTATATGTAAAAATTTATATAGATTTTAAAAATAATGTGATATAATGTTTAAAAAAGGAGATACAATATGAAATTATTAGAAGAAAGAATTTTAAAAGATGGAATTGCACTAAATGAAAATGTATTAAAAGTAGATAGCTTTTTAAATCATCAAGTAGATGTAAATTTAATGGATAAAATAGGTGACGAATTTTATAGTTTATTTAAAAATAAAAATATTGATAAAGTAATAACAATAGAAGCTTCTGGAATTGCTCCAGCATATGCTACTGCCATAAAACTTAATGTACCACTTGTAATACTAAAAAAGAGTCAATCAAATATATTAAATAATAATCTATATACAACAGTTGTACATTCTTTTACTAAAAATATTGATTATAATATTACTTGCTCTCAAAAATTTTTATTACCTAATGAAAATATACTATTTATAGATGACTTTTTAGCAAATGGTGAAGCTGTACTTGGAGCATATAGACTTTGTAAAATGGCAAACTGCAATTTAATAGGTGTTGGGATTGTAATTGAAAAATCTTTTCAACCAGGTAGAAAAAAACTGGAACATTTAAATTTAAATGTTCATTCACTTGCAAGAATAGAAAAACTTTCTAAAGGAGAAATTATATTTAAATAAGCAAAAAAGTATCTAAGTTTTTTAGATACTTTTTTCTAGTTTATCATTAATCTTTGTATAATAATACATGTCCCAAAGCTTACCATTAATATAATAAGACTTTTCTCTTTTTCCATAACATTTTGAAACTTTATTATGAAGTTTTATAGATGCCACGTTAAATTCAAATACAATACTTGTAATACTTAAAAATCCAACAGCAAATAATTCATCATAAAATTTATTGATTACTTTTGTTCCTATACCTCTTCTTTGTAAACTAGGTATTATTCCTATCTCTATTTCAGCATTAAAACAATTTGCTCTTAAAATATTAACATAGCCACAGTAGTTATTATAACTATCTAATAAAACATAGCTATAATTCATAACAGTTTTTATAAAACCGTAATCTTTATTTCCATACTGCATTATATATTTTTCTTCTCCTAAAGGTATGGTAAATTTTTCTCTATTTTTCATGGCTTTTACATGAGAATCTATTATATCTTCTTTATTAATATGTTCTTTTTCAAAAGCCTTTGGGCTAACAAGCCTATATTTATTATCTATATTTAATATCAAATCCATATTATCTTTAGTTTTAAATAGATATGAATTTATAGCAAGACTATGTGTTATTGGTATATAAAATTTACTTTTTTGAATATTAGGAAGATGTTCAAATAACAAATTTGACTTAATATTATTTTTATCATACGTTCCAAAAGGTATTTGCGCATAATATCTAAAATTTGTATTTCTTATAATATCTAACATAAACCTATTATCTGACGAAACTTCCAAAGATACATTATAAACACCAATTTTATGAATATATTTTAAATATTCTTCTATTGCATTAGCAATTATTTTCCTACTTATTTTTTGACATTCATTTATAAAATAAATATTTATATTTGCTCTTTCATTTGCCCATAAAAGATTAGTAAGTCCAACAATTCCAATGCTTAAGTCATCATAAGTTATAGTAAAAGGAAATTTCAAATTAGGTATTTTATGCTCTTTTTCAATATTTTTTCTAATTAAACTATCTATTCCATCTTTTAAATACTCATTATTACATTTCAATTCCAAATTGAATTTAGTATCATCTTTTACAATATAATCTTCATCTTTAGATATATAATTTATTTGTGTAATATTATATATATTTATACTTTCTTCAAGCCATTTTCGATATTCATTAATAATTTCATGCTTTTCATCTACACTAAAACTATTAATTGTCTCAAATCTTATACTAGCCTTCTTAAATATCGGATCATAATCATATATTCCTATATACCCTAAATAATTATAATTTTTGTCTGTAATTGATGCTCTATATAAATTAGGCATACTATACAATATATCTTTTACTTTATCTTCTGTTAGCTTTGAATTTTTTATAATTAAAGTTTTTGTCTGTTCTTCAAAACAGTCAAAACTTCCTATGAAAAAATTTTTTGTTTTTAATTTTTCTATAAACATAGTTTTCATAAAATATTCCCCCTCTTTAATAATTAACTTTTCATAAATATTATACAATATATTTATTAAAATAAATCTTTATTTTAATACACTACTTAGAGTATTTATTTTTATCGCTGTGCAAGATTATTATAGCATAATATTATGTAAAATGCAATCATTAAAAGTAAAGAAGCACACATAAAATGCGTACTTCTTTTAATTTTCATTTACATTTTATCTGGACATTCTATTCCAAGTATTTTTAATCCATTTTTAATAACAATAGATGTTGCATACACAAGTGTACATCTTGCTTTTTTTAACTCATCACTTTCTAAATTTATAACGCTACATTCATTATAAAACTTAGAAAATAATGTAGCTATATCTATTAAATATCTAGCAAGAATTGATGGCTTATATTCATCAGAAGCTTTCTTTATAACATTAGTAAATTTCTCTAATTCCTTTATAAGTTGAACTTCTTGAACTTGAGTTAACATATCTAATTTTAAATCATTAACATCAATATTTTCTATATTAAATTTAGCTTTTTCTAAAAGAGATTTTGTCCTTACATAAGTATATTGTATGTATGGACCTGTCTCTCCATCAAATCTTAAAGTTTCATCTAAATCAAAAATTATATCCTTATTCTCACCACTTTTTAAATAATTAAATATTAATGCTCCAACACCGATTTGCTTAGACAATTTATCAACATTTTCTGAGTTTGGGTTTTTACTTAAAATAATATTTTTAGATTTTTCTATTGCTTCATTTATAAGATCATTTATATATATAACATTACCATCTCTTGTAGACATCTTACCTGTTTTAAGTCTTATCATTCCATAGGCAACATGAACAAGCCCCTTTTGATATTTTTCATCTACTAAATATTTTGCAACCTCAAATATTTGTTTAAAATGCAATATTTGTTCTGTTGCTGTAACATAAATACATTTTGTAAAATCATATGTTCTTGCTCTATAAAGTATTGCTGCTAAATCTCTTGTAGCATAAATTGTAGAACCATTAGATTTTAATACTATACATGGTGGCATATTATTTCCAATTTCTACAACTTTTGCACCTTGACTATCTTTTAATACACCTTTCTCATTTAATATATCTATTACTTCTTGCATTTTATCATTGTAGAAAGCTTCTCCATTATATGAATCAAATTTACAATCCAATATTTTATAAATTCTATCATATTCTTTTAAAGATACATCTCTAAAATATTGCCACATTTTAAGTAATTCTTTATCTCCTTGTTCAAGCTTTTTAAAATTATTACGTGCAATATCCATTATAGATTCATCTTCTTTTGCCAATTTATTTATTCTAGTATAAATATCAGATAATACCTCTAGAGCATTATTATTTATATCATATTCATCTTTAAAACGTCTATATCCTTCTATTAAAAGACCAAATTGTCTTCCCCAATCGCCCAAATGATTAATACTTGTAACATTATATCCTTGTACCTTATATAAATCATATAGAGCTTTACCAATTACTGTATTTCTAAAATGCCCCAAATGAAAAGGCTTTGCAATATTTGGTGATGAATACTCAACTATAATATTTATACCTTTTCCTATATCTGTTTTTCCATATTCTTCTTTTTTTACTAAAATATTCTTTAATACTTTATTTACAACATTTGAATCGTTTAAATAGAAATTTAAAAAGCCATTTACAACTTCTACCTTTTCTATCTTTTCATCTAATTTAATTTTATCCTTTATATCATTTGCTATATTTATAGGTGATTTTTTTAATACCTTTGCTAAATTAAAACAAGGATATGCAAAATCACCATTTTGTTTATCTTTAGGTACTTCTATCTTTGATTTTATATCTTCTAATTTTATCTCTTCATTATTTAATGTATTATATATACATGTAGCTATCATTTCTTTTATTTCTTCCATCTTTTTACTCCTTTACAAAAAAAATATTATTATTTATTAGTTCTGTCTTCGTTTTCTCACTACATATCTATATAATATAGTAACATATTCCATTATTTTCCTACTCCTTTTGCATAACTTTTAACAATTTTATATATTTCATCTAAATTATCATCTTCAGCAACTATGTTTCTTATTTCTTTACCACATTTACTACATCTATATATTATAACTCTACCCTTTTTTGAAGTCTCAACCACATTAATTGGCACTAAAACTCCCCTACAAGTATTTTTTCTATCTCCAGGCATAACATCTACATGTAAAGAATATAAACAATGATTGCAATGATCTCTTGATGTATATTTTAATTTTTCTACTTTTTTATTACAATGTACACAAACAAATTCATTATCGTTTTTTATAAACATAATTTCACCTAATGATAATATTTTACTATATATCTCATATTTTTTCAAGTTTATGTCAATAATTTATATATAAATTACATTTAAAAACAGCTCAAAGTATTTTACTTCAAGCTGTCTTTTTATATATTATTTTGTACCAAATATTCTATCTCCTGCATCTCCAAGACCTGGAACTATATATCCTTTATCATTTAACTTTTCGTCAAGTGCTGCACAATAAATCTTTACATCTGGATGTTCTTTTTGCATCTTTGCAACTCCTTCTGGTGCTGCAATTAAACATAAAAATTTAATTTTTGTTACGCCTTCTTTTTTTAGCTGTTCTATTGCATCACACCCTGATCCTCCTGTTGCAAGCATAGGATCAAGTACTAATACTTCTCGTGATTTTATATCATTTGGTACTTTAAAGAAATATCTTACTGGTTTTAATGTTTCTTCATCTCTATACATTCCTATGTGTCCTATTTTAGCGTTTGGTATTACCTTAATTAGACCATCAAGCATTCCCGTTCCAGCTCTTAATATTGGTAAAAATGCATATTTATCTTCATTTAATCTTTTAGCTTTTAACTTTTTGAGTGGTGTCTCTATTGTCACATCTTCAAGTTTTGCATCTTTCATAGCCTCATAACATAAAAACATTCCAATCTCACCAACAAGCTCTCTAAACTCTTTAGTGCCTGTATTTTTATCTCGTAAAATAGATAATTTATGTTCAACTAATGGATGATCTAAAACGACTAACTCTTCCTTATTTATATCTTTAGATTCCATATTCTCATCTTCTCTCTTTTCATCTATAATTTCTTCATCGTCTGTTATTTTATCTTCATCATTCTTTTCTTTTGGTAGTATTAAATTTAATATAACTCCTACAAATGCTGCAAGGCTCATCCCTGATATACCTACTGTTGCAATATTTATTACTGCTCCTCCAAGTCCTAGCACAAGCATACTAGAAGCTATTATTATATTTCTTGATTTTGAAAAATCTATTTTATTTTCTATTAAAACTTTAAGACCATTTACCGCTATAAATCCATATAAAAGTAAAGCTACTCCTCCAAGTACTGCATTTGGTATTGTAGAAACCAAAGCAGTAAATTTACCTAAAAATCCAAGTAATATTGCTATTATTGCAGCAAGTCCTATTACCCAAACAGAAGCTACTTTTGTCATTCCAACAACAGATGTATTTTCTCCATATGTTGTATTTGCAGGTCCTCCTAAAAAACCAGCTGCAAATGTTGCTATACCATCTCCAAGTAATGTTCTATTAAGTCCTGGCTCTTTTAGTAAATCCTTACCTATTATTGTACTTAATGCTGTATGATCTCCTATATGCTCTGCAATAGTAACTATTGCAATTGGAGCTATTGTAAGTGCTGCTCCAAGTGATGGAGCATAAGATATAAAAGGAACTACAAAATCTGGCATACTAAAAAATGCTGCCTCTAGAACTGGAGTAAAGTCTACCATACCAAGTATAACAGATAAAATGTATCCTGATGCCATTCCAACTAAAAATGGTACTATTTTTAAAAAACCTTTTCCCTTTAGCATAACAAAAGCTGTTACTAAAAATGTAAATGCAGCAACTACTATTGACTTATAATCTGTAAATGTCGCATCTGAACTAATACCTATCTCAGATATAGCTGTAGGAGCAAGTCCTAGACCTATTATCATAATCATAGGACCTATTACTATAGGGGGCAATATTTTATTTATCCATCCTTTACCACATATAGTTATTATTATTGCTACTATTACATAGACTATACCTACAAGCATAGTCCCTGTCATTGCACCTGCTATTCCAGCTTTTATTGCTCCTAGTGCAAGTGGTGTAATAAAAGCAAATGAACTTCCTAAATAAACAGGTGATTTTCCTTTTGTACATAAAATATATATTAATGTACCTATACCTGATGTAACTAGTGCCACAGGTATAGTTAAAACCGTTTGCCCTGCTGCACTATTTACAAGTATTGGAACTAAAATTGTAGCTCCAAACATTGCAAAAACATGTTGAATTGCTAAAACAATCCATTTTAAAATTGGTGGTTTATCATTAACATCTAATGTTAAATTTACCTCCTTCATAAAACAACTCCTCCTTTAAAAACACATATAAAAAAACACTTAATAAAAATTAAGTGTTTTTAACAAATTTTAAAAAATATATATTAAATAAATTAATTAATACTGTTTTTATTGGGGCAAAAAGTGAAAGTAAATTTTGTTTACTTTTTAAATTGTTATATCTTTTTACTAAAATAATTTTTTTCATGTTTTTCACCCTGAGTATAACTATACTACAAAATATATTTTTTTACAATAGTTTTTTTAAATTTTTTATATTTCATTTATTTGTTTTACTCTTTCAAGCTTTGCTATTTGAGTAATAAATTCATTTTTATTAATTTCTCTGTTTGCTTTACAATCATATATTATATATCCCACATGAGAATCTTCATCATCATTATTTACTACTTTTACTTTTTTTACTTCCATTTCATATTTAACTATTATATCATTTATATATGATAATACTTCTTTAGGATTACTTACTGTAATTTTAAACTTCATAGAAGTTATATGTTCTACTTTTGGATTTAATAAATGCGAATATTTTAATACTATGTACACAATTACTGTAGCAATTATAGAGTAAACATAAAGACCAGCCCCTACTGCAAGACCTATACATGTAACCGCTAAAAGCCCAGATGCTGTAGTAAGTCCCTTTACCTTAAATCCATTGCTTAAAATCGTTCCTGCTCCTATAAAACCTATTCCAGATAAAAGCTGTGCAGGTATTCTTGTAGGATCATTTGTCCCATACATTTGTGATATTTCCATTCCACAAACCATAACTAAAACGGCACTAATTCCAACAAGTACATGAGTTCTAAAACCAGCTGGCTTACTATAAGACTCTCTTTCAAATCCAATAACTCCAGATAATATAGAAATCAATATTAATTTAATAAACATATGAAATTCATCTGTTGTAGCTACGTTTTTACACAATTCAATAAATTCTGTCATACATACCCCCTTTATATAATATTAATTAAATATAAAATTTATAACTATCTATTAAAGCATCCATTTCCTATAAATTCTCTAATTAAAGAATCAATTGGAATGTTAGAAGTCTCCATTGGTAAAAAATTATTTAAATACTCATACAATCTTCTAGACTCTGCATAATACTTACTACTCTTGTCTAATTGCAATAGTAATGGCTGTGCAAAGGTTTTCATTACTGCCGGTTCATAAATAAGACTAGAATTAAATATCACATCTACATCTTCAATATATGGGTAAATATATTTTTCTTCTCCTTTTTTCACATTTCCCCATAATTCGAATGTTTTTTCAATACTATGTCCACGCGTAGCAAAATCTCTTACCATTCTTCTTAAGAATCTAGTATCTGATGAAGAAACTTTAGAATATCCATCCAAATTTAATGTAGTAATTGGAGCAATATATATTTTATATTTATTTTTACTAGGTGTAAATTCAGTAAGTATTGGATTTAATGCATGTATTCCTTCAACAACTAATACATCTTTTGGTTTTAATGTTAAAAATTTGCCATTATATCTTTTTGTACCAACAATAAAATCAAACTCTGGAAGTTCAACAGTATTACCAGCAATCAAATCTTCCATATGCTTATTAAATAACTCTATGTCTAAAGCATCAACTCTTTCAAAATCATATTTACCGTCAGGACCTTTTGGTGTATCTACTCTTTCTTTGAAATAATTATCCATTGAAATAGTTATTGGATTATATCCAGTAAGTCTAAGTTGTACTCCAAGTTGCTGAGCAAAGGTTGTCTTTCCAGAAGAAGAAGGACCTGCAATTAAAATAAGTTTTATTTCTTTTTTCTTTTCTATGTCTTGAACAATCTCTACTATTTTTCTTTGATGAATTGCTTCTGAGACTTGTATCATATCTATTAGATTATTTTTCAAAATCTTTTCATTTAATGCACCAATATTAGATATTCCAAGTATTTTTTTAAATTTGTAAAACTCTTCTACAGCATCTATAAGTCTTGAATCACGTATTTGACTTGGAGCCCCATCTTTTCCTGGTGAAACTAAAATTGCTCCATCTCTAAATGGCCTTAGATCAAAAACTTTTAAATATCCTGTTTGTGGTACTAATACACCATAAAAATTATTATATAATCCATCACAAAAATACATATTTGTATATGATTTAATTCTATTTGCCATATTTTGAAGCTTATCTAAATCTCCAGATTTTTGATAATACATAGTAGCTTCATCAACACTTAATGTTCTTTTTTCAATTGCTAAATCTCTATCAATTATTTCTTTCATTTTTTCTTTTATTTGATTTATCCTATCTGCTGTTAAATCAAAATTTGGCATTATAAAATACTGATTCCTATTTATAGTTGCTTGAAAATCCACCTTTTGATTTCCAAAAAGCATAGTTATTGCCATATATAATACCATTTTCAAACTTTTTGAATATACTCTATATCCATCTTCTGAATTTATCTTTACAAATCCTATTGTAGAATCTTTTATGAGCTCATATTTTTGAAATTTAACCTCGTTGTTTACTGTTACAGCTAAAATATCGCTAACATCATCTTCTACCATTTTTACCGCATCAATTGCAGTTGTTTTATATGGAACGCTAATCTCTCTTCCATCTTCAAATTTTACTATTATTTTTTGTGTCAATTTTATCAACCTCTCTTTTTTTATTTTTTCTTAATGTTTTCTAAAAAAATCTTTACAAATTCATTATTATTTTTAGTTTTAACTAATATATTCATTATTTTTTCTACCATATCTATATTAGAATTGTTCTGTGTCAATAATCTTCTTATATATGTTGAACATTCCATCTCTTGTTTTGTAAATAGCAAATCATCTCTACGAGTACTAGACTTTTGAATATCAATAGCTGGAAAAATTCTTCTTTCAGATAATTTTCTATCTAAAAATACCTCCATATTTCCTGTACCTTTAAATTCTTCGAATATCATATCATCCATTCTACTTCCTGTATCTACTAAAGTAGTTGCAAGTATTGTAAGACTTCCACCATTTTCAATATTTCTTGCTGCACCAAAAAATTTCTTTGGAAAATGTAGTGACGCTGGATCTAATCCACCAGATAAAGTTTTTCCACTTGGCTCAACTTGTAAATTACTAGCACGAGTAAGTCTAGTAAGACTATCTAATAATATTACCACATCTTGATTATGCTCTACAAGTCTTTTAGCTCTTTCTATTACCATTTTTGATACTTTTATATGATGCTCTGGTGACTCATCAAATGTAGAATGAATTACTTCTGCATCTATAGAACGCTCAATATCTGTAACCTCTTCAGGTCTTTCATCAATAAGTAAAACCATAAGCTTTACTTCAGGATTATTTTTTAATATTCCATTTGCTATTTGTTTTAATAATGTTGTTTTACCTGCTTTAGGTTGTGCTACTATAAGTCCACGTTGACCTTTTCCTATTGGTGCTAAAAGATCTATTATCCTTGTAGAATATTCTTTTGTATCAGTTTCAAGACGTAATCTTTCATTTGGATATATTGGTATTAATGTTTCAAATGATCTTCTTTTTGTAGCGATCTCTACTCTATCATCATTTATAGCATCAATATAAATCAAAGATGGGAATTTATTTTGCGGATCTGTTGTAAATCTTGCTATGCCACGTAATTCATCGCCTGTCTCAAGTTTAAATCTTCTTATTTGAACTTGTGATACATACACATCTTTATTTCCAGGTAGATAATTATCACTACGTAAAAACCCATATCCATCTGGCATAACTTCTAATATTCCATCAGTTATATAATCTGTTTCGGGATTTTCAATTTGAATGTCTACCTTATCTTCAAGTTCGTTACTATCTTTAAGATTTTTTATTATTTCTTCTACTAAGTATTCTTTTTTTAATCTTTCATATCCTTCTAGTTTTAAAGTTTCAGCTATTTGTCTAAGCTCAGACAAAGTAGCTTTTTTTAAGCTTTCTTTAGTGTACATATACTCCTCCTATTCTAATATTTTAGCAAACAGATCATATTCATTATAATCTATTATTTTTACATTTACATATTCTCCTATAATTATTTTATTTACACTATCTTCATTTATTTTTATATATATTCTTCCATCAACATCTGGTGCTTCAAGCATAGATCTACATACAAAATATTTTTCATCTTCTGAGACATCTTCAACTATAACTTCATATTCTTTTCCTAATCTCTCTTTATTTTTTTGAAGTGAAATTTCTTTTTGTACATCAAACAAATTCTTTAATCTTTTTTCTTTTATATTTTCCTCTATCTGACCATCATAATCATAACTTGGCGTATCTTCCTCACGTGAATATGTAAACGCCCCGAGTCTATCAAACTTTAATTCTTTTATACCAGATATTAACTCTTCATACTGTTTATCAGTTTCACCAGGAAAACCGACAATACAAGTAGTTCTAAGTATTGCTCCTGGTACCATTTCTCTTATCTTTTTAATTCTATCATAGATTAATTCTTTTGTATCATGTCTATTCATTCTTTTTAGTAACTCATCATTTAAATGCTGTATTGGTATATCAAAATACTTACAAACTTTATCATTTTTAGCTATTTCTTCTATTAATTTATCTGTAGTTTCAAATAAATACATATAAAGTATTCTTATCCATTTTACTCCTTCAATTTTAGACATTTTGTTAAGTAACTCGTCAAGTTTTAACTCTCCATAAATATCAAGTCCATATTTTGAAGTATCTTGTGATATTATACAAAATTCTTTTATTCCTTTTTTAGCTAAAGCATCAACTTCAGCTAATATATCTTCCATCTTCCTACTTTTAAATTTTCCTCTTATTAAAGGAATAGCACAATAACTACATCTATTATCACAACCATCAGATATTCTTATATACGCAAGAGGATAAGTTGAAGAAATAATTCTATTATTAAAATCTAAACCATGAGTAAACTTACATTGAGATAATAATTTATTTTGACTAAAAAATTCGGATAAAATCTTTGATATATTATTATATTCATCTACACCTATGCATAAATCTACCTCTGGCATAGATTCTAATATCTCTTTTTTATATCTTTTAGCTAAACAACCAGTTACAATTAAAGCTTTACATCTTCCACATTCTTTATAATCTGCCATTTCAAGTATTGTATCAATAGCTTCTTCTTTTGCAGACTTTATAAAACCACACGTATTAACTACTATTATATCTGCTTGCTCTACCTCATTTACAATATTGAACCCTTGAGACTTAAATACCCCAAGTAACATCTCACTATCTACTTGATTTTTTGTACATCCAAGAGTTACAAGTCCTATATTCATTACTTATTGTCCTCCTTGTATAATACAGACAGTATTATACCATATAATTGTTATAAAATAAAGTAAAAATGTTATTTTTATGTTAAATATTATTTACTTTTTATGTATACTATAGTATAATAATAGTATAGTTAAAAAATTATTAAAGGAGGAATTAATATGGAAACTAAAAAGAATTTTAAAAAATTATTTTTAAATGAAAATTTAGAGCCTATTATTCAAAAAAATTCAGATGGAGTCATAATTATTTATAGCTCTAATAAGGAAGAAATTAGATATGAATTAACATATCACTACTTATTTGGAAAATTAATTTCAATCAGCCAAAAAGATCTAAAAGGTAAAAATAATAAGAAATATTCAATAATATCTTTACTTACAAAAATGTTTGAATCCTTATTCATGTATGATAAGTTCTACTACGTAGACTACAAACAAGAAGAGAATATTTTATTAGAACTTTATAATAGAGCTTTAATATATTAAAATCCTTGATAACTCAAGGATTTTTTTATTTGAAATATAATATTTCTTTCTGCACATCAAAACTTAACTTATCATTTGGATTATATGTAGCAAACTCTTTTTTTATTCCATAAAGCTTTAAAATTTCAAGTATAATTTCATAATTTTCAAAAAAAGTATTTAATTGAGATAAAATATTATCTAAATCTTCTATACTATTTCTTCCAACAAAATTATTTTTCCAAATTTCTCTATACATATATTTTTCATATGCTTCATTATATCCTAAAAGTATAAGTTTTTCTCTATTTCCAAAGCACATATAATCATAAGTTCTTTTATTAAAACTATATTTTTCTATAATAGAAATATCTTTTTTTGATGTAACCATCATTGTATCTGAAGCAAGTCTTTTAGATATTTTTCGTATAACACTTTTATCTTTTGCAAGATTATCAAATTTAAAATAATCAGAAGATATTATAATAACTTTACTTATATTGTCTTGTATAATATCTATCCTAATATTATAATTTTCTATATTAGATAACTTATAGCCTAAATCTTCCAATATCTTTTTTATTTTTTCTTTTATAAAAGTAATTTCTCTATCACAAAAAACAATTATATTAGAAAACTCTTTATTCATTTTATCACCAATAAAAGTATATCTAACTTTATTTCATTTGTCAAACAAATAATGGTTGTATTTGCTCACCTTGAAGTGCAAGCTTTACAGTATCAATCACTTTAGAATAATCTAAAACTAAGGATTTTGGTTTTTTATGATAATCATCTTGTCTAAATGGTACAAAATAAAAGTTTTTAGTATCGTATAAAAGCCCTATATTTTTAAAATTAGCACCCAGTCCATCATTTGTAGAGATACCTATTACAACTGGTTTGTTATTTCTAATATGCCCCTTTGTTGCCATTAAAACTGCTGTATCTGTGATTCCACTCGCAAGTTTTGCAACGCTATTTCCTGTACATGGTACAATTATCATAATATCTATCATATTTTTAGGTCCAATAGGTTCGGCATCAACTATATTATCTATTATATTTTGACCTGTTTCTCTTTTTAACATATCTAAAAAATTATCTTTTACAAAAAATCTAGTATCATATGTTTTTGTTACAAGAGAAACTATAGGTATTATCTTATTTACTCTCTCTTTTTTTAGCTCATCTATAAGCCCCTTAATTCTTGGAAAATTACAAAAAGATCCTGTTATTCCTAGTCCTATATTTAATCCTTCTAGCATATTTTCACCTCCAATACTATAGTTTATGAACTGTAGTATATAACGTGAAAAAAGAGCAATTTTATTTGCTCTTATATCTTTCTAAATAATCCTATTACTTTTCCTATTATTTGTACATCTTTTGCGATTATTGGATCCATATTATCGTTTTCGGGTTGAAGCCTTATATAATCCTTTTCTTTATAAAATCTTTTTACAGTTGCTTCTCCATCTATCATTGCAACAACAATCTGTCCATTTAATGCTGTACTTTGCTTTGAAACAATAATATAGTCTCCATCATTAATACCAGCATTTATCATACTTTCACCTTGAACTTTTAATATAAAATTATCATTTCTAAGTGAATCTTTACTAAAAAAACTTTCACCAATTGACATATAATCTTCAATATTTTCTGTTGCTAAAATTGGTTCACCTGCTGCAACTTTTCCCACGACAGGAATAGAGATTGTAGGCTCTGTTCCCACTACTTTTATCGCTCTTGTTTTTAAATCACCTTTATCTATATACCCTTTTTCTGCAAGTCTCCATATATATTGATGTGCGGAAGATGTAGATTTAAATCCAAGCGCCGCACATATTTCTCTAACTGATGGTGGATAACCAGTATCTTTTATTTGTTTTTTTATATATTCTAATACCCTTTGCTCTTGAGCATTCAATGTATTTTCACTCATATTTATACCCCTTTCAAACTAATGTTTGTTAAATTATATCATATCAAAAAATTATTGTCAAACAAAAGTTCGATTATTAAGCAAAATAAAAGAGCTTATTGCTCTTTTATTAATATATTCCAATTATCCTCTTTAAATCCAACAAGTACTCCAGTATTATATATTAAAAGTGGTCTTTTAATTAACATACCATCCGAAGCTAACAATTTTATCTTTTCATCGTCATTTAATTCTTGTAATTTTTTAGATAATCCCATACTTCTATATAACATTCCACTAGTATTAAAAAACTTATTAATAGAAATATTACTCATATTTATCCATTTTTTTAATTCTTCAAAAGAAGGATTATCTAAAACAATATTTCTATCTTCAAATTCTATGTTATTTTCTACCAACCATTTTTTTGCCTTTTGACAAGTTGAACACTTAGGATACTCTATAAATAATGCTTTCATATTTTACTCCTGTCCAAAACATACACCCATATCTTTTGCAGTACGACATAGGTCATTTGTATTTATATCTAGTATTCTTGGTACTCTCTCTTTTGGAAATGCCATTTTAACTACATTGCCACCTTTTATACCAACTATGTATCCTGGCTCTCCATTTATTAAAAGCTTACATGCAGCATTTCCAAGTCTTGCTCCAAGTATTATATCTGAAGTTGTAGGCTCTCCACCTCTTTGAATATGTCCTAAAATTGTAGCTCTAGTCTCATATCCTGTAAGTTGTTCAATTTGAGCAGCAAGCTTTTGTGATACACCACCATATCTTTTTTGCTCAAAGCTGTCTTTTACAACCCTTGCTATTGTCTCTTCTCCACCTTTTTCCTTTGCCGCCTCAGATATAGCTATTATTACATATCTTTTACCTGATGTCATTATTTCTTTTACTTTGTCACAAACAACTTTTAAACTATAGTCTTGCTCTGGTAAAAGAATAATATCTGCTCCTGATGCAAATCCTGCATATAAAGTTAGGTATCCTGATGTTCTTCCCATAAGTTCAACCACCATTACTCTTCTATGAGAATAAGCTGTAGTTATTAGTTTTCTTATTGCATCAACTGCAGCATCAATTGCAGTTTGAAATCCTATAGTAGGCTCTGATGCGGACATATCATTATCTATTGTTTTTGGTATTCCAACAGTTGGCATACCATGCTCGTAAATTACTCTTGCTGAGTCTAATGTTCCGTCCCCACCAATTATAACAATTCCTTCTACACCTTGTGCTCTTAGCTTTTCTATTGATTCATCTACTCTATCTTCAAATTCTCCAGTTTTTTTATTATAATAATGAAATGGACATTCTTTATTTGATGATCCAAGTATTGTACCACCTTTTGTTTCAATACTTCTTACATTTTCTGAGTTAAGAGGAGTGTATATTCCCTCTACAAATCCAATGTAACCATCCATAATTCCTAAAACTTCAATTCCTTGAATTTCTGCAGTCATAACTATTGATTTAATAGCACTATTTAATCCTGCACAATCTCCTCCTGCTGTCATAATTGCAATTTTTTTCATACTAATCTCTCCTTACTTTAACATTTGCTTTTCTTCTATACTCATTTTTTCTATAGCATACGATTTTAAAATACTAGGTATCTTTTTTATTTTATTTTTATTTACTAAATATTTTAATACCTCTTTAGAATTTACTTTATATAACTCACGTAAAACCCAGCCATTTGCCTTTTGTATAAGATGATACTCATCATAAAAAACATCATCTATTACTTTAAATATAGCTTTATATCTATTTTCCTTAGCTAAGTATAGTAAAGATACTATACCTACTCTTTTTATAAATATATTGTCAGATTTTGTATAAATGCAAAGTATATTATATATTTTATCATCACTTTCATTTATAAGTTGCTTACCTATACATGTAGGTGCACACGCATCTACAAGATCCCAACTATTTAAATATTCAATATGTTCATCTATAAATGCTTTTATATTTTCTTTATTATCTTTATTTATACAATATGCCAAGCAAAATACAGCAAATCTTCTATAATCATGTATATTAGATTTTATAAAATATGATAAGGCTTTTTGTGAAATTATATTATACCATACTTTTGTAAGTTTTCGTAGTGTTGGTACTTTTATTCCAAGTAAAATATTTGGTGTATTAAGTATTTTAGTCTCAAAATTTATATCTGCCTCTTTAGGCAGCTTTTCTATTTGCTTTATTATATTTAATATACAAATTTTATCAAATAAATCATCTATACTTTTAGTAAGATAACTTCCAACTACTATACTATTTATATTATTTCTAATTGGATAAATAATAGTTTCATCATTTATGCCACCGTCTATTTGAATATATTTATTTTTATATTTAGCATTTAGCTCTTCTACCTTTTTTGTAACTGAGTCTATATATTTTTGACAACCAAATCCTGGTTCAACCGACATAATAAGTACTTTATCTATCTTCTCAATATATTTTTCTAAACAAGATATTTCAGTTTTAGGCTTTATTGAAACACCTATTTTTAAATCTCCATTAAGTTCATTTTTCTTATTAATTAAATAATTTAATGCATATTCAAAATTTTCTATTTCATAATGTATTGTTATATCCCTGCATCCATTTTCTATTGCTTTATCTATATATCCATCTTCTACAGGTTTTGCAACCATAAGATGAGTATCAACATAAAAACCATTATCTTTTACTATCTTTATTTTTTCAATATCTATTCCAGTATTTGGTACAAATACATTATCCATAACATCAAAATGAATAGTAATATTAAATAATTCATCTGTTTTTATATTAGATAACTTTTGCTCATACTCTTTTAATTTATCTAAAAAGCATGATATATTTTCTACATTTAAAATAGATATAGATAAATTACTCATTATATCACCTCGTTTAACAACGCTATTTTAATATTACTATACTTATTGCAATAATTCAAGAAAAAATTTATATTTAAATAAAAAAATAGGTTATTAAACCTATTTATATCTTCTATCATATTGTTCCTTTAATTTTTGGTAAATATACACATACCTTTCATATCTTCCTTTATCTATATTTTTCTTTTCTACATTTTGCTTTATAGCACATACATCTATACTTTCTAAGACATGCATACAGTCGTCATAATTACAACTATATTTTAAAAATTCAGGATAATACTTTGTTAATTCTCTATATTCTATATCATATAATTCATAACTTGAAAATCCTGGTGTATCTAAGATATATGTATCATCACCTATTGTATATAATTTAACAGCCTTTGTAGTATGTTTTCCTCTTTTTGTTTTCTTTCCTATCTCTCCAATTTCTATAACCTCTAATTTATCTATTATTTTTTTAGTAATAGAGGATTTTCCAACACCACTATTTCCAGAAAAGGCAGATGTCTTACCTTTTATTAGCATTTTTAATTTATCTATTCCATCACCATTTTTAGCACTAACATAGACAATATCTACACCAATGTTTGAATAGATACTATTTATATACTCTAATTCTTCTTTTACTACTTTATCTTCACTTATAAGGTCTATTTTATTAACACAAATTATTGGTTTTATATTTTTAGACATACATAGCACCAATTGTTTATCTAATAGTATATAATCTGGAGACGGGGCTCCAACAGACACCACTATAATCATTTGATCAATATTACTTACTGGCGGTCTTATAAGAGAGTTTTTTCTTTCTATTATATCCTTTATCATATAATCTTGACCAATTTTTTCTACTTTTACAATATCACCAACCAATATATTTTTACTCTTTTTTAAATTACCTCTAAGTTTTGATTGAATGATTTCATTTTTATGCTCAACACTCAAATAGTAAATATCTAAATCTATTCTTATTACTTTTGCTAATATATCTTCCATATTCTCTCCTTAATATACATATATATTACTATAAAATAATAAACTTTTCAAGAAAAAAGAAGCTTAATTTAAGCTTCCTTTAACTTTATTTTTCCTATATTTATAATAATCTTTAAGTCCTCTATTTACAAATATATTATTATTTGTAAGTAGTTCTTCCATAAGTGAGTTTGCGACTTCATATGCAAGGTCATACTCTTCTTGATCTATTTTTCCATCATTTAATGCATCTTTTAATTCATCTCTATCATCAAGTAATATAAAATTATCTGTTTGTGTTGCCACCTTTTGATAATATATAACATCTAAATATAAATCATTATAAAATGGTATGTCTTTTCCTTCAATTTTTCTTATTTCATTTTGAAGTATTATATCAAAATAATATTCTAATATTTGCTCTTTATCATTTATATGAACTCTTACATTATATAATTTATCTAAAGGTGTATATTCAAGGATAGTATAATTTTTATCAAGCTTTGTAATCCACCTACCATTAACAGGTATTTTATGTGGCTTTGTTAAATCATTTACTTCTTTTAAAGTAATATATGAGTTTAAGCTTTCATCTTTTACTATGGTAACAGTCATATCTGTTACTTCTCGTGTTTGCTTTTTTCTAACATCTACCCATTTGTCTAGTGTTTTCATAGGCATTCCTCCATTTCCTCTTTATCTTGTAATTCTTGTTGTCTAGCATAATAATTATCTAAAAACTCAACATTTACTGGGTTGTGTAAACTCCTAGAACATAAAAATTTCATAGTATCTATATCTACATCCCCCCAACTTGTACCATGTTCTTTTACAAGATGCATAATTTGTTCAATTTCACTTGCTGCTATATCTTGGTCATCATTTATTACTAACCAATCACATACTTGCTTTACTTTTGGAATTTGTCTTATATTTCTGTTAAGTCGTGATTTGCTTCTACCTTTCATTTGAGAAAGTAGCCTTTGAACATTTGGTGGCATCAAATATACATATATTGAGTTTTTATACTTTCTTTTAAATTCTTCAGCTCCATCAGAGCCCATATCCATTATTAAGTATTTTCCTTGTAGTTGCTTTGAACTCATATCAAGTATAGGAGCACCGATAAGAACGTCCATCTACTCTTGAACATGCCATAAGTCTACCCTGAACAAATAATCTATCATATTCTTGTTGTGAAATAAATGAATATTGTCCTTGCTCATCTTCATCAGGTCTTCTTGGTCTTGTAGTATATGTAGATATTCTTTTATATTCATCAGGATTTCTTGGAAGCAATTTATTAATTACAGTTCCCTTTCCCCCTCCACTAGGACCAGAAATTACCACAAGTAAATTATTCATATTATCTCTCCTCTTTACATTTTTTTATTAAAATTAAGTAGTTCCATCTACTTAGGAATTTTCCTTTTTCTTGTTTGAAATATTGTAATTGTGAAACATATTCAATTTTAAACTTTTCAAAAAGCTTTGGAATTATATTCATATCAGCATAAAAGTGTGGTACTCTGTATTCAACACCAGGATCCATTCTTCTTTTAGTATTTTCATCTACTTTTAAATTTTTTGGATCTTTATATAAATCTGAATTTTTAGACCCTAGTGTTAAAAAACATTCACCATCATATTTTAATATATCATATAGTTTTTTTATTATAACTTTTATTCCTTCTGTATCTGTATGCGATATAACATTTCTACATAATATACAATCAAAAAACTCATTTTCATATGGCATATTAAGCATATCACCAGTTTGAATATTTATATCTAATTTATGTATTTTAGAAATTTCTTTAGTATATTTTACCGCATATTCTGATTTATCTAAAGCATATGTGTCAAAACCATTTTGTGCATAAAATATCGTATTTCTTCCACATCCACAACCAAGATCTATCACGACACCATTCTTAATACAACAAAAAATTGTGAGTGAACAGGATTTCAACTTGGTAATAAGAAAAAATTTGTGAGTGTTTCGGATTTAAACGCAAAAAAAAGAACAAACCATTTCTGATTTGCTCATATCACTATTCCTACAACTTGTAATTTATGATTTACTTATTACTTTTTTCTGTCAACTTTTTTGTTTACACTATTGCTAATAATATAGAAAT
>CALXEQ010000005.1 GCA_944387375.1 uncultured Clostridia bacterium
TGAAAAGTTTTCGTTCGACTTGCATGTCTTAAATGCGCCGCCAGCGTTCATCCTGAGCCAGGATCAAACTCTCGTTTAAAATATCCTTTTCTCATTTCACGCTTTATTCGCGAATTTACTTCTTTTTAATTGACGGTTGCACTCTTCGTACAACCTTTTGGTTTGCTCTTGCATTGTTTATTTTTCAATGTGCTCCTGTTCTCTGTAGAGAACGACTTTATTATAACACAAAGAGTCAACTTTTGTCAACATATTTTTTACAAAAAAATAAAAAGTTTTTTCTGTTTTATTTTTATGTTTAACTCTCTCCTTGCGACGTCTATTATGATACTACTTTTTGTCTTCTTTGTCAACACTTTTTTTAAAATTTTTTTAACTTTTTTTAAATATATTCTATTATACATTTTTAAAGTTAAAAATAGGACTAAAACAATAGTATTTTAGTCCTTATTTTTTTAATTTACACCTAAATATTCTTCCAAGCATAAGCCACTCTCATACACATCTTTTGCTATATCTACTCCAAGATATCTAATATGCCATGGTTCATACTTATATCCTGTTATATTTTCTTTACCTTTTGGATATCGTATTATAAAGCCATATTTATAACAATTTTGTGCAAGCCAAATTCCTGATGGAGTATCTCCATATGCATCATCAATCCAGCCCACATCCATAGCAAGTCCTGTTTGATGTTCTGATGTACCTGGTCTTGCAGAAAATGTATCAGCCTCTGCTTGTCCATATACAGCAACATAATTATTATATAATCTATCTTGTGTCTGATATGATCTATATCCGGATAATAATTGAATATCAAATCCTGCATTTGCTGCATCTGCACTTAGTTTTAAAAAGGCATTATATGCATCATCTTGTAAACCAGGTGCATAATCTGATGGTACAGAATGATTCTTATTAACTAGTAATATACCATTAATATAAGTTATATCATTGGAATTTCCTGTATTATAATTATAATAATTGTTATTACTTTGTGTCTTAACTGTTACATTAACACTAGCTGTTACTAAAGGTTCTTGTGTAGTTGATATATTTAACTTACATGTACCCTCATTTATTGCAGTTACATTTCCCTCACTATCAACTGCTGCAACATTTTCATCTGTACTTTCCCATTTTACCTCTTTATTTACAGCTTCTTGTGGTAAAACAGTTGCCTCAATTTTTAAAGTTTGTCCAACTTCTAACTCAACATCAGTTTTATCAGCCTGAATACTTTGTGCCACTTCTTTTATTTTTAAATTTACTTCTTTTGTAATACTACCACTATTTGTAATTAACTTCAGCTTATAATCTCCTGCTTTTTTAGCTACTAATGTTGAATAATCTTCAATATCAATTGCCTCTTTATCATTACACTCCAAATAAAAGCTTCCTTTTGTATATTTAGCTTTATCAATGCCTATATCTATTTGTGTCTTAGTAGTATTATTTACCTCTATATCTTGAACATTAAATTCAGTAGGCTCAACATATGCTATTATATAGTTATTAATATTGTCCTCTTGAATTATATTTGAAAAGCCATCTTCATTTACTTGAATATCATTTGCAATTACATTTAAAGTATCATTTAAAGTATTATATTGTGATATATATTTTACATTTCCCAGTGTACTTTTAACATTTACCTTTATATCACATTTTACATTACTGTCTACATTTACATCATAAGAGTCATTAAAAATATCATTTTTCTTTAAATTAACATCTATATCCATATATTGTTGTAAATCACTGCTCTTTACAGTTGCAATATATACGTCATTATATATAATAACATCTATTTCTTGCTCTTTTAATTTTTCATATACATTGTCATTAATTTTTATATTTTTTCCACTATTAAAGGAAATAGTTGTTTTATTATCTTCACTAATATAACTTAACAATTGCTCATTTATTCTACTTGTTCTAGCAAAATTTAAAATTATTAATGTTATACATATAACTAATATAATAATAGTAATAAGTATAATAATTTTTTTCTTATCAATTTTTATTTTCATTTTCATCACTTACTATAGAGTTATAAATGTGAATATTTTCAAACTTTATATCATTATCATAATTAATAATATATTTAACATTAAAAGTATGAAATTTGCCATTTATCTCTCTATTATACTCCATATATACATTATATACTTTATTATTTATTTTTTCAACATTTAATATCTTTTTATTATCATACCATAAATGTTCTATAGGTTCGAAATTTAGTTCTATATTTCCATTATTATAAAATTTATAATTTTTCATATCATAATTAAAACTATTAAAAAAATTATCAATCATATTAATTATAAATTTTTCTGTCACTTTTCCAAAATTATAATATACTGTATCTTGATATGTATAATAATCTTCCCTATTTTGCACATCAATATCACTTATATAATTATTTTTATTTTCTATAATGTATCTTATTATAAAATCTACTTTATTTTCTTCTGTTAAATTATCATTTCCACTACAACTCATACAATCAAGCAATATATAGTCAACTTGATCTATACTTTGCCATATTTTATTTTTCAAAAATAATTCTTCTTTTTCATTATAAGTTTCATTTCCATAATATATAAAAAATGGCATAGCTACAACACCTACTAGGAAAATCATTATTTTTTTCATAAAATCACCAAGTATACTTTATCACTTTAAATTAATTTTTTATAAAAAAGACAAAAAAATAGCTAGTTAATCTCTTAACTAGCCATTTTTCAACATATTAAAACTTATGACCACACTTATTACAAAATTTAGCTGTAGGTTCAAATACTTGACCACATTCAGGACAAACTTTTTCAACTTCAACTTCATCTTTTTTTATTACTTTTTTATCTTCCTTAAGTTTAAAAGTTTTTTGTTTTTCTCCACAATTAGTACAGAATTTACTATCTAATGCAATTACTTCTCCACATGATGAACAAGTTCTTAGCCCTTTATTATATAAAATTTTAGTATTCATATTATTAATTTCATCATTTAGTTTATCAATTTTTTTACATTGTTTTGTAAATTCTTTTCCAACATCTTCGTCAGCTTTATATAAATTATATACTGCTTTACCCATTTCTTCATAGATCTCATCAATATCTGTTTGTTTTTCTGAAATAGAAATTTTTAATTTTGTTTCTTCTATTAATTTTCCAGATTTATCTGCAACAGTGTTATAAGTATTAGATGCTGTATCTCCAACTTTTTTTGAGATTTCCTCAACTTTTTTCATAAACTCCATATAAATTATCCCTCCTTATTTATACTAAAAATATACCATAAATATATTATTATTTCAATATTTTACTTAACTTCAATTATAACATTATTATCTTTGGCTTTTAATGTGATTTTATCTTTATCTTTTATTTTTCCATCCAATAATTCTTCAGCAAATTTATCTTCAACTTTAGATTGCACAGCTCGCTTTAATGGTCTTGCACCATACACATCATCAAAACCTACTTTCACTATATATTCAATTATAGATTTATCTATTTTAACTGTTATTTCTCTTTGTTTTAATTTATCTGCAAATTCATTTAACATTATACTTGCAATCTTTTCAATAGCTTCCTTTCCGAGCTTATTGAATATAATTATTTCATCAAGTCTATTTAAAAATTCTGGTCTAAAAGTCTTTTTTAACTCATTCATAACTTCTGCTTTAGCTCTCTCATATGAAGCGCTTCCATCATCTTTATTTATAAAGCCAATCGACTTAGTTTCAGTTATATTTCTAGCACCAGTATTAGAAGTCATTATTATAACTGTGTTCTTAAAGTTAACTGTTCTTCCATTTGAATCAGTAAGTCTACCATCATCCAAAATCTGCAATAATATATTAAACACATCTGGATGTGCCTTTTCTATTTCGTCAAATAAAATTATTGAATATGGTTTTCTTCTAACCTGTTCTGTTAATTGTCCTCCATCATCATATCCAACATATCCAGGAGGTGATCCTATAAGTTTAGATACGCTATGTGGTTCCATATATTCAGACATATCAAGCCTTATCATAGCATTTTCGCTTCCAAACATGTTTAATGCTAATGCTTTTGTAAGTTCTGTCTTACCAACTCCAGTTGGACCTAAAAACATAAAAGATCCTATAGGCCTATTTATATCTTTTAATCCTACTCTTGCTCTTTTAATAGCCCTAGATAATACATCTATTGCTTCATCTTGACCTATAACTCTCTTTTTTAATTCCTTATCTAAATTTTTAATTTTCTCAGACTCTGTTTGTGTAAGTTTTGTTACAGGAATTTTTGTCCAATTTGAAACAACTTCACAAATTTCCTCTTTTCCTATAGATATTTCTTTATTATTTTCTTGCTTTTTCCACTTTTCATCTTGCTTACTTATCTTTTCTTTAAGTTCTTTTTCTTCATCTCTTATCTTAGCTGCTTTTTCAAAATTTTGTGAGATTATTGCTTCTTCCTTTTCTTTAGATTTTTTATCCAGTTCCTTTTCTAAATTTTTAAAGCTTTCAGGCTTTGTTAAACTTTTTATTTTAACCTTTGAGCAAGCTTCATCTATTAAGTCTATAGCCTTGTCTGGTAAAAACCTATCTGTAATATATCGTTCAGATAAAACTGTTGCCTCTTTAATTGCCTCATCTGTTATTTTTACTTTATGATGTGCCTCATATTTATCCTTTAATCCTCTAAGAATTTGTATTGTATCTTCAATACTTGGTTCTTCCACTATTACACTTTGAAATCTTCTTTCTAAAGCACTATCTTTTTCTATATATTTTCTATACTCATTTAAAGTTGTAGCGCCAATCACTTGTATTTCTCCTCTTGAAAGCAATGGCTTTAAAATATTTGCTGCATCCATTGCCCCTTCTGCTGAACCTGCTCCTACTATTGTATGTATTTCATCTATAAATAGTATAACGTTACTAGCAGTTTTTATTTCTTGAAGAGTTTTTTTTAGTCTCTCCTCAAAATCGCCTCTATATTTTGCTCCAGCTATCATTGAAGCAATATCTAACGATACAACTCTTTTATTCTTTAATATTTCTGGAACATTATTTTCTTTTATCATTTGAGCAAGACCTTCTACAACAGCAGTTTTACCAACTCCTGGTTCACCAATTAAGCAAGGATTATTTTTAGTCCTTCTACTTAATATTTCAATAACTCTTTCTATTTCTTTTTCTCTTCCTATTACTGGATCTAACTTATTTTGCTTTGCAAGTTCTGTTAAATCCTTTCCATATTGATTTAATGTTGGTGTATTATTTTTAGATTTACTCTCAATATTTGCAGGATCATGATAATTATCTGATATAGGAGATTCATCTCCTAATATTTTTAAAAGTTCTGTAAAAATCTTTTGCGGATCAATATCTGCATCTATTAAAATTCTAACTGCAACACTATCAATTTCTCTCATCAATGAAAGCAGTATATGTTCAGATCCAACATAATTTTGTCCCATTCTTAAAGCTTCTTTTTGACTATTAGCTATAATCCTTTTTGCTCTTGGTGTAAAATCCACCTCATCTTCATTTACCTGTGTATTCATTATCCCATCTATTTTTAATATTTCTTCTTCAATATATTCTTCTGTAAGATCTTGTTTTTTTAATATAACTGCTGCAAGTCCTTCTCCTTCTGCAATAAGTCCATATAATATATGTTCAGTGCCTATATATGGATAATTATTTTCTATAGAGAAATTCTTAGCATATTCTATAACTTTCCTTGCACTTTCTGTAAATTCATACATTAAATATCTCTCCTTCATTAAATATTATTTTTTATATATTCTGCTCTTTTAATATTTTCTTGTTCTTTTGAGAAATCCTCTTTAAAATTTTTCTTCAAAGTATTTTTTCCTATGTTTTCTATTAGTTTATCTATATTTTCTAATTTAATATCATTTATGATTTCCATATTTATTCCCATTCTTATATTAGAAATCAATTCAAAAGCTTCTTTTTTTGACATTATAATCGCATTTTTTAAAATACCATAAGATCTAAATATTTCATCTTTTATCTCTATTCTATTTTTTATAATTTCTCTTGCTTTTCTCTCTTGTTTTACCACATAATTAGTTGCTTGTCTTACTTGTTCTATTATATCCTTTTCTTTTATTCCAAGTGTTTTTTGATTAGATATTTGATAAATACATCCATAGCCACTTGTATTTTCTCCATATATTCCTCTTACAGATATACCTAGATTAGTTATTTCATTAAATATTCTTTCTAAAAATCCAATTTTTTCTAATGCTGGTAAATGTAACATAACAGATACTCTCATTCCAGTACCAATACATGTGGGACAAGCGGTTATATATCCATAATCTTCATCATATGCATATTTAATACTTTTCGCCACTGTACTATCAAAAGCTTTTATTTTATTATATGCCTCTTCTAAATTAAAATTATTCTCAAATACCTGCATTCTAAAATGATCCTCTTCATTAATCATAGTAGTAATATTATTTTTTTCATCTATTATCAAAGCTGAACCTGTACTTTGAACAAGCTCTTTAGAGATAGTATGTGTTTCAACAAGTGACATTTTAGTAATATCATCTATATTGTCTAAATCTAAAATTGTATATTTATCTTTAAGTTTATCTTTAATGAGTTTAACTATTTCTTCTTTTTGTTTTTTAATCATATTATTTGGAAAATTATACCCACTTACATTTCTTGCAAGTCTAATTCTTGTAGTAAGTACAACATCTTCAAAAGTATCCATTTTATTCTTCCTCCTTTTTAGATTTTTTCTCTAAGTCTTTAATTTTATCTCTTATTACTGCAGCCTCTTCAAATTTTTCTTGATTTACTAATTCTTGCAATTCTTGCTTTAATTTATCTACTTGATTTATACTTTCTTTTTTTATATTTTTTTCTTCTTTTATTTGTCTATTTTTACCTTGTATTTTTAATAATATTTCATCTATTTCCTTTTTAAATGTCTTATAACATTCATCACAACCAAAAAGTCCAGTAGAACGATACTTTGAAAGTGTATAACCACATTTTTTACATTTAATTTCTTCTGGTAAAACATACTCGAAATCCAATATCATTGGTGAAAAAATGTCATCAAAACTATTAAAAATTCCTATTTCATGTGCACAATTATCACATAAATTTAGAGTTATCTTTTTTCCATTTATATTTTGCTTATATGTAATACTTGCATTGTTTTTTCCACAATTTGAACAAATCATAATATACCCCCATTATCTCAAATTAACAATTATATTCTTAAACATATCTGCTCTTACTTCATCTCTTCTTAGCTTATCTACTTTTTTTAAACTATTTTCAGATAAAGCTGAAGAAATAATACTCAAGCTATTAGCATCTAATATATTATATCTAAGTAGTTCCTTTAAGTAAATATCTAACATACTTTGCGACATTTTACTACCTATTTTTTCAATTATATTTTTTATATAGTCACATTGTGAAATATGGAGTTCACTAATTTTTATATAGCCCCCTCCTCCACGTCTACTTTCCACATAAAATCCTAATTCTGGAATAAATCTAGTTGAAATAACATAGTTTATTTGCGAAGGTACACAATTAAACTCTTGTGCAAGCTCACTTCTTTTTAATTCAATATAATGATTTTTATTTATTTCATTTTTTATATATTCCTCTATTAAATCTGATAAATTCATAGCTTTCCCTCACTTTAACTATCTTTGACTATTCTATAATAAAATATGCACTTTGTCAAGTGCATACCAATATTATTTATTCTTGTTATTATCTTTTATAGCAAATAAAAATACAGGACCCAAAATTCCACAAGATACTATATCAAAAACTGTCATTAAAATAATACTTTTACTATATTTACTATATATTTTATATCTTGCTATATAACAATATATAGCAGTTATTAATGAAAGTATAAAACTTATAAGTAAAAGTGCAAGTGTGGCATATAACTCACCATACATAAATATTATAAAAAAAGAAAATAATGTAGTACCTAAACTTAAAAAAGTTAAAATCAATGCATGCGTATCAGATTTAAAGGCTAATTTTCCTAATAAGTATTTATTTATGCATGGTATCCAAGCTATAGCATATGGTTTTTCTTTTTCTCTTTTAGATAGCTCATATATACCAATAGAATTAAATATATATGAGACAAAACCAAAAGTAAATAAAATGATATACAAAAACATTATAACTATAGCTATAACCATAATCTTCTCCTCTTATAATTACTTATTTTAATAATCACTACTCATAAAATCTTTTAATTTTTTACTTCTACTTGGATGTCTAAGCTTTCTTAATGCTTTAGCTTCAATTTGTCTTATACGTTCACGTGTAACATCAAATTCTTTTCCAACTTCTTCTAAAGTTCTCATTCTTCCATCTTCAAGTCCAAATCTTAATTTTAATACTTTAGCTTCCCTTGGAGTTAATGTCTGCATTACCTCTTCTATATGTTCTCTAAGTAAAGTATCTGCAGCTTGTTCAGATGGAGAAGGTGCATCTTCATCTGGTATAAAATTACCTAGATTACTTTCATCTTCTTCGCCAACTGGTGTTTCAAGAGATATAGGCTCTTGTGCTACCTTTAATATTTCTCTTACTTTTTCAACAGGCATTTCTAACTCTTTGGCAATTTCTTCTGGTGTTGGTTCTCTTCCTAATGTTTGTAATAGATGTCTTGATGTTTTTATTAGTTTATTTATTGTTTCTACCATATGAACTGGTATTCTTATTGTTCTTGCTTGATCTGCAATAGCTCTTGTAATAGCTTGTCTTATCCACCATGTTGCATAAGTAGAAAATTTATATCCTTTAGATTGGTCAAATTTATCTACAGCTTTTATTAAACCTAAATTTCCCTCTTGTATTAAATCTAAAAAGTTCATTCCTCTACCTATATACTTTTTAGCAATACTAACAACAAGACGTAAGTTAGATTCAATAAGTTGTTTTTTAGCTTCTTTATCTCCTTTTAACATTCTTTCAGCAAGGATATTTTCTTCTTCATATGTTAAAAGTCTTATTTTACCAATTTCTTTAAGGAACATTTTTACTGGATCATCTACGTTTAGATTATCTACAAAAGACATATCTTGCATATCTTGAAATAATAGATCTTTTTCTGTTTCATCTATATCTTCAAGATCTGGCTCTATATCTAGATCAGTAACTGTTGCACTATCTTCTCCTTTTTTATCTGGATCATCAAGTTCTTCTTTAATTTTTCCTTCTATTTGCATGTCTTTTTCGTCATCTTCATCATCAAGAACCAAATTAACTTTTGCCTTATCTAACTCATCATATATTTTTGTAACATATTCTGAATCAATATTTTCCTTACTAATAAACTCAATAACATCTTTCATAAGAACTTTTTTAGCTTTTATTGCCTGTTCTATAAATTTCTTTACTTTCTCTTTTTGAGTCATATCTGTAGTTTTATTTTCTGATAATTTTTTTTCTTCGTTTGACATTGAAAGAACTCCTTTTTACTTCAATTTTGCAAGTTCGATTACAATCTGATTTAATTCATACTTTATAATCTCACTTTCATCTTTCGAGATGTTTTGATCTAGCCTTTTTAATATTTCATCTCGTCTAGCATATAATTTTTCTTTTCTCTTATTCTTCAATACATCCTGAAGTAACTTTTCTTCATACCCTGAAATGTCGATATACATTATATCGGTGATTTCCTTTACCATATCTTCATCCTGTATTTTAGATAAGATATCAATTTTATTTATATCATAATTATCCATTAAGGATAATATGAAATCAAAAATTTTTTTTACATCTTCATTATCTATATCTGAAGATTTTATATTTTTAACAATCTCTTGTTGTATTGATGGCTTTTTAGAAAGCAACAAAGCAACAATATATTGTTCTTGTCTTTTTCTTACATTTGTTACTAATTGCATTTTTTTATTTAAAGATTGCATATCAATAATAATATCATTATTACTCTTTTTTGATATTCCTCTTTCTACTTCTTTTAAAATAGGTCCTGGACTCATTCCATATTTCTTAGATATTTTATCTATATACATATCTCTTTCTATATTATTATCAATTTTAGATAATATATTAGAAACGCCTGTTAAAAATTTTACTTTTGAGTCAAAATTTTCTAAATCTAAATCTTTTTCTAAAATAGATACTTTAAATTCAACTAAAGATATAGCATTTTCTATGCATTTTTTTAATCTTTCAGCACCATACTTATTTAAATATTCATCTGGATCTTTTACATCATCATGATCTAATTTTAAAACTTTAACATTTAATCCATGATTTACTAAAATATCAAGCCCTCTCATTGTAGCAGCTTGTCCTGCTCCATCTTGATCATAGCCAATTATTACTTTATCTGTATATTTTTTTATAAGTCGTGCTTGATTTTCTGTAAGTGCTGTTCCTAAAGAAGCAACTGCATTAGTAAATCCAAATTTTTGTAATGCTATAGCATCCATATATCCTTCAACAATTATTATATTATCTATTTTTTCTCTTTTAGCAAAGTTCATTAAATATAACGTTTTTCCTTTATGATAGATATCATTTTCTGGAGAATTTACATATTTGGGTATCGTTTTATCTAAAACTTTTTGACTAAAAGCTCTTCCTCCAAAAGCAATTACTCTATCTCTTATATCAAAAATAGGAAAAATAATTCTTGAATAAAACCTATCATACATTTTCCCATTACTGTTTTCTACAATAATTCCTGAAGCTAGTATTTCTTCTTTTGTATAATTTAATTTTATTAAATAATCATACAAAGGAATTTTACCAGTTGCATAGCCAATACCAAACTTGTTTATAGTTTTTATATCTAATTTTCTTTTTATTATATAATCTTTAACAGGATTAGTTTTTTCTTTTAATAATTCAATAAGATTATTATGATAAAACTTTGCAACTTCTTTATTTATATTAAATACTGCATCTTTTAAATCATTATTTTTTGAATTAGATTTATTATAATAATCTTTTACCTCAAATCTACTAGTGTCTATATTTGCTCTTTCGGCAAGCATTTCCACAGCGTCCCAAAAATCAATATTTTCTATTTTCATAATAAAAGATATTACATTTCCACCTTCAGAACATCCAAAACACTTAAATATTTGCTTATCCATAGAAACACAAAAAGATGGCGTTTTTTCTCTGTGAAATGGGCAAAGCCCCATATAATTTCTTCCACTTTTTTTTAAAACAACATATTCAGATATAACTTCAACTATATCATTTTGTGATATAACTTCTTCTATTAAATCACCTGAATAATATGCCAATTATTGTCACCTTCCTCTATGCTTCTATCATTTTTATTCTTTCTTCTCTATTATAATAAATATTTGTAGTGTTAACAATACAAATAATCACTAATAACAAAGTAAGCAGTGGTTGATAATACATTATATTAATTTTAAATACAAATAAACTAACAACCAAAGATATAAATATTATTTTAAGTAATGTAGACTTTGTATCATATTTTCTGTGTAAAATTACAGATAAAATTTCCATAATAATTATATAAATATAACATAATAAATAAAATTTAGTTGACATACTAGCAAAGCTATATGCCTGAGTTGTTATATTACTTATACTAGTGTCTACGTTAGTATTAACACCAAATCTTAAATCGTTAACTATATTAGTACATACTCCATTTTGGCTAGTAGCAAGTTTATTTACTAATATTCTACCACTAAAATATATACCTAATACTATAATACTAATAATTATTAAAGAAATTAGAAGTTTGCTAATTCTTATTCTCTCTACTTTATATATAAAATAATTATTTCTTTTTCTTTTTATGGTATTATTAGACTTATTAGACAATTTTAAATTTGTACTATCTAAATTTGATGTTATAAATAAAGATAATATTCCTAAAACTATCCATATAAGATAACTATTACCAACTAAAGTACTTGCTCCAATACATACTCCTAAAATAATAGCTTGAATTATATATTTTTTATTTTTTATATTTAATTGTTTAAGCTCATCTATAAGTTTTTGCATTATATATATGGCTAATAGCATTGTAAGTGATATAAACTTTGAATTTAAGTTCATTGTTTTATCTTCTATTATATTAGGAAGTGTAAATGCGATGAACATTCCCAAAACAGATAAAACATCACTTTTTGAAACGTTAAATATAATTCTTTGAACAAGAAAACCTATAAAATAAGTTAAAATAAAATATAAAAATAAAGTATGTTTTGGATATAAATCTATAACATTATATATTTTAAAAAAAGTAGAAGCTAGCATAACAAGAATTATATATATATATCTATATGTAGTAGAAACAAATTTTTGTAATTTTAATCTAGATATTTTTTCTCTTACATATGTATATAGGGAAACTAATATAAATACTAAGATAAAATATCCAAATTTAACTATATTGCTTGGACCACTTACATCTCCTAATCCCCTACTAATATATATACAATCTGTTATACCTAAAAATAAAATAAGTGCTACAAAAATTACTACTACTATACTACGTGAAATTTTACTCATACTCATATTTATTACCACTCTAACTATTTTTTATTTTTATATAACTCATTTACATATGCTAAAGAATCATGAGTTCCTACATCATAGCATTCTCCGATAAAAGGAAATGCATATACAGGCATTTTTTTATATAAATAAGCAACAAAATTTCCTGGTGCATCTATTTTATTACCTTCTTCTATATATTGTTTGAAAACTGGTAACACATTTTTAGGATATAAATACTCAGCATATGCCGCATATTTTCCTTTTGGCTTTTCAGGTTTCTCTTCAAATCCTACAATTTGCATTTTTTCATCAGTTTCTACTACACCTAATCTTTTTAAAGTTTCATATTCTTCTTCTTTAACACATACAGCAGGTGTATTTTTTTCTTTTTGAAAATCTACAAAATCTCTTAGTTTAAACGTAAATAAATTATCTCCTGCAATAACTAATAAATCATCATCAATATTTGCTTTTTCAATAGTAAATTGAATATCACCTATTGCTCCTAGTCTATTTTCATTATTAGTTGTATTATCATTAAATACAGTTATTGGTTTTATATTATTTTTCTCATTTGCCCACTTTTCAAAATGTGGTGTATATCTTTTATTTGTAACCAAATAAATTTCGTCAACCTCATCTAGAGAATTAACTTCATCTACTATATAATCTAATAAAGGTCTATTTCCAACTTCTAGCAATGCTTTTGGAAAATTTTCTGTAAGCGGAAATAGTCTTGTGGCATAACCAGCACAAAGTAGTAAACATTTCATATAATACACTCTCCTTTAAAATAAATACTTGTGTCGTTTTTATACCACGATATTATATCATATATAAACATTTTTTTCAATATATTTAACTTCAATAATATTATTTATTACTTATAGAAAAAAATGTTGCTACCTTACTTGTAGCAACATTTAAAGCTATAATACAAAATTATACAGATTCTATATCATTAAGTTTTTCTTCAAACTCAGAAATTCTTTGTTCTGTTTCATATTGTTCAATTCTATTTAAAGCATATAAATATTTTCTTTCTTGAGAAAGTAAAGATTGATATTCTTCATTCCAATCTTCATGATTTTTTAAATTGTTATGAACATCATCTAGTTTATCTTCAAGTACTGTTTTAATAGGCTCTAAGATATTAGCATCCTTTTCTACTTTTATTCCGTTATCTACCATATATGTAACTATTTCTGCAAATAATCTTTCACCTTGTACATTAACTCCCTCATCTGTATTATCATGTAATATGTTTACAACTTTATTTACTTGATCTATTCCTATTTTATCAAATATAGTATCAACTCTTGAATCAATAAATTGACCATTTTCTCCAAATACTTCTTGACCTTTTATAAATAAGTCTACATTGTTTTGAATAATTCTAGCTTGTTCAATTGGTAATTCTTCAGTTGCTATTTTTAAAGCATGTCTGTCATAATATTTTCTAAATGCTGTATTACACATATCCTGTGATTCTGCATATGGTTTAAAATATTGTGCATACTCTCTTAATACTTCATGTTGAGTTTTATCTCCACTCATATTAACTCTTAATTCATCAATGTTTTCACCAAAATAAGCAGTTACCTTATGATCAATTCCATCTAATTGATATACAGGTTGTGATGCAACACTAACATCTGCTGTTTGTGCCATTTCTGGAAATACTCCATTATCTTGTGCAAAAACATCTCCAACTGCTGAATTGATATCATTATTTTCTAAAGTAACCTCTGCTGAAACATTTTCAAGTGATACATCTGATGCTTGCACAGGTTCTTCTTTTGGTAATACTTCTCCGTTTTCTTCTTGAGTACCAGATTTTAACATTAAATAATCTTTCTTTCTTCCAAAAATTTTAGCAAATACATTTTTTACCGAATCAATATCCTCAAGAAACAATTTCCATTCATTTTTCCAAAACTCTAACATTAAAAACACCTCTTTTGTACATAATATAACTATCATTATATGTAATTTCATTATATAAAATGCGAAATAAAAAAGCAATAACAATAATATTTTATTTACATTACATAAAAATTACAAAAGCTATATTTTTTCAAAAAAGGTGTCACTTTTTCTACAATACATACTGTAACAGTTTACAATAATTTAGCTAATTTCAAAAATATATTCTAAAAAAGCTTTAAAGTCACTTATCTCTTCTTTTACTCTTTTCCATTCACTTCTCCAAAATGAGTTCATATCACTTTTTTGCTCTATTTCCATAACACTTGGATATAACATTAATATATTTTTCTTCATATTTTTCCCTTTTTCCTCCAAAAGTAATTTTATTATACAAAAATCCAAGTTTAAATTCAACAACAAAAACATTTCATTTAAGTTACTTGTTTTGAATTTCAAAACTCTAATTCATTAAAAGTGATACCTATTTTATTTTTCTTTTACATAAATTCATTTACATTTTTATCATATCCTTATATGGAAAATTAGATAAGGAACCATATTCCCATATATATATATTTGTATATCCTAAACTGTTTAAAATATATATGGCTTCTTTTGTTCTTATACCACTTGAACAATAAATTATAATCGCATTTTTATGCTTATACTCTTCTTCACACATTTTAAGATTATCTACAGGAATATTTACAGCATTTAAAATATGCATAATGTCATACTCTCTTTTAGTCCTAACATCTATTAATATATTATTACTATCTTCTATTAATTTCTTTGCTATATCATAATTTACTAAATTATAAATTAAATTTCTACTTGCACATTTGCATCTTCTTCTACCCAAAAAATTAAACATAGTTATACCTTCTTTCCTTGATATAATCTATGTTTAACTTTATATTTTATGATTATTTAGCTTCAACTACTTCTACTACTGGGTTATTTTCTTGTTTTTTAAAAAGTGATATTATTATTCCTACTGATATTATAAATATAATAATTGAAATTAAAGTTCCAATATATGGTATGCTTTGTAAAATTTCTAATAATAAAAATGTTGCAATACTAGTTAAAATAATATTTGGTCTTATCTTACTTTCACTATATTTTTTCTCAACTAATTTTACTACAAAAGTTCCAACTATTATATTTTTTAACAAAGCAAATATTATAATACTTGCTATAGAAAATACTATTGCAGCTATACCTAAATTTAATAATACCATTAATAATATTATTCCAAAGCTTAATACAACTAAAATTCCAACTGTTCCTAATACCCCATTTTTTAAAACTGAATTTCCCTGTAATCTTTCACATAATTTAGTTATTCTATCATTTTTAATAAATATCAATATTAATAAAAATATAATTATACTTGTAAGTGTATTACTTGTTATTCTTATTAAATATTGTGTAAAGCTTTCAGATTCTGATTGAATATAGTCTATCTTTGAAGTAGCAATACTCTCATCTATAGTTAAAGTTTCATTATTAGTATTAATATTTATGCCATTATTAACTTTAGCATTTTCTCCAAAGTTCAATTGTGTAACATTCATATTTAACTTTCCATTAACCACATTATTTATAGTCACATCATTTACACTGCCTAAAATATTTCCACTAATCTTTCCATTTACTTCTAATTTTGGCGAATAACATATAAGATTACCTTCAACATTTCCATTTTCTCCTATCGTTACTGTACCATTACTATAAACAAATAATGTGTTTTTTACATTAGCGTTTACAACTACATTTCCAGCACAAAAAATAACAGCATTTGATATTTCTGAGTTTATTCTTACTGTATCATTGCTATAATACATCTGTAATCCAGTTAAATTGGCATTTACATCAATAGATGATGGACTAAAAAATAATCCAAGCTGTGAAATATTATTATCTATTTCCATTCTTTGTTGTGATACTCTCATAAATGGTATATCAAAAGATGATTCATCTTCGCTTAATTTATATATTCCATCTGTAGTCTTACTATCAAATATTTCTACTGCAGATACGTGATTACATATTAATATAAAAGTAAACAATACCATTACAAAAGCAATTGTCAATTTACTCTTTTTCATTCTTATTCCCCCTAATACAAATATTTTATACTAACTTTATACAAAAATCAATATGTCTACATTGCTTCATTTATACTTTGAGATATTATATCTGACATTATTTCAATAAGTTCGTCAATATCTTTAGGAGTTACTATATAGTTTTCTGTGTCTAAAATTTGTGCTATCTTTTGATATCTTTCATTTCTTTCATCAGTAGCATTCTCTATTTTATTAAGTGCATCGTTAGTTATAGTTGCCATATCAACAACCATAGGTACGCCAATTGAAATTACTTTAGCATTTGTAGTCTCTTCATCAATTTGTGTATTAATTCCTGTTATACCAGATCCTGGTGTAATTCCAGTATTGCTTATTTGTATAGACGCTCCAACTCTTTTGATAGATTTTGACATCAAACTATCTATAACAATAACATATTTAGGATTTACTATTTTTGAAACTGATGATATTATCTCGGATGTTTGTATTCCAGTATTTCCCATAACACCTGGACAAATAGCACTAACTTCTCTTGTATCTTCGGATAATATATCTTTTGTTAGTTTCAAAATATGTCTTGTAACATCTATTCCTTTTACAACTTTTGAGCCAAGTGCATCAGGAGTTACATACATATTTCCAAGTCCTACTACAAGAACAGATTCTTTTCCTTGAGAAATAAGCTCTTTTATATACTCTTTTAATTTATCTATAACTTTTTGTCTGTCATCTAAAAATTTAATATTCTCCATTTCAAATGTTATATACTTTCCTATTTTCTTATCTATAGCATTTGCTCCATTTTCATTTTTAACTTCTACTTGAGTTATTTTAAATTCATCATATTTCTGTTCATTTATCTCTATTCCATCAATAGAGCTCATATTATTTATTACTTTATATTCATCTACTCTTTCATCTGCCATATCTGTATTGTAACTATACTTTTTTTCATTCATAAAACACACCTCTATATACAATTATGTATATATTGGTGTGTTTTTATAACATACAAATTATTTTTTTTAATCCTATTTCAAAATCCATATCTCCGTTTTTTGTTTTTTGATCATATTCATCAAATGCATATATTATATTTTTTAGCTCATTTACACTATATTTATTACATGAAACGCTCAGTTTTTTTACTACAAACGGATGAATAGCAAGAACAGATGCAATATTATTTTCTCCTTTTTCCTTTAATAGTTTTATCATTAACAATTGTTTATATTGTTTATATAACATTATATATATTTTAACTATTGATTCTTTTTGCTTTAATAGAGAATCTAATAAAAAAATAGCTTCCTTCTTTTTTTTATTAACTATATTATCTAACAAATCAAAAATTTTAGCATTTAAAGTTTTGGAACATACTTTATCTATCATATCTTTTGTTATTGTATCACTTGTATCACAATAAATTACTAATTTTTGAAGCTCGTTAATATTATTTGTTTTATCATTACCACATACACTTTGCATATACTGTGCATCATCATAAGATATATTTAATTTATATCTTTTTAATAAATCTATTATGTACTGAGTCATCTTAGCATCATCTAAATGCTTAAACTCAATGCATTCAGCAATTTTAGATATAAACTTGTATTCACTTGTTCTTTTATCTACATTATCTTCTATTATAATTACCTTTATATCTTGATCTAAATCTTTTAGAATATTTACATCAAATTTTAAATTTGTATCTTTTATTATTATTAATTTTTCACTTCCAAAAAAAGTTACTCCTTGAGTTACACTTTCAAGCTCGTCAAGATTATCGTTAGTTATATAAAATAGATTAACACCTATCTCTAAATTTTGAAACTCTTTTTTTATTTTTTCTACTCTTTGATCTAGATCATATTTTTCTTCTCCATATAACAAATATATATTACTCATATTTAAACTCCTATTTTAAGTTTTTCTCTTTAAATTGACATATACTTTTTTGCGCTCTATTAGAAAGTATAGTATATTTTTCTTTTTTATCTTTTATTTTTTTATCCAATGGCTTTAAAATTCCAAAATTTGCATTCATAGGCTGATAATTTTTATTTTCTGTAGAAATGTATTTTGCTAAACTTCCAAGCATTGTATCTTCTGGAAATTCTATTTTTTCATTTTTAAATCTTTTAATTATGCTATAAGCAACCATCATACCAGATGCTGCAGATTCCACATATCCTTCTACCCCAGATATCTGACCTGCAAAATATATATCATTATCTTTTTTTAAACAAAAATTATTATCTAATAATTTGCCACCATTAATATATGTGTTTTTATGCATTACACCATATCTTTCAAACTTTGCATTTTCAAGTCCAGGTATCATGGAAAAGACTCTTTTTTGTTCACCAAATGCTAGACTCGTCTGAAATCCAACCATATTATATATTGTTTTTTCTTCGTTTTCTGCTCTTAATTGTACTACTGCATATGGCTTTTCATCTATTGCAGGATTTTCAAGTCCAACTGGTTTTAAAGGACCAAACACCAAAGTTTTTTCCCCTCTTTTTGCCATTTCTTCTATTGGCATACATCCCTCAAAAAGAACTAATTTATCAAAAGAATGTCTGTTAGCACTTTTAGCATTTATAAGTTCATTATAAAAATTTAAATATTCCTCTTTATTCATGCTTAAATTTAAATAATCTCCTTGTCCTACTGTACCATATCTATCCATAAAATATGCCTTTGTATAATCTATGCTATCTGCATCTATTATTGGTGCTGCTGCATCAAAAAAATATAGACTATCATCACCTATTTTCTTCTTTAAATTTTCCATTAATTTACTTGTAGTAAGAGGGCCTGTTGCTATAACTTTAATACCCTCAATATCATCTACATTACAAACTTCTTTATTTATTATTTCTATATTACTATTTGATTTTATTTTTTCTGTAATATATTTTGAAAATATATCTCTGTCAACCGCAAGTGCTTGTCCTGCTGGAATTTTTGCTTTATATGCAGCTCTAATAAATAGACTGTCTAAAATTTCCATTTCTTTTTTTAACAAACCACAAGCATTTGTTAAAGATTCAGACTTTAAAGAATTACTACAAACAAGTTCTGCAAAATCATTACTTGTATGCGCTTCACTCTTATATTCTGGTTTCATTTCATATAATTTAACTTTTATATTATTATTTGCAAGAATCCATGCACACTCACAACCTGCAAGTCCTGCTCCTATTATTGATACGACTTTTTCCATTTTTTCTTTCTCCTAATTTGTATTATATTATACAAATGCCTTTTTTTCAATAAAAAGTAGAATCTAATTGTTAATTAGACTCTACTTTTTAGCTTTTGGTTTAGTCCAAGATATATAATGACATTTACTATCCTCACTATTTGTATTATTTTCACATACATAAAATGGTCTTCTTGTTTTTGTTCTTTTTATTAATACTTTTCCACCACACTCAGGACAAGGAATATCAATAGATTCTACATATGGTTTTATATTTTGGCATTCAGGATATCCAGGACATGCAAGAAATTTTCCAAATCTTCCCTGTTTTATTACCATTTTTCTTCCACACTTTTCACATATAACATCTGTTTCTTCTTCTGGAATTTTTACTTTTTCTATTTTATCTTGCACTTTTAAAAGATTTTCATTAAATGGTTTGTAAAAATCTTTTAACATTTCAACATAATTTTCTTTAGAATCTGCTATATCGTCAAGCTTATTTTCCATATCGGCTGTAAATTTAACATCAACTATATCTTTAAAATTATCTTCTAATAATTTATTTACAATCTCACCAAGCTGAGTTGGTTTTAAATATCTTCCTTCTTTTTCTATATAGTATCTTTCTTCTATAGTAGAAATTGTAGGTGCATAAGTACTAGGTCTTCCCACTCCCTTTTCTTCCATTATTTTTACTAAGCTTGCTTCTGTATAACGAGCAGGAGGCTCTGTAGTCTTTTTATCTGCCTTTAATTCTTTTTGCTTTAATATTTCTCCTATTTTAAATTCTGGTAGCACTTTAATCTCGTCATCATCATCTTCTGCTTCTTCCTTAGTTTTTACCTTGTCATCCTTTCCCTCAATATAAAGTTTCATAAATCCATCAAATTTTATTACACTACCATTTATATGAAATATATAATCCTCAACATTCACTCTTATTTTAGTTGTATCATATATTGCTATTGCCATTTGAGAAGCTAAAAATCTATTTAAAATTAAATTATATAATTTTTCTTCATCTTTTCCCATAGTAATTGTAGCATCTAAATGCGTTGGTCTTATAGCCTCATGTGCATCTTGTGCATTACCTTTTGCTTTAAATTCACGTTCTAAATAATATTTACTTCCAAATGTTTTATTTATATATTCCTTTGCCATCTTTCTTGCATCATCAGAAAGTCTTATGGAATCAGTTCTCATGTATGTTATATATCCCGCTTCATATAATCTTTGTGCAACCATCATTGTCTTTTTCACACCAAACCCAAGTTTCCTTGATGCTTCTTGTTGCATTGAAGATGTTGTAAAAGGAAATGGTGGATTTTTTCTTCTTTCACTTTTTTTGATATCTATTATTTTATACTCTTTATTATCTATTTTCTTTATTATAGAATCTACTTGCTTTTTATCTTTCAATTCTATTTTTCCATTAATATCACCATAAAATTTAGCTAAAACAATATCTTCTGATCTTTGAAGTTTAGCATACATTAAATAATAATCTTCTGGTATAAAGTTTCTAATTTCTCTTTCTTTATCTACTATTAACTTTAATGCTACTGATTGTACACGCCCAGCACTTGTTCCCTTTTTTACCTTTTTCCAAAGTAAAGGAGATAATTTATATCCCACTATCCTATCTAGTATTCTTCTTGCCTGCTGTGCATCCACCAAATCTTGATTAATTTCTCTTGGCTTTTCTACTGCTTTTTTTACTGCATTTTTAGTTATTTCATTAAATTCTATTCTACATTTTTCATCATCTTTTATGTTTAATAAATTTTTTAAGTGCCAAGCTATTGCTTCTCCTTCTCTATCAGGGTCAGTTGCTAAATATATAACATCTGCATTTTTTGCCATATCTTTTATTTCTTTTATAATTTTAGCTTTTCCCTTCATTGTTTTATATTCTGGTTTAAAATCATTATCTAAGTCTACTCCCATTTTACTAGCTGGTAAGTCTATTATATGTCCTTGAGAGGCTATAACTTCAAAATCTTTTCCCAAATATTTTTTTATTGTTTTCGCCTTTGATGGTGATTCTACTATTACTAACTTTGTCATTTGATCAAAACCTTTCATATCGATTTTACATTATACCACATACAAATTATTCAAATCAATCCTTATATAATATATTTAATAAATTTGCTAGGCATCTAGTTGCAAGTCTTGCTTCGTCAATAGTATTTCCAGAAGCACCAACTTCAACTAAAAAAGAATTTTCTTTCATATCTTGATTATATATAGAATTACGTATTATCATTGATCTAAAAAGTCCTGGGTATATCTTATTTGCTAATATTTGAATTTGTAATGCAAGTTTTAAATTTTGCATATAATATGGATTTTCTTCCTCCTCATATCCGATTCCCATAACAAGCATTAAGTTTGCAACATCATACCCTTTTAAATTTACTTTAGGAGCAAAATCTAAATCTTCTATTGCATCTCTATGTACATCTATTAAAATTGATGCGTTAGAATTTTCTGCTATTAAAGTCTCCATTGTTCTTCTAGAATTCATATATGCACTATTATATTCACCGTAATCATGGGGTGTTAAACTACATATTGTATTTATGCCTTTACTATTTAGACTTTCAGCTAAGCAACTTGATATATAAAGCATATTGTAGTTTCCATCAGTTGTTCTTCTTGGACTTGTATAATCAAATTTATAATTTTGACTATTAGCATAAGACTCGGATGTATGTGTTGTATACATTAAAACTTCATCTTTACCTTTAGTAAAGTATTTATCATCGCTATTTAAAATAGCTTGAAAATCTATATTTCTATTTGTAGAATAATTAGTTATATCTACTCCACAAACATTAATTTTTTGATAAGTAGAATTTTCCGATATAATTTTTATATCATCTTTAGTTATATTTTTAAATACTGCTTGTTCGTTATATAAATTTGCTAACTCATCCATTGCTAAATAATCTTGTTCTATAGGCTTTTGTACTTCCTCTTGTTTTTCTTCATCAAAAGTATAATTATTTATATTTGCCATAGAATTTAAAGCAATTATATCTTCTTTTGTTATATTTAGTGATTTAAAGCTTGATATGTTAGTTGCAAAATACAATATATTATCACTATTTAATGTAATAGCTATACATATTAATATAACTGCAACAATATTATAATTCTTTATTTTTATATTATCTGAGCTTGCAATATTTATATACTTATTTTTTTCTTTTCTACTGTTTCTTAAAATTTTATCATAAATTCTTTTATTTTCTTTTTTCTTAAAAAAAGTAACCGCAATTTTCATAAAACATATCTCCTATGTTCTATTCTATTACGATTACCTCAATATAATTACTAATCTAGTAAATTATTAATTTCTTGACTATACTTGTCTAACAAAGTAACTGTCTTTTCTTTTAAATCTATTACTTCTCTTTTCATATCCAAGAGTTTTTCTTTTTCCATTTCTATTAAATGCTCGATTCTATCTTTTTCCTGTATTGCTTCACTTCTAGAATCTTCAATAATCTTTTTAGCTTGGTCTTCAGCCGTTATTAAAGCACTAGCTACTTTCTCTTGTTTTGCTATATAGTCAGCTTCATATTTTTCAAGTTTTCTCTTAACCAAAGAAAGCTCATTAGCAATCCTATTGGCATCTGAACGTTCAGCTTGTATCTTGCTTTCATATTCAGCTTTCATGGCTTTCATATATTCTTCTACTTCTTTTTTATCGTATCCGAACATCTCAGTTCCAAACTTTTTTTCGTTTTCCATATTACTACCCCCAAAGCTTCCCCATACATGCAACAATTATACCAAATTATTTTTTTTATTTCAATATTTTTAAAAAAATATAATAAAAAATTATATTGGAATATTTTTTTACAAATAATATTATTGGTGATAATTATGAATACAAATTTAAACATTTCAAATAGTGAATATGATGATTTAATATCCAAAAAAGCTCAAAAAAGTCCAATGTTAAAAAATATATTTTTTGCATTTGTCGTTGGTGGACTAATATGTATGATAGGTCAATTTATCAATGATACTCTGCAACATTATGGTATATCAAAAGAAAACGCATCTACTTTTACAAGTATTTCTTTAATATTTCTAGGTGCTTTTCTTACTTCAATAAATTTATATTCTCGACTTGGAAAAGTAGCTGGAGCTGGTTCTACAATACCAATAACTGGATTTTCAAATTCAATTGTTGCACCAGCAATTGAATTTAAAAGTGAAGGATACGTCTTAGGAATAGGTGCAAATATGTTTAAAGTTGCAGGACCAGTACTTGTATATGGAATAACTTCTACAGTAATTTTAGGTTTTGTATACTATATATTTCACTATATGATTTAGGAGGAAAAAATTATGAAAATAGGAAAACAAACTATAAAATTAGAAAGTAAACCCTGTATTTTTTCAACATCAAGCATTGTGGGTCCAAAAGAAATGCAAGGTCCTCTTGCACAGTATTTTGACATGCATATAAAAGATGTTTTTTTCGATGAAAAAAGTTTTGAAAAAGCTGAAAGTAAAATGTTGGAAACATGCATAAATAATTTAATAGTAAAGTCTGGTATCTCTCAAAAAGATATAGATGTTATATTTTCTGGAGATCTATTAAATCAATGTATCTCTTCTTGTTTTGCAATTAGAGATTTTGATGTTCCTTTTTTAGGACTTTATGGTGCATGTTCTACATTTTGTGAAGGACTACTACTTTCCTCATTACTAATAGAAGGAAACACAGCTAATGAAGTTGTAGCATCAGCATCTTCACATTTTTGTAGCGCAGAAAGGCAATTTAGGCTTCCTCTTGAACATGGTAATCAAAAAAGTACTACTGCTCAAGCAACAGTTACAGCAAGTGGAGCTGCCCTTGTTACAAATAGAAAAATAGCAGATAATGGTATACATATAACTCATGTAACTCCTGGAAAAATAATAGACTTAGGGGTAAAAGATATTTCTAATATGGGAGCTGCCATGGCACCTGCTGCCTTTAGTACAATAAGTAATCATTTAACAGATACTGGTAGAGATATTAATTATTATGATTGCATCTTTACAGGAGATTTAGGAATGCATGGAAGTGATATGCTAAAGGAACTATTTAAAAATGAAGGTGTTGATATAACTCATAGGCATAATGATTGTGGAGTACTTATATATGATGAAAAAAGTCAAGATGTAAATTGTGGTGGCAGTGGATGTGGTTGTATTGCATCTGTATTTAGCTCATATATTTTCAATGAACTTAAAGCTAAAAAACTTAATAAAATCTTACTTGTTGCAACAGGAGCCTTAATGAGTCCTTTATCTTCAAGTCAAGGTGAGTCAATTCCTGGTATTGCACATGCAATTGCAATAGAAAATGAGGTGTAGAGTATGGAGACATTTTTAACTTATGGAAGTGTTTTTTTAACAGGTGGAATTATTTGTACAATAGGACAAATTTTAATAGATAAAACTAAACTTTCTCCTGCAAGAATATTAACATTATTTGTAACACTTGGTGTTATTCTTACTTTTTTAGGAATATATGAGCCAATTGTAGAATTTGGAAAATGTGGTGCAACTGTTCCTATATGTGGATTTGGATATTCTCTTTTTAATGGAACAGTAAAAGCTATTACTGAAAATGGATTTATAGGGGTATTTACAGGTGGTGTAACTGCAACTGCTGGAGGAATTGCTGCTGCTATAGTATTTGGATTTTTAGCTTCACTTTTTGCTAAACCAACAATAAAATAATTGTATATTTTATTTCAAATAGCACATACTATTCTTAGTGATTTAAAAGGAGGTTATTATGGATAGTTTAAATCAAATTGAAATTCAAAACATAAGACACATATGTGGTCACTCAACAAGTTTTTGCGAAAAGATTAATTATTATAAAACTTTATCTTCAGATTCAAATGTAACTACAGTTTTTGATGACATTTGCAATGAGTGTAATAATTTAAAATCTGAATTATCAAATATGTTGTGAGGTGAATAAAATGACAGAAAAATTAGGTGTAAATGATGTATTATCTACTTTAAATTCTATGATTAATATGATTAATTATAGTATTCAACAATGTAATAACAAAAATTTAAGAGATACTTTAATAACTTCTAGAAATTCACTAGAAAATTATCAATGGCAAATATATTTAATTGCTAAAGAAAAAGGATATTATGTACCTGCAGCTCCCGCTGGCGTTGCTGATGTTGAGCAAGTAAAAAATTCTATTTGCTAAATAATAAAACCCAATTTGAAATTCAAATTGGGTTTTATTTTATAAAGATATTTCATCTTTTTCTATTTTCTTTTGAGAATCCTTTTCTTTACTCTTTTCTTCCTTTACTTTACTTTGAGTTTCTTTCTTCTTATCGATTCCTAATGTCTTTTTAGCCATTGCTATTTTCTGCTTATTTTCTTTTTGTTTTTGCTCCATACTTCTTTCTTTTCTATTTCTTAAGTCTAATATAGGATTTAATTGATATTTTATGAAAAAGTTTAAGTATAAATCTGTTGCTTCCTTCTTAGTTTTCTTCTTTTTTGTTTTTGTACTATCTGTTGTGGAAATGATATAAAATTCTCCATTTTCATAAAACAATTGCTCTTCTCCATCAGTAAATATAACATATTTATCTTTAGGAAGCTCTATTTCATCAATCTTTTTTAAAAAATCAATACTTTCTCTAGCTTCTTCGGTTAATTTTTTTATTTCTTCCTTTGTTAGTTCTTTTTTATTTTTTGCCACTTCTTTTTTAAAGATTTCTTCTAAACTATTTTTCTCTACTTCGTTTTCCATAAATACCTCCTTAGTTAAAACACTCTATACATTTTTTAACTATATACTCTAATCTTTGTGTCTGTTTTGTAACATATAAATATCCTATTAGGCTTTCAAATCCTGTAGCTTTTTTATATTCAATAACATCAACATGCTTAGAAACACTTGGTATATTAGTATTTCTTCCTCTTTTATATATTGATATTTCATTATCATTTAACTCTTCCATTATTTTGTCTATTGTGAAAGCTTGTCCTTTTGCACTAACATATTTTATAGACATATTGTGTAAAATCCCACTTTTTGCTGTAGAAATACTAGTTAAATATGTTCTAATATACACATTATACACAGCGTCTCCTATAAAAGCTAATGTTTGTGCTGGAACTGTTTGTATATCTATATTATCTATATATTCTTCCATTTTTTCTCCTATTTTATCTACATAATATTATAGCTTAAAACACTTTATTTTGCAAGGTTAATTTATTAAATTCCATTTATATAAATTGACTTTAAAATTTTTATATAATATAATAGTCGCAAAGAGGTGTAAAAAATGAGAAAAAAACAAAAATCACAAAAAAAAGAAATTAATATTCCAATTATGATATTATCTATAATATTAGCTATATTTGCCATATTATGTATTATAATTATATTTGCAAATAAAAGTTATAATCTAATACTTGGTACTGTAGGCATTGTTCTACTTATACTTACTATTAACGTATCAAATTTAGTAAAAATAACAAAAGACAATGAAAAAATAATACCTATAGCTTCAATAATATTAAATTTAATAGCTATTCCACTATTATTTAAGCATGTTATATTCTCATATGTATTATCTATACCAGCATTTATTTTATCTATAAAATGTATTAAAAACAACAAGAAAAAACCATTAAATATAGCTTGTCTTATAATTTCTGTAATATTACTTATTGCATGTATATCTTTTTCAATTGGTGGATATATAAAAGTTTTAAATAGATAAAGATACTCCTAAGTAGGAGTATCTTTATTTATTTCACATATTGCTACATCAGTAGTAAGAATCATTGAAGAAATTGATACTGCATTTTCTAAAGCAGTTCTTGTAACCTTTGTAGGATCTATTATACCATTTTCTTTCATATTAACAAAAGAGTTATTTATAGCATTATATCCTATCTCTTTTGGACTTTCTTTAACTTTTTCAACTATTATATCTCCATTTTCGCCTGCGTTTTGAGCAATTTGGTATAATGGTTTTTCCAAAGATTCTAATACAATCTTACCTCCAATTCTTTCGTCATCTTTTAATGTATTTACAAATTCATCTACTCTTTTCATTATATGGATGTATGCTGTTCCACCACCTTCTACAATTCCTTCTTCTATTGCAGCTCGAGTAGCTGACAAAGCATCTTCAATTCTTAATTTTTTCTCATTTAATTCAGTTTGTGTAGCAGCTCCAACTTCTATTACTGCTATTCCACCCAGAAGTCTAGCAAGTCTTTTTCTCAAATTTTTTATCTCAAGTTCATCAGTTTGTTCTAATATTTTATTTTTAGTCTCCTCTATTTTACTTTCAACTTGTGATGATTCTCCACATCCTCTTAATATTATTGTGCTATCCTTTGTAACTTTTACACTCTTTGCACATCCCAAATCTTCAAGTTCCACATCTTTTAAATCTATAAATGTTTCCTCATCAAACATTTTTCCACCAGTAACTGTTGCTATATCTTCAAGTATTTCTTTTCTTTTATCACCAAAACTTGGTGCTTTTATTGCAATAGAATTAAAACTTCCCCTCATTTTATTTACTAGTAATGTAGCTAATGCTTCTCCCTCTATATCTTCTACAATAAGTAATAATGATCTATTTTGAGAAGCTATCTTTTCAATTATAGGTAAAATTTCTTGAACGCTTGTAACTTTTTTATTAGTTATTAAAATATACGGATTTTCTAATACTTCTTCCATTTTTAAATTATCATTTACCATATACGAAGAAATATATCCACTATCAATTTTAAGTCCTTCTACAATATTTAAATTAGTACTTAAAGTTTTAGATTCATCTACTGTAATAACTCCTTCTTTTCCTATCATATCTATTGCTCTACTTATTAACTCGCCTATTTGTCTATCGTTTGCAGAAATACTAGCAATCTCTTTTATTTGATCATTAGATCCAACACTTTGAGATATTTCTTTTATATATTTGACTGATTCATCTAAAGTTTTTTGCATACCTCTTTTAATAAAAATAGGATTTGAACCTGCTGCTATATTTTTCATGCCTGTCTTTACCATATTATATGCTAAAACTGTAGCTGTAGTTGTTCCATCACCTGCAACATCATTTGTTTTCATAGCAACTTCTTTTAATAATTCAGCACCTATATTTTCCATTTCATCTTCAAGTTCAATCTCTTTTGCTATAGATACTCCATCATTTATTATTACTGGAGAATTAAATTCAGTTTTTAAGGCAACATTTTTCCCTTTTGGTCCCAATGTTATTCTTACTGCATCAGCTAACTTTTCAACTCCTCTTTGAATTGCCTCTTTAGCTTCTGTTCCATATAAAATTTTTTTAGACATATTTACTCACCTCATATTATAGCTAAAATATCTTTTTCATTTATTACAGAATATTCATTACTTTCATACACAATTTTTTTAGCATCCATTTGACTATATATAACTTTATCTCCAACCTCAACATCTTCTACTTCTTTTCCAACACATACTACATTGCCAATCAAATTAGATACTGTACTAGTTTTAACTATAATTCCATTTTTTTCATATTCATTTTTATCACTTGAATCTAATATAACATTTTTTCCTATGCATCTTAACATTTTTATCCCTCCTCAATGTTTATATATGCAACTATTAAAGAAATATGAAAAAAAAGTACAGATTTCTCTGTACTAATAATTAAATCTAGATGAATCTATATCAATAATATTATCGCTTTTTCTAGTAACATTTATATCTGAAAATAAATATTTTTGATCAATATCTACCTGTCTTAGCTTTCCAAGTTCGAGTACTCCTAAAAAAGCTGTAACAATTTCTATATTATCACAAGTATTAGGAAAAACAGAATTAAACACCATACTTTTATTTTCATTTAAATAGTTAACTATTTGCTTAACTTTATCTTGTACTGTATATTTTTCATAAATTGCTATTTTTTCTATTTCTTTTGCATGTTTATTTACTTTATTTTGATTTCTAAATAAAATATCCGAATAAATACTAAATATGTCTTGTTTATCTAATTTTTCACCTTTATATTCTGTATTTTTAAAAAAATTAATTTTTTCTACACCTTTAATAAAGGAACCAAAATGTTCTAAATACATTTTATTTATTTTTTCAGATGCCTCTTTATATAACTTATACTGAGATATCTGCCTTAGCAGTTCCTCTTCGGAGATAACCTCTTCTTCCTCATTGTCCTCAAGCTGAGGTAATAATTTTCTAGCTTTAATATCTAGCAAAGTAGATGCCATTACGACAAATTCTGAAGCTACTTCTATGTTTTTTTCATTCATTTCGTTTAAATACTGAATATATTCATCTGTAAGCTCACTAAGTGAAATATCAAAAATATCTTTTTTATTTTTAGAAATAAGATATAAAAGTAAATCTAATGGCCCTTCAAAGTTTTTTATATTAAAATTAAATTTTTCTACCTTCTCCATTCTAATTTTCTTCCTTTTCAAGTTGAACTGCAATATCTAAAGCAAGCTCTATCATTTCATTTAACCCATTTTGACGCTTGTCTGCTGGAACAGATATTCCTCTTAATAATTTGTCTGTAACAGTAAATAATGCTAAAGCATTTTTATTTGCAACTTTTGCATTAGTATATAAAGCTAATGTTTCCATTTCTACTCCCATAACATCTTTTTTTGACATTTCTTCTAATAAATAATGTTCCATATAAAAAGTATCAGATGTATATACAGTACCTATTTTTATATTATCTTTATCTTTATCTTTGCTTTTCTCTTTTAAAATATTTAATAATTTTTCAGAAGCTATAGGTTTTACATTATAATGATTTGCTTCAATATAATTTGAATCTGTAATAACATCAGATGCTACAACAATATCTCCTAAATTCACACTTTTAGATATATCACTTGCATTATCATTATCCAGTGAGCCAGCACTACCTATTCTAATTATATTGTCTACATCATATCCTTCAAAAAGCTCTTTTGAATATATTCCCATTGATGGAACTCCCATACCACTTCCTTGAACAGATATAGTAACTCCTTTATATTTTCCAGTATATCCAAGCATTCCTCTTATATCATTATATAGTTTTGCATCTTCTAAATAATTTTGTGCAATATACTTTGCTCTTAATGGATCTCCTGGCATTAAAACTGTTTTTGCAATTTCACCAAACTTTGCATTATTATGTGGTGTTGGTGTATTTATTTTCATAATTTTCCCCCTAAATATATATAGATTATATACTATTTATTTTTATTATGCAAGAAATTATAAAAACACAAATGAAAAATCATTTGTGTTTAATTACTTATATTAAATCCTCTTCGATATAAATATGCTTTTTGCTTTATTTCATCCATATCTTTTAACTTACTACTTTTTAACTTTTCTACAATTTTCTTTTCATATTCTTGCATATCATGTTCTTCAAGTTTTTCTTCTAATAAATTCTTGTTTATTCCTTTTTGTAAAAGCTTCATTTTTATTTCATACTTTGAATATTTAGGTATCTTAATACATTGTCTAATATATGCTTCTATATAATTTGAATCGTTTATATAGTTAATACCTTTTAAATAATTAATTACTTCTTCTATAATATCTTCTTCTACATTTAATCTTTTTAATTTATTCCTAACTTCATTTTCTGTTCTTAAAGTTAACACTAAATATTTCACAGCTTTTTCTTTTGCCTGTTCAAAATTCATATTTTCTCTCCTTTTAGAAAAAGGTGCTATTATGCACCTTTTATTCTTCATCAAGAGGTAATTCTTCCTCATCTACCTCTCCATTTTCATCCATTCCTGTCATACTCTTTTCAAATGCCATATTAAAGTTTGCTCTAACTTTATCTTCTATTTCTTTCATAACTTCTGGATTTTGAGCTAAATATGATTTTGCATTTTCTCTTCCTTGACCAATCTTTTGTCCATTATAAGCAAACCAGGCTCCACTTTTATCCACAATATTTAAATCTGTAGCTAGATCCAATACACAGCCCTCATTAGAAATTCCTTTACCATATACAATATCAAAAACAGCTTCTCTAAATGGAGGTGCTACTTTATTTTTTACAACTTTAACTTTTGTTCTTGTTCCCATAACTTCTCCATTTATTTTTATTGCTTCTTGTTTTCTAACATCAAGTCTTACAGATGCATAAAACTTTAAAGCTCTTCCTCCTGGTGTAGTTTCAGGATTTCCAAACATAACACCAACTTTTTCACGTAATTGATTTATAAATATTGCAACTGTATTTGATTTATTTAAAACACCTGTTAATTTTCTCAAAGCTTGAGACATAAGTCTTGCTTGTAATCCTACATGAGATTCTCCCATTTCTCCGTCAATTTCAGCTTTTGGTACTAAAGCTGCAACAGAGTCAATAGTTACGATATCTACTGCTCCACTTCTTACTAATTGTTCAGCTATTTCTAATGCTTGTTCTCCAGTATCTGGTTGAGCAACTATTAAATTATCTACATCAACTCCTAAATTTTTAGCATAAACTGGATCAAGAGCATGCTCTGCATCTATAAATGCTGCTATTCCACCTTGCTTTTGTGCTTCAGCTATAGCATGTAGAGCTACTGTAGTTTTACCTGATGATTCTGGTCCAAATATTTCAACAATTCTTCCCCTAGGAAATCCACCTATACCTAATGCTATATCTAGACTTAATGCTCCAGATGGTATTGTATCAACACTTACATCTCCAACTTCTCCAAGTTTCATTACAGCTCCTTTTCCAAAATTTTTTTCAATTTGAGCCATTGCTATATCTAACGCTTTTTTTCTTTCTTCAGATATCATAATATTATCCCCCTTACATTTTTTAGAACATTTGTTCGATACTCATTATACTATTAATTTTTTTGTTTGTCAACCCCTAAAAATAAAAAAGGCAAAATTGCCTTTTTTACATTATTAACTGATCTTCTTCTGAATTTAATAATTTATCTAAATCATCCTTTATCATATTAATATCATATGAAGGCTTTCCAAAATAATATCCTTGAGCAAGTCTTACTCCTACTAATTTTAATGTATCTAATACGTTTTTATTTTCTACACCTACAGCTATTAAGTTTATATCTTTTGATATAGTATATGTTACTAGATTATTAATATATTTTTGCTTTTCAAAATCTTTATTTATATTTTTTATAAAAGACATATCCGGTATTATATAATCAATATCCAAATAACATAAGTCTTCTATACTAAATTTATCCAAATTAAAATTATCAAAAGCTACTTCTCCGCCCTTTAAGTGAATAGTTTGAATTGTATCCTGTAATTCTGTTAAATCTTTATTCTCATAATTTTTAAATTCTATTACTACTTTATTTCTTGCCATCATATCATATATTCTAGGCTTATTTATATATTTGACATAGCTAGTATAATCAATATTTGCCATTATTTTTCTAGATTCTCTATTTATTACATTTTCAAACTGCTCTATTGCATTAGTAAACAATATCTGTTGCAGTTTATCATAATCATCATAGTCTTTAGCTATTTCTAATAACTTATCTATTCTAATTTTCTTACTTGCATTTATTTGTGATAAAGCCTCATATGCATAAACTTCATGTGTTTTTAAATCAACAATAGGCTGATATTTAATTCTTACAGTTTTTTTAGTAATAACTTCATCTATTATTTCTTTTATATCTTTAGCAGTTAGTTTTTCTTCTACAGCAGGCTCTTCTACTTCTTCTGGTTGATTTTTAGCTTTTACTTTTTTAACCTCTATATTTTGCCTATTTTCTGTAGTAAAATATGTGTTAGCAAATTCATAAAATTTTTCCTTTATAATTTTAAAATCATTATATACTTCTGTACTTTTTGCTTTTGCATCTGCATCTTTTACATTTATCAATAAATAAAATAAATCTCTATCATTATTAAGTTCATTTGCCAAAAAAGTTAAATTTTCCTGTGTTACATCTTCCGGTCTTAAATATTTATCGTGATACTTTATTAATGTATATATAATATTTTTTTCATTTTCTGTAAAATCAAATCTACTTAATATAGCTTGGGCTAGATCTATAGATTTTTCGTCATGTCCAGCAAAAGTTTCCGTACCATCTTCTGCAACTTTTTTTACATATGGTTTTCCAATATCATGTAAAAACATAGTCCATTTTATTATCTTTTTTTGCCAATCAGCTATAGAAATTTCAGAAACATTAGCATTTTCAATACTTGCAACAATGTGATAAAACACACTATATCTATGGTACTTGCTATTCTGCTCACAATTGAATAAATTTTCACCATACTCATTATATACATATAATTCTGGAAAATGTCTCATAAATACATCTTGTTGTGTTATCTTAGGTAAAAAGTATGATACATTTTCATCTAATAAAACATTGGTATATATTTCTGTTATAATTTTCATGTTATCTGCATACATATTAAGATTATTAATAATATTTCTTAGTCTTCCTTTTTCTCTAGCATCAATAAGCGTTGCAGATGTATCTGGAAAATCCATATCAAATACACCCTCATAAACTTCATACTTTATCATTTTATATCCTCTCTAATTAAACCTCATATACATATATATTACTATAAATAAATACATTTTGCAAGTGTAAATATATTTTATATTTTTTGATAACATACCTATTTTTTCACAAGATTTTATTTATTTGGTTGACATTTTTATAAAAAAAATGTATAATATTTGAGTATCGTATAGTTAGTCAAACTATAACCCCGGAAAATTTGACTTTCTAAGAGCATATTTTAGGAGGATAAATTAAAATGAATAATACTACACATAGCGTTAAAGCTAAAGAAATCGAAAAGAAATGGTATATTCTAGATGCGGCTAATAAACCACTTGGTAGGGTGGCTACAGAAGCAGCTAGACTTTTAAGAGGTAAACACAAACCTACATATTCTACACATATTGACTGTGGAGATAATGTTATAGTTATAAACTCAGATAAAATAGTTTTAACTGGTAACAAATTAAATGATAAATATTATAGACGTCATTCAGCATATATGACTGGTTTAAAAGAAGTATCTTATAAAGAATTAATGGCTAACAATTCTGAAAAAGCTGTAATGCTTGCAGTTAAAGGAATGTTACCACACAATACTTTAGGTAGAGAAATGTTAACAAAACTAAGAGTATTCAAAGGTCAAGAGCACAATCATGAAGCTCAAAAACCAGAGATATGGAATTTTTAGGAGGAATTAAAAAATGGCAAAAAAAGAATATATTTATGCAACAGGAAAAAGAAAATCTTCAATTGCAAGAGTAAACATTATTCCTGGAACTGGTAAAATAACAATAAATAAAAAAGATTTAAATGATATCTATTCTCTAGATACATTAAAAGCTATAGTTTTAAAACCTTTTACAGTTGCTAATATGATGGAAAAATATGATGTAGAAGCTACAGTACATGGTGGTGGATTTGCTGGTCAAGCTGGTGCTGTTTCTCACGGAATAGCTAAGGCTTTAGCTACAACAGATCCTGAAGTTCGTACTATATTAAAAAGAAATGGTCTTTTAACTAGAGATTCTAGAGTTAAAGAAAGAAGAAAATACGGCCTTAAAAAAGCAAGAAAAGCTCCACAATTCTCTAAAAGATAGTTTCAAGGAACTTTTCAGAATTTTCGATGTGTATGATAAAAACTCGCTATTTACTAAAAATAGCGAGTTTTATTAATACATTTCGTATATTCCAATTAAATTTTTATCTTCATCTCTTACGGCATATATTGTTGTAGTATTAATCATTACTTTTTCTAAATTATTATTCATTTGTAACTCTTCTAATGCTGATAATAATTTTTTATTAGTTTCATCTTTATGAAATTCTAGTAGCGATTTTCCTTCTAAATCTCTTAAACTTTTTTTTAAAAGATGTTCTTTTGCTGCTTTATTAAGATATCTTATTATTGCTTTATTATCTGCAAAAATAATTCTTTTTTCCATGTTATCCAAAATATTTATTAATATTTCTTCCATAAAATCCCTCCTAAAATTATTTTTGAGTTGTCTTTAAAAAGTTAGTTATATATTATATTATATTATATTTTCTACTTTTTTTCAATCAAATCATTTAAATGATATAATTATTTAGAAAATATGCTACTCCATCTTCATCATTTTTTAAAGTTACATAACTTGATATTCTCTTTAATTCTTCATTAGCATTTCCCATTGCAATTTTATATTTACAAGCATAAAACATATCCGTATCATTTATATGATCTCCAAAACACAAAGCATCATCTTTTGAAATGTTAAAAATCTTTAAAAATTCTGCTATTGCATTTCCCTTATTTACATCAATATTGTTTACATCTATATAATATTTATTATCTGTTGTTATCCCTTTTATATAATTGCGTGATATATTTAATACATGTATATCTTTATATTTATCTATATAATCCATAATATTCTTCATAGAATTGTAATTATCTGTTTCTACAACTAGTTGTAGAAATATTTTATCGTTAATCTCGTCAAAATTATTAAACTTTAATTCTTCTGGATCCATCATTCTTTTCAAATATTTATTACTATATCTAATCGTAGGACAATTTATTATACACCCTATTTTTTTATCATTTATAAATTGAACTATATTTTTTAATGTATCTTTTTCAATTCCTTTTTGATATAAAGCTTTCCTTTCATTAAAATCATAAATCTGAGCTCCATTACTAGTTATAATATATTGACTTGTATTTGCCTCTTTAGCTTTATTTTGTACATATTTATTTCCTCTCCCAGAGCAAATAATAACTTTTATTCCCATACCAACTATTCTTTTTATTGCTTCTTTTGTTACAGTTGTAACCTCTTTTTTACTATTAGTTAATGTTCCATCGATATCAATGAATATTGCTTTTATATTATTCAATTTTTCCATCCGATCACCTTCATATGCTTATTATACAATAGATTTCCTAATATAACTATAAAAAACTTGAAATAAATTCAAGTTTTTATCTCCAAATATCTCCATTTATATATTGAGTAAGACACATAACAAAAGCTTGTTCTGTTAAATCATATCTTGAAATAACATTATGAGTAAGAAAAGACACTCCACCTTTTCCTTTTCTTAGTTCATTTTGATTAAATAAGTCATCCATTACTTTTCCTAAATCTGTACTTATTATTTTATCTACATACTTATCTGGTACAGGAAAAGCGGAACTTGTTCCAAAACTTTCATATCCATTATTATCTTCAATTATAGCAATATTTATAATTGCCCATCTTCCAAGATTATTAGTTATACCAGATTCTATTGATATATAATAATCTGCATTAATATTATTTTCTTTAGCATACTTTTTTAAATTATTAACTCTATTTCTTGCGCCTTGATATATTTCATCATTTACTGGCTCATCACTAACATCAGAACTAACAGGTACACCTATTATTTCAAAATCATCAAAATATTTTGAAAATGCTCTTTTTGCTCCTTCTATTTTTCCAGGATTTTTTGTTGCTATTAAAATTTTCATTCTTATCACCTAATGATATTTTACTATATATCAAATATTTGTCAAGTTAATTAGCTACTTCAAGTAAATCACTTGCTTTTGACAAATCTAAATTATAATACGTATCTGGTATATTTCCATTTAAAACAGTTTCTGCAAGAACTACTTCCTTTTCATAAAACTGATTATTTACATATACTGGTGCTACAATTGTAAAAGTAGTTTTTATTTTAAGTAATATTCTATGTCTTGTTTGATTAATTCCAACACTATCAAACTCAGAAATACAATCTATTTTTGTATCTCCTATAGGGCTAGTTTTAATATTTACTTTTATCCCTTCACCTCCAAATATACCTGCATTAAAAAATAATCCTAATGGGATTTTCAAATTTCCTGAATCTATATTTGCTATATTTTGCTCTATATTCATTGCTATATTATTTGAAATCTTATTTAATTCATTAGTATTTGTCTTTAATGCTATAATTTCTCCATTTCCATTTAATACTTCTGTAACTATACTATCATAAGTAATATCTTTTAAGTTATCTCTTATTGCTTGTTCACTTGCTCTCATTGCTAAAGTATAAGCATTAGCTCTTGTAAATTGTACTAATATAGGTTCAATAACTTGTATATATAACGTTGTAATGCTAGAAAATATTATTAGAAAAGCAAAAAATAAGACAAATGTTTTTTCTTTTTTCATTTGTCTTAATGATAATTTATAATACTTTGCTCTCATATTATCTTATAACTAAAATTTTTTGTCCTACATCTATAGCATCCGGATTTTCCAAATTATTTATTTTTATTATATTATCCATACTGGTTTTATATTTTTTTGCAATTTTCCAAATACTATCTCCTGGCTTTACAATATATATATTTATACTACTAATATCATTTAAATTAATAGGCACATCCTCTATTGCTTCAATTGAAGAAATACTTAAAATATTTTCTACATTTATTCTTACATATACAGTTATTTTTATTTCTATACTAGTATTATTCTGCATAACATTTAATTTTACATCTTCAATTTTTATATGTATATTAGAGTTCTTCCAAGAATCATCCATAGTAAAACTTTGATCTATCATAATATCAATACTTTTACTTTCAAGCTCATTATTTTCTTTATTTTGAAGAATTAAATTAAGTTTAGCAACCCCATTGACTTTAATAACGTCATTTTCTAGTGTTATCGCAACATTAGATGTATCCAAACTATATTCCACTATTCTTGAATTTTCTGGTATTATATCATTTATAGTTTCATTAATATTTATCTCTTTTTCTACACTAAACTCATTAGATGAAATGTCCACATCTTTTATATCATATTTTAAATCTCTAGTTTTACTATAAAAATCATTTATATATTCTATCTCTTCTTTTTCAAATAACGTGATGTTATTTTCTATTTTATAATCTACATTTAAAGTTTTTTGATCTATATCTGGATTTATTCTAACATTTAAATCCCTTATACAATACTTTATATCAAATTGAGACTTATCTGATATATTTTCAAGTTCTACCATTGAAGAAAATGGTACTTCTATTTTCTCACAACATATATTTTTATTCTCTCCAATATAAAGTATACTTATATCTAATATACCTTTTAGCATTATTTTATTGTAGCTTTCTTTATATTCGGTATCTTTTATCTTACAATTTATTTTTAAAATTTCATAAATAGGATCTGCCTCTTTTCTAAGCATAATGTCTTCCGAAGAAGATATTATACTTCTTTTTCGTTCTTTAATATTATTAAAAGAATTTTTGCATTTATTATATTCTATATCCTGATCTTTAGGAAAATCTTTTATTATATCTACAGAAACGCTCTCAGATATATTAATCTCAAAATTCACTTCATTTTTTATAGCTATTTTTCTTTCATTAGGTAGTGAATAAATAATATTTTTTAAATTAGATTCTATTATTATATCATCTTTATTTTTTATATTTGATTTTTCTATTGTTGTTGTATATGGATGTGATACGTTAAGTCCCCTTATATTCATCTCATCATCATTAGCTCTATATATTACAGAATAATTCATTTTTCCTACTACTTTGATTCTACCATTATTTACTTCTATATCATTGATATACGGCGTAGATGTTATATTTATAATTTTTATAGCATCTGGCATATTATCTGGCACAATTATATCTTGTTCTATCCACTTATCCTCTTTTTCAACGATCTTGGATTTACTCAAATTTAATTTCATATTATTAGTACTAATATTCATTTATACATCCTCCTTATTAGTATATATATATTTAAACTAATAAAAAATATTACAAGTAACAAAAAATATAAATGAACATATTATATATTAGTTAGATACTTATTAGTATCTAGCATTAGATAAATTCTTTCTTACTATAACATACATTTATATACTCTCCTTAGAAATTTTAAGGTCAATTATTCAATGAATAGTTGACCTTTTTAAATAAAAAAATAAGCATAATAATCTCTTATTATGCTCTGTATATTATATATCAAACCTCTTTAGATTGCCTTCTTATAATCTTGTATACTTTGGTGTTGAGAAGTCATACCTTGTTATAGGTTCACCTGTTGGAAGACTTAACTCTAATGTATTTGTTACTAAATCTGAATAACTATATGATAATTTACTATCTGTTTCTGAATCTCTAAATACAAAAAGGTTAGTATAAGTACTATCAATGTATCCTTTTCTTTCAATACATTTATTCCTTCCGATATTTGCTTTTACACAAATCTCCTGTCCAACATAGTTTTCTACGTCTTGCTTTATTTTCATTAGTGAATCCTTCGAAACCATATCTACCACCTCTTATATAACTTCTTACAAGGCGAATTATATCACTTTTTGGAATAAGTGTCAAAAAGCTATTTCACTATTATTACATTTTTATGAAAAATAGCAAGTACTATTTATTTAATATTACTCGCTATCTTTGTTGCTTTTTTGCTTTTTTAACATTTGTATTACAATTGCTCATTTATATATTCTATAGCTTTTTGTAACTGTAAATCTTGATCCCTAGAAACGTAAGAATCATTTTTTAATTCCTCATCTAATTCTACAACTATATTTGGCTCTATACCATTATCTTGAATAACTACACCGCTAGATGTAAAATATTGAGCTGCAACTATAGAAATAGCACCATGTTCCTTTATTGGTCTAACATATTGAACAACACCTTTACCATAAGTTTTTGTTCCTATTACCACACCTTTTCCAGAGTCTTTTATAGCACTTGCAAATATTTCTGAAGCACTTGCACTATTTTGATTTACAAGTACTACAAGTGGTATATCTATTTGACTTGTATTATCTGTTTTAAATACTTCTTCATTTTCGTTTTTATCTACAAGTTTTAAAACATCACATTCTGGTAAGAATAAATCTAAAATTTCTACTGTATCATATACAAGTCCACCAGGATTATTTCTTAAATCTACAATAATTCCTTTTACATTGTTTGCTCTTAATTTCTCATATTCTGATTTAAATTGATTATATATACCATTATCAAAAGAATATATTCTTATATATCCTATATCGTCAATTATTTCTGTAGTAACATTATTTTCAGTTATCTTTTGTCTTGGTACTTCTAACTCAAATACTTCTTCGCCTCTAAGTACAACAAGTTTTACTGTTGTTCCTTCTTCACCCTTTATAGCTTCTGCAGCATCTGAATATGTTTCAATATTTAAATATATATCGTCCACTTGCAAAATTACATCTCCAGATTTTATACCTGCTGCTTCTGCTGGTGAATCTGGCATAGTACCTAAAACCTTTATTCCCTCAGTTTCTCTATCAAAAGTTAAATGAACACCTATTCCAACGTAATTTCCATTAGAACCTGAATTTAATGTATCTTGATATTCTTCTTCTGTCTGATAATACGTATATGCATTATCTAAAGAATTTACCATTCCCTCAACTGCACCATCTATCATTTTATCTGTATCATATTCATATAAATAATCTGTTTGTATAATTTTAGCAGCTTTTTCAAATCTTTCTAGTTGTTCTTTTGTAAAAACTGAGCTACTAAATGTATTTAATGTAGGTTGAATTATAGTATATAATGCAAATAAAACTATTGCACTTATAACAATAGCAATAGCTAGGGTTATTGCATTAGTTAAAATTTTTCCTTTATTACTATCTTGATTATATTCTTGTTCAATACTCTTTTTTATTTCATTAATATCTTGCATATTATTTTTATCTTCCAATTTTATTATCTCCTTAAAAACATCTACATAATATTATATATTATTAAATTTATATAGTCAACTAAAGTTTATCTAATAGTTGCTTTTTTAGAATTCTAATATTTTTTTGAATTCTCTTTTTTACATAATTTTTCCTTTATTTCTTGACTTATATATTATTTTATTGTATAATTTAATAGTAAATTTAGAAATACTTAGTAATAAACTATTAAAATAATAAAAGTATTTCCCAAACTGGAGGGAGGGAAAGTAAATGCCAGGTATAAAGATTAAGGATAATGAAAGCTTAGATAATGCTTTAGCTAGATTTAAAAAACAATGTGCCAAATATGGCGTTCTTGCTGAAATTCGTAAAAGAGAACATTACGAAAAACCTAGTGTAAAGAGAAAAAAGAAATCAGAAGCTGCTAGGAAAAGAAAACATTAATATTATAATTTTGATTTAAAAATGTATATCATTTTTATTATTATACAATACATCTATTCAATAGATGTATTTTTTTATATATTTTCTATCTCTTTATAACTTAAATATCTATATTTTCCTACCTTTAAACTTCCAAGCTTTATATTACCTATTTGTACTCTTTTTAAATTTGTAAGAGTTACTTTTACTGCTTTACACATTCTTCTTACTTGTCTATTTTTTCCCTCAGATATTATAATTTCAAAATCATTATTATCTAAAATATTAACCTTAGCAGGTCTTGTTATATAATCTCCTATATTAACTCCACTCTCTAATAACTCTTTTTGATTTTTTGTAATTTTTTCCTTTGATGTAACAATATATTTTTTATCTATTTTATTTTTAGGGTGCATTAATTTGTTTGCAAAATCCCCATCATTTGTAAGAAGTAATAATCCTTCTGTATACATATCCAACCTTCCTATTGGATATACTCTAACATCTTCATCAATTAAATCTAATACACTCTTTCTTCCAAACTGTTCATGACTTGTAGTTACATATCCTTTAGGCTTATTTAGCATTATATATACTTTCCTTTCTTCTTTATTTATTATATTATCATCTATCTTTATTATATCTTCTTCTTTTACTTTATATGCTAAATCCTTTATTATTATATCATTTACCTTTACTCTTCCTGCTAATACATATTCTTCTGCTTTTCTTCTCGAACATATTCCACAAGATGCAATATATTTATTTATTCTATCCACTTTTATCACCTTTTCTTATAAAAATCATAGTATATATTATCATAAGCTTATGTTGATATATATTAAAGCTGCATTAATTTGCAGCTTTTTAATTTGAAATTTTTTCTTTATTTTCAAGAGACTTTAATACTTCTTTAAAGTACTCTGGCACATCTTTTTCAAATTCAATAAATTTTCCAGTAGATGGATGTACAAATCCTAAATACTTAGCGTGCAACATTTGTCCTTGCACTTTAAATTTATTATCTTTTTTTCCATATATTTCATCTCCAACAAGAGGATGATGTATATATGCCATATGGACTCTAATTTGGTGTGTTCTTCCAGTTTCTAGTTCCGCTTCAACTAAAGTTACATTAGACGAATAAAATCTCTTTAAAATGGCAATATGAGTCACTGCACTTCTAGAATTTTTATTTGTAACTGTCATCTTTTTTCTATCTTTAACACTTCTTCCTATTGGCATGTCTATTGTTAGACTATCTTCTTTGATTATTCCTTTTACCAAAGCTACATATTTTCTTTTTATACTATGAACCTTAAACTGCGCTGCAAGTTTTTTATGTGCATTGTCATTTTTGGCAACAACTAAAATACCACTTGTATCTTTGTCTATTCTATGAACTATACCAGGTCTTATAACTCCATTTATTGATGAAAGTTTTCCTTGATGAGAATACATCAAAGAATTTACCATAGTACCTGTATAGTTTCCATTTGCTGGATGAACTACCATTCCTTTTGGTTTATTAACGATAATGATATCATCATCTTCATATAAAATTTCAAGTGGAATATCTTGTGCTACTATATTCTCACTTTTTTTCTCTTCTAAAGTAACATCAATAATATCATTTAATTTAAGTTTATATCCAGACTTTTCTTTTTTATTATTTACAAGTATTTTACTATCATCTATTAATGTTTTTATATAGCTTCTTGTTACATCTTCTAAATTCTCAGATAAATATATATCTAATCTTTTAGATACATTATCTTTATCTACTACAAAATTCATATTCACTCCTATTTATTAAAAATCTCATTTATTTGTTCTTGATTAAATCTATATTTCTTATTACAAAATCTACAAGATATTTCAAGTATACCTTGTTCTTTTAAAATATCCATAGCTTCTTTTTTACCAAGTGCAATTATAGTATTTTTTATTCTTTCTATTGAACAATCACATTTAACATTAACATCATGTTCATATACTGACTCTATATTATTATCTCCGGTAACATTTTGAGCAATATCATCTATAGTTCTTCCTTCACTCATTAATGTTGTCATAGATGGAATCTTTACATTAATCTGTTCTAATTTATCTATTATTTTTTCTTCACAATCTGGTAAGGGTTGAATAATATATCCTCCTGCTTTTGCCACATTTCCATCTTTTCCAATTAAAACACCTACTGATACAACTGATGGAGTTTGTTCTGATACATTAAAATAATATGCAAAATCATCTCCTATTTCCCCACTTAAAAGCTCACATGTTCCAACATATGGTTCTTTTAATCCAATATCTTTAATTACAGTAAGAGTTCCCATACCAATTCCCTTTGAAACATCTAATTTTCCCTCTTTATTTAATGGTAATTCAATATCTGTACCTTGTATGTATCCCTTTACATCTAAATTTTTATTTGCACATACAACTATATTACCTAGTGGCCCATCTCCCTTTATTTGAACAGTAAGTCTATTATTCTCATCCTTTAGTGTAGATGCAATCATTGCTGATACTATCATAACTCTACCTAATGCAGCTGTTGCCAAATTAGATAAATTATGTATATCTCTTATTTTTTGTACCATTTCTGTCGCATCAATTACTATAGTTCTCACACTTTTATCATAAGCTAAATAACGTTTTAAATCACTCATTTTTCTACCTCGTTTCAATATATATATTTTAACAAAATCTAACCAATTTTTCAATATATTATGTAATATAATTAAAAACTCTAAATATTAAATCTAATATTTAGAGTTTTACTTTAATTTGATTTTCTTTTTTTTATTATTTTAGTCATTGTTATTACTGTTCCATCATCTATTTTTGAATCTACTATTACTTCATCCATAAAAGATTCCATTATTGTAAAACCCATTCCAGCATGTTCACTTTCTGGCTTTGATGTATAAGCAGGAGTCATAGCCAAACTTATATCCTCTATTCCTTTTCCAAAATCTACCACTTTAATTATTATCTTTTCATCATCTTTAATAGTAGCCTCTGTTATTATAACGCCATCTTCATTTTCTGCATAACCATGATCTATAGCATTAGTTACAGCTTCAGATAGGGCTGTTTTTATATCCATAAGCTCATCAAAATGAATATTGATCTCAGACAAAAAAGATGTAATACATAACCTTATTGATGCCAAATTTTTAATATTTGCTTTTGATTCTATTTTTATATAATTTTCACTCATATTGTACACACTCCAATTTTATATTAGATAGTTCAATCACTCTTCTAATATTACTTGCTGCATTAACTACTGTCATTTTAGCATCAAGAAGTTTTATTAAATTATATCTTCCAAGAATAAGACCTATTCCACTACTATCCATAAATTCTACTCCAGATAAATCTAATACCAATTCATATGGTTGAAACTTCATAATATATCCATCTATAACACCTCTTATTGTTCTGCAAGAATTCATATCTAATTCTTCTTCTAAATAAATAGTCAACTTTCCATTTAAATATTTATACTTCAATTTTTTCTCACCTCTTTTTTAAATATTATATCAAGTTGAAAATAAAAAAAATGTTATATTATGATAGTATTAAAAAAATCCTTAAGTTTTTTCTTAAGGATTTTCAATTAATCTTGCTTGAACAACAAATCTTCCATTTCTTATAGAGTAGTCACAAGTAGAAAGAGTAAGTATTTTATCATTTTGAGTTATCTCAACTCCAGTTCCATATCTACTTTTATCTACAAGTGAATTTAAAAACTCTCCATATTCATCTATTGAACCAAATACAGTATCTATATAATAAAATTTAGTATCTGTAGAATATGCACTAAATATTTCATATTTATATAGTCCATTTACAGTAGCAAGCTCTATATATTTATGTGTATCATAAAATTCTTGTCTTTTATAATTTAATAATGGTGTAAATCTATTATCTGTTTCTGTATTATGACCATATATTATTATATTAGTCATTGGATCTGATAGTTTATTTATATTACATCTATAATCTAAAAAATTCTCTCCCCAATATTGTTCTACATTATCTCTGTCATTTCTATAATATCTAGTATTATCTTTACCTTGAAATACAGGAGTATCTATACTAGTTCCAGGTACTTTTAACCACGCTACTGCATCTTGATATGTAACATTAATTGCTTTTATTTCCTCAACTAAATTTCTTCCCTCTTGTTCAGAAGTAGTTACAGGAGCATTTTCATCACCAATAAAAATATCATAACCAAGTTCTTCTCCAGGTTTTTCAAGACTTCTATTTGAAAAATAATTGTTTAATAATAACGCTACAAGACCAATTATAGCCATAAGTATTATTACAATTATTACTATTATAATTCCTACATTTCTTTTCTTTTTCATGTTATCCTCCGATTAAATTCAAAGTAATTATACCATATAAAAAATTAATATTCAATAACACTTAATATAATCAATTAAAAGAAAAAATCTCATTCAGTTTTATGAATGAGATTTTATATATTATAAACTTGTATTTCCATTTTGATCTTGTTCACGTAAATGCGCAGCCATCTGTGTATACATCATAGTAGATGCTACATCTGTATGTCCTAATAATTCCTGAACAGTTTTTACCTCTGCACCATCTTCTAACATATGAACAGCAAATGAATGTCTTATTGTGTGTGGTGTAATATCTTTATCTATTTTAGCTTGATCTTTATATTGCTTTAATATTTTCCAATAACCTTGTCTTGTCATCTTTTGCCCATTAGTATTTATAAATAAAGTTTTTTCCTCCTCTGTTCTTATTAATAAAGGTCTAACTTTATTCATATATTCTTTTAGACATTTTAGTGCTAGATTTCCAAGTGGTATATGTCTTTCTGTATTCTTTTTCTTTACTTTAATAAATCCACTAGTTAAATTAACATCTTCAACTCTTAAAGATATAAGTTCTGTTACTCTAATACCTGTAGCATATAATATCTCAAGCATTGTCTTATCTCTTTGACCTTTTAATTCAGATAAATTTGGTTGCTCTAATAATTTTTCTATTTCCGCTTTTGTAAGTATCAAAGGTTCTTTTCTATCTACCTTTGGTGCCTCAACGTTTTCAGCTATATTTGTTTCAGCTAATTTTTTATTTACCAAATATCTATAAAAAGCTTTTATTGAAGCTGTACTTCTTGATATTGTTGAATTAGATTTTCCCTCTGCCATTAAATGATTAATGTATTCTTGCATATCTTCTTTAGTTAAGTCAAATATCTTTTTCCCCTGTTTTTCAAAATAATTGCTAAATTGAACTATATCTCTTTCATAAGATGCAAGTGTATTTTGTGACGCTTGTCTTGCTTTTAAACTGTCGATAAATTCATCAATTATTATTTTCATTCTCAGTCTCCTCCATTCGTAATCACTTGTTATTTTACACTATTTCAATACAATTTGCAAGCTTTTTGGCGAAAATTATGTAATGTTTCTATGTTTAGTGATTTTCTATACTATAAACCTTTGTATAAATTAAAAATAATACCTGTCATTGCTTGCTCTAAAACTAAAGAAAATGAAATTAATGAGAATGAAATTATTAACCAATATATATTTTTTATGATATCTTTAAATTCTATTTTTCCATCACTTGTAAAAGATATATATATATTAATTATGTTATTTGATATAAAAATATATGCTGATAAAGTAAAAATCAATGGTAGTATAACACTTAAAAATACAGCTATTAGTCCGCTTCCAACACCAAACACACTAAATAAACAGCAAATATATATTCCTGTTATAATAGCCTTTAACATTAATAATACACAAACTGCTATTGGTGCAATTAATGTTATTAAAGATAAATATAACAACCCTATAAATAAAACATTGTTTTTTAATCCATTTAATATAACGTTTACTGATTTAAAATTTTCTTGATTAACACTATCAAATACATTTTTTACGATATCTACATAATCTGTTTTTATATTAGACAAATTAAATAGTATTATGCCAATAACTATTCCTACTAAATAAATAATTAATAATTTTAATATTGTGTGTAAATTTTCTAATATATACTTTTGTATGCTTTTATTCATAATAAATCACCATATAACACTCTATGCTATATGGTGAATTTTTATTCAAATTTTTCTCTTTGCTCTACTGCAAGCTTGTCACATCTATTATTTAACTCATCTTGTGCATGCCCCTTTACTTTATTAAAAGTAACCTTGTGAATTTCAAGTTGTTTTAAGAGTCTTTCCCATAAATCTATGTTTTTTACTTCCTTTTTATCTGCCTTTTTCCATCCATTTTTTCTCCATGAATATATCCATCCTTTTTCAATGGAATTTACAACATATGCACTATCACTATAAACTTCAACTTCACATGGCTCTTTTAGCATCTCAAGTCCCTTAATTACAGCCATCATTTCCATTTTATTATTAGTAGTATCTTTTTGTCCACCTACTATTTCTTTTTCAATATTATTATATATTAATATTGCAGCATATCCACCAGGGCCAGGATTACCACTGCATGCACCATCTGTATATAATATTACTTTCTTCATAACTCCTCCATTATTGATTTATGCTAAACTTACATGTATAATATTAACATAGAAATAACGTAATATCAATAAGGAAGTGAATTTAATGAAAATTGTTGGAATAATTGCTGAATTTAATCCATTTCATAATGGACATAAATATCTAATACAAAAAGCTAAACAAATAACAAATGCAGATATCGCTATTTGTATTATATCTGGTAATTTTACACAACTTGGCAATATATCTATAATAGATAAATTTAAAAGAGCAAAAATCGCAATTGAAAATGGAGCTGATGCTATAATAGAATTACCTACAATATATGCTACAGCTAGCTCACAATACTTTGCATTTGGAGCTGTAAATATATTAAATAGTTTAAATTGTATAGATTATTTATGTTTTGGAAGTGAGACAGCAAATATAGATGAGTTGAGTAGTATTGCAAATAAAATAATTACAAATGAAAAGGAAATATGGAAAATTATAGAAGAAGAATTAAAAGAAGGGATTTCGTTTGCTAGTGCAAGACAAAATGCAATTAGTAGCTTTTTAACTGCACAAGAGCTCACTGTATCTTCTCTTTCCAATAATATTCTTGCAATAGAATATATAAAATCATTAATAAAACTTAAAAGTAGTATTATACCTATAGCTATTAAAAGAAATGAACAGGAAAATATAACCAGTGCAACTAGCATTAGAAAAATGCTACATGAAAATAATAATAATGTTTATAATTATTTACCATATAAAGAAAACTACTTTGAAAAAATTATGTTTAACGATAATTTTTATAAAATAGTACAATACAATATTGTTAGTAAGGGGAAAGAATATATAAAAAATATAAATGAAGTTACAGAAGGTCTTGAAAATAAAATATATAATGCAATAAATATTTCAAATAATTATGATGAATTTATTCACAATATTAAAAGTAAAAGATATCAATTAAGTAAAATAAAAAGAATACTTATATATATTTTACTTGATATATCAAAAGAAGATTTTCTACAATTAAATAATTCTACTAACGCATATATACATATACTTACAATAAATAGTAATATAAAGAATTCTTTGCTTTCTTTAATAAATAAAAAATCTAAATGTAAAATATTTACATCTATTAATGATAAAATATTAAATAGTCAGTCTGAAATAGTAAAAAAATCTTTGGCTTTAGATATCAAAGCATCTAACATCTATAGTGTATTATCTGGCAATATTATAAATAAAGATTATACGAATAAAATATAAAGAAGATAAGAAAAAACTTATCTTCTTTAATTATTAATATTATTATCTATATATTCTTTTAAATTCTCATATTCTTGTGTTTCATTATTTAAAATATTAGTTTTTTCAAAGTCTAGATTAATTACACTTACATATTCAGTTTCTTGTGGTATTTGCACCTCTCTTAATCCTATTTCAAGACCTATTATCTCATATCCTTTATTTTTTTCATTATATGTAAGATATGCTAAATAAGTCTTTCCTTCTTCTATATTAATATCCTTATTAACACGCAAATTTGCATATTCTTCACTAAGTGGAGTATTAATCCCATACATTTCTCTTACTTTTAATCTATTTTCCCTTGCAGCCTCAGGTTGTGCATTATTATATGTTTCCATATCCACATATCCGCCTGGCTTCATATATGTTATTACATCTCCCTCTTTAAGTGTACCATAAATAGAATTATTTATAAGTGCTTTTCCAAAAGTCATTCCAAGCATACTTACATTCATATCCATATAATCTAAAGATATTACCCTTATTATCGCAATGTCTGTACATAATTTTTTTAACGACTCTATTGTAAATGGCTCTTTAAAGCATACAACACTTGCAGAATCCGTTGCTATTTCTTTAATCTCATTAGTTACATATGTAAAAATTTTATACTTTGGTGTTTCTTCTAAAATAACTTGATCAATATCACTTATAGATTCTTCTAGTATAGTATTATTTTGTGTTTTAGTATTAAGTTTTATAACTAAAATTATGGCAACTAAACTTAAAGCTAAAATAAAACTAATTAATATATACTTTTTCTTCATAAACTCTCCTCCTAATACAAAACAGAGTTAATATCTTGATACTCTTTAGTATCATTATTTAAAATCATGTCAGTATTTATATCATATTCTCTTAATAAATTTTTAGATAAGTTTGTAAAATATTCATTACCTGCCATTTTTCTAATAAACATCATATATGTTTTTCCTTCTTCAAGTTTTATATCATTTTCTCTAAATTCACTTATATATACTTTTTCTTTTCCAGCATTTATATAGTCATTATACTCTTTTTCTATTCTATCTATATCTAAAGGCTCCATATTATAATAATCCCAGTATTTCATATATTCATTATATTCTAATATTCCACCTTCTGCTCTAACTACTAAATTTTCATCTTGCTTAAAATCTCCTCTTATACTTTTTATAATTTTTATATCAGCTATAGTTCTTACTGGTACATAATCTTCTTTAACATACTCCTGTCCACCTTGAGTATAATATTTAGTGTCGAAATTTGTATAACTAATATTTTCTACTTTAGCTATTACCACATCATAATCTAAAGTATCAAATATAGTCTTTATATCTTTTGTATCTATATCATACATAAAAGAAAGTGTATTTTGATTTTCATCTTTTGTAACATCTATAATTCCATATAAATTATCTACTTGTACACTGTCACTCACATTTTGATTAGTGTTTTGATTTGTATTTTCATTTATATTCTCATTATATTTTATATTTAAAAACACCACAGATACAATAATACCTAAAAATACAATAATAGATGCTACATATTTTAAATAATTATCTTTTCTCTTTAATATTTTTTCATCAAAAATAGTTTCAATAGAATTGCTTATATCATTAGGAACTTGAATTTGATTTATTTTTTCTTTTAACAATAAGTCTAATTCCTTATCATCCATTATTTATTCTCCTTTCCTAAATGCATTTTTATTTTATTTCTTATACTAGATAATTTACTTCTTAATGTACTTTCATTTATATCCAAAATCTCACTTATTTCCTTTGTTGTATACTCATCTAAATAATACATAGTAATTAGAGTTTTTTCTTGCACATCTAGAAAATCTATTATATTAAAAAAATTCATATTATTTTCTAAATCTATAAAATCACTTTCATACTTAAATTTATTTTCATCAAACTCACTATAAGAAAGTATATTAATTTTCTTTTGATTATAAATTTTATTACATGAGTTTATTAATATCTTAGTAATCCATGCATTAAATTTTTCAACTTCTTTTAATTTTTTTATATTTATATAAGCATACATAATAGTGTCTTGCATTGCATCTTTTATATCTTCTGCATTACTAAGTCTACTTCTTGCGATTATATATAATTTTCTTTGAATATTTTCAATAACTCTACAAAAAGCTTGCTTATCTCCTTTTTGAGCTTTTTTAATATCTAGAAGTACTTCCATAATTTCTCCTCTCAAATTGTATACACTTATATAGATACAAAAATATTATATTTTGTCCATATATTTTAAATAAAATCAAAAAAAGACCTGGTTTTTCTCCAAGTCTTTAGTTTTTTACTATATTAATTCAATTATAGCCATATCTGCTCCGTCACCGCGTCTAGCAACTAATTTAGTTATTCTTGTATAACCACCTTTAGCTTCATATTTTGGAGCAATTTCATTAAATAATTTTTCAGTTAAGTCAATTGTATTTCCTTTAGAATCACTTACTTTATTTAATGTTTTAAACATTTTTCTTCTTGCAGCAAGTTTAGAAGCACTATCAACTTTAACTTCTTCTTTTACTACTTCTCTTACTATAACTTCATATTTATTTCCATTTTTTGATGTTTTAGTTTCTTTAACTTTCTTACCATTTTTATCTAATTTAGCTCTTGAAACTGTTTTTTCTTTAGTTTCAAAATTATCTTTTTCTTTAATAGCTAAATCAATTAAACTATCTGCTAGAGGTTTAACTTCTTTTGCTTTTGCAAGTGTAGTTTCAACTCTACCATTAAGAATTAAAGAAGTAACTAAATTATTTAGCATTGCTTTTCTATGAGAAGTTGTTCTTGAAAGTTTTCTTGTTCCTGGCATTGTAAATTTCCTCCTTTAATTAGTCTTCTTTACTTTTAAATTCAAGTCCTAAATCTGCGATTTTATTCATTACTTCTTCTAATGATTTTTTACCTAGATTACGAACTTTTATCATATCTTGTTCAGTCTTACTTACTATATCTGCTACTGTATGTATTCCTGCTCTTTTTAAGCAATTATATGATCTTACTGAAAATTCTAACTCTTCAATAGGTGTTTCAAGAAGTTTATCTTTCATAGATAATTCTTTTTGAGACATAATTGACATAGTTTTTGCTATTTCAGATAAATCTATAAACATTTCTAAATGTTCATTTAAAATTCTTGCAGCCATACTTAAAGCTTGATATGGTTCAATAACACCGTTTGTCCAAATATCCATAGTTAATTTATCATAATCTGCTCTTTGACCAACTCTAGTTTTTTCAATTTGAAAATTCACTTTTTTAACAGGTGTAAATATTGAATCTATAGGTAAAACATTTGCTGGTAAATCTTCATAGTTAGCTCTGCTACCTTCTCTATAGCCTCTTCCTTTAATAGCTGTCATTTCAATATTTAATTCCGCATCATCATCTAAATAAGCAATATGTAAATCTTTATTTACAACTGATAAAGTTGAATCAGTAATTATATCTCCTGCTAAAACTTCACAAGGTCCTTTTGCTTTAATAGATAATTCTTTATCATCTCTATCATCAGATTTTAAACAAACTTGTTTTAAGTTTAAAATTAAATCTGTAACATTTTCTGTAACACCTGGTATTGTAGAAAATTCATGTGCTATACCATCAATTTTAATAGTATCAATAGCATATCCTGGTAAAGAAGATAATAATATTCTTCTTAATGAATTACCTAGTGTAATTCCAAATCCTCTTTCTAGAGGTTCAACTTCAAATCTTGCATAAAATGTGTCTGCATCAACATTAACACATTTTATTTCTGGTCTTTGCATTTCAATCATTTTATTTCCTCCTTCTAGCACGCTCTGATTACACGCACTATTTTAAATGATTTTATTTTTCTTTTAACTAGTTTTTAGAATATAACTCAACTATTAGATTTTCTTGAACGTCTAAGTCAACATCATCTCTAACTGGTTTTCTTAATACTTTTGCTTCCATTTTTTCTTTGTCAAGTTCTAACCAAGATGGAACTGCTTTTAATTTGTTAGCTTCTAGTGAATTTACTATAGCTTTATTATCTTTTTTAGAATCTCTAACTTTTACAACATCTCCAACTTTTAAAATATAAGATGGAATGTTTACTTTTTTACCATTAACTTCTAACATTTCGTAGCTTACTAATTGTCTAGCTTCAGCTCTTGAAGCACCAACTCCCATTCTATAAGCAACATTGTCTAATCTTAATTCTAATTGTTCAAATAATACATCAGAAGTAACTCCTTCTCTTCTGAATGCTTCTTCATAATATTTTCTAAATTGTGATTCAGAAACTCTATAATATGTTTTTGCTTTTTGTTTTGCTCTTAGTTGAAGACCATATTCAGATAATTTCACTCTGTTTTTACCATGTTGTCCTGGAGCATATGATCTTCTGTCTATAGCGCATTTTGTTGTATTACATCTTTCGCCTTTTAAGAAAAGTTTAGAACCTTCTCTTCTACATTTCTTACATACTGCGTCTGTATATCTTGCCATTTTATCTTTACACCCCCACTATACTCTTCTTCTTTTTGGTGGTCTACAACCATTATGTGGTATTGGAGTAACATCTTTAATCATGTTTATTTCCAATCCTGCAGCTTGAAGTGATCTTATTGCTGCTTCTCTTCCAGAACCAGGTCCTTTTACAAATACTTCTACTGTTTTTAGTCCATGTTCTTTAGCTGCATTAGCTGCTGCTTCTGCTGCTTGACCTGCTGCAAAAGGAGTATTTTTTCTAGAACCTTTAAATCCTAATCCACCAGCACTAGCCCATGATAATACATTACCTTGAGAATCTGTCATTGTAACAATTGTATTGTTAAATGAAGATTGAATGTGTGCAGCACCAGTTGATACATTCTTTTTAACTTTTTTCTTTGATACTACTTTTTTCTTATCAGCCATTTTTACTATACTCCTTTCTTACCTGCTATTGCAACTGCTTTACCTTTTCTTGTTCTAGCATTTGTCTTTGTTCTTTGACCACGAACAGGTAATTTTCTTTTATGTCTTTGTCCTCTGTAGCAATTAATTTCCATTAATCTTTTAATGTTTAAAGCTACTTCTTTACGAAGATCTCCTTCAACAACATAATCTCTTTCGATTATTTCTCTGATTTTTGCTTCTTCGTCTTCTGTAAAATCTTTTACTCTTTTTGTTGTTTCGATACCAGCTTCTGCTAATATCTTTCTAGATGCAGAACGACCTATACCATATATTGCTGTTAGTCCAATTTCTGCAACTTTGTTTTTTGGTAAATCTACTCCAGCTATACGTGCCATTTACTATACCCCCCAAATTAACCTTGTCTTTGTTTGTGTTTAGGATTTTCACAGATTACACGAACAACGCCGTTTCTTCTGATAACCTTACACTTTTCACAAATTTTTTTTACAGATGGTCTTACTTTCATTTTAAATCCTCCTTAAAAGTTTTGTTAATTAATTAACAAAAGTAAGTATAAAATTATATATAATAAATAATCTTTTTAAAATAAAAGAATTTTAGGCTTAAATTCTTTTACAGCCGCTTCAAAAAGACTATTTATATCTAAGTTATTAAATAATAGGTTATTTACTTTTTCTCCATGTAATTCTGCCCTTATTTAAATCGTATGTAGATAACTCGATTCTAACTTCATCACCAGGTAAAATTTTTATATAATGCATTCTTAGTTTTCCTGATATATGAGCTAAAACTTCATGTCCATTTTGAAGTCTTACTTTAAATGTTGCATTTGGTAATGCATCAACAACAACTCCTTCAACTTCTATAACGTCATCTTTTGGCATTTTTCTACCTCCCTATTATCTTTTAGTGCTCTATTAGAGCAAAATATAACACATATATTATAGCTTAAATTATAAATATTGTCAACTGTTTTATCGTTTTTTTTTGATATTTAAGTATTTAAAAAAAGAAACCTATTTTCCAATAGATTTCCATATCAAATTATTTAACATTATTTTCTTGTTTTTCTTTTTTTGTCATTGTAAGTATTTCAGGACCATTTTTTGTTATTAAGATAGTATTTTCATAATGTGCTGCTAAACTTCCATCTTCTGTTATTATTGTCCATCCATCACTAAGCTCTAATATATCTGGTTTTCCCTCAATTACCATAGGCTCAATTGCAAGAGTCATTCCCTCTTGAAGTCTTACACCTCTTCCAGCTTTTCCATAATTTGGAATGCCAGGATCTTCATGCATATCTCTTCCGATTCCATGTCCTTGAAACTCACGTACAACACTATATCCTTGTGATGCTACATATTCGCCTATAGCATGACAAACATCACCTATTCTATTTCCAACTTTTGCATATTTTATTCCCTCAAAAAAAGCTTGTTTTGTAACTTCTACTAGTCTTTGTGCCTCTTTAGTACCTTTTCCTACAATAAAAGTTCTTGCAGCGTCACCATTAAATCCATTTTTTAGCGCAACTGTATCAATGCTTACAACATCTCCTTCTTGTATTATTCTTTTTTTAGAAGGTATTCCATGAATTACCTCATCATTTATTGATACACAGATAGATGCAGGAAATGGAGGAACTCCTCTTATTCCTATATCATATCCTTTTTCTGCAGGAATTGCACCTAAACTTCTCATTTTCTTTTCTGCTATCTGATCAAGCTCCCAAGTAGACATTCCAGGCTTAATTTTACTTTCAAGCTCTTCATACACTAAAGCTACTACTTTACAAGCTTCTCTCATGCATTCTATTTCTTTAGAATTTTTAATACTTATCATTTTAAATCACACTTTCTAATTTATTTTTTAGCATCTTCTATTACAGATTCAGGATTAGAAGATGCGTCTACTGTCATTAATAATCCTTTTTGTCTATAATAATCCAATATTGCTTTGGCATTTTCTCTATAAGTGTTAATTCTTTTAGATAAAGTTTCTCTTGTATCATCTGTTCTAACACTTAAATGTCCACCACAGTCATCGCATACATCTTCAACTTTAGGTGGAAAATCTATTCCATATACTCTTCCACATTTTTCACATTTTTTTCTTTCTAATATTCTTTTAAATGCAAGTTCATCTGGAACAGTAAGTTCGATAACTTTTGTTATACTTCTTCCTAATTTATTTAATAATTCATCTAATAATTCTGCTTGTTTAAATGTTCTTGGATATCCATCCAAAACAAAACCTTCCTTACAATCATCTTTTTTTATTCTATCTTCTAATAATTTTGTAATTATCTCATCAGATATAAGTATTCCATTTGCAAGTTTTTCCCTTATATCTTCATCATGTAATGCAACTTCTCTTAGCATATCACCTGTTGCTATATGTGGTATTTTTAAAGCATTTGCAAGAATTTCTGATCTTGTTCCTTTTCCTGTTGCAGGACCACCTGTTAAAATATAAATCATTCAAATCACTCCCATTTTTTCTCAACAACTATATTATTACATAAATTTCTATAAAAGTAAAGTTTTAACTTTTACTTTTATAATATATTATATTCACACGCTCTAATTAATCTATTTTCTATTGCAGTTCCAATATGATCTTTATTTATTCCTTCTATTAAACAAACATCTAGTTCCAATTTATCTATATATCTTAGTATAGAAAAAATATTTTTAGATATTTGAAGTGGATCTTTTATACTACCCATTTTAATAATTTTAATATTTTTATTTTGGTAATATTTAGCATGCTCATCAAAACATACAACAGCTATATTTAGATTTTTATTATTATTTATATACTTATCCACTTTATCCACCATTATTTTATCTTCTGCATATTCTATTAATATTGTTTGAGTATTTGGTGCATAATGTCTATGTTTCATACCTGGAGATTCTACTTTCTCATTTTTCTTTACATCAGCAAAAATATGTTTATCTAACTTAGCATTAATTCCTAATTCTTGTATATCTTCTAAACTAATTTTACCAGGTCTTAATATTATAGCTGTATTATTTTCCACCTTAACTACTGTAGATTCTATTCCTATATCTGTGGGGCCTCCATCTACAAATAGATCTATTCTATCTTTTAATTCACTATAAATATCTTCTATTTTAGTTCCACTAGGTCTACCCGACACATTGGCACTAGGAGCTGCAATTGGTCTATTAGATGCCTCTATTATTTTTAATGCGATATCATTTGAAGGCATTCTAACTCCAACAGTATCAAGTCCTGCTGTTACAGAATCTGCAACTTTATTATTACTTTTTAAAATTATTGTAAGAGGCCCTGGCCAAAATTTATCCATTAACTTTTTTTCGATATTATTAATATTTTTAGCAACAGATTTTAACATATCATAATTACTTATATGCACAATTAATGGATTATCTTGTGGTCTTCCTTTTGCTTTAAATATTTTTTCTACAGCTTTATCATTTGTAGCATCAGCACCTATACCATAAACTGTTTCTGTTGGAAAAACTACAATTCCTCCCTCTTTTAATATATTAGCTATATTTTTTAATTCTTCTTCATTTATGTTTTCTTTAAAATTATATATTCTACTCATTTCTACCTCGCAACAACATTATTATATCATTAAAGTCAAATAAACCTAGAAGATATAATATCCTCTAGGTTGTTATAAAACATTTTAAAACATTCTATTGTCTTGTTTTATCATCATTTATAAAATCGTCATCATTAAAGCCTTTTAGTTCATCTTTTTTGTTTTCTCTTAAAACACAAAATATTACGTATCCTATAGCAAAAGCTATAGCAACACCCACTATTATTAGACCATCGGTACTAAAAAAACCTCCTGTTACAGGTAACATTAAATCGTTTTCCATTATCATATACCTCTCTTATGTATAACTTATATATTAACTTTATATTACTTCAAATATTTAAACTTTACTATTGCTATAATTATTAGTAATCATTATATCTTAATAAACTTAAATAAATACTAATAAAAAATTTTTTTAAAATATATTTAATTTCATTTATTATATAACATTCTTTAAAGCGTATAACAATATATTTAAATATTTTATATAAATATATTACCAAAAATATTAAATTTAATATTTTTAAATAATATAGTTTATATGAATATAAAACATTATATAATAACATATTGTCTATAACATAGACATAAACTTTAGATAATACTTAAATTATAAATAATTAAATTTATGAGCTCCTTGCAATAGATTTTACCTATTTTAACTATAATAATTATCTCATGTTTAAAAATCATAATTTAAAACTATCTTTTCTTTAAACTATCAACCTCTTCTCTATATACGAAACATTAATACTAATTAATATTTTAAATAAATAATTACTTATATTTTTTTACCCTATGGTTACTAATCCGTTCAATTTTTTCCTTTTTAATCTCATTCATATAGAATTATTTATTTTTTTAACAATAATTAAAGACAAAATAATATCCTTCAAATCTTTTCCCACACCTTTTATTCCATTTCATACTGATGTGGAGTTATATACATAAAACTAATAGTGTTGGGGGAACTATATTTAGTGTATTAACCAATTCTATATTATATTATTTTTTTACTCTATTTTACTGTTTTCTTTTTTAAAATAATTATATTTTCCCATTTACTAATTTCATAATTATCAATTAAATTTATTTTTTTCTTAACTGAATTCTAGCATAACATTTTTTAGTATGCAATACTCATAATTCTTACTTATGTAATTCATTGTCACCATATTATGCTTAATATCTTAATTATTACATCAATATTATATTTTTATATTATATATTTTTATTTTATCTATTTTATTTCAATTTTAGTTGAAATATAGGCATTTAAAGAAAAAAGCTACTAATAAAATTAGTAACTTTTTGATAAAGAATAAATAGAATCATTTACAATATTAATTTCTACTTTTTCTTCTTCTCCTGTTATATTTAATTCGTATTTTGTTTGATTTATTATATATCCATCTGGAGCATCATATTGCTGAATATAATATTTTCCAATAGGTAAGCAAATAGGTGTATTATTATTTGAAAATCCATCTACATCTTGCAACATCTGACCATTTTCATCATATATACGATAGCTAACATTTTCTATGTCTTCTTGTTGTGTATTAAAAAATTTAATATATGCCTTTGCAAATTTTACATTTTCTGAAGCAATTGATTTAATAGACTTTATTACTAAATCTCTTGAATCTAATATTATATACTGTTTTTTAGAATTATCCGAACTATATATTTTGGTAAATGGTCTCTTTAAATTAGTACTTATAGTAACTTGGACAAAATAATTTCTTGGTCCGTCAATTTTTACATAAAACGGTTGATTTGCCTCTACCTTACTAATTTCATTCATATTCTCATCTACAATACTGCACTTATTTTGTTCAAAATAGCTTTTTAAACTTAAATCTGATGTCTCTTCTAACTCTTCTCCATATACCCTTTTCATATATTCATCACTAGTTGGATAAATATATATAGGTCCAGCAATAGTTGTATCATCATTTATATGTTCAAACTCAACTTTATCTAATTCAACACTTGACGTAGCATTAGAATTATATGGATTTTCCATCGCATAATTTGCTAACTCTTTAGCCTTATTTAGCATTCTATCTACCATCTCTTCATACTGTTCTTCACTTGCTCTTATCATATCCAAAGAAAAAGTTCCATTAGATATATCAGTTAATTGCTTACGTGATATGATTTCATATACTGCAAGTTGTGTGGCAATATATGCTTCTTCTTCATTTTGAAGGTCCATCTCCTCATAACTTAAATTAGGATATCCATTCATAAAAACAGATGTAAGTTCTCCACTTACAAAATATTTTGTATATGATAATTCACCTTGAGGAATAATATCATAATTATATGTTATAGAATAAGCAACATTATCTCCAAGCTTTGTATTTGCTATTTTTACATATATATTATTTAAATCATCTATCATATACTTTGTAAGTTCACCCGATGTTATAGTCTTAGGCTCTTTTTTGGTTTTTGTAACTGTAGCAATATTTTGAGGCAAAGTATTGTTTTCTTTAAAATTAGAATTTATATTGTAAATTAGTACAGAACTAATTAATAGTAAAATTATAGTTCCTACAATATATTTCTTTCTTTGTCTTTTTAATCTTTGCTTTTCTTCTTCTGGAAGTTTTTTATATTCCTCAACCATTTCTTTGCCTTCATCACTTAAAAACCAATCCATAAGTTTTTGTTTAAACCCATCGATATTAATCTTTCTTTTTTTGGATTTCATAATTATTCCTCCTTTATATATAATTTCCACAATATTATATCATATAAGACATTTGAAATCAAATTATTGACATAAAAAAGAAGATAGTTTTTACACTATCTTCTTTTTATTTTTAGTATATTATATTAACATTCTTCTTTTTTTGAAGATATAGCTCTTGCAATTATATAGCCTACTATACTAATTGCAGATACTGCTAATACTATCATCATGTTGTCACTTAATAGACCACCAGTTTTTGGTAATTCAGCTTTATGGTTGTATACAACAGCTTCGATTAAGTCATTGTTTTCAACTATGCTAAATTCATGTTCTTGGCCATCCATTATATATCCATCTGGAGCTTCTATTTCTTTAAAGTAGTATGTTCCATATGGTAAGTTACTAGATGTAGCAATACCATTTTCATCTGTTATTATTTCCTCTATAACATTTCTTTCAGAATCTAATATAGCAAATTTAACATCTTTTAATGGTGTATTTGTTCCATCTACTAATTTAGTGATTTGTAATTTACCTTTTACAAAGTTATTTACAACATTTTCTACAACGTTTTGTCCGTCATATTCAATTGTAAATTTATGTGCTTCTTCATCAATTACAATTCCTTCTGGAGCTTCTACTTCTTTATAATAGTAAGTTCCTTTTTCAAGTTCACAAGATTCTGCAATACCTTCTTCGTTAGTTGTCATATCGCATATAAAGTTCATATCTTCATCGTAGATTTCAAATTTTACACCTGCAAGAGGTTCACTATTTTCATCTACTTTAATTATTTTTAATTTACCTTCTTGTAAATCATTAACTACTGTTTTTTGAACAACTTGATTATTTTCTGTTAATATAAATTCATGTTCAGCTTCATCCATAACAACGTTATCTGGAGCTTCAGTTTCTTTGTAGTAATATGTTCCTACTGGTAAATCTTTAGATACAGCAACACCATTTTCATCTGTTGTTATTGTATCAACAACATTTTTATTTTCATCTAAGATATCAAACTTAACGCCTTCTAATGTTGCACCATTACTATCATATTTAGTAATTTGTAGTTTACCTTTTTCAGGATAGTTTACAACTTTTACAGCTTTTAATTCGCCTTCATTGTTTAACTTAAATTCATATTCTGTAGAATCCATTATATAACCATCTGGAACTTCTACTTCTTTATAATAGTATGTTCCTGGTAATAAATCTTTAGATACAGCAACACCATTTTCATCTGTTGTTATTGTATCAACAACATTTTTACTTTCATCTAAGATATCAAATTTAACGTTGGCAATTGGAGTATCTTTATCATCTACTTTAGTGATTTTTAATGATCCTCTAACTTTTTCATTTTCAACGTCTACTCTTAAAACTTGACCATTAGTTTCTAATTTAAATTCATATACGCCTGTATCCATAATTACATTATCTGGAGCTTCTATTTCTTGATAGTAATATGTTCCTAATGGTAAATCAGTTACACCAGCTAAACCATCTGCATTTGTTGTAATTGTTTGAATAACTTCTTTTTCATCATTCATGATATTGAATTTTACACCTTCTATAGGTGTTCCTTCATCATCAGTTTTTACAACTATAATTGTTCCTCTTGTTCTTTCATTTTCTACTTCTACATATGTTGTTTCAGCTTTTTTAACTGTAACATTAGTAGTAGCATTAGTTATAGTATAACCTTTTGGTGCTTCAGTTTCAATTAATACATAATCTCCTACTGGAACATTAGTAAATATAATTTTACCATCTACACTAGTTTCAACTTCTTCAGCAATTACTGTTCCATCAGCTCTTTCAAGTCTAAATTTTGCACCTGCTACAGGTTTATCTGTATCATCAATTTTTGTTAACTCGATTCTACCATAACTTTGACCTGGTGTCCAATTAATTGTTATTGGTTGACGCATATTAACAGGTACTGTATCTAATCTAACATAGTCTTGTGTATTACCAGATTGTGTATAGATACAACCAACTGTTCTGTCAACATCTGATGCAAATACTAAATTAAATGATGTTTTTGCTTCACTAGAACTCATTCTTACATATACAGAATCACCATTTGCTACGCTAGTTTTTGTATTACCTTGTGCATCTGTAATTCTTGCTGATGCTGGAGCATTTTCTAATGTAGCTGTTATAGATCTAACATTAGATTTATCTACTCCTGTAACATCTACTTTGTAAGGTCCCATTAAAGCATCGTCACCTATATAACTTAATGTTGCATTTTGAGTAGTAACTGTTAATGTAGGTACATCTGTGTAAGGATCAGATTCTGCCATAGCTACTAATTTTTTAGCGGCTGCTACAGATCTTTGATAAAAACCTTCCATACCAGCTTTTGGTGTTACGTTTTCAACTCTAAATATTAAACCAGCTTTGTGAGATTCACCAGTTCTGTTTAATACTTCCCATAACGCCATTTGTGTTGCCATGTATGCTTCATCTTCAGTGTTACATCCTAAAGACGCTGGTGAACAATTTGGATAACCATGTATCAAAATTGCTAAACCTTGGTCTGATAGGTAATCTCTAAATGTCATAGTACCACTTGGTATACCAAAAGTATAGTCTATACAGTAAGCAGTAGTTCCACCTAAAGTTGAATTACTATAAAACACGCTTTTTCCATTATATGAGTCCCAACCTACAGATACAGCTCCTGGAGCATATACTTGTAGTTGGTTAGCTGTTGCTTTTACTGCAAATGGACTAAACTCTAAGGTAAGTAATACTACTAATAGTATCATACTGGCAATTTTAAGTCTTAATCTTTTTGCATTTTTAAAAAACTTTACCATAAATACATCCCTCCTATAAAACAAACCTTAATGTTTTATTCTCTAGTCTACAATATTATTATACCACAATATTCCTTTATAGTCAATGTTTTTAGCAGTTTTATTGTGATATTGATTTACATAATTCTAGTTTTGATAAAATATTAAATTTTTGTTAAAGTTCACATAATCAGTATAACACGGGTCTGTGTTTTTTGTCAACATTTTGTAATTATTTTGTATTGTTTTTGAAACATTCTAACTTTATTATATTATTAATAATATTTTATAGCAAAAATATTATTTTCATTACAATACAAAAAAATAAGTGCGTTATTAAAAATTAAATTAATAACACACTTATTTTTTCATCCTTTCATCGACATATTATTTCCTGATTCATAATTTTTAATCGCTTTATAAAATACAAATATTGCTAAAGCTAAATATATGCCTCCAGCTAGTAAAACACATAGTAAATCTAATATATTAAATTGATACATTATATTGGATGGCAAATATGCTAAATACGCAACAGGTATAACTGTATATAATAGAACCTTTATTCCCGTTTTGAATATATTTTCTGGATATGTTGAAAACGTTATAAGTAGCATTTCTACATATCTATTAGCTATAGTTTTTGTATCTCCTATCCACACAGTAAGAGATCTTAATATTATCTCTGTAGATATAAAAAATACACTTACAAATATACCTAAAAATATTAATATTATCATTTTAGATATATCACCACCTGTTGCAGCTATTCCTACAGCTAACCCATATAAAATATCTCCAAATGCGGAAAAATTACATTGTGAAGTTAATACATTTAATAATATGTTTTTGGGTTGTAGTAAAAAGCTATCCATACTTCCTGTTATTATATAATCATTTATCTTTCTTACACCACCAAAAAAGAAATATGTTACTCCATAAGCAATGGTGGAAAAAGACCATAAATATAATACATTATTAAAAGTTATTCCTGAAGATTCGCCTGTATTACTAAATATGACTCCCCAAAAAATTAAAAAGAAAAAATTATTTATTACCATAAAAATAACTTGTACTAAAAAGCTTACTTTATACGCCATAGCAGACTTTATACCTATTTTTACGGCATTAAAAAAATATCTAATATTATTTTTAACCTCCATTAACATTTATATTTTTCACTCCTTTCCTATTTAGTGCATATACACATATATAAACAAATAAAAAGGAAATTACTTGAGATGCAACTAAAGTTAACGCCATATTAACATCAAAATCTACTAATATCTTTCCTGGTGCATAAATTATATAAGTTGTTGGTAAAAATCTTAATATTGTTTGTACAACTTGTGGAAAAAATTCTAATGGTGTAAATATTAAAAGTAGCATTGCTTTAGAAATTATAAGATAAAAAGATTGATTTTCTTCAGTTATAAAAGCAAGCATTCCTATTAATATTTGTACAAATAAAGCTATTAGTAAAGATATAGTTATTGATACAATAAAAAATAGTACTTGTAAAAAAGTTAACTCCAAACTTCCAGCCATAACCAGTCCAAATACAATACCAAATAAAAAATTTACAACAATATTTATTATTGATGTAGCTTCTTGTGCAAAAATATACTTAATAAAACTTACAGGCTTAGTAAGTAAATTAGCAACATCACCATTTTTTATCATATCTGAAACCTTTAAATAATTTTTCTTTCCTATAGAATAAGCTATAAATTCTCCAACAATAATATACCATATTAACTGACTTTTAGTATATCCAAGTATTGCTTTATCTTGCAATATAAAATCCCATAAAGCATTAAAAACAAATATGTGTACTGCAAAAGATAATAATGAAAAAAAGTAATCCACCTTAAAATTTAGCTCAGTTTTCAAATTAAATTTAAAAATTTCTAAATATTTTCTCATACTTTTCTCCTTTCTTTATATATCTTTTTTATAACATCTTCTAAAGGAGTTGCCTCTATTTGAATATCTACAATATTTCCAACAGAAGTAAAATATGATAATAATTCCCCTATATTAATTTCATTTGTATTTGCAGTAAGCTCTATTCTATTTTCATCAACTTTATCCACTTTATATTTAAATTTATTTGTATTTAAACTAGTATCATAGGATATCTTTATTTTTTTAGTAGACAAATATTTAGATTTTAAATCTTCTATTGTAGAGTCTGTAACTATAGTTCCGTTATTTATTATAATTATTCTGTTACATAATGCTTCTACATCTCCTATATCATGACTTGTTAAAAATATAGTTGTTCCTTTCTCTTCATTCATCTTTTTTATTATCTCTCTAATTCTTGCTTTAGCAAATATATCAAGACCTATCGTTGGCTCATCTAGAAAAATAATTTCAGGTTCATGAAGAATACTTCCAGCTATTTCACATATCATTCTTTGTCCAAGTGAAAGTTTTCTAACAACTTTATCTAATAGTTCCTCTATTTTAAAAAGTTTAGATATTTCTTCTATCTTTTCTTCTGTTTTCTTTTTATCTAAATCATACATACTACAAAGTAATTTATAGCTATCTCTTACTGTAAGTTGCATGTATAATTGAGATTTTTGTCCAAACATACATCCAATTTTATAAGCAAGTTTTTTTCTGTCTCTAGATGGTGTAAGTCCTGAAACATTAATAGTTCCACTAGTAGGTTGAATTATACCCGTAAGCATCTTAATAGTAGTACTTTTCCCTGCACCATTTGGTCCTATAAAGGCAACTATCTCGCCTTTTTTAATTTCAAATGATACGTTCTCAACAGCTTTTACAACTGTCTTATTTTTAGATTTAAAAAATCCACCACTCTTTACCACAAATACCTTGTTTAAATCATTAACACATATTTGCATTTTCGTATACCTCCTTTCAAATTTGAAAATATCTATCGCTATATTAATATTGATATAAAAAAAGATATTCTCATAAAAAGATTCCTTATGAGACTCCTTTTATGAAAATATCTTTCAAGTGTACCTATACAGGTTGTGTAGCTCACATAAATGCTTATACACACTCTCATCGTGCTTATATAATACCATACTTTAAAAATTATGTCAACATCTAATTGTAAATTTATATTATATTACTAAAAAAAAGAAATGTGAACAGTATTATCTGTCCACATTTCTATAATATGCTGCCCAAGCTTGTTTCTTTCTGTTGGCCATATTAGCATGGTCTTTATGAGGTCTCTCAAACCCCCAACAGAAAGCCTCTGTAGCTTGATCTACTGAGTAAGGGTTAGCAAACTGCTCAGCATATGTACCGCGAAGTTGTTTACCTTCTCTAAGTTCCTTAACTAGAAACTCTAATTGTACATATATGTCAGATGCTGATTTTCCCCTACTTGAAGCATAAGATTCAAGCTGTTGTCTACGCCCAAAAGACCATTGAACTAACCCAAAACCTATACCGTTTGATTCATGTCTAGATGGATTTACTCCACTTTCTTGCCACATATTTCCTATAATACCTGCGGCTTGCACTTCAGAGTATCCTGCATCAAGCAAGTACTCCCAAACGATATTTTCGTTTGTCCTTTTTTCAGTAGCCCCTCTTGATGTCACTTTAACGTCCTCTTTCTTTGTTTCTTCTACTGGTTGCTCCGCGACCACTTCTTCAGTATTCTCATTATTTTGTCCTGTTTCATCATTAGTATCTATATCTGAAGAAAGGCCATATTGCTCTTTTATTTGGCCATATGCCTCATTTTTCTTCTCATTGAAAAATGAAGAATTAACAAATGTACCAAATAAAACAAAAGCTAAACAAGATCCAACTAGTAGCTTTTTCATTTTTTTACCTTTCATTTTTCCTCCCATAATAATTATATATTTGGTGATGCATTAAATTATTATGCAAATTACATATTTCAACCATGATTTAATTATACCATATTTATATTATTATGTCAACAAATTATGTGTAAAAAAATAACTGTGCATTGCACAGCTATTCGTTTATATTATTCGTCTTGATCTTCTTGAGTAGTTTCCATTTCTGGTATACCAGTTCTTCTTTGTTTTTCAATTGCTGCTTTATCTCTTCTTAATTGTCCTTCAATTTTTTCTACTAAAGCATCAATTCCTGAATATAAGTCATCTGTATTTTCTTGTGCTAAATAAGTACGTGATTTGTATTCTATTCTCATATCAACACGTTGCTTTCCTTTACTTTTGTCTGTAAATGTTACATGACAAATTGTGTTTTCATCAAAAAATTTATCTAATTTTTTGATTTTCTTTTCTGTAAAGCTTCTTATAGCATCTGTAACTTCAATTCTAATTCCAGTTAAGTCTAATTTCATAGCAATCACCCCTTTATGCTTATATTATACACGAGAAAATTAAATAATTCAAGTAATTCCAGTAAATAAGCTATTTTATAACATATCAAAAATATCCATTTGCTCAGATTTTGGCATTCCATCCAAGCATCCAGACTGCTTTAATGTTTCTACTGCTACTTTACCAATTTTAGATTTTATTGTCATGTCTTCAATAGATGAGAATTTTTCATACTTTTCTCTTGCTTCAACAAGCTTTTTAGCATCTACTTCTCCAAATCCTGTAAGTGCTGAAAATGGTGGCCTTATACCATCCTTTTCAACTGTAAATTTATTTACTGTTGACTTATATAAATCTACTGGTAAAAAGTTTATACCTCGCTCATTCATTTCAAGTACAAGTTCAAGTATTGGATACATATTTTTATCTTTTTGAGATGCGGAATTTCCCTGATTGTCTATTTCTCTCATTTTTGCAAGTACACGTTCTTTTCCATATAACATAGATTCACTATCAAATTCATCTGCTCTTATAGACATAAAAGCTGCATAATATGCTTTAGGAATATGTACTTTAAACCACGCAATCCTAAAAGCATTTGTTACATATGCTGCAGCATGCGCTTTAGGAAACATATATTTTATTTTAAAGCAAGAATCTATATACCAATCTGGAACATCATGCTTTTTCATTTCTTCAACCATATCAGGTGTTAATTTTTTTGGAGCTTTACCTTTTCTTACAATCTCCATTATCTTAAAAGCAAGTCCCGGCTCAAGTCCTTTATTTATTAAATAAATCATTATATCATCACGTGTACATATCGCCTCACTTAATGTAACTATTCCTTTTTCTATTAAAGTTTGTGCATTATTTAACCACACATCTGTACCATGTGAAAGTCCAGATATACGAATTAATTCTTCAAAAGTTGTAGGCTTTGTATCTACTAACATTCCTCTTACAAATTTTGTTCCAAATTCTGGTACTCCATAAGTTCCAACTTCAGACTTTATTTGTTCTGGTGTTACACCTAAAGGTTTAGTAGATGAAAATATGCCCATTGTTTCTTTATCATCTAAAGGTATTTTTGTAGGATTAATTCCTGTAATATCTTGTAACATACGTATAACTGTTGGATCATCATGACCAAGTATATCTAATTTTAATAAGTTTTTATCTATTGAGTGATAATCAAAATGAGTTGTAACAATATCTGAATACGGATCATCTGCAGGATGTTGTACAGGACAAAACTCGTATATTGTTCTTCCTTTAGGTACAACTATAATTCCACCAGGATGCTGTCCTGTTGTTCTTTTTATACCAGTACAACCTTGAGCTAGTCTATTTATTTCTGCAGATGGAACATTTATTCCTCTTTCTTCAAAATAATTCTTAACAAATCCATACGCAGTTTTTTCTGCTACAGTACCTATAGTTCCTGCCTTATATGTAGTTCCAGTACCAAATATAACCTCTGTATATTTATGTGCTTTTGCCTGATATTCTCCTGAAAAGTTTAAATCTATATCTGGCTCTTTGTCTCCTTTAAATCCTAAAAATGTCTCAAACGGTATATCCATTCCATCCTTATCTAAATCTTCTCCACAAATAGGACATTTTTTATCTGGTAAGTCAAATCCATTTGCTACTCCATGATCTGAAAAATCTGAATATTTACATTTTGGACATCTATAATGTGCTTTAAGAGAATTAACTTCTGTAATACCTGTCATATATGCAGCTAAAGACGAACCAACAGATCCTCTAGATCCAACTATATATCCGTGATCATTTGAATCCCAAACAAGTCTTTGTGCAATTATATACATAACAGAATATCCATTTGATATAATAGAATTTAATTCTTTTTCCAATCTATCTTCCACAATTGCAGGTAAATTTTCCCCATATAATTTATGTGCTTTTTCCATAGCTATGTTTCTTATTTCATCTTCACAGCCTTCAATATGTGGAGGACATTTTTCATCAGAAATAGGACTTATTCTATCGCACCAATCTGCCACAAGATTAGTATTAGTCACAACTATTTCATAGGCTTTTTCTTTAGATAAATAATCAAACTCCTTAAGCATTTCATCTGTTGTTCTAAAATATAATGGTGCTTGCATATCTGCATCATCATATCCTTGACCTGCCTGTATAATTCTTCTATATATTTCATCTTCTGGATTCATAAAGTGTACATCACATGTACCAACAACAGGTTTATTTAATTTATCTGCTATATTCACAATCTCTACATTTATATCTATTAAATCTTGATGAGTAAGTTTTATATATTCTGGTTCTTCATCTTTTGGTCTTTTTCCTTCTTTTTTTACTTTTTTACCAATTCTTTCATAAAATTCATTATTTCCTAATGGCTGTATTTCTAAATAATCATAAAAGTTTGCTATCTCTTCTATATTACTTCCATCATTTTTACCTATCTTATAATCTAATATTTCTTGATATAACTCTCCTTGTTCACAAGCAGATCCTATAATTAGTCCTTCTCTATATCTTTTTAACATTGATCTAGAAATCTTTGGCTTTTTATGAAAATTCCATACATGTGAATATGATACAAGTTTATATAAATTTTTAAGTCCAATATAATTTTTGGCTAAAATAATTATATGATTAGGAGATAAATTTCTAGATTTATCTGTTATATTAGTAAATATATAGTTATTTATATCTATATTCTCTTTAATACAATCTTCTTTCATTCTAATAAACATTTTAGCTGTAGCTCGTGTATCATTAATTGCTCTATGCGCTCCTTCAAGTTCAATGCCTAAGTACTCTACCAAAGTTCCCAATTTGTGATTTTCAACTGCATTATATAATTCTAATGATATCTCATATGTATCTATTACATATGGTTTAAAATCAAGACCTAATTTTTTAGCTTTATTAGCAATAAAACTAATATCAAAATGTGCATTATGTGCTACAAGAACACTTCCCTTTACAAATTCAAGGAATTCTGGTATTATTTCACTCATTTTAGGAGCATCTTTTACCATATCATCAGTTATATGAGTAAGCTCTTGTACGTTATATGGAATAGGTTTTTCTGGATTTACAAAAGTTGTAAATTCATCTATTATTTCACCATTTCTAACTTTACAAACTGCTACTTCTGTTATACCATCTAAATCCGCATCAAACCCAGTTGTTTCAAGATCAAATACGCAATACGTATCTTGAGGTGGGATAACGGGTTCAACATCTTTTACCAAATATCCCTCCACACCATAAATTACTTTAATAGGTGCAGCATCTAATATATCTTGAGTTGTTACTTTCCCCTCTTTTTCTACTAATCCAGCATAATTATCTACAATAACATGATTTGCCTCAGGAAAAGACTGAACAACACCATGATCCGTTATTGCAATTGCTTTATGTCCCCATTTTATTGCTTGTTTTATCAAATCTGTAGCAGACGTTACTGCATCCATTGCACTCATCTGTGTATGTAGATGCAATTCTACTCTTTTTTCTTGAGCATTATCCATTCTTTCTGCTGGTTTTTCGCCTTTACATATATTATTTACCATTATAGTAAGTTCGTTTGAAAAAGTATCCATTTGAGCTCTACCTTGAAGTAATATATAATCACCTTTTTTTAATTTTCCATCAACTATTTCAAATCTTTGTTTATCTAAAAACATTTTACACGATACTGTACTTGTTTTATCTGTTACATCAATAGTTAAAAGTATCTTACCACTTTTTAATTCTCTATTATCTTTTAGTACTATTTGTCCATTTATGCATACTCTTTGTCCATCAGGCTTAACATCTTCAATTTTAGTTAATACAGGATTTTGAATATTAATTCCAAATAATACATTATCTGGCTGTGGCTCTTTTGCAAGCTCTCTTTCTTTTTTCTCTTCCTCAGTAAGTGGTGGTCTTGGTGTAAATTTAGGCTTTTCTTTTGAAGCTACTTTCTTTTCTTCTTTGTTTACATTTTCTTGTATATTAAATTCTTTATTTAAATCTTCAATCTTTACAATTTCAGCCTCTTTAGTAGGAAGTTTACATCCTGGTATGTCTTTAAATAATACTTTATGCCCATTACCAAATTGTATATCTAAACTATCTTTCATATAGCTATCTATTCTTTTCAAGCACAAAAAATTAGAATAAGGTTTTTCTAGTTCTATATTCAAAGATAAATCATAATTATTTATATCTATCTTACAATTTTCAAATATGTCTTGTGTATAATCATACTTTTTATTTATATTTGAAATAATACCATACACATCATTTATTTCTATATCTTTTGGCTTGCCAATATATTCATAATTTATTTTAAAACTAGAAAGTTCATATTGCCTTTTTGCACATCTTTCAAACTCTTCTATGTCTGCTTTTGGTATGTTTTCATCACTATAAGAATCTAGTATAACAGCGTTTAACTTTTTAGAAAATTTTATCTCTTTTACATTTGCATCGTTAAATAAATTATTATCTCTTACACAATTTTTAAAAACATCTTTTACTGTTTTATCCAAGATTCTCCCTCCATTTCATTTCTAAATTATACTATTTTTTTTATAATTTGTAAATATAAAAAAGAGGTCATTTTTATGACCCCTTAGCATTATTCTAAAACAATTTTTCTTTATATTCTTGTGTAAAACAAGAGATTAATACATCATATTGTTTCTTTCTTAAATCATTTACAACTTCTATTAAATTGTTACTATTTACTTTTACATTAGAATTAAAATAATTAGTAGCAATATCTATAATAATTCTACCTATACAGTCATTATAATATTCTGCTGTAGAAAAGTTAACAACTTTTGAATAACAAATATTATTTTCATTAAAATAATCTGATTTATATTCGCAAGAATAATGTTCTTCTGTTCTTCCTTTATCTAAATATCCACTTTTAGTTCTAACTTTATTGTATTTTTCTTTTAGTTGTGTATCAACTCTCAAATCATTATAATAAGCTTCAACTTCATTTATTTTTCTTATATAATCTTGTGTTTCTGCTTCATATCTAACATCATAAATTTTATCATCTGCATAACAAAATAATTTATCTCTAATTAACTCTAAAATTTCATTATATCCTTTTAATAACTTATTAGTATCATTATTAGTAATAATTATAGAATTTTTTGTTAAATATATACAATGATTACTATTTTTAAACACTTTTATTTTGTCATTTCGATTATTTTTAAAATAATCATCATTTACATTATTTTTATTTTCTAAAAGAGTATATTTAATAGTATATACTTTTTGAGTATATTGATTGTATCCTTTTTCTACTAAAGAATTTGCAAATTCTTCTATTCTTTCCTTTTTATTTTCTTTTGAGCTTAAAGAAAAATCTATTCTTATTAACTCCTCCTGATAAATTTTTTTTGAAACATTAGTTTTTAAATCTTTCATATTTTTTTCCTCCTTATATTAATATTGAAGTATAAAATATTATGTAATAACGTTTTATTATTATACAGCCCTTTAATATTTATGTCAAGTACTTTTCCCAAAAAAATAGAAGTATATTAAAATACTTCTAAAATTTTTTTATTTTTATTGCATTTCCAGACTCTAAAAGCTCTACATGATTTAATGCTTTTCCTGTACCAATTGCTACACACGATTGAGCATCTTCTGCAATCATAACTGGTATGCCTGTTTTTTCAGAAATTAATTTATCTAAGCCCCAAACCATTCCGCCACCACCTGTTATATATATGCCTCTTTCTGAAATATCTGCAACAAGTTCTGGTGGTGTTTCTTCTAATATTGAATGAACTCCTTCCAATATTTTCTCTGCACATTCAGATAAAGCATTATATACTTCATCTGATGTTACTTCAATTTCTACAGGCAGTCCACTAGTTATATCTCTTCCCTTTACTAGCATTCTTTCTGTAACAGATTTTGGATACATACATCCAATATTTATTTTTATATCTTCTGCTGTTCTTTCCCCTATAATTATATTTCTATTTTTCTTTATATATTTTATAATTGCCTCATCAAATTTATCTCCAGCCATTTTAAGAGATGTACTTTTTACAGAACCGCCTAAAGATATAACTGCTATATCTGTTGTTCCACCTCCAATATCTACTATCATACTACCATATGGCTTAGAAATATCTATTCCAGCTCCTATTGCAGCAGCTATCGGTTCTTCAATCAAATAAACTTTCTTAGCTCCTGCATGAGTTGCTGCATCTATTACTGCTTTTTTTTCAACCTCTGTTACACGTGAAGGAACACAAATCATTATCTTTGGTGCAAAAACAAATCTTCCACATACTTTACTTATAAAATACTTTAGCATCTTTTCAGTTATTGTATAATCAGATATAACACCATCTTTTAATGGTCTAAGCGCAACAATATTACCTGGAGTTCTTCCAAGCATTCTTCTTGCCTCTTGTCCAACTGCTAACACTTGATTTGTATTTTTATCTATTGCTACTACAGAAGGCTCTCTTAATACTATTCCTTTTCCTTTTACATAAACAAGAATTGTTGCCGTACCTAAATCTATACCTATGTCCTGTCCACCAAAAATCACTATATATTCCCCTCTTTCTGTTACAATTATATTACATTTAATGATCTTTTGCAACATTAATTTACAAAGTTATAGATTTAGATTAAATTTAACTAATTTTGCTGTATTTAAGCTTAGTAGCCATTCCTCCTCTTAAATGTCTTTCTGATTTATTTATTTCTAAAACTTTCTTTGCTTCTTGTGCAAGGGAAGGGTTAAATTTTTCTAGTCTTTCCGCTACATCCTTATGTACTGTAGACTTACTTGTACGAAACTCTTTAGCTGTTGCTCTAACTGTAGCTTTATTCTCAATTATATAATTTGCAAACAACTTTGCTCTTTTTTCAATATCAACCATAATAATTACCTCCTATTGAAAAATATATGTAGGATCTATGTTTTCCTCATTCAAATAAAGCATAAAATGAAGATGTGGAGAATCTAAATACTCTCCTATAGATGTATTTCCAACCTTTCCTATCTTCTGTCCTTTTACAACACTCTCTCCAACAGTTACATATACATTCTCATCTAAATTACAATATACACTTCTATATCCACTTTTATGTTCTATTTGAATAGTTGTTCCATAAAACGAATCATTTTGTACACTATCTACAATTCCTTTTTCTATAGATTTAACTTCTGTACCTTCATCTGCTGAAATATCTATTCCATCATGAGTTTTCCATTGTTCAAGAGTTTTTGAATATATAACCTTATCTGTAGAATACATTTTTTGTATTTCTCCTTTTAAAGGTGCAGAAAAAACAAGTTTTTCTTCCACCTTTTTTGTAACCACTTTTTCTTCAGCTTTAGTAGCCTTAACGCTTTCTTCATTTACGTTATTTTTTATATTTTCATCAACACTTAAATTATCTATATTACTTGATACGGAAACACTGCTTACGTCATTTGATTGATAATTATCGTTATTAAAAAAATTTCTATATTGTATATTTAAAGTAGTAGTTAATATTAGTAACATTACCATAGCTATAAATATCTTTTTAAAATTTTTATTTATAGGTATTCTTTTTTTATCTGATCTTATTTCTATTTTATACGCACCTTTTCTATGTCTTGAACTATTTTCTTCTTCAACATTTACATCTTCTTTTACTCTACTAAATTTAATTACTTTAGCTTGATCATTGTTTTTACTAATATTAAATTTATAAAATAATTTTTTAAAAATATTATCTACCTTTATTTTCATTCAATCATTTCTCCTTTGTATATTCATATCCATCCACTATGTCTACTCCTGTATAATAGTGATGAATAATTTCATCATATGTTTTCCCAAGTTTAGCATATGTATTTGCTCCTACTTGACTAAGTCCTACACCATGTCCATATCCAATAACATTAAATACAATATTTTCACTATCTACACTTAATGTAAAATTAGTAGATTTTATTCCAAAAAGTGTTCTTAAGTCTTCTGCTTTTATTTTATAATTTCCTACCTGTATAGTTTTTACTCTTCCACTATCTGTATATTCACTTATCTTAGTATTTAACATTTCTTCATCAGTTAAATTTTCTACATATCCTTTTTCTATCAAAGTATTTTTAAATACTGAATATGGTAATATTGTTTGACTATTTCTATTCTCATATGTTTCATCTTCCACATTTTCCACAGATTTTAAATATGGTATATCTTCACATGACCATATAGCCTTTGCATCTTCTGTTCTTTGTGGACTACTTGCATGAAATAATGCATCAATAATTTTTCCATTATATATAATCACCTGATTTTTAGTATCTAATATTGCTTTTTGTATTTTTTCTTTTCCTTCTTCAATTTCTTTATCTGTAAAACCTTTATTTTTCCATATTTCATTTAATTTTTCTAATGGCGTATATGCTTGACAATGTCTATAATCATCACAAACATCTCCTTTTTCTTCTAAATTATTAACAATTTTATTAAATAGATATGTCCTTGCTACAACTACTTGTGCCTTTATTGCTTCATATTCGTATTTAAATGGTATTTCTGATGCCACGACACATAATAAGTAATAATTAAGATTAACATTCTCTATTTTGTCGTTTTGAGTATTATATAATTCAATAGTTTCTGATGACTCAAAATTTATTTTTTCCTCCTCCTTTTCTTCTATATTTTCTATCTTTTTTGTTTGAAATATAGCAAGTACAACAATTATTATTGATAAAATACCTGCTATAAAATACAAAAAAGTAAGTCTCCTTTTCAAGATATACCACCCTAATATATATCTATTCAAAGTTTACTTACTTTATTAAATATCTCTTAAAAAAAGACAAAAAAAGAACAAGCTGTACTAGCCTGTTCTTTAATTAATATCATCTGCTGCTCTTGCATCAGTATCAAATAGTACTACTGTACCTTTGATATAATCATATACATCTTGTGTATTTATTACCCATATTCCTTTTTCAAGTTGTAGTCTTAAACTTGTCTGTTCACTTATTGGTTGACCAGGATTTGAAAATCCTAAATATCCTTCATAATCCCATTGTGTTGTATTGACTTGTGAACTTGCAGCCTTATTATTTGTATTATATGATATTGTTTCATTTAAGTTTGTATCTATACATGTTATATCAAACTTAACACCTATATATCCATCTGTTAACGCATTATCTATACTGTCTCCACTTCTTGTTGCAATAGTTGTATTTGGAAGTTTAAATTCTCCGTACCATGATTGAATGTAACCTGTATCATCACTACTCATCATTTTATCTGTTAAATAAAACTCTCCGCTTGAGCTTCCTATATTTAATGACTCTAATTTTGTGGACATTGATGAAATATTTGCAGTAGATGCATTACTTGTATATCTATATCCGTCATTTGGTGTAAAATAAATAGTATAGTTACTTCCTTCAAAATTTCTATATTTTCCAGACGAATCTTTATAATACAAATCTATATCTCTAATCAGTGTTGCTCCATCTTTTGAAATATAATAATATGTCGGTTTTATTCTTATTTGCCTTTGCTTTGTACTACTAGTGTCTGCTGTATAATATCCTGTTGTTTTTAAATCAAAAGCTATTCTATATCCAAGTTTTGGAGCAGATAAATAACTTGCTGTTGTATGTTTATATGGTCCAAGTGGTAACGTCTTGGTAGAAGATGTTCCATTAATTCTTATATCCTCCATATTTCTATCTACTAAAGTAGTATACTCTTTATTATTACTTGTATATACATATAATCTTCTTGTTCCCGAATAATAATTATTTCCAATCAATGAAAAATCACTATTTCTAAAAGCACTCTTGTACGCCAAATCTGTACAGTCAGATATCTTAAAATCATAAATTCTTGATACAGTTCTTACTGTTATCGTTTGCATTGCAAAATAATATCCATCTGCATAAAATCTATATCCACCTGTATATTGTGGATCATTATATGAAGTAACTGCATCTATATCATTTAAAAATGATACTTCATTATTTCCTGAATCATTAATATATTTTCTAGTAGCTACATCTTGTGTTTTATCTACCTGTATTGCAACTTCTTGATCTACAACATACTGTAACAGATCATTAGAATTCATATTAGAAGCTGCAGCAAGTACAATTATTTTGTGATTTGAAGCATCTCTAGATAGAGTTTCATTTGGTGCAACTGTTGCATTAAAATATGTATATCCATCATTTTGTCTTGCTGTATTTCTTATTCTAACTGCTGTTCCTTTTGTATATGTTCTACCATTATGCACTATATCAAAATCAAATATTAAATAATAATAATCTACAAAATCTGCCCTCATATAGTCACTTACATTATTATAATACTCAAAGTTACTATCAGTACATCTAAGTTTTATCTCAAATGTTGCATCATCAGCTAAAATTGCTGTAGATGATGATGTATTTGTATGATTTGCACTAGTATTACTTATTGTTGTGATCTCTGGCACAGCAAGTTGTACTGGTGTATATACATTTATAAAATGCTCATTTACAGATTCACTTTCAAAGCCACCTGATGTTTGTGATGTTAAAACGTCATAAGTATTATATGTTACATTTCCCTTTGCACTTCTTAATCCATTATACTTTCTATAATTTACAATAAATCCACCTGTTACAAAATCATTTGCAACTGAATTTTCTCCCTCTATATTATCTAGTGTATTATTGCTTGGTATTTCTTTTGTCGTTGAAGACGAAAGTAAAGCATTTAATTCATTTGTTATCTCATCTTTTGTACTATTTTGCACTGGTAAATCTATTATTTCGTTTATACCAGAAAATACAGTATCATCTGTTGGCCCTACTAAATGCCCAGATATTTCTTTACCATCTTTATTTACAGTATCAGAAGATTTTAGGTATGAGCTATCTAATCTATAAACTTTAAAATTATTTACCCTATAATATACTTCTCCATTTTCTATTACTTTTTCATAGGATAAGTCTTTAATTACATACTTTGGTGTAACAAAATAAGGTAATACACTTCCTCCTGCTGGTACATATGTTATATCTGATAACATGCTAGCATCATTTCCAGTCCATACATTAGTATTACTTAATAATCTTGGTGATACTTCTGTTGAACTTTGTTCAGTATAGTAAAAATCTATAATGGTTACATCATTTGCTTGTGTTTGTTTAGTAACAAAATATGATGTATTAGAAGTATCGTTATATTCTATATCAAGACCTGCAGTACCAGCTCTAAATGCATTCTTTTTTTGCTCCATTATTTCATACGCTTCATCAAGGCTATACATAGTACATACATTTGCACCTAAATATTTATAATTTTTTCCTTCTGATTTTACAACTAGGGATTTTGTTATATTCATAGTTGCAGATACATCAAAATTATAATATTCATTATATTCAATTTCTGCATCATCAGATCTTCCATTTGTAAGTAGTGACTGGTTACCATCTACATCTATTACCTCTTGAGTTGCATTAGATAAATTAGTTATTATTGATCCTGTATCTCTATTTATATGTCTTACATATACTTCTCTTCCTGTATCATATGCATGTACACTAGGTATACAAATTATACTTAATATTATTAATGCAAATAAAAATCCTATTCTTTTCATATTACTCACCTGCATTAACTATATCACTCTCATTTTTTACAAGCATAGTTTCTATAGTTCCTTCCTTAACAAATAATGTATCTGAATTTTCAATTTTAGCCATTATTATATCTGCATATAATGTATATTCCTTTTCTTTATACTCTATATTTCCACTTAAAGCATCATTAAATAACAAATTAGTATCTGTATTTGAAGATTCAACTTTCATTTCAATTTTCATTCTTACCCTATAATTTTCACCATCAAAATATATACAAGGTAATTGTGCTTGAGCAGTACCTGTAAGTTTTATATTATTTTGCTTTACATATTCTACATATTCATTTAAGACATTATCATCAAACTCTTGTAAAGCATATTTTTTAAGTCTTCTTTTCATTTGTTCTACTGTTATATTATTGTAATCTACATTTACTAAATAAGTATAATAGCTTTCTGCGAAATCTTTTATTTGTGCATAGTACTGTTTGTTTTCTGCATAAAAATCTACTGGTAATATAAATCCATTTGCTCCTCTATTTATAAAATCTAATTCATAAACATCTTTTGAAATTCCAGACAATGTATATGGATATTCTGCCACATTACTAGGAAGTCTTTCATCATTTATATTTATTCTTGTATCTGAAACAGTAATTGTATTATACTCTTCTGCAAAATTTACTATAAGCTCGTTTAATTTTCCTTTAAATAGCTTTTGATTTCCATTTATATTTTTAGTATTAGTAACTATTACATTTGAATTTATTAAATCATATATAGCAAGTCTTTGATCTGCATTATATGCGTTTATATCTTTTACTTCAACTTTTGCTTCTGTATCTGGTGTTTGTTGTAAAATTTTAGATTTTACGTTATAAAGCCACACAAGTACCTCTTGATATTTTACTGTATCGTCCGCATTTTCCTCAGTAATCTCTTCTTGTCCCACTATACCTTGCTTTTTAGCATATTCTACCCATATAGCATTAGAATAAGTTTTATCTGTTGACATTGCTATTCCCTCTATATCTGGAACATTATATACACAAGATAAAATCATTTTTATAGCTTCTGATCTTGTAACTTTTTCCTTTGTTTTAGCACTACCATTATTATAGACTATATCAAAGCCATATATCTTCATTTTAGTTTCATAATGCTCATATTTACTATAGTTTAAATTAATTAAAATGTAACTTAGTACACCTAGCCCGATAATTACAATAATTATTACTATCGCTATTATTGTATTTCTTATTCTATCTTTTCTATCTTTTTCTTTTCTAATTCTAAGTCTTTCTTCTTCATTTTTATATGAAGGAACAAAATTTTCCACTAAGTTACACCTCCTTTAACTATGGATTACATATTGGACACGGATAAAATCCTGTAAAAGTCTGTTTTATTGAATTAAGTGTTCCTGTTGTAGTTGCAGTAGCAGCTTCCTGTCTTGAAGTAGCATATCTAGGAGTCATATCTGCTATTTTAGATAGTTCATACTCTGGGCAGCTTAAATCTTTATGATATAAATTCATTTGTATTTTAGAATCTCTACTTGGTGCTGTAAAATAATACCTTGTAGCAGATTCTAATGTACTCATTCCTGAGGCCGTTGCATTTAAATATTTATTTCCAACAGATATCCCCTGTACAAATGCAATTATTCCCACTCCATCTATCATGTTATACATATCGTCTTGTGAAGTTACTGGAAACGAAAAATTATATGTAACTCCTGCTTGCCTTGCATACGTATTATTTGCATTTACAGCATAAGACATTTCACTTGCAACTGTATTTGCAATTATAGATTTTCTTATATCTAATAAATGAGATGTTAATCTTGATCTTAAATCATTTACGCTTTCTTCACCTACAACACCAGTCACTAATGAACTATTATTTTTTTCATCATCTATATAAAACGTTTGTGTAGGTATATCCTCATTATACAAATAATCATATCCTCTATGTACTATCATATTATCCATTGTAAACTCAATTGTATGAGTAGATATGGCATTTGAAGCTTGCCCACCAGGAATAAAATCATAATCTGTTCCATTTCTTACAATAGAATAAGTATATGTAAAATATCTTTTAGGTTTTAATACTCTTTTTACATGAGATGTTCCATCTTCTGCTATAACAGTCTCATTTTCTGATACTCTAACTCCATCATATTCTATAATTGCAACAGCCGGAACAAAAAGGTTTAAATATGATTCTGCAGCTTCATTTCCTTTTATTTGTAATACATTATACATACTATCAAAAAAAGCATCTACTCCAACTTGTGCATTTACATTTATTTTTTTATTTGAGTCACCTGAATATCCATAATCTATTTGCTTATCTTGACTTTCTACTTGTTTCATTTGATATGCAGCGTCATCTGTTGCCGCATTTATTATATTTTGATAATATAACACCATTTCTTCTGCTTTTATTGTAAAAGTTATATTTATATATAATACTATAATAAATGGTAATGTAATAGCTATAAATATAAGTGCAAAATCAGTAATTTTCACCTTTTCACCCCCTTAACTATTGTTCTGGTACTTCAATACTACCATTAATTTTTATAATTATTTGATCAGAGCTTGCACTAGCATTTTTAGTAAAGTTTCCCTGAATTGAATTTGCTGGTAAAAAGCACTGTAAAATGTTATATTCATTTGTAGAAAAATAATTATCTCTTTTTGATTCGTCTAATACAAATTCTACAATATATTCTCCTTCGTCTGTTCCTGTAGATATTGAAGATGGAGAAATATAACAATTAGGATTTTTTCCAATTAATCTAATATTATCAGTTATTTTACTTGCAATATTTGTATCATCTGCATTTAAAATTTTAACTCTAAATTTTAAAATTCTACCTTGAGAATTTTCAAAATTATATTCTGGGAAACCGTTGTTTTGATCAGGACTATTTGGATCTACAAGTGTTATGTTAACTAAAATATCACTTTGATAAAGTTGACTTACATCCGTATTTTCCCAATTATTATTTTTAATAGTAGAACCATATGATATGTTTATCTTCTCACTTGTAGCTCCAGGAACAATAGCAGCTAAAAGAGCTGATGCCATAGTTGTATTTGTATTTTTTATTCTAACATAAAATTTATCTCCAACATCAAAGAAAAATGCACCATTTTTAAGCGAATTATCTTTTGATATTATCGTGCTTGTACTTCCTGTTTCATCATTAAAAATATCTTTATTATAATATGATTTATATTGTTCAATATATTTAGGATCATCTTGATTTAATGTATTATCTGGATCATTTGTTATTATTCTCTTTTGAGCTTCTACTTGTATTTCATATGAGTTTCCTGTAGCTCCAAGTCTTTGTATAAACTTATCATACATATTTTGATCTAAATAACCATTTTGTGCTACTTCATCTACAAACATAGTAACAGTTTTTAACGCTGTATTATATGACATATCATCTTGTCTTTCAAAATAGTTATATAGTGGAAGAATAATTATAAGAATAACAAGTAAAATTACTGCTAAAATCATACTTAATGCGTCTTTCATTATAATCCCTCCTCCACATTACCAAAGTTCTTCTATTTCCTCATCTGTTGCTTTAATTATATTAATATATGTATTAGTATCATTCGTATTATCTCCTACTGTCAAAATATATTTATTATTAAGCCCAACTTTTTCTAATAAATCTTTATATGAAATATCTTCATCTTCAAGCATTAAAGGTGATTCATCTTTTGTATGTAAATTTATTGATACTATAACATTGTTATTATAATCCTCATCCGAAAATCTATCCTTTTTTATATAGTTGTAATAATATGAAATTACATCTTGACCATTTATAAGTAAGTGTCTATTTGCAGGAGCATTTACTATAACAGCATCATTTTCTAAAGAATGCATATACTCATATGCATCTTCTGAATAATCAAGCATTGATGAGAAAAGAAATACTGTCAAAGATAACGCTATTACAAATATCATAGTATATATTCCAAGATAAATAGCCTCATTTGCATTTTCCATATTATCACCTCCTATATTCTAGTAAAAGTTATTCTTGTTTTCATTAGTCCATCATATTCTACTTCCTCTGCTATTGAAGAATATTTTTGATCATAGGTTAAAAAACCACTATTTAATTGTTGTTCTAAATATTGTATTCCCTCTGCATTATTAACATCTCTTCCCATATAACTCACAACAACAAAATTTTCATTATAATATTTATTTGCACAATTTACTACTTCAAGTCCTGTAACAGTTGTATTATCATACATAGCATATTCGCCAAACTGTGCAGCTATATTTGTATCTGTTGCACTTACTTCACTATATACATCTTGCATCTGGGAGAATATGAATATAACACCAGATGCTATTAACAAAGTGACAAATATTCCAACGCCCAAACTTATAGCTTGATTTGCTGCATCTCCCAAATGTATTACCTCCTTTACTCAATTGAATATTTTTGCTTATCTATCTCATAATTTTGCTTTATTTCTTCCTCTGTTAATGCTCTATTATATATTCTTACTGAATATATTGTTCCTTTAAATTGTGTATTTGCTCCAACTCCTGCTAAAGGATTTCCTCCTATAATGAAGTTTGAGCCTGTAGCTGGTTTATAATATGTACCTGAGAAATCTTTTCCATCTACATTTCCATTTATTCCAAGAAGCTGTACAAAACTTTCATATGCCATACCAGATTCATCTGTATCTAAATCAACTCTTCCAAATGAAGCAGATATAGAATATACTTTATTTGCTTGTATTACATCATTTCCAACTACTGAAGATGGTGTGGCACTTACATTTCCATTCTCATCTTCTGTATAAATATCAAAAGAAATCTTTCCTCTTTTGCTTACATCTGTACTATTTAATTGATTAAATATAATTCCAGCGCCACCAGAATTTATATTACTTAATACAGATTGAGTTGGATTATTTGTATCAGTTATACTATCAAATCTTACTACTACTTCAAGTGTCATCTCATCAAAATCTAAATCACTAATACCAACATATTCCTTTCCTGTAAAATGTAACCCGTCAAATCTCCATCCAGATTCATCATTAAAATCAAAATTAGATAGTGCTGCATTATTTAAATTTCCACTTAAATCTGACCAAACATTTGTTGTATTAGAATGTGTAGCTCCACTATTATATTCTCCATTAAGAAGAACTACTAGTCCATTTGAAATATATGAATTTACAAGAGATGAAATATTAGGATCTGTTGTTTCAGTGTTATAATTTTTTATATCATCATCAACTTTTTTATTTCTATAAGTTTCAGCTTTTACTGTACCGCCATAATTTACATATATCTTCGTATTATTATTTCCAGAAAGTCCAAAAGTTATTGCATTATATATTATAGTTGCCATTGTTGTGTTTTTATTTTTTATAATAACACTAAATTCATCACCTTCATTCATAGTATAAATATTATGTGGGTCATCACTTCCTTCAATTTCATATATACTAGAAATAGCTGGTAAGCTTCTGTAATCCATACTTTTATATGTATCTAAATTTGTATTAAGAGTAAGTCTTTTATCTGTAGAATCTATTACAGATAAAATTTGATCTTGTGTATATTTTTTTTCTGACAGATCATATGCAAGCACCAGATTATTATATGTTCCAGCATTTGCACCATCAGATATGACTATTTGTCCTTCTTCATATTGTTCTTTATATAAGTTATAATCAAATTTTGCTCTTATTGTTTTTAAATCATCTGTATATGAATAAATTACTGGATTATATTTTTTTGCTGTATGTTCTAAATATATATCATATGTATTTTGAGTTACAGATAGCTCTGATATAAAATCATTATACATATCTGCACTTATATATCCCCTAGAATTAACATTTTCCACAAAATCTGTTGTTATTTTTAAGGCTAGTGCATACGATATATCATCTCTTTTTTCATAAGCAATATAAACAGGTAATATAAAGAATATAGCTACAGCAATAATTATAGACACTACTCTTTGTAAAATTCCATCCATATCTATACTCCTTTTATAGTTATTATTTTCGTACCAATTTGTGCATCTATATCTTGAACATCAATTGTAAAATCTTGATTGTCCATTATATATCTACAGGCACTATTATATGCACTTTTTCTCACATTTGGATCATCAGACTCAATTGTTATATTATTATACACTTGCACTTGTCCATTATTATCAAGATATTTTATATTTTGAACAGACATAGTAACATTAACATCCTGTTCATAATAACTTAATAAATTTATAACACTTGTTCCTTTTATATAATTTCCTGTCCCACTCATTAAAAGGGTTGATTCAATGTCATTTCGATATATAGTACTATAATCCATACCAGAGCCAGCATTTCTAACAGTATTAAGACTAGCATTAAAAAATACAATTATAGCCGAAACTGTCATTATACCAATAAATGTGGTAACACCTATCATTAGAGCTCTTGATATATTATCTTCATCCATTAATCACCCCTCCTTTTTTATAGATACATTTTAAAAATAATATTTTAAAATATTTTTTATAATCTTTAAAATATATCTATATATAGGTTTCAAGGTATATAACGAAAATTATATACCTTGAAATCTTATATTTAATTAATTTACTCTTGTAAATCTAATTCCCATAACTACATCTCCACTTGTACTTCTGATTAATTCTGCTCTATATCTTGCAGAAGCAGGTACATAATTTGTAGTATCTGAGCTATCTGTTAACACACTTACTTTAGATTGAACGTTACTAGTATCATAACTTAATGCTTTGTCTAGCTCTAATGTTCCATTACCTCTAACTTTTCCATATTCAAGATAATCTGCTGCATTTGTTGCCTTTACCTCTAATACCATATCTTGGTCAGTACAATATAATTGAACTGCAGATATTACCTGTGCACCAGTAACATTAACATCATCATATTGTAAAGTAAGTTGATTTTGTACACTTTCTGATAATTGTGTTGCTTGTTCTGTTGCATTTCTAATCATATCTATTGCTGGTGTAACTATTAACATAACCGCAGCAATAATAAGAATAGTAACAAATAAGCCTACACCTATCATTATTGCCTTTTGTGCGTTATCCATTTTTATTCCTCCTTTATATATATTAAAACATCTTTCGATGATTTAAACTAAAATGTCATTTGTGAAAAATAATTAAGCATTTGTAAAATACTTACTATAAGTAATGGTGCAACTAAATATCCACCAATTAAAAGTATCATAGGAGTAAATCCTATAACTTGCCCTATAGAAGCTTTTCTTTTTACTAAATTTTCATTAGCATCTTTTCTTCTTTCATAGAAGAAATTCCTTTCTGTTTCAAGCTCATCAAACGCTGCTTTTACTGGAATTCTTGTAACTGCTGATTCTAACTGTTCAACAATTCTTTGAAAATCTTTATTAGGTACTGAATCTTTTAACTCTTCTAAAGCTTCTTCTGCACCCGCTTCATAGTTATTTAAACATGTTGCTATAGGCTCCCTAAATGCATAAGAAAATCTACATAACCATTCTAGTATTGTCTGAACGTCTACTCTTTCAATGTGCATAAGCATAAGTATAATAGACTGAAACTGCATAATTTCATTTTCTTTATCCATTTTTCTTACACTATTTTTTAAATACAATATTAAATTTGGTAAGTAATAACAAATCATTGCAACACCTAGAGCTATTAACACATGCCAAAACTTCAAATATGAATCATTTACTGTTGTTATTTTATCATATAATCTGTCAACAGCCTCATTATCTACTGTTCCTGTTGATTTATCTGTAAGTCTATCTGCAAGTTCTTCTCTGGTTACATTTTTATTTTTATACTCTTCAATAAAAGATGCATCAAAATCTGCTATTTCCTCTGCTGCTGCTTGATCTTCTTCACTAAGTTTTCCAAGTGACAAAAATTCATTACTTAATTTTGTATAAGCAGAGTTTTTTGTTATTAAATTCATATTTAATATTAAAAATATTGTAAGAACAAATCCAATAAATGCATACGTAAATTTATTTACATAGAACCATTCAATAGTAAGATATGAATTTGTATCTTTTATTAAGTTAACTTCTCTTTTATATTTTGCTGTATGCTTTTTTGTTTTAAAAGCATCAATAATCATTCTGATAAAATTTATTTTATATAACTTATCTTGCCATTTTACTCTAGAAACCCTATCAAATTTTATCTCTTCTCCATCTTCTCTTAAAACTCTAAGTAGTAAATATGACATAAATATTGATACTATTATTATTGACTGCATTACAAATCCAATACTACTATTATAGAAATTTGATAAAGCAGCAAAATTATTAGTAGCCCAAGATTCAAGTGGCTTTATAAAAATAAGTGGTACAACAGCTATTACTGTTAAGCTTCTAAATGTATTTTTTATCTTATCTTGTTTTAAAATTTCAAGATATATTTCATTTAATATATTATTTAAATTTTTAAGATAAATTGATGTATCCTCAATTTTTTTATCTCCAAGTTCATATGTCAAATATGAAATTCCAGCAAACAATTTTAAAAATCTATTTGGTGCTGTATCATAATATCTTTCAAGTTCAACTTCTGGTTGATCAGATACTATTGCATCTCTTATCCTCTTTAACTGTGGAGCTATCTCTTTTTCACTTAGCTCATCTATTGCATCAGATATCGCTTCGTCTACCATTCCATGTTCATGAAATGAGTGTCTTAATATTGTAAATGCTTCTGGCATTTGTCTTAATATTTTATTTGAAACAGATGTTATTGTTATATCTACAACTTTTTCTGTAACAATTAAAAGTCCTACAAGAATTATCAATGTCATATATAAGTCATTTACAACATTTACAAATACAGCAAGTGCAACAAATAAAACTACTAACGTTATAGTCATTAGTCTACCTGTGTTTCTTCTTAGCTCATACTCAGTATAATCATTTGACATTTCAAATTTTAGTCTTATCTTTTTTGCATAATACTTTAATATAGGCATTTTAACATATGTCATATAAAGCATTTGGTAAATTTTATCAAAAGTTTCTTTAAAATTTACCTTATTTTTTACTACTAGAGTATCTTTTGCATATAGAATTGAACTCTTGCTATATTTTCTTTTTAAAATATAATAATATGTCAATAGACTTGCAAGACCAATTAAAGAAACAACAACTAGTACAATTGCTATATTAGTCACTTTATCACCTCCAAGCCATATCTACAAATTCATCAAAAGCTTTTATATCTTCTGCTGACATATTATCTCTCATAGCTTTTATATTTTCTTCACTAATAGGATTTTTAAATACATATTCTCCATCTACAAACTCTACTATATTCCTATAAGTATAATTTTTAGACTGTGTCATGTGTTGAAAATATTCAACAGCATTATCCATAAATTTATCTAATTTCTGATTTATATCCTTTACTTTTCTATAATCATTATTATAATTATATGTTGGTTCAAGTGGTATACACTCTGTTATTCTTTCAATATACCTTGTACCATCAACAGCTCTTTTTAAATGAATATCAAAATTTATTACTTGCACAACCTGAACTTCTGCTACTTGTTCAGAGCTAAACATTCCAATTTTTAAAAGTGAGTTTCTAAGTGATGTTATAAGATTTGGAAATGTCTTTGCATGATGTGTAAACAAAGTAAATTTTGAGGCAACCTGTGCCATTTGTATCATCCATGCAGCAACTGGGTCTGTAGATACCTCACCTAAGATGTTAACTCCACCATCAGTTTTCTTTTGTACATCCAATCCTTCTTGTCCAGATATAGTATCTGTTTCTCTTAAAGATAAGATATTATGATGTGGATAAATTTTTCTTAAGTGTAATTCAAATGCAGTCTCCTGTACACGAATTGTTATTGTTGGATATAAATATTTCATTATAGCCATTAAAAGTGTAGTTTTACCACAACCTTGCTCACCAGTTATTGCAGTAACTCTTGCGCCTCTTATTAAATATTTTAAAAGCTCTACAACTTTTTCTTTATTTTTGTGTATTAATAATTGTTCTGGTGATATTAAAGTTGGTGGTGCAAATTTTCTAACAAAGAATGCCCACGACTCAGAAAAATTAGGTCTTAAAACAACAACTCTGGAACCATCTTTCATTTCATTAATCTTATATCCTACAGATTCAGATAACTGTCCAGGATTGTTATATTTATATATATTTTGACATACTCTTTTAAGTTCTGCTTCACTGCCAAATGATAAAAATGATAGATACATTGCTTTACCTTTATAGAAAATCCACACTGAGTCATATGACATCGGTATCTTACTTTCATTCATTTGAGTTAAATAATCATCCATATCTGTTAACTGATCTAGGAAAGATGGTGGTATACCAGATACACCACCTGATACTCCATCTATATTCATATCTCTTATGTCGTCTACTACACTATATCCTTTATATTCTTGATATATTCTTTGAACTACAATTTCTAGTTTATCTTCAAAAGACAAAGTTTCAGTTGAAACTTCATTTGTAAAAATATCATCAATCTCTCTTGCAGTTATAACATAAGAAGGAACTGTTTCATCAAATTCATACTTTGGATAATCAAGTGCATACTTTATGATTATTTTTGTTAAAGCTTCTGCTTTATATGTCTTTTTGTATATATGCATTAGTATTTCAAACTTGTCTTGTGAAGTTAGCTCATTAAAATTATTAAAAGGTATTGCATGATTTATATTAAAGTTATTTACTTTATAATCATTTTTAAGTAAATCAAACATTAAAGACTTAACATATTTTTTATCATTGGCATCAGCATATCCCGCACCCTTTAAAGCTTTCTTTAATTCATACTTAACATTTTTTCTTCTTTCAAACTCTTCTTCAGATAAAGCTAAATCATACAAATTCATTCTTGTAATTTCATCAAACTGCTTTTTTATATAATTTTGCATTGTAGTAAGACTATATGTTGTCTTTTCTCTTGTCAAACTATCTTCTACAATTTGATCTGTTCCAGATTTTTTAACTCTATAATAGAAAAAGCCTGCAATAAATGCCAGTAAAAGTAGTATTAACAAAATATTAAATATAAATGCAATTGACATCATATCACCCCTCTTACTCTTTAATTTTTAGTGTCTTAGCTATTTCCTCAACTATTTCTGTTGTTCTTAATATAAATTCCCCATTATAATCTTTAGCAGGTGCATTTATATTCCTATATAAAAAATCTAAAACATTACCATCATTACAAGCATCTGCAAACAAATAATTATGTGGTAAAACATATATTGGCTCTGGAAGTTTATATTTTAACTTTACATTAAAAATATTATATTTTGAACCAGATTCATAATTTCCTAAAACAAATATTTTCTTTTTATCTTTTAATTCATCTACATCGTTTATTTTCTTTAATACATTATTTAATTTTTCTATTTCTTGTGGTACAACACACACTACCACATCTGCTTGAGATAATACTCTAAGTGCCCCATCATCTGTTGTTGTTTTTGGCAAATCAACAAAAACTATATCATAAAGTTCTGCTGCATTTTTAGCAATCAAAGACATACTAGTCAAATTTTCTCTTGTCTCAACTGTTGTATTTGCTATTGCACTATATAAAATATCTAATCTACCTTTTAAAACAGGTTTAGAATAATTTTGTATTACATCAGGTGATAATTTGTTACTTTTTATAAGACGCATGATAGCATTCATACCCAAATTTGTATCATTAAAACTATTTGCATTTATTAAATCATCATATAGTGTATATGATGAAGCTATTTTTTTGGCATTAGAATTAGCATCAATTAATAAGCAAGATGTTTTATGTGTTATTCCCATTAATGAGCTAACAGCAATTGCAACATGTGTACATCCGCTAACGCCTTTTTCTGGACTCCAAAAAACAATCTTAGCCATTAATTTTTCCTCCTTTTAATTTGTTTTAAAATCTCTTTTGAAGATTCATCTCCTAAAAGTTTAGATATAAATTCACTTATATAGTACAAATATGTTTTTGTATGTTTTCTAACATCTATAAGGCCACTATATTGTGAATCAATATTTACCATTGTATCTTGTTCATCAACACTTATATCATATATTTCATCTGACCATTTAACGCCATAATTTTCTATTTTCTCTTCTAGATACTCTGTAGCTGCTCTAGACATATATGCGCGATATAGTACTTTAGTAAATAACAATTCTTTTTCAGGACTTTTCTCTCTCATTTTTTTAATCAATTCTTCATTTTTATTTACTGAGACCAAATTTGTATCAATATATAAATAAGATTTATTTACTTCTAAGCCACTAAATTTCTCATAAGTATCTGCACTTTCCACGTCAATCAGTACATAACTATATTTATTTATATCAATATTATTTTCTTGCAAATAATTACTTAGTTCTTCATAATTATTAAAACCAATGGCAAAATCTACTTCACCATATTGTGTTACATATTTATCCTTATTTTCAATTGCAGGAACTATATATTTATATTTTTTATCAGATGTAGCATCAATAACTAAAACTGACCTATCCATTATACTAATAGTTCTTGCTACAGCTATAACAAAGTTATATTTATCTACATAGCCATACATTCCAACTACTTGCATTTATCTCCCTCCAATACTACTGCTCTACTGTTCCTTCTAAAAGATTTTCTCTTTCAGTCTGTTGAGTAATAATTGATTGTTGAGCACCAGTAACTACATTTTCGTAATTTTCACTATTTTGTGATTGATAATTTCTTATTCCACTTTCTATAGAAGATCTAGCTTCTGCATTTAATCTAGATAATTCTTCACTTGCATTAGTTAATAAATATTGATTAGATTTCATAGCGCTCATTACATATGTATTTGGTTGATAATTTTGTGTTGTCTTTGTTGCTGCATTAGCAAAATTCTTATATTCATATATAAAATCATATAATTGGCTAGCAGCCTCTGTAACGTCCATTTGAGATATTGTTTCCCAATCATCTGTTATTAATTGTTCAATATATCCTTTTGTTTCACTTTCGATAGAGTCTGATGTTTTTACTTGTGCATCACTATCTGTATATTTTAAAGCATACAACTTTGAGCCGCTATTTAAAAAAGAATCAACAATAGCACTATTTAAAAGTTGTATTTCATCTTCTGATAGTTTGCACCAAAATGTTGTATCATATATCTTGTCTATAGTTTTTTGTGCAAGTACAATATAGTCAGTACCATTTGGATACATTATTCTAATATCTACTATATCTCCTTCTACTAAATCACTAGGCATAAGAACAGTATTTATCTCAACATCTCTTACATCAGCAGCAATTACATCTTGACTTACCATATCACTTGTAATAGGAACTTTAGCTGCAATACTATATTTAGCTGTAAGCCCTACAACATTTGCAGCACTTACCACTCCTGTTGGAACAGTAGCATTATTAACATTTACTGTTTCTACCATATCAGCAGTTATTACTTCTCCTTGAACAACATTCTGCTTTAAAACAGCTACTGGAGTAGTATAATTTTCTATATAATTTTTATTTGTTCCGTTTTGATATGATCTAATTGTGAAAAAAGACCATACACTAACTCCAACAGCTACAACAATACCTACACTTGCACCTATAGCTATTCCTTGTATAGTTTTTTTCTTAATTTGACTCATTCCTATCATTTGTTATCAACCTCCGTAAATATTTAAACACTCATATTTTCAGTCACATTCCTGTTAGTAGTATATCTCTAAACTCTTAAAAAATCAACCGCGAAAATTTAAAATAAAGGTCGTCTTTTAGAATGAAATAAAAATGTAATTTTGTTGACATAGTACTGTATTATAAAAAGGAATTTTTTGTCAAAAAAATACATCTCTATTTTAGAGATGTATAAAATTATTTTTCTTTTAAAAGATCTATTGTATTTATTTTTTTTATCTTTTTATTATTTAGTTTTACAGATATTATAGATAAAATATAAATAAATACTGTAAATAATAAAAGTATACATATAAACATACCATAATCCGACTTAAGAATTATTTCTAACTTATACTTTAATATAAAATTTATAATTTGATTAATTAATATTGCTATAATAACAGATATTGCAATTGATATTCCAATTATAGCAAGAATTCTATATTTCATTATTATATATATCTCTTTTACTTTATATCCAATAGCCTTAAAAATCGCAATATCCATAGTTTCATCATTAATAATATTAGAAATTATAATGCTTACTGATACATAATTAAATACAACAGCTAAAACTAATATCACTATTACTAATAAAAAAGCTATATTGTATAATTTTATATCTGCTTGGCCACTAATATTGCTCAGATTTGCACTACAATCAAATTTATTTCTTAGTTCATCTATAACCAAGTCAACATTTTTATAATCGTCTACAATTGCAGTAATATAAGTTTGCGTTTCTATTTTTTTATTAACACTTACAATATAATTTTTTAAAGCTTCGTTAATATATAAATATCCCCTATTTCCTTCCTGTATCCCGACAATATTTGCTGTAACAGTAATATTATTTAATTTTAGTGTTACTTCTTTTCCTAAATAATCTGATAAATCTACACGAGTATTGGTTCTATCATACACAAAATTTGGTATTATTATCTGATAATTATCCTCATCGTCAAACAGATTTCCTTTATTAACATTTTGAATTTCTTCATTCATACAATAACCTACAGAAAAGTAATAGTTATCTTCCATAGTAATACTTATTCCAGAATTAATTCCTTTATATGCAACATCAATATGCTCTAGATTATTTATTTCATCCATTTTAGAATCAGAAAATTCATAATCACTACTTACAAACAATACCCTATTTGCAATATTATTTTTAATCTTATTTTCTAAAACATCATTTAATAATGTCATACAATAGACAATAGATAGTATAAAACCAAAAGTTATAGATATAGAAATAATGTATAATATTAACTTCTTTCTTTTAAAAAAGTTTTTATATGCAGGTTCAAATAATCTCATATAATCACCTAACCTTCTTTATTTAGTGATAAAGGTGTTTTCTTGAATATTCCTTTTCCACCTAAATAACTTGCAATTGTCGGTATTAATATTGAAAAAATTAAAGCAACAATGCATACCCAAACATTTAAATTAACATTAAGTCTATCAAAATCTATATTTTTATTAAAAATAAATATTTTAATAAGATATATTGAAATAATAGAAATAATTAATCCTATTAAATATGCTCTTATTCCTATAATCAAATTTTCAAAAAGTAATATAGTCTTAATATTTTTGTTCTTATACCCAATTGCTTTAAGTATTCCTATTTCATACTTTCTGTCATCAATTGCTTTTATACTTGATGTAGTAATACTAGATAAAACAATTATCATTAATACAGATAATACGATTGCTGTAACTACATTTATTATAACTACTATATACGTATTTACAGTGCTTCTAACCATACATCTATAACCTAATTCCTTTACTTTTTCCATTGTATTATTCAAATTCAAAGAATTATCTACATAAGCTATTATCTGCTCATCAGGACCTGAATAAATCACATTAGGATTTAAAACTGTATTTTCTTCGACATTCTTATTTATTTTAATTACATCTTCAAAAGAAACAAACAAATTATCTTCAAAAGGATATTCATCTACATCATATATTCCTATCACCTCAAACTCTTCTGTAAAAGTTTCTTTTCTAATACGTTCACCATTGCTCTCATCATATGAAAAATAATATATATTAATTTTCTTACCTAAAAAATCTTCACCATTTATGTACGCTTCTCTATCATATACTTGTTCTTTATTTTGCGAATATTTTCCATAATATATTTTATTTGGAATTAGACATACATTTGTCTCACCATTTTCTATATTTCTTCCTTGTATAACACTAGGCTGAATATTAACATCAGCTCCTTTAAAACTCAACCTCATATTTTCTTCATACTCATCAAAAAAATCACTATAAATAGTAGTCATAGTTCTTTCTTCTTTTTCTGGAATTACTTTTGATATATGATCTATCTCTTTAATGCTATTTATAATATCTTCTTGTTTTTCTTCAGGTACACCAAGTACTACAATTGATCTATATGCTATATTATTTACCAATGCTCTATTCATATAATTACTTAAACATATATTAAAACTAATAACTAAAATGCAAATAATAACAGAAATTGCTACTAGTATCGTATTAGAAATAACACCTTTTTTTCTTCTACTAAGATTCTTGTTTGCTAAAAATATATAATCTTTTATTTTCATACTTACTCACTCAACTTTCCTGAATTCATATAAAATACTTTATCTGCATACTTTTTAATATTTTCATTATGACTTACTACTACAACTGCTTTTCCATTATTTGCAAGATCTCTTAAAGTATTATATACAATTTCTTCATTTTTTACATCTAAGTTTCCTGTAGGCTCATCTGCTAAAATAAAATCAGGATCATTTGCAAGTGCTCTTGCTATAGCAATTCTTTGTTGTTCACCTCCAGATAATTCTTTAGGATAATGATTAATCCTATTTTCAAGTCCAAAATTAGTTAAAAGCTTTAATGCTTTTCTTCTTCTATTGCTACTTTCAATATCTTTATTTATATACATTGGTAACATTACATTTTCAATAGCTGTAAGCTTTGGATTTAAATAAAAAGACTGAAACACAAACCCAATCTTTTTTTGTCTTATATCTGCCTTTTCATCCTCTGAAATATTAGAAACATCTTGTCCATCAATATAAAGTTCTCCACTAGTTAAATTATCTAATAATCCAAGTATCTGTATTAGCGTACTCTTTCCCGAACCTGAATGTCCCATAATAACATAAAGTCTTCCTATGTCAATTTTTAAATTTACATTATCCATTGCCGTAATTTTTTCATCTTTAAGACTAAACTCCTTAATTCCATTTTTTAAAATTATACTTTTTTCCATACACAAATCCTTTCCATTATAATATTAAAATTATAATTTTATATCTTATATAAATATAACAAAAATAAACTGCTTTTATAATTATTTATTATATAGAAGTACACACTGCTTAATAGAGTATATTTTTTGATTTTATACTAACTATTACCAATTAATAACTATTGATTTTATTTTAACATAATAATTGAAATATATAAATGTTTTAAAAAAATTTCTCTTATAATTTTAAGAGAAATTTTTCAAACACATATTTTAAATAATCTGTTACATTTGATTTTGATACATTGTTATTTGCTACTATATTACTTTCACCTATTTTTTCATTAGTTGCTTTATCAAAAATCTCAACTTTTCCAACTACTTGATCTATTTCTATTGGACTACTTAATCCTTCATTATATGTAATCACTTGCTCTGTTTCTATATTTTGACCTTTATTTACTAATGAATAAACATCATTTTCTATTCTTGTTTCAAGTTTATCATTCACGTTTTTATTTATTGCTATTTGATCTAAAACTGTATTAGACGAACATATTTTCTTAGTCTCATATGTAGAGAAACCATAATCTAGTAATGTTTTTGTCTCCTCCATTCTAATATCTGATGTTGGAGCTTTCATAACTACACTAATAAATGTAGTATCACCTCTTGTAGCAGTAGAAACTAAATTATACAAAGCCTCTGATGTATAACCAGTTTTTAATCCAGTTGCTCCATCATAATACCTTATAAGCTTATTAGTACTACTAAGTCCAAACTCTCCATTTCTTAAAGTGTCCATCCAAATTGATGTATAATTTAAAATATTAGGATGTTTTGTTATCAACTCTCTTGACATTATAGCTATATCTTTTGCACTTGTATAATGTCCCTCTTCATCTATACCATGTGAATTCATAAAATGTGTATTTTCCATGCCAAGTTCTTTTGCTTTAGCATTCATCATATTTACAAAGTTTTCTTCACTTCCACCAATAAGTTCTGCCATAGCTACCGTTACATCATTTGCAGATACTACACAAATAGCCTTTAGAGCATCATCTATTGTTATTTGTTCTCCCTCCTTAAACCAAATTTGTGAGCCTCCCATCTCAGATGCCTTTTTACTACATGTTACCATATCATCATACGAAAGAACACCTACATCTATTTGTTCCATTATTAAAAGTAAAGTCATAACTTTAGTCACTGATGCAGGTAGCATATGCTCATTTTCGTTGTTTGCATATAAGATCTGACCAGTAGTAGGTTCCATTAAAATTTGAGAATAAGACTCAAAAGTAAATGATGGGTTTGCCACTGTTGAAATACTACTTTCCATACTATTATTTTTTACTTTATATAAGTATCCTACTCCTAAAATGTAATTACAATTTATTACGCTTATTAATAACATACAAACTATTATTTTGAAAAACTTATTCACATATTCCACCTCAATACAGTTTATTACTAAATATAATAAAATATTATTAAATTAATAATATTAATAATCAAACAAGAATAAAAGTACTTCATTTTGAAGTACCACTTAAAATTATCTCTGACTTTTTAATTTACTTCCATAAACTTCAATTACAAATTTTATGGTTTCTTCATTTCCAGAATAGATTTCATCTCTTTGTCTTGTATAAAGTTCATTCTTTCTATTTAATTCTTTAATAATATTTTCATCTATAGTTTTTTCAATAGCAAGCAAATTATCTCCTATCATCTCTGCTATTATTTCAATTGCAACATCTACATTCATTAATTTGTTATTAAACATAATTACCACCTCTTTATTTAATTTATATTATTATATTATAAAAATTACATATTTATATTATTAATTTTTAAATTATTTTTTACTAAAAGTGTACTTTAATTAATTTAAATTAATTATATAATAAATACATAATTAATCTGACTCTACATCGTTAAATATATTATCTGAAAAAAATTCAGATAAAGTTAAATTAAAAACTTCACATATATGAAGTAGTGTATCTAGTTTTAATAATTTTGTTTTTCCGTTTAGAAACGTAGTTATAGTTGAACATGGTATACCTGATTCTTTGCAAATATACCAGATATTTACATCATGCTCTTTTAAAAGATTATTTACTTTTAGTCTAATAGCATCCGATAGTTGCATAACTACGCTCCTTTCAAAACTAGTATAACAAATTTTAATGTTTTACTACTTGGGCGAATTGAAGTGATATGCATTTTACTTCAATTTACCCAAGTAGATTTTTTTTTACTTATGTTATAATTATTTGTAAATATTTAAATAATATTTATTAAGGAGGATATTATGTACGGAAAAATAGATGATATTTTAAAGAAAAAATATGATGAAGTAAAAATTCCACCAGATATATTTGATTTTGATAAAATATTAAAAAATTGTGATTTTAAAACCATAAAAAAAAATAAAATGAGAAAAAAAGTAATTATAGTTTCAGCTATAATTATAATTTTTATTACTATATTCTGTATTTTAAAATTCATATAGTAAATATTTTTCAAATAAAATTGTTAAGAAAAAAATTTATTATAATATATTTTGTCGAAAAAAAGATTGGGAATTACTTCCCAATTTTTAACTTTATAATATATATACCTAATATTTTTAATAATCTGTTTCTATATTTTAATATATTTAAATTTAAGTTTCAACAGTTAAATTTTATTTTTAATTTTCTAAAATGTATTTTGTAGAAATTGAAATAACTTTATTCAATTCCCCAGGCTTTTTAAATCTATGATCTGCCCCTTTTATTTCATACAATTTTACGTTATTTTTAAACATTTTTTGAAATTTTATTGAATCATCAATAGGTGCTGTTGTATCTTCAGTCCCATGAATTATTAATATTTTGTTGTTATTGTTATATATTTTAAAAATATCATTTATAACTAATTCTTCATAAAATTCTTTTGTAATTATAATTTTACGTTCAAAGCCAAGAATACATTTACCTTTTTCTAAAAACTCGTTTATTGGCATTTTTAAAAGACTATCTTCAAAAACTTTTTTCATATTAATTGCAGGACATCTTAAGATAATAGAGTTATATCTATCATTACTTTTATTTATCTTTAATAATGTTACATATGCACCAAAACTTGTAGCAAAGATTCCTATTTCTATATTCTCAAAACTATTCTTTATATACTGTTCAACATCATCAATATCGTTTATGCAATTTTCTACAGTATAATAATAGCCATCTGTTTTTGACATTCCATGACCTGGAAAATCAAAAGTGATAACACCAATGCCAAAACTTGTCAAAGACCTAGCTAATGCAATAATAGCTGAACTTTTCTTGTCTCCACCAAATCCATGACATGCTATTATAATCTTTTTTATATTTCTGTTATCTGGTAAATATAAATCGCAAAAGATTTTATAACTTTTTTTTGAAGAATTAATATTAAACTCTTTTTTTAACATGTTTCTATCTCCATTCAAATCATTAATATAATTATAATATATATCTTAAATTTAGACCATATTTTTAATAATTATTATACATTTTTTATATTATTTAACATATTAATATTATGAAGGAGGTAATTATGAACCCATTTGACTTTTGTGGTCCAATAACAGATCAAAAATATTATAACTGGAAAAATATTTATCCAGTAGCTTATGATAAAAATAGTACTAGTCCATATACCAAAACTAGAGTAATCCTTATGAATGGATGTGAAACAGAACAAATTTTCTTTCTACATCAATTTAGCAGAAATTGTTCAAATAATGACTTAAGAAGGGAAATTGCTAAATTAAGAAGAATTGAACAACAGCAGCAAAAACTAGTACAATGTCTAAAACCAATTAATGAAAATATATTAGAAGAAACAATACTATATGAATTACTTGCTGTAGATCTAACTGCTAAACTTGCAAAATGTGAACCAGATATGTATGTGAAACAAGCACTAGATTTTGCACTACTAGAAGATTTTGATCATTTATATAGGTATTCAAATCTTATGAAACTTGAATATGGAAAAAATGCTGAATATTTAGTAGGAAGATATACCGAAATAATGCCAGCAAGACCAACAATTTCACATCATAGACACCCAGTTGATACAATACGACGTGCAACAAACTCAGAAGCTTCAACTATTACAAAATTGCATTGCAATATTATAACAGCGGCAGAACAACAAACTATGAATTTCTATATGAATGTATGTAATTTATATCCATCTGATTTAGGACGAAGATTATACCAAGAAATAGGAATGGTTGAAGAAGATCATGTAACGCATTATGGAAGTTTATTAAATACTAATATGACTTTTTTAGAAAATTTAGTTATGCATATGTACACAGCATGTTATCTATATTATTCTTGTCTACAAGATGAGGATAATCAACAAGCAAAATGTGTTTGGAAAGAGTGTTTTTACCAGGAAATTGCAAACTTAAAAAAATCTGCTGAATTACTAAAAAAATACGAAAATAAACACTGGTCTTGTGTCATTGCAGACGGTGCTTTTCCAGATCTATTAACTCTTGGTCCTAATGTAGAATATATAAGAGACATAATTAAAAACACCGTTACAAATACATCTTTAAAAGAAGATTACTGTCCTATAGATCTTATACCTTTAGATAGTGATTTTTTCGAATATCAAGCAATTGTAAATTCAGATATTGAATGTGTACCAAGTCATAATGTTATATGCAAGACAATAAATAAATTTAGTATGGATTATAGATATGAAAAATCTCCAAATCCTATGACAGATCTTCAAACAAGAAATATAGATAATGTAACGCTTGGAAGAGTTCCAAATTCAAAATAAAATTCCCCTTTTGGGGAGTTTTTTATCTTTTTAGTTATCTAAAATCAAATTTAAATTATCATATGGTATTTCTACTTCAAATATTCCTGCTACATACGGTGCTATAGTATATGAGTTAAAAATAATAATAAGTGAATTTTCGGTAAATATAAAATTTTTATAATTATCTGGATCTTTTTGCAATCCCTTATTTAGCCATTCTTCACTTGAATATTGTTTTATATTAGTATCATCTTTTAATTTATTATAACATTCACTATAAAATAGATCTAAAATATCTTTATTTTTTTGCTTAAAATAATTTATATCTATCACAGTATCACCTTTAAAATTTACTGTAAATACCTCTTCAATATCATGACTTATCCCCACATTACTTTTTATTATAAATTTAAAACTTCTATATTCTTTATATTCATATTCTTCAAATGATATTTCTAATTTCTTTTTATCTGCTGTAAAATTTGAATTATCAAATTTTTCTCTATAATAATCAATTTTTTTATTAATTACATTATTTACATTTTCATACTCTGTTACTGGATAAAATATATTTATTTTTTTATTATTATCTTCTTCACTTATATTTTCTATTTTATATTCTTCAGTATTATTTACAACATCCTTTACTTGTACAGTATCAGTATTAATAGTTACAATTTTTGATGATGCTATTATTACTAAACATAATAAAAGAGCAAGTAATCTTTTATGGTTCATATTATCACCTAAAACATTATATGCTCTTATTTATTATTTTATTATTTTTCATCAAAATCAAAAGGCACACTTAAAAAGAATTTTACTTTCTGATTTATTTCAATTCCATCAATATAACATATTATATCTATATCTTTACACATATCTACAATATATTGTAAACATACTCCACATGGAATAAGTGTCTTATCAAACTCTTTACTTTCTTTATTCTTACCAACAACTGCAATTGCAACAAATTCCCTATCACCATGAGATATAGCATTTTGTATTGCATTTCTTTCTGCACAAACCGAAAGATTAGGAATTTTAGTATCTTCTACATTAACTCCTATATATACAGTTCCACTTTTAGCAAGTAATGCTGCTCCAACCATATATCCAGTCGTAGGTGAATACGCATTTTTACATGCGTTTTTAGCAATATTAACTAAATCTTCCTGTTTCATATTAATTCCTCCATATATTTATATAGTTTAATATATCAGGTCCTATTAATACTATCTGATAAACAATTAATACCAATATTATACCTAACAATGCACTATAAACCATATTTATTTTTCTTGCTTTAGTATTTGAAACTTTCATTCCAAATATCATAAAGCTTAAAATTGCACATATGGCTGCAACAATAAAACTCTTTGTTATTATACAAGCATATGTACTAAGACCAAAAGCTAAAGCTATTTTTAAACTTGGTCCAGTATGAGCATAATTATCTCCCTTACCTAATAAACCTTTTAATATTACAACGAGTACTACAATCATAAATATTATAGTAAGCAATATATGTGTCTTTGATTCAAATATAGAAGAAATAAGTGCAGTAGTTGCATTAGTAAGCTTGTCCGCAAACAAGAAATATGCAACTATTACAGATATAGTAGACGATATTAAAACTCCACCGGCAGCAATATCTTTAGCAGCTTTTGCTCTGTCATCATATTTATCAGTAACTAAATCAACTATATATTCAGCAACAGAATTCATCATTTCAGAAAATATAACAAATCCTATTGTTAAACACAAACAAACAAATTCCACTTTATTAAATCCAAGTACAATACTTGCAAGAAGCACACATACTGCTATAAGATAATCAATTCTTAAGTTTCTCTCTGTTTTAAATGCTCGTATTATTCCATCTACAGAATGTCCAAGCGCAGTAGCAAAATTCTTATTTTTTACATCCTTTAATTTTTCTAAATTTTTTTCTTTTTCTTGTTGGTTATCATTACCCATCTATTCTTCCAACTCCTATTTTCTCTAGAATTTTCTCTTCTAGTTCTCTCATTTGTTCTTTTTCCTCTTTAATCTCATGATCATATCCTAATAAATGACACACACCATGAGTTATCATGTATAACATCTCCCTTAAAATACCAGTATTATACTCTTGAGCATGCTCTTGTAAAATGTCTATACAAATAATTATATCACCAAGTTCCATTTCTTTAACTTTTTTTTCTTCATCTAAATTACAAAAATTATCTATTTCTTCTCTTGAAAAAATAGGAAAAGATAATACATCTGTAGGCCTATCTACATTTCTATATTCTTTATTTATTTTATGTATTTCATCTTTACTTACAGCACTTATAGATATAGAAACATTTTCGCCACTTATATTTTTTTCATCTAAAGCAGTTTTAATAATTATCTCTATATCGTCTGTTACATCTTTTCCACATTTTTCTTTAATATATTTTACAAGTTTTTCATCTAAGTCTATATTTATTTTATTCATCTTATGTCCTTTCTCTAAAATATCCAACTTCTTCTAATACATTTATTTCAAACCTAATAGATATCTTATTTTCATCTTCATATTCAATTACTAAATTTTTATCTAATACTTTCCCATTTTTAGTACTAGGTAAAACTTCACTATTTATATAATCTTCACAATCCTTATTTGCTTGTTCTAATATTTCATCTTTAGTTAGCACTATATCTTTTAAATTGTATATATCAAATCTATATAAAATAAAAGATATATTATTTCCAAACAAATTTATATCTTTACTGCTTTTAATTATATCATAATTTATTGATTTATCCAAATAATTTATATAATTTTCTTTACCATTTATACCTATTCCAATACTATATTTATTTTTTCCAGTATATTCCTTTTCCTGTACATTATAGTCATATTCATTTTTATATTCATACTGTGTTTTTAAAAGCACTGTTCCTTTTGCTGTTACATCTTTAGTTTCTAAAAATTCACTATATATTTTTCCTTCTATAAGAATTCGTCCTTCTTCCACATATTCTCCTACATTTAAAATTGAAGTTCCATTTTCTACTGTTATTTTTTCTATTACTCCACTTTTATTTGATATTATATCCCCTATTGAATTCTCACTTATTGCAGAATCTGGAAGTTTTGTTTTTTCAACTACTTTTACATGGACATGTGTTCCATCTATTTCAATTCCCGCCCAAGCTATGTCCGATAAATTTACTCTTAAAGAATTTATAATTTTTTTAGTCTTAAGCCCTATCTTGCTTCTTCCAACATATAATCCAGATTCTTTTAATGCACTATATATTTGCTCTTGACTAACATATGTATTTCCACTTATATCTATATTCCAAACAAAAGTGGTCGAAATAATACTTATTAAGATAAATATAAGTACAAGTAAAAAAGCAAGTCTTCTTTTTCTATATTTAAAAAATTTAAAATATAATCCTTTTTTAGATATTACTTTAATTTTACATTTAGTTTTCTTAGAAATTGGTTTTAATTTTTTAAAATCTTTTAATGTAATACTAAATCTAACTATACCATTAACTATATTTTTAACATTCCATATTTTTATATTGTTTATTTTGCATAAATTTATAAATCTCTCGGTAAAAAATCCCTGTATTTCTACTTCCACAGTTCCTTTTATTCTTTTTATTCCTTCTTCTAGTTCCATAGTCCCCCTATCTACTTATATATCCTACATTTGTAATAATTCCAGATATAAGTAACTCATTATCATTTATTTCATTTATATTCAAATTTCTACCATCCAAAATTATGTATACATTTTTAGTTTGTATTTTTATATAATTATCATAATAGTCTACTATATTATTACTTCCTTCAATTAATATTTCTTTGTTTTCTATCATTGTAATTTTCGCATAATTATAAACTAATTCATCTGGAAGATTTAATTTTTCTAAGAATTTTTCCTTAGCAACTGAGACTTTATTTTTAAAATTAATTTTCTTAAGCATCTTTTTTCCTTCTTTTCTATCCATTCTCAAAAAATATCACTCCCTTTTAAATTATATTTTATTACTATAATTTTATTCTAAAGTTGTATATGTATGATTATTTTTTATGTTATACATATGCCTCAAATAATTAGGAAATATGTTAAACATTAGTTAAAATGATACCGATTTATAATGTGGATAACAAACAAAGGTAAACCTTGTTTGTAGTCATA
>CALXEQ010000006.1 GCA_944387375.1 uncultured Clostridia bacterium
AAATTTCCACAAGCAAATATTTCTCCTGTAGATTATGATCCAGGAGCAAGTCAAACAAATCAAATTAATAGAATAAAATTACTTATTACTGTTGCTAAAGATAATTTAAAAATAAAAGAAAATGTTTCTAAATATAGAGTTAGAAATAAAAAAATGAAAGTAAAATCAAAGTAAACAGAAGGTAGATAAAAATCTACCTTCTATTTTGTGGTGACCTTGGGCGGATTTGAACCGCCGACTTCTTCCTTAGGAGGGAAGCACTCTATCCAACTGAGTTACAAAGTCTTTTAAATGTCTGTTATTATTATATCATTTTTATATTAAATTTCAAGTATACTTTATTTTTTATTAAGTATACATTATAATTATATTATATAAAAATCTTTAAGAGGGTGGTTTTAGTATGAATGATAAGGTAGCAATTATATTTGTTTTAGTTGGTATTGTTTTATGGCTTTTTATAGGGATAATTATTGTAAAAAGAAAAATTAGAAAGATTCTTTTAAGTATTAATTTCAATTTTAATTGTGTTTGTGATAAATGTGGAGAAAAATTTGTCAGACAAACAGAGTATATTCAAAAAAACTTTTTTGAAAAAGCAAAAAGAAAAACTTCAAGTTACAGGTCTGAAAATGATATTGTAATTACTCCTGTTTATGAAAAGTATGCCAGAGAAATAGAATGTCCTAATTGTAAAGAAAAGGGATTTGTAAGAATTGAAAATTTAGATGATTGGAATTATAGAATACAGCCTCTTTCAAAAAATCCTTTTGGTATATATGTTACAATATTATTATTATCAACAGCCGTATTTGGATATTTCCTTATACAAATATATGAATATATTTATTAATAAAAATAAATATACTTTATTTTATACTAAATATAATATATAATAATTATGGTGAATAATGTGGATAAGTATATGGAAGAAGCTTTTAAAGAGGCAAAAAAAGCATATTTAAAAAAAGAAGTACCAGTTGGTGCAATTATTGTAAAAGAGGATAAGATAATAGCAAGAGGACATAATTTACGTGAAACTAAAAAAAATGTTTTAGCGCATGCAGAGATTTTATGTATAAATAAAGCATGTAAAAAACTGAAATCATGGAGACTTGAGGGATGTAAAATGTATGTTACTTTATATCCATGCCAAATGTGCTTAGGAGCAATAAAACAAGCTAGAATTGAAAGTGTATATTTTGGAGCTTTAGATAATAATACTAATGATTATGACAAAGATTTGCTAGTTAATATGGAGTATAAGGAATGCTCTAAAATATTAAGTGACTTTTTTAAAGATTTAAGAAAGTGAAAAACTTGAATTATATGAATATTTGTTGTATAATATATTATGTTATTGTATCTGTAGCTCAACTGGATAGAGCATTCGGCTACGAACCGAAAGGTTGGGGGTTCGAGTCCCTTCAGATGCACCAAATATGAAAGTTTATAAATTCATTTTGAATTTATAAACTTTTTTCTATTATGAGTTATAATATAAGTGTATATTGATTTTTTTTAGTATAAATGATATAAGAAAATGAAAGAGGTAGAATATGAATAAATATATGGAAATAGCAAATGAAAATGCTAATGTTGGGATGTTAAACAATGAAGGAGGACCTTTTGGTGCAGTTATTGTAGATAAAGATGGAAAAGTAATATCTACAGGAAATAATCAAGTGTTTAAAAATAATGATCCTACTGCACATGCAGAGGTTCAAGCTATAAGGAATGCATGTAAAAAATTAAATACATATGATTTATCTGGATATATTTTATATACAAGTTGTGAACCATGTCCTATGTGTTTTTGTGCTATAGTATGGGCAAATATAAAAGAGGTATATTATGGTGCAACGAGGAAAGATGCAGCAAGTATTGGATTTAGAGATGATGCACTATATAATTATCTTAAAGGTAAGAATTCTTTAGATATTAACTTGGTACAAATAGATCATGAAGAATGTAGTAAGCTTTTTGAAAAATATAAAGAAAATAATGGAATAATATATTAATAAACTAAAATGTATAAAAGAAAGTGAGTATATATGAAATTAATAAAAATTCCTAAAGATAGGTATTATGACTATAAAATTCAAGCTATGTTTGATTGTTACAAATGGGATCCACAGTTTTGTGATAATAATACTTTATCTAGATATGTATTGGTATTAAGTAAAGAAGAGAATGAAGAGTTAATAAAATTAACTCAAAAATTAGATAAGGAAACTAGACTTGCAGAAGAGTATTTGAATAAAAATACGAAAATTGCTAAGAAATTGTCACTTCCTAAAAAAATATTAGAGCAAATTCCTAATATGCAAAATTATGAAAAAACTCAAAATATTAGACTTATGAGATATGATTTTCATCCGAGTATAAATGGAAATTGGGTTGTAACTGAAGTAAATAGTGATTGTCCAGGAGGTTTTGCAGAAAGTTCATTATTACCTAATCTAGCACGTGAATTTATTGATATGCCTAATTTAGAATATAATTCATTTGGTGAAAGAATGGTAGAGGCTATCAATAAAAAATTAAATAAAAAAGGTACAATTATGATGATACATTGTACATGTTTTAGTGACGATAGACAAGTTATGCAATATATGGGAGATAGGTTGAAAAAAGAAGGATATAATATTATATATGGTGCAGCAGATCATATTAATTTTAAAAATAAAAAAGCATATTGTATATTAGAAAATAACCAGACAAGTATAGATTTAATTTTTAGATTTACTCCACTAGAATGGCTTATACAAATGAAACCACGTAGATGGGATGGATATTTTAGCAGTTTAACAAAATCTTGCAATCATCCTATTAGTATATATGCTCAAAGTAAAAGATTTCCGTTTGTTTGGGATGATTTGGAAAAAGCTGGTATTAATATGAAAACTTGGAGAAGCTTATTACCAGAAACATTTGAAGTAAAAAATACGATATTAAAAGATGGATACATATATAAACCAGTTTATGGTAGAGTAGGAGAAAAAATTTCAATAAAAGAAGCTTGTAAAGATGATGAATACGAAAAAATATTGAAAGATGTAAAAAAACATCCAAAGCAATATTTGATTCAAAAAAAATTTGAAAGTAATCCATTGAAAACCAAAGATGGAAAACAATATCATATATGTATTGGTTCTTACACGATAGAGGGAGAGCACGCTGGATATTATGCACGAATGAGTCAATATCCAAGAATTGACTCTTATGCAGAAGATATACCAGTTTTAGTAGAAAATAGAGGATGAGAAAATGAGTGGAAAAGATATTTTTAAAATATATGCACCTAATGGAGCAAAGTGGACGGATTGGGTAAGACCAGTACCATTTGTTGCAATTGATACTTATAATAGAAAACCCGTTTCTGATTGGTGTGATAGAAGAATAATTTTTATGGAAGAATATAGACAAGATAGTGCTATATTTGTAGATTTACCAGGTAAAGAGAGTATAGAGTTTGGAATTGCTTTGGCTTATTTAGGATATAGACCAATTCCAGTTTTTAACGGCACAGATGAACAAGAAGGATGTACTGCTACTAATAATACTTATTTAATAGAAAGTTGCTTGATAAATGGTAGTGAAATGCTAAAGAATATTAATCTAAAAAATGATGCAAATCCAGCTTTTTTATTAGATAGTTACAGAATAAATAGATATAGATCAAAAGAATCAATTTTTGATAATAGTTGGGATATATATAAACAAGATGTACCATCTGCAAGCTATTTTAAACAAAATGGTATAAATAAAATAATTGTTGTGAGTGATAATATTAAACGAGATCTTAAAAAAATATTATTGACTTTTCAAAATAATGGAATTGAAGTTTATATAACAGATGGATATATAAATCCTAAAAAAATTATATTAACTAAAACGCTAAGTGAAAGATTAGAAAAGGAAGAGATATAATTGATTGAATTTAATAATAAAATAGTACAATTTGGTTTTGGAGCAGTTGGAAAGAGCTTTTTTGAAAAGGTATCTAAAGAAATAAAATTTGATAAAGAAAAATACTATGTTATTTCTAGAGATAAACTTGAATATACATTTTTTCTTGAAATGGGAGGTAATATTGGAAATTTTATTGTAGCAGAAGTTAATAGGGAAAACTTTGAAAATATATTTTCAAAGTATTTAAGTGAAGGTGATATATTAATTGACTTTGCAGATAGTGTTGGAACCAAAGATTTTGTAGAGTGGTGTGCTAATAGAAACGTTATGTATTTAAATACAGGAGAGACTGATTGGAGTGACAATTGGTATAATATTTTTGAAGAAAATATCAAGAAAAATGAATTAAGAGATATACTTAGAAAGCAAAATAATGTTAATAAATATCCAATTGTAATACATCATGGTAATAATCCTGGATTAGTATCACATTTTGTAAAAGCTGGACTTGAATATATAGTAAAAAAACAATTTAAAAATAATAAAAAATATAATACCTTACTAAAACAAGATAAGTTTAATGAACTTGCCATGGAGTTAGATTTAAAAGAAATTCATGTAAATGATAATGACTATCAAGAGGTTAAAGGAAAATTTGAAGAGAATAAATTATATAGTACTTGGTCTGTTGACTCATTCTTTTTTGAAATGTTAAGTGAAGCAACTGCAGATATTGGAACTAGTGAGACAATAAATAATATGGATGCGTGTAAGAAAATAGATTTAGAAAATGGTTTTTTAGAATTTAAAGAGCTTGCAATTAATAAAGTGGGAAAAACGTATTATCCTAAAGGATATTTTGAAGGATTTTTAGTGCCTCATGAGGAAACTGTATCTATTGCTAAGTTTTTAGAAGTGAAAAAAGATAATAAAGTTGTATATAGACCAACAGTTGTATTTTTATACTCTCCTTGTGATTTTGCTGTAAAATATTTAAAGAAAGCTAAAGTAAATAATTATTTGCATCCAGATATAAATAAGCCACAAGATAATAATATATCAATAATTAGAGGATTTAAATATCCACAAAATGCTGAAATTATTTATAAGGAGAATATAAGACGAGGAACAGAATATGTTGGCGTATTACTACTAGGAAGTAAATTTGATCCGGTATGGGTAGGAAACAGAATAAAGATGGGATTTTTATATAAGGATAAAAAATCGTCTTTTTGGCAGACTCCAACAATAACACCAGTGGCTATGTCAGCCTTATCTGCTGTTTGTTGGATGATAAGAAATAAAGATAAAGGTGGAATATATTTTCCAGATGATATTGATGATTATAAACAAATAATTAATTTTGCAGAAAAATATATTTCAAAAACTATTTATAAGACAATAAGCAAAAAAAAGATAGAAAATAGTCTTAATGTAGATTTAGATTCATTAAAATTAGAAGACATATTAAAAAAATAAAAAAGAGCACTAATGAAGTGAACCCCATTTTGTTCACTTAACTAATGCTCTTTTTTGCTTATGTGTTAGTGGCCACCGCCACCGCCGCCACCACCACGGCCTCCTCCGCCATAGCCATGACCTCTAAAGCTACCTCCTCTTGAAGAAGTATGAATTGAATGTCCTAGATTTCTAGACATGATATGGAAGCTACGAGAATGAGTATAAAAATTGTGATTTAATATTGGACTATTATCTATATCTAATTCTACTGCATTTACTTTTATAGCTTTAATAACTTTTTCTGAAATTCCAAAAGCAGTTGCATAAATTAAATATTTTTCCCATAAAGGTAACTCATGAATTTCTCTTTCTTTTATTAATGTATCACTTTTTAAGAAATTATATAATCCATACCATTTTGCTTGTTCATTAGCACCATATTGTGTAAGTAAAAGTAATCTGCTAGATTTTATAGTGAAATAAAAATATTTCCACAAGCAAGCAATACCTAAAATAGTATATGCTCCAAAGCCTAAAGCTAAAGGTGTAAAGTACGAAATACAGTTTACAACAATTATTAAAAATAGTCCTAATTTTAAACTTGATTTTGCCTTTTTTTCAAGTTCTTTTTTTGGCTTATCGTATTCTGTAGTTTGAAAATACCCTTTAATTACACCACTTTCTAAAATTGGTTTCTTTTCCATATCTTTTACAAACGAATTTGTATATTCATAATCTGAATTTATACAACTTTGTAGATAAGATATTTTAATTGAATCGCCTTTTGCTCTGGCATGTCTTTCTAGTAGTTCTAAGTAAAGTCGTTCAGATGTAGTAAGTGGCTCTACTTTTTCACCAGTATTTTCATTTATAGATGTATAAATAGGTTCTGGCGAATAATCTGGAGAATCGCTAAAGCTAGAGGTATAAGACTCAGTACGTATAGGCTCTAAAGATATTATTGTATTGTAATTTGTCCAGTCTAAATTTTCATTTTCTTTTGTTAGTTTAATATATTTTTTTCTTACCAAACTAAGTAGAATTGCTGCATATTCTTCTCCTTTTTCTTTGTTTGAGTCAAATGGATCTTTCATAAATACTAATTCAGATGCAAATATTGGATCTAAGTTACTAGGTATTTCTCTAAAATAGTCAAAATCTATTTCTGGCTCATAAAAAGTATTGTTTTTCTTTATCTTTTTATATTTTTTTATTGCACCAATAACTATTATACCGACACCAATTATTGAAGTGCCAAGTAATATTATTTTATATATTTTATATCTTTGATTTCTATTTTCATAATACTCATTTTCTGTAATACATTCATCTAAAACGTTCTCACTTGAATACATATTATTAGGTGCATTTTGTGTAAATATTTGACTATCATCACCATAAGATAGTAGACAAAATTCTATATATTCGTTATAATTATCAAATTTCAATTCGGATTTATCTAAGTCAATTGAAAACGTATGATATCCAGGATTTATTGTATCTGATTCAATATATGGAAATCTGCTATTAGTTGTACCAAATGTATATGTATAATATGTAGAAGGCATTATTTCATTTGGTATAAGAATTTGAGCTTTATAAGAATTTAGCTTGTCAACAGTATCTCCTGAATACATAGATAAATATAGTTCAGAACAATCATTATATTTTAATGCTGCATTATTCATTGAATATACAATTTTGAATGTAAGTTTATCTCTGTATGTCCAAGGTATATATATTAGCAAAGATTCATCATTATCTGGATATGAACCAGAGCCATCACTATGATGCCAATACATAGTCGAATCTTGGGTATAGTCATAATCTTCCCAATACATTTTAGATGTTTCTTGGTAAGGTATTTCTTGACCATTATCTAAAATTTGTGATACAGATTCAACATCATAAGTTATTTTTAAGCCATCAACATAATCTTCTGGAAGCTCTCGCCATACTTCTTTAAATGTATTAGATCTTGAACTTGCATGAATATCAAAAGTTAGATATTCTGTAATTTCAACTCTTGCACTACCGTCAGGATCATCATGTAATACAGCTGTATAGTTTACATCAGTTAAATTACAATAATCATTTGGATTTAAATTAAATTCATATGTGTCTATTATTCCTATAATAAAAAAATATAATATTGGAAATGCTATAAAAAGAAAAAGAAACGCAGTAGCAACAAATCTTAATAAAGAACTTAAAGCTCTTTTTAAAAAGTATTTTATATATTTCATTTTATCACCTAAAACTATTACATATAGATTATATATAATAATTATTTTTTTGTAAATATAACTTTTAAAAGATAACAATTAATTCATTATTTTTTATAAAGTTAGAAATAATTAAAATGTATAAATTATTGATTTTTTTTAAAATTTAATGTAATATAGATGTAAATATAATAATTTGAGGAAAAATACTATTAAAATTAAAAGAGGTGTAATATATGTATAGAAAGGCAAATGTAAATGATATAGATAAAATAGTAGAAATACCAAATATAGGATTATCAAAAGAAGAAATAAAAGAATTTATGAAAAATGATGATAAGTATTTGTATGTATATGAAAATGAAGAAAATAATATAGTGAGTGCTACATTTTTTGGTTCAGATGATGTTGATGATGACAATTATGATTCAGAAATATATGGTATTTATACAAGAAATGTAAAAAACAAAGATACAGTAAATTCAGAAGTACTTTTTGAAACTAAAAAACAATTATTTGATAAAGGGTATAGAAGTTTGATTGTTTGGTGTGATGAAAGTAATGAAAAAATGAGAAAGTTTCTTGAAAGTTCTGGTGGAATAGAAAGTAGAAAAAGAGAGAACAATAATAAAATACAAGTAGCATATACATATAGATTAGTAGATTTTTCAGATTATATAGAATAAAGTCGGATTTAAGTCCGACTTTATTTATAGTAATTTAGTAATTCATTTAATTGAGTTAAGTTATTTATTTCTATATAATTTGTTAATTTATTATCATCTCTATCTATGATTATTGGAATAAAGCCATAACTTTCGGAAATTTTAAGTAAATCATATCTATCATCAATAAAGAAATTTTCATCGATAGGAGGTATTTTCTCAAGTGCTATTTCAAAAAGAGTTTTATCAGATTTTTTAAATCCTAAGTCAGATGATATAAATACATTTTTAAATAGTTCAAATATACCATAATTTTTTAGTATTCTATATGTTGATGGCCATGCATCAGATATAACATATAAATTATAATTTTTAGATAAATTTATTAGTTCATCTTTTACCTCTTTATAAAATATAAATTTATCATCATTATATACGCAGTCGTATGCGAGTTTTTGAATAACTTGCTGATTTATATCAGGGTAATTTAGATCTTTTAATACATATAAATAAAATTTTGAAAACATCTCAAATTCTTCTTCCTCAGTATTTATATGTCGTTCATCTAACAAGTACTTATGTTTTTCAGTAGATTTTTTTAACTCCTTTAATGTTACATTATTTAGTATATTGTTATAATTTGGTGGTATAAACCAATTTTGAGTCTTAGGATATAACAGAGTTCTACCAACATCAAAAAATAGATTTTTACTCATTTATTTCACCTTATATAATTATATATTATTATATAAACTTTTTTCAATTATACATGTTGAATAGATTAAAAAATAAGACATATAATCTAGTGAGGTGTAATATGTCTTTTATATGGTCTACTTTTTTAATAATATGCATAGTTTTTTCATGTATTTTCTTAAGTCCACAAGTTGTTGTGGAATCTATTTCTAATAGCTCAAAAGGAGCGATAGAAAACATATTTGTTATTGCAAGTATGTTAATATTTTGGAGTGGAATGTTTAATATATTATCTAATTGTGATTTTTTAAGTAAATTTTCAAAAAAAATATATGGCTTTTTCTCCTTTTTATTTAAAAAAGATGAGGTAAGTGAAAAGGCAAAAGAATATATTAGCTTGAATATTATTTCAAATTTAATGGGAGTAGGAAATGCAGCGACAGTAAACAGTTTAAAAGGTATAGAAGAGCTTCAAAAAAATAATAGAGATAAGAAAAAATTAAATAGATCTATGGCAACTTTTATAGTTTTAAATACAGCTTCAATGCAAATAATACCAACTAGTATGATATCACTTAGGACTTTATATAATTCACAAAATCCAAGTCAAATTATTTTACCGGTTATAAGTGTATCAGTTATTTCACTTATAGTAGCACTTATATCTTTGAGAATAATGTGGAGATATTATGAGTAATTATATTGTACCATTATTTATTTTAATTATAATATTAGTTGGAATTTTTGAAAGAAGAAACGTATACTCATTATTTATAGAGGGAGCAAAAGAAGGATTAAAAACAGTATATAACATATTTCCTTATATATTTGCGATAACTATAATTTCAGGTCTTCTAAATGATACTAAAATACTTGAAAATATTTCTATTTTTGGAATAACAGGTAATTTACTTCCTTTAATATTAATGAAGCCTTTGTCTGGTGGGGCATCAACATCTATAGTGGTAGATATTTTTAAAAATATTGGACCTGATACTTTTATTGGACTTGTAGCATCAATACTTATGGCGTCTACTGAAACAACATTATATGTGATATCTATTTTATCTAGTAAAGTAAAAATAAAAGATTTAAAGATAGTAATTATAGCGGGACTTATTGGTGATTTGGTAGCGGTTATATCTACAATAATAATAGTAAATTTTATATTTTAAAAAAGAAAAACTCTAGATTTATTTCTAGAGCTTTTCTTTTGTATAGTTAAAGATTATGGAAGTTGCCAGTTAATAATATATTATCTTTTGATGATGTATGAATTACAATTTCTGTATTTTCAAATGTACTTGGTATATCCAATATTTCAAGTGTTGCTATATCTGAATCTAAATTATCTATGTCAATGTAATTATATAGTGAGTCAGCATTTTCAAATAGTGCTAGTACATTATCTGTAGTTTTCGGTATTAAAGTATATTTCATTACAACTTTAGTTTCTGTACATTGTTCATCTTCTATTATTTTTATATTAATAGTTGAATCATCCATATTAGTTATTTTTAATTTAGAATCAAATGAATAATCTATATAATCTTCATTAGGTGTTTGAAGATATTGTATTACATCATCATTATATAGTATTTTATTTACACCATAATTAAACAAGCTAAATATTATTCCAAAGAATACTACTATACCTGTTAAAATAATTCCCCAAAAATCATATTTTACTTCAATATCATTTTTATTAGAATAGTATATAATTTCAATACCTAGCGAAATTATTATTAGTGGCCATAGCATTAAGACATATTTTAAAATGTCTAAAGTAAATAGCGTTTGAATAACTAAAGAGATACCAAATAGTATTAATGCAATACCAAAAGTTGTTCTACCAATTATTTTTCTTTTTTTATTTTCCATATATTTATCCTCCTACTATTTTCTACCTATTAATTTAATTCCAATAACTATAGATAAAGCTGCAATTGCAATAGGAGTTATATATGAGCTTAATGTATATAGCATATTACTTACTATTCTTAAATCTAAATCATAGAATAATTGTGGTAGTATATTGGAAATTATAATATATAGTCCTATAAACACAAGAATAATACCTATTAATTTTTTGTTATTAGAAATATTAAGAGAATTTTTTACAGAGTCTAAATTAAAATCATTCCATATAAAATTATCTTCGATTTTTTCCTCTTTTGAAAAAGAATTTCTAATATAAAATGTATCAAAGAAGCTATATATATATATTACTGGTAATGGTATTATAAAAAGAGGAATTGAAACAGTTCCAAATATTGCAGCAAAAGCAGAAAATAATATCAATATAGATAATCCTCTTTTCATATATCCTTGGTACATTTGTCCTGCACCTGGTACAAAGCTAAAGCAAAATGTTAAAAATATATTTTTCTTCATTATTCTTCTCCCCTTTCTATATTTATTTGTTTAAACATAAATTGATTAATTTTTCTGTAAAAATCGTTTGTGTTAATGGTAAAGTATGTTTTTGGCTCTTCATTTTGAGCCATGACACTTTCTGGTGGCAGTGACATAACTTGCCATAATAGTACAGAAAGTATAGTACACGCAGCGATTTTTAATATATCAATTGGTTTAAACTTTTTGACTTTAGAATTTTGTTTATCTACATTTTTTGATTTACTATTTTTAATATAATTTAAAATGTTATTTTCTAGATTATCTGGTGTTTTTATATCAATGTCTTTTTCTATGCTATTTATATAAGTATCAAAAGCATTCTTGTTATTTAGAATTGTATTTATTATATCTAATTGTTCATTTTTTTCTACTTCTTTCATGATATATAACCACCTCCATTATCAATTTCTATTGTATTTTTAAGTATTTTTTTACCTCTGTAAAGTTGTACCTTTAAAGTAGGTTTTGCTATATTTAGCTTATCACTAATTTCATCTAATGTAAAACTTTTTAAATAATATAAGTATAAAATATTGTTATATGGTTCCTTTAGACCATTTATTATTTTTTGTATATAATTTTCTTCTTCTTTTTTTATTATTTCTTCAAGTATATTATTATCTTCTTCATATTTTTCAAGGTCTGTACTATCATCATTTGTAAGTAATTTTAACTTATATGATTTGCTTTTTAAAAAGTCTTTGCATTTGTTAAGTGCTATTTTACAAAGAATATTTTTTATATCTTTTTCTGGTAAATTTATATATTCTTCTAGATGTAAATAAAAGCTTAAAAACACTTCTTGAGATAAATCTTGTGCATCAGGAGAAGAATTGAGCATATCATAACATATTTTATATATTAAATTTGTGTATTTTTCTACTAAATATTCAATACTCATAACTCCTCCTTCCATAAATAAACTTTACATTTAATATAACGATAAAAAATAAAAAAGATAACAAAAAAATAATAAAATTTTAAATTTTTATAAATTTATTATCTAATTTATTTAATTATATAATAATAGTCAAGAAAAAATAGGAATATTTATATTAAATTTTCTTTTAGACTTCTTTTTTGCAAAAATATATTTTATTGATTTTTTCAACATTTTTTGATATAATTATCTTTGTTTTAAGGGGGCAAAATAATGGCTACAGTTACACCAATGATGCAAAATTATTTAGACACAAAAGAAAAATATAAAGATTGTATTTTATTTTATAGACTTGGTGATTTTTATGAAATGTTTTTTGATGATGCTATAACTGTTAGTAAAGAGTTAGAGCTTACTTTGACTGGCAAAGATTGTGGACTTGAAGAAAGAGCTCCAATGTGTGGCATTCCACATCATGCAATAAACACCTATATTCCTAAGCTTATAGAGAAGGGATATAAAGTAGCTATTTGTGAACAATTAGAAGATCCAAGATATGCTAAGGGAATAGTTAAAAGAGATGTTGTAAAGATTGTAACTCCTGGAACTATTACAGACTTAACAATGCTTGATGAAAAAAAGAATAATTATATTGCATGCATTTACATGGAAAGGAAAGAGTGTGCAATTTCTTTTTGTGATATATCTACAGGAGAGTTTTTTATTTCTAGTGTTAAAGGTGTAGATGTAAATACAAAAATATTAAATGAAATTTCAAGAATTGCTCCATCTGAGATTATACTTTCAGATTCTACAAAGGAAAATGCTATATTTTTAAAGCAATTTAATAAGATTTTTAATATATATGTAAGTACATATAATAATGAAAGTAATAATGAATTTTTAAATAAAATTGTAATAAACAAAAATATAGAGTTAAGCAAACTAGAAAACGTTGCGGCAACATTGTTATTAAATTATGTAGAAGATACACAAAAGGGTTCTATAGAGCAAATTAATAATATAGAAAAGTATGAAATAGAAAAATATATGCAACTAGATACAACAACTCGTAAAAATCTTGAAATATTAGAAGCAAACAGAGAAAAAACAAAAAAAGGTAGTCTGTTATGGGTGCTAGATGAAACAGTTACTGCAATGGGAGGAAGAGCACTAAGACATTGGCTTGAATCTCCTCTTTTAAATATTGATGAGATAAAAAAACGTCAAAACGCAGTAGATGTATTATATAAGAGTAATATATATAGAGATGAGCTTAAGGAAATACTAAAATCTGTATATGATATTGAAAGATTAATTTCTAAAGTTGTAGGTGGAAGTGTAAATGCAAGAGAATTAACTTCTCTTAAAAATTCATTAATGAAATTACCACAACTAAAAAAATTATTAGAAAAAATTTCAAATGAAACTAAAGACGAATATTTTACAGAATTCTTAGAAACTATTGATACTTTAGAAGATGTATATACATTAATAGATAAAGCTATAGTAGAAGATGCTGGTGTTACTATAAAAGAAGGCGGAATAATAAGGGATGGCTTTAGTAAGCAAGTAGATGAGTATAGAATGGCATCTTCTAAAGGACAAGAATGGCTTATGGAACTTGAAGCAAAAGAAAAAGAACGTACGGGTATAAAAGGAAAATGGCTAAGAATAGGATATAATAGAGTATTTGGTTATTATATAGAGGTAACAAATGCATATAAAAACCAAGTGCCAGAAGATAGATATATACGTAAGCAAACACTTGCTGGTGCAGAAAGATATGTTACAGAAGAATTAAAGGAAATAGAAGAAAAAATACTTGGTGCAAAAGAAAAACTTGTGGATGTTGAGTACGATTTATTTTGTAGAATAAGGGAAGAAGTAGCACAACAAGTAATTAGAATACAAAAAACTGCATCTATAGTATCAATTCTTGATGTACTATGTTCTTTTGCAACTGTTGCAGTAAATAATAAATATGTAAAACCTGAAATAACACAAGATGGTGTTATAGATATAAAAAACGGAAGACATGCAGTTGTTGAAAAAGCTTTAAAAAATGAGCAATTTATACCAAATGATTCATATTTAAATAACGAATCTGATAGATTTTTAATAATTACAGGCCCTAATATGGCTGGTAAATCTACATATATGAGACAGGTTGCATTAATTACATATATGGCTCAACTTGGATGCTTTGTACCAGCAGACAGTGCTAAAATATCAATTGTTGATAGAATATTTACTAGAATTGGTGCATCAGATGATTTAGCTATGGGGCAATCTACGTTTATGGTTGAAATGCAAGAGCTATCTAATATATTAGAAAATGCAACTAAAAATAGTCTTATAATATTAGATGAGATAGGAAGAGGAACATCTACATATGATGGACTTGCTATTGCATGGGCTACAGTTGAATACATTGCAGATAAAGAAAAAATTGGCGCAAAAACATTATTTGCAACACATTATCATGAACTTATCGAACTTGAAAGTAAAATTGAAGGAGTAAAAAATTATTCAGTTGAGGTAAAAGAAAAAGGCGATGATGTTATTTTCTTAAGAAAAATAACACCAGGTGGCGCTGATGAATCATATGGAATATATGTAGCAAAACTTGCAGGGATAAAAAGAAGTGTAATATCACGTGCAAAAGAAATATTAAAATACCTTGAAAATGTAGATTTAGCTAAAAAAACAATAGATGAAAAAAGAAAGAAAATAACAACTGAAGAAGTACAAGTGGATATGTTTAATTATAAGATGGCAGAAGTTACAAGTATGCTTGAGAAAATAAATTTAGATGAATTAACACCAAAAGATGCTTTGGAAGTGTTATATAAATTAAAAGAAAAATTAGATTAAGCACAATATTTTTGTGCTTTTTTCTATAGTTGTAAAAGTTACAAAAAAATAGTATAATTAATGTGAAAAAAGGAGAATGGTATGGGAGATATAGTATTATTAGATGAACAAACAATTAATAAAATTGCAGCAGGTGAAGTTGTTGATAGACCTGCATCTATAGTAAAAGAGTTAGTAGAAAATTCAATAGATGCAAAAGCTACATCTATTAGTATAGAAATACGTAAAGGTGGAGTAAGTTATATAAAAATAATAGATAATGGTACAGGCTTTAAGTCAGATGATATAGATTTAGCTTTTGAGCGTCATGCAACAAGTAAAATAAGAAAAGAAGAAGATCTGTCAAGAATAACTTCTATGGGATTTAGAGGTGAGGCTTTAGCATCAGTTGCTGCTATTTCTAAAATAACTCTTACAACTAAAAATATTAATGAAAGTATTGGTACAAGAGTAAGAGTAGAAGCTGGAAATATAATAGAAAAGCAGGAAATACCAGCAATAGATGGCACACAAATTGAAATACGTGATGTCTTTTATAACGTACCAGCACGTTTTAAATTTTTAAAGAAAGATTATACAGAAGCTGGATATATAGAAGATGTTGTAACAAGAATAGCGTTATCTAATCCATATATTAGCTTTAGATATATAAATAATGGAAAAACTATAATACAAACATCTGGAACAGGAAATTTACGTGATACAATTTATGATATTTTTGGTAAAGAAATATATAATGCTGTGGTACCAATAGAATATGAGATGGCAGATATGACTGTTACTGGTATGATAGGACTTCCGTCAATTTCGAGATCTACAAGAATGCATCAATATACATTTATAAATAATAGATATATAAAAGATAAAACAATTGCAACTGCAATAGATAAGGCTTGTGAACAAAAATTTGCAATAAATAAACATCCATTTATTGTATGTAATTTAAAAATGAATCCCGCTTTTATAGATGTGAATGTACATCCAGCAAAACTTGAGGTAAAATTTTCAGATGAAGCTAAGGTTTTTGATGTAATATATCATGCTGTAAGAAGTGCATTAGAAAAGAATAATAAAGAGACAAGTCCGTTTTCTATTGTAAAAAAGGAACAAAAAATTGAGCAAATATCAAAAGATTTAGTAAATAATGGTGTTATTCAAAGGGAAGAGAAAAAATTCGATTTTGAAAGTGCTACCAAAAAACTATATAATAAGCCTAGTGTACAAGTTAATACAAATAGCTTAATAGAAAGTTTAAATGGGAAAATAGGAGATATTAATACAGAAGTCCTAGAAGAAAAAGTGGTAGATAATAATGTTGTTGAAAGTGTGGAAAACAATCACAAAATTTTAAATAAAAATGAACAAGTAGAGCAAATTGAAACTCCACAATTTAATGTGGAATCTTATGAAGAATCATCAATGCTTCAAAATGAAAAAGAGCCAATATTATATAAATATATAGGTAATGTATTTGATACATATATAATTATTCAAATAGAAGATAAGATGTATATAATTGATCAACATGCAGCTCATGAAAGATTATTATATGAGCAAATAAAAGAGGCATATTATTCTAAAGATAGACAATCGCAACTTTTACTTATTCCAATACTTGTTAAACTATCTGAAAAAGAAATGGATACTGTACTAAATAATAAAGAAATGTTTGAAAAAAGTGGATTTATGCTTGAAGAATTTGGTGATGATACAATAAAGATATCTGGAGTACCTAATATAGGATATGATATAGATTATAAGTCAATGTTTATAGATACTATTGAAGAATTACTTGGCGCAAACAAGACAGAAAAATCAGAAAAAGAGTTTAGATTTTTAGCAACTCTTGCTTGTAAAGCAGCAGTTAAAGGAAAAATGAAACTAGATACAAAAGAGCAAATAAGTCTTATTGATCAAATGGTAAAATTAGATAATCCTTTTACATGTCCTCATGGAAGACCAACAGCATATCCAATATCTAAATATGAAATAGAAAGAAAGTTTTTAAGAAAATAGGTGAATAATGTGGAAAAAGTAATATGCATTGTAGGACCAACAGCATCAGGTAAGACAGGCCTTGCAATAGAGCTTGCAAAAAAAATAGATGCTGAGATAATTTCTGCAGATTCTATGCAAATATATAAAGGATTAGATGTTGGAACAGCTAAAGTTACAAAAGAGGAAGCTCAGGGAATTCCACATCATATGATAGATATATGTAATCCAGATGAGAGTTTTAGCGTTGCAGATTTTAAAAGTATGTGTTATGATAAAATTAATGAAATTATAAAAAGAGGAAAAAAAGTAATTATTGCTGGTGGTACAGGACTATATGTTAATTCCGTTGTATATGATATGAATTTTGAGGATGAAACTGAAGATTTGTCATATAGAAAAGAACTTGAAGATATAGCAAATAAAAAAGGAAAAGAATATTTATATGATATGTTAGTTAAAGTAGATAAAGAGTCTGCAAGCAAAATACATATGAATAATGTAAAAAGAGTAATTAGAGCATTAGAAATTGCTAAAAAGACTAATATGTTAAAATCTGAACATATGAAAAAAGAAAAAGAAAGAATAGAAAAAAATAGTCTTAAGTACGAATTTATTGTATTTTGTATTGAACAAGATAGAGAATATTTATATAATAGAATAAATCTTAGAGTAGACTTAATGGTAAAGGATGGAATAGTTGATGAGGCAAAAAAAGTCTATGATATGAATTTGCCATCAAACAGTACTTGTATGCAAGCAATTGGGTACAAAGAATTTTTTCCGTATTTTGAAGGTAATATTACATTACAAGAAGCAGTAGACGAGCTAAAAAAGCAAACAAGACATTATGCTAAAAGGCAAATGACATGGTTTAATAATAAATTAAATGTTATAAAATTAGATGGAAGAAAAGATAAAAAAGAATTAGTTGATGAGATTATAAATTATATTAAAAATTAGGAGAGATATATGAGTAAAGTAATTGACTTTTTAAAGTCTAATATAAAAGTAATTATTGTATTTATACTTATTCTATGTTTTGTAATTTTCTTTTTTAGTAAAAATAGTTTAAAAAAGAAAACAACATATACTGTAATAGATGGTACGATTGAACAATCTGATGAAACAAATTTATATGTTTTAAAAAATGAAACTTTAGTAGATTATGATTCAACTCAGCCTGTTACAGCAATTGTAGATCAAGGTAAAAGAACGTCTAAAGGTGAGGCAATAGCTACATATAAAAGTGACAACTATGATGACAATCAAAGCCAAATAGAGAATATAGATAAGCAAATACAGACTTTGGTCAAGGATTTACCACCAACTTATTCGGCAGATATTTCTAATATCGATAATGAAATATTGAATTATTCAACACAGATACAAAACGAAACTTCATATACTAAAATGCAAGAATATAAAGCAAAGTTAGATGAACTTGCATATAGGAAAATAACAGTGATTGCAAATTCTACACCAGATAGCTCTGCTATACGAGATTTAGTAAATCAAAGAGAGGAGCTTGTTAATATAAGTAAGCAATCTTCAAATAATATATGGTCACCAGTTTCTGGACTTGTAACATATAAAATAGATAGACTAGAGAATACATATGAATATAATAATATTCCAAATTATGACACTCAGGAATTTGAAAATATTATATCTAAATATGATGGTACAATAAATAGTGAATTTGGAATAAAAATCGTTGATAATTATAATATATATTTTTTAGTTAAAACTAAAAGAGGAGATAACGATCAATATATAAAGCAGGGAACTAATTACACAATCAGAATATCTGATTTAGAAAATAAAAATATACGTGCTACTTTAATAAAAAATATACAAAATGAAGAGTATAATTATTCATTATTTGAAATAGACAATGAAATAGATGATATAATTGACTATAGAAAATTATCATGTGAGATTGTGTGGAATACTTTTTCTGGTATGGCAATACCTATTAATGCCATTTACACTAGTGAAGAAAAAGGATATTCTTATGTATTAATGGTATATGGAGCAGATTATGTAGAAGTTCCAATTAAGATATTACAAAGTAGTGATAGTATAGCTATAGTAGATAATTTGACACAAGAAGAGTTAGACAATATTGGATATACTAGAGGATTTATTTTAGAATTATATGATGAACTTGTTATACAATAAAGGAGTAATTATTATTAATTACTCCTTTTTGTATATATTTTACCATTTATTGGATCTTTATATAATTTTAAGTTTTCTTTTTTTTCTACTTTAAATACTTTTTTTTGATCACCTAATATTAAAAGCATTTGATATAATTCGTATTTACTAAATTTATCTGAATCTAAAATGTCATTTATACTTTTTTCATAATAAAATTCACGAGAATTTTGCACTAGTAATGGTTTATCTAGAATTTTATTATATATAGATAAATTCTCAGGTAAAATTGATGAACAAATTATTGCTTCTGGAAGTTCATAATCTCCAATAGTATATTCAGTTATATCACAACAAAACTCATTTATAAGAGATGTGTTTTCACATAATTTGTTATATATTATAATAATTAAATCTTTTGTATTTACACGGATGCATTGATAATTTTCATCTATATATAAATCGGAATCCTTTGGAGAAAGAAAAGCATGAATTCCTCTTTTTTCTATATTTTGTAACTTAAGAATTTTATTACTATATTCAGATAATTTGATACCATATTTTAGACAAGTGTCAACATCGTTTTTATTGATATAAATATATAAGTCTTGCACTTTTATCACTCCTAAGTTATTTTATTATAACATAGATAATTCAAAAAGTTAATATAAATACACAAATCGAGAAAAAAAGAAGCTCTCGCTTCTTATTTAGATGTACTTCCAAAACCTCCAACTCTAATACCATTTGCATTGTCATCATCTGATACTAAATATTTTTGGAAAATTGCTTGTCCAATGCATTCACCCTTTTTAATTAATATATCTTCGTCTTTTATATTGAAAAAAGAAAACATAAAATGACCATCATTATCTGGATTTCCATAATAATCCTTATCTATTACACCAACACTATTTGCCATAACAAGTCCTTTTTTCTTTGGATTAGAACTTCTGTTATATAAAAGAAGTACCTCATCATCTTGCATATATGCTTTAAGTCCTGTTTTAATTAATGTGGGTGTGTTTTGTTTTTTTATACTTGGAACTATTGTATCCTCTGCAGCTTCAATGTCATATCCTGCAGAATATTTAGTTTTTCTTTCCGGAAGATTAATATTTTTATCTTCAAATCCTTTTGCAATTTCAAATCCTCTTGTATGCATAATTACCTCCTTAATTTATATCATGGTAAGTATATCATAAATCTATATTTTTTTAAATAGAAAAGCACTTCAAAATTTTTAATTTTAAAGTGCTTTAAATTAGTTAATATTTTCAAGTCTTGCAATACGTTCAGATAATGGCGGATGTGTTGAAAATATATCTGTCTTTTCTCTTTGCTTTTTATTAGGCTCATTTATATACATGTGTGCTGTAGCATTACTTACATAGCGCATTTGTGACTCATCTGCTTGTAATTTTTTTAGTGCAGATATAAGCCCATTTGGGTTTCTTGTAAATTCAACAGCTGTAGCATCTGCAAGATATTCTCTTTTTCTTGATACAGCAAGTTGAATTAATTTTGTAATTATTGGTGAAAGTATCAAAAAGATAAGACCAATTATAAATATAATAATATCTAATTTATTAGATTCCCTATCATCATCTGAATCTCTTCCCAAAAATCCAAATCTTAATACAAAATCAGCAACCATAACAATAAATCCTGCAAAAACAGATATTACAGTTGATAATAAAATATCATAATTTTTTATATGAGATAATTCATGTGCCATAACACCTTCAAGCTCATATTTATCCATTTTTTCTATTATACCTGTTGTAAAACAAATAACTGCATTTTGAGGATTTCTTCCAGTAGCAAAAGCATTAGGTGAAGGATCATCTATTATATATAATTTAGGTTTTGGTAAACCAGCTGCAATACATAATCCATCTAATATTGAACTAAGTAGTCTATCTTGTTCCTCATTTGCAGGTCTTGCTCCATTCATAGCAAGTACCATTTTATCACAGTTATAATATGATATTATACAACTTATTGATGAAAATGCTAATGCTATGATTATAGAATAAATGCCTAAATTCATAAAGTAACATACAAAATAGACTACCAATGTTACTATAAATAAAAATCCAAGTATTATAGCATATGATTCAATTTTGTTGTTTCTAACGGCTTTTAAAATCATAAATTTTCCTTATTAAAATTTTACTTGTACAGGATTTTTTTCTGTATCATCGATTTGGAAGAAAGCTTCTTCTTTAAAACCAAGAATACCAGCTACTAAATTAGATGGAAATTTCATTATTGCTGTGTTGTACATTTGAACAGTATCATTATAAAATTGTCTAGAATAAGCAATTTTATCTTCTGTTCCAGAAAGCTCAGTTTGTAATGCCATAAAGTTTTCATTTGCTTTTAGATCTGGATATGATTCAGCTAAAGCAAAAAGATTTTTTAAAGTTGCATTTAGTTCAGTGTTGGCAGAAGCTTTATCTTCAACGCTGTTTGCAGAAACATAATTATTTCTTGCTTTTATTACGTCATCAAGTGTTGATTGTTCGTGTTGAGCATATCCTTTAACTGTTTCAACTAAGTTTGGTATTAAATCAAATCTTCTTTTAAGTTGTGTGTCGATTTGTGCCCAAGCGTTTTTTACTCTCATTTTTAAAGATACTAAGTTGTTGTACATTCCTATAATTGCAAGTATAATTATAAATATAACTGCACCAATTGCAATTGCTATCCACATAAACATACCTCCTTATATAAATTAGCTAAAGATATTTTATCATTATTTTAAACTATTTGCAATAAAAGTTATAGTATATTGTACTAATATATTATGCATAAAAATAGTATTTAATTATATAATTAAACAAGATATGATTAATAAAGAATTTGACAAAGAATTTATTATATAGTATAATAAACTTGTTAAATAATCTTAGGAGGAATTTTTGTGGAAGAAGATAAGGCATATATAGTTAGAAAAGTACTTACAGTAGTAAGTCTTATTCTTATATTTGCTACAGCAGGATTACTTGCAATAACAACTCAACTTAAGACAGTAACGTTTAATTATTATGGTAATGTTAAAAGTATAAAGACATTAGCTAGTTCTGTAGATGCATTTTTATTTCAAAATAATATATTTTTAGATGAAGATGCTTTAGTAGAACCTTCAAAAGATGCAAGACTTACAAATGGAATGACAATAGCAATTTCAGATACAAGTGATGGAGCTTTTGATGTGGAAAGTGTAAGAGAGTCTTATGCACCTATAGTTGCTAGTGTAAAAGAAGAAATTGAAGCAATACCATTTGAAGAAGAAACAGTAAATAATGAAGAGGTAGATTCTGGAAAGACACAAGTATTACAAGAAGGTGTTGAAGGATCTAAATCAATTAGTTATATAGTTAAATCAACAAAAGATAAAGTAATACAAAAAAATGAAATAGGATCAGAAATATTAGCTCAAGCACAAAATAGAGTAGTAGAGGTAGGAACAAAAGTAACAGTTTCAAGAAGTGAAGTGGTTACTTCTATAAGTTCTCAGGTTGTAGATGGTGGATTTGTAGCATATAATATATCTTTACCAATAGAATATCAGCAATATGCATATAATCTATGTAAAAGATATGGTATAGATTATCCGTTATTTATTGCGCTTATGTATAGAGAGAGTGGATTTAATGCAAGTGCAATAGGAGCAGGTGGATATGCATATGGACTTTGTCAAATTGGTATATCAAATTATTCAAATTTAAATGCTAAACTTGGAATAACTGATTTATTGGATCCATATGATAATATGACAGCAGGTGCATATATGCTTAGTGTTTATATGGGAATTGCTGCAACTAAGGTATCAGATGAACAGACAAAAATTGTTTATGCGTTAAACTCATATAATATGGGTGAAGGTGGATATTACAATAATTGTTTTAGTCAAGGAATTATAGATAGAGCATATAGTAATAATATACTTGCAACAAGAGAAAGATTAATTAATACAGGTGGATTATAATAGATAAAAAGAATAGCATTTAGCTATTCTTTTTGTTATTTGAAAGGATAAGAATGAATACATTAAATATAACTAAACAAATAATAAAAAAATATAATATAAAAGCAAATAAAAGATATGGTCAAAACTTTTTGATAGATGATAACATTTTGCAAAATATAACAGAGGTAGCAGAAATTACATCTAAGGACTTAGTTATAGAAATAGGACCAGGACTTGGAAATCTCACAGAATATATTTTAAATAAAGCAGCTTATGCTTTACTTATTGAAATTGATAGTAAAATGATTGATGTTTTAACAGATAGACTTAAAGAATATAGTAATTATACATTATTAAATGAAGATATATTGAAAGTAAATATAAATCAAGTGGTAAATAAAATAGAACAACAGCAAAATATTAAATTTGAAAAAGTTAAAGTTGTTGCAAATCTACCATATTATATTACAACACCAATTATATTTAAAATATTAGAAGATGAAAATATTATATCAGATATAACTGTTATGGTACAAAAAGAAGTAGCTTTAAGGATGGTTGCTAAAAATAATTCAAAAGATTATGGAATTTTAACTTTAATGGTAGAGTATTTTTGTGATGCAAATATAAAATTAGAAGTTTCACCTAATTGTTTTATACCACCGCCTAATGTTACGTCATCTGTAATTTTGTTAAAGAAAAATAAAAAGTACAAAGTAAATAATGAAAAACTGCTATTTGAGCTTATACATAAAGCATTTGCACAAAGACGTAAAAAGATGATAAATTCATTAGAAGCTAACAAATTTAATAATATGAATAAAAAGCAAGTAGAGGACTTATTTTTAAAGTGTAATATAGATTTTAATACAAGAGCAGAACAATTAGATATAAAACAATATATTGACATTGTTAATAATATTTAGATTTTGAAAAGAGGTAGTATATGAATATAGATAAATTTAAATTTATAGCACATAGAGGGCTTTTTGATAGGGAAAAAATACCAGAAAATTCTATGCTTGCTTTTGATAAAGCTTTAGAAAAAGGATATTCTATAGAAATAGATGTAAATATGACACAAGATGGATATATAGTTGTATTTCATGATAATAGTTTAAAAAGAATGACAGGGATTAAAAATGATATAACAACTATGACTTTAAGTGAAATAAAAAAACTAAAACTTTTGGGAACAGAAAATAAAATACCTACTTTTGAGGATGTGCTTTTACAAGTGGCAGGAAAAGTTCCAATATTAATTGAAGTAAAGCCAAATAGTAAATACAAAGAATTAATGAAAAAATTAATTAATTTACTAGAAAAGTATAATGGTAAGTATAGTATACAATCTTTTGATCCAAGAATAGTATATTGGTTAAAAAAAAACACACCACATATTTCAAGAGGACAAATATCTAGTAAAAATATCAGAGAGGTAAAAAGTAGAATTCTAAAAATTCTTTTAGGTAAAATGGTGTTTAATATTATTACTAAACCAAATTTTATATCTTATCAATATTTAAGTATAAATGAGAAATTTTATAAGAAGCAAAAGAATAAAGGTAGAGAAGTTATTGCATGGACACTAAAAAATAAAGAAGACTATGAGAAAATAAGAGATTATTGCGATATGGTAGTATTTGAAAATGAAAGTACAATAGATTAAAAAAGTACACATAGAGTATAAGACTTTATGTGTACTTTTTAGTATTGTTAATATAATATTACAAAAAAATTAATAAGTAAAAATTAATTGACACGTAAAATTTTATGCTATATAATGAAGTCAGTTGTTAACGAATATGAGCTAAATAAATATTTGCTAGGGTTCCTGTATTAAATTTAAGGAGGGAGTGTTATGAAAAAATATAACAAAAAACTTATTGCAAATTTAAAAAGTAAACAGCTCACGTTAAAGCAACTTGGAATTTCAATGGAAGATATTATCTACCTAAAAGACATTGGATATAATGTAAAAGAACAATATGATCCTAGAGTTAAAGACTATGTATATTATATAGTTTCAGAAGGAGATATGGCATATATTAAGATTTCAGAGTTACCAGCAAAAGGAGAGGAAGTTAAATTAAAGCTTTTAGAGATTTCAGACTTACATGTTGGGTGCAAGAATTTTGATAAAAAAGGATTAGATAAGACTCTTCATGAAGCAAAAAAAAGAGGCGTTGAGTTTGTTCACATCTCAGGTGATTTACTTGACGGCTTTGGAGTATATAGAGGTCAGGAAAATAATTTAAAAAATAATAGAGCTATAGATCAAGTATCGGAATTAATGTCTGTTCTTGAAAAATATGATTTATGGTATATTACGTCAATTGGAAATCATGATCAATCATTTTGTATGAAAGGAGGACTTGACCCAATAAAATACTTGGAAGCTAAAATGGCAAAGAACGGTAAAAAATTTACTTATTTAAATGCTTACGAAGGTAATATTATACATGCAGGCATTGTTTTTAGATTAATTCATCTTCAAGGTGGTGCAGCAAGAGCAGCTTCATATAAAGTACAGGTATATTTATCTAGAGTTTTTGAAAGTAATTTAAATGATGTTTATATTGGTGGAAAATGCTACAATTTAAGAAGTATACAAGCTGGGCATTTTCATACAACATATTCATTATCTATAAGTGGTGTAACTATTGTTATGCCAGGAAATTTTCAGCATGATGGTGATTTAGAAAAAAGAATGGGAATTACAGGAAAAACTGGTGGAGTATTTAGAGAGCTCACAATAGTTGGCGACAAAATAGTAAGAGAAAAAATAGAATTTTATCGCCCTTGGCAAAAGGAGGTGTAAATGATGAAAGAAGATTTTTTAACCTCACAAAAAGCAACTAATGCACTTTCTAAAATGAGAACTAAAGAATGTACACTAGAAGAATTGGAATTAACAAAGGACGAAATTAATGAATTAATAGAGGCAACGGGAAATATAAAATATAATAGTTCTAATAAAACATATTATATAACTAAGTTTAATGAGAAAAATTATGAGATTATATCTTTTGCAAGCAAAGAGAAAGTTGAAGAAAAGTGGCTTGAGCTAAGCGATATATATTTTGGGAGTACATTTTGTGAATATGATACATTAAAATATATGTTAGACTTAGCAAAAGAAAGAGGATATCAAAATGTGCATATATCTGGAGATTTATGTGCAGGTCATCCAAGCTATAAAAAGCAAGATTTATATTTAACTGCAAAAACAGCTCAAGAGCAGGCAAATATAGCTATAGATCTATTTTCAAAATATCCTGAATTTAAATATTATTGTATAAATGGAGAACGAGATATATCTTTTGAGAAAAATGGCTCAATAAACCCTATTATATTAGTTCAAAGAGATTTAAATGAAAAAGGAATAGAATTTCATCATATAAATGAAATTGTAGCAAATTTAGTAATAAGAGGTGTTGTAAAAAGACTTCAACATGGAACAGGTAAACTTGCATATACAAAGTCATATAAAATTGAAAAAGAGATGTGGCAACAGTTTGAAAATATGTCAGATAATGTAATAATAAAAAATAGAAATTATAATATTCGATTTGTACAATTTGGACATTATCATGTTAATTGCTTACAAGAGCTTGGTGGTATTATGATAACTTCTACTTCTGGCATGGTTTTTGATAGCAAAGGTCTTTTAAATGAAAACACAAGTTACCCTTCTGCTAAGTTTTCGGAGGCTGTTATTTGTAAAGGTAAAGTGCTTAAATTTGTTACAGAAAATGTTACTAGTGCTAAAAATGTTATAATGTAAAACTCGAAAATTAAATATTTTCGGGTTTTTTCATAATTAAATTTAAGTAACATATTATTAAATAAGGAGGGTATATGGAATATAATTATTTATTTAATAAATTGGAAGAGGTAAATAAAATACCATATCCTAAGGTAAATGTAGAAAGAAAAAACATTATGTTAGCAAATATCATTTTAGATAATTATTCGGGAAATGTAAGCGAACTTAGTGCAGTACTTAAGTATGTTTATCAAAAAATAAATTTAAAAGATACTGATTTAGCAAAAATAATTGGTAAGATATCAATAGTTGAAATGCATCACTTAGAAATTTTAGGGAAAATAATAAATCAACTTGGCATAAAATCATGCTATATATCTAGTAATAATCATATATTTTGGAGTGCTAGTAATGTATGCTATGAAGTAGATAATATTTGCTATATGCTTAAAAATAATATAGCTCAAGAACAAGATGCAATTACAGGGTATAGAGGATTAATTTGTAAAACTTATGATAATAATATAATAGATATAATTAAAAGAATAATTATGGATGAAAAAGTTCATAAAGAAATTTTTGAGTATATACTTAACAACTACAGTAAATAAAATTTGTGAAAATTTTTTCATAATAAAAAAATAAATTGAATTTACAAAATAAAAATAATATAATTTATGTATGAAAAAGAAATATATTGTTAGTAGTATAATTTTAATTTTTATAATATTAGTTATAGTTATAATGTTTGTTATTTACCAAAAGAATATAAACATAAGTGTAGCAGATGTTGAGTTAGATATAGAAAATAATAACGAGTCACAAGAAGTTAACTATGGTTGGGAATGGAAATATGATACGCCAGAAAATTATGGGATTAATAGTAATGATATAAATTCATTATATAATAGATATGACTTTTCACAAGTATATTCCACAGTAATTATAAAAAATGATCATATTATAAATGAATATTATAAAGATGGATATGATAAAAATAGTATATTTACTTTGCAATCTTGCTCTAAGAGTATAACTAGTGCTTTAATTGGAATTGCAATAGATAAAGGATATATTAAAGATGTAAATGTTAATATTTCTGAATATTTTCCACAAATTGAAAATTATAATAATGAATATTTAAAAGATATTACAATATGGCATTTATTAACTCATACATCTGGACTTAATATAAGTGATGATGCAATTTGGTATGAGTGGAGAGCCTCAGATAATTGGGTAGATTTTGCACTTAGTCAACCAAGTATTGCTCCTCCTGGACAAGTTTTTGATTATTCAACAGCAGGCACACATTTACTTGCAGCAATACTTGAAAAAGCTACAGGCAAGTCATTATATGAGTTTGGAAAAGAAAATTTATTTGATTTAATTGGAATGAGTAGTGTGCAGTGTGAAACTGATCCTCAAGGAGTAGGGGATGGTGGAAACGGATTTTCAATGACTCCTTATGATATGGCAAAATTTGGTAGATTATATTTAAATGGTGGAAATTGGGAAGGAAAACAAATTATATCTAAAGAATATATAGAGGAGTCAATAAAAATTCAGTACGACAGATCCTCAGGGTATGCAGATTATGACTATCAGTGGTGGATAGATGAATATGGGCAAAATGGATATACTGCTTTTTGGGCACAAGGATTTGGTGGACAGTATATTTATGTAGTACCACAACTAGATTTAATAGTAATATTTACAAGTAATAGAGATAATGCTATTAATTATCAAGGAAGAAATAGTGTATATTGGCAATTTATGGATGATTTGGTAGATATATTCGATTAGTAAAAAATATATCAGTACATTTTGTACTGATATTTTTTGCATAAAAAAACAAGTAACTTTAATAAGCTACTTGTTTTACCATTTTACTGGAGCTGAAACTCAGATTCGAACTGAGGATCTACGGTTTACAAGAACGTTGCTCTACCAGCTGATATATTTTTAAAATTCATTTAATATATTTTGTGTTTTTAAGTTTTTTTGTCATTATATATTTCTTCATTCTTTTATTCTGTCATAATTTATAGTGACATTTCTGAAAAATAAAATTTACTATTTATATAGTGACATTATCACAAGTTAATCACAAAAAATTAAAAAGAAAGTTGACATATTTATGAAATAGTTGTATAATAAACTTATTTAAAAGCAACCACTTTATATTTAATAATAAAAAGGAAGGAGGATATTAAAAAAATTAATTTATATCAAAGTAACTTGCATAAACAAAATTTTAATAAATAGGAGGTAAAAATTATGAAATCTTCAAAATTTATAATTATTGTTTTTTTATTAGTTACATTTATTTTATTTTTTAACTTTAATTTGTGTTTTGCTATTACAACAGATAATATAAAGTATGTTACAGGATATAATGATTTTCATCTTTATGCTACATCTGATTTTAGTCAATTTCAATATGGAAATAATTGTGCACCTACTGCTATTGCTAATATTATTGAATATTATTGTAAAGTGAGAGGAGTTAATATGTATTCAGGATATATAACTCAGTCAATGTACGATCAGATTTGTGCTGATTGTAATTATTCAATAGATACAGGTACAGTAATGATAAATGCAGTCAATCGGATTAAAAAAATATGTTTCTAGATATGGAAAAACTTGTGTAACTAATAGATATTGGTTAAATTTGTGGTCAGATGTAACTAGAGATATTAATGATAATAAATTAATATTATTTTCTGTAAAAAATGAAGATCATGTTTATGTTGGTGTTGGATATAGTGAAGAGAGAAGAGCTATCTATAGTCTTACTAACTGGGACGGTATATTAATGAAATGGGTTCCTTTAGAAGATGCATATTATATGTGTAGTGTGGATATATATTAAAAACGTCAAGTATTTAGTATTATAATAAAATATTATAATACTAAATACTTTTTGTTGCTTTTTTAATAAATTTATGTTATTTTATTTTTAGGTGATATATGTGAAAAAGAAAATATTTATAGTTGTTTTTATATTATTTTTAATAGTATTATTATTTTTTGCTATATATAATTTATATTTTAATATAGATTTTTTGAATATGAGATTATATAGAGATTATTTAGATGTATATAGAATTGTTGATAATGAAAATAATATACAAATTATACCAATTAAATTAAGTGAAGAGGAAGAAGATAATTTTTTTAATATATTATCTAGAGATAATTATAGTCAAATTCTTTTTCATTCTGGATTTTTAACAAAATCAATGAAATTTACTATAGTAAATAATAGAAGTGGAAAAGAACTTAATTTGTTTTTTCAACCATATTATTTAGAAATTAAGGATGGTATTTCAGATAAAGTTTTTGAAATTAAAAATTATAATGTATTAGATAAAATAAATCAGATATATTATAATAATTAAAGAGTATATCAGTACATTTTGTACTGATATTTTTTGCATAAAAAAACAAGTAACTTTAATAAGCTACTTGTTTTACCATTTTACTGGAGCTGAAACTCAGATTCGAACTGAGGACCTACGGTTTACAAGACCGTTGCTCTACCAGCTGAGCTATTCCAGCAATATACTTTTAAATGGTGACCCGTAGGAGAGTCGAACTCCTCACTCCGCCGTGAAAGGGCGATGTCTTAACCGATTGACCAACGGGCCCCATTTGTGGTGAGCCATCGCAGATTCGAACTGCGGACAACTTGATTAAAAGTCAAGTGCTCTGCCAACTGAGCTAATGGCCCATCAAAGTATATTACAATCAGTTTCACAACTGACTGCGCATATATAATACTACAAATTGAAACCGTTGTCAATACTTTTTTAAGAAAAAAGTAAAAAAATGCAAAAAATGTAAATAATAATATTCTACATATATTATATATCAAAAAATCTAGTTTTAGAATATTATTTAAAAAATATTGTATGTTATATTCTATGATGTTAATATTATTTACGTGATTCAAATAATTAATGTATTTATTCTAAAAATTTTATTCTAAATTATTTATTCTATAATTTTTTTATTTTTAATATATTTTTTCTTTAAATGTATTTTCTTGTGATATGTAAAATGGGAGGATAAGCATATATGCTAAATACATTTGCAACTTTGTTTTTTGCACAATAAATTATTTGAATCACATGTTATTTTTTAGAAAGGTGTGTGATAATATGAAATTAAAATTTTTACTGTGTATTATGTGTATAAGTATGTCTATTATTTTCTCATATAGTGTATATGCAGCATCGTCTACACCTACTTTAGTTACTAAAATTAATTCTGCTTTTACTAAGATACAAGGTTATTTAGAAAAAATAGCTACGCCTATTGCTGGAGTATGTATTGCTAGTGGATTTTTGATAAGAAAACTTAGTTTGGGAGATGAGCAGAAAATGATAATGGGAAAAAGGATAATAATTAATAGTATTGTTGGGTATGCTGGTATTAGATTGTTAGATATAATTATAAAATTTGTAGAAACTGTAGTTAAATAATGGAAGAACTGATTGAAAATATAAGCTCTATAATTAGCAAACTATATTTATCTGTAGAAAATAAAGGATATGACATTTTAATGAAAATATCCGATATATCAGAAAATTTGTTCTCACAAAATCCTTTAAATATTATATATAATGATACATATAGGATTTATATAGATTTGTTTATAAAAGTTGTTATATTTAGTTTTTTTATATTTTATTTTTTAAAATTATTATTATATTTATATAGTGAAAACGGTATTGAGAATTTATATTACTTTATAATTAAAGTTATAATAGTATTGATTTTAAGTAGCAACTCATATTATATTTGTCAAAAAGCTGTATATTTTAATTTTTTGCTTACAGATACTATATCTAAATCTTTAGAAAATATAGCAAATATAGATATTAGTTATAATTATATAAAAGAAGAGAAATATTCTTTGCAAGAAATAATAGAATTTGATGATAAAACAAATATTGAAGGAGTTATAGATATTATAATATCTTTTTTTGTTATTAATATGATAATATTTCTTTGTGTAAGGTATGTAGTTGTAATACTAAGTATATTAATTTCCCCTTTTTCATTCTTAATGATTTTATCTAAAGAAACAAGAAAATTATTTTTCATTTGGCTTAAGTGTTTGGTATTTAGTCTTTTAATTCAAGTTGTTAATAAGATACTTCTTTTTATTATAATTATTTCTAAAGATAATAAAGAAATGTTTAGTGCTATTTTAATTGGAACTCTTTTTATAATGTATAGATTAAATAGGAGCTTTTTATATGCAAAGGATAAATAAACAAAAAACTTTTAATTTCTTCAAAAGAAAGAGTAAATGGCTGGGACTAATAGATTATAAGACCTTAACTTTTTTTATAATATATATTTTGATTGTAGTAAAAATTTTAAGTATAATTAATATTTCAAATATATTAAAATTATATATTTTTATTTATTTAGTTATTCCATTTATTATATTTATTCTGTTGAATATAAAAGAGGAAAGTATAATAGATAAATTATTTGTTATATTAATATTTTTTATAAAAAGAAAAAAATTTATAAAGTTAAAAAATTATGCTAAACTTAACAAAAAGTATTTAAAAAATGTAGAAAAATAGTATATTGTAAAATAGAAAATAAAGTGGTATAATAATCACCTAGATGTAATAAGAATTATAGGAGATTTTTTTATGAAATTTATAATGAAAAATAAACTGGAACTAGGAGATACATTAGTGCCAGATTTGTTTATTATTAACAATATGAAAAATTTGCAGGGAAATGATATTAAGGTTTATATTTATATTCTATACTTATTAAAAAAAGGTGATGAAATAGATTTAAATGATTTAGCAAAGGACTTGGATTTAACAGATAAAGAATTAAAATCTAGTTTGGAAGTATTGCAAGCAGAAGAATTAATAATTAAAAATTCGCAAGGATATAATGTTATAGATCTTAAAGAAATAGAAATAAATAAATCCTATACTCCAAAATTTGAAACTAAGGTAAATAGGCAATCTGTTACAGAGCAACGAAGAAAAGCAGCGGCAGAAGCTATAAGTGAAAGCTTCTTTAATGGTGTTATGACTCTGGGATGGTATACAGATATAGGAAATTTATTTAAATCGTATGCTTTTTCTGAAGATGTAATGATTGCATTATTTCAGTATTGTAAAGAAAGAAGAGCTTTAAATAAAAAGTATGTTTATGCGGTTGCAGAAACATGGCATAATGGAGGAGTAAAAACTTTTGAACAACTTGAGAATTTTTTAGAAATGTATGATAAATTTACTAAAATTAAACAAAAAATTGTAAAAGCTTTAGGACTTAGAAGAAATCTTTCAAAATATGAGGAAGTATATATAAAAAAATGGATTGAAGATTATAAATATGAGTTTGATATTATAGAAGAGGGATTAAAACGAAGCACGTCTACAACCAATCCATCAATAAAATATGTTGATGCTATAATAACTAGTTGGCATAATAAAGGATATACTAAAGTAGAAGAGATACAAAATGAGGAAAATATTCAAAAAGTTAATGATGAGAAAAAAGAAGTAAAAAAAGTTTCTGAATCTAAGAAAAAAAGTTATCAGAGTTATTCTCAAAGAGAGTATGATGCTTCAGATGATTTTTATGACGAGATATAAGAGGGAGGGTAGAGTCATATGCAAAATACTGTTTTTAGAAAGGTTGAAAGAGATTATAATTTAAAAAGGCAACGTGCTCAAAATGATGCTAAGTTGTATAAGAAAAATGTATATGACGAAAATCCAATATTGCAAGAAATAGAAGATGAAATTAATATGATTTCTTTAAAATCAGCTAAAGCAAGGATTTTTTCAGATGATTTAAACAGAAGAAAAGAACAAGAAAAATTAGAATATAAGTTAAATAAATTAAATTGTAAATATGATGATGAACTAAGAAAAATAGGGCTTACTAGAGAGGATTTTAAACCTAAATATGAATGCACTAAATGTAATGATACTGGTTTTTGTGACAATAAAATGTGTAGTTGCTTTAATCAAGAGTTAATAAATGAATCCTTTAAACAATCAAATTTAGCTAAGATAAAAGAAGAAAATTTTGAAACTTTTGATTTTGGATATTATTCTACTTGTAATAATAAGGAAAAGTATGGAATAGAAAAATCTCCACTTGAAAATATAGATGGTATTAGAAGACTTGCGTATAAATTTTCACATAGTTTAAATGATCCTGAACAAAAAAACTTGTTATTTACCGGTAGTACAGGACTTGGAAAAACATTTTTAGCTAATTGTGTGGCGTCAGAAGTTATAAAACACGGAAAATCTGTAATATATCAAACAGCACCGATTTTATTGGATAAAATGGTAGAATATAAATTTAAATTTAATAAAACAGAATCAGATATTGAAGATTATGATAAGATTTTTGATGTAGATTTATTAATAATAGATGATTTAGGAACTGAAGCTATGAATAGTGCTAAGTTTAGTGAATTATTTAATATATTAAATACCAGAATACTAAGAAATAAGAAAATACTTATATCTACTAATTTGACACCTCAAGAGATAAAAAGAGAATATGAAGAAAGAATATTTTCTAGATTTGTAGGTGACTTTATAATTTGTAGATTTGTAGGAGAAGATATAAGGATTTTAAAGAAAAAAATGATGAAATAAAAAATAATTAAAGCAGAAATATTTTTAAAATTTAAGAATATTTTTGCTTTTTTTGACTTTTGTGATATAATACTATGCGTATTTTAAACATCATGGACGAATAATAATTTATGAGGAAGTGATAAAATGAATAATTTTAATTTTTATGTTTTAGGAAATCATTCTCCCAATATCAGAATGTTTGGAAAGTATAAATGTACTTGCTATATGCTTAATGGATTTAGTAAAAATATATTTTTAGATTTTGGTGCTGGAATATTTTTAAAATTTTTAAGACTTATTAAAAGAGAAAAAATAGATATAAATAATATTATGATTATTATATCTCATAATCATTTAGATCATAATTTATCACTTATGTTATTTGCAATATATTTGTGGGTATATAATTTATTTCATAGAAAAAATAAAAAGGTAAATGTTATTTTACCTAATAATAATTTTATGTATAAGTTTGTTAAGTTATTTAAAAATGAATATGAAGTGAACATACTTACAAAAGATATTAAATTTGATATGGATGGTTGTAAGTTTAGTTTTTGTGAGACTATTCATAAAGGCGGCTCTTATGCAACTAAAATAGAAAATGAAAATGGTATTTTTATTTATGTTTCAGATTTAGCTAAAGTATCTAAACCGTTATCAAGCTTTGTAAAAAATGCAAATGTTGTTATGGTAGATTCAGGATATCCTTTTAAAAAGTTAGATTCTTTTTTAGATTATCATGGTATGACACAGGATATAATGTATGATTTATATGAATGTAATATAAAAAAGATTTTAGCAACACATCTTAGAATATGTTATAAAAAGGAAAATTATATTCAGAAATTCCCAGAAAAAGCAAATGTTAAGTTGGTAAGGGAGAATAGTACATATAATTTATTTAAATAAAGCACCTCAGTACATATGAGGCGCTTTTTTAATAATTATATTCTTCACGTTTTCTTTCTATTTTTAGTAGTTGTTCGTAAAGTTTTTCTTCTCTCTCAGAGATGTCGTCAGGTAAGTCTATATGAACTTTTAAATTTAAGTCTCCTCTTTGACCGTCTTCTTTAATATAGCCTTTGTTTGGAACAGTTACTATTTCTCCATCTCTTAGATGTTTAGGTAGTGACACAAATAATTTTTCATCCATTACTTGTAATTTATATTTACCTCCAAGAGCTGCTACTGCTGGAGTTATATCTATTTCTTTTATTAGATCCGATCCTGCTAATTTAAATTCATCATTTTCAAGGAGATTTACATGTATTATTAAGTCTCCATTTTTTCCACCATTTTTTCCAGGGTTACCTAAAGCGGCAAGTCTTATTTTATCACCACTTTTTATTCCGATAGGCACTTTTACAGAAAAAGTTTTCATTCCTGTTCTATATGCTTTAATTGCAATCTTTTTTTCGGCACCAAAAAATCCTTCTTCTAATGTAACATCAAGATGAGTTACAATGTCAGTACCTTTTATAGGTTTTTGTTTTCTTTCAACACTATCTATATCATTATTATTTTGTGCAGATGAATCTTTTCTAAGTCCAAGTATTTGATTTAATAAGTCATTGAAAACATTTGCACCAGATTTAAATTCATATTTTACATCTTGTAGTCCTGATTCTAAGTTAGCAAACCCATATCCATATTTAGCAACTTGTCTATCATATTTTCTTCTTTTTTCAGGATCCATTAAAACTGCATAAGCTTCATTTATGTCTTTAAATTTGTCTTCAGCTTCAGCACTTTTGTTTTTATCTGGATGATACTCTTTAGCAAGTCTTCTAAAGTTAAGTTTTATGTCTTGAACAGAACTTTTTCTGTTTACTTCCAATATTTCATAATAGTTTTTGTATTTCATATAGTACCCCTTTAAAAACTAATAGTTTAACTGTTTTTTATTATATCATATTTAATGTAAAATTCAAGATTATTAACTTGCTTTTTTATTTTTTTTTTAGTATAATATGGGAGTGAAAACACAAACGGAGGTATGAATATAATGGACATTAATGATGAAAATTTTTTATCGGCACAAAAAATTGTACCTGTAAAAATAGAAGATGAAATGAAAAGATCATATATTGATTATGCAATGAGCGTTATAGTTTCTCGTGCTTTACCGGATGTAAGAGATGGTTTAAAACCTGTTCATAGAAGAATATTATATGCTATGAATGATTTAGCTTTATGGCCAGATAAACCATATAGAAAATCTGCAAGTATAGTTGGAGAAACTATGGGTAATTACCATCCACATGGTGATGCTGCTATATATGATGCTTTGGTTCGTCTATCACAAGATTTTTCACTAAGATATCCTCTAGTTGATGGACACGGTAACTTTGGTTCAATAGATAATGATCCACCAGCTGCAATGAGATATACAGAAGCTAAATTGCATAAAATAGCATTAGAAATGTTAGCAGATTTAGATAAAGACACAGTAGATTTTGTACCAAATTATGATGATAGACTAAAAGAGCCATCTGTATTGCCAGCAAAACTACCATATTTATTAATAAATGGTGCTTATGGTATTGCTGTTGGTATGGCATCTAATATACCACCTCATAATTTAACAGAAGTTGTAAATGGAATTGTTGCTCAACTAGACAATCCTGATATAACAAATGAGGAATTAATGCAATATATAAAGGGACCAGATTTTCCGACTGCTGGTGTAATAGTTGGAAAAGAAGGGATTAAAGAGGCATATACAACAGGAAGAGGAAAAGTATGTCTAAGAGCTAAAGCAGAAATTGAAGAAGATAGTAGAGGAAGATACAAAATAATAGTTACAGAAATTCCTTACCAAGTAAATAAAGCTGCTTTAATTCAAAACATAGCAAAACTTGTACAAGTTAAAACTATAGAAGGAATCTCAGATTTACGAGATGAATCAGATAGAGAAGGCGTACGAATAGTTATAGAATTAAAAAGAGATGCAAATCCAAATGTTGTATTAAATATGCTATACAAACATACACAACTTCAAAATACGCAAAGTATGTTAATGCTTGCTATTGTAAATGGTGTTCCTAAAGTATTAACTTTGAGAGAAATACTTGCAGAATATATAAAACATAGAGAGCAAGTTGTAGTAAGAAGAACAAAATTTGATTTAAATAAAGCTGAAGCAAGACTTCATATCTTAGAAGGATTAAGAATTGCTATTGATCATATAGATGAAATAATCAAAATTATTAGAAATTCATATGATAATGCCGCTCAAAATTTAATGGAAAGATTTGGACTTAGTGAGATTCAAGCTCAAGCTATTCTTGAAATGAAACTTAGAACATTACAAGGATTGCAAAGAGAAAAAATTGAGCAGGAGTATAATGAACTTGTAGCTTTAATAAAACACTTAAAAGATATTTTGGCATCAGAGCAGTTGGTTAAAGATATAATAAAAGAAGAAGTTATAGAATTAAAAAACAAATATGGTGATGAACGAAGAACATCTATTACTCATGGTGTTGGAGATATAGATGTAGAATCTTTAATAAAAGAAGAGACAAATGTAGTTACTCTTACTCATTTTGGATATATAAAAAGAATAGCTGCAGATGTTTATAGAAGTCAAAGACGTGGTGGAAAAGGTTTAACTGCTATGAACACGCGTGAAGAAGATTTTGTTGAGCATCTATTTATCACATCAACACATAATAGTTTAATGTTTTTTACAAATACTGGTAAAGTATTTAGATTAAAAACATATGAACTTCCAGAAGCAAGCAGAACTGCAAAAGGAACAGCAATTGTAAATTTATTACAACTTTCACAAGGTGAAAAAATTGCTGCCGTTATGCCTGTTGAAAAATTTGATAATGATTCATTATATGTTCTTATGGCTACAAGTAATGGCTTAATAAAAAAGACAAAATTATCTGAATATGCAAATATAAGAAAAACTGGTATACAGGCTATTACTTTAAAGGAAAATGATGAGTTAATTGATGTAAGACTTACAGATGGTAATAATGAGATTATAATGGTTACAAGACATGGACTTTCAATTAGATTTAAAGAGGAAGAAGTAAGAGCTGTTGGTAGAACATCTATGGGTGTAAAAGGAATAGAACTTGCCAAAGATGATAAAGTTGTTGGTATGGAACCAATAAAAGAAGATAATGGATATGTATTAACAATTACAGAAAATGGATTTGGTAAAAGAACAGAACTTGAAGAATATAGATGTCAAGGAAGAGCTGGAAAGGGTGTTCTTACATATAAAATCACAGCCAAAACAGGTAACATTGTTGGAGTAGAAATTGTAGATGATGACGATGATGTTATGATGATAACAGATAATGGAATTATTATAAGAATAAATGTAAATGATATAAGTATCTTAGGAAGAAATACACAAGGTGTAACACTTATGAGAACTTCTGATGGAGGAAAATTGATAAATATAGCTAAACTTCCAAATGAAGAGCAGGAAGAAAACTAATATAGATAATTAGTAAAAGAGCAATATTTTTACATATTGCTCTTTATATTTGCAAAAAATAGATATTATGGTATAATATATGAGTAATGTAAATTATTAATTTATTGGCTAAATAGTTATGAAAATTTACATAAATGTATAAAAATACAGTAATTTATGTTATAATATATTTATTAAAGGAGGAATCTGTATGTTTGAGTTTAGTCCAAAAAACATGAAAAAGATTCTACTTATAGTAACTTATGCAATTGTTTTATGCTTGGCACTATTAAATTTAGATGTTGTTTTTAAAGTGTTTGGATATCTTTTTAATTTGTTAAAACCATTTATATTTGGTTTTTGTTTAGCATTTATTTTAAATATACCTTTAAGCAAATTTGAAAGTATAGTTAATAAAATGAAAAGCAAAAAAGGTAAAAAATCTAAAGATATTAGAAAAAATCATCCTGAAAAGAAAAATACTAAGTTAAGGCTTTTAGGAATATTAATTTCATTATTGATTTTTATAGGGATAATTTGTTTAACTATGTTTTTAGTTATTCCAGAAATTATTAATACATTTAATATTTTTAAAGAAAATATTCCTACAGCTTTTGCTAAATGTCAAGAATGGTTTGCAGATATGATGTCAAACTATCCAGATATTTTTGAAAAAATAAAATCTTATACTCCAGATTGGCAGGCAATAGATGCTGACGTGACTAATATAATTAAAAATGCTGCCACAGGTATAATTGGTGGTTCAATTAGATTTATTATAGGAATATTTAGTGGTGTATTTAATTTCTTTATGGGACTTGTATTTGCTATTTATATGTTAATGCAAAAAGAAACATTAGTAAGACAATTAAAAAAATTAGTTAATGCATGTATGCCTGAAAATAAGGCTAATAAACTACTTTATATAGGTAAAATAACAAATAATACTTTTAAGAAATTTTTTGGTGGACAATTTATTGAAGCAATACTACTTGGAGTTTTATGTTTTATAGGAATGCAAATATTTGGTATGCCATATGCATTAACAATATCAGTATTAATTGGTGTAACTGCACTTATTCCAGTATTTGGTGCTTTTTTTGGAACAGCTATTGGTGCAATATTAATACTTGCAGTAAATCCAATGCAAGCATTATGGTTTGTTTTATTTATTATAATATTACAACAAATAGATGGAAATTTAATATATCCAAAAATAGTTGGAGATTCTGTAGGTTTACCTGGAATTTGGGTAATGCTTGCAGTGCTACTTGGAGGAAACAGTCTAGGAATTTTGGGAATGCTTGTTGCAGTACCAATTGCATCAGTAATATATAAGTTAATACAAGAAAAAGTTAATAAAAATAAATCGATGGAACAAGTAAAGGTGGAATAATCCACCTTTATTTTTTAATTAAAGTATGATATAATATAATTACTTTAGTATCTCAGATGATCGCTTGTTTATACAAGAGGAAAGTCCGGACACTATAGAGCAGGGTGCTAGATAACGTCTAGTGGGAGTGATCCTAAGGAAAGTGCAACAGAAAATAACCGCTATATAATAGCAAGGGTGAAAACGCGAGGTAAGAGCTCACGAACAGCTATGGAGACATAGATGTGGTGTAAACCCCACCTAGTGCAACACCAGAATAAAAGGCTAAGATTGCTCGTCATCTTTTGAGTTGGTGGCTTGAAGTATATAGTGATATATACTCTAGATAAATGATCATCAAATACAGAATCCGGCTTATGAGATGCTAAAGTTAAAAGAGGTCCTAATTTTAGGACTTTTTTTATTTTTTGTTGACATATAAAAATAAAAGTGATATTATAAGCCTACGTAAAATAAAAAATACCTAAATTTTAGTAAAGGAGGGGTTTTTATGAGTAATAAATCCAAAGTTATAAGATGTACTCTTTGCAAAAATGTAATTTCTCCAGTTGAAAAAATACATGATATAGTTTATGGAGATGAAAAAAGAGGATTTCTTTGCGATAACTGCTATAAAGATTTACAGCAATATTTTATTGAAAAATTTGAAAACATGATGGATGCATTATATCAAGCAGGCTTTTATTCTGAAGACTACGATGAAAAATATGATAGTTTTCAAGAAGATATTAATGAGCAAAAATTATTTAATAATAATTTCTCTAATAAAGCTACACATTCTATTACATCAAAAAATAATAAAAAGAAAAGTGACAAAATTAATCCAAAACAAATATTTAACAACGTGACAAAGGCAATTGTTGGTCAAGATGAAGCTATAAAAGAAATTATTACAACAATAATAAGAAATAATACTACTTCTAATCCACAATTTAAAAGTAATATATTTTTAATTGGAGAAAGTGGAAATGGTAAAACGGAAAGTATAAAGCAAATAGCTAATCAATTGGATATCCCTTTTGTGATAGAAGATGCTTCAAAATATACACAGGAAGGATATGTTGGAGTAAGTGTTGAACAAGCTGTAGTTAATTTAATAAATGCTTCAGGTGCAGATTTAGTAAAAGCATCTAGAGGAATTATTGTTTTTGATGAAATGGATAAAAAGACTGATAGTGGAAATAGAGAAAGTGGGGTTGCAACAACAAGTGTTCAAGAAAGCTTATTAAAACTTGTTGAAGGATCTACGGTTATGACTACTGTTGGGCTTTTTGATACAAGTCTTGTTACTTTTATATTTATTGGAGCTTGTGAAAATGTATATTTAGCAAGAGAAAAAAGACTTGGAAAAAAAGAAATAGGTTTTAAAACTAGTTATGAAAATAAAAATCATAATGAGGTATTGCTTAATAAGAGTAAAAATCCACATTTTTTACCAGATGATTTAATAAAAGCAGGATTTAAAACCGAGCTTGTTGGAAGAATAGATAAAATTATAGAATTTAGAAGTATGACTGAAGAGATTGCAGTAAGAATATTATTAGAGTCTACAAATTCTATTTTTAAATTTTATATTAAGGAATTAGCTAATTTGGGAGTAAACGTAAAGATAGAAAATGAAATAAAAGTTATAAATCATATTGCAAAACGAGCAGTAAAACTAAAAATGGGTGCAAGAGGGCTGCGTCAAATTGTAGTAGATATGTTTTCTAATATATACTCAGAAATTTTGCTAAAAGATATAAAATTAAATGAAAAATATGATTGTATTATAACAGAAGATACGGTATATAATAATAAAAAATTCAAATTATGTAAAAAAGAAGTTAAAATTTAGTTGTAAACAAAATATAAATAAATGTCAATATTATTGACATTTATTTTTTTTTATAATAAAATTAGAATAGTATTATTTTAACAAGATGGGAGGTCTTTTTATGGAATTTAAAGCTTTAGAAGGAAAAAATGTAGAAATACAAGTAGGAGAAAACAAATATATTAGACATGCAATTCAAACACACTATGTACAATTGGGAGAAAGCTATGTAGATTTAATAAAAAAATATGTTGTTCCTATTTATGAGGAAGGAGATATAGTATCTATAAGTGAGAAGATAATAAGTCTTTGCCAAAGAAGAATTGTATATAAAAAAGATGTAAAAGTAACAGGACTTGCAAAATTTCTATCTAAATTTGCAATGAGAAGTGATGCAGGTGTTGGTGTTGATAATCCATATAAAATGCAATTTGCAATCAATTTATGTGGACGATTAAAAGTAATTTGGGCAGCTATTGCAGGTGGAGTATGTAAATTATTTGGAAAAAGAGGCGTATTTTACGAGATAGTAGGCCAAGAAGTTAGTGGACTTGATGGATTTTATGGAAATGTATTTTCAGATTATGCTGAATTTGGTATCAGAATACCTGAAAATTCAACAGGAGTATGTAATGAAATATATGAGGCAACTGGTGTTAAATGTATGATTGTAGATGCAAATGACTTTAATGTTGAAATTTTAGGTAAAGCAGACAGTATAGAGTATGATGATGCTGAGCTTAAAGGAATGGTTAAAGATAATCCTGCAGGTCAAGCTAAGACACTTACACCAATGGTATTAGTTAGAAAAGTTTAATATATAAAAGAGAGGTTGGAATATGGAAAGTTTATTACAAATGAATAAATTTGAAGTAATTGATATGCCAGGAATGAACACTTTAGCATTTTTAATTGAAAAGGATTACGATGCTTATGCACAAGGATATTCTTTATTATCTTTGGAAAAAATTAGAAGTGTTGAGGTAGAAGAAGAAGGAAAAATAAAAAAGATATTTAATGTGTTAGTAGAAGAAGAAAATGAAATTAACGATATAATTTTATTAACACTTACAGATAGGAAGGCTTTTTTAAGTACTGGTGTTTTGGATAGTCAAGGCTTTAGAACAGAAGAGACTAACATTCCATTAAGTTATGGTTCGATATATAACATAGAAGGTGTAGAATATAAAGAGGTAAATTATACACCAGATATGAAAAGAAATTTTTCAATTATTGATTCACAAACAGGTGAAGAAGTAAAACCTTCTTTATATAAAGATGAGACAACAGGTCAAATAAAAGGTAGATGTAAAATCATGCCTAATAGACCATATATTGTTTTAGAAGTTAGATTTGAAGAAGATTAATTTATGAAGGGAGTATAAAAATGAGTGAAGAAAAAGAAAGCAAATATGTAGAGTCAAAAATGACAATACGTGGAGTTGCAGGAACAGTAAATGGTAAAAGTTTTGATGAAATAAATAAGGTAGAAGTAAGAGGAAAGTTTCACGCACCTAAAGGAACATTAGAAAAAGCAAAAGCTGCTGCAAAATTAAAATACAATAAAAATATAGATGAAGAAGAAAAAAATATATGTAGATAAAGAAATGGAATTATAGAGTAATATAGAGGGGTATATGGAATGAGAGGATTTTTTGAGGATTTAAAAAGCAAAGCAGCAATACTTGTTATTATTGCTTTAGTAGCTTCTGTAGTTTTGGGAGGTTCTTTAACTAAGTCAATAGTAGACGCAAATGCTTCGGGAGCAGAATCTATAATTTATGAAGTGTTTAAAACATGGATGGGAAATATTACAGATTTTTCTTTTTTGGCTGGTATGTTTAGTGATTTTGGATTGTTTTTACAAATTACATTTTGGATTTTTGTTATAGTGTTTGGAATATATGTAGTTGTAAAAATTCAAAATGCTGGAAAGAGTGAATATGAAGGCAGAGAAAATGGTTCAAGTCATTGGAGTACTGGAGGAGAAGAATATAGAAAAAGATCTGATGGAAAAGAGATCTTAAATAGAAAAGAAGGTTTTATATTAAGTAGAAATCATTATTTAGGAACAGATTTAAAGAAAGTTATTATAAATAAGAATGTATTAGTTGTTGGTGGATCTGGTTCTGGTAAAACTGCTTGTTATATAAAGCCTAATATATTACAGTGTTTAGGTTCATATGTTATAACAGACCCAAAAGGAGAGTTATATAAAGAAACATCTAAATTTTTACAAAGTGAAGGATATGACATAAAAGTATTTAATTTGGTAAATCCAAAATTTAGTGATTTTTACAATCCATTATTTAATATTTGTTCAGAGCAAGATGTTGATACTTTAGCTCATATTTTGGTAACTGGTGTAAAAAAAGAAGGTGGCGGAGATGATCCGTTCTGGGAAGACACTGCTAAAATGTTAATAAAAGCAGCAATTTATTATTCACTTTCTGTACTTCCAATGGAAGAACAAAATATAGGAAGTTGTATAAACCTTATTCGTCAAGGTGGAGCTGACGCATCTATTTTTGATAAATTATTTATAGATGAACTTAAACCAGAACATCCAGGAAGAAAAGAATATGAAAGCTTTAGAACTTCTGCAGATAAAACAAAACAGAGTATAGTAATATCTGCTATTTCTAAAATGACTATTTTTGACTCAGGTCCTATTCAAAGAATTACATCATCAAATAATATAGATTTTAGACAAATTGCAATGAAAAAGACAGCAATATATGTAATTACATCTGCTGCAGAAAGTACATATGATTTTGTATCAACTATGTTCTTTAGTCAGATGTTTTCTATATTGTATAAACAAGCAGATGATTATGGTTCAAGACTTCCAAATCAAGTGTATTTCTTACTTGATGAATTTGCAAATATTGGTCAAATACCAGATTTCCAAAAGAAATTAAGTACTACAAGAAGTTTGGGAATAAGTGTATCAATTATTGTTCAGTCACTAGATCAATTAGAAGGATTATATAAAGAGTCATATGAAAATATTTTAGGTAACTGTGATACTCAAATTTTACTTGGTACAAATTCACAAAAAACAGCTGAATATTTTTCAAAGAGTTTAGGACAGACAACAATAAAGATACAATCAAAATCTATAAATAAAGATAAGACAGAAAGTCAAAAGCAAGGTGTTTCTATTAGTACTCAAAAACAAGCAAGAGATTTAATGACTGTAGATGAAATTAGAAGAATGGATAATAACAAAGAGATACTTATGGTAAGAGGATTAAAGCCTATCCTTGCAGAAAAAGCTTGGTATTTTAAATATCATCCAAAACGTAAAATTGCTGACGGATTTACTATTGCAGATATTACTGAAATGCCTATACCAGAAGAAATACCATATAGATTTTTTGATGTTCAACAGCATTTAATAGAAAGAAAAAGAAAAGCACAAGAAATATTAAAAGCAAGATCAAAAGAAGTAGATATTGACACATCATCTTTTAACGGTTCTAGTGCTAATGACAACACGACATCACCTAAAAAGAAATATGCTAATAGTAATGAGTTAGATATAGATACAAACGAGGATAAACCTGTTGCAGAGGGACTTGGAAAGCCATCTTATAATGATTTATATGAAAACAGTGATATTGATCCAATATCTCATGTAGATGAGAAAAAAGGTAAAAAAGAAGATGATGATTTTGATTTACAATCAGAATTAGAATCTAAATTTGATAAACTTTTTGGAAAAGCTAATAAAAATAGTAATGTTTAAAAAAATGACTTATAAGTATATGTAGTATATACATAACTTATAAGTCTTTTTATTTTTATTTATTGTAATTTATGTATTTATATAGTATAATTTATTTGTAAATTGGAGGATAATATATGGATAAAGTAAAAGGAATAGCTATAATTATTGTTGCTATTGTTTCTGTAATAGTGACTGTATTAGTAGCTAATATTTTGCTAGATACAACGGGAAAAGTAAATCAAGGAAATTTTAGAATAAGTGATTTAGTAGTCAGATCAAGTGCTGATGTAAAGGAAGTTCAAGATGAGAATATAGAATTAAAAAAACTTTCTGATATGATTTTTGATATAACTCAAACAAACCAAATATCTATTTTAATAGATCCAAATGTTAAAGCAAGTAGTATAAGAATTGAAAATTTAAATATTTCTGATCCAGCATTAAAAGGAAATATGCAAATATATCAGACTAAAGATAAAAAATATGATGTAACACCTGAGTTAAAAAGTATAGATTTAGATTTACAGCAAGAAGAAGAAAAATATGTAGTAAATTTATATATAAATAATAATAATGTTTTAACTAATCAAAAAGTAGATGAAACTGTAGAAACTATACAATATGATGCAACTATGTTTAAGACGTTAGGATATGATATTTCTTCTTTAAAGTTTAATGTTTCTTTTGACTTATTAATTACAGATGAATCAGGAAATACTGTAAAAACATCTATATCATTAAATATGCCTACAGATGAAACTGTAGAAGCTGGTATGTCAATATTAAAACAAGATACATCGAATTATATTTTTACTATTATTTAAGAATAGCTATTGAATTTAAATAGAATATATTGTATAATAATCCTATACCAAGCGATAGAGTACTGTGAACCTTGTCAGATCCGGAAGGAAGCAGCAATAAGCAATATACTCTATGTGCTTGGTTTTTTGTGAGGTGAAAGAGTTGGGATATATAGCATTATATAGAAAATATAGACCTAATACTTTTGATAGTATAATAGGTCAAGAGAATGTTACAAAAATACTAAAAAATCAAATAAAAAATGGCAAAATATCTCATGCTTATTTATTTAGTGGAACAAGAGGAACCGGAAAAACTAGTGCAGCTAAAGTATTTGCAAGAGCTATAAATTGTCTTAATCCACAAGATGGAGAGCCTTGTAACGAGTGTTCAGTTTGCAAAGGAATACTTGATGGTAGTATAACAGATGTTATAGAAATGGATGCAGCATCAAATAATAGTGTTGAAAATATTAGACAAATAAGACAAGAAGTTGTTTATGCTACAGTTGATGTAAAGTATAGGGTATATATAATTGACGAGGTTCATATGCTTACAACTAGTGCGTTTAATGCTTTACTTAAGACACTTGAAGAGCCACCAGAAAATGTTGTGTTCATACTTGCTACTACTGAACAACACAAGATACCTATAACAATTTTATCTAGATGTTTAAAATTTGAGTTTAATAGGATTTCTGAAGAGAATTTATATAAAAGAATAAAATATGTTTTAGAATGTGAAAATGTTAAATATGAAGATGAAGCTTGCAAATATATTGCTTCATTAGCAGATGGAGCTGCAAGAGATGCATTAAGTATATTAGATAGATGTATATCTGAAACGGAAGATGTATTAAAGTATAAAGATGTTGAAAATATTGTAGGAGCAATAGATAGAGATATAATTAAAAATGTTGCAGATAGTATATTAGATTATAACTATTTAAAAGCTTTAGAATTTATTGATGAGATAATAAAAAAAGGAAAAGATTTAAGACAATTTACTTTTGAACTTACTAGTGAGTTTTTAGATAGAATGGTTAATGAAAAAGAAAATTTAAATAGATTGTGTTATATAATAGACGAATTATCTTCATTAGATAACGAGCTTAAATCTACTACTAGAAAGGAAATAGTATTAAAAGCATGTATTGTTAAGCTATGCAATCAAGTAAGTACTAGTGTACAAGGTAATGAAAGCTCACTAGATAATATTTACATACAAAAAATAGAAAAATTAGAAAAGCAAGTTGCCAATTTACAAGATTATATTAAAAATAATAAGATAAAAGTGGAACAGGCAAATGCTATTTCAAATAACACAGAAAAAGAACCAGTAATAGAAAAGCCAATAGTAAATAATAAAACTAAAGAAGAAAATCTTGTAGAGTTTCCTAATACAGAAGAATTAAAAAAAGCTATAATTGAAAAAGGAAAAATAAAAGTATACTCTGCTCTTGCAGGAGCAAAGGTGTATATTGATGATGCAATAAAAATCATAACAAAAAATAATTTCGCGTATAATATTTTGAAGTCAGATGATAGTATTGATACTATTGCGCAAGTATTATATGAAAAATATAAGATAAATAAAAATATAATATTAGAGTTAAAAGGAGAAAATGAAGAATCTATTTCTAAAATAGAAAAGATTTTAAAGGATAATAATATAGAATATACAAATTTAGATTAAACTTGAAATATAGGAAAAATTATATTATAATAAACGTTGTGAAAGGATGGATAAATATGGGAAGTAAATATGGTGGATTTCCTGGCGGTGGAATGGGAAATATGCAAAATTTATTAAAGCAAGCACAAAAAATGCAAGCAGATATGCAAAAAAAACAAAGTGAGGTAGCTTCAAAAGAAATAGAGACATCTGCAGGTGGTGGAGCTGTTATTGTAAAAGCTACTGGTGATAAAGTTATAAAGGAAATAATAATAAAAAAAGATGTTGTGGATCCAGATGATGTTGAAATGCTACAAGATTTAGTTTTAACTGCAGTAAATGAAGCATTAAAACAAGCAGATTCAATGATGGAAAAAGAATTAGGTGGATTTAATATACCAGGACTTTTCTAGGTGGTTAATATGTATTCAGATACAGTTAATAAGTTAATTAATCAATTTGAAAAGTTACCTGGAATAGGACATAAAACAGCAGTAAGACTTGCTTTTTATATTCTTGAAGCTCCTGAAGATGTAGCAAAAGAAATGTCAAAGGCTTTAATAGAAGCAAAAGAAAATGTAAAATTTTGTTCAATATGTTATAATTTAACGGAAAAAGATCCATGTGACATTTGCTCAGATAAAAAAAGAGATGATTCAACAATTTGTGTTGTAGAAAATGTAAAAGATGTAATTGCTATGGAGAAAACGCATGAATATAAAGGATTATATCATGTACTACATGGTGCAATTTCACCAATGAATAATATATCTGCAGGAGATATAAAAATAAAAGAATTATTAAGTAGACTTAGCGATGATAAAATAAAAGAAGTAATACTTGCTACTAATCCTACAGTTGAAGGAGAAGCAACAGCTATGTATATTTCTAGACTTATAAAACCATTAGGAATAAATGTTACTAGAATTGCTCATGGAATACCTGTAGGGGGAGATTTAGAATATACTGATGAGATTACACTTATAAAGGCTTTAGAAGGAAGAAGAGAAATGTAAAAAATAGGTGATATAATTAGTATATCACCTATTTTCTATTAAAAAACTACAATGTAGTTGCAAATATTATTTGCATTTTTAAAATTAATATTCAAGGAGTATAAAATGAAAATTGGTTTTTTTGATTCTGGACTTGGTGGACTTACTGTTTTAAAAGAGGCAATTGAAAATGAAAAATTAAAAGGAGAAATATATTATTTAGGAGATAATAAAAATACGCCGTATGGATTAAAAGATGAAAATTTTGTTAAAAAAATAGTGGAAGAAAATATTAATATTTTAATAAATTATGGTTGTAATCCTATAGTTATAGCATGTAATACTGCCACCAGTTTGTCTATTAAAGAGTTAAGAGAAAAATATAAAGATATTATATTTATAGGAACAGAACCTGCAATAAAAGTTGCATCTGATGCATATATGCATAAAAAAATACTTGTACTTGCTACAAGCATTACAATTAAACAAGAAAAGTTATTAAATTTAATAGATAAATTAAATATAAAAAAATGTGTACAACTTTGTGCTGCGGATAAATTAGTTCAATTTGCAGAAGACATTAATTGCAATAATTTGAAAAAAGAAGTAAATGATTATATAAAAGAATTATTATCTAAATATGATTTAAATGAGTTTAGTCATATTGTACTTGGATGTACACATTTTCCTTTGTTTTATGAAAATTTTAAAATGGTAATAAAAGAATTATATCCTAATTGTAACATTAATATTATAGATGGTGCTAAAGGAATATCTATAAATTTGATAAAACATATTAAAAATATTAATAAAGATTATGATAATGAAACTAATACAAAAGTATGTATTTTTCTTACAAAGGAAAGTGAAACATTTAAAATTAGATCAAGACAAATTTTAAATAATTCTAAAGCAGATATAGAATATAAATTACAATAAAATTACAATAAAATTTCATAAAAATGTAGCAAATTTTTTTTTTACGTGATATAATTAGGATAGCTTTGAGTAAAGTATGAGGTGTATATATATGAATGATAAGAAAATCTTAATAGTTGACGACGAAAAGGCAATAGCAGATGTATTAAAATTTAATTTAGAAAAAGAAGGTTTTACTACTACTGTGGCTTATGATGGTGAAGAAGCTATAAAGCTTGCATTATCTATTAATCCAGATTTAATTTTACTAGATTTAATGTTACCTAAGATTGATGGATTTAATGTATGTAAAAAGTTAAGAAAAAGCTTAGTTTGTCCTATTATAATGCTTACTGCTAAAGATGAAGTTGTGGACAAGATTATAGGGTTAGAACTAGGTGCAGATGATTATATGACAAAACCTTTTAGTATTAGAGAAGTTATTGCCAGAGTAAAGGCAAATTTAAGAAAACATGTTTTGCCTGATAGTGATGAAGATAAAAATTCATCAAAAAATAAAATAAAAATAAAGGATATGATTATAGATCCTGAAAGATATATAGCAATAGTAGGAGGAAAGACAATTGATCTTACTATAAAAGAATTTGAACTTTTAAAAATGTTATCTACAAATCCAAACCAAGTATTTACAAGAGAGCAAATACTAAGAGGAGTATGGGGATATGATTTTTATGGTGATGCTAGAACTGTAGATGTTACTGTAAGAAGATTAAGAGAGAAAATTGAAAAGAATTCAGCAGAACCACAGTATGTTCAAACTAAAAGAGGAATGGGATATTATGTTTCAGCCTAAATTTAAGAAAGTGAGCTAAATATGAAGATTTCTATGAAAAAAATTATTAGAGCTATGTGTATAATTATGGTAGTTATAGTTTATATAACTACCTTAATTTTATCCGGCTCTGTTATTGATACAGATAATATATTTTCTAAAAATAATATAATCGTTTTTATAATATTTGTAATATTAGCTTATATTATTTCTGCTATTATTTCTAATAAAATGACTTTACCATTAAAAAAAATAGAAAAAGGTATGAAGCTTATAAGTGAAGGGAAATTTCCAGATAACTTGAGAATGAAAGAAGAAAATGAGTTTGAGGAATATAAAGAACTGATTGATGTATATACTTCTATGCTTAAAGTTATTAAGAAAAATACTTTTGATTTGAATAGTCAAGAAAGTAAAACTGAAATAATTCTTGAACATATGGCAGATGGTGTTATAGCATTTTCTACTAGTAGGCAAGTTGTTCATATGAATAAGGCTGCAATGAGAATGTTAAATATAACTGAAAACGAAGATACTTTTGAAAAATTATGTCAAAAATTAAATATTAATATAGATTTTGACAAAATTATGTATTTGCCTAATTATCAAAGTATGGAATTTAAAACTCAGATGGGAGAGCTTGCTTTAAGTATAGTTTTTGCACCATTTTTTAGTGATGAGTTAAATCCAATGGGAATTATAATGATAGTAAGAAATATTACTGATAGTGTAAAAACAGATAATGTAAGAAAAGAATTTGTTGCAAATGTTTCACATGAGTTAAAAACACCTTTAACATCTATTAGAGGATATTCTGAGACAATAATGAATGGTGATCTTACATATCAAGAGATAATAAAATTTTCTAAAGTAATAAATCAAGAAGCTAATAGAATGAGTAGATTAGTTTCAGATCTATTACAATTATCTAGGATAGACTATAATAGAGTAAACTGGAATAAATCTACTTTAAATACTGTAGATATATTAAAGAAAGTATGTGAAAAAGTAAGATATGAAGCAGAACAAAAATCTCATAAATTGGAGTTGATATGTACAGATAAAGTACCATCTATTTATGCAGATAAAGATTCAATTGAGCAAATAGTTATTAATATTTTAACTAACAGTATAAAATATACACCTGATGGAGGACTTATTAGAGTATATGCAGGGCCTATTGACGATAGAGTATATATAAAAGTAATAGATAATGGTATAGGAATACCTCAAAAAGATTTAAAGAGAATATTTGAAAGATTTTATAGAGTAGATAAGGCTAGATCTAGAAAGATGGGTGGAACAGGTCTTGGACTTTCTATAGTAAAAGAGATGGTAGATGGAAATAATGGAACAATAAATATAAACAGCAAATTAAATGAAGGTACAGAAGTTACAATGACTTTTCCAACTAAAAAAGAATAGGAGATTGTTATGGAATATTTTGATACACATGCACATTATAATGATGAAAAGTTTGATGGAATTGTAGATGATGTATTAAATAGATGCAAAAATATTGGTGTTAAATATGTTATAAATATTGGATATAACATAGAAAGTTCTATTAAGGCAATAGAGCTTTCTAATAAGTACAAAAACATGTATGTGGCTATTGGTATTCATCCAAGTGATGTGGGAAAATGTAGTGTAGAAGAACTTGAAAAAATATATAATGAATATAATAATGGTAAAGTAGTTGCAATAGGTGAAATTGGACTAGATTATTCTTATACAAAAGAAAATAAAAAAGAGCAAATAGATTTATTTAAAACTCAAATAGAGCTTGCAAACAGATTAAAATTACCTATTTGTGTACATTCAAGAGATGCTTCTTTAGATACATATCTTACGTTAAAAGAATGCCCTGCTAAATATGGTACTTTAATGCATTGCTTCTCACCAACTGAAGATTTAGTAAGACTTGTACTTGAAAATGGATATATGGTAGCTTTTGGTGGAAATATAACGTATAAAAGAGCAAAATCTTTTAGTAGATATATGGATATGATACCAGTTGAACAAATTGTTATAGAAACAGATTCACCATATTTACCACCAGTTCCATTAAGAGGTACTATAAATACATCAGAAAATCTTCCTATAATATTGGAGAAATTATCTGAGTATAAAAATATTTCTAAAGAAGAACTATCTAAAATTGTATACCGAAATTCGCTTGAATTTTTCAATATAAAAGAGGAGTAAGATTTGTCTTACTCCTTAAATATTTTGAGAATATAACCAAAAAGTTACAATGCTCAAATAAGAATACAAAACTACATGTATTCCGCTAAAATATAAAAATTTAGGTGATGTAATGTATAAAAGATATGATAAAATACTATCTAAAATGCCACAAAACAATATACACCAAAAACTATAAATAAATTTAGCATATCTTAATGATAATATTGAAGATAATACAGTAAGTGATATAGTAACTAAGTATATCAAAAAAATTAAAGATAAATTTTTAGAATTTTCAAAAGTTATACTATATCTATAAACACTAATACCAAGTAAAATATACAATATAGGGTATAAATATTTAAATAAATTATAGTTTGTTGTTATGTGACTTACAGAGACTTTGAAATTCCTTATATCTATGCAAGTTACTGTATGTATTAAAATAGCAATTACAGTAATGATAAATATAAAAGAAAACATCTTTTTATAATAATCAAAGACTTTCATTACATCACCATTAATATTATGAGATAAAAAAAGAGTAATATACAAATTACTCTAAATAACCAATAAATGGTAAATTTCTATATTTTTCATCATAATCTAAACCAAATCCTACAACAAATTTATCTGGAATATTGAAGCCAGTATAATCAGGTTCAATATCAAATTCTCTTCTTTCTTTTTTATCTAATAGAGTACAAATTTTAAGTACTTTTGGTTTTTTTTCTTTAAAATAATTTTTTAAATAATAAAGTGTTCTACCAGTATCTATAATATCTTCAATTATTACTACATTTTTATCTATAATGTTTTCACTAATATCTAAACTAAAATTAAGCTTACCTGTACTATGTGTTCCGCTATAACTAGATACTCTCATGAAATCTAAAATTACAGATGAAGTTATATTTTTAGCTAGTTCTGTAGTAAAAAAAACAGATCCTTTTAATATACAAATAAATATTATTTCTTCATTATCAAAATCTTTTTGTATTTGTTGTGCTAGTTCTTTTATTCTATTTTTTAAATCAATTTCGTTAATTAGTGTATGTAAAACCATAATAAGTATCCTCCTGTTTTTACAATTATATCATAGTAAAGAATTATATACAAGAATAATATTAGAATGGTGTGTAGGTTGACATAAATTTAAAAAGATGATATAATACTTATAGTCGTTTAAAGGGGAACATGAGATTAAATAATCAAATGAAAGGTGGTAAGGCTATGGAGAAATCCAAATTGTTTAAAACGTTTATTATTTTGGTACTTACTTTTGTATTTTTGTATCTTTTTTTAGAAAATAATCAAGCAACAGAAGTAACACAAGTAAGTGCTCTTACGGATGTGACAGGATATGCAGTCTATGATGGAAGAAATGTATATGAGCATTATAAGTCTATTTTGAGTGAAAAAGAGAAGATAGTTTATGATGAACTTAAAGAAGCATATTTGCAATTTAAACCAAGTTTTTCTACAACAGTAGAAGAAATAAAAAGTGAAGAGTTAAAAAGGGTATTTAGTGCAGTAATTCTTGATCATCCAGAGATATTTTGGATAGATTCATACTCTTCAATGGGAGATATTTTTACTGGAAATGTTTATACTAGTATGGTTATACATTTAAGATATACATTTTCTAAAGAAGAAGCTTTACAAATAAAGCAACAAATAGAATCGAAATATAGTGAGATTATTCAAGGAGCAAAAAGATATAAATCAGATAAAAAAAGAGTAAAGTATGTACATGATAAATTAATTGAAATAAGTGAATATACTGGATATACAAATGAACAGAGAGATAAATTTCAGTCTATTATTTCAATTTTTGAGACAGGTGATACAGTATGTGCAGGTTATTCATATGGATTTAAATTTATAATGGATAATTTAGGCATAGAAAGTATTGCAGTTGAAAATATTAATAATAAAGATTCATCAAAATCTCACATATGGAATAAAGTAAAGTTAGATGGAGTTTGGTATAATTTGGATGTAACGTGGGACTCACAATTATCAAAAGATAGTAACATATCATATAAATATTATTTATTAGATAATAATGAATTTTATTCAATACATCAAAAACCGAATATAATAATAAGTGAATAGAGCAGAAATGCTCTATTTTCTTTTACATAAAGATTACATAACTTTACTTTACAATGATTTTATGGTATAATATTAATGTACTTTTAGGAGGCATAAAAATGAATATACAAATAAATACATTATTAGATGAAGAAAAATATGAAGATGCAATAGAATTAATAAAGAAAGAATATATAAGTCTTTATGATAAAATGTTGGATAAGAAAGAAGCGCAAAAACCACAAAATGATGATTTTTATTGTTATACTACAAGAGTAATTAATGAGTATCCAGATTTTAAAAATAGATTAGATTATTTAAGAAATACAATATTACAAGATGATATAAATTATTTAAATGAAATTAGTGTACTAAAGAATACATATAATTATTTAATTAATAATTGTTAACAAATAACATTATAGATTTTCTATAATGTTATTTTTTTTGAAAAAAATATATAATTTTAGTGAAAATAAAGAAAATTATATAGCTTTATGATATAATTTTTTTGGAGGTTGGTTTTATGAAATATTATGATGAGGAAGTAGATAAAGTTTTAGCTTCACTTGAAACTAATGAAAATGGTTTATCTACACAAGAAGCAGAAGCTCGTCTTAATAGATATGGACTAAATAAACTAAAAGAAACTAATAAAAAAAGTAAATTATCTAAGTTTTTAGATCAATTTAAAGATATGATGATTGTAGTACTTTTAATAGCTGCTGTTTTTTCGGGTATAAGCTCATATTTAAATGGAGAAGCGTATACAGATACCATAGTAATAATTGCAGTTGTATTATTAAATGCTATTATGGGATTTGCTCAAGAGCTTAAAGCTGATTCTGCAGTTGAAAGTCTTAGAAAAATGACTACACCTAACGCAAAAGTAATTAGAAATGGTCAAGTTACAATATGCTCTTCAGAAAAGATTGTTCCTGGAGATATTTTAAGCTTAGAAGCAGGTGATACAGTTCCTGCAGATGCAAGAGTCATATGGGAGGTATCATCTAGTGTAGATGAGTCAATGCTTACAGGAGAGAGTGAGCCGATAGAAAAAAATGTAGATGTAGTAAGCTCAGATGCTCAAATTAATGAAAGAATAAATATGGTTTATTCTGGATGTAATGTTGTGTATGGAAAATTAAAAGCGGTTGTTGTAAAGACTGGTATGGATACAGAACTTGGAAAAATAGCTTCATCTGTACAAAAAGATAAAGAAGTATTATCTCCATTACAAATAAAGATTAATAATATAAGTAAAGTGTTATCAATAATAATAGCATTAATTATTGGATTTGTATTAATTTATGGAATTGCAAAAGGTAATGATACGTTAGAGATTATAATGCTTTGTATATCACTTGCTGTTGCAGCAATACCAGAAAATTTACCAACAGTTATAACCGTTACGCTATCACTTGGTACAACAGCTATGGCAAAGAAAAATACAATAGTAAGAAAAATATCTTCTGTTGAAACACTAGGGTCTATAGATATAATTTGTTCAGATAAGACTGGAACAATCACTCAAAATAAAATGACAGTTAAAGAGGTAATTTTTAATAATAAAAATTATAAAGTTGAAAAAGAGCCTATAGAAAACAGTGAGCTTTTAATAGACTTAATGGTGTTATGTAACGATAGTAAATTTGATCCACAAGATAAAGAAAATTTGATTGGTGATCCTACAGAAACAGCATTATTTAAATATGCTATGGATATGGGGTATAATCCGCAAAATATAGTTAATGAAAATAAAAGAGTTGCTGAAGTTCCTTTTGATTCAGATAGAAAGATGATGACAACTATAAATACTGTTCAAAATAAAATTATAGTTGCAACAAAGGGAAGTCTAGATTCTTTACTTAAAAAATGTACTTCATACTATGAAAATGGAAATGTATATGAAATAAATGAAAAGCAAATACAAAAGATTTTAAATTTTGAAAAAGAAATGGCTCAAAAATCTTTAAGAGTATTATCTTTTGCATATAAGGTTATAAAAGAGGTACCATCAGAAGATGAATTAGTAGCTGTAGAGAGTAATTTAACTTTTGTGGGTCTTGTTGGTATGATGGATCCTCCAAGAGAGACAGTAAAAGAATCTATTAAAACTTGTCGTGAAGCTGGAATTCGCCCTATTATGATAACTGGTGATAGTTTAAGTACTGCTACAGCAATAGCAAAAGAGATTGGAATTATACAAGAAGGTACAGGAGTTATCGAGGGAAAAGAATTAGATAAGTTAAGTGATGAACAATTAATAAAAGAGGTCAGTAAATATAGTGTTTATGCAAGAGTGCAACCAGAACATAAAGTAAGAATTGTTAAAGCATGGCAAGCAAATAATAAGGTTGTTGCTATGACAGGAGATGGAGTAAATGACGCTCCTGCTATAAAACTTGCACATGTTGGAATTGGAATGGGAAAAACAGGTACAGAAGTTACAAAAAGTGTTGCGGATGTAATTTTAGTAGATGATAGTTTTAGTACAATTGTGGATGCTGTAGGAGAAGGTAGAAAAATTTATGATAATATAAGAAATGGTATAATATATTCACTAGCAAGTAATTTTGCAGAAATACTTGTTGTTATAGTAGGATTATTTAATAATATAGAAATCTTTTTACCATTACACATATTATATATTAATTTAGCTACTGATTCTATTCCTTCAATATGCTTAGCTTTTGAAAAAGCTGCAAAAGGAATAATGAAAAGAAAGCCTAAACCTGTAAATGCACCATTTTTTACACCATTTGTTATAGCAAGTTTAGCAGTATCTGCATTATTTAAAGCAGTATCTGTACTTGAAACATATTATTTTGCAAATATGTATTATGGTCAAGATGTAGCAAGAACAATGGCATTTTTATGTATGGTTGTACAGGAAATGGTATATGCTCTAAATTGTAGAAACCTTAAAGAGCCTATAGTAAAACAAGGAATTTTCTCAAATAAAGCTATGAATATAGGAATGTTAATATTAATAGTAATGCAACTTCTAGTATTTTTAACTCCAATAGGAAGTATATTTGAAATAGTTCCATTAACACTTACTCATTTATTAATAATAATCTTAATTAATATTGTGGGCTTCGGAGTTATTGAACTATCTAAATTTGGAGTTAGAAAATTATTTAAAGATATGGAATAAATAAAAGAACTTGAGAGTAAATCTCAAGTTCTTTTCTATTATATTACAATGATTAAATTGTATTGAATAAAGAAATAATATATAATATAATTTTAATATAAGTATATTAGGTGATATTATGAAAAGCAATGATAAGTTAAGTGAACTGTTAAAAAACAATATAAATAATGTTATTTTTAATAATTTTGAACAAGCAGATTACAATAATTATGATGAAATTATTAAAACTATAATATCTCAAAATAATTCTAACGATAAGAAAATAGAGTATCAGCAACCAGAAGATGTAAATAATGGGGAATGTATAGAGTTTAGAGCTTTAGATGATATAGATGACTCTAGATATATAGTATATGTAAATGAGCATAGAATAAGAGATAGAATTAGTGATATTTCTTCTACACAAAATATAGACGAAAAAAGACAATTAACATTAGAACTTTTATATGATATAGTTTCAGGCTCATATGTTGTTTCTAATCAATATAAAAATAGAACAAGTAAAGACATAGAGCAAAATGTTATTGGAATTAATAATTTGGTAAGCGATAAGGTAAAGAATAAGGTAACATATTTACAAAGAAAAGACTCTTTGGATAAGCTGAGATTTAATATAGAAGAAACTTTAACTGATTTAAATGATAATAATAGAAAATATATAGAGGATTCTTTAAAAAATTATGAACAAAAGGAAATTTTACAGGCAAGTGTAAATGAAATGAAAGATTATATATCAAAAGTTGATGAACTTTCAAAATCATATAAGATGTATCCAAATGAAGATAAAAGCAGTATTTTAAAAAGAATAACAAATGATTATAGAAAAAGAATAGAAAATATTAGTAAGTATATGGAATCAGATAAAGAGGAATATGAATTTTCTCAAGACGGAGATAAAATAACAAATATTACTAGAAATTTGGCTGGTAATATGGAAATAAATTATAAAAAAGTAGATGAATTAGAAAAAAATCATATTGGAAGTATAGAAAAATATGAGTTATTAAATAGTGATGTTCTGTTAGCTAATGAAATCTTAAATAGCAATGTTACATATTTAGATATAGAAGATGAAAGTGTTCCAGATAAAATTAGAAAGTTATATGAAGATATCCAAAAAGATAATGAAAAATTTGAATCAATAGATCCAGATGAAGCGGTTAAACAATATATATTAGATACATATCCCGAAATGGCAATTAGTCTTGGTAAATATCTTCAAAAAGATGATTTGGAAAAAGTTATAGAAACATTACCAGAAAATATAAAACTAGAAATAGAAGATATATTAAAAGAAAATGGAAAAAATTATGATGAATTTATAGCAGAAATATCTAAGAAAAATAAAAATGAAAGTAAAAAGTTGGAAAAAGAAACTATTGCTTTTGATAAAAAATATGGCGAAGATTTATATAAAGAATTTAAAGAATTTACAAAAGAAGAAAAGGAGGCGTTTTTTAAATATTCTGCTATTGATGATTCTGTAGCTCAGGGAGTATTAAAAAGATTAGAAGAGGAAATAAAATCTATTAAACCTGACGTAAGAAAAGAAGAAGCTTCTAATATTGCTAATAGAGAGTATGGAGATTATTATAATAATGAAATGTTATCAGATTATTATAAATTTAAAGAGCTTAGAGAAAATAATATATTAAGTTCAAATGATAAAATTTCAAATATAATAAAAAATAAAATTGGTGATAATAAAAATTTAAATAATAGATTTGAAAAATATTTTAATTCAAGTGATATTGCTAAAGAATTAAATAATATGGATTATCAAGATTTTAAATATTTTTATGATAATATTGATGATATGAGACAGATGTTAGAAGAGATAGATAAGGAAGTAAAAATACCATATCAAAATCATATAGAGAATTTGGGAGATACGTTACTCAAAGTAGTAAAATATAAAAATGATGAAGAATTTGAGGATATATTAAATTCGTTAAAAAGTGATAAAGAAAAAGAAGAAGTAGTTTCAATAATAAATTACCAAGTATTAAAAGAGAATAATAATGAAATGAAGAAGATTAATCTTATAGAAAGAAATTCTAATAAATCTTTTAATGAAAATGATTTTATATTAGCAAAGCAATATTGTAATTTAAAATATAAATCTATGGAGTTTAATCTTGCTGAAAAAGCAGCATTAAATAATGTTAGTGTACTAGAAAATGACGATATAGGAGTACAGGAACTAATAAATAAAATGAATTTTTACGAATCTAGAAATTTAGAAATAGATAAAGCTAAAACTAAAAATTATAAGGATGCGCAGATAAATAAAAGTGATATACTTCAAAAAATAAAAAATAAATTTGAAAAGTTAACTTTAAATGAACATAATAAAAATCAGCCAGATGCATATATTGGATAGGAGAGTGCTATGAATATAGATACTAATGAATTAAAAAGAATTTTAAAAATAAAAAGAGAGTATGATAAAGGATTAATAGATATAGATATGATTATACCAGAAGATTATAAAGTTATAAAAGTGTTATATGATTATGAAATTAATGATAAAAAGGACGAAATAAATAAATTAAAAAATGAAATAAGTGAGTTATATAATAATATAGAAAAAATGTTGGATCAAATGAATAGTAAAAAATAAATAAAAAATACACCTTTAAATATTATATTTAAGGTGTATTTTTATTGTAATTTTACTTTTGATCATTCTTAAAATCTATATACCATTTAGAAATAGGCTCTTTAAAATAATTATATTCTTTAAATATATCTATGCATCTATTCTGCATTTTTTTTACATGTTCTTTACCGAATTTTATTGACCATCTTATTGTATTCATAGATGAAAAAGCTACATATATTGAATTTATTTTTCAAAAATAATTTGGTATTGAATAATTAAAGTAGCCATCAATAAATCCACAACTAAATGGTATACTTTTTGGCACATTGAATAAATCATTTTTATAAAAATCTTCAAATCTATCGCTAATTTTTGCTCTATTAAAATCTATAACTCCAATTTTATTATTTTTTGTATATATCAAATTTCCTAAATGAAAATCACCATGTATATATGTTGGTGGCAAGTTTAAAATGTTAAACATATTGTTATTTATAAAATTTATGACTTCTATATCATCTTTAACTCTAATATCGTTATTTTCTATATAAATATTTAATTTGTTTATTATATTTTTTATAATCTCATCTTTAATTTTTTCATTTTCATTAATGTTATATTTTTGATTATGTATAGAGAATAAAATTTTCCCAGCTTCTATTCCTAATTTATACTGAGTGTTTTTATCAAAAGATGTGATAACATTATCTAAGCTTTCTCCTTCAATCCATGTAAGTAGCATATACACATTTTTTCCATTATTGCATTTTCCTATTTCTATAGCTTTTGACATTTCAAAGTTAAGATTGTTAAGCTGTTTTATAAATTTAAATTCTTTTATTTTTTGTTCGTAAAGTTTAATATCAGATATTCTTAAAAGTAAATTTTCATTAGTATTAGTTATAATGTGATATTTCTCATCTTTTGAATATCCACTATTTAATTTTTTTATAGTTTTAAAGTTTTTAAAATTTTTAATATCCGAAAAAATATAATTCATAGGATCTCCTCGCATATAATATTATATAAAATTTAATTAAAAAAATCAAAAAAATATAACATTATTATAATATTTTTTGAAATATGTTATATTATATGGTATAACATTTATGAGGAATGCGTATGAATTATTATGAAATATTAGAGGTAAGTACTAATGCTTCAAAGGAAGTAATAAAAAATGCATATAGAGCATTAATAAAAAAATATCATCCTGATTCTTATATGGGTAATAAGCTATATGCAGAGAATAAATTAAAGAAAATAAATGAAGCATATGAAGTATTAAGTGATGATAATAAAAGGCTTTTATATGATTATGATAATGGATTTAAAATAGATCCTAATGCTCCACCAAAAACTGAAACAGAGCAGATATATGACAAGCCTATTGAGCACACAAAAAATGATAATAAAACAGATGAAAAAGTACTCAATAAAAAAGATGAATTAAAAAATAAAATAATTGAAATATTTAAAAATAGACGAAATGTTGTAATTTGTGTTGTTTCATTATTCTTAGTTGCTTTTGTATTTGGGTTTATTATATCTTCACCAAGTGAGGATAATGATAAAGAAAAACAAGAAGAAAAAGTTACAGTAAATGAAGAAAAAGATAATGATAAAAAGGATACAACAGTAGATAAAAATTATAATTATAATAACTATAACAATTACAGTGATAGTAATAATTATAATCAAAATGATAATACATATGAAAATCAAAATGATAATATAGAAAATGAAACAGATTCAAATGATGAAAATAATAGTGTAAATGAAGATATTCCACAAGAAGACGAAAATATGGGTATCTCTTAACATCTTCTTTTTAAGTAAATTTATACTTTTTAGCACTCATTACTTGACAGTGCTAAAATATAGGTATATAATTACTTATTGAAAAAAGGAGATGTTTTTTTTATGAAAGAAAAGCAATTTAAAGCAGAGTCAAAAAGATTGTTAGATTTGATGATTAATTCTATATATACAAATAAGGAGATATTTTTAAGAGAGTTAATTTCTAATGCAAGTGATGCACTAGATAAACGTTATTATAATTCTATGACTCAAAAGAAAGAAACTGTAGATAAGGATAAATTAAATATTAAAATATTAGTAGATAAAGAGAATAAATTACTTACAATAGAAGATAATGGTTGTGGAATGAATAAAGAAGAACTTGAAAATAACCTTGGAACTATTGCAAAAAGCGGGTCTTTAGCGTTTAAAGAGGCACAAGATAAACAAGATGACGTTGAAATAATAGGACAATTTGGTGTTGGATTTTATTCTTGTTTTATGGTTAGCAGCGACGTGACTGTAATATCTAAATCTTTAGATGATGAGCAAGCATATAAATGGCATTCAAAAGGTGTAGAAGGATATACAATAGAACCTACTGAAAAAAATGAGATTGGAACAAAAATTATATTAAAGATAAAAGATGATACAGAAGATGAAAAATATAGTAGATATTTAGAAGAATTTGTTATTAAAAATTTAGTAAAAAAATATTCAGATTATATTCGTTATCCTATATTAATGGATGTTGAACATGAAAAATTAAAAGAAGGTTCAAAGGATGAATATGAAAAAGTAAAAGAGACAGAGACTTTAAATAGTATGGTTCCTTTATGGAAAAAGAAAAAATCTGAAATAAAACAAGAAGAATATGATTCTTTTTATACATCTAAATTTTCAGATTTTAGTAAACCACAAAAAGTTATACATACTCAAGCAGAGGGAACTTTCAGTTACAATGCATTGTTATTTATACCATCACATTTACCATATGATTTTTATACAAAAGAATATGAAAAAGGATTACAATTATACTCTAATGGCGTTTTAATAATGGAAAAATGTGATGAACTTTTACCAGATTATTTTGGATTTGTAAAAGGACTTGTTGATAGCCCAGATTTATCTTTAAATATATCAAGAGAGATGTTACAACATGACAGACAACTTAAAACACTTGCTAAAAATATAGAAAAGAAAATTAATGCAGAACTTACTAAAATGTTAAATAGCGATAGAGATGAATATATTAGATTCTTCAATAATTTTGGATCTCAACTAAAATATGGTGCTTATGATAATTATGGAATGGATAAAGATAAATTAAAAGATTTATTAATGTTTTATTCATCAACAGATAAAAAATTAACTACATTAAAAGAATATGTATCAAGAATGAAAGAAGAACAAAAGGACATATATTATGCGTGTGGTGAAACATTAGATAAAATAGATATGTTACCACAAGTTGAAAAAGTAAAAGAAAAAGGATACGAAATATTATATCTAACAGAAAATATAGATGAATTTGTTGTACACTCTTTAATGAATTATGATGAAAAGAAATTTACTAATATTTGTACTAATGAATTAGATTTAGATACAGAAGAAGAAAAGGAAAAATTAAAAAAGGAAAATGAAGAGAATAAAGATATGTTTGATGCTATGAAAGAGGCAATAAAGGATGAGGTACAACTTGTAAGATTTACTCATAGACTTAAAAATCATCCAGTATGTTTAACAAGTGAAGGAGCTATATCACTTGAAATGGAAAAGGTAATAAATGCAATGCCTACTGACCAAAATGTAAAAGCACAAAAGGTATTAGAAATAAATGAAGAGCATCCTATAGCAAATAAATTAAAAGAATTATATAAAGAAGATAAAGATAAATTAAAAGATTATACTAAGATATTATATTCACAAGCAAGATTAATTGAAGGAATGAGCGTAGAAAATCCTACAGAAATTTCTAATTTAATATGTGATATAATGGCAAAACAATAAAGATGAATAAAAAATAGGTCTTACTATATGTAAGGCCTATTTGTATTTTACTGGTTCAGGAAACTTTACTCCATGTGTATCTACAGTCATTTTCTTTATTTTTTGATCTTCTAAAGGTTTATCAGATGAATCTGTAGGTGTATTAGCAATTTTATCGACAACATCCATTCCCTCAATTACTTTACCAAAAGCTGCATAAGATCCATCTAAATGAGGTGCGTTTTTATGCATAATAAAAAACTGAGAACCAGCAGAATTTGGAAGCATAGATCTTGCCATAGAAAGTACACCTGCTTCATGTTTTAGTTCATTTTTAAAGCCATTTCTTGAAAATTCTCCCTTTATTGTATATCCAGGGCCACCTGTTCCGATTCCTTGAGGATCTCCACCTTGTATCATAAAGCCAGATATTACTCTATGAAATATTGTATCATCATAAAATCCCATATTAGCTAAAAATATAAAATTATTTACTGTGTTTGGTGCAACAGAAGGATATAATTCTGCCTTAATAATATCACCATTTTCCATTTCTATTGTTACTATTGGGTTTGCCATATATAAAAACTCCTTTCAATGTAGATATTATATCATATTTTTAAATAATTTTAAGAGGTATAGCTATATTTTATTATTTTTGCATATTCTGGTTTTTCAACATTAGTTAGTGTATTAATTACCATACCATGAGTAACAACAATAACTTTTGAATAGTTTGAATATTTTTTTAATACGTTTTTTACTCTTTTTTGTATAGATTCTTTTTCTTCCCAATTATCTGATGCATTTATATGTTTTCCATTGTTTATATCGTATTGTTTTCTCCATTTTACAACTTTTGAGTAATCATCATAACTATAAGATAAATCTGGTATCCATTCCATTAAATCTAATTCTACTAACATATTTATATTTAGCTCTTTAGATAGAATTGATGCAGTTTGCATTGTTCTTGTATATGGTGATGTAATTATTATATTACAGTCTTTTAATTCTTTAGATAGAGCTAAATTTTTTACTTGTTCTATACCATTTTTTGTGAGTGGTGCTAGATCATTTCCAAATCCCTTATATTTTCTTTTATCAATTTCTGTATAGTCTGGTTCACCGTGTCTTATAAATAAAAACTCAGTCATAGTTTTCACATCCTTTATATTATTTTTAATATAACATATATAAATGATTCTATCAATAAAATAATACTAGATAAATATACATATTTTAAAAATTGTATATTAAATTTGTTTTTGTTTATGGTATAATTAATATATATAAATGGAGGAGCATATGTCATACATTGAATTTCAAAGTGTTGTAAAAAAATATAAGATGGGAGAAATTGAAATTACTGCATTGGATAAAACATCTTTTGGTATTGAAAAAGGTGAACTTGTAGTAATAGTTGGTGCAAGTGGTGCGGGAAAAACAACTGCTTTAAATATTTTAGGTGGAATGGATGATGCAACAAGTGGTAGTGTAATTGTAGATGGTAAAGATATTACAAAACTTAAAGGAAGAGATCTAATTAGATATAGAAGAGAAGATATCGGCTTCGTTTTTCAGTTTTATAATTTGGTTCAAAATTTAACAGCTGTGGAAAATGTGGAACTTGCAACTCAAATTTGTAAGCATGCACTAGATCCAAAAGTTGTTATGCGAAAAGTAGGACTTGGAAAAAGATTAAATAATTTTCCATCACAACTTTCAGGAGGAGAGCAACAACGTGTAGCTATTGCAAGAGCAATAGCAAAAAATCCCAAATTATTATTGTGTGATGAGCCAACAGGTGCACTAGATTATAATACAGGTAAACAGATACTGAAATTATTGCAGGACATGTCAAGAAAAGAGAATATGACAGTTATAATAATTACACATAATCAAGCAATAGCTCCTATGGCAGATAAAATAATTCATTTTAAAAATGGTGTAGCAGTTGATATAAGAAAAAATGACAATGTAATTCCAGTAGAGAATATAGAATGGTAGGTTTTTTATGAAAAAAGCTTTATTAAAAGATAGTGTAAAAGAAATTAGAAAAACATATAAAAGATTTTTATCTATATTGCTAATGTCACTATTAGGAGTAGGCTTTTTTGCGGGTATAAGAGCTACCAGTCCAGATATGAGAAAGACAATAGATAATTACTATAATGAACAAAATTTTTATGATATACAAATGATTTCTACATTAGGACTAACAGATGAAGATGTTGACTTAATAAAAAACAATGAATATGTATCTGAGGTATATGGTTCATTCAGTAAGGAAGCTTTAGTAGAGATAAGTAATAATTCAGAGCCTGTTGTAAAAGTTCACTCTTTACTTGATATAAATAAAGTAATATTAAAAGAGGGAAGATTACCAGAAAAAGATAATGAGTGTGTTGTAGAGCAAGGATTTTTAGCACAAACGGCAAAAAAAATAGGCGATACTATAACGCTTGAAGATAGTGATGATAGCTTTAATAATGATACATTAACTATAGTTGGTACAGTTGAAAGTCCATTATATATAACAAGAGATAGAGGTAGTGGAACGCTTGGCACAGGTAAGATAGATTATTATATTTATACAAATAGTGAAAATTTTAATTTAGATGTATACACAGAATTATATATAAAAATCAAAAATGAAAACTCTTATGCTACTACATCAGATGAGTATAGTGAGCTAGTAGATAACGCATTAAATAGTATAAAAGTCTATGAAGAACAAATTAATACTAGACGTTATGATGAATTAATTAAAGAGGCAAATGATAAAGTAGATGAGGCTCAACAAGAATTAGATAAAAATAAACAAGAAAATGAGCAAAAACTTAATGACGCACAAAAAGAAATAGATGATTACAGATTACAAATAGAAGATTCTAAAGTATCAATTAATTCTCAAAAAAATAATTTGGATACTATGTTTGCAGATTATGACAAGCAAATTCAGGATGGAAAAGTGCAACTTGAGAATGCACAAAAAACATTAGATGAGCAAAGAGTTACTGCACAAGAGCAAATAAATAATGCTTTAAATACTAAAACTACACTTGAAGAAAATCTATCTAAGGTTGAAATGGGAATAACTATTGCAACAGATAAAAACAATCAAATATTCAATATATTGGAAAATCCAGGTAATTTAAGTGAAGAGGAAATTAATTATCTTAAAGGTTTAAAAGTTGAACTTGAGGCAGAGATAGAAAGTTTAAATCAAAATAAAGGAGAACTTGAAGAATCAATATACTTAATAGACAATACTGTAAATCAAATAAATCAAGAATTAGAGGATGCTCAGACAACTATTGATGATCAAAAAATAGCTCTTACTCAAAGAGAAAATGAGATTAATTCATATAAAGAAGAAGCATATGGATTAATAGATGATTATTTGGTGCAAATAGATAATTCAGAAAGAGAGCTTAATGAAAATCAAATAGAGTTAGATAAAAATAGAGAAGAATTTAATAATCAAATTAAAGAGGCAGAAGATGAAATTATAGATGCAAGAGAAGAAGTAGAAAATATAGAGCATCCAAAGTTATATACACTTTCTAGAGAAGATAACACGGGATTTAATGGATTTAAACAGGATACACAAAGTATAGAGAATATAGGAAGAGTGTTTCCAATACTATTTTTTGTAATTGCTACATTAATAAGTTTAAATTCTATGACTCGTATGGTAGAAGAACAAAGACAACAAATAGGTACTTTAAAAGCACTTGGATATACAAAACTTCAAATATCATTTAAATATATTTTATATGCAGCACTTGCAACAGTAATTGGTGGTATACTTGGAATGAGTATTGGATTTTATCTAATTCCAAAAATAATATGGATGATGTATCAGATGATGTACACTATTCCAAACTTTGTATTAGAATTTAACTTTGAATTTGGAGCACTAGGATTATGGTTTGCTATAATTTGTATAGTTGGTGCAACTATATATACATGTTATAAAGAATTAAGAGAAAAACCTGCAATACTTATGAGACCAAAAGCACCTAAACTAGGAAAGAGAGTACTATTAGAAAAAATTCCTTTTATTTGGAATAGATTTAATTTTACAACAAAAGTAACAATAAGAAATATGTTTAGGTATAAAAAGAGATTTTTAATGACAATAATAGGAATACTTGGATGTACTGCTTTAATACTTGCTGGATTTGGTCTTAAAGATTCTATAACAAGTGTTATTGGAAATCAATATGGAGAAGTATTTAGATATAATTATATGATAGGTGTAAAATCAAGTTTATCAGATGACGAAATAACAGAATTTAATAACGAAATATTAAAAAGAGATGATGTAGATTTATCTGTAAAAACATATTTATCTACTACTACCATTACATCAGGAGAATTATCTGAAGATGTACAAATAATGATAACAGATAAAAAAGAAGATTTATATAGTATAGTAAATTTAACAGACTTAGATGGAAATAAGGTAGAATTAAATGATAATACAATTTATATTACAGATAAACTTGCACAGCTTTTAGATGTAAACGAGGGTGATACAGTTACATTAGAAAATAGTGATGGAGAACCAGTTGAAATAAAGGTTGGAAAAATTGTAAGAAATTATGTTTATCACTATGCATATATGTCAAAAGAATTATATAATAATTTAATTGGAGAATATTCTACCAATATGTTAATAGTAAAAAATAATGAATATGGTTTAAATAATTTAGATGATTTTTCAAGAGATATTATGTCAGATAATAGAGTATCATCATTAACAGATATAGAAACAATGAAGAGTATGATATCTGATATGATGGAATCATTAAATTATGTTGTTTGGGTACTAATTGTATCATCTGGATTACTTGCATTTGTTGTATTATATAATTTGGCAAATGTTAATATTAGTGAAAGAATTCGTGAACTTGCAACAATTAAGGTATTGGGATTTTATGATAACGAAGTATATAATTACATTTCAAAAGAAACAACAATACTAACTTTTATGGGAATTGTAATTGGATTGTTTGGTGGTGTGGCGCTTACTTCATTTATCTTAAAAACATGTGAAATAAATGTATTAAGATTTGTTACTTTAATTCATCCAATAAGTTATGTATATGCAGCATTAATAACAATACTATTTACACTTATTGTAAATTTTGTAACTTACTTTGCGTTGAAGAAAATAAATATGATAGAATCATTGAAAAGCGTAGAATAAAGGACGAAAGTCCTTTATTTTTGTGTCAAAATTGTTTGTATAATTATTTATTATATATTATAATTAATATAATGGAGTGTTGGTTATGATAAGATTTGATTGTGATTATTTAGAGGGAGCACACCCTAAAATATTAAGAAAAATTGTGGACACAAATTATGAGCAAACACCAGGCTATGGTAATGACATTTATACCAAAAGTGCAATATCTAAGATAAAAAAGTTGTGTAATAAAGAAAATATAGATGTTCACATTGTTTCTTGTGGAACACAAGTAAATTTAGTTGCAATTTCAAGTGCATTGAAACCATATCAAGGTGTTATTTGTGTGGACACTGGTCATATAAATGTACATGAGGCAGGTGCAATTGAAGCAACTGGTCATAAAGTAATTATAACAAAAAATAGTAATGGAAAAATAACATCTAAAGATATAGATAAGATAATGAAAGATTATCTAAATGATGGAGCATGTGAACATATGGTAATGCCTAAGATGGTATTTATTTCTTTTCCTACTGAATGTGGAACCACTTATACAAAAGATGAATTAAAAACTATTTATGATATGTGTAAAAAATATGGTTTATATTTATATATAGATGGCGCAAGACTTGGATATGGATTAATGTCTAAAGATACAGATATAAATACATTAGAAGATATATCAGATTTTTGTGATATGTTTTGTATTGGAGGAACAAAATGTGGTGCTTTATTTGGTGAGGCATTAATAATTATAAATGATGAGTTAAAAATTGATTTTAGACACAATATGAAGCAAAGGGGAGCGCTTCTTGCAAAAGGAAGAATGCTTGGAATACAGTTTGATGTATTAATGGATAATAATTTATATTTTAAAATATGTAAGCAAGCTGTAGATTTAGCTATGCAATTAAAAGAAGCTTTACTAAAAAAGGGATATAAACTATTATATGATTCATATAGTAATCAGCAATTTGTAATAATAAATAATGATAAATTAAAAGAGCTTGAAAAAGATTTTTCCTTTTTTAAATGGAAAATAATTAATGAGAATAATACAGCAATAAGAATTTGTACTTCTTGGGCTACAGTGGAGGAAAATGTGGATAAATTAATAGAAAAATTATAATAAAAAGGAGTAGGAGTTATGAAACAAGAAGAAATACTTGAACTTTTAAATAAAATGACTTTAGATGAGAAAATTGGGCAGATGATTCAAATTAAGGTAAATGAAGCTAGAAATGAAAATAAAGATTTAATATATAATGTAGGAAGCATTTTAAATTCTGTTGGGGCTAAAAATGTAAAAAAAATTCAAAGTGAATATTTATCAAAAAATAGATTGAAAATTCCATTACTTTTTATGGCAGATATTATAAATGGATATAAAACAATTTTCCCATCTCCATTAGCTCAAGGCTGCAGTTGGAATATAGAAGTTATAAGGAGAATAGCTGAAATATCAAGAAATGAATCTGCTTTTGCTGGTGTGAATGTAAACTTTTCTCCTATGGTTGATTTGGTAAGAGATGCAAGGTGGGGAAGATGTTTTGAATCAGTAGGTGGAGAAGATCCTTTCTTAGCTAAGATTTATGCTAAAATAATAGTAGATGAATATCAAAAGAAAATGAATGATAATAAATTAATGCAAGCATCTTGTGTAAAACATTTTGCAGCATATGGTGCTGTAGAGGCTGGAAGAGAATATAACACTGTAGATATGTCCAAAAGGGAACTTATGGAATATTATATGCCTGGATATAAATCTGCTATAGACAGTGGAGCTCAAATGGTGATGACTTCGTTTAATATAATAAATGGAATACCGGCAACTGTTAATAATTGGTTATTAAAAGATACTTTAAGAAAAAAATGGAAATTTGATGGAGTAATAATAACAGATTATACTTCTATGCTAGAATGTATAAATCATGGCATTGCAAAGGATGAAGAAGATGTAGCTAAAAAAGCGATAGATGCAGGTGTAGATATTGAAATGATAAGCACATGCTATATTGATAGTTTGAAAAAACTTGTTAAAGAAAATAAAATTAGTATGGCACAAATTGATGAGGCTGTTTTAAGAATACTAAATTTAAAAAATAAATTGGGACTATTTGAAAATCCATATGGGTTTGCAGATGAAAATATGGAGAAAAAATATGTTTTCTCATTAAAAAATTTAGAACAAGCAACCAAATTAACGGAAGAGACAATAGTTTTATTAAAAAATAAAAACAATATTTTACCTTTGAATTCAAATAAAAGAGTAGCTTTAATAGGTCCATATGCAAATAATCGTGCAATTAGTAGTTCATGGTCTATATTTGTAGAAAATGAAAATACTAAAACATTAAAGGAAATTTTTGAAAAAAAGCTTGGAAAGAAAAATTTTGAGTACTCAGAAGGATGTAAACTACTAAAAAAACAAGAGTTAGAACAGCTATTAAAAGTTCAGCCGGAAGAAATAAGGAATAATATGGAGCAATATGAAGATGGAGATATTCAAGGTGTAATAGAAGTCGCAAATAAAGCTGATATAATAATACTTGCAATAGGAGAACATTATCTGCAAACAGGTGAAGGTTGTTCACGTTCAAACATAGAAATTCCTAAAATACAACAAAATCTTTTAGATGAGCTATATAAATTAAATAAACCAATAGTTGCAGTATTATTTAATGGTAGACCATTACAATTGAATAATATAGAAAACAAACTAGACGCAATAATTGAAGCATGGCTACCTGGAACAAATGGGGCTGAAGCTATTTTCAATATATTATATGGAAAGTCAAATCCATCAGCTAAATTGACAATGAGTTTTCCACAAAATGTAGGACAATGTCCAATTTATTATAATCACTATAATACAGGAAGACCAGATAAAACTGGAAGCAGATATGAATCAAAATATATAGATATACCAACAGAGAGTTTTTATTCATTTGGATATGGACTATCTTATTCAAAATTTGTATATTCAAATTTAAGACTAGATACTAATATACTTAAAAGAAATTCAAAAATAATATTAAAAGTAAATGTAAAAAATGATAGTTCAATTGCCGGAAAAGAAGTTATTCAATTATACATTCAGGATTTGGTGGGAAGTGTAGTAAGACCGGTAAAAGAATTGAAAGCTTTTAAGAAAGAATATTTTTTACCATATGAGGAAAAAGAAATAATTTTCGAAATAAATGAAGAAATGTTAAAGTTTTATAATGAAAATTTAGAATATAAGGCAGAACCGGGAATGTTTAAGATATTTGTAGGAACAAATTCTGTTGAAACAATTAATGAAGTATTTAATTTAATTAAAGAATAAAATAGCTATTTTATATGAGAAAGAATATAAACTATTATATGATTCATATAGTAATCAGCAATTTGTGATAATAAATAATGATAAACTAAATGAGCTTGAAAAAGATTTTTCGTTTTTTAAATGGAAAATAATAGATGAAAATAATACAGCAGTAAGAATTTGTACTTCTTGGGCTACAGTGGAGGAAAATGTGGATAAATTAATAGAAAAATTATAATAAAAAGGAGATATTATTAAATAAACAAATATCTCCTTATTTATTTTATTTCTTTTTTTCATCTTTACTTTCTAAAACACTATGAACAAGTAAGTATCTTTCTGCAAGACCGATATTTTTACAAACATCTTTATCTATTTTACTTCCACTTTCTATAAGTTTTGTAAATTCTTTATCTAAATTAGATACCATTTTGTTTATTGTAAAGTGTTCTAGTATTTTATTTCTACATATATCTTTTATATCTTCTTTCTTATAATTGTCTATAATATTTAAAATAGCTTTGGTATATTCATTTATTTCTTCTTGTGAATAATTAAAATCAAATTGTTGGTCGGGTGTTTGGTATGGTTTTATTAGCATTCCACAGTCTTCTCCTATAAGTTCAGCTTGTCCTCCAACATCAGAGGATACTATAGGAACTCCCATCGATAAAGATTCATAAGTTGTAAGTGTAAGTCCTTCTCTTAAAGAGCATATGAGAGTAACATTGGCAACTTTATAAAATGGACGTACATCTTGTTGCATTCCAAAGCAAGTAACATATTCTTCTAAGTTATTATCTGATATATATTTTTTTACATCTTCAAATGCAGCACCATCTCCGGCTATAGCAAGTCTTACATCTTTTCTTGTTTTTAGAATATTTTGTAATACTTTTATTGCAAATAGTGGCCTTTTGTAATGGACTATTCTACTTGGAAATAAAATTACTTTTTTTCCTTTATACATATTTTGCAATTCCTCATCTTTTTCGTTAGGAATATTTGGATCATAAAATGATGCATCAGTTCCAATATAAATTGGTTTTACATTTTTTACACTTCTTTTCATAGTTTTATACATTACGTCTCTTAAATGTGCAGTACATGTGTATGTAGCATCCAAATAATTTGCAACTGCATTGGAGTCTTTTGGAAAGCCTCCATTTCGTAATGTCCAATTTTCAGCATGTATATAATCTACAAATGGAATGTTTTTAAAATGATATTTTAACCAAGGAAGAGCATAATATCCGTAGTAACTATTACTTAGAAATACCAATTTAATTCTTCTACTTCTAATTATATACTCTATAAAAGATGCCCAGTCTTTTCTTTTTAAAAAAGTTGTTAAGTCAAAATATTCTTCTACATATTGTTCAATACCTTGTCTTAATGCATAATCACATTTTTGAGTTGTTATAACAGATATTTCATAATTTTTTTGTTTTAGTCCTTTTATTAAATTTAAGTTAAATATATCAGCACCACCAACTACAGACCAAGGTAATATAAATAATATTCTTTTTACATCATTATCTGGTACAATAGGTTTTCTTTTTAAGTCTATTTTTTCAGGTACATTTTTATAATCTACTTCATAACTATCGTCAAATTGTATAATTTCTGTTTTGGAATTGATTTTATCAATTACTTTTGTAAGTTTATTGTTAAGTTTATCATTAATTGTTATTCTAATTTTTTTGTTTTCTTTAGTGTTTCTTTGCCAAAATCCATAAAATCCCATTTTTAATGGAATATATCCTTTAGAAAGAAATGTAAGCCATAGATACCAATCTTCAAAAGTATCATTTCCAAGTTTTAAATAATCTTCTAAAAATTTATCTTTTCTTACAAAAATATCAGAAGGGATTATATTTTTCTTTTTTTCTTCAGATATACTTAGTTTGATATTATATAATTGATCTTTTGCACCGAATTCTACAGTTCTAGAATATGCAAATACAGCTTCTTTATTAAACATCATTGTGAAAAATCCACATTCAAGCATTGTTTTATCTAGTAGATTATTTTTATTTAGTAGAAATAACAAATCACAATTTGCAATTGTTGCACCATATTGCTTTGCTTGAGATATATTTTTGTATTCATATGTATAGATTTTTATTCTTTTATCTTTTTTAGCATATTCATTTAAGATTATACTTTCATTATTTGTTATTACAATCCATTCCCAAAAAGGAAATGTTTGATTTTTTAATGAATTAAGTGTTTGAATCATATATTCTTCATTGTCTTCTTTATCATATATAGTTATTATACTAATAAATGGATCGGAAGAGTTAATACTAATTCTTTTTACTAGTTCTTTACCTGGTTGTAAGGTAAAATCAAAATACTTCATTTCATTTAATGTTTTTAATTTTCTTCCCATATAAATTCTCCTTATAAAAATAATTTTTAGAATATTTTAATGATATGTCTATTATATACAAAAAAACTTTCAATAAAATAAAATGCTTTATTAAGTGCAAATTAAATATATTGAAAGCAAGATATTTGTATTAATTTTATATTAAGTTTATCATAAGCAAAATAAAAAATCAATATAGTTTTTTATATTAAGTTTCGACAAAAGTGTCTAATTGTTACTTAAAAATTAATAGCAAAATAACTTTTTTATAAAAAACTATTGACAAATAATAATAAACATAGTATCCTAAATACAACAAAAAGGGGAAATTTTTATGAGAAATATATTAAACAATAAAGGTTATAATCATCATATTAAATAAGCTTGTGTCTTAAATTTAGGCACAGGCTTTTGATGCTTGTGCCTTTATTGTTTTAGGACCTTAAAGGTACTTGTAGTACTTTTAGGGTCCTTTTTCATATTTATATTAAAATTGGTCGCGACATTTTAATATTGTTTTTACTTTTTGTATTTAATTTTAAGGAGGAAATAAAAATGAATAAGAAAATTATAATTGCTTTAGGAATTGTTGTGGTTTTAGTATTAATAGCAACAGGTATTTATTTAAATTTAAATAATCAAAAAGAAGGAGATAATACATTAGTACTTGGGATGGATGATAGTTTTCCACCTATGGGATTTAGAAATGAGAATAATGAATTGGTAGGTTTTGATATTGATTTAGCACAAGAAGTATGTAATAAGCTAGGCTTAGAGTTAAAAGTACAACCGATATCTTGGGCAGCAAAAGAACAAGAATTAGATTCTGGAAATATAGATTGTATATGGAATGGTTTTGGATATACAGAAGAAAGAAATCAAGCTATGACTTTAAGTAAGCCATATATAAAAGATAAGTCTATGTTTGTAGTAAAAACAGATTCAGATTATAGTAAACAAGATGATTTAATTGGCAAAAAAATAGGTGTACAAAGTGGCTCTATACAAGAAAGAAGACTTTCAGAATCTGAGTTTGGAAAAAGTGTTGGTGAGGTTATAGGATATACAGATTATTTGACTGCTTTAATGGACTTAGAAACAGGAAATGTTGATGCAGTATATATGAGTGAAATATCTGGAAATTATATTATGAATCAACAAGGAAAAGAATTTAATACTTTTGATGCTTCAATAGGAGAAGAATCTAAAGGAATGGTTATAGCATTTAAAAAAGGAAATATAGAGTTAAAAGATAAAGTTGAGCAAGCAATAGAAGAGCTTAGACAGGAAGGTAAACTTAGTGAAATTTCAATAAAATGGTTTGGTAAAGATATAATAAATAATTAAAAGGATAAGATATGGATAATATTTTAAATTTATTTAAAATACTTTCACAAGGTTTATCTACTACTATATTAATTTTTATACTTACTCTGTTATTTGCAATACCTTTAGGTATAGTAGTGGCTATTGCTCAAAATTCTAAAAATAAAATATTAAATGCTATAACAAAAATTTATATATTAATAATACGTGGAACACCTATGATGCTTCAAATAATATTTGTATACTTTGCACCATATTATTTGTTTAAGTTATCATATGATAGATTTTTAGCAGTTATAATTGCTTTTGTAATAAATTATGCAGCATATTTTGCTGAGATATTTAGAAGTGGAATACTAAGTATTCCAAAAGGACAAAAGGAAGCAGCTTTTACACTTGGCTTTTCCAAAGTACAGACTTTTTATATAATAATATTACCACAAGTTATAAAAAGAATTTTACCTTCTATGTCAAATGAGGTTATATCTCTTGTAAAGACAACATCTCTTGCACAAATAATTGGAGTTACTGAAGTTTTTGCACTTGCTCAAAAGCAAGCAAGTTTTCAGTTTTCCATATTACCACTTTGCATTGCAGCTTTAATATATCTTGCACTTTGTACAATTATTACCTTTGTATTTAATAAGCTAGAGAAGAAGTTTAGCTATTATACTATAACTTAGGAGGATAAAATTATGGAACAAATTTTAAAAGTAGATAACTTAGTTAAAAGATATGATGATTCATATGCAGTAAAAAATGTATCGTTTACGGTAAATAAAGGTGAAGTTTTAGTTATAATTGGTGCATCAGGTTCGGGTAAATCTACTATACTTAGATGTATAAATCAGCTAGAAAAAATAGATGGTGGAAATATAACGATAAATGAAGATTCAATGATTAAAGAGATAAAAAATGGAAAAGTAATATATAATGCAAAAGATATTTTAAATAAAATGAATTTAGAATGTGGTATGGTGTTTCAAAATTTTAATTTATTTCCACATTTATCTGTACTTCAAAATGTAACTGAAGCTATGGTACATGTATTAAAGATGGATTATAAAGAGGCAGAAAAGAAAGCATTAAAAATATTAGAAAATATGGGCTTAAAGGGAAAAGAAAAACAATATCCTTGTAGTCTTTCAGGTGGTGAACAGCAAAGAGCGTCTATTGCAAGAACACTTGCTATAGATCCTCAAATCATATTTATGGATGAACCTACAAGCGCACTTGATCCTGAACTTGTAGGCGAAGTACTAAAAGTAGTAAAAAAACTTGCATCACAAAATAGAACAATGGTAATAGTAACTCATGAGATTCAGTTTGCAAAAGAAATAGCAGATAGAGTTATATTTATGTGTGATGGTCAAATTATAGAAGAAGGAACACCAAAAGATGTAATAGATAATCCTAAAAAGAAAAGAACAAAAGAATTTTTAAAAAGATACTCAAATTAAGGAAGTGATAATATGTTAGAAAATTTAACAAAATATAGTGTATTTAAATATTTTGAAGAAATTAGTAAAATACCTAGAAAATCTGGTAATGAACAAGAAATAGTAAAATATTTAGAAAATTTTGCTAGAAAAAGAAATTTAAAATATTATACAGATAAATATAACAATATAGTTATAATAAAAGAGGCATCAAAAGGACAAGAATTGAAAAAGACAATAGCAATACAGGCACATACAGATATGATTTGTGAAAAGCAAGATGATGTGCAACATGACTTTTTAAACGATCCATTAGAACTATATATAGAGGGAGATTATATTAAAGCAAAAGGTACAACACTTGGTGCAGACAATGGAATAGGTGTTGCATATATATTAGCTTTACTTGACTCAGATGATATTATATCGCCTAAGCTTGAATGTATTTTTACATCAGAAGAAGAAACTACAATGCTTGGAGCAATTAATTTAGATATGGATAAAATAGAGAGCAATAGAATTATTTCACTAGATGGTTCTAAAGAAGGAAAAATGTTAATAAGTTCAGCTGAGTGCAAGGAATGGATATGTACATTACCATATAAAACGCAAAAAAATGAATATAAATATTGCTATGAGCTTGTTTATGAGAATTTTAAAGGAGGGCATTCTGGTGGAAATATAGCAGATGAGAAAAGAGGTAATCCAATAAAACTTGGAGTAGAATTACTTAAAAAACTCAAAACAGCTAGAGTTATACAAATAAATGGAGGAAGTAGAGTAAATGTAATACCACGTGATGTAAATATTACTTTTGCTACAAACGATGAAAATGTGGAAAGTATATTACAAGAATATATTAATTTTCAAAAGCAATTTTATGGAGAACAAGTAAATATAGCTTTAGGTAAAATAAAACATCAAGAAAAAGTGTTAGATGAGAGAGTATCAAATAATTTGATTGGTTTTATATTTGAATTTGAAAATGGAGCAATAAAAACAGATGAAGAAGGTAACGTGGTACAATCTGGAAATATGGCACAAGTTAATATAAAAGAAAATGAAGTAAATATTGCTTTTTCTCAAAGAAGTAATGTTAAAGAGGCAGAGGAGCAATATTTAGATAATTTAAGTAATTTAATATCTAAATATAGTTTAACTGTAAAATGGACTCAAAATTTAAAAGGAGTACCAAAAAAAGATAATAATAATTTAGCTAATACTTGCAAGGCAGTATATGAAAAGATGTTTGGAGAAGATATGGAACAAATAATATCACAAGGAGTAGTTGAAGGAGGATTTTTTGTTAGTAAAAAGCAAGATTGTGAATACATATGCATAGGACCTAATTTATATGATGCACATAGTCCAAGTGAAAGATTATCTATTAAATCTACACTTAAAGTATGGAAGTATTTAAAAGAATTAATAAGAAAAATATAATTGTGATATGATTAAAAATGTAGCTAGTATTACTTGTAAAATTATGTTATACTTGTTTATATAATATTTTGAAAGGAATAATAATTATGATATATATAACAGGTGATTGCCATTCGGATTTTACAAGATTTTCCACTAAAAAATTTCCTGTACAAAAAGATATGACAAAAAATGATTATGTTATTATTTGTGGTGATTTTGGTGGTGTATGGAATTACATGTATGAAAATACAAGTGAAAAGTATTGGTTAGATTGGTTAAATGATAAAAATTTTACAACATTATTTGTAGATGGAAATCATGAAAATTTTACTAGATTATATGAATATCCAATTAAACAATGGTGTGGTGGAAAAGTACATAAAATACGAGATTCTGTATTTCATTTAATGCGAGGGGAAATTTATAATATAGATGGTAAAAAATTTTTCACTTTTGGTGGTGCTAGCTCACATGATATAAGAGATGGTATATTAAATTTAGATGAGCAAGAAAAAATATATAAATATAGAAAAAGAGGCGCATATTTTAGAATAAGAGATTTTTCATGGTGGGACTTAGAGCTTCCAGCAAAAGAAGAAATGCAAAATGGAATAGATAACTTAAAAAAAGTAGGTTATGATGTGGATTATGTTATAACGCATTGTGCACCAACAAGTATACAAACTCTAATAGGTGGAGAAAGTTATAGAAAAGATTATCTTACAGATTATTTTCAAAAAATATATGAAAAAACTAAATTTAAAAAGTGGTATTTTGGACATTATCATGATAACAGGCAAGTAAATGAACAATTTATTTTATTATATGAAGATATAGTAGAATTAAAGTAAGAAATAGTAAATTAAAAGCAGAAATACAAAAATGAATTAAAAAATGTGAGAACAAAAATTATTATAATGATATATTTTAGAGGATATGATTATAGGTATAAAGCAGATAAATACTTATAAAAATAAATAATATAGTTATATTAAATCTAAAAATGTGATAAATACATATTCAAATGCTTCTAAAAATGTGATAAATACATATTCAAATGCTTCTAAAAATGTGATAAATTTTTAAAATATGTAGTAAGAATATAAAAACACACCTTGTTGGTGTGTTTTTACATGCCATATTGCATGTTAGAATTGTATATATTTGAGTTATATACAAATGAATTATTAGATATTGTAACAAATTTAATAGAGAAAATATCACAATATAATAAATTATTATCTTGTACTGATCTAAGTACTATGTAACTAGCTCCAACATCAAGTAGTATACCTATTCTATCTTGCATATTATTTGTTCCAATTAAAAATTCTACTTTAACTAGTTTACCTATATAATTTCTTAAAAATGCAGGAGTATAAATTGAATTGGTAAGATTTTCAGGCATGTTAGAAGGTGTTGTTGTATCATTATTTAATTGTACTGCTTGACGTGAATTGTTATTTATATTATTTAACATATTTTTATTCTCCTTTCAAAATTATGTGCTTGCATATAAACTTGTAGGTGTATAGAAACAATGATTTAATATTCTTGTGTGTAATGAGCCAGTGCCATTATATGGGAATTCTTTTGGACATGTTGGCCTAAATGGATTCATAAACCATAAGCAATCTCCAGCAGCATTTAATCTATTTCCACTTAATGCCCAATCTGCAATAGCATAGTGTGTTTCATCTGGTGTCATGTTATATATGTTTTGTGGGTTATATGTACCTTGTAACATATCAGTTGCACAGTTGAATTGTCCTTGCTGAAAGATTATATTTCGTATATTTCCGCCTTGAGATATTCTAAAATATTCGCCTGTTGACACATTTACTCTATTCATTATTACAGATGCAACTGCTTTCATTCCATTGTCTCCTTCTCCACCAGCTTCGCACATTACAATTCTTGCTAAAAGCTCTCTATCTGAAAAGCTCATAAAATCACCTACTTTAACTAATATAATATTATGTTTAAAAATAAATATTGTTAAAACTTTGAATATAAAATTTAAGAGTTGTTACGTAAAATACATTTTTTGTACATAAAAATTTGAATTTTGAGTACTTGTATTATATACTATTTATATCATAATTTAGGAGGATAAAGATGAAATGGAATCAGATGATACCCGAGTTTGACGTCTTTAATTTAAAAGAAAGTCTACATTTTTATATAGATTTAATAGGGTTTAATGTAGTATATGAAAGAACAGAAGATAAATTTGCATTTATAGAGTTTGAAAATGTACAAATAATGCTACAAGAAATAAATAAAAGTGAGAATAAATGGGAAACAGCAAAGCTTGAATATCCACTTGGTAGAGGAATTAATTTTCAAATAGATGTTATCAATATAGATAAAATATATAATAAGTTAAAAGAAAATAAATATAAAATATTTGTAGATATAGAAGAGCACTGGTATAGAAAAGATAATATACTTATGGGGTGCAAAGAATTTTTAGTACAAGATCCCAATGGTTATGTTTTAAGATTTAGTGAAGATTTAGAAGAGAAAAAAGTATAGAAAAGAGGAATAAAATGAACTATAAAATTGTAAATGGTTCTGTGTCGTATGGAGCAGATACAATATTAGAAGAAATAAATTTTGAAATAAAAGAAAAAGATAAAATAGCAGTAGTTGGTAGAAATGGCTGTGGAAAGTCAACACTTCTTAAAGCTATAATAGATAATGACATGTTAGAGCAAGGTATAGGTGAGCAAAAATTTGGTGTATATAAGCAAGGAAACCCTGTAATAGGATACTTAGAGCAGGTACAATTTGAAGACGATAACTGTACACTTTTGCAAGAAATTTTAAAGATATATAAGCCAATAATAGATCTAGAAGAGAAAATATCTAATTTAGAACAAGAATTAAAAAATAATTCTACAGAAAAAATTATAAAAAACTATACATCTACATTAGAAAAATATGAGTTAATGGATGGATATACATATAAAAAGGAGTATCAAACAGCTCTTCATAAATTTGGATTTAATGAGTGGGATTTAAATAAAAATATAAATGAATTTTCAGGTGGTCAAAAAACTAAAATTGCTCTTGTAAAGTTAATACTTAGTAAGCCAGATATATTATTACTTGATGAACCTACAAACCATTTAGATATAACTACTATAGAATGGCTAGAAAATTACTTAAAAAATTATACTAAAGCCATTGTAATAGTATCTCATGATAGAATGTTTTTAGATAAAATAGTAAATAAGGTATATGAAATAGAGTATGCATCTATGACAGAGTACACAGGAAATTATACTGCTTTTGAAATTCAAAAAAGAGTAAATTATGAAAAACAATTGAAAGACTATGAATATCAGCAAAAAGAAATAAAAAGATTACAAGCAATAGCAGACAGATTTAGATATAAACCTACAAAGGCAAAAATGGCATTATCTAAACTAAAGAAAATTGAGCAAATGGTAAAAATAGAGGAGCCTAATAAATATGATTTAACTACATTTCATACCAATTTTAAACTTAATACTGAGAGTGGAAAATTAGTATTAAAAGTTAAAGATCTAAAGTTTGGATATAATAATTGTTTAGGTAAAATATCCTTTGAGTTATATAAAGGACAAAAGCTTGGAATAATCGGTGCAAATGGAAAAGGAAAATCTACTTTACTTAAGACATTAATGGGATACATACCAAAAATCTCAGGAGAATATGAGTATGGCTATCATGTAGAAAAGGAATATTTTGATCAACAAATGGAATTTGTAGATAAAAATAAAACGGTAATAGAAGAGTTTAGTAACACTTTTCCAGATTTAACTATAACTCAGACAAGAAGTACACTTGCATCATTTATGTTTTATGCAGATGATATAGACAGGCAAATAAATCTTTTATCTGGTGGGGAAAAAGTAAGATTACAACTGTGTAAAATATTAAAAAAAGGGCCAAACTTGCTACTCCTTGATGAACCAACAAATCATATGGATATAATTGGAAAAGAAAGTTTAGAAAATATATTAAAATCATATGAAGGAACTTTAATTGTCGTATCACATGATAGGTATTTTATAAATAAAATAGCAGATTCATTAATTATATTTGAAAATAATGGTATTAAATATTTTAATGGAACATATTCAGAATATTTAGAAAAAAGAGAAGATAAAAAAGAAGAAATAAAAATTAATCAAAAAGAAGGAAAGAAAGAAAAAAGTAATTATTTTGAAAATAAGGAGAAAAATAAAATTAAAAATAAGATAAAAAGAATTGAAAATGATATAGAAAAAATTGAAGAGGAAATAAAAAATATACAGCTTGAAATGCAAAAAGAAGAATTTTGTACGGACTATGTTAAACTTTCTGGGCTTCAAAATGAAATAGATAACAGAAATAAAATTATAGAAGAAAAAATGAAAGAATGGGAAGAGCTAAATGAAAAGTTAGAATTATGTAATGTTGAATAAAATTTTAATATATGTTAATATTTTTGTAGGTGATAGTATGGATAAAGAAAACAATAAAAAGAATTTAAATAAAAAATTAGACGAATTGTCAGATATGACCGATGAAAAAGTACATGAATTTTTAAGTAATATACCACATAAAAAAAGAGTTAATATGAATCCATATAAAATATATGATGAAATTACGAAGGAGAAATAGTATATGAACAATATTGATATTAATCAAGCAGATTTTAATGAATTGCAAAACATAGCATTAGAAATGTTTGAGAAGTTTGTATATAATAGAGCAGATTTAAGTCAAGAAGAGTTTGAAAAGAAATTACGTACGTATACTAGAAGAATACTTAATGTAAATTTAGCAAAAGATGGAATAGATAACGCTAAAATTGATATAAAATCAATGGATAAAAAGAAAGCTAAGAATGTAAATGGCTCTATGAGTTTTAAAGAGGATTATGGTAAAAAAGATCATTCTGCTTTAAAAATTAATTTTAATAAAATAATAAATGGAAGTAAAAGAGGAAACAAAGGATTATCTAGTCCAAGTACGAAAGTTAGAATGGAGACTATTACTAGATTTGTAGAGACAATTCAACATGAATATAGACATTATAAACAAGAAAGAGCAACTAGATTAAATGAAGATTATGTTGGATATACAGCGGAAGAAAAATATTTAATATCTAAAGAATATGCAAGCATGGGGATAAAAAAGAGATTTTTTTATAAACTTAAGAATAATTATAAAAACTTTTTTATAGAAGCAGATGCAAGACTTTCAGGAAAAACAGAGTCTCTTATGATTTGCAAGAAGGCATATATATTAACAAAAGAATTAATAAGAGCAGGTAAGTTAAAAAGAATTACACAAGATGATGTAGATAAAGATGCGTTTGATAGAGCTGTAAGTAGAGAAACAAATGATATTGTAATGAGTAATGAAATGAGTTTGTTTGATTCTACAGGAAATAGAAATAAAATTATCAATAATGCTGCAACAATGGCAATAGCTAGTGATAGTAGTATATTAAAAACATACCCTCTTTTAAATATAGAATATTATAAAGATGGAAGTAAAAAACCAATCGATGAGATTATTAAAATTGAAAATAGAGAACTAAAAAGTGAGGCTGATCCAGAGATAAAAGGACAAATATATGATTGCTTTAATAAAATATATTCAGAGAGAATTCTTTATGGAAAAAATAAAGAATTGCAAGAAACAACTAAAAGACTAGGAAAAGAGGAAATGGCAACTATTTTTAATAGATGTCAAGAATACAACTATAATGATTATATGAAGAAAAAGCAGGACTTACACAGACTTAAAAATGATACTCAATGTATTATTAATAAAAATACATTTACTACTACTAGTAGATATAATGAATATATGAATTCTGAAGAAAAAAAGATGGAAAAAGTATATAATGATATCGAACAAAGACTAGGTTATAAAGAGAAAATAGCTTCAAATGTAAGAGGTGTATATAATAAAAAATCACAAATAAACAGATCATTATCTGAAGAAAAAGCAGACAATAAAAAATATAAGAATAGGATGAAAATATTTAAAAGACCAATGATGTTTTTATATAGAGTATCAGAAGTTTTTGATAGAAATAAGAAACAAGAAAGAAGAGGAGTGGATCCTAGTACATTAAGAAGAAAAAAATTTATGAGTGATAATAATTTTGAATATTATGATATAGAAGACGTAGATTTAGACTCTAAAAAGAAAGAACTCAGAGAGAAAAAAGATATAAGAGCTCAAAAACTAGCGCTTTTACAAGAGGCTAAGGACTGTTATAGAGAATCTGAAAAATATTTAAATTTAAAAAATAAAAATATTGGAAAAAGTAGGTAGGGTTATGGAAGATATTTGTGTATTAAAAGAAAAATATGATAAAGGAGAAATAAAGCAAGAAGAACTAACTAAAGATCAAAGAATACAAATAGGTAAGTTATATGATAACGAGATTGTAGAAATAGATAAAGAGATAAAATCTTTAGATTTAGAAATAGAAGAATATAAAAATAAATTAATCAATATTATTGAAAAATTAAAAAATAATAAAAAAATGTCATAAGAGATTAGTATTTTACTAGTCTCTTTTGTATTTATAAATTGACGAAAAATTGCTAGGTTGATATAATATATAAAAATAAAATTTTAATGTATGAATAAAATGGAGGAAAATTTAAATGAAAAACATTTTACTTGTTATTGATGTTCAAAATGGATTTATAAACAGTAGTACTGAAAATACTAAAAATGAAATAGTAGATCTTTTGAAAAGTAAGATTTTTGATATTATAATAGCTACAAAATTTATAAATAATAATGGAAGTAATTTTGAAAAAATACTTAAATGGAATAAATTAAAAGATAAAAAAGAACAGCAAATAGATAATAATGTAGAAAATTATATAGATTATATTATAGAAAAAGAAGGATATTCTGCATATACAAATGAATTAAAAAATATTTTAAAAAGAGTTAATGGAGATAAATTACCCAGTAAATTATATTTAGTAAGATTTGATACAGATGGATGTGTGCTTGCAACTGCTATTGATTTGTTTGAAGCTGGTATCAAACCAATAATTTTAGAAAAGTATTGTTCATCTACAGGTGGAGAAGAATATAATAAAGCAGGAATTAGAGTGCTTAAAAGAGTAGTAGGAGAATATAATATTGTTTTAGAAAAGAATATAACAAAAGAATTTATAGAAAAGATAGAATAAAGGAGTTTTTATGATAATTTTAGATGTTAATAAAATAAGTATGAATTATGGTTATGGACAATTATTTGAAGATGTTTCATTTTCTTTAAATGAAGGAGAGACAATTTCAATAGTTGGACCAAATGGATGTGGAAAATCTACCTTACTAAAAATAATAGCTGGAATTGAAAAGGCAGATAGTGGACAAGTAAGTATAAAAAAAGATGCAAAAGTAGCATATTTAGATCAAATAGGTTCTAGTAGCGTAGATGATAGAATTGTATATGATATATTAAAGGATACGTATAAAGATTTAAATGAAATGGAAAAAAGAATTAAAATATTACAGGAAAAACTAAATTTAGGTATTGAAGGAGAAGAATATAATAAGATTTTAAATAAATATTGTAATTTGTTAGATAGATTTTCTGCTCTTGGTGGATATGATATGGATATAAATATTAATACAGTAGTAGATGGACTTAATATAAATAAAAAAGTATTAAATCAAAAGTATAATTTATTAAGTGGAGGAGAAAAAACACTTGTACAACTTGCTAAAGTTTTAATTATAAAGCCAGACTTAGTATTACTTGATGAACCTACAAATCATTTGGATATATCTAGAATTGAATGGCTTGAAAGTTATATAAAATCTTTTAAAGGGGCTGCTGTTATAGTATCACATGATAGATATTTTTTAGATAAAATGTCTAATAGAATTTTAGATTTAGATAATGGTGTTGGAAAAATATATGATACTAACTATACTGGTTATCTTGAAGAAAAGCAAAAAGATTTTGAAAAACAGATGGCAAATTATAAGGATCAACAAGCTATAATAAAAAGATTAGAAGAGCAAAGAAAGTATTTTGCTCAAAGAGGTATGGCAACTAATAGTTCAACACTTTGTGATAGAGCTCATGTTTTACAAGCTAAAATAGAGCGACTTAAAAAGGTGGCAATAGCAAGACCTCAGGTAAAAAGAAAAATAAATATGGATTTTAATGAGATAAGGAAATCTAGTAAAAAAGTTATAAGTGTGGATAAGTTATCTGTTATAACACCTGAAAATAGAATTATTTTAAATAAAATTAATTTAGATATATATTCTCATGAAAAAGTGGCATTTATTGGAAAAAATGGAAGTGGAAAAACTACTTTTATAAAAACTATATTAGGTGAACAAAATTTAGAAGTTAATGGTAGTGTTTATATAGGACCTAGTGTAAAGATTGGATATTTACCGCAAGTTATAAAGTTTGAAAATGAAGAAGAACAGTTATTAGATTATTTTAAGAGCACTATTGAGGTAAATGAGCAAAGAGCAAGAGAAATTTTAGCTAAATTTGAATTCTATAAGGAAGATGTTAATAAAAAAATTAAAAATCTGTCTGGTGGTGAAAGAATGAAAGTAAAGCTTGCAGAACTTTTGCAACAAAAAATTAACACTTTAATTTTTGATGAGCCAACTAATCATATAGACATTCCAACAAAAGAAATTTTAGAAGAAGCTTTAGAAGAATTTGATGGTACTTTAATATTTATAAGTCATGACAGATATTTTATTAATAAGTTTGCAGATAAAGTTGTAGAATTTGAAAATGGTAAAGTTAATACATATTTAGGAAATTATGATAACTATATTGAAAAGAAAAGATCAATATAAATTTGATTTTTTCTTTTTTTATATTTATATTATCTATATTGTTAAAATTTAATCAGTATGTTATTATTTTAGTATATGAATGTAATATATTAAATGATAATACTTATTTATAAAATGTTTTACAAAGTATTGAATATTTTTATAATAAAAAGATAATATAGTATTATGAGAAAAAGAATTTTATTAATACTAATGTTTTTTATTTTATGTATTCCTAAAAATATTTTTGCAACTTTTGAAGATTTAAATATTAATGCTAAATATTATGGAGTTTATATGTCAAACAACTTAGATGCATTGTATGAGAGTAACTCAGATCAAAAAGTTCCAATTGCAAGTATTACTAAAATTATGACTGCTATTGTATGTATAGATAATATACAAGATTTAAGTCAAACAGTAAAAGTAAATTTAGCAGAAGTGCAAAAATATTATAATGATGAGTATTCAGTTGCCGGTTTAAGAGACTCTCAAGAGATATCATATTATGATTTGATAGCAACTATGCTAATTCCATCAGGTGCAGATAGTGCAGCATGTATTGCTATTAATGTGTTTGGAGACTATTCAAAATTTATTGAAGCTATGAATGAAAAAGCAAAAGAAATCGGGATGAATAGTACATCATTTGCAAATCCTATAGGTGCTGATGATCCAAATAATTATTCTACAGTTTATGATGTTGCTTTAATGATGAAATATGCTTTAGATAATGATATAATAAAAGATTTAATGTCAAGATATAAATATACTATAAAAGGTGGAAGTATAACAGTGCATAATGCTTTATTTGTGCTTGCAAATTTATATGGATTAGATGTAAGTAAGATAGCTGGTGGAAAAACTGGTATGACAGGAGATGCAGGATATTGTCTTGCAACTTACTCAAATAATGAAGAAAATCCATTAATTTGTATAGTATTAGGATGCGATATAATAAGTGGTAGATTGCCACATATAGAAGATAGCCAAAATTTATATAATTATGTTGATGAAAACTATGTATTAAAAAATATTATACAAAAGGGAGAAAAAATAATTGCTTTGCCAACATATCACAGTACAAAGTCTAGTATTCAAGTAAGTGCATCAAACAATATTGGTATATATATGAATAAAGATGAAAATATAGAAGAAGATAAAATAACAATAGAGTATAGTGGTATAGATATTCTTAGTTCGGATAATAAAAAAGGAGATATTGTTGGAAAAGCACATATATCTTATAAAGATAAATATATTGGATGTGTAGACATAGTACTTGAAGAAGATGTACCTTTTAGCATATTAAGCTGGTCTAAAGATAATTTACAATATGTTTTAATTATAGAAATATCTTTAATGGGAATTATAATAATTATATATAGAAAATATCGTAGTAATGTTAATAAGAAAAAATTAGGATATTTCAAAATTTAGAAAAAAACAACTTTTTTTTAATAAATATTGAAATTTGTAAAAGTAATAATATAAAATAATATTGAGAGGTGAGTATATGAAAAGTAAAATAACATTGGTAATTTTGTTATTATTAATTGTATGCTTAGCAGGAACATCTATATTTTTTGGATATAGTTACTTTAATGAAAAAGAGAATGTAACCACTTTAACTTCACAGGTTGAAACATTAAGAGAAAGTAATGAAGAAAAACAAGAAGAAACAGCTCCATCGCAAGTTATAGAAAATATAGTTGAAAAACTTGCTATTGCTAAATTTGATGGTAATAAAGTAGAAGGAAAAGCTAATAGTGTTGAAGAACAAGGAAGAATTGTGTCAGTTGGACAAGCAAGTGTAGCCTTGGGTAATAGAAATACTTTAGGAAATAAATCACAACAAGTTTTTAGATATAGAGATGTTAATTATGTTTTTGGGGATAATGGCGGTCCTAATATAGTAGATGCTATTTATGGAACATATAATGATGGTGGTTCATATTATTATGCTGTTTTATTAGAAGATGGAACAGTTCAGTATGCTAAAGAACAAGCAAATTTTGAATTTAAAAAAGTTGATATAGAAAATGCTGTAAGAATAGTGCAATTAAAAATTACAGATGAAAATGGACGTACTGGAGGAAGACTTGGAGTAATTACAGATGATGGTGTAACACATATCATTGAATTTGAATAGGTAAAATAAAGCTGAGTATATAAAAATATACCCAGCTTTATTAATTTATTTTTTTAATATTAATTTATCTTTAAGAGTAAATTTAAAATTTATATTACATAGTTTCTTTGCTGCATCTAAATTAAGTGATACTTTTGAACCTGAAATATAAGGATCAAATTCTAATCCTACAGGAATTTCACTATGTAAATATGTGGCTTTATTATGATCAGGTGCATTATAAACTAATCTATTTTCTTTTTCATTAATTTCAAAATTATACTTTTCTAATTTCCACGCAGTTTTTAATTTGCGTATAAGATTTTGACATGTAACTTTAGCTGATATATAATCTTCATCTCTTTTAGCTATATTTGCATATTCTGGTATATATCCTAAATAAGTATTAAAAAGTTCTTGTAATATTTTAGATGATTCAAAGAATATATCTGGTATGTAGTTTTCATCAGTTTGGATTTTTATTGTCATATCTTTTACAATTGGAAACATTTTATTTAAATATTGTTTGTAAAAATCATTTGTTATTTTAGAAATTCCAGTACGAATTATTTTTGTGTTGTTACTTGCTCTAATTCTATCTATACTTATGCTAATTGGACAACTAAATAGTCTTTTTACTAGCTCTTGTTTTACGCATTTGATGTCATTAGATGTCATAAGAATTGCAGGGTAAGTTAAATTCATGTTTTTAATTTCATATTCATCATATTTTATTAATTCTTCACCATGTTCTTTAAATTTTGCTTGAGATACCTCATCAAATATTATAGGTATTCCATGAATAACGTCTTTTAGAGCAAAAATCTCTGTTTTTTTAAAATCATTACCATTTTTTATTGGTATATCTTTTCCAGTAAGCATTTTAGATAGCATTTTTGCAAACATTGTCTTTCCACCATTACTTGAGCCATAACAAACAGCATAAATTGGAAAATTAGTAAGATTTCCGTTATTTACAAATTCATTATATCTTAAATATGGGAAAAATGGAGAAGCAAAAAACCAATTTGCAAGTAGAAAATAATTTCTTTTTGCCTCTTTAATATCCCCAGCAGAAATAGTATCAAAGTTAGTTAAAAATGTATTAAAGAATTCTAAAGTGTTTTTTACATTTTCAGAATTTATATCATTTAAATTTAGTTCTATATCATTGAAGTAAGCAGTATTATTTTCATAGTTAAGATCTAATTGTGGATATATTTTTTTCTTTTCCTTTTCATCAGTTTTTAATTTTTTTAGTTCTAATTTTATTTTAGTATTATTTTCTGGTTTTAATATAAATTTTGTTTTATTTAATTCAGATGGAATAATAGATTTATATTTTTTTGCTAGTTTTTCTACATCAGTAGTGAAAGATACATTATTATCTTTTTCTGTTGTTAAAGCAATAGGCTTATCATTTAATAGTAAAGATGGCAAAATATCATCAATTTGAGAATTTTTCTTTAAAGTTAGTAGTTCAGAATTTGAAAAAGCAGTATCACAAGACATTTTAAAATCATTAAATAATTCATAATAATGATTATATGCTTTAATATCATTATCAAAAACAATAAATTGCTCACGTTGTATACCGTTAAAAGCTATATATGATAAATTAGCGGATCCAGTAATTACTCTTGTTTTATTTGTTAATGAGTTTTTTAGAATATAGATTTTTTCGTGAGATTTTGTAGAACGAGAAATATATAAAGATAATAAATTGTTAGAAATTAAAGATATTAATTTTTCTTTTGATGTATCATTAGATATAGTTTTTATTAGTCCTTCTTTAATTTTAGTTTGAAATGCACAAATATATTCTAGACTACTGTTAAGTACAGTACTGTTTCCAAATATAATTTCACACTTTTTAAACTTTTCAGCTATTTTAGGTATGAAGTTTATACTTGTTGAGTAAGTAATTGCATAAAGCTCATCATAGTTGTCAAACAGTAAACTATAATTTGTCATTTCACTTCCTATAAATTTAACGTTTGTTGCTTGAATTACGTTTTTATCATTAGTTTTAGTTGGATTTGGATTTTCATTTGTATAAAACAGGCTTATCTGTCTGTTCATAATACATCCCTCCTTTAATAGGATTGTATTATATCATTGAACCTATAATATGTAAATAACTTATGTAAAATTAATACAAATTAAAGTAATTTTTTAGATTAATTCTAAATATATAATTGACAATATATATTTTATATAGTATTATATAGTCATTAACTGAAAGGAAGTAATTTAAATGAAAAATATTAATGTAACTTTAAAACTAGTCGGACTACTACTTAGATAAGCACTGGTATCTCTACTGTAGATACGAGTGCATGTTGTCGTACCTACAGTAGTCTAGAAGTTATATTATAATATAAATAAAGGCTATGTGGGTAAAACTACATAGCTTTTTTCTATGTACTTTAGGTTATCATTTGGAGGTGTTTAAAATGTGGATTACAGGAGCTGAATTATTTGTAAAAGCGTTAAAAGAAGAAAAAGTAGATACGTTATTTGCTTATCCAGGAGGACAGGCAATAGATTTATTTGATGCATTATATAATCAAAATGATATAAATGTAATTTTACCAAGACATGAGCAAGCATTAGTTCATGAAGCTGATGGCTATGCAAGATCAACAGGAAAGGTGGGAGTATGCTTAGTAACAAGTGGACCAGGAGCAACAAATCTTGTTACAGGTGTTGCAACAGCAAATTATGATTCTGTTCCACTTGTATGTTTTACAGGTCAAGTACCAACACATCTTATAGGAAATGATGCATTTCAAGAAGTTGACACAATAGGCATTATGCGTAGTATATGTAAATATGCAGTAACGGTAAGAAAAAGAGAAGATTTGGCAAGAATTATACATAATGCTTTCTATATTGCAAAAAGTGGAAAACCAGGTGTAGTAGTTGTGGATATTCCAAAAGATATACAAGTTGCACTTGGAACAGATGATTATCCAAGTGAAATACATATTAGAGGATATAATCCTAATATTTCTGTTCACATGGGACAAGTAAATAAAGCTATGGAGATTTTAGATAAAGCTAAAAAGCCAGTATTTTTAATTGGTGGTGGAGTAAATATTGCTCATGCAAATATAGAGATGACAAAACTTGCAGAGATTACAGGTATTCCAGTTATTACTACTATGATGGGAAAAGGTGCTATACCTACAACACATGAGTTGTATATTGGAAATATAGGAATACATGGAAGTTATGCAGCAAATACTGCAATATCTAATTGTGATGTGTTATTTTCTATAGGAACAAGATTTAATGATAGAATTACTGGAAAAATAGATGAATTTGCTAAGGAAGCAACTATAATACATGTAGATATTGATCCTGCTGCAATTTCAAAAAATATTTCGGTAGATATTCCAATAGTTGCAGACGCTAAAATTGCAATAGAAGCGATTATAAAGAAGGCTAAAAAGTTAGATATAGAGGAGTGGAGAAGAGAAATAAATAATTGGAAAGAAAAATATCCAATTCATATGTCAGATGAAAATGATTCTCTTACACCAGAATATGTAGTAAAAACAATAAATAAATTATATAAAAATGCTATAATTACAACAGATGTAGGTCAAAATCAATTATGGACTACTCAGTTTATTGATATAGATAATAATAAAAAGCTTCTTACTTCTGGAGGACTTGGTACAATGGGGTATGGACTTCCATCAGCAATAGGAGCAAAGGTTGCTTGCCCGCAAAAAGATGTAATATCTATATCTGGTGATGGTGGAATTCAAATGAATATACAAGAACTTGCAACAGCAGTATGTCAAGAATTACCAATTGTCGTATGTATATTAAATAATGGATATTTAGGTAATGTTAGACAATGGCAAGAGATGTTTTATAATAAAAGATACTCTTCTACGTGTCTAAGGTATAGAAAATCTTGTGATAAGAATTGCAAAAATCATGATAAATGTTGTCCTGAATATACACCTAATTTTATAATGCTTGCACAAAGTTATGGTTGTCATGCAATAAGGGTAACTAAAAAGGAAGAAGTTGAAAAAGCTTTTAAAGAAGCAAAGAAAAATAAAAAAGCTCCTACATTAATAGAGTTTATTATAGATGATAGTTTGAATGTATTACCTATGGTACCACCTGGTAATTCACTTGAAGATATGATTATGAAAAAGGAGGTAAACTAAATGGAAAAAAGATGGATAGGTTTATTTGTCGAAAATGAAATAGGTGTACTTGCTAGAATTTCAGGATTATTTTCTTCCAAATCATATAATATTGAAAGTTTAACAGTTGGTACAACAGAGGATCCTACAGTATCTCGTATGACAATATCTATGATTTCAGATGATAAAACTTTTGAACAGATAAAAAAGCAATTAAATAGAAGTGTTGAGGTGATAAAAGTAGTAGATTATACTAATATGACAATACATAGTAAAGAACTTGTATATATAAAAGTTAATAGCTGTAGCGAAAAAGATAAGGTCGAAATATTTAGGCTATCTGAAATATATAAATTTAAAATAATAGATTATAATAAAAAGTCTATTGTAATAGAATGGACAGAGGTAGAATCTAAAATAAATGATTTGATAAAAATATTTCAGGAATCTTTTTTAAACAGAATAGAGGTTGCACGTGGTGGAAGTGTTGCAATAGAAGCTATAGGAATATCTAATATATAATAAGTATAGATAAAAAAGATAAAATAGTATATAATAAATATATATTATTTTGGAGGTATATATGGGAAGTGTAAAGCAAGAGTATATAAATAAAACATATAATGCTTTGCTAAATTATCAACAGAATTCATATGCGCAAAGAGAAAGATTTGAAAATGTAAATTATGGAGTAAATACTCCGATTAATGCAAAAAAGTTAGATGATGTTCCACAAGGAAAAGTAGTTTTAAGTCAAAATGTATTTGAGGAATTGCTTAAAGTAAATGATGAATCAGAAAAGGCAAAAGCTGAATTTTCATATTTACTAACAGGTATAACTGAGGGGCAAACAGTTAAGTTTGATAATATTGTATGGTGTAGAAATAATGGAGATAAAGCAGAAGCGGATTTTACACCATTATTATCAAATTTAAATTCGTATGTAGATGCTGTTAAAAAACTTGGTGAAAAAAATGCTGTTGTTTGCAATGGGCATACTCATCCTAAAAATATGTCTTCATATGCTGAAGATTTTTCGTTATATGATATGGCAGGATATATGCAAATGAAAGAAGATAATAAAGTATTTAAAGATGGTACAATAGATTTATGTGGAGGGATTTTGTCCGATTTAAATTTTAATTTTTGTTTTTATGATGATAAGATGCAGAATTTTTATAAATTTAATGATGTTATTTTAGAGCTTGAAACAGGAGAGAAAATTCCTCTTTCTTGTTATGATAGAAAAATTAGTAGAGAAGAATTAGCTAGTAGAATAAATAATCCTCAAAATCAATTTAGACAAGGACTAAGAGGAAGTGTTTATGATGTACCTGTTGAGCATGAAAATGAAGTTGAAGATAATTCAAGAGATAGGAATATAGATAATATAAATAGAAATTATAGATAAAGAGGCTTGGAATAACCAAGTCTTTTATTTTATATACAACAAATAATAACTATAAAGGGCATAAAGATAATTGTAAAAGTATAAAAATTATGATAAAATAATCAAGAATTAAGGGGTGAAATAATGCAAGAAAAAGTTAGACCTTTTGTAAAATGGGCTGGTGGGAAAAGTGGATTATTAAATCAGATTAATAATTATCTTCCTAATGATTTAAAAAATGGAAAAATAAAATGTTATATAGAGCCTTTTGTTGGTGGCGGTGCGGTTTTAATAGATATTTTACAAAGATTTGAAATGAAAAGAGTTTATGCTTTTGATATAAATCATGAACTAATAAATGCATATAATGTTATAAAAAATGATGTTGACGAATTAGTTACAATTTTAAGCATATTACAAAAAGAATATTTAAAATTAAATACTGAGGAAAGAAGAGAATATTATTACAATGAAAGAAAAAAGTATAACTCATATAGATTAACTGAAAATGAAACTTCAGTATTTAAAGCGGCTGAATTTATATTCTTAAACAAAACATGTTTTAATGGATTGTATAGAGTAAATAGAAAAGGAGATTTTAATGTACCAATGGGAACATATAAAAATCCTACCATATGTGATGAAGAAAATTTAAAAGCTTTGTCTAGATTAATTCAAAATGTTGAGTTTAAGTGTGTAGAATATACAGAAGCTTTAAAATATTCTGATGAAAATACTTTTGTATATTTTGATCCTCCTTATAGACCTTTAAATATTACATCAGGATTTACTTCATATACAAAAGATGATTTTGATGATGATGATCAAATAGCTTTAGCTAATTTTTTTGAAGAGATTAGTAAAACAAAAGCAAAATTAATGTTAAGTAATTCTAATCCTAAAAATATAAATAAAAATGACAATTTTTTTGAAGATATCTATAAAGGTTTTAATATTAATGTTGTATATGCTAATAGATGTATAAATTCTAAAGCTACAAAAAGAGGAGCAATTTCAGAGTTACTTATTACAAATTATATAAATAATTAATGAGGTGATATTTTGAAAAAAACAATATCTAAACTATGGGAAGAAATATTCAATGATTATGATATATTAAAAGACATAGAAAAGTTTGGCTATTTTAAAATAACAGCCGATCAAATTAGAAAATATAAAGAGCCTAGATTGATGGCTAAATTTGATTTCTTTAAACAATTACCTAATATATTTAAGGTTAATGGTTTGGGAATTTTGCCAATAAAAAATGGAGAGTATATTATTGGGAAGTTTAATTTGTTTGAAAAGTTATCTAACATAAATTACGAAAAATTAGATGTAAAAAAAGTACAATTACCAGAGTTTATTGAAACTATAGATCCAGATAATATTTATTCTGAAAGTAATGCGTTAAATGTTGCATCATTATCTGGTATGTTTAAAGATGCTTTTAATGAAGAGCTATATGAAACAATACAGGGAAAAATGAGAACAGGAACTTTTGACTTTAATATTTATTCTGATAATATAGAAAATAAAATAGAGGTTAATGGAGTAGCAATCGAAATTGACGGTGGTTATGAGACTAGAACTAAAGTTGTATTGGTAGAGGCTAAAAATTATATGCCTGATGATTTTATAATTAGACAATTATATTATCCATATAGACATTGGAAAGATAAGGTAAATAAAGATATTATTCCTGTTTTCTTTGCATATGATAATGGAATATATAATATGTTTATATATTCTTTTGAGGATTATAATAATTATAATTCTATAAGATTAAAAAATATAAAAAGATATATGCTTTATAGTAATTTATCTGATATAAAAAAGAAAGACATATTTAAAAATATACATTTAGTAGAAGAATTATCTCAAAATGAAGTTCCATTACCACAAGCTGATTCATTTTCTAGAGTTATAGGAGTTTTAGAACTTATTAGTAATAATATAAAGACAGCAAAAGATATAGCTAATGAATTAGAATTTGATATTAGACAAGGTAAATATTATATTGATGCATTAAGATATATAGGTTTAGTTAAAAAGTCTAATAAACGAGGAGAATACGAGCTTACTAATAAAGGTATGGATGTTATAAAAAGTGATGTTAAAATTAGAAATAAGAAGATAATAGAGAATATTATTTGTCATAAACCTTTTTATGAAGTATATAATTATTATTTGAAAGAAAATAAAATCCCTCAAAGAGAATATATAAAAAATGTAATCAAAGAAAATATTCCTAATATGGCAGAAGAAACTATTAATCGCAGAGCAAGTACAATTAGCGGATGGATTCAATGGATAATTAGTGCGCAAATATAAAAATGAATGCATAATAATTGCATTCGTTTTTATTTTACGTTATTTTTAATTGCTTTTTATTGTAATTATTTATATAATTAAGTTAATATAAATTTATAGAAAGGAGGAGCAATATGGAAACTATTCAAAATAAGTTGTTTGGTAAGACATTCTTTTTTATGTTTTTAGGACTTTTAGCATCTGGTATTATTGCATATTATACATATGCATCTGGATTTTATTTAAATATTCTCTTTAATGGCTATTGGGGCATTTTATTAATTGTAGAACTTGTTGCTGTATTACTATTTAGTCTTTTATTTAGAAAATTACCAGCAGTGGTTGTAAGTATATTGTATTTTGTTTATGCAATAATTAATGGTGTGACATTGGCATCTATATTTGCAATATATCAAATGTCTTCTATTATATATTTATTTGCAATTTCTGCTATTGCTTTTGCTGTATTAGGTTTTATTGGGTATAAAACAAAAAAAGATTTGAGTTCATGGGGAATATATATAACGGTATTTTTAATAGCTGGAATTATAATTAGTCTTGTAAATTTATTTATAATAAAAAGTTCTATGCTTGATTTAGTAATTGACTGGTTAGTTTTAGCATTGTTTTGTGGTGTTACTATTTATGATATTAATAAAATTAAATTATTACAGTCAGTTCCAGAAATCAATCAAGAAAAGATATACATATATTGTGCTATGCAATTATATTTAGACTTTATAAATATTTTCTTACGTATTCTTTCTATTTTTGGAAAAAGAAGAGATTAGAGTAAAAATAAAGATAAAAGTAAATTATTCTTTTATCTTTATTTTTTTTTGTTTAATTAATGTTGTTTGTGAATAATTTAGTTAATTTTTTAGTTTAAAAATCATTATTTCTTTTAAATATATAGAAAAATTTTAAAGTAATATGATATATAAAAGATAAAAGGAGTGTTTTTTATGTTTGAAATATATAAAGTAAAAGAAGAGGAAAAAGAAGTAATATATAACTTAATGCAAATATATACTTACGAATTAAGTTTTTATGAAGATGAAACTGTAAGTTTTAAAATGTTAGATAATGGATTATATAAAATAAGCAAATATGTAGATTTATACTGGAAAGAAGAAAAAAGACATGCCTATATTGTAAAAGTTAATGGTGAATTGGCAGGATTTGTTTTAGAAAGATTTAACAAAAATGATATGAATGAAATAGCAGAATTTTTTGTATTGCATAAATATAGAAAAATAGGTGTAGGAACATTCATGGCAAATGAGATGTTTAAAAAGTATAAAGGTAAATGGGAGATAAAAACATTATTAAAAAATAAGACAGCACAGAAATTTTGGAGAAAAGTTGTAAAAAATGCTAGTAATGGAAATTACAATGAAAAATTAACTCAGGAAAATAAAAGATATGGTTTTTATTTTGAAAGTTAATGTTTCTTAATATTCTTGACACATTATGTAATCTGTGTTATAATTTTAGCATACTGTAAAGTTTATTTTTCACTTAATAGTGAAAAAGTTTTTCTCTTAGTTAATTAGGTTTATGACAAATTTGACAGTAAATAATTTTTTAGGAGGAAATTAAAATGAAAAAATCAAATTTATTAATTAAGGTAAGTTTACGGAATTATAATTTTTGTATTACTTATTTTTGTAGCACTTTTTATAGTTAGTTTTATTGTAAATCCTAAATTAGAATATGGAAGTAATTATTCAGTTTTAGTTTACAAAAATTATTTAGAGTCACCAAATGAAAGTATAAACAATGTAGTTAATACCTTTATAAATGAGCAGGAGAAAAAAGTTATTGACTTAGGATTACCAAAGTATAGTTTTAGCCAGAATTTAGAAACTTATCGTATAAATGATAGGATTGTAAGTATATATGTATCGATACTTATTGAATACGATAATAATGGTAATCATACTGAAATTATAAAAAAAGGATTTACATTTGATTTGGGAGAAAATAAAGAACTTAAATTTGATGACTTGTTTGATTTAAGGTGTATAAATGATTTAAATATTATACAAATAGATAATTTTGTACTTACAAAAAATGCAGTAAAATTAATATATGATGATGGAAGTATAAAAAACATATCTTATAAAAAATTAAAAGAATATAATACATCAAATTTATTAACAAGTGAAAATTAAAAATTAAACAAGAAAAAGAATCATAATTAAAAATAATTATGGTTCTTTTATTATATTAGTTTTGCTTATCTAAACTATTAATATAATTATTAAATTCTTTAAAAGAAAGACCAACCGGTACATCAAAAAATTCTGTTGTAGGTCTATCTTTTCCACCACTTAAATTTATGTAATAAGTTACTATTGTATCAAT
>CALXEQ010000007.1 GCA_944387375.1 uncultured Clostridia bacterium
TTTCTATTACTATCTTCCCATGCTATTCCTTCTATTTTTCTTTCCACCACTTGTGACACTACATTACTTGTTACCATCTCTTCTGTTTCTTTATATACTTGGGCTGTTGCACTATTTACATACTTATCTAATCCTTTATTTCCATTTGTCTTTAAATATATATCTACTGTTACACTTCCTTGTGCTCCTATTTCTCCTTTTACTGCATATGCTGTTGCTTTTTGTTTTATTGTTTCACTATTTGCACTATTCCATCCTTGACCTAAATTTTCATCTTTACTTGTTACTCCATTTCTTACTCCCTCATCATTTGTATAAAGTATTTGTAAGTTATCATTTGATATTGTTTGTTTAGTCTCATTTGTTTGTGTTACTACAAGTCTATCTAATGTATAATTCCCTGTATAATTTGTTCCTCTACTGTCTCCATTATATGGTAGAATATCTAGCATTTGAAAATCTTTAATTATCTCATCCGTATTATTTTTATACGATACTGTATAATGTATTTCTCCATTTTTTTCTATTACTGGTGTTTCTATTGCTTTATATAATCTATGTGATGATAAGTTTATTACTTGTATTGTAGTAGAATCTGTTCTAAATAATTCTTTACCATTTCCTATTTTATCTGCAGATATTACTGCTTTATTTGTAAATTGTGTTCCGTTTGATGTTTCTTCATTTATATGTGCTAAAAATGTTATTGGTTCTATTTCCTCTTCTACAACACAGTCATATATCTTCCAAATTAATGTACTAGTTCCATCATCATTTATAATAATTTCTGGATCATTATAATTTGAACTTCCAGATACATATGAAAGCCCTCTAGGTAATGTATCTGTTATTGTTACAGTTATTCCATCAGTTTTAATGTTATCACTTTCAGATGATAATATAGGCTCAAGCTTAAATTTAACATCATACTCATTTTTTCCAAAATCATAATTTAATTTTTCATTTCCATTACCGTCAACAGTACTTACTTGAATAGTTTGATTAGCTCCTACAGCATAAATTGTATTTCCATATTGATAGCCACCATTATGAGTACCAGAAATAATACTTCCATTTTCATCATACTCTGTCTTTATATATGGTTTATTCTCCTTTGTCCATGTAGGAGTTGGATAATCTTCTATACTAATATCTTTATTTTCTATAGTATAAATATCTCTATCTAACTGATTTTCTTTTGACCACCATTTACTTGAAAGAGTCATACCATATGTCTGATTAATTGTCGCATTATTTTTTACCTTCATCTCTACATATATAGTACTCCACAAAGGCTTTACATATCCACCTTCTTTTGACTCAAAGAAAAGCCCTACACAAATATATCCTTCTGGTATATCTGATTTATTTTTATATATATTAAAATCTTCAATATTACACATATTATTCATCTCTTCTTGTGAGCTCCAATTAGTACCATCCTTTTTAGTTAAATAATATGCATTAAATTTTAAAGTTGAACTAGAAAAATACACTATATGATCAGATGAGGGTTCAAGACCAGAACCATCAAATTTGAAAATTTCATTAGCACTATAAATATATGCTTCTTCATCTGCACCATTATTAAGTGAAAATGTTAAACATGCATTAAACTTATTTCCATTAGTTAATACTGTATCTCCACCTCTTCCTCTATTAGTTAATCCAATTATTGGATTTCCATCAACAGCTTGGATATCTATAAAATGATCATATTTTCCTGGAGAAAATCTAACATGATTAACTTGCAATTTATCGTCTGTAGTAACTTGTTGATTCGACATACTTTGATCTGTAATTGATTTTGCTTTCATATTACTATCACTTACAGTTAAATAATAATTACTATTTTCTTGTATTGAATATTCATTATCTGGTACTAAAATTTGAAAATACCATGAACTAAAGCAACCTATATTATCTGTATAAATAATAGTATTTTTAAAATATTCACCATTATACTGAGGAAAAACACCATCAAATTTATAATCTTTTAAAGTTACGGTTATCTTACTTCCATTCTGTTGCATTACAACATTTCCAGAATTATATATACTATTATTTCTATCGTCTTTTAAAACTCCATATGGTGCTCCTCTTAAGTTATATCCTTCATCTGCATTAGTCCAAGACATAGCCCTATCAGTTATTACGCCCTTTCCTCCACTGTTATTTACCTTATAGTTCCAAAGTAATGGAGTACAATTATTTGTAATATCTTCTAAGCCACTTCCACTTACATTTGAGCGTTCAAACTTTAAATCTATATCAAAAGTAATATCTCCTTTAGGAAATTCTATTCCCTTCATTCCTTTTTCTTTATCTTTATTATATAATTGCACTATAAAAGAATATCCATATATTCTACCTGTTATCTCTTGTGAATCATAGTCTACAGTAAGTCTTTTTGAGCAATATGAATTTCTATTTAATTTTATATTATAACTAGGTGCAGAACTAACATATACACTTTCTATTCCTGATACCTTTATTTTCTCTTCATCATCATTTCCATTTAACCAAACTTTAATATCCGGCTTTATAACAGTTCCATTTCCAGCTCCAAGTACATCTACTATAAATACCAAAGTCTGTTTTCCTGGTATTGTAGTATTTTCTATATCCATTTGATAATAACCTGTTAAAATTTTATCATCAGAAGACAATTTAGCATCTTCTATCCATCCCATTGAATCTATATCCCACTTTATCTCTTCACTTGAAATCTCACTTGGTAAAGTGGCTTCAAAATATATTTTTCCACCACTATAACTATCAGCTTCACTTCCATTTAATACCATTGTATTTTCTATTGTCCATGTTACTTGATCAAAGGATCTTACTATATTATTATCCTCACTTGAATCATTTCCTGGTTCATCATTTTCATCAAATGGTCCTGTTCCCGTTTTTGTTTGTATTACTTGTGATGATGATATTTTCCCTCCATCATCTGGTAACTCTTCTACTGCTTTTACTTTATTTATATTAAACATAAAAAGAAATATTATTATAATTATTAAGCTTATTTTTATTTTTCTCATATAGCACCTCCATCAAATATATTGTATATTATTTTTATAACTTTTTTCAATATTTTTCTTATTTATTATTTTTTGTATTTTTTATTTATATATAAAAAAAGATAATAAACCTTTTTTAGTTTATTATCTTTTAAGATATTATGTTTTACTTTATACTTTATATATAGTAACTGTTAAAGTATTATAATTATATGAAGTAACTATTTTTATACTATAATCGTTACAATTTCTAAAACAAAAATCCTGTGAGCCTGAACTTACCGTAGCCTCATATTTTCTTGGAACATAATTTACTTTTCCAGAATGTGGAGCTTGTGCAGTAACATTTAGTCCTGTCTTTATTCCTTTTTCTTCTGCAGAAGCAATAGCTGCATATGTAGTACTAGAAGTTTGACAAATTCCACCACCTGAAGCCTGAGCAGTTTTACCATTGCCAACAAAAATTGTAGAATCTACGTATATATTCTCTACTCCTTCTGGATGAACTACTTTTAAATGTGAATATGATTCACCTGGTGCAATTACAACTCCATTTTGATAATCTGCTGCAAGATGCATATTATATCTACTATTTTTATTATATGTACTAGTAGAAGTATATGTCGCTATTATATTTTCACTTGGATTTAAAAGGTTATTAGTATCTGATGAATATGCTTTATATTCCTCATCTGTTAATATTTTTATATATTCACCACTTACATATCCTTCTATTGTATTTCCTTCTACTTTATACCAATTATTTTGCATCTTTTCATAAACCTTTAAAATACTTCCTGATTTTACATGTGTTAATGCACTTGCCTCTTTATTAGCTCTTTGCCTTATATTTAGACTATCGTTTACACTAACTACTGCATACGTATTCTCATAAGTCCTATCTACTGTTATCTCACTTATTTCTTCCTCAGTAAGTACTTTTATATACTCACCTGAGACATAGCCATTATTTTGATTATAATTAACTTTATACCAGCCACTATCATATTTTATTTGTAACTCTAAAATATCGCCTTCTGGTATAGTTAAAATAATATTACTAGTCTCATTTGGCTCCTCCCTTAAGTTTAAATTTGAAATAGTTCTTGCCTTAATATTGTCTAGCTCTTCATAATCTTTTTTTGGCTCTTCTATTTTGTTTTCTACTACAGTTGTATTTTGCACATTAATATTTGATACATCTTCATCTTTTTCATTTATTTTCTTATTTGCAATATAAATAGTACCACATATTAAAAACAAAAATAAAGCAATAATAATTATTCTTTTAAATACATCTTTCATAAAAAAACCTCCTTAAAATTTAATTAAATTTAAGTTTACGATATAATGTCCTTTTATTATACACTAGTTACCATAAAAAAGCAATAAAAAAGAACCTGAAAATATAAATTCAAGTTCTTTTTATCTATTACCAAAAAATACCACGTTTTTTTGGATTTACTTCTTCACCAAAAGTCTTAGCAAATTCAGTTAAAATTTCTCTTTGTTTATCTGTAAGTTTTTTTGGGACATCTACATCAACAGTAAATTCTAAGTTTCCTCTTCCTTTACCATTTAATATAGGAATTCCTTGGTCTTTTACTCTAAATTTTGTACCTGTTGTTGTTCCTTCTGGTATATTAAATTCCATCTCTCCTTCAAGAGTAGGTATTTTTATATCACCACCAAGTGCCATTTTTGTAAATGGTACTCTAACATTTGCAGATATATCAAAGCCATTTCTTTTAAAATACTTATGAGGAGCAACTTTCATAACTACATATAAATCTCCATTTGGTCCACCTTTTTTGCCAGCATCTCCTTCACCACGTAATGATATAGCTTGACCATCATCTATACCTGCTGGTACATTAATTTCTATTTTTCTAGATTTTCTAACTATTCCTTTTCCTGAACATTTCTCGCATGGTGTTTCAATTACTTTACCTGTTCCACTACACTTATCACAAGTCTTTACTGTAGAAAATGCACCCATAATAGTATTTTGAGTCATTTGAATTTTTCCTCTACCACCGCACTTATCACAAGTTATAACTCTGCTACCAGGTTTTGCTCCACTTCCATTACAAGAATCACACTTTTCATTTCTTGTTATACTAATTTCTTTTTTTACACCAAAAGCTGCTTCTTCAAATTTTAGCGACATATTAGTTCTTATATCAGCTCCTCTTGTAGGACCTTGTGATTTCTTAGAAGAAGAACCAAATCCTCCACCAAAAACACTTCCTAATATATCTTCTAAATCAAAGTCTATTCCACCAAAGCCACTAAAATCATAAGCATTAGAATATCCTCCAAAGCCACTACCACCAAAACCTGCTTGTTCAAAATTAGAGCCAAATCTATCATATTGAGCTCTTTTATTTTCATCAGATAGAACAGAATAAGCTTCATTTATTTCTTTAAATTTAGCTTCAGCTTTTTTCTTATCTTCTTCTGTATGTTGAGCATCTGGATGGTATTGTTTTGCAAGTTTTCTATATGCTTTTTTAAGATCATCTGCTGTCGCATCTTTAGATACACCTAAAATACTATAATAATCTTTTGACTCTGCCACAAAACTTTCCTCCTATTACTAAAAATATAGGGTGGTAGAAAGACCACCCCTATATCTTATATTAAATTATACTAATTTATTACTTGTTATCGTCTTCTACTTTGTAATCAGCATCATGTACAACATTATCTTGATTATTATCTGTAGTTGTTTGTTGTGTATTATTAGTTGCACCTGCTTGATTTGCTTGAGAATATAATTTTGAAGTCAAATCATAAAATACTTGTGTAAGTTTATCTGTTGCACTCTTAATAGCAGCTGTATCTGTTCCTTCAAGAGTTTTCTTTAAGTTTGCAAGTTCAGATTCAACTTTAGATTTTTCTTCATCTGATACTTTACCATCTAATTCTTTTAATGTCTTTTCTGTATTATATACTAATGAATCTGCATTATTTCTAACTTCAACTTCTTCTTTCTTCTTCTTATCTTCAGCAGCATGTGCTTCAGCTTCTTTAACAGCATTTTGAATTTCTTCCTCTGTTAAGTTTGTGCTAGCAGTTATAGCTATTTTTTGTTCATTGTTTGTTGCTAAGTCTTTTGCAGATACATGAACAATACCATTAGCATCAATATCAAATGTAACTTCAATTTGTGGTACACCTCTAGGAGCTGCAGGAATTCCTGTTAAGCTAAATCTTCCTAAAGTTTTATTATATGAAGCCATTTCTCTTTCACCTTGTAGTACATGTACTTCAACTGATGTTTGACCATCTGCAGCTGTACTGAATATTTGAGATTTCTTAGTTGGTATTGTTGTATTTCTTTCAATTAATTTTGTAAATACTCCACCATAAGTTTCAATACCTAGTGATAGTGGTGTTACATCAAGTAATACTAGGTCTTTTACCTCACCAGTAAGTACACCACCTTGAATAGCTGCACCAATTGCAACACATTCATCTGGGTTAATTCCTTTATATGGTTCTTTTCCAGTTATTTTCTTAACTGTTTCTTGTACTAAAGGTACACGTGTAGAACCACCAACTAATAATATTTTATCTATTTTATCAAAAGTAAGTCCTGAGTCTTTTAATGCTTGATTTACAGGTCCAACTGTTGAATCTACTAAATCTGAAATTAATTCTTCAAATTTTGATCTTGTTAGAGTAATATCTAAGTGTTTTGGTCCTGTTGAATCTGCAGTTATAAATGGTAAATTAATTTGTGCTTGCATTACTCCAGAAAGTTCAATTTTAGCTTTTTCTGCAGCTTCTTTTAATCTTTGCATTGCCATACTATCTGTAGATAAATCTATACCATTATCTTTTTTGAATTCACTTACTAAATAATCTATTATTCTTTGATCAAAGTCATCTCCACCAAGTCTATTGTTACCAGCTGTAGCCATAACTTCAAAAACACCATCAGCAATATCTAGTATTGATACATCAAATGTACCACCACCTAAGTCATATACCATAATTTTTTGCTCAGCATCTTTGTCAAAACCGTGAGCTAAAGATGCAGCTGTTGGTTCGTTTATAATTCTTAATACTTCAAGCCCTGCTATTCTACCAGCATCTTTTGTTGCTTGTCTTTGAGAATCTGTAAAGTAAGCTGGAACAGTAATAACAGCTTGTGTAACTTTTTCTCCAAGATAATTTTCAGCATCAGTTTTTAATTTTTGTAAAATCATTGCTGAAATTTCTTGTGGTGTATAATCTTTATTATCTATTCTTATTTTTTTATCTGATCCCATATCTCTTTTAATTGAGATAACTGTTCTATCGTGGTTTGTAACCGCTTGTCTTTTTGCTACTTGACCTACAAGTCTTTCACCATTTTTTGCAAATGCAACAATTGATGGAGTTGTTCTTGCTCCTTCTGCATTTGGAATTACTATTGGTTCACCGTTTTCAATAACGGCAACACATGAATTTGTAGTACCTAAGTCTATACCTATAACTTTTGACATATTAAATTACCTCCTAAAAATATTCAAGTTACTTATATTATATACTCATGTTTTAGTTCTAATACTAAAATGAGTAACTACCAAATTTTAATTTGCTACTTTTACCATAGCATGACGAATTATTTTGTCACCAATTTTATAGCCTTTTCTAAATACTTCAATTATTTCTTTTTCCCCAAAACTTTCATCTTCTACATGCATTACTGCTTCATGAAAATTAGGATCAAATACTTTATTTAAAGCATCTATTTCTTCAACTCCAAGTTTTTGTAATGTTTCATTAAATTGGTTATATATCATAGCCATACCGTTTTTATATGACTCATCTAGTGTTTCTGCATTTAATGCTTTATCAAAATTATCAAGTATTGGTAATAATTCTGATATTATATCTGCAGAAATTGTATTATACATCATGTCTTTCTCTTTAGATATCCTCTTTTTAAAGTTATCAAACTCAGCCATATTACGTTTTAAATGCTCATAATATTCATCTGATTTTTCTTTTTCCTCTTTAAGCTGTGCTTTTAATGTCTCTAAATCACTATTTTCATTTTTTTCTTGAATTTTATTATCTTTCACTTCTTCAACTTGTTCTTCAATATTGTTATCTTCTTCCTTTTTCACTATTATCCCCCTTTACATTACCTTTATTTTTATTTGATATTAAAGTATTTTTAAATTTATCATTAATATACTTTAATGTAGATATTGTTTTTGCATAATTCATTCTTTTAGGTCCTATAACAGATAATTTTCCTAAATATTTATTATCTTGTTCTATATCTAAAGAGATTATAGTGTAATCATTTAATAATACCTCTTTATTTTCAGAGCCTATAACAATACTTAATTTATTATCTTTACTTTTTTGTAAAGCAGAATCAATTATCTCTTTAGTTGACATCATATTTATAAAATTCTTAACTTTATCTATATCGGAAAATTCTGGTTTTTCTAATATCTTTTCCATTCCACTATTTAATTTTTTCATGTCTTTTGACATTTCATACTTAATACTATTTACTACATCATCCATTATACCTGAAAAAGCTTGTAAATCTTTCATTATTACTGTATTTAATGCTAAATGCAATTCTTTAATAGGTGTTCCAGCCAAATCTCTGTTTAATATATTTGTCATCTGTTCTATAACATTATCCTCAACTGTATCTGTAAGCTTTGCTATACAATCTTTAACAGTTCCATTTTTTGACATTAATACTATTAAAAGTAATTTATCTGAAATTTTCACAACTTTTATATTTTCTATTGTATCTGTGTTATTTTTGGTAATAACAGTTGGTGTAGATAAAATTTTAGAAACAACATCTGCTATCTGTTCAAATATAGCATCTGTATCTCCAAATCCGTTTATAGTATTATCTATATAATTTATATCTACCATAGATAATTTTCTTTCTTTCATTAAATTATCTACATAATATCTATAACCTTTGGTAGATGGTATTCTTCCAGCGGAAACATGTGGTTGTTCTAGATATCCTGCTTCTTCTAAAAGTTTCATTTCATTTCTTATAGTAGCACTACTATAATCTAAGTGATATTTTTCCACTAAAGTTTTAGATCCTACTGGTTCTGCTGATTCAATGTAATCTTCTACTACAGAAGAAAGTATTTTTTTCTTTCTTTCATCTAAATTCATAACTATCACCATTTTAGCACTCAAATTTATTAAGTGCTAACTACGTCTATATAATACACCTATTTTTTTATATTGTCAAGCTTTTTATATAAAAAAATTACAAAAAAATATCAAAATAAAAATACACAAAATTTTTTAATTTTAAACTAAAATTTTGTGTATTTTATACATTTTATTTATTTAAAACTTTTAAGATTTCATCTGTTGTTAACATTTTTTGTTCACCAGAGATCATGTTCTTTAATGTATATAATCCTTTTTCCTTTTCCTCTTGACCTATTATAATAACATATGGTATATCTAAATTATTTGCATAAGAAAATTTATTCTTTATTTTAGTATCTTCCTTATATATTTCATTTGGTATATTATTTTCTCTTAGTATATTAGAAATTTTTACTGCTTCTTCAATTCCAACCCCCATTGCTATTATACCTGCCTTAGATATAGACTTTTTAGAAGATTTTAAAAGTCCTAATTCCTTTAAATTATAAAATAATCTTGTAAGTCCTATTGAAATTCCAACTCCAGGTAAATTTTTCTTTGTGTAGTAACTTGCTAAATTTTCATATCTACCACCAGAGCAAATACTTCCTATTGACTCATATCCAACTAAATTTGTTTCATATACTGTTCCAGTATAATAATCTAGTCCTCTTGCAATAGTTAGATCCACTACAAAATTTTTTTCTTCTACATTAAATAATCTTACATATTTTACTACTTCTTTAAGTTCTTCTAATCCCTCTTTAAATATCTCACTATTAAAATTTAATCTTTCAAGTTTTTCTAACTTTTCATCAGTTGCTCCATCAATTTTAAAAAATTGCTCTATTTTATTTATTTTCTCATCTGATAAATTTAATTTTGAAAGTTCTTCTTTTACTGCCTCCATTCCTATTTTTTCTAATTTATCTATTATTATTAATATCTCAGTCTTTTTATCTGATATATTTAGTTCATCAAATAGCCCATTTAATATTTTTCTATTATTAATCTTTATAACAAAATTATCAAAACCTAAATTCTTAAAAGTTGTGTAAATAACGCTTGGAATTTCTGCATCATTAATTATACTTAATTTTCCATCACCTATAATATCAATGTCACATTGATAAAACTCTCTATATCTTCCTTTTTGTGCTCTTTCTCCTCTAAATACTTTACCTATTTGATATCTCCTATATGGAAATGTTAAATCATTATAATATTGAGCTACGTACTTTGCAAGTGGTACAGTTAAATCAAATCTTAAACTTAAATCTTTATCTCCTTTTTTAAAAGAATAAATTTGTTTTTCTGTTTCTCCACCAGCTTTAGCAAGTAATACCTCTGATGATTCAATTATTGGTGTTTCTTCTGGCAAAAACCCATATAATTCATAAGTATTTTTTATTGTATCTAACATTTCATTAAATTTTATTTGATCTTGTGGTAATAACTCCATAAATCCACTTAATGTTCTTGGCTCTACTCTTTTTATATTTTCCATTGTAATCTCCCTTTCTTAAATTAAAATATTATATCTATGTTTTTTTATAAAAAAACACGTAAGTTTTTGGCCTTACGTGTAAAATATATCACACATCAGGCACAACAAACTATGCCTGAGCTAAATTTCATTTTAAAGCGCAGACATAGAATAAATATGATGATGTGCCAATGTGTTATTAAGTTTTACTATATTCATTTTATTCTACTCCTTTCAAATACACAATTATTATACACTAGAATAGAATAATTGTCAATTAAAAAGTATTAAAGACAATAAAATATACATAAAAAATACAACTAAAAATACTAAATATGTAATGCAAGTAGAAAAAAATAATCTAGCTTTTCTAATACAAGCTTTAGCTATATTTTTAATATCTATATTCCAAAAGCATAATATATTTTGTATAACAGATGCAAAATATATACTATACATTGGAATTAAAAAACATATATTCCAAATTTTATTTAAATTATAAATCCTATTTATGCATAAAATTATAATTGAAATTAATATAGCTACAATGCACATACTATACATAGCTTTTGTTGAAGTAATAATAACTAATTCATATCTTTTTTCATCATTCATTCTATCACCCTTTGCCCTATATAATACCATTTTATTTTTATAAAATAAATATTTTTTAACATATTTTTTTATTTATCATTTAATATAGTAAAAAGAAAGGAGTAATAATGTGAGTTTAATATCTACTCTTTTATTTACTATATCCGCTAATTTAGATAATATTCCAATTGGAATTTTTTTTGCTATAAATAATAATAAGTTAAAAATATTTGACTTAATTGAAATTTCTTTTTTTACTAGCATTTTTACTTTTATTATAATGTTAATAGGAAACATTATTGCTAAAATATTACCTATTGAATTTTCAAATCAAATAGGTGCATATATTATAATTATTATTGGAGTATATGGGATTATAAAAGAAATTTTCAAAAAAAATAAAATACAAGAAAATAATAAAACTTTTATATCTAAATTTCAAACTATTATTTTACTTTCTATAAATAATTTAGCCTTAGGAATTAATGCAAGTATAACTGGTATTAATTGTTTGCCCTCTAGTATATTTACATTTATATTTAGTTTTATATTTTTATATATAGGCTCCTTTATAGGAAAAAAGATAAATTATAATTTAATATCTGATATATCCAATTACTTATCATATATTATAATTTTAATATTAGGAATAGTAGAACTTATATAATAAAGGACAGCTCAAAGTATTTTACTTCAAGCTGTCTTTTTATATATTATTTTAAGAAGATTTCTTTTTTATATTATTTTTCTTTATTTTGTCTTTTTCTTCTTACTATTACTAACACTATTCCTGCTATACATACCACTGCTATTACTACTATTGCTACTACTGCTATATCTCCTGTCTCTGGGGCTTTCTCATTTGTTATTCTTACTTTCATCTCTTCTGCATTTATCTCTATTTCATGTGCCTCTGTATCTATTATGTACTCTTCTGGTGCTTCTATTTCTCTATATGTATATTTTCCATATGGTACATTCTCAAATACATATACTCCGTTTTCATCTGTTACTCCTTCTACTACATAATCTGTCTCTAAACTTCTTAATTCAAATTTACAATTTGGTATTGCTTTTGAATCTGCAAAGTCTACTTTCTCAAATGTTACTCTTGATTCTTTTCTTGTATTCTCTACCACTTGTTTTTCTACTGCCCATTTTCCTTCTTCATCAAAATGTGCTGTAAATTCAAATTCTTCTTCATTTAATTTATATTTCTCTGGAGCTTTTACTTCTTTATATGTATATTTCTTTCCTTCCTCAAATAAATCTACTGGTATATATCCTGTTCCTTCTTCATCTGTTGTTGATCTTAATATTACTTCTCCTTCTTCATTTCTTATCTCAAATTCACAGTTTGGTATTTTCTCCCCTGTAAATATGTCTACCTTTTCCATATATCCTGATTTTACTGGATATTCATTTAATACTCTATATACCATTTGATCTTTATTTTCTCTTGTTAGATCTACACTTATTACATTTTCTGCTAACTCATATTTTTCTGGTGCTTCTATCTCTTTTATATAATATCTTCCTAGTGGTATATTATCTAGTCTTATCATTCCTTTTTCTGTTGTTGTTAGTTTGGCTTCTTTATATTCTTCTTCTCCTTCTTCTTTTATGTATAATGGTTTTGTACATTCTTCATCTATGTATATTCCATATACTGCTCCTTCTATTCCCTTTATTCCTTCTTCTTCCATATATTCTTCTACTTCTTCTGGTGTCATTGCTCTTATTATATTTAAGAAGTCTTCTACTTTTTTATCTAGCTCTACCACATTCATTTCATTTCCTGTTAATATTATATCTTCTAGTAATGTTGTTGCTGATATCTTTATTAATGATAATGATGCTTCTTCATAATCATTTACCATTCCTTCTAGCTCATATGTTATGAATTCTCTTTCATTTCCTTCATATCTTACTTCTACTTCTCTTGTCTCTTCATTTATTGTATATGGATATGATGTCTCTAATTCTCTTACATAATAGCTTCCTTCTGGTAAATCTATTGTACTTGTTACATCTTCATTTCCTTCTACTTCTATTATATCTAATAAGCTATCTGCTTCTATTACTTCTTTTTTATCTACTGTTTCTAATCTTTCTTTTGTATATACTCCAAATACTGCTCTTTGCTCTAGTTCTTGACCATTTGCAAAGTTTATATCTTCAAATTCTTTTCTTAAACTTATTAATAATTTTTGTCTTACATCATTTAGTTCTTTTGTTGTTGTCTCTACTCTTACTAATTCATCTTCACTTTTTAATACTACATTTTCTATATCTTCATCTATTAAGTATCCTTCTGGTGCCTCTATCTCTTCTATTCTATATTCTCCTGGATATAGTTCTTTACTTGTTGCTATCCCTTCTGCTAATGTTGTTATTGTATCTACTTTTTCTCCTTCTTCTACATATGTTACTCTTCCATCTGGTGATACTATATCTTTTGCTGCATATATTTCATATGTTACTCCTTCTAGTCCTCTTAACTCCCAGATTGGTGTATATTTACTTCCATATTCTGTTTGTTCTTGACTTATATTTGTAAACATTTCTCCTGTCTTTACTATCTCTAGTTTTGACATTAATGGTTCATCTTCCATATCTACTATATAATATAAATCTAATTGATTTGCTGGCTTATTCTCTTCTATCTCCATTGCTGCTTTATCTATTCTTACATGTTTTCCGCCTTCTCCTATTACTCCTATTTTATTTTCATCTTCTGGTATTCTCCATTCTTCTTGTAAGTAATATCCTTCTGGCGCTTTTGTCTCATATATTATATAATCTCCTGCTTTTATCTTTTGTGGTGTTATGAAGCTTCCTTCTTCATTTGTCTTGTATGTTGTTATTTTCTTATCTTCTGTTGTATCATATAGCTCTAACCATTTATCTTCTTGACAATCCCATATCTTAAATTCTGCTCCTGCTAAGTTTACTGTTGCTCCTGTGTCTGCATCTCTTTTTTGTACTTTCAAGTAAAACTCTACTGGCTCATCTGCTTCTATTCTATATTCTTTTTGTACTTGTCTTTTTATTGTTACATCTTCTGGTTGAATAAACCAATGTGTATGTTCTCCTTCATTACTTTCTTTTATCTCTGTTAGTTCATATTCTCCATATGGTATTGTATATGGATAATATTTATCCCTTGATTCTTCTTCTACAAATTCTCCATATCCATATTTATCTATTGTTAGCTCATAATACTTCTCTGGATTTGATTTTAATGTTAATCTTAATATTGCTCCTTCTGATGCTGCTTCTTCTGTTTGTCCTAATTGATTGTCATATTTTATTACCTCTACTCTTCCCCTTATTACCTCTTCTTTTGACACATCCATATGATATGTTCTTTCTTCTGTTTGCTCTGATGGGTTTTGTTCAAAGTAATATTCATTTGGATCTGCTAAGTATCCTTCTGCATATGAGTAATTATATGTTACTCCTTCTACTGTCTCTGTATGACTTATTTTCTCTTTTACCATATAGTTTCCTACTAGTAAGTCTTTTGACTCTGCACACCAGTATCCTTCTTCATCTTGATGATCTACTTCTATATCATATACTTTCTCTGTATATCCATCTGTTTGTGGATCATATCTATATATTTGATATATCGCTCCTTCTAGTGTTGCATCTCCTTGTGTATAATCTGGGGCATCTGTGTCTTCTCTATTTGCATCTACTTTTCTTATCTTTATTTGCATTACCTTTGGTGTATCTACTATATCTTTACTATATGGCTCTACTTGTACCTTTCTATCTTTTTCTACAAATACTATAAAGTCTTCACATTTTAATGAGATTGGTGATACTAAACTCTCTGTTACTGTATATTCTCCATATGGTAGATCTTCTATTATACAATATCCATTTTCATCTGTTTGAGCTGTACATTTTCTTGTAAATGTTGGATCTGAGTTTAATATTGCTGTAAATTCACACTTATCTAGTGGAAATTGTGGTGTGTTACTTGTTGCTCCTATCTCTTTATATATCTCTATATCATTTCTATTTGGCTCATTTTGTATTGTTATTGGTACTGTTACTAATTCTGTTCCTTGTACTGTGTTGTCTGCTGTTACCATATATACTTTTTCTCTATATGTTACTTCTTCTCCTGGTATTGTTGCATCTGGATCTATTCCTTCTGGGAATGTTGTCTCTTTTAAATAATATGTTCCTGTTCTCATTGTTCCTGATATTGCATATCCATTTGCATCTGTTGGTCCTATTACTACTGTTTCTCCATTTTTATCTATATATTCTTGTTCTCCTTGCGCATCTCTATATACTGTAAAATATGCTCCTTCTACTTTTGCATCTGTTGCTTCTCCTTCATGTAGTAATATTTCTTTATATATCTCTATTTTCATATCTTTTGAGTTATCTACTTTTGTATACTCATATGTTTTATTTTTCTCTTCTACAAATACATTAAAGTTTTGTATTCTTTCTGCTTCTGGTGGTGTTACACACTCTTCTACTAAATATTCTCCATATGGTAAATTTTCTATTCTACATATTCCATCTTTTCCTGATACATTTGAATAGTATGTCTTAATTGGGTTAGATATTAATGTTGCCTTAAATTGTGCTCCCTCTAAATTTATCTCAGGGTCATAATCTAATTCTCCTAATCTTTTTAAGATCTCTATATGTCCATATACTGGTTCATTTTGTATTGTTATTGGTACTGTTACTAATTCTGTTCCTTGTACTGTATTATCTGCTTCTACTATATATACTTTTTCTCTATATGTTACTTCTTCTCCTGGTATTGTTGCATCTGGATCAAATCCCACTGGGAATGTTGTTTCTTTTAAATAATATGTCCCTGTTCTCATTGTTCCTGATATTGCATATCCACTCGCATCTGTTGGTCCTATTACACATACTTCATCTGTACATGCTTCATCTCTATATACTGTAAAATATGCTCCTTCTACTTTTGCATCTGTTGCTCCTCCATCTCTCATATATATTTCTTTATTTACTTCTATTTTCATGTCCTTTGATGTATCTACTTTTGTATATTTATATGTCTCATTTTCTTTACTTACTGTAACATTAAAGTTTTCTATTTTTTCTGCTTCTGGTGGTACCAAACACTCTTCTACTACATATTCTCCATATGGTATATGGATTATTCTACATATTCCATCTTCTCCTGATATGTTTGAATAATATACTTGATCTTCATGCAATGTTCCATTCTCATCTATATATGTTGCTTTAAATTGAGCTCCTGCTAAATTTATTTCCTCATCATAATCTAGCGCTCCTAATCTTTTTAATATCTCTATATTTCCGTATATTGGTGTCTCTGGTGCTTCACATAAAGATTCTGCTATTACTGTAGTATATTGATCTACATAGTTAATACTTACGTTTATTCTATTTCCATTTATATTAAATCCTTCTGATGGTTGGATTTCTTGATAGTAATAATTTCCAAGTGGTAAATCTGTTACAGCTTGTGTATTTCCATATTCATCTGTTACTATATCTGCTTTTACTAATTCATTTGCACTATATCTTCTATTATTTCCTTCATAAATATCTTGTGCTGCATATAGGTTATATACTGCTCCTGCAAGTGTTGCATCTCCTTTTGTATTTCCTCTATTATCTGCATCATACTTTACTAGCCTTACACTTCCTTTTGGATATCCATTTTTTCTTGTATATGTCACTGTTGCCTGAGGATTTACAGTAACCTGTACAGTTCTATTTGATTCTTCATTTACCATTTTATCTGGTGCTTGCGTTTCTGTAACTGTATATGTTCCCATTAAAATATTATTTAAATATGCCTTTCCGTCAGCACCTGTAGTTATATCAAATTCTCCGCTTGGTCCTGATACATGGAAAGACGCACCTGATTTATAATCATCATATACATCCTTTTTTTCTACAACTAAATTTCCTAATGGATTAATTGTTCCACCTATACTATAATACTCATTATCTTGCCAACCACTTCCTGAAGACACAACTTCTTGGTTAGCACTAGCATTATCATAATATAATGTAGCATCATTATATCTATATTTTCCAACTTGAACATTAAGTTGTATATTTATTTGACCACCTATATCACTGCCACGCTGTACAACACGGAATTGATTACCACTTTGTTGTACTCCCCAATCACCGTAACCACCATTAGCTGTTACATTCATATAATTTGAATATGCTGGTTGATTAATAGTTATCCATTGAGATACCCAATATGTACCATCATATGTAAAATTAAGTTGTGATGCTCCTATAGGATTTCCAAGTGTTCCTTCAGTAGCATTAACATAATTTATAGCTTCCCAATACAAATCTTTAGCCCATTGAGCATGGCTTCCACTTAACTCATCTATACCAAAATATCCAGTATATGACCAAATTACCGCTTGTTTTACTTGCTCATCTGCATCAACATTTCCAGTACCCACATTTTTATCATAAACATATGACGCTGCCTTGCTATACTGATGGCTCCATGATCTTGTTCCATCATAAGCTATTTTACTTGTAAAAATTACAGTAGGTTCAACGCAATACACTCTTTTACCGTCTATATAATATCTCCATGTACAGTTACTTGGATGATTTAATCTTGATGGTAATGTTATATATGATACACCGCATTGATTACCGCTAGGAGACATAGCATAAGCTATGTCTCCCACAGTAATTATTACAAGTAGCATAATAATAACACTAATGTATTTTAATTTTTTCATATTTCCTCCATTTATTTTATGCTAACTTTTTTTTATTTCTTAACACAACATATACTATTCCTATTACAGATACAGCTGCAATTGATGCTAATACAACTACTGCAATGTCTCCTGTATTTGTAACTTCAAATATTAATGTATCTGGTGTTTCATCATCTATTGTAAATTCATATCCATCCATTTCTTGTTCTGCTAAGTCATATCCTTCTGGTGCCTCTACTTCAATAAATCTGTATGAACCATATAATGGATTTTCAACTCTATATTCACCATTTTCATCTGTTACAGCATCTTTAACCATATAGATTGTTTCTCCATCCTCATTTACATATGGTTCTCCATTTTTATCTAGTAATACTATTGAGAATTTACATCCTTGTAGTGGTTCACCTGTTTCTTCATCTACTTTTCTTACTATTAATTCTCTAGTGCTTGGTCTGTAGTTAGAAACATTAGTAATCTCACTTGTATATTCCATTTCTCCTGTTTCTTCATTATATTCTAATTCTATTACAAAAGGATGTCTTTCTGTATTTAATTCATATAATATACCATCTTCGTAATAATATGGTTCTTTAGCACTTATTTCCTCATAATAATATGTTTTACCCTCTTCAAACAATCCTAAAGATACACGCGCTTTTCCATCAGCATCAGTGATCATATTAGTAATTACATTTTCATCTTCATCTATAATTCTAAATTCACAATTAGGTACTGGATCTCCAGTAAATATATCTGTTTTTTCAAAATCCTTTGTATCATTACCGTCAAAAGCAACATTAAATAATTTATCAAATTCATCTTTATTATACAAATTTAATTCTATCTTATCATTAGAAATATCGTGAAGTTCTGGTGCTTTTAACTCTTTTACCCAATATCTACCTAAAGGAATATTTTCTAATATAAACATACCATTTTCATCTGTTGTAACAACTGTATTTTCTGGTTCATCTTGTGAACCATCTGTTTTTATACGTTGTAATGGTATTGTACAAGCTTCATCCCAATAAATACCATATTGAGCAGATGACAAAGGAACATAATTCTTGTCTTTAAATTCTTCTGAATTAAAATATTCTACCATATCATCCATAGATAAATCTCTTACATCTTCATAAATCTCTTCACTTGTTGTAGTTAATATTTCAGAATCAACTCTACCATTCTCCAATATACCATATCCAGATGCTGGTGCAACTGTTGCAGTACTTAGTTTTAATAATGCAATATCTGCTGTATCTGGGTAATTTGTTACTGTTTTACCTTTTACATCAAGTACTGGTAAATTCTCTTCTGTATATGTAATATTAAAATCATATCTATCTTGGTCAATCACATATGGTTCTGTTACATATAATTCTTTGTAATAATAATCACCTTCTGGTAAATCTAGTTTTACATCAACTTGTTCACCTTTATTTACTGTAACAACATCCATTAATTGATCTTTATTAATTAAAACTTTACCTTTATAATCTGTTATATCATGATTTGTATATATTCCAAATACTGCATATACTGGTTTTTCATTTCCATTTTCGTCTTTTAGAATATATCTATATTCTTGTTCTTCTCCTTCTGGAGCTTCTTGGAATTCTTTATCAAATTTTAATTCCACTTGTTTATTTGTATTTTTCTTATCTAAATTAACTTCTACTTCTTGAACATATTGTCCAGGATATTCAGCTTCAAAATATGTTTTTTCTTCATCCAATAAAACTTTATTATCTTCAGAATCAGACTCTACTACATAATATTTTCCTAATGGTAATTCATCAATTTCAGCTATACCATTTTCGTCTGTTGTAATACTCTCAATAAATTCATCTTTATTATAAAAATGAACTCTACCATCAGCAGATTTTATTTCTTCTGCTGCATACAAATCAAAAGTTACTCCTGGTAACACTTGTTCTGTGTATACTGGTTGTAGTGCATCACCATATTCTGTAGCCTCTTGCTTAGTATCAGTAATAACTAAACCTTTTTTAAATATTTTTAAATGTACAGGAGTTGGTTTATCTCCCATTTCAACTTTATATATTAAGTCTCCTGCATCAAGTCCTGGGTACTGAGCATCCTCAGCAATACCTAATGCTTGTTTATCTACAGTTATATGTTTTCCACCTTCACCAAGTCTAGATTCATCTATTACATAATTTCCATTTTCATCTTCAATAATATTTCCATTCTCATCTTTTTCCATTGGTGCTGCCCATTCTTCATTTAAGACATAACCATCTGGAGCTTTTACTTCATAAACTATATATTCTCCTGCATATAATACATCTGGTGTTATTAAATATCCATTTTCACCAGTATAGAAAGTATCAATATATTTATCTTGCTGTGGATCAAATAAACTTACAAATTCTTTATCAGCTATACTGTAAATTTTAAATCCAGCCCCCTCAAGAGCAACAGTCTGATTAGTTTTTAAATCTTTCTTTATAATTTGTAAATGCATAGGAACAGGTTCATCCATTTCTATTCTTTGCTCTGTTTCTCCCTCTACATCTACAATAACAGTTTCTGCTTGTATATAATAATTAAAATGTTCTCCACTATCACTTTCTTTTACCTCTGTAAGAGTATATTCACCATAAGGTATAGTGCATTCCTCTTCTGGATGCTGTTCATGAAATACTTCATCTATAAATTCAGCAAATCCATTTTTATCAACTTCAGCTCGATAAAATTGACTTTCATCACTCTTTAAAGTTATTTGTAATATAGCTCCCTTTGCAGGGCTTTCTTCTGTACTATCCGGATTATTATCCATTTTTATAACTTGAACTCTTCCTTTTATAGGAGTTTCTAAGTGTTTTTTAACAACAGGATCCATATCTGCAGCATATACATCATCAGGATCATCATTAGTTATAGATATATTTATAGGTTCATCATTTAGATTAAATCCTTTTGATGGTTTTATTTCTTTCCAGTAGTAATTTCCAATTGGTAATCCATCCAACTCTTTATTTTCAAGTTTACTTTTTACATTTTTTATAACTGGTGTATAACCATCTTTATCTGTTTTAACTTTATCAGTCTCTCCAGTATCTGTAACTACTGTAATAGGCTCATTAGCTTCAAATAATAATGTACGATATGGTTCAACACCTTCATAAATATCTTCAGCAGCATATAAAGTATATTCTGCTCCCTCTAATATTGAATCGCCTTTAGGATCGGTATCTTCATATACATCTCTTTTATATAATTGTGCACTTCCTCTTTTATAATAGTTTGTACTTTCAAATTCAAAAGTAGCACCACTTGTTACTGTTATAGTTTTATTTATATTTGTTTGATGTATATAATAATTTCCTTCTACTGGAACCTCAACTTCTGTAAGAGTATATGTACCTACTCTTACACCTTTTACTGTAGCAGTACCATTTTCATTTGTTATTATAGTATTATGATATCCATAAGGCCCTGTAATTTCAAATTTACAATTAGCAACAGGTTTTCCATGTTCATCTATTTTTATTACATCATAATTACCAACTGCTTCTATTGTAAAACTTCTACTAGTTCCTTGACCAGTAACAGTGCCTAATCCACCAGTTATAACAACTTGATGTGTTCCATCTCCCCACATTGTAGCTGGTGCATAAGTAGTAGCAGTAGTATTACAATCTGCATGAATAGTTACAGTGATATCACCTGAAACAGCTGTTGCTGGAACAACAATTTCATATAATCCATCTGCTCTTTGTCTTATACTTGAGCCTGCTGGTGCTTCACTTAACCAGTTATTAGATGAGTTTTGAATCTCCATAGCTGGTGAGATATATGCATTTTCAGCTTCATTATAAGTAAATTTATCACCAGTTGCATTAATTACTGCATTTGCTACTTGACCATTGTTAGCAGTTCCTGCAGTAGCTTTATCTATCCAAGCTTGTATTTCTGCAGGCATTATTTCAGTTGTTTGACCTTCTCCCGCAACAAGCTTAGAACCATTACCTAGCACGTCACCTGCTAAAGCCCATATAGCTGCTTGTTTTTCTTGTTCATCAGTCACGTTATAAATAAGCCAACTAAATCTAGGATCTTCAATTGTTCCTTGCTCACTATATAAAGCACCTTTTGAAATAGCAACACCAGCTTCTATACAATAAGCATAAGTATCTCCAACTTTATACCTATAAGATGAGTGATCAGTTGTAGTAGAGCCTCTTGCACCAGTTGCCCAATATCTACATCCTGTCACATCACCTTCTAATCCAAATGATAATTGTGTGGCAGTTACAGTTGTAAAGCAAATACCTACACACATTAGCATAAGAATCATAAGTATTGAAATCTTCTTAAAATGTTTTTTCATCATATTCACCCCTTACGCATAATATATCACAAAACTTTCTTTTTTTATATAAAACAAATTTTTTTCCTTATTTTTTTGCCTTATATTATAATACTATTTCTTCTATATTTCAGAATTGTTTTATAAATATTTCAATAAAATTACAAAATAAAATACACCCACATATTTAAAGTGTTTAACATTTTTAACAACTCTAATATTGGGTGTATTTTTACTATTTAGACAAATTTTTAATTTCCTCTTCAACTTTTTCAATAAATTTTTCTTTTTCTATACTTCCAAGATCTCCTTTATCTCTTGAACGCATACTAACTTTATTTTCTTCAACTTCTTTATCTCCAATAATTAACATATATGGTACTTTTTGAAGTTGAGCTTCTCTTATTTTATATCCCATTTTTTCTTCTCTATCATCAAGTTCTACTCTTATTCCTTTAGATGACATTTCTTTCATTAATTTTTTAGCATAATCTACATGTCTATCTGCTATTGTTAATATTTTTACTTGTACTGGTGCAAGCCAAGTTGGAAATGCTCCTGCATATTGTTCAATTAATATTCCAATAAATCTTTCGATACTTCCAAATATAACTCTATGTAGCATTACTGGTCTATGTTTTTCTCCATCCTCGCCAATATAAGTTAAATCAAATCTTTCTGGCATTTGGAAATCCAATTGAATTGTACCACATTGCCAACTTCTTCCTAGACAATCTTTAATATGAAAATCTATTTTTGGACCATAGAAAGCGCCATCTCCTTCATTAAGTTCATATTTCATATTTAAATCTTTTAAAACTTTTTTTAGAGCTCCTTCTGCCATCTCCCATTGTTCATCTGACCCCATAGAGTCTTCTGGTCTTGTTGATAATTCAATTTCATATTCAAATCCAAATATACTATATACTTCATCAATTAATTTTATTACATTTGAGATTTCTTCCTCAATTTGTGATGGCAAGCAGAATATATGAGCATCATCTTGTGTGAAGCATCTAACTCTAAATAATCCGTTTAATTCTCCAGATTTTTCATGTCTATGTACAAGTCCAAGTTCTCCAGCTCTTATTGGTAAATCTCTATAAGAATGCATAGAATTTTTATATACTAGCATTCCTCCTGGACAGTTCATTGGTTTTATACCATAGTCTGTATCATCTATTTTTGTTGTATACATGTTTTCTTTATAATGATCCCAGTGACCTGAACGATGCCATAATTCTTCATTTAAAATCATTGGAGTTTTTATCTCTACATATCCATGTTCTTTATGTATTTTTCTCCAAAAATCTTCAAGTACATTTCTTAACTCCATACCTTTGGGTAGGAAGAATGGAAAACCAGGACCTTCTGGTGCTATCATAAATAATTCTAACTCTTTTCCTATTTTTCTATGATCTCTTTTTTTAGCTTCTTCTAATTCTTCTAAATATTTTTCTAAGTTTTCTTTATTTTCAAAAGCTGTTGCATATATTCTTTGTAGCATTTTATTTTTTTCATCTCCACGCCAATATGCACCTGTAATATTCATTAGCTTAAATACTTTTACTGCTTTTGTGTATAGCATATGTGGACCTGTACATAAATCTACAAATTCACCTTGTTTGAAAAATGATATTTCTTCATCTTCTGGTAAATCATTAATAAGTTCAACTTTATATGGCTCATTTCTTTCTTCCATTAATTTTAAAGCTTCTTGTCTTGGTAATTTAAAACTTTCTATTTTTAAATTCTCTTTTATTATTTTTTTCATTTCAGCTTCTATTTTTTCTAAATCAGCTTCAACAAGTTTTGGCTCTACATCAATATCATAATAAAATCCATTTTCTATTGCTGGACCTATTGCAAGTTTTGCTTGTGGAAATAATCTTTTTATCGCTTGTGCCATTATGTGAGATGCTGTATGTCTTAAAACTTGTAAATCTAAATCTCCTTCATATACTTCATTATTACTATTTACATATTTACTCATAAAAAATCACTCCTATAAAAAATTAATATTACTTTATTTTATACTTTAATGTTTATCTCGTGACTTTTCTTGCATATTTTTTCATAGAACCTTTTCCTCCTTTAAATTACTACAAAAAATGTACCCCTACAGACACATTTTTTGTCTATAGGGGTACAATATATTTATTGCACGGTTCCACCCTAATTTTTAACTTAATTTATGATTGTACGAAATCAACGGTAGTTTCCTACTAACTCCGGGGTAGTCTTCGGTAATATCTTATTAAAATTGGCTTCCAGCCCATGACCAATTCTCTCTTGTAACAGTGTTAAAACTTACTCGTCCCATCAACGTTATGTAATAATTATACTCTTTTTTTATGTATAAGTCAATATAAATTATTTATTTCCTTTCATAGTCTCACTTAATACATTAAAACAATTGTCATTTTCATACTCAAACACATTATATGTTACATTAAATTCTGTAACTTCTCGTGTTATTATCTCGCTTTTACCATCTCCATTTAAATCTGCTAAAAATTCAACAGAATATATAGGAAAATCATCACTATTTTCTAGATCTTTTGTATAGCTATATTGAAGAATTTTAGCTTTATTTTCATTTGGAAAAGCTAAAATTATACTACTATAGACTCCACCAAACATTCCCTTTCCATTACTTGTTACAGTTAAGATTCTTACTGGCGTATTAGCATTAATATATCCATTATATACATTTTTTATATTCATAGTTGTATTATATAGTCTATATAATCCCAAAGCTTTTTTTACATATTCATAATCTTTTTGTTCCACTTGTGTCTGTCCAAACTGTGAAACTAAAGCATAATTTGAATCTTTAGCAATAGCAAAATACTCATCTACATAATTTGGATAGCTAGTATTTACAAATACTGTATTTTCATCTGTTAAAAATTCCTTTATTTTATATGTACCAGCCTTTACGTCATCATTATATACATCTATCTCACAATCATTTTTGTTATTACTTTTAAAATAATATTTATTTGCACTAACCCACCTAGAATTATATGTAGCTCCAACTACTAAATTATCTATAATTATGGGGGTAGAATTTAGTGCCACATCATCTGAAACATTAATAGCATCATTTTTTTGACTTTCTATCTCTATTCTATCATTAAAACAAAAACACGCAAGAAGCACTATACCTATAACTAGTAATACTACAAAAATACTTATTAAAAACACATATAACTTTTTAAACCTTAAAACATTTTTTGAATACTTTTTCAATTAATATACCCACTTTCCTGAATCAAAAGAAAACACACAACCACAAAATTTTTGCATATAAAGTCCGTATTCTCTAGCTTTTCTTTGTCCTTCATAGTATGTAGAACGATAATCTGAATATACATACTCAACACCATATTTTTTAGATAATTCTTCTGCCACCTTATTTATAACATCATGATTTTGATAAGGACTTCTAGTAAGTGTAGTTGATACTATATCATACCCATTTTCACTTGCATATTTAAATACATTTTCTAATCTTCTATAATAACAATACTTACATCTAATATTATATTTTTTATTTTCTCCAACATTTTCTACTACATCTTTTACAAAGCCGTTAAGATCATATTCATCACAAATAATTCTATCCACATTCTTCATATCACAAAACTTAATAAAAGACTCTTTTCGTCTTTCATATTCCGCCTTTGGATGAATATTTGGATTATACCAATATGCACTAAGTTCAACCTTTTCTCTTTTTTCATTTATTAACATTCCATTTTTTTCTATATCTTCTTGTATAGTTATAAAGCATGGTGCACAACAAACATGCATTAATACTTTTTTCATACTAACTCCTTTTTCCCGGTTTATATTCTATATTTAAATGATCATATGCCAAAGGCGTTGCCATTCTTCCTCTTGGTCCTCTACTTAAAAATCCAATTTGCATTAGATATGGCTCATAAACATCTTCTATTGTATCTTTATCTTCACCAATACATGCAGCTAAAGTATCTATTCCAACCGGTCCACCATTAAATTTTTCTATTACTGTTTTTAGCATTAATCTATCTGTATTGTCTAGTCCAATCTCATCTATTTCAAGTCTATCTAAAGCTTTTTTTGCTATTTGATAATCTATTGATTCTTTTTTTTCTACTTGTGCAAAATCTCTTACTCTTTTTAATAATCTATTTGCAATTCTTGGTGTTCCCCTACATCTTGATCCAATCTCTAAGGCTGCTTCTTCATCTATTTGAGCTCCCAAAATTTTAGAACTTCTTTGTATAATAGTTGCAAGTTCTTTTTGCGTATATAAATCAAGTCTATGTATTATACCAAATCTATCGCGAAGTGGTGAAGAAAGAGATCCAGCTTTGGTTGTTGCACCAACTAAAGTAAATTTAGGTAAATCAAGCCTTATAGATTTAGCAGAAGGACCTTTTCCTATTACAATATCTAAACTAAAATCTTCTAAAGCTGGATATAGAATCTCTTCAACTGATTTATTTAATCTATGTATCTCATCTATAAACAAAATATCATTTTCTTGTAAATTTGTAAGAATTGCAGCTAGATCTCCTGCTTTTTCTATTGCAGGACCTGAAGTTATCTTTATATGACTATTCATTTCATTTGCAATTATCATAGCAAGCGTTGTCTTTCCAAGTCCTGGAGGTCCATATAAAAGTACATGATCTAAAGCTTCTCCTCTATCCTTTGCTGCTTCTATATATACCTTTAAATTTTCTTTTACTTTTTCTTGACCTATATATTCACTAAAAGTTTGAGGTCTTAAAGTTGTCTCATCTATTTTTTCATCAAAATTATCATCTTCATATATAAGTTCTGGAGATATAACTCTATCTTCAATCATAATATAAGCACCTCTTTTTCTTGTATATTATATCAAACATAAGTTTTTAAGTCAAACTATAATGAATATTAATTTTTGTAGATTAATATACTTATTATGAGGTTGATTATGAAGACTGTATATATAAAAAAATCTACTATTAAATTATTTTTTATAATTCTAGCAATATTTGTTTTTGACATAACACTAGTACATATAAATAGTGATAGTTTTTCACCTTCACCTAAAGAACAAGAATTAATAGAAAAATATAATAATAAAAAACTTCTAATTTTAACTTTTGACGATGGACCAAGTAAACATACATCGGACCTACTTAATATATTAAGAGAAGAAAATGTTAAAGCTAATTTTTTTATATTAGGTGAAAATGCTATAAAATATCCAGAAATATTACAACAAGAAAAAAATGAAGGGCATGTAATTGGAATACATAGCTATAAACATCTATTTTTTACTAAAATATCTCGCGAAGAAGTACTAGATCAAATAACAACAACTAGTAATATAATATATGAAATAACTCAAGAAATCCCATCATATATACGAGTTCCATATGGAATACTAAATGATGACGTAAAAGATATAATAGAAAGTCAGGAACTACAAAGTGTTTTATGGAATGTAGATTCTTTAGATTGGGATTATAAAAACACAGAAAAAATAGTCAGTCACGTAATTGATACTACAACAGGAAATGACATTATCCTTATGCATGATACTTTTGATACAACTGTTTCTGCTGTCCAAAGACTTATTAAATACTATAAAGAAAATGGTTTTGAATTTGTAACATTAAGTGAATTTGAAAGAATAAAAAATATGTCTAAGTCATTAAAGTAATTGCTAAAGAAAAAACTTTCATGTATAATATCATATGGAAGGTGAATTATGAAAAAATATATAAAAAAAATAATAACTGTTATATTGTTAGTTGTTATAGCTATACTTTTTGCTGTATATTATAAAAATTACTTAAATAACAATATTAATATTTATCAAGAAAACAATACTATAACAAGTATAGATAATCCAAATAATCAAATAGAACTTACCGAAGCTACAGTTACAAAAGTGATTGATGGCGATACAATATGGGTAAACATTAATGGAAAAGAAGAAAAAGTAAGATTTATTGGTGTAAATTGTCCTGAATATACAACTAAAATTGAAGAATATGGTAAAGAAGCAACAGAATATACTACTAATGAACTTTTAGGTAAAAAAGTATATTTACAAAAAGATATATCTCAAACAGATGATTATAACAGACTTTTAAGATATGTATGGCTTGAAAAAATAGACACAATAAATGAGGAAAATATTGAAAATTATTTATTTAATGCAAAACTTGTAATTAATGGATATGCTCAAAGCAATTATTATAAACCAGACATTTCTTTACAAGATTATTTAGAAAAATTTGAAAATGAAGCTAAACAACAAAAAATTGGAATATGGCAATAAAAAATGCACTTTAAAAGTGCATTTTTTATATTAATTTTTGTATAAGTTTTCCTTTTCCATTTTTATAATGAAATTTTGCATAAGCTCCATTTATTATAGTCATTTGTGGTGGTATATGTCCAAGATCCACATTATATACAATTGGTACATTATATTTTTCTAATGCTCTTTTTACAGCATCTTTAAAGCTAAAATAATAATCATTATTATTCTCTTGCATCATAGACCTTCCTATTAAAAATCCTTTAACATTTTTAAAATATCCCATTTGATCCATATGCCATAATCTTCTATAAAATTCTAAAGGCTGTAATTCACAATTGTCTATGTACCAAATTATTCCCTCATCAAATTGTGAAATAAAGTTGTTTATATTATCCATTTTAGTACCAGATATAAGAGAAAATGTATCTATACATCCGCCAATTATTCTTCCCTCAAATTCTATATCATTTATATCACATTCATATATATTATCTTCTGTTAAGTTATATCCTTTAATATTTCCTTCTTCATATTCATTTTTTTGATACTTAGGATAACTCTCTTGCACAAACTCCTCATCATTACTAAACATAAAATCTATACAATCTTGGATTGATTTATATCTTGGATTCATAGCATAGTCACTAATGTTTTCCATATGAATAGTAGCTATATTAAACTTAGTAGTAATGTATAAATTTAAAAGAGATGGGTCTGAAAATCCTTGAAACCATTTTGGGTTATTTCTTATAACATCTTGATGTTCATCTAAATATGGTAACATCTCCATTAAAAATTCTCCACCTCTTGCTGCAATTATATATTTAACACTGGTATTTTTATATAATTCTAAAAGTTCAGTTGCTCTTTGTTCTCCATTAGAGCTTACTATTCCTTCATCTTTTCTTACATTATCTGTTTCAATAACATTTAAGCCAAGATTCATAATATTGTCTATTGCTAAATCTATTTTTTGAGCATTAGACGTTGCAGACACTGCTGTAATTCCAACAATATCCCCTTTTTTTAATTTATCTGGATATATCATAATTTTCATACTATTCCTCCATTTCATATAAAACAATAGATAACAAATTTAAAGCTGCTGTTTCTGCTCTTAATATTCTGCTACCAAGTGATATACATGCAACATTATCTATATTTTCTAGCTTTTGTGCCTCTTTAGGAGTGAATCCACCTTCGGCTCCAATAATAATACCAATATTTGTATATTCTTTGTCTTTTATATCATTTAATTTTTCCTTTAAAGAAATGTGAGATGACTCATAAGCAAAAAGTACAGCATCATTTTCACATAATTTTTCACACATTTTATCCCAAGTTACTATATCTGCTACATCTACCATATCCATCCTACCACATTGCTTACATGCTTCTTCAGCTATTTTTTGAAGTTTTTCTTTTCTTTTAATCTTTCCCTTGTCATCTAATTTTACTATTGTATTAGAAGATGTAAATGGTACTATCTTTTTTACTCCAATTTCTACTGCTTTTTGAATAACAAAATCTAGTTTATCATTTTTAAGTAAAGCAATATAAAGAGTAACATTTGTTTTAGGTATTCCTATTAATGGTGCCTCTTTTTCATACTTTAATGTAATATCTTCTCTTCCAATTTTTACTATACTATATATCTTATCATTTATAATTATTTCATCTCCTATATTGTGCCTTAAAACTTGAATATGTTTTACTTCTCTTCCTGATATAATAATATTATTATCATCTATACTATTTATATTATCATTTTCAACAATAAATCTTCTTGCCACTTTTTCCTCCTAAATATAATAAAATTATAAAACTAAAAAAAGTTAAAGTCAACAAAAAATGCTTTCAAGTATAAACTCAAAAGCATTATTTTTTAAGCGTTTTCTTGTAATACTGGTAATATTTGTTTTTTTCTTGATACTACTCCAGGTAAAAAGGCAGTATTGTCTTCTAATTTTTTATTAAATCCTCTTTCAAATATATCTGTATTTTTACCAAGAACTATTGCTTGTGAATTGCTATTTATAATATCTGTAATAGCAAATACAAATAAATCTAAATTATTTTTTTCAATATCTGCACTTATAGCTTGTTCTATTTCTTCTTTTCTATTCATCATATCATTAATATCTGCAGTATTTACTTGTGCAACCTTTGCATTTTTATCTTTTAATGTACATACTTTACAGTCTAAAGATATCAATTCGTCTGCTGTAAATCCACTTAAATCTGTTCCAGCTTTTAACATATCAAGACCATATACTTGAGCATTTAATCCAGATATTTTTTCCAATTCTTTTACTGCGTTTTCATCTTCAACTGTTTTAGTTGGAGATTTTAAAAGTAATGTATCAGAAATAATAGCACTCATCATAAGAGACGCAATTTTTTTATCTATTTCCACATTATTTTCTTTATAAAGTTTATATAATATTGTACATGTACATCCTACAGGCTCTGCTCTATAATACAATGGCTCTGATGTTTGAAAATCACAAATTCTATGATGATCAACAACCATTTTTATTTTAGCATTTTCAATATTATCTACACTTTGTGAAAACTCATTATGATCAACAAGTATTACTTCTTGTCCATCTTCAACTTTTTCAATCATTCTTGGTGCATTAACACCTAAATAATTAAGTACATATTCTGTTTCCTTATTTAAATTTCCAAGTCTTACAGCTTCTACTTCTTTTCCTAATTTTTTTTGTAAATTTTCCATTACAATTGCAGAGCAAATTGTATCAGTATCTGGACTTTTGTGTCCAAAAATTAACATTTTTTCCATAAATTATCTTCCTTTCTTATATTGTATTTTCTTGTTTATTTATCATTCTTTGAATATTTTCCCTATGCTTATATAACACAATTAGTAATGATATAATTAAAGCTGGAATATAACTACATCCAAGTATTAAAGATAAAATTAAATATAATATACATCCAGCAAGCGTGCCTTTAGCTACTACTTTAGTTATTGCTATTACAATTAATCCTACTACCATACAAACTGCAACATATCTAGTACTAAATATACTCATAAGTATTATAAATTCTACTATTCCTTTTCCACCATTAAATTTATATATGGCAGGAAAGCAATGTCCTATCATACAACCTAAAATAACAGTAGACTCAAACATAGTACTTGCTATATTTTCTCCTAAATAAATAGCTATAAACTTTGCAATATAATAACTTAATATCACTTTAAAAATTGTAAGTAATAACACTAATATTCCAGTAAAATTTCCCATTACCTTAAATGAATTGTATACACTTGCATCCATATTACCAAGTCTACGTATATCTTCTTTTGTTTTAAGTTTACAAATTATAATAGAGGGATTAAACATATTAATAATATAAACAATAACAAATATTAAAACTATATTTATACTCATATTACCTCACTAGTCTTTATCACTTTTTCTTTCTCTAATAATCATATGTATAGGTGTTCCTTTAAATCCAAATTGCTTTCTTAAATGATTTTCAATATATCTTACATATGAAAAATGCATTAATTCTTTAGAATTAACAAATATAACAAATGTAGGTGGTCTTGTTGAAACTTGTGTCATGTAATATATCTTTAATCTTCTACCCTTATCTGAAGGAGGCTGAGTTATTGCTATTGCATCAGATAATACATCATTTAGCATTCCAGTAGAAATTCTTTGACTATTTTGCTTATCTACCTCATTTATTAATTCAAATATTTTATCTACCCTTTGACCAGTAACAGCAGAAATAAATATTATTGGTGCATAGTCTAAATATGCAAGTTTAGCATAAACTTGTTTTTTATACTTTTGCATAGTATTTGTTTCTTTTTCTACTAAATCCCATTTATTTATTACTATTATTACACCTTTTCCTGCTTCATGTGCAATACCTGCAATTTTTTCATCCTGTTCTGTTACACCTTCTGTTGCATCAATCATTATTAAGCAAACATTAGCTTTTTCAATAGCACTTTTTGCTTTAAGCACAGAATATTTTTCAAGTTTATCATAAACTTTATTCTTTCTTCTAATACCTGCAGTATCAACAAAAATATATTTTCCAAACTTATTTTCAAAATATGTATCTATTGCATCTCTTGTAGTTCCAGCAATATCTGATACAATTACTCTTTCTTCTCCAAGTATTTTGTTTATAAGGGAAGATTTTCCAGCATTAGGCTTTCCAATTACTGCAACCCTTATTGTATCTTCATCTTCAATCTCAGTTTCTACACTACCAAATTTATTATATATTTCATCTAAAAGTTCACCAATTCCAAGCTTCTTACCAGCAGAAATTGGCATAGGATCTCCAAGCCCTAAGTTATAAAACTCATATAACTCATCAGGAGGTGCTCCAACTCTATCACATTTATTACAAACTAAAATAACAGGTTTCTTTGTCTTCCTTAGCATTTGAGCAACTTCCTCATCTGACACTGTAACTCCTGTCTTTACATCAGTTATAAATACGATAACATCAGCAATATCCATAGCAAGCTCTGCTTGTCTTCTCATTTGCTTTATTATTATATCATCAGATTCTGGTTCAATTCCACCAGTATCAATCACTTGAAATGTTGTTCCACGCCAAGCACAATCTGCATATATTCTATCACGTGTTACTCCTGGTATATCTTTTACAATTGAAATTTTCTCTCCAGCAAATACATTAAATAAAGTAGATTTTCCAACATTAGGTCTTCCAACAATTGCTACTACTTTTTTTGCCATTTTTTTCGCCTCCTTATTAAAAAAATAAATTTTTACATGTAATATTTTAACATTTTTTATGTAAAAAGTCAAAAAAATATAAAGAGTAAACATAATTTACTCCTTATATCATTATTTAAATTATTGGATCGTCTGGATCATCTTTTTTTAAGCTATTATTTTCTCTTTTATTTTTTCTACTACTAATAGTATTAGATAATACATCTAATACTACTGCAAGTATAATAACTAATGTAGGATAAATAATACTCAAACCATAATATTTACAAATAAATACAAGCACTATAGCAATACATGCTATTACTAAAACTAAATAATGCATTTTATTTATATATTATATCCTGATCAAAATATTTCTTTATGACTTGAGCAAATTTTTCTTTTTCTATATGTGTAGTAGCATTACTAGAATAATATTTTTCGGTTCCATCAGCAAGCTCTATTTCAAAACTCCAATCTGCATCTTTTCCACTATCTCTATTTTGAGTATCATAATCTAAAATACCACTTGCATATATTTCTTCATTATAATCTAGGAATTTATCTTCTCCCCACTTTTTCTCATCGCTATTATTAGGAGTTGAAAAAGTAGCATAAACTTCACCTTTATCATTCCTTATCACATAATACACATTATATCCTTCATCAACTTTTTCGCTATAAATTAGCCTTTCAACAGCATTTGAAGAATTTACATGATAGCTATCTTCTAAATATCTATAAACTCCCACACCTACACAAATACATACTAAGATAATAAATAAAGCTATAAAATAATAATGCACATTATTTACATTTATAAACTTCTTTTCACTATTTTTAAATTTTAGTTCTTTTTCTTTCTTTATTTTTTTTGGCATTATTTTACACCTTCTTCTTGCTCCTTAGCGTCAAGCTCTCTTTCTGAAGTTAATTCACCTTTTACAACTATTCTTTTAGTTGCAGCTTGTGTACAAGTAATAAGAGTTATTTCTCTTTTAGTTCCTCCATTTAGCACGTCAGTTCTAGAAGGATCAACTACTTCTGTTGAAGTTACAGTATATACATATTCATGTGTTTTTGTTACAATTCTTACTTTATCTCCAACTTGTACTTTATGTAAATCTCTAAAAAGCTCAGTATATATATTATTATGTGCAGCTAAACAATAATTACCAATCTGTCCTGCTTCAGCACAACCTTCAAATTTTCCTATGTAATTTTTTAAAGTTTCATCATCTGTTCCCTCTGCTATTTGGCCCCTTATAGAATAAGCTGGAATATCTAAAACTGCTATTGCATTTCCAGTAACTCTTAATGGAGTATCTTCTGCAAGAGATGCTAAAATACCACCGTTATTTTCTTGTGTTCCCCCAGAAATACTTATTTGTTCTGTTAAATTTTTTATTTTTTCCTGATTTAATAAATTCTTTATCTCAATTATAGCAAAAGATGTAACTGCTATAAAAATTATTAATATTAACACTTCCTTAGCTCTAGCTTTAAATTTTAATCTTCCTATTTTTTTCATTAGTACCATCCTCCTACATTAAGTAATATCCATAATTACTTAGATAATTAAATTATAACACATTTATTTAATTTTAGTCAATTATTTTGTTATTATATCTTATGTAATCCCATATATTTATACTACAGTATTATTTTACCAAAAAAATCTCTCAATATTGACTTTTTTTATTAATTAATATATAATATTTGTGTTATTTTAGCTAAAAATGTATTATTTTTTACATACATTTTTTAAGGAGTTGTAATATTATGAAAATTGGTATTTTTACCGACACATATAATCCTGTTACATCAGGTGTTGTAACTTCGATTAATATGATAGAACAAGAAATGAAAAAGAGAGGACATCAAGTATACGTCTTTACAACATCAAAATCTATACAACCAAATGAAAATCAAACATTATATATGTTAAATAGCATTCCTCTACTTATTGCTAAACAATATAAAAACAGAGTAGCAACCTTTTACTCTAGAGAAATAGCTAAACAAATAAAAGAATTAAATTTAGATATTGTGCATACACAATCTGAATTTTCACTTGGTGCATTTGGAAAAATAATCTCAAGAAAATATGACATTCCTTTTATCCACACTTATCATACAATGTGGGAAGATTATGTACATTATATAACTCCAATAAAAGGAAGAAATATTTATTTAAAAAGATTAGTCAGAAAATTTTCTAGAAGATTTTTAAGAAAAGCAGAATGTGTCATTACTCCTTCAAATAAAACTGCTAAATACTTAAAATATAAATGTAATGTAAAAAATAAACCTATATATGTTATTCCTACTGGTATCGATATAAAACCTTTTTCAAAATCTAATTTTACATTAGAAGAGAAAAACAAACTAAAAGAATCTTTAGGAATAAAACCTGAAGAAAAAGTAATACTTTTTCTTGGTAGAGTTGCAACAGAAAAAAGTATAGATGTTATTATGAATGTAATGCCCTCTATATTTAATGAATATCCTAATTGTAAATTTTTAATTGTAGGGGATGGTCCTTCAAAAAAAGATTTACAAGAACAAGCTAAAGAATTAAACATTCAAGATAAAGTTATCTTTACTGGTAAAATACCATATAATGATGTTCCTAAATATTATAATTTAGGTGATGTATTTGTAAATGCATCTCTTACAGAAACACAAGGATTAACATTTATCGAAGCAATGGCAGCAGGTATTCCAGTTGTTGCAAAATATGCTCCAAACTTATCTGAATATATTAAAAATGGTAAAAATGGTATTCTTGTAAAGAAAAATGCCGAGTTTAAAAATTATATTCTAAAATTATTTAATGATGAAAAAATGGCAAATTCTTTGGTTAGCAATGGATATCAAACAGCAAAAGAATATTCAATAGAACAATTTGGAGATAAATTAGAAATGCTTTACACTGAGATTATAAAGCTACACAATCTAAAAAAAGAAGCACAAACAAAAGAAGAAAAAAACAAACAAAAGAAAACTATATACAAACGTATCGGAGAAAAACTATTATATATAACAAGAATCAAAAAATAGGATGTGATATTTATGTGGCTTATTACCGTTTTATTAGTTATACTTATTACGTTAGTATTAATTGTAATTATGGACACAGCAATGAAACTAGCATTAATGATTACTACACTTTATAACTATGAAACAAAAAAATTATTTATACCAGCTACTCTTACAGTATTTCTTTGGGCTATATTACTTGTAGGATGCTTTAATTCTATAAATACTTCTTTGGGAGGAAATGCTATTGACATTATCTTTTCAATGATATTTGATAATACATTAGTATCCGAATATAGTACTGTACTTATTAGAACATTACTTTCAACATTTTTAATTGGTACACTACTTCAATCATTTACATATTATACAGTTAATATAAATTATCAAAAAGTCACTGGTACTGTAAGATTTTCATTTAAAAAATTAATAAGAAATTTATGTAAAAAAATATTTAAAAAAGATATTTTCAAAAAAGAAAATAATTCCTCTTTATCTGAAATACAAAGAGGTCCTAAAAAACTTACTTTTGGTAGAGCTATAATGACTAGTATAATTTCTGTTATAATAACAGTAATTGTATGTGTTGTACTATTTTTAATTGGAAATGCATTAAGCTCAAAAGTTATAACAATGTTTTAAAAAGCATGTGAATCACATGCTTTTTATTTTTTTATCAATATAATTATTACAAATGCATAATAACTTTTCCACTTTTATATTTATATTCCTACTTTTAAAAGTTTCTTTAACTCTTTGATAAAATCTTTCTAGAAATTTATTATCTTTTATATTTTTTAAACAATAATTAAAGTTAAAATCAAAAACATAGCCATAAAAAGCTAAAATTAAATCTGCATTATTTTTTATATCTTTATAATTTATAAAATGTGTATTTTCAAATTCATTCATTAATTTTTCAGAAATATCTAAATTTTCAAAATTGTCATACCAAAAAATATCCTTCATATCATCTTCATTTATTACTCGATAAATGTCTATTTTATCTGCATCTCTTATAATTTCTGAAAATATTAAAGCATCTCCCTTTACATCATCCGCAATTTTTGCTTTATTATGATAAAATACAGCTTTTTTTATAATATCATCGTATTTATGAGTATCAATAAATTTTTCAATTAATTTATCATCATATAGTACTTTTAAACTATATTCTCCATGATCAAGGCCTGTATCTTTATCACTAAAAGTATTATAAATTCTAACCTGCTCAAATCTACCTATATCATGAAATAATCCTATAAGATATGCAAGTTTAATCTGTTCATCATCTAATTTTAAACTCTCAGCTATTTCTTTGCAATTTTTAGCAACATTTAATATATGAATCATTTTCAATTTTATTTTTCCATTGTTTATATCATAATTTTTAACATAATCTAAAAATGTATCTTTCGCATTTTGTATATTTATCATTTCTTCTCCTATCCAACTATATTATTTAATTGATCTCCATATTTAAATAATAGCTCCTTTTTTATCATTTGATTTTGTGGCAAAATTAATTTTTTGTCTTCTGATACTACTTCTTTTACAGCAAGTTGAGTCTTCTCTAATATCTTAGTATCTGTAAGTAAATTTGCAAGTTTAAATTCTGGCATTCCAGATTGTCTTATTCCAAAAAAGTCTCCTGGTCCTCTTAATTCTAAATCTTTTTTTGCTATTAAAAATCCGTCATTACTTTTTCTCATAATATCAAGCCTTTGCCTAGAAATCGCAGATTTATTGTTACTTTTTAAAATACAATAAGATGCTTCACTTCCTCTTCCTACTCTTCCTCTTAACTGATGCAAAGCTGCAAGGCCAAATCTATCTGCATTTTCAATAACCATAACTGTAGCATTTGAGACACTTATTCCTACCTCAATTACAGTAGTAGATATTAACATATTTATTTTATTTTCTTTAAATTCATTCATAATCTCATCTTTTTGCTTATTCTTCATTTTACCATGAAGTATTCCAACAGAATAATCTGAAAATTCTTTTTTATATTCTTCATATAATTTTTCTACAGAGTTTAAATCTAAATCTTCATTTTCTTCTACTAAAGGGCATACAATATATACTTGTCTTCCCTCATTCATTTGCTTTTTTAAGAAATTATTCACACGCATATTATAATTGTCATTTACAACATAAGTTTCAACTGGTTTTCTTCCAGGTGGTAACTCATCTATAATAGAAATATCTAAATCTCCATATAAAACTATAGCAAGAGATCTAGGAATAGGAGTTGCTGTCATAACTAAAGTATCTACTACATTCCCTTTACTAGACAATTTCATTCTCTGTTTTACACCAAATCTATGTTGCTCATCTGTTACAACAAGACCTAAGTTGTTAAATTCAACATTATCTTCTATTATAGAATGTGTTCCTATTAAAATATCTATTTCATTGTTTTTAAGTCTTTCAATTATTTTTTCCTTTTGTCTTTTAGTATTAGTAGATGTTATAATCTCTACATTTATATTTAGTTTTTTAAAATAATTACTAAGTTCTAAATAATGCTGATTTGCAAGAATTGTAGTAGGTGCCATAAGAGCTGCTTGATATCCATTTTTTACTGCCAAATACATAGTAATTGCAGCAACCATTGTCTTTCCTGATCCAACATCTCCTTGAACTAGTCTATTCATAACAATATTTGAAGATAAATCATTTTTTATCTGTGCTACTACCTTTTTTTGAGCATTAGTAAGCTCAAAAGGTATTATTTTTAAAAATTCGCTATCATCTAAATTACTATACTCATTAGTTTTTTGTGTCACTAAATTATGATCTTTCATATTTAATAAAGCAAGTTGAAATAAAAATAATTCTTGAAATATTATTCTATCTCTTGAGAGTTTTACCATATCATAATTTTTAGGAAAATGTATATTTCTTACAGCATAATTTATCTCTGCAAGTTCATATTTCTTTCTAAATTCAGTAGAAAAAATCTCATTTAGCATTATATTTTTATCTATTAAGCCACTTATTAATTTAAACAAATAATTTTGAGTAATTCCGGCAGTTAGACTATAAATTGGATATAAGCCTTGAATTTTATCTACATCTGATACATTATATATATTACATGATTCAACGCATGCTCGAGTACTACTTGTAGCAGTTACTTTTCCATAAAAAAGATACACTTCTCCTTCTTTTAATTTATCTTTTATATATACTTGATTATACCATTTTAGTAATGCCATATCTCCATTTTCATCTATAACGACAGTAGATAATATTTTTTTTCTATTTACATAAACAACACTTACTGGTTTTATTAATCTACCTATAAATAAAGCATTTTGATCTTTTATAAATTCTTTAATATTTAAAATTTTAGTTCTATCATCATATGTTCTTGGATAATATTCTATTAAATCTCTTACTGTATAAATTCCAAGTTTATTTAAAAGCTCAAACATTTTAGGTCCAACACCTTTTAAATATTGTACACTTGTATCTAGCTTAATATTTTCCATCATATCACCAGTTAAATTATACCTCAAAACATACGTTTATTCAAGTGAACAAAAAATAAAGTAGCAAAAAATGCTACTCTACCTCTGTTTTCCATAACCCATGTTTATTACAATATGAATATAGTGTTGCACCTTTAATATATGGAAATCTAGCTTGTGCCTCTTGTTCAGGATATAGTGTTATCATTATTTTTTTGTTTTCATACACCATACAAATCCATTCTATATAATGTTCTTTTTCCATAACATGATTAACTTTTACAAGTATTTCATCTTCTACCTTTTCATATGTAGGAATATGTTTTTCTATAGCACATTCTTCTGTATTTGATTTTACCTCAAGCATTGGTACACCACAACAGCTAATTCCATCACATTTATTATTTAGTACTTCTATTACATTCCCACATTTTGTACATCTTTTTAAAATCAATTCATTCTTCATCTTACTATCCCTCCATCGCTATTATACTATTTATATTAATTTTTGTCAAAAGAAATACACCTAAAATTTATTAGGTGTATCATTTTTATTTTATTAAATCTACTATATCGCTAGCATAATCACTAACAATAAAATATACATAGTTTCCTTTTGCTCCAATTTTTCTATTTTTAACAAGTTCATACTCTTCTGTTAAATAATCCTTCCACATTTCATCATAACTTTCTCCGTATTTTTCAAAAGCAGAAACTACGTTATCTACATTTCCCTCTGTTACTTCAACTATAACATACATACTTGATGTAACATTTACATATGGTCTTTGACCTATTACTTGTTTTACCCATTCACTATTTATCGAAAAATCATTTTGTAAATCTTCTATTGTTATTTGCTTCATTTTTGAACTATCAAAATTAGTAGATTCCTCTATTTCTGATGAAAGTGCTGCAAAATCAACATTTACTGGAACAGTATCATCAGGCTTATTACTTATAACTGCATTAACCAGTATAAAAACAGCACATATAACAAATATAGCTATTACTATTCCAAGTATAATATTTGTCTTTTTCATCACTATCACTCCTCTATACATATATATTAATATTATACACTATTTATTTATTATTTCAAGTAACAATTTGTTAACAATTTGTGGATTTGCTTTTCCTTTTGTCTCTTTCATTACCTGTCCTACCATAAATCCAATTGCTTTATCTTTTCCTGCTTTATAATCTGCTACAGATTGTGGGTTTGCTTCTACAACTTTTTCTACAATAGCCTTAATTGCTCCTTCATCAGAAATCTGTACAAGCCCTTTTTTCTCTACAATATCTTTTGCATTCTCTCCTGTTTTAAACATTTCCTCAAATATCTGCTTAGCAATTTTTGATGAAATAGTTCCTTTATCTATCAATGTAATAAGACAAGCCAAATTATCTTCTTTTACTTTAGATTCATTTATTTCTATTTCACTCTCATTTAGCATTCTTGCAAAGTCTCCCATAATCCAGTTTGCTACAGCTTTTGGATTATTACAAATATCATTTGTCTTTTCAAAAAAGGCAGCAGTATATTTTGAAGAAGTTAAAATTTCTGCATCATATTCTGGAAGACCAAATTCTTTTATATATCTTTCTTTTTTAATATGTGGCATTTCTGGTAATGAATTTTTAATATTTTCAATATATTCATCACTTAAAACTATTGGTGCAAGGTCTGGCTCTGGAAAATATCTATAATCTTGTGCGTCTTCTTTTGTACGCATAGCATATCCAATTCCTTTTGCATCGTCAAATCTTCTAGTCTCCTGATAAATTTTTCCACCATTTTCAAGTACTTCAATCTGTCTTTGAATTTCAAATTCAATACAGTTATGTATTGCTTTAAATGAATTTAAGTTTTTAGTTTCTGTTCTTGTTCCAAATTCTTTTTGTCCAACTGGTCTTACAGATAAATTAACATCACATCTTAATGAGCCTTCCTGCATCTTACAATCACATACTTCTAGATATTCTAATATAGATTTTAAAGTCTGCATATATGCTACTGCTTCTTCTGCACTTCTAATATCTGGCTCAGATACTATCTCTATTAAAGGTACAGCACATCTATTCATATCTACTAAAGTATCTCCTGTATATGCATCATGTATTAATTTTCCTGCGTCTTCTTCTATATGAATTCTTGTTATTCCAATTGATTTTTTATTTCCATCTACATTTATATCTATATGTCCACCAATACATAAAGGTAAATCATATTGAGATATCTGATATGCTTTTGGCAGATCTGGATAAAAATAATTTTTCCTATCTTGTTTTGAAAATCTAGATATTTCACAATTTGTCGCAAGACCTGCTTTTACTGCATATTCAACAACTTTTTCATTTAATACAGGTAATGTTCCTGGCATTCCTGTACATATAGGACAGCAATGAGTGTTTGGATCTGCACCAAAAGAAGTAGTACAATTACAATATATTTTTGTTTTAGTTGAAAGCTCAGCATGAACTTCAAGTCCAATTATTACTTCGTATTCTTTCATTTTATTTTCCCTCCTCTATTGCTGGTTTTTTATCTATATATGATGTGTTTTTTTCAAAAGTGTAAGCTACTTGTAATAAATTTTGCTCATCAAAAGCTTTAGCAATAAATTGAATTCCTATTGGCATTCCATTTTTTCCAAATCCACCCGGAACTGAAATTCCTGGAAGACCAGCTATATTTACAGGAACTGTATAAATATCTTCTAGATACATTTCAAGTGGACTTGCATTATGTGCTCCAAATTTAAATGATGTGTTAGGAGCAGTTGGTATCATAATTACATCACATTTTTCAAAAGCTTTTTTAAAGTTTTCTACAATAAGTGTTCTTACTTGTTGAGCTCTTTTGTAATATGCATCATAATATCCTGAAGATAATACATAAGTTCCAAGCATTATTCTTCTTTTTACTTCATCCCCAAAACCTTCTGTTCTTGATTTTACATATAATTCATCAAGATCATTAAAATCTTTTGCTCTATATCCATATCTTATACCATCATATCTTCCAAGATTTGATGAAGCTTCTGCAGTTGCAATTATATAGTATGTTGCTAAAGAATATTTTGCATATTCTAATTTTATTTCTTCAATTTTTGCTCCTGCCTCTTTTAGTGTATCAATAGCATTATCATATGCTTGCTTTACATCTTCACTTATTCCCTCTGTTATAAAATCTGTTGGAATTCCTATAACTTTTCCTTTTACATCATTTACCAATGATTTTGTATAATCTACCTTTTCTATATCTGCAGATGTTGTATCTAATTTATCATGACCAGATATAACATTTAGCATAACTGCTGCATCTTCTACAGTTTTTGTGAAAGGTCCTATTTGATCAAGTGAAGAAGCAAAAGCTATAAGTCCAAATCTAGATATTAATCCATATGTTGGCTTAAGCCCAACAACAGAACAATATGAAGCTGGTTGTCTTATTGATCCTCCAGTATCTGAGCCTAAAGCTGCAAATGCCATATCTGAAGATACAGCAGCTGCACTTCCACCTGAAGATCCTCCTGGTACTCTATTTAAATTCCAAGGATTTTTTGTTTTCTTAAAATATGAAGTTTCTGTAGATGATCCCATAGCAAATTCATCCATATTAGTTTTTCCAACTATAATAGCACCTGCTTCTTCTAATTTTTTTACTACAGTTGCATCATAAATTGGTGTAAAATTCTCCAACATTTTAGATGCACATGTTGTTTTAACTCCATTTGTACAAATATTATCTTTTATAGCTATTGGCACTCCACCAAGTACTCCTATATCTTCTCCGTTATTTAATTTCTCTTGTAATTCTTCTGCTCTTTTATATGCTAAATCTTTAGTTAAAGTAATATATGCATCAACTTTAGGTTCAACATCTTCAATTCTAGAGTAGATATCATCTAAAACTTCTTTTATAGTAACTTCTTTATTTCTAATTTTTCCAGCCACTTCACTTAAAGTTAAATCGTATAAACTCATCTTATTTATTCCCCCTATTCTACTACTTTTGGAACACTTACGCATCCTGCATCTTTGCTTGGTGCATTTTTTAATATCTCTTCTCTATCATATGAAGGTTGTACTTCATCTTTTCTAAATACATTTTTTATATCTAATATATGAGCAGTTGGCTTTATACCTTCTACATTTATATTTGATAATTCATTTGCAAAATCCACAATACTAGATAATTCATTAGTATATTTTTCTAGTTCTTCTTGTGTTAAATTTAATTTAGATAATTTTGCAATATGTTTTACGTCTTCTTTTGAAACGCTCATCTAAAAGCCCCCTTTACATATTGATAATTATACTTTAAATAGCTTTATCTGTCAAGGTAAAAGACTGGTATATACGCACTTTTGACTTATTTTTATATAAAAAAAATAACTAACTTTTATAGTTAATTACTTTTCCTTTACAACACTTATTCTAGAATTTCTTTTATGTCTTGGTGTATATAAATTAACAACCATTGCAACTATACTTGCAACTATAGTATTGGCCATTACATATATTGGATAAATCCATCCACTTGATGGCTCCTCATCTAAAGTAATAGCTAAAAACACATAACATGCTATAAGTATAAATTCAGATCTATTTATTAATTTACTGCAAAAATACAATATTAAAAAAATTCCTAATGGTATTAATATAATATTTACTATTTGTGATGAGTTTATAAAACTTATTGCCATAGCAATCGTTCCAATTATTCCTCCAACTACAGTTGCAGAAATTCTATTTTTTACCTCTTTAAATGTTTTTGCAACGTCAGCTTGAATAGCCAAAACAGCAACAATAGTCATTTCATAAGGCTGAAGTATCCCATTACTAAATGTTCCTATAAGCATTACTATTAAAACTGCTATTACTGTTTTTATTATTCTAAGTCCTGGTGCTTCTATATTTACTTTTTTCATATAATCCCTCACAAAAATAGTATCATAAATAATTTTTTTATTCAATATTATTATTTACAAAATATTATAAATATATAAAAATGGAGACAGATCAACGGGATCCGTCTCCTAAAATCAAGTTTATATATGAAAAAACCTATTTATATTATTTGTTTCTTTTCGTTCATTTTTATTATTTTTTGTATAGGAATTGTTTTTTTATAATTTTTCTATAATTATGGATAACTGTAAATTTTAAAGCCTAAATTTACTAAACTCCTTTTATCATATATCACCTCATTTCCTTTCTACATCACTATTATAATAGTTTAATGTGTCAATAGTATGTAATTAATGTTAAAGTATTATGAAGTTTAAATTATTTGTATTTTGTTAGAGATTAGTTAAATACTATAATAACTTAACTTCTTGGCTGTATTATACATACTAATTGTGAAAAATGTATGATATATAAATGAAATACAAGAAAAAATATTTTATTCTTTTTTATTTTTCTCAATATTCATTTCTTTTTTAGAAACTCTTTCTAAATCAAACCAAAAATTACTTCCTTTTCCTTCTGTTGATTCTACGCCAAAATTTGATTTATGTTTTAATAATATATTTTTTACTATAGACAAACCTAGCCCACTACCTTGAACATTTCTAGTAAATGATTCACTAGCTTTATAATATCTATCCCATATATGTTCTAAATCTTTTTTAGATATTCCAACACCATCATCAATTACTTCAACTTTTACTCTTTTTTGAGTAGCAGTAACTTTTACATTAATATTTCTTTTTCCTTCTCCACTATGCTTTATAGCGTTTATAACTAAATTATATAATACTTGCTCTATCTTAGTTCTATCAGCATACACATATAATTCATTTGGTATTGTATATTCAATAATATGCTCTGTTTCCATACTAGATAATTTTATTCTATCAATTAAAGATGATGCAACTTGAGAAAAATTGAACTTCTCTTTATTTATAGTTATAATTCCAGACTCAATTTTAGATAAATCCATCATATCATTAACAAGTCTTGTTAATCTATCAGTCTCGTCAATAATTACTTTCAAATGTGCCTCTCTTTTTTCTTTATTATTTCCAGATAGATCTCTTATCATCTCAGAGTATGCCTTAATCATTGTAAGTGGAGTCTTTAAATCATGTGATACGTTTGCCATAAGTTCTCTTCTTATTTCATCTGTTCTTTCCAAAGAATTTGTAGCTCTATTTAACGTATCTGCCAACTCATCAAGCTCTTCATATCCACATTTTTCAAATACAACATCATAGTCTCCCTTTTCAAGTTTTTTTGCCTCTTCATTCATTCTTTTTATAGGCCTTGAAATTCTCTTAGACATAAACAATGAAATCACAGTAGAAATAATAAGTGAAATTACAGTTATATATATTAGTTGATTTCTAATCACATTAGACGTAGCATCAATTGGATCAATTGACATTATTATTACATAACAATAATCTGTATCTGGTATGTCTTTTCCATATACATAAATCTGAGTTTTTAATTTATCCACATTCAATGTATATGACACTCTTTTATTTGGACTTTTATAAATATTTTCAACTATATCACTTAAGTCTATAGACACATTCCTTCCTGGCATCTGAGCCAGATAAGTAGCTTCATTTTGATTATAATATGATATTGCTGATGTAGTATTTGTATAAAAAATATCACCATCATCAGTTAAAATATATATTGAAGCTGAATTTCTATAAGCTGTTTTATCAATTTGATCTTTATAATCTAAAGCATTTTTGAAAATATTTTCTATTTCAGCTCCAATTTGAGCAGTTTCTGTCTTTTTCATAGAGCTATAATATGTCTGTAAAAAAACAACTTGCATAAACCACAAAAGAACAAATATTATAATGGCTAAACATATAAAATATAGCCACAACATAAAAGTTAAAGATTTTGAGTTAAATTTTTTACTCTTCAAATTTATACCCCATTCCTCTTACTGTAACAATTTTATCTCTATATTTTCCTAAATTATTTCTTAACATTTTTACATGTGTATCAACTGTTCTATCTTCTCCAAAAAAGTCATATCCCCAAACTTCATTTAATATTTTTTCTCTGGATAATGCAATATTTTTATTTATTATAAAATATTGTAACAATTCATACTCTTTAGGAGTTAAATCTTTTTTAACACCATCAACATACACATTTCTACCCAACATGTCAACTTCTAATCCTTCTAAGACATATTTATCTTGTAACACATTTTTACCTGCTGCTGATTTACTTCTATTTATAACTGCATTTATTCTTGCCATTAACTCTTTAGGACTAAATGGTTTTACAACATAATCATCTATCCCTATTTCAAATCCAAAAAGCTTATCATATTCCTCGCTTCTTGCTGAAAGCATTATTACTGGAATATTTTTAGTTTTTCTTATTTCTTTTATAGAAGAAAATCCATCAAGTTTTGGCATCATTATATCCATAATAATTATATCATAATTATTATCTTTACACTTTGTAATAGCTTCCATGCCATCACACGCCTCGTCAATTTCATAACCTTCAAATTCTGCATATTCTTTAATTACATTTCTTATCTTTTCCTCATCATCAACAACTAATACTCTCATATCTTCCCACCTTTATCATTTCAATTTAACATAACTTTATACTAACATACATATGTGATAAATTTATGATATGTTTATAAAATTATATCATATAGTTTCGTATTTTAAAAGAAAAAAATATCTAAGTTTTTTACTCAGATATTTTTGCTTACATTAAAATTTTTCATATTAATTCTCCTATAACCTTATCTTAAATTTCTTTTTTAATATTTTATATAATTCTTTAACTTTTATATTATCTGTTATAAATATAGTCATAGGAAAATAATCATAAACTATACAATATGTACCATTTTTTACATTAGTTTCGTCAGTTAAAAACTCTATTTTTTCTCCATCTGTAATAAAATGGTTTGAATCTAAATTTATATTCATTGTTTCTAGTTTATGTATTTTTATATCATTTTCTTTTGCTTTTTTAATAAACTTATCCAATTGATTCATAATTATATTCCTCCCTTTAATCTACATATTAATGTATTTTTTTACATTTTTTATTTCCTTAGAATTATACCATTATATCTTAAGAATTTCAAATCAATTATATATTCTTAACAATTTCATATGTATCTCTTGCTATCATAAGTTCTTCATTTGTTGGTACAACATATAATTTTACTTTTGAATCATCTGTACTTATTAAAGCTTCACATGCTCTTACATTATTTCTATCTTTATCTAATTTTATGCCTAGAAATTCTAAATGTTTACATATTCTTTCTCTTGCTTCTATTCCCTTTTCGCCTACACCACCACTAAATGTTATAACATCTAATCCTTGTAGAGGTACCATATACGAAACTATAGTCTGTGCTATTTTATATGCTTGTGTATCTAAAGCAAGTATAGATCTTTCATCTCCTTGCTTATATTCTTTTTCTATGTCCCTATAATCTTCTGATACACCAGATACTCCCCAAGCTCCTGACTTTTTATTTAACATTCCTTCAACTTCATTAGTATCCAAATTTTCTAAATTCATAATATATGGAATTATTGCTGGATCTATATCTCCACATCTTGTGGCCATAGGAATTCCTGCTGTAGGTGTAAGTCCCATCGTAGTATCTACTGATTTTCCAAAGTTTATCGCACAAATAGATGCACCTTGACCCAAATGACAATTAATTATTTTTAATTCCTTTATATCCTTATGTAAAATTTGAGCAATTCTATTTGATACGTACATATGACTTGTTCCATGAAAACCGTATTTTCTAATTTTATACTTTTCATAATATTTATATGGTATTTGATATATGTATGCAGTTGACGGTAAACTTTGATGAAAAGCAGTATCAAAAACAGCAACCATAGGTTTATCCTTCATCACTTTTTTTGTAGCCTTTATTCCAGCAAGCCCTTCAGGATTATGAAGTGGAGCAAGAGGTACACATTTTTTTATTTCTTCTACCACTTCATCTGTTATTAGAACAGATTTATTATACTTTTCTCCACCATGAACTATTCTATGACCTACAGCACCAATTTCATCTAGCGAAGATATTAAATTATATTTTGGATCCTGCAATAAATTTAAAACTGTTTTTATAGCCTCCTCATAACTTCTTGCTGCTTTTTCAATCTCATGTTTTTCACCTTTTATATTAATCCTTAAACAGGATCTTTTTCCACCTATTCTTTCATAATTTCCTTTAACCATTCTCTCTTCATTTTCCATATCAATAAGTTGAAATTTTAAAGATGAGCTTCCACAATTTAAAACTAATATTTTCATTATAATCACTCCTTTTAAGTTGATGTATTATTATATCATCTAAAAATATTATTGTAAATATTTTTTATAAATATAAGTATAAAAAAATACTAGCTATAAAATAGCCAGTACATAAATTTATCCAAGTAAAAGCTTTTCTATTTGTCTCCATCCTTTTACTCTTTTTATATTTGCTTTATTTAAAGTCTCATCATCAATATCACGGTTATGATATGCATCATATAGTAGCTTTGTTTTTACATTACCTTGTAAATGATGTATTCTATCATCAATTTGTACATCTGCATCAAATAAGTTTTTAGAATTTGTAAATATGAATTTTCTAGGATCTAGAAAAGGAAATTCCTTTATTAAATAATTAAACTTATCCATATAAAGTTTTCCAGATCTTAGCTCTATGCCAAACATTACACATGCTGTACAAATGTATATGTCATACTCTGTCATAAGATTTTTTAATACTTCTTTTACATCATTCATTAAAATTGCATCATCATATCCATTATGCTGTAAATAAAAATTATAAAATTCTTCCTTTTTTTCTTGAGGTCCTATAATATCATCAATAATATATTCTTTAAAGTCCTCTTCCTTATAATTTGTATTTAAAAATTTGTTTAATATTGTCAAAAATCCAGGATAGCATATGACATAATCTAAATCTACTAATAATTTCTTTTTCATAATATTACCTCCCTATATTAAACCACAATCAAGTTTTATGTTAGGATTATATAATGTATTACTCACATTTAATAATAATTCTATTATACAATATTTTTCATTTTCATCAAAAGTATTAAATACATTTTCATAAAATAAATAACTTATATATCTATATATTTCTATTTCTGTTTTATATTTAAAAATTAAATATTTAGTGTGTGTATCACTATTTTCCATAAAAATTGCAAATAGACTTATTTTCTTTAAATATTCTTCTGGAATTATTGAAAATATATATTCAAAATTATTCTTTCTTTTATTCATTGCTAATTCTAAAACATTACTACCTGCTATTTGTAATAAAGTTTCTAAAAACTTTGATCGTCTATAAAAAATATTATTATAATTTGTCACAAAAGATGAGATTATATCTGAACTTGCATAATCTATATAAGTGCACCACTTATCTAAAATACTTCTTCTAAACCCACCTATATATGGTAATTTGTTTCCTCCAAAGTCTGTAAGCATTGTATATTCAAAATTTCTATTTTTCTTTAAGGCATTTTCTAAAATTTTATAACTTTGAAATACTTTTTCCTCATTTTTGCTTACATACTCCTCTATTAAAAAAGCAAGTGCTTTTATAAGTACTCCAATATCACAAGATGAAACCGTTTCTTCCCACATTATAATTTTTTTATCACATCTATTACTATATATTATGCTTTCAATTCCAAAGTCTATATATCCATATGAGTGAATATTTCTATCTATATCATGAGCTACATTATCTGCAGATGTTATAACTTTTTCTGTCTTTATTTTTAATTTCTTTGTTTTTAAATCAGTCAATAAATTTTTAATAATTTCCTTACTATATATTTCTTTTGCCTCTTTCATACAAATTAAAACTTGTCTTAGTGGTTCTTTTAATCTTTGATCAACATTATCTAAAAGCTCTATATTAACGTCTTCAAAATACATTACATCACCTCCTAAAATTTAATTAAATTTTATTATTATAATTCTCAACAAACACTATTATATCATTATGTTAATTACATGTCAATTAAATATGACAGCAAAAAGACTCGTAAATTTTACGAATCTTTTTCAACTTTAACAAAATATATATGATTTGTCTTTATTTTATATACATCATCAGTTATTTTCTTTATATGTTTTACTGGAGTTGTTGTTATACTATCTTCATATACTCCACCATAATAATACATTAATCTTTTACACACAAAAGGTTCGTTTTTCTTTGGAACATCTTTTGAAATAGCTAAATATGCATTATTCTTTTTGTTTTTTGAAGATAATATTAAATATGTATTTTTAAAATCATTCATTATAAAAATATTAGTTGCTAACCATTTTATACTTTTTTTATCATATAAAACAGTATCTTTGTATCCATTTATACAATTATTTTCTATATTTAATATAGATACTCCTATTCTACTACCGATTTAAAAATAATGGTATTTTTGCATCACTAACAGCAAACAATACATTTCTTTTACTTAAATTCATAATTATCTCCCTCCTAAAAATTTTTATTTGTTTATATAAATATTATACCATTTAATGATACCATATTTTACATAAAAAATCAAGAGAGACACCCCTTTAAAATTTTTACACTTTTTTTATATTCTGGCATATATTTTTCTACTAAATTCCAAAATTCCCTTTGATGATTCATATATTTTAAATGACAAAGCTCATGCAAACACACATACCTTATTTCATCTTTACTATACCAAATTATATTTTGATTAATTTTAATTATTTTTTTGGATGAACAACTTCCCCATATACTTTTAAATTTTCTAACTTCAACTTTTAGTGGTAAAAGTTTTGTCTTCTTTATCATTTCATTCATAATTTTTTGAATATAAAAAATAGCAATTTCTTTTTGTTTTTGCTCTATTTTTCTTTGTACTATACTATAATCTGATATCTTTATGTAATTAGGAACAACAACATTACAAGTTTTTTCATCCATATCTACTTCTATTTTTTTTACATCTTTAACAATAAAATTTATATCTATTCTTTTACCGAGAATATACAAATATTTATTTTTTAAAATATTTGTATCTCTATTTTCTCTTTTTTCATACTCTTTTAGATTTTTATATATCCATTTTGATTTTTTGCTTACTAATTCTTCTATTTTTTTATCTGTCACATAAATCGGAGATTTTACTATAACTTGTCCATTCTTTATGTGTATGTATATATTTTTTATTCTAGATTTTAATATTATATATTTTACATCAATATCTTTATATTTAAATTCTTTTTGTATACTTTTCATAATTCACCTTATATTTTAGCATCCCATTTCAAAGGAAGTATATATTCTATTTTATTATTATTCTTAATATATTTCTTTTTTATTTTTATTCTATTGGATTTTAAATCTGGTCTTCTAACTCTTAAATATTTGTCTAATTCACAAAACAAATTTTGTATATCAATATATTGAAGTTTTCTACCATTTATATACTTAAATTTTAATTTTAATCTCTCAAATTCAGACTCTTGCACATCATACATATACTTAATTACATCTTCATATGTTGATCCTTCTAAATTAGAAAAACACTTTTTTATTCCCCTTATTGCACCAGGACCTGCAATAGTAAATTCATCTTCTCTAAAATTTACTACCTCACTATAATTTATATCTGTAACTAATTGATAAGCCATAAAATTGCCAATAAGTGGATATTCTTTTAAAACATTAAACGCTTCTTTCATGCTTTTACAATTTATAATTTTATTTTGCATTTTATCTTTTATAAACATCTTTTCTAACAATGCTAAATGATTTTGATGTTTCATTTCATAACCAAAAGCTTTATTTGCACATGATATATATGCATCATTATATATTTTATTTCCATTATTTTTATATTCTATTAATAGCCTATCATAAGACTTAAAAGAAAAATTCTCTAATACTATATCTTTAAGTTCTTCCACTAAATAATTCCAAGTATCCTCTTTATTAAAAATTTTAAATAACACTATTCTAAATATAATATCCTCTTTTGAATATTCTACACCATTATATATAACGTTTTTTAATAAAAATTGTGATACTCTATCAAGTACTCTATAACAATTACAAAATTTATACTCTTGTAATATTTTATCATTAGTATATGGCATATTTTTTCCATTTAACTTATTATAAAATATATTTTGTCTTTCATATGCAAAATACCAATACATATCATATATTTCCTGTCTTTTAATCATAATTTACTCCTATTTTACTATATCATAAAATTCTGCTCTTACAACATCTGATAAATCATTTACTCCTACTTCTATTTGATATCCAATTCTTCCTCCACTAACAAATATATTACTATATTCTTTAGCAGATATATCTATTATAGTTTTAAAACTTTTCTTCATTCCTATTGGCGAACATCCACCATGAACATATCCAGTAAGAGGTAGCAGTTCTTTTTGTTTAATCATTTCTACACTTTTTTCTCCAACACTTTTTGCAGCTTTTTTCAAATCCAATTCTTTATTTACTGGAACTATAAAAACATAATATACTCCACTTCCTGCTCTTGTAACCAAAGTTTTAAATACTTGATTTGGATCTTCATTAAGTACATTTACTACTTCCATTCCAGATATAGCATTTGTGTCTTTATAACAATAAGGTTTATACCATATTTTCTTACTATCTAAAATTCTCATAACATTTGTTTTGTCTTGCATTTATATCACCTTTTTTAGTTTATCATAGTATATTTTTAATTTCAACTAAAAAGAAAAAAGCACTTAAATAAAGTGCATTAAATTTATTTAGAAGAGACAAACGCCCTATCTTTTGTTTCTTCACTAACTGTAGATTCTAAAATTGTAAATACTTTTTTTGATACTGAAGATGATTCAAATAATTTTGTGTCATCTTTAAATCTATTATATATAGCTATATTTTTATAGTTATCTTTCATATCTATTTTTATTTCTTCTAAATCATCATTATATATGTATATATATTGTGGATCAAAATAAAATGTATTTACTTTACCTTTTACATATTCTTTATATATAGTTTTTATATTTGCATTATCTGTAAATAAATCCTCAAATTCAATTTCTTCCATATCTTCTAGTGAAATGTTTAATGTTTTAATATCCTCGTTTACTCTATTTCCATCTATATCTTCGTATGTTTTATATACTACATATGAAAGTGTATTAAAATTTACACTTAATTTAGTATGAACATCTATAAATAAAGTATTTTCATCACCAAGATAATTCTTATCATAAAAATCTACACTTAAAGATTTTAACATTTCATTTATTTCATCTTGCTTGTCCTCATCTTTTAATCCATTTATTTGCTTATATTCAACATAAGCTTTATCTCCTTCTATTCCTTCATAATTGTTATAAAAATTCCCACCCTTTACATGAACAACGCTTTCTATTTCTATTGGATATGCATTATAATTTTCATTAATGCTTGAAATACTTAAATTTGACGAATTATTACTATCGCTATTACTACTATTTGAAGCATTGTTTTGATTATTCGAATTATCTGTTTGCGTAACATTATTATTTGTATTTTGCTCTTCATTTGTATCAGATGTACCCTTAAATACTTTTATCATTACAAAAATTGCTATTATAATAACGATTATAGCTATTATAATTATCACTGTATTAAAGATATCTCCACTTTCTTCATTCTCCACTTTTTGAATTCTTTTTTCCTCATTATTTTCCTTTATTTGATTTTCATATGAGCCACCTCTTCTTCTATAAGTATCACTTTGAGGATACCTTTCCTCTATCTTTTTATCTGATAAAAAATTTTCTTCTTCATCTTCATATTTCATATAACTCCCCTCCTAACTAATATTATTATCTAAAAATTTAAATATTTTATCCCAATATTTAATACCATCTTTATACATTGATTTTGCATGTGTAGCTTCACTTATTACTAATAAATCTTTTTTAGATTTATATTGATTATATAGTTCATATACCATAAATGTCGGAACAAAAGTATCTTTATCTCCATGTATAAATAATATTGGTACTTTACATTTATTAAGCTGAGTTATACATGATGCCTCTTTAAAATAATATCCCGCTTTTAGTTTACAAATAATACTTGAAATATATATTACAGGAAATTTAGGCAGCTTAAAAATCTTTTTTAGCTGATAAGACATTTCATCTTCAACAGACACATATCCACAATCTTCAATTGCACAAACAACATTTTTTAAATTTTCACCTACACTCATCATAACAGTGGCAGCTCCCATAGATACACCATATAATATTATTTTTTTATTTGGATAGTTATTATTTATATATTCTACCCATTTTTTAATATCAAGTCTATCAAGCCATCCCATTCCTATATATTTTCCTTCACTTTTACCTGATGCTCTTAAATCTGGAAGTAAAACACTATATCCCCTTGTCTTAATAAATATATCTGCTCTTTGTTCCATATAAACAGAATTAGCACAATATCCATGAATTAATATTACAAACACATCTGATGAATTATTTACTACAACACTTGCATGTAATTTTAAATTATCATATGAATTAATATATATTTCTTCTTTATTATTTAAAACAAAATATTCATTTTTTTCTTCTTCATCAGTATTATTCTTAAAAATCAAATTCTTGTTTGTATCATTTCTTATTACTATATTAAAAAGTATATATGAAAATATAATAAAAAATACAAAAACTAAAACTATAAAACAAACAATAACAGTAATAGCTATATCCATTTTTTCTCCTATATCATTATTTTACAATCAATTTTTCTATCTAATAAACATTTAAAATTTTTGGCATCCTCTTTTGTACCAACTATTTTTCCATAATGAATTGGTACAGCAATAGTAGGCATTATAGTATTTACAAGTTTTGCAGCCTCAGCATAATCCATTGTATACGTACCTCCAACAGGAACAAAAACTAAGTCACACTTTACATTTAAATTCTCTGGTGTTATATCTGTATCTCCAGTAATATATATTCTTTCACAATCTAAATTTAAAATATAGCCTACCCAACCATTTTCTTTAGGATGAAATGTTTTATTTACATTATACGCACTAACAGTCTCAAGCATCAAATTATTTATTTTATATTTCTTATTAGGCTCTACAATAACTACTCTATTTTCTTTAAATCCAAGTTTTAAGACATTTACATATATATCTTCTGTAATTACAATTATTGTATTTTCATTTTTTACTTTTAAAATATCTTCTGGTGAAAAATGATCATAATGTGAATGTGTAATACAAATATAGTCTGCATCATTTTCCTCTTTTTCTATACAAAATGGATCTATATATATTATCTTATTATCTGCTACAATTCTTATTGCACTATGGCATATTACATTAAAGCTTTCAATCATATTTACACCTCTTTCCAATTCGATTATAGCATAAACATATTAAAATTTTCTATATTGTAATATAATTTTAACTTATAAGAAAAAAAGCTCTAAATGAAATAAAATATCTTTCATTTAAAGCTCTCTCATTTTTGCTGCTGAAACTAATTTATAATATCCAGACTTTTTATCATTTAACATATTTTCTAACTCATTAATTCTAATATCATAATATTCATCTAACGACTCTAGTTCATCCTCATCAAGACCATCTATATAATCTATATTTTCTTTAATACTATTTTCAATATTTGCTAAATCTTCCAATGTAAGTTCTCTTTTTATTTTTCTTTCTATCTTTTCTTCCTTTAAAATTTTAGCAGTTCTATTACAATCTTCTTTAATTTCTTCTTGCTTTATTCCAAAAAAGTTTTTCAAACTTTTAATTATCTTACTTATTATATTATCATTATTAACAACAAGTAAGCTTCTTTCTCTTCTCATATTTCACCCCTATTTATATTATTTAAGTGTAAATTTTTTTATCTTACTATCAAGCATGTCAATTTGGCTCATTAATTCATTGACTTTTTTTGCTTTTTCTTTTAAAGATACTCTTTTTTGTTTAAATTCATCATATACAATACCATTTTTACTACAATTATATCTATCTTCTATTTCTATTAAAGTATTATTTGTTAACTCAATTAATGAATTTTTTAATAAATTAACATTTTTTATCCCGTCTTGTATAATCTTTTCAATTAATATATCTGCATAGTCATTATACATACTTTCTTCTATCTGTTCAACTACAGAATCAATTGTATTTTGACTGTATCTATTCTTTTCTAAATTTTCAACAATACTAGACTTATATTTATTTAAATAATTCAATAGAGCATTTTTTATCAAATTTTCATCTAAATCATCATTTAAATTATATTCATATTCTTCATATGAATACTCTTCATTTTGCTCTAAAGATTCAAGTTTATATGAAATGTTATCTAAAGCGTCATATATTTTTCCCTGCAATATATTTTCTAAATTATCTTGATTATACATATTAATATTTTCTTCAAGATTATGCAAATTATCCTCTATTAATTGATATAAAAACTCATTTTTTTTATTTTCAAAAATATTATTATTTTGCAAAATACTTTTACTTGTTTTTCTTAGCTCATCTATTCTTGTGACGTCTAAGTCCTTTTGTATATTTAAAACCCCATCAAAAATATTATATGCCTTTTGCTTATACTTTGCCTCAAGATCACTTAGCTTCATTAATAACACCTCTATATACGAAAGTGTATCACAAATTTATAAAATATTCAATAAGTATATATACTTTTCATAAGTAAAAATTCTTTAGTATAATCTTTTATGCAACAATACATATTTATATTCATTCTTTATTAGTTCTTTAAAATAGACTTTATTGGCATTTCCCGTTTTTATTAATGCACCTATAGAAGTAGCCCTATTTTTTTTGAGCTCTTCTTTCATACTTTCTGCTAAAGCCCTACCAAGTCCTAAATGTTCTTTTTCAACTCCAAGATACATTAAGATATATTCCCTTTTCATAAATTTATGTAATATAATTTTCAAATAATTTTTTCTACATACAAAATTTTTATAATTTGGTATTGCTACAAAAAATCCTACCATCTTATCATTATAATATGAAAGTTTTATCATAGAAAAATCTACTATTTTATTTAAATCTTTATATAAACTATAAAAATCATCAAGCTCTATTTCTTTATATCCTGGAAAAGTACTGTATAATTTTAAAATCATTTTTCCAATATCTTTTAGTTGATTATTAAAAGTTTTTTTAGTAGGAGTTATAAATTTATATCCTCTACATTCCAAATTTTTTAATCTAGTAGAAAATTTTATATTATCTTGATTTATATTTACTTTATCAAATATATTAGAGCTATATTCTTGATATATTTCATAGCCGGCTTCTTTAAAAAAATATGGATAATAAGGTTTATTATATGGTTCTCCTATATATGGATGACTAAAATTATCCAACTTAAATCTATATCCTATCCAAAAAGAACAATTTAATGGTCCAATAATACTTTCATATCCTCTATATTTTACATATTTTTCAACATATTCAAGTAACATATTACTGACATCTATATTTTCTATACATTCATAATACCCCACATATGCTGTTTTATCATTCTCATAAAAAGTAACTATAGCTCTAGCAACAGCTTTTTCTTTTTCATTTAGCACCAAAAAATTGTTTATTTTAAAATACTTACTCAATATATGAGTTCCCATTAAAATCTCTTTTTCTTCTTTTTCATCTTGCATAATTTCTCTTTTTGAATATAGTCTCTTAGGTAACTTTAAAAATTCATTTATATATTTTTCTTCATTTTCAAACTCGATAACCCTATACTTCATTTTATCACCTTATTTTTTTATTATTTCAATAACTCCTTTATCTGCATCTAACCTTACATAATCATTATCCTTTAAAATTTTAGTTACGTTTTTTACTCCAACTATTGCAGGCTTTTGCAATTCTCTAGATATTATAGCACTATGTGAAAGTAATGATCCTTTCTCTGAAATTAATCCTATAGCCTTGGCAATTAAATATATCCATCCTGGATCTGTCATCTTTGTAACTATTATTTTTCCCTTTACATCAACATCTTGTATATTATTAGAATTTATAACTACTACTTGTCCTTGTACAATACCGCTAGAACATGCTATACCTATCAATTCATCATTATTTACCTTTATAACATCATTATTAATATTTTCATGTTTTTTATCGAAAACTTTACTTGAAAAAATAATTCTTGTATACGAAGGCAACATTTCATACATTTTATATTCATTTTTTCTAGATGAAATAATACTTTTTAAATCTACATTTTTTGAATTTATAACATCTTCTATTTCATTGTAATATAAATAGAAAATATCATCTACATTTTCTATTATTTTTTCATTTACAAAATTTTCCGAAATACTTAAAACTATACTTCTCATATATCCATAAAGCTTACTTCGCGCAAGTCTAGATTTTTCTCTTGCTCTAATTCCATCTTCTGCATTTTTTAAATATTTTTTTAATTTTGAAGATATTTTTATATCTAAATCTTTATCTACATTTAAACTTAAATATGTATCTAAATTATTATCATTTGAATATTCAATTATCTTTTTTACAAGTATAATTGGAGAGGTCCTAAAAGTCTTACTTTCTAGTTTTAATTCTTCAATATTTCTATCACCATAATTTTTTATATAATTTATAAATTCACTTTTAAACTTTTTATCTACTGTATTTGAGCATAAATATTTTTTAACCTCATTATCTGTATTCAACTTTTCTAAATCTTTTAAAATATTATTTTCTTTGACATATTTACTTATATTTATAATTCCTTCTAATGGTTTCATACTTTCTAAATTTTTTATTTTTGATATTAACTTATTTGACACTATTTCATAATCTTCTACCTTTTCTTTTCTTAATTGTCTTTTTACAAGATAAGTATATATAAAAGCATACATGTCATTTATAATTGTTATATACCATTTTTTTATAACCATATTTTTTAGCTCTTCATAAAGTTTAATTAAAGATTTATTATCTAAATCTTTAGTATAATTTTTATTATAATAATCTTCAATTTTTAAAAAGTACTTTTCCAATTCATGCATTTCTTGACTATTACTTTTTAAAAGTTCAAAAAATGATCTAATAACTTTAATTTTAGTACTAAAATTTATTTTTATTTCTTTATTCCATATAATATTCTTATAATCAATCCCCATCATTTCTTGCCATATCTTAATTATGTTCTTTTCAAAAGGTAAAAGTTTTAAAATGTTATAAAAATTATTTAAAATATAATATACACGTCCATTTGCCACAGTTATAGTATTTCTTAAAACAACACTATATTTATCTAACACTTCTGTACTATTAGTAATTCTAAATAATGCTCCTTTAAACACCTGATAATATGCCTCTTTAATAAAAGATTGAGTAAGAGGTAAAGTAATATTAGGATAACTTTCAACGATATTACTATTATCTAAAACTATCGGATTATTAACATCCAACGTAGTTATTTTCCTTACTTGTAGAATATATATTTTATTATTAGCGATAGCAAATTCTATATCTAGCATTTTACCAAATATATTTTCTATTTTTTTTACATTTTCTATTAATTCATCTACCTCATCACTAGTTAATAATATTGCCCCTTCCTGCTTTTCATAATAATATACATTATCTGTTCTATTATAATAATATGATGTTGTTGCTATTTTATCTTCAACAATGTTTTTTCCAATACCTTTTCCTACAACAATAACAGTCTCATTAAGTATTCCTTGTGGATTAGAAGTAAATATAACACCAGACTTTTGAGAATTTACCATCTCTTGTACAATAATATTAATTTCTATTTTATTTTTTCCATTAGCATAAATAGCAAGTACATTTTTAGATATAGGATTTCTACATTTTTCTATTACTTCTTTTAAATCTTTTCTCTCTATATTTAAATATGTATCAAATTGCCCAGCAAAAGATAACTCATCTGAGTCTTCTACTGAACTTGATGATCTAATTGCAAATTTTACACCTTTTTTAAAATTTTCATCTAAATATTTATCTATTTTATCTGTTAAAGAATCCTTACTTTTTATACAAAATAAATTTGGAACATTTATGCCTTCTTTTTTTAATAAAAATAAATTTTTTGCTTTTATTCCAATTTTTTCATTTTTAAAGTTTTTGTCTGTAACTATTTTCATTATATCTTACCTACTATCAAATATATAACAACTGTAAAAATCATAACTATTTCAGTTATATATGTATATCTTTCTACTTTTTTAATAAATTTAAATTTATTTGGATTTATAATAAAAATTATACTATCTACAATAAACCAAATCAAATTCAAAAGTAATATAACAATTGAAATTTTATTTAAATTAAATACAAGTATAATATTAGTTATAATATCTACTATAGTAATTAATAAAACAAATTTTACACATTTTTTATATCCAAATAATTTAGAATATGTAACATATTCTGTTTCATCTTTTGGTGCTCTAATTTTTCTTGAAATTTCCCATATAAGAGCTGGAAAATATAAAGTAAATGCTGTAAATACAGTAATATATGTTAGTGGCTCAAGATGATATTTTATACATGTAAATGATATAATATATATGTTCATAATCATCTGTACAGGATTATGTGTGACCAAAGCAAGTGGCAAGCTTGGCTGAATTTTAGCCTTTTGAAAAAACCATACAGACATAAGTCCACCATAAATATATAAAAATAAAAAGAAAACTATATTATTCATGAATATAATATTCAAAATAAATGTTATTACTATAAGTATTGTTACAAATATTTTTAAATCTTTCTTCTTAACTCTTCCTGAAGGAAGTGGACGCTTTGGAAAAAGCTTACAATCCAATTCATAATCTTTAAAATCATCTGCAATCCTTAACATAAGTAAAAAACTAAAAATCGTAAATGCACCAATAAGTTCTTGAGCACCTATATTAAAACTTGATACTCCATAATTTAAAAGTATTATAAAATATATCTCTGCAAATATAATTATTCCTAATAGAAATCTTGGAATAATCGGATACATTTCCTTAAAATAACAATTTAATCTCTTAATCATATTTTTCTCCTATTTTCATACCAATTTCTACTTTTGTTTCAATATTTTCTTTTGATTTTGCTAAAATGTCACCATCTATTTTTATTTTTTCTTTTTCAAATAATTGTACTATTGTAGACCCCCCGAAATCAAAATAACCTTTTTCTTCTAATCTTTTAAAATTTATTTTTTTATAATTTACTATCTTTCCAACAAGCATTGCTCCAACTTCTATTTGTATAACCCTACCAAAATTTTTAGTGTTAAGAAATGTTACCTGTCTAGAATTCTGGCAAAAAACATTATATCTTTTAGATATTGGTCTTATAGTATGTAATACTCCTTTGATTTTTTTAGAATTTATTATATTTCCATCATCTAAAAACATAAATCTATGATAATCATCCATAGATAATCTATAAATCAAACATGTTCCATCTTTATATTTTTTTGCAATTTGTTCATCCTGTATCAATTCATTTAAAGAATATATACTTTGCTTTATTTTAAGTTCTAAATTATCCTGTATACTAAAAACTTGTAATTTAGAATCAGCAATAGCAATTAATTCGTTTTCAAAAGATTCATTTTTAATATCTCTTTTTCTTTTGAAAAAATCTGCAAATGAATTATAACTTTGATTTTCATATACTGACATATCTACATTATATTTTAAAATAAATGGTAAAATCTTTCTTTTAGATATTTTACTATTTTGATATATAGCCTGTAATTTTGAAAACCATACTCTTGAAAAAATCAATTTTAATAATATTCTTCCTAAAAAAGTATTATATAAAAAATCTAGCTTTTTCTTTCCATATTCTTTTTCTTCATAAAATATATTTCTTTTTCTATCCCATATTTTCATAATCTATTTCACCAACAATAATATTAAACTAATTAATATTGCTAAAACAATAAAAACAATATATGCCATCTTTCGTGGTTTAGGAATTTTTATATTAAGAATAAATAAAACTGCAAAAATTATATAAACTATAGGGTAGATAAAATCAATATTTAATTTAAAAAGCATATCCATTGCATATATAATAGGTAATACTACAGCTATATATGCAACAGGTACTCCTATGAAATATTTTACAGCTTCTTCTTTAGAAGATATTATATTAAACCAAGCCAATCTAATTATTCCACTTAAAAGATAAAATATCATAATTATACATAACCATATATTAATATTTAAAAAAAGCTTTATTGCTATTACACAAGGAAGTGCAACAAAAGAAAAAACATCAACTAAAGAATCAATTTGTTTTCCAAATTCCTTTTCTATATCAGTTCTTTTACACATTCTTGCTATTTTCCCATCAAATAAATCACATATTCCTGCTAACATAAGACATATTAATGAATATTGTAAATTATCTATTATTGCAAATATCATTCCAAATAAAGCAAAAATTCCGCCTATATATGTAAGTATAACGGACTTATTGTACTTTCCTATTATTACCACGTTATCACCTCTTAAATATTTTTTCTAATTCTTAATCCATACAATATTAAATTTACAATTATATGTGTAATACCTCCAAGAAAAATATATAATAAAAATTGAAACAATGTAATTTTGCACCAAATACATAAAATTAATGTTACACCTATTATACTATCAATTTGATCAAATAAATAACATATAACACCTTTTACACCAGTTACAGTTTTACCAGGTGCTATATCTATTCTTCTTTTTATGTAACTATTAGGTAGCTCGCATAAAACATAGGCTAGTCCAAATAGAGCTCCTATAAATAAATTGTTTAATACTGTATTTTCTATAGCATTATACAAATAATTTCTACCTATAAACCAATTAAAACTACAAATACTTCCCCAGATAATTTGCGCCAAACTAGTAAATATTATCATTGAAAAAAATCCTATCCACGTTTTATTGTCTCCAAATAATCTCTTACCATCTTTTAATTTTTTACCTCCATCGATAGGATATCTATATTTTCTATATACACTAGTTTTAGTAAATATCATATTAATAATACCTGCAATAATAACAGGCATTAATGTTATATACATATTCAAAATCATTTTTTATCTCCCTAAAGCTATAATATTTTTAACAATTATTATTCCTTCCACTATAAAAAATAATAATCCACTAGTAAGTACGGCTGACGCACTTACATCTTTAATATATTTAGCATTTTCATCTATTTTTAATATAAACTTATCTACAACTCTTTCAATAGCTGTATTTATGTATTCAAAAGCAAATACAATAAAACATAATATTATATAAAAAATAGCATCAATATATGTAGATTTGGTTAAAATATTAAGTACTCCAAAAATTATTGCTATGACAATATATTTTTTTAAGTTTTTCTCACTTTTAAAAGCAAGTTTAATTCCATTTAATGCATGTTTTATACTCTCAAATAAGTTTTTATTCTTCATATTAAACCTCAATTATACAATAATTTTAGCATAAAAAAATCTTTATTTCAACAAAAAAACTTATAGTCCAAATAGACTATAAGCTTTTTTATCACTTTTCTATTGGTATATATAATTTGCATTTACAAATTCCTTTTTTTACAAACTCATCACATGGACAAAGTGTTGTGTCATCTACATTTACTCTACATGGACAGTGTCCATCCTTTTTATATATACCTTCAATTATTTTTTCTACATATTTTTTATCTGGATTTAAAATATATCCTTTCATAAAACCCCCCTAAAATTAAATTATACATATTCTGCCATTTCTGAGGCTATTTCATTTTCATCATGATATCCTTCTATTTTTTTCATAACTTTTCCATCTTTAAAAATAACCATTGTTGGTACTACTTGAATACCATATTTATATGCTAAATCTTGTGCTTCATCTATATCTACTTTTGCTATATCAAAATCTGCTCTAGATGATGATATTTTCTCAAGCACTGGTGCAAGCATTTGACATGGACCACACCAAGTAGCAAAAAAATCTACTAATACTGCTCTTTGAGAATTAATTACCTCTTCTTGAAAATTTTTTGAATTTACATGTTTTAACATTTATATCTCCTCCTTATTATTACATTTATTATTTACTAAACCAAGTTTTTTTATTATATCACATATATTTTTATCCTTTAAATAATAATATGTTTCTACTCCATTTTTACGTGACGAAACTATTCCTAAAGCTTTTAATTTAGATAATTGTTGTGATACAAAAGATTGTGAAGAATTAGAACAACACTGAAGTTCTGTAACTCTTTTTTCTTCACCACCACATAAGTTTACTAAAATACACAAACGTACTTCATTTGATAATATCTTAAAAATATTAGACATCTCAGTTATCTTCTGTTTCATAATTCTTTCTCCTTATATTAATATATTATAATATAATAATATAACAATGTCAATATAAAAAGATAGAATCTCTCTATCTTTTTATATGCATTATGCATGGGCTTTATGTATTAAATAATTATATTTATTAGCATGCCTTAGTTCATCAGTTAATATAGACATAACTAAAGTTTGCATTTTATTTGAAGGCATCGCTCCCATTATTTTCCTATATTTTTTAACCGCATCTAATTCTCCAAACAAAGCATTCCCTAGATCTTGAGCATATGTAGTTTCTTCACTTATTTTATTTTCATTATTATTTATATCATTAAATACTTCTCCTGTTATATTACTATATATAAATCTTAATATTTCATTATGATTTTTCTCATCATCTCTAATATCTGTTATTATTTTTTTTGCATTATCATCTGGTGCTTTTTCAATTAGTGCACTATAAAAAATCTCATCTTGCTTTTCATCTGCTATAGATTTTCTTATTAGTTCTAATGCTTCAGATAGTGATATTATTTCCTCATCAACTACTGTCTTTTCTCTTCTATAATATGGATAGCCATATCTTCTATTATATATACTATTATAATCTTGATACATATACATTCCTCCAATACACGATACTATATTATATTAATATATACTTTTTTAGTTACAAAAAAAGCACCTAAAATGTTATAATTCATATTTTAGATGCTCTATTTTTTATTTAATAATTAGTTCTTTTCCATCATAATCTATTCTTATTTTAGTATTAGGCAAAATTTTTTGTTCAAGTATACTCTTTGCAATTAATGTTTCTAATTTTCTCTGAACAAATCTTTTTAGAGGTCTTGCTCCATAAATTTCATCATAGCCATTATCTATTAAATAATCTTTTGCACTTTGACTTAAACTTAAAGTAATACGTTTATCTTCTAATCTTCTTTCAAGATCTTTAATTAATAAGTCTAATATTTTAGATACCTCATTTTTCATAAGTGGTTTATAAAAGACAATTTCATCTAAACGATTTAAAAATTCAGGTCTAAAACTCTTTTTAAGAAGCATATTTACTTTATCTTTTGCGTCCTGTGATATACTTCCATCTGGCTCTATTCCATCTAATATATACTCAGATCCTAGATTTGAAGTTAATATAATTATTGTATTTTTAAAATCTACTGTTCTTCCTTTAGAATCTGTAATTCTGCCATCATCTAAAACTTGAAGTAATATATTAAATACATCTGGATGTGCTTTTTCTACCTCATCAAATAATACTACAGAATATGGTTTTCTTCTTACTGCCTCTGTTAATTGTCCTCCCTCGTCATAACCTACATATCCTGGAGGTGCACCTATAAGTCTAGACACAGAATGCTTTTCCATATACTCAGACATATCTATTCTTATAATATTACGCTCATCATCAAAAAGGCACTCTGCAAGAGATTTTGCAAGTTCAGTTTTACCAACACCAGTAGGTCCTAAAAACAAGAAAGAACCTATTGGTCTACGTGGATCTGCAATACCTGCTCTTGAACGCATAATAGCCTCAGATACCTTTTCTACTGCCTCATCTTGTCCTATTACTCTTTTATGTAATAATTCATCTAAATGTAATATCTTCTCTCTTTCGCCCTCCATTAATTTTGCAACAGGTATTCCAGTCCATCTAGAAACTATTTTTGCTATTTCATCATCTGTTACCTTATTTCTTAAAAGCCCATCCTCTTTACTTTTTTCAGATAGCTCTTCTTCAACTTTTAATTGTTGTTGTAACTCAGGTAATTTACCATATTTTAATTCAGCTGCTTTATTTAGTTCATAATTTCTTTCAGCCTTTTCAATTTGAGCATTTACACTTTCTATTTCTTCACGTAATTTTTGAACCTTTCCTATTGCCTCCTTTTCATTTTCCCATTTAGCTTTCATTCCATCAAATTTTGCTTTAAGTTCTGCTTTTTCTTTAGTTATATTTGCTAAACGCTGTTTTGAAATTTCATCTTTTTCTTTGCTTAAAGCAGTTTCTTCTATTTCAAGTTGCATTATTTTTCTAGATACTTCATCGAGCTCTGTAGGCATTGATTCCATTTCTGTCTTTATCATTGCACAAGCTTCATCTACTAAATCTATTGCCTTATCTGGTAAAAATCTATCTGTAATATATCTATTAGATAATGTAGCTGCAGCTATAAGACTAGAATCTGAAATTTTTACTCCGTGATATACCTCATATCTTTCTTTAAGTCCTCTAAGTATTGTAATTGTATCTTCTACTGTAGGCTCATCTACCATTACAGGTTGAAAACGTCTTTCAAGTGCTTGATCTTTTTCAATATATTGCCTATATTCATTTAAAGTCGTTGCACCAATACAGTGAAGCTCACCTCTTGCAAGCATAGGTTTTAGTATATTTCCAGCATCCATTGCTCCATCTGTTTTTCCTGCGCCCACAATAGTATGTATTTCATCTATAAATAGTATTATTTTACCTTCACTTTTTTTAATTTCTTGAAGTACTGCTTTTAATCTTTCCTCAAATTCACCTCTATATTTTGCACCTGCTACAAGAAGCCCCATATCTAGTGAAAAAATTGTACAATCTTTAAGACCTTCTGGTACATCACCTCTTACAATACGCAAAGCTAACCCTTCAGCAATAGCAGTCTTACCAACACCAGGTTCACCAATTAAACATGGATTATTTTTAGTTTTTCTAGAAAGTATTCTAATTACATTTCTAATTTCACTATCTCTTCCTATTACTGGATCAAGTTTTTGATTACGAGCAAGTTCAACTAAATTTTGTCCATATTTTTTTAATGCATCATATGTTTCTTCAGGATTATCTGTTGTGACCCTTGTATTTCCTCTAACACTAGACAATACTTTAAGAAAAGATGTCTTTGTAATACTATATTTTTTAAATATTTCCTTCAATTCTCCATTTGCATTATCTATAATTGCAAGCATAATATGTTCAACTGATACATATTCATCCTTCATTTTTTTAGCAATATTTTCTGAATTTTGAAGAACAATATCTACATCTTGAGATACATATATACCGTTACTAGGTCTTGCTCCCCCTGTTACTCTTGGCATATTTTCAACTCTTCTTTTTATATCTTCTTCAAAATTTTCAATTACTCCCATTTTTTTAATAAGTTCTTTTATTAAACTATTATCTTGCTCAAGTAGTGCAAGCAATATATGTTCTACTTCTACTTGTGGATTTTGATATTCAATTGCAAGTTTTTGAGCATTATTAATAGCTTCTATCGATTTTTGTGTAAAATTTTGTGCATTCATAATTATCCCTCCTTTATATTTAGATAATATGTTAAACATACAAATGTTTATTTTTGCACTTAATATTATATCACTTTATTTTAGCACTTTCAAGTTAAGAGTGCTAATTTTTTAAAAAATATTTTTTAACTATTACAAAAAATGTAAAAAAATGATATAATAGTTAAAGATTATAATATGGTTTTAATTGGAAACGACACATTATTTAAAATAATGATTAACGAACAATCACATATTAGTATTATTTCATTATTTTAGAAAGGAGTGCTTTTTTTATGCCTAAAACAAAATTTCAAGATTTTATTTTTACATTTATAATGGTTATTGTTATGGTATACGCAATGGTTTGTTATAATACTGCACTAAATACAGGAGGATTAACTAATACTACATTTATAATAGCTTTAAAAGAACTTCCAATTATGGGAGTAATAGCTTTTTTACTAGAATTTTTCTTAATAGGAAACTTATCTAAAAAGATAGCATTTAAATTGGTCGATCCTACAAAAGAAAACCCAATAATTACATCAGTAATTACATCTTCAATAATTGTATGCTTTATGTGTCCTATTATGAGTTTTATTGGAACTACATTATTTGGATTTAATGGTATAGAAAATTTATTTGTAAATTGGATCAAGGCAGCTGTTTTAAACTTTCCTATGGCTTTATGTTGGCAAATATTTTACGCAGGTCCATTAGTTAGATTTATATTTAGACTTATTTTTAAAGAAAAATAATATATTGAAAATACCAGTTAAATTAGACTGGTATTTTTATTGACAATTTTATAACCTATATGATAATTTATTTATACAAGGAGGTTTATATATGGAAGAGAATAGAAAAACAGAAAAAGAATTATCTGAAAATTATGTAGTACTAGCAGAAGCAAATAAAAATTGGTATCAAATCTTAGCAATAATTATCTTGATACTTTATGTTCTTTTTATATTTTTAATAGCTTCTGAAAATAATGTAGAAATAGATTTTATAACTATTTTACTTTATTTATTACCTGGTGCTATACTATTTACTTTTATGTATGGTATTGGAAAAATCATACAATTATTAACAGAAATAAATGAAAATTTAAAAAAGCCTGATATAAAAAAACATAAAAAGAAAAATAATATAAAAAATAATGATCTTCCTTGGGAGTTACAAGAAGATGATAATTAAAAAATAAGCTCATTAATTCTTTAAAATAGTATTAATGAGCTTATTAATATATTAACTATTCATTTGAAATAATTACTTTACCATCTAAATTACATATATAACAATCTGGTAATTTAGATTTAATATAATCTAATTTTTCTTTATCACATTCTAATTTTCTTCCTACTAAAACTCCTTCTATTAATATTGCAGGAACACCAAAAACTATAGCAGATTCTCTATCAGTAGTAGTAGCATTTCTGTTTTTTCTATCTTCTAAAAATCTCAAATAATATTCATTATTTATAAATGATTTTACTACATCTTTGTCTAATATCCATACATCACTTTTAGCTATTGCTTTTGCATAAGAAGACTCCATATTTAAAATAAATGCAATTTGTTTCTTGTTTGAAACAAGACTTGGTAAAAATCTTACTTCTTTAGTTTGTTCTCCCCAATAATTCCAAACTCCCTCATCATTATTAATTTTTTCTGTTAATTCATCAAACTTATGATATGGAATTAATTTTGAAATAAATGAAGATTCTTGGGTACAATATGTTATAGTAAATCCACTATATGTATTAATATAATCTCTTAAATAACAGTCCTCCTTTATATTCCACATTCCAACACTATTACATATTTTATTTTGTTTAGATTTAAAAGTAAAATCTGAAGAAATAAAACCTTTATTTTTAATTATAAAATCAAAATCATTTATTTCTCCAGGAATTCCATGAATAAAAGTCCCTTTTTTTAATTTTACTTTTTCATTTATTTTATATTTATTTTTTTCAATAATTACATCTTTTTTATAAAATAATTCTAGTTGTTTTATTAATAACTCTTTTGAGTCACCCATAAATCTATTATTGATATCTAAAATATAATCTTCTTTTGTTTTCATATATTCACATCCTTTATATTAAAATAATTTTAGCATAATATACTTTATTTTTAAAGAATAAAATAATAGATTGTAAAACTTTATAATAAAGCTTACAATCTATATAAAAATTGGTGGAGATGGTGGGAATCGAACCCACGTCCGAAAATTCGTTAATACTACTTTCTCCGAGTGCAGTAAATGTTTAAATAATACTACTACAATAAAACATTTACAAAAAATGTAGTAATATGATTGTAATTACCCTTTATCCTACAATCTTTAGATAAATTTGTTAGCTAGATAGTTATGAAGCCTTTATCTACTCTCTAGCAAAGTAAATAAAAACCGCTGCTATAAACTAGGCAGCCATTGCAAATTGTCTATCTGCGTTTAATTTTAATTTCTCGTTTTTATAGTGGCCAACGAGAATCCACTACTCGCTTATAATATCTTCAAAAATCCGTCGAAACCTTACATCCCCATATATTTATATTATATCATACAAATAACTAAATATAAATATTTTATTGACATTTTGCTTAAATTATTATATAATATTATATAGTTTTATGTATACTAATTCTAAAATAATTATTGAAAGAGGTGTTTTTATGTTTTTTAAAGAAAATGAATCTAACAAAAAAAGGATGAATATTACATTAAGAAATTTTTTATCTTTTTTACTATACAAAAAGGAGGAGCTCTTAAATGAAATCTCAAAAGAATATTCTATTGAAGAAAGAAGTACATTCATATATAACTGTGCTATAAATACAATTGTTGAATATATGCAAACTCATAAGTTATATACTATCCCAAAGATTGCTTCTTTAGAAATACAAAAACTATTTAAAGAAAATTTTGAACTTAGAATATTTGAGAAAAATGAAGATGATTTTGATAATATTTCAGCTTCAACAAAAGAAATAATAAAAGAGTTTGAATGCATAAAAGAAAATTTAGATGAAAATGAAAAAAATGAATCAATTGATAAAGTCAATGAAATTGTAACAAGTGCAACATAGCACTTGTTTTTCTTTTTATATTAAGGTATAATATACACACATTAATATACCTTACTTAAAAATTAATATTTTAAAGGAGTGATATTATATGAAAGATTTAAAATTTAAAAATGAAGTGCTACTAAATGGATTAAAAATGTCCATTGCAACAGTATCGATTCTTATTGAAGAGGGATGTAAGGACAATGATAGACTTGTATTTTATACCAATTATTATATATCAATAGCTCTAAAAAGTTTTTATGAATTTAATAAATTAGATAAAGACTATACTAATAAAGAAATGGCAATAAAAAAATATAATTTAATTTATAATGATAATTTTTTAGATGCACAAAAAGATCCCACAATTTTAAATGATTATTTTAAATTAAAAACAGAATATAGTACCTTAGATGTAGATACAAGACTTATTATATTTGCTCTTTTAAGTTTATCTAGCTATTATAAAACTAATTCAATAAATAAAATTAAAAATATACTTAGAACCTATATTCCTAAACTTAAAAGATGTATAAAAACATCATCGTCATATTATATTTATTTTAACACAAAAAAATATGATAATTACCAAATAAAATGTTTATTATTTAAATTCTTAATAGAAAATAGTTAAACTGCTACTTTTTAGTAGCAGTTTTTACATAAAAAAGAGATGATTCCTCATCTCTTAGTTTAAATATTATTGCATTTCAACTGTAGCACCAGCTGCTTTTAAAGCTTCTACTAGTTTTTCTGCATCTTCTTTTGGCATATTTTCTTTTATTGTCTTAGGTGCAGCATCTACTAAATCTTTAGCTTCTTTTAGTCCAAGTCCAGTAGCTTCTCTAACTGCTTTTATTACAGCAATTTTTGTAGCTCCAGCGTCTTTTAATACAACATTAAATTCTGTTTTTTCGTCTGCTCCAGCAGCTCCACCAGCAGCAGGTCCTGCAGCAACAACAGCAGCAGCAGCGCTTACTCCAAATTTTTCTTCAATAGCTTTAACTAAGTCAGCAAGTTCAATAACTGTTAATTTTTCAATTTCTTCAATTAATTTTTCTATTTTTTCCATTTTAAATTCCTCCCTATATATAATAAATTAATTTTTTACAATTCTAACTTAAGCATTTTCAGCTTGTTTTTCTCTAGCTTGATCAAGTACAACTGCAAGATTACGTATATTTCCAAGTAATGCAGAAGCAAGCATAGCATATAATGTATCTTTTGATGGTAAAGATGCAAGTTTTTTAACCTCGGCTACATCTATTAATTTTCCATCCATTATACCATTTTTTATAGTATAAAAATCATGATCCTTAGCAAAATCATTTACAACTTTTGCTGGTGCAACATAATCTTCATATCCAATAACAACTGCTGTTGGTCCTTCTAATGAATCAATTCCTTCAATTCCAGCTGCTTTTAAAGCATATACAATTGTAGAATTTTTAACAACAACATATTCGTTACCATCAGCTCTAACTTGAGCACGTAATTTAGTATCATCTTCAACACTAATTCCTCTATACTCAGTTAAAACAATCATTTTAGCTTTTTTAAATTTTTCAGAAAGTTCTTCTACTTTTGCTTTCTTTTGATTTAGTATTTTCTCACTTGGCATTTTTTTGACACCTCCTTAAATTCAAAAAAAGTTTTTGCCAGACACTTACGAGATTTTTAAGTATCTAACAAAAACTTAATGTTCCGTTACAATATTAAAAACCTCGGTAAGATTTATGGAAAATTCCACTTACTGTCTTGGGTTTATTTTTATACCTACGCCCATTGTTGTTGATATAGCAATAGATTTTAAGTAAGTACCTTTAGCAGCAGCAGGTTTTGCTTTAACAATAGCGTTTAGTAAAGTTTCATAGTTTTGAAGTAATTTTTCAGCTCCAAATGAAACTTTTCCTATTGGGCAGTGAATTATATTAGTTTTATCTAATCTATATTCGATTTTACCAGCTTTAATTTCAGATACCGCTTTAGCAACATCCATAGTTACAGTTCCAGATTTTGGATTAGGCATTAATCCTTTTGGTCCTAATAACTTAGCTATTCTTCCTAATGAAGCCATCATGTCTGGTGTAGCAACAACTACATCAAATCCAAACCAATTTTCTTTTTGGATTTTTTGTATCATATCATCATCACCAACAAAGTCTGCTCCAGCTTCTTTAGCAGCTTCAGCCTTATCTCCTTTAGCAATTACTAAAACTTTTTTAGATTTACCTGTACCATTTGGTAGTACAATGACTCCTCTAACTTGTTGATCAGCTTGTTTTGAATCAACACCAAGTTTTATATGCATTTCAACTGTTTCATCAAATTTAGCTTTAGGCATTTTTAAAGCAAGATCTATAGCTTCTTTAGCATCATATAGTTTCCCTGCTTCAACTAACTTATTAGCTTCGTCCATTCTTTTACTCATTCTTTTTCCCCTCCTTTGGTATTAGCGAACAAAAATGTTCTCCCATAATTAGTCTTCAACGACGATCCCCATTGATCTTGCTGTACCTTTTATAATAGATACTGCAGATTCTAATGATGATGCGTTAAGATCTCTCATTTTAATATTTGCAATTTCCTCTACTTGAGCTCTCTTTATTGTAGCAACTTTATCTCTATGTGGTCTTGCTGAACCTTTTTCGATTTTTGCTGCTTGTTTTAAAAGAACAGCTGCTGGTGGAGTTTTTAAAACATAATCAAATGTTTTGTCTGCATATACTGTTAATATTACTGGGAATATCATTCCAGCATCTTTTGCAGTCTTTTCATTGAAATCTTTACAAAATTGCATTATGTTTATTCCAGTTGGTCCTAATGCTGGTCCTACTGGTGGTGCTGGATTAGCTTTACCAGCTTGGATTTGTAGTTTTACAACATGTGTAACTTTCTTTTCTGCCATCATTTTCACCCCCTTAAGCATAGGTTTATATAAATATATTAAAAAATATACTTAAACATTTTTATATCTTTTGAATTTGATTAAATTCCAAATCCACGGTAGTTTCTCTACCAAACATAGAAACTTTTACTTTTACTCTTTTTTTATCTTTAAAAATTTCTTCGATAACAGCTGGATAATTGTAAAAAGGTTCTGTTGTTATTCTAACACTATCTCCAACTTCAAAATCTACATTGATTACATCTTCAATTCCTAAAGATTGCATATCTTTTTCTGTAAGTGGTAATGGCTTATCTCCAACTCCAACAAAGTTGAAAACACCTTTTATGTTTTTTACAACATACCATGTTTCATCAGTCATTATCATCTTAACAAGAACATATCCTGGAAAAACTTTCTTTATAGAAGATTTTTGTTTACCATCTTTTATCTCTATTTCTTCTTCCATTGGTATTATAATCTCTTGTATTTTATCTTGTATACCTTTATTTTCGACGATTTTTTCAAGAGTTGCTTTTACTTTATTCTCATATCCTGAATAAGTGTATACAACATACCAACGTGCTGATGAATCTGTACCTAATTCATTCTCCACAACATTCAACTCCTTATCTTAAAATTTCTTTATAAATAAAAGAATTATATTTAGCCAACTTTATTTTGTATAAAATTCCAAAGATGTGTGTCACCTAATTCAAGTAACATATCAAGTCCTAAAATTACAACAGAAAATACAACTATTAAAAATATTACCATAGTTGTACTTTTAATTAATTGTTGCTTTGTTGGCCATACTACCTTTTTTAACTCACTTTTTACTCCCTTAACAAATCCCTTTGCCATCACAATTCACTCCTCAATAAATTAATTAGTAATTATTTTGTTTCCTTATGTATTGTATGTTTTCCACAGAATTTGCAAAATTTTCTCTCTTCAATTCTGTCAGGATTGTTTCTTTTATTTTTTTGAGTTTCATAGTTTCTTTGTTTGCATTCTGTACACGCCATTGTTATATTTTCTCTCATTTATAAATACACCTCCACGCTCTTCAACTCATGTATGCTTAGCTATTTTATCATATAATAAAGTTAAAGTCAATAAAAAAGCACTATTTTTGTAAAAAAAAGATTAAGAATTCAGAAATATTGGAATTTAATTCTACATAATTAAATATTATTTTATAACATATTTTCTCTTATATTATAAAATAAATGTTGTTGAATAATTCCTGCATCACTTCCAAAATGCGAAGTAGCATATTCTAATATTTTTTTCTTTGTTGTACTTTCATTATTAAAATATAATTTCTCCATTACCCTTTCAACCCAAACATCTATTGGAAATACCTCTTCTCTATTGCAAGAAAATAATAATATACAATCTGCTACTTTGGGTCCCACTCCCATCAAGTTTAATAATTCTTTTCTTAAATTTGATGTATTCATTTTCTGCATACTATCTAAATCTACCTGTTTTTGATTTATTTTCATTACAGTATCATAAATATACTTATCTCTAAATCCTACTCCACAATTTCTATAATCTTCAATGGATACATTTTCTAATTGCTTTGGAGTTGGAAAAAGATAATATTCTTCCCCTTCAAATTCAATCTTATCTCCATATTTTTTAGATATCTCATTTACAGATTTTGAAATTCTTGGAATATTATTATTAGCAGATATAATATATGATATAATAGTTTCAAAAAAGTCTTGATTTAGATGTCTTAAACCACTAGTATTTTTTATTGCCTCTTTAACATAATCATCTACATTAACAATTCTTTTTTCAATACTTTCATAATCTTTATCTAATTCAAAATAGTCTTTTACCACATTTTCAATATTTTCCATATTATTACTTTTTACATATAAATAATCTTTATCTTGTCTGATTTTTATAACTCTATCTTTTATTACCCCAACATAATAACCATCTGCATATTTCCATCTAAAACATTGCCCACATTCAAGTGTATATTTTAAATTAAAACAATTTACTTTAATTTTTACTGCTTCCATTTTTCTCCCTCTTTATAAAAAACATTTTCTTTATATCTACTTATTATATCTAAACTAGATTTACAAATATTTTTTGGTAAATTATTAACATCTACCCATACATATGAAACATGTTCTAATGTATCTCCTAAATCTATACTTCCATTAAAGCTTTTTGCTAACAATCCAACTGTTGCATAATGTGCATTTTCATTATAATCATTTAATAAACATATGACTTTTATATCATCTATATTTAAATTTGTTTCTTGTTTTACTTTTCTTATTCCAGCTTCTTCAAATTCTTCTCCAAATTTAACTTTACCTGCAGGAAGTGTATATTGCCCTTGGTAATGCATATCACTATCTGCAAGAATGGCATCACTATTTCTTAAAAGTAACAATATTTCATTATTTTCATTTAACAAAATTACTCCTACTCCTATTCCCATTATTTTATTCATTATATACCTCTTTTCTACCACAAAATTATACCATTTTTTACATATTTAGACAATATTAAAAATATATTATTATATAACAAACGACGTAAAAAATTAATAATAAGCATAATATGACAAAAAAATATTTACTTTACAGATTTTTTTTTTTGTTGTATAATAAGCTTAATATTGTTTTACAATTACAATACACCAAGGGGGATATTATGGGTAAAACGTTAAAAGTTGTAGGTAAATTTTTAATAGGAAAAGTTTTATATAGAGTAAAAGAATATAACAAACCAGATTTAACTAATGGTGAATATATTTTATGTCCAAATCATGTAAGTGATGCTGACGGACCCGTTATGTGGACACATAATGAAAACATAAGAATACTTGCAAAAAAAGAATGCTTTAAACACAAATTTATGGCAGTATTTCTTAACATGATAGATGTAGTTAAAATTGATAGAGATAGTCATAATGGTGTTGAATTATTAGAAGCTATAGATTATTTTAAAGATGGTAAAAATAAATTATTTATGCTTTTTCCACAAGGTACTATATCTGATCTTAATAAAAATAAATTATCTAGAATAAAATCAGGAGCATTTTTTATTTCTGCTAAAACTAATGTTCCTATAGTACCTGTATTTTTAGAGCAACCTCGTCTATTTAAAAGAACAAGAGTTGTATATGGTAGACCAATGTATATGGAAGGCGCTGTAGGAGAAGATGGAAAAGTAGATAAAAAAGCACTTGAAAAATACAGACTACAATGGCAACAAGAAGTATTTAAACTACAAGATATGGCTGTAAAATATGAAAATAGACCTATAAGAAAACTAAAATTAAAACCTAAACATCAAAATAATAATGAATAAGTCTTGATTAAATTCAAGACTTTATTTTTTACATATTGTTACATTTTTTTAATATACATATTATTAGGAGGATTTAATATGTATATTATTGATAAAAAATTTAAAACTTTAACTTCTATATTTAAAGCATTATCTTTAGAAGAAATATATGAAAACATAAAAGAGAAATATTTAATTATTCCTGATGCCACAAAAGATTCTTTAGAAAAATTTTTAGATGAATTTCCCTATTGGGGCAGACTTAAAAGATATGAAAATGATTATGAAGAATTGTACAACAGAGCTATATCCTTAAAAGAACATGTAGATGATTATATCACGCTATATAATAGTCTATGTGACTATCGTTCTAAAAAACTTCTCTATTCAATACTTAGCAACTGGTACCAATTTGATTTTAATTCAATAGAAGAATCTTTTGAAAAGAATTTCTCTCATTATTTTGACTTAGATATAGTAAAATGTGATAAAAATGAGGTAGTAGTTGATGCTGGTGCTTTTATAGGAGATACAGTAATTGACTATGTAAATAATTATGGTACTCAAAATTATAAAAAAATTTATTGCTATGATATAACAAAATCTAATATTGAAGCATTAAAAATCAACTTAAAAAACTATCCTAATATTATATGCTATAACAAAGCTTTATCTAATAACCAAGAACCATTATATATATCACAAAATTCAATAAGTACTTCTGCCAATATGGTAACGCAAAACGGAAGTGAAAAAATAGAATCTTCTACTCTAGATATTGATATAAAAGAGCCAATTACATTAATTAAAATGGATATTGAAGGATATGAAAAAAAAGCATTAGAAGGTTCTAAAAATCATATAATAAATGAAAAGCCTAAACTTCTTATATCAGTATATCACAATCATGAAGATTTATGGAAAATACCAAAAATTATAAGAGAATACAATAAAGACTATAAATTTTATCTTAGATGTTATGGAACAAGAATATTTCCTACAGAAATTGTATTAATTGCTATATAATACTTAATAAAAATATGTTACAATATATTTGGTGATAAATTTGCAAAATACAATAACTTTCACGTTTCATAATGATAATAATATTCCAAATAATATAATTTATAAAATAAATAACGAATTATTAAATAGATATCGTGATAAAAATATATGTGATTATTTTGTTGATTATCCAGATATATTAAACTGCAATATTAATATATATTTTTTATCTAAATCAAATCTAGATAATTATATTTTATCTATTAATAGCTCATTTAATAGCTCATTTAAAGATAAAGTTCCAAAATGGGTTACAGGAATAACTACAGATGATGGAGTATACTTAGTTCCAAATATAAATAACATACCTGAAACAATTACACTCATACTTCACGAATCTATACATTATTTATCAAAACAAATACCAATTAATACTGATAGCAAAAGATATAATATTTTAGAAGAAGCATTATCTACATATATATCTTCTCAAATGACAACTGGAAAATTTAGTAAAATTGTAGAAGACTTAAATGACAATAATTTAAAAACAATTACTTATTTTCTAGAAAATGATGACAATGACATATTTGCTAAAAATAATGGTTATTATTACTCATTTTTCTTTATGAAATTTTTAAAAAATAAATATTATAAACAAAAAATATTTGAATATATTATTGATAACCAAAAACTTTTTAGTGACTTACCAAAATTAGAAAAAGAATTTAAAGAATTTTTAATTGATCAAATAAATTTTTATACGAATAAAAAATAATATATTAGTAAATAAGAGTATTTGAATTAAAAATCAAATACTCTATTTTATATTATTCATCATATGTCATATTTTTCTTTTTTAGTATATGTTGTATGTAAATATTTATGTGCCTTATGACTTCCTGGTTTTTCTAAAAATTCTTTATACAATTTAATCATAAATGGATTTTCATGAGATTTTCTTACAACACTTTTTTCATCTATTGAATATAGTGCATCTCTTCTTAATTTTGCAACATCTACAGTAGATCTTATCTTTGAGCTTTTAATAGGCTGACCTCCTCCCATTATGCATCCTCCAGGACACGCCATTATTTCTACAAAATGGTAATCACACTTTCCATCTTTTATTTGTTCCATAATTTTTCTTGCATTAGCAAGACCACTTGCAACTGCTACTTTAATATCTTTTCCAGCAATTTTCAATGTTGCCTCTTTAATTCCCTTTTCACCACGTACTTGTGTATATTCCAGTTTATCCATACTCTTTCCTTCAAGTGTATCTACTGCTGTTCTTATTGCAGCTTCCATTACTCCACCTGTAGTTCCAAATATAGCTCCCGCTCCACTTGCTTCTCCCATTGGCTCATCAAATTTTCCATCTTCAAGTTCGCAAAAATCTATATTTGCTTGTTTTATCATTCTTGCAAGCTCACGAGTAGTAATAACATAATCTACATCTCTTACTCCATCTACTTCCATCTCATCTCTTGAGCATTCATACTTTTTAGCAATACATGGCATAACAGAAACAACACAAATTTTTTCTCTATCTATATTATATTTATCTGCAAAATATGACTTAATTATAGCGCCAAACATTTGATGAGGAGATTTACAACTAGATAAATGATCTAGATTTTCTGGAAAGTTTTTTTCAGCAAATCTTACCCATCCAGGGCTACATGAAGTAATCATAGGTAACACTCCATCATTTTGTATTCTTTCTATAAATTCATTTGCCTCTTCCATTATAGTTAAATCTGCACCAGTATTTGTATCAAATACTCTATCAAATCCAATGCTTTTTAAAGCAGTTATCATTTTTCCAGCAACATTTGTACCTATAGGCATTCCAAATTCTTCGCCAAGTGCTACTCTTACTGCAGGTGCTGTTTGAACTACAACAAATGCATCTTCATCACGTAATTTTTTCCATACATCTTGTATATTTTCTTTTTCTTTTAAAGCTCCTGTTGGACAAGACTCAATACATTGACCACAAAAAGTACAATCTACATCATTTAAGCTATGATCATAAGTTGTAGATATACATGAATCAAATCCTCTATTGATACAATCTATAGCTCCTATCTTTTGTACATATTTACATGTAGCAACACATCTTCTACATAAAATACATTTATTAAAATCTCTTACTATTGATGGTGATTTATCATCAACTTTATGTTTTGTTCTTTCACCTTCAAATTCGACTACTTGAACGTTAAATTTTGCAGCTAATTCTTGAAGCTCACAATTTCCATTTCTACTACAAGTCAAACAATCTCTATGATGATTAGATAATATTAAATCAAGTATTATCTTTCTAGCTTCTACCACTGCATGAGAATGTGTTTTTACAACCATTCCTTCTTCAACTTTTTGAATACATGAAGTTGCAAACCCTTTTCTACCTTCTACTTCGACAATGCACATTCTACAATCTCCAACCTCATTTATCTCTTTTAAAAAGCATAATGTTGGAATATCTATTCCATTTTGAAGTGCAGCTTGTAGAATTGTTGTTCCTTCTTTTACAGAAATTTCCTTTCCATCTATTACTAAATTTACCATTTATATATCAATCCTTTCTTAAGTTATTTATTTGCTAATTGCTTTAAATGGACATTTATCCACACATGTTCCACATTTAATACATAGATCTTGATCTATTTTATGAACCTGTTTTGGCTCACCGCTAATAGCATGTACTGGACAATTTCTTTTACACAATCCACAACCCTTACATTTTTGTGGATCAATTGTAATTTCACATAGTTCTTTACATTGCCCTGCTCTACACATATTATATGATACATGTTCTATATACTCATCTTTAAAGTATTTCATTGTACTTAATACAGGATTTGGTGCAGTCTGTCCAAGACCACATATTGCAGATTTTTTTATGCTGTTAGCTAACAATTCTAACTTATATAAATCGTCCGCCTCTCCCTTTCCTTCACACATTCTAGTTAAAATTTCAAGCATACGCTTTGTTCCAATTCTACAAGGTGTACATTTTCCACAACTTTCACTAACAGTAAAATCTAAATAAAATCTAGCAATATCTACCATACATTTAGAGTCATCCATAACAATTAAACCACCAGATCCCATCATTGAGCCAATACTAGATAAAGACTCATAATCTATTGGTGTGTCTAAATGCTCTGCTGGTATACATCCGCCAGATGGTCCTCCTGTTTGAGCTGCTTTAAATTTTCTACCATTAGGAATTCCTCCACCTATATCAAAAACAATTTCTCTTAATGTTGTTCCCATTGGCACTTCAACAAGTCCTACATTATTAACATTTCCACCAAGTGCAAATACTTTTGTTCCTTTTGAATTTTCAGTTCCAATACTTGCAAACCAATCTGCACCATTTAAAATGATTTTTGTAACATTTGCAAGAGTTTCAACGTTATTTATTATAGTAGGTTTACCAAATAGTCCTTGACTTGCAGGATAAGGTGGCTTTACTCTAGGCTGTCCTCTTTTTCCTTCTATCGACTCTAAAAGTGCTGTTTCCTCTCCACAGACAAAAGCACCTGCTCCTAGTCTTATATCTATATCAAAATCAAAACCAGAGTTAAAAATATTTTTACCAAGTAATCCATATTCTCTTGCTTGATTTATAGCTATCTTTAGTCTATCTACTGCAATAGGATATTCTGCTCTTACATAAATATATCCTTGATTTGCACCAATTGCATAGCCTGCAATTGCCATTGCTTCAAGTACACAGTTAGGATCTCCCTCTAAAATACTCCTATCCATAAATGCTCCAGGATCTCCCTCATCTGCATTGCATATAACATATTTTTGATCTGATTTTTCATTCTTTGCAAAGCTCCATTTCTTACCAGTAGGAAAGCCTGCTCCTCCACGCCCTCTAAGTCCAGATTTAGATATAACATCAATAACCTCATCTGGTTTCATAGAAGTTAATACTTTTTCTAATGCTTTATATCCATCAAATGCAATATATTCATCTATTTGCTCTGGATCAATAACTCCACAATTTTTAAGTGCAATTCTTTTTTGCTTTTTATAAAAATTAAGATCATCTAATTTTTTAACTATTTCTCCATTTACATCTTTACAAAGGAGTCTTTCTACCTTTTTTCCTTCGCAAATATGAGACTGTATTATTTCTTCACAATCTTCTGGAGTCACATGTGCATAAAAAGTTTCTTCTGGACGTATTATTACTATTGGACCTTTTGCACAAAGTCCAAAACATCCAGTTTGGACAACTCTAACATTTTTTATTCCTTTTTCTTCTATTATTCTTCTAAAATTTTCAATAATCTTAGGGGATTTTGAAGAAGTACATCCTGTTCCTCTACATACTAATATATGTTTTTCTACTGCATTAGATTTTAAATTTACTCTTAAATCTAACTCTTCTCTTTTCTCTTTTCTTATACTTTCAATTTCAGCTATTGTTTTCATGTACACCCTCCCTTTTATTCTTCACTTGCATATTTATCTATTACTTCATCTAATTTTTTTACTGTAGCATTACCATAAACTTCATCATTTACCATAAACACTGGTGCAAGTCCGCATGCTCCAACACACCTTACATCATCTATAGAAAATTTACCGTCTGGTGTTACTTCACCTGGTTTTATTTTTAATTTTTCCTGTGCTCTATCTAGTAGTGATTTAGCTCCCTTTACAAAACATGCTGTACCTAAACAAACGGAAATATTGTACTTCCCCTTTGGAGCAAGTGTAAACCTTGAATAAAAAGTTATTACACCATATATTTCTGCCATAGGAATAGACAGATAATCAGATATTTCAAGTTGTGCTTGTTTTGGAATATATCCAAATCTTTCTTGAACATCATTTAAAATTGCTATTAATCTATCTTTTTCCTTTGGATATTTTTCTAATATTTTTTTCATTTCTTTTTTTATCTTATCACACACACATTTTTGTTCCATATTATTCCTCCCCGTAAAATTACTACCATTATATCAAAATAAAATCATTGCAACAATTATTTAATCGAAAATAATTGCTTTTTGTAATATTTTATATAAATAAAAATATATTCATTATTATAACTATTCATAAATATGTAAATAATTAATAAAAAATGTATTAAAATATAGATTATTTATTCATTAAATGATATAATAAAAAAGCGTAAAAATGAATAATCATTTTATATTTCAAAGGAGAGAGTTTATGGAAGAGATAATCTTATCTATAATGAATCAATTTGGATATATAGGTGTATTATTACTTATTGCAATAGAAAATGTATTTCCACCAATACCTTCTGAAGTTATTCTTCTATTTGGTGGATTTATGACAACATACACAGAACTTAATGTAATAGGTATGATAATATTTTCAACACTTGGTTCATTAATAGGTGCAATTGTTCTATACTATATTGGTAAAATACTTAACAAAGAACGTCTTAAAAAAATTGTTTCTGGAAAAGTAGGAAAAATATTAAGACTTAAAAATGAAGATATAGAAAAAGCTGATCATTGGTTTGATACAAAGGGAAATAAAACAGTATTTTTCTGTAGATTCATACCAATAGTAAGAAGTCTTATCTCTATACCTGCTGGTATGAGCGAAATGCCAATGCTTAAGTTTTTAATATATACAACATTTGGTTCCTTAATTTGGAATACTGTCTTAGTTGTTATAGGAAACAGAGTTGGCGAAAATTGGACTTCTATTTTAGATATATTGGATAAATACTCACATATTGTTTTAGTACTACTAATAATTATAGCCATTGTTTGTATTTATCTATTCTATTCAAAAAAATTAAAAAAGAACAAAAAAGAAAATGAAAAATAAAGAAATGTGAAAATAATAAAAAAGGTTTATGGCTATAACTATAAGCCTTTTTTATATTTTATTATAGCTTATTCTTTATTTTAATGATATAATTAACATATAAATTTTAGGAGTGATGAAAATGATAGACATGCATATGCATACTCTTTATTCTGATGGGGATAAAACTGTAGAAGAAATTTTAAAAATGTGTGAGGCTAAAAAATTAGAATATATATCTTTAACAGATCATAATACATGTAAAGAATATGAAGATGATGCATTAAATAAAGGAATATTTTCTGGAAAAATAATAAAAGGTGTTGAAATGAATGCAACATTTAAAAATAAAAAAATAGAAATATTAGGCTATAACATAAAGGATACTAAAATAATTGAAGATTGGTCACAAAAATTCTTTTCAACAGAAGTACTAAAAAAACAACAAGAAGAATCCAAAAAAAAATTACTTGCTATTTGTGACAAAAAAGGGTTAATTTATGATGAAAGTAAAATAAAACAAGATATACCTCTAACTGACTTTATTACAATTTATATTTATAAAGAACTAATTAAACATAAAGAAAACCTTGAAATTCTTGGAGAATTTGCAAATTCTTTAAATCTATTTATTAGAAAAGGCCTTATGAATCCAGAAAGCGAATACTATACAGGCTCAGATAATTTTCCTAAACCTCAGTATAAAGATGTTATAGACATAATACATAAAGCTGGTGGTATTGCTTTCTTAGCACATCCATTTGAATATAGATTTGATAATACAATTGATTTTATAGATGAACTTACAAAAGAAAAAGAACTCGATGGAATAGAATGTTTTCATCCGTCCGCTAATGAAAGTCAAATGAAACTTTTAGTAGAATATGCCAACAAAAACAACTTGTTTATAAGTGGTGGTAGCGACTATCATGGAGCTAAAAAGCCAGATGTTGAAATTGGTATAGGAAAAGGTAATCTAAATATATCTAAAAATATAATTGAAAATTGGATTAATTTATAAAAAAATAATGTAGAAAATTATATAATTTTCTACATTATTTTTAATTCAATACTTATTTAATTTTTTTTGTTATTGTATAAAATTTTTTCATTATTTTTTTCATTCAAATATTCTTCTAATTCATTTATATTTAAAATCCCATCAAAAAATTCTGTTTCATAGTCGTAACCACACAATATTTTATTATAATAATCATGTATTTTTATACTTGTATCCCAAAACCTTTGTACATAGACCACCTTTTTTTCATGATTTATATCTACCTCATATTCTTCAATATCTAGTCCATATATATGAGAAAAAGCTGATATTATAAATAATATATAGTCTTTAAAAATTATAAAAATAACAAGCATAAAACTAATAGATATAAACACTTTTTTTATATTTACTCTCTTTTTTATTAAAAATAATACTAGCAATACAATACTTAATATAAAAAAAATATTAATAACTAAGCTTTTAAACCAAAATCTAAAACTTAAATTAAACTCATTAAGTACCTTCTCAATTATTACAAATATAACAAATAGAAAAATTAATACAATAATTGATACTATAAAAAATTTATTTTTCTTATTATTTTTATTCTCTTTCATATATTCTCCATTTTCATAATTATACATATTATATAATTAAAAATCAATAAAACAATATTAAGTTTTAATTAATTTTGCAAAATAAAAAAATTTATATTAAAATTGTAATATATAGGAGGTAAAAAAATGAAAATACTAAATAAATTAAAAGAAAAAAGAATTGAAAAATTATTAAAAAAAATAGAACCAGAAGTAGATAAAAAACTAATGGAATTAGGCTTATTAAAAATTGAAAATAATGAAAAAAATATGCATTTGGAAGCGCACATACAGTAAAAATGGTACAAAAACACATTTTAAAAGAAAAATATAATATTGATCTAGAAGTACCTAAAAGAAATAATATTACTGTTGATTAAAATATGAATTTAAATATAATACTGGTATTTTAGACTGGTACAAGCATAAAAAAATACCAGTCTAGTGTCTATTTTTCTTAGAGGCTCTAGGCTAGTAAAAAAGGTCAAAAAAATAGTTGGAGCGAATCACATACAAGTTACGAACTTTATTCTCTTTCTGTATTCATTATATATTAAAATTAATATATTTTCAATATTATAATTTCAACATTCTCCAATAGTATAGATTATTTTTGGTTTTAATGGTATAATTAGCACAACAAACAAATCGTTAAATAGTAATTTATGAGGAGGAATTAAAAATGTTAATTATGGCTCTTGTAATAAATATAATAATTATAGTATTTGAA
>CALXEQ010000008.1 GCA_944387375.1 uncultured Clostridia bacterium
TTTTATGTTTAACTCTCTCCTTGCGACGTCTATTATGATACTACTTTTTGTCTTCTTTGTCAACACTTTTTTTAAAAATTTTTTAACTTTTTTTCAATTCTTTTTATAAGTAATTAAACATCTACTAAAATTACGTCTTCACCTATCTTTTTTATACTATTCCATGGTATAGTTACATTATTCTTACTATTTATACTATTAAATATCTTTCCAGTTTTTGCTACTATAATTGAATGTATTTCTCCTTTTTCAAAATCTGCTTGAACATCAATCACAAATCCTAATATTTTTCCATCATTTATATTAATTACTTCCTTTTGTTTAAAATCAATTCCTCTTGACATATTATCACCAATACATTATATGAAAGAAGACTCCATTTAATTCATGAAGTCTTCTTTTAAATATTCTATTATTTTATTTACATTCATTGCATTGGATCCTTTAAAATAAATTATATCATCTTTTTGTATTATACTTTCTATCTTCTCTATTACTTCTTTTTCATCTTTAAAATAAAAAACTTTAGAAACATATTTTCTAGCATTATTAACTAGATACTTCATTGCATCTCCATATGCAATCAAAACATCAATATTTAAACCCTTAAAACATTCTCCTAAATCTTCATGTATTTTTTTAGAATATTCTCCAAGCTCTAAAATATCAGCAAGAACAGCTATTTTTCTTTTATAATTTAAATTGCTTAATGTTTTTAATCCTGATTCTGTTGAACTTGGACTTGCATTATATGTATCATCAATTATAGTAAAGTCTTTAATTTTTATTTTTTCCATTCTTCTTGAAAAATTCCTATATTTATCTATACCTTTTATAATATTTTTTGAAGAAATATTATAAAGTTGCCCTATTTTTATGGCTATTAGCGAATTTAATACATTATGTTCTCCTATATCATTTATTTTTAAATGTTCTAATTTATTATATATATATGTATCAAACTCTATATAATCATTATTCATTTTTATATTTTTTGCATCATTTATACTATAAAATTCTATATTTACATTGTCATTTTTATAATTTTTTAAATATTCATCATCTTTATTTAATAACAATATTTTTCTACCTAATAACCCATTTGCTATTTTTGTTTTTTCTTGATAAATTATATCTTTACTTCCAAATTTTCCAATATGAGATGTTCCTATATTAGTAATAACCGCAATCTCTGGTTTTAATATTTTTGTTAAAATGTCCATTTCTCCAACAAAATCAACACCTGCTTCAAACACTCCAACATCTTGATCTTGAAGTTTTAATGTCATAAGTGGTAATCCTATATTACCATTCATATTTTTTTCTGTAGTCATTACTTTTTTCTCTTGAGATAATACAGAAGATATTATCTCTCTTGTACTTGTTTTTCCCACGCTACCTGTTACTGCTACAATAGGAATACTTATATGAATATCTCTATTATATTCTCCTATACTATGTAAAGCAATTAAAGTATCTTCAACTTCAATAATAATTAAATTCTTATTCTTTATTAAATATTCTTTTATATTTAAAGCATCTATTTTATCCTTTGCTACAAAAAATCCACAACATCCTTTATCTATTACCATATCCAAATATTTATGTCCATCTGTTTTTTCACCTGACAATGGAATAAAAAAATCTCCATTATTTACTTCTCTACTATCTATTTTATAATTAGTTATCATTAATTCTTTATTTCCATTTATTAATTTTCCATTTGTAGCTTTTAAAATATCTGTTACTTTTAGCACTTAAATCACCTGTTTTTATTTTACCATATTATTAACTATTTGCAATAGAATTAAAATAATTATTTATTCCATTTACTACTGCTTGTGCTATTTGTTGTTCATTATCCATAATCCATTGTGCATCTTCTGGATTATCATGAAAAGCAACTTCAAGTAACACTGCTGGTGCATTTGTTCTAATTATTTCATATAAACTACTAGTATACAGTACTCCTCTGCCTTTAGATGAGTCTGGATATATCTCCATTATTTCGTCATATATGGCATTTGCAAGTCTATCTCCTGGCGTATTAGGTCTATTAGCAAATATTTCTGGTCCTTGTGCATTATATCCTTGCCCACTAGCATTACTATGTAAAGCTACATGAATATCTGGTCCTATCTCGTTACTTTTTCTGACTGCTGCACTTAATTTTTCATTTGGATCATTTCTATATACAGTATATCCTTGACTTTTTAAAAGTTGTTCTACAATATCTGCTATTCTATTCATTCTATATTCTTCTGTACCAAAATCACCATATCCTACATTAAACTCCTGAGTAGATGGACTTAAAAAAATAACTTTGTCTTCCATATTGTACCTCCTACTTTTCTTTATAATAATATTAAAAAAACTGGTATTATATACCAGTTTTACTCATTTTTCATTAAATCTATTAAATTTTCCATCTCTTCTTGTGTAAGAGTAATTCCTTTACTCATTTTTTCATGATCTTCTGCCCAATCTCTAATATCATATTTTGGTGGTCTGTCATTCCAGCTAACTAAATTAATTTCTCTTCTCCAACCATTAGCATTTTCAGATAACACACCTATTTCTTTTACAATTTCATATTTTATATCTGCCATATTCTTCCTCCTATATTCAGGAGTATTCTATCATACTAATGTTAAAAATACAATAATTCTATAATTCTTTTCCTATTTTATTTCTTATTCTAAGTAAAGCATTCTTTTCAATTCTTGATACTTGTGCTTGAGATACTCCAAGTTCCTCAGCAAGCTCTACTTGTGTTTTATCTTTAAAATATCTTTTTTCAATTATATATCTTTCTTTATCATTTAATTTATCTAAAATCTGTTCTATTGATATTTTATTTATTAAGTCTTCAGAGTCTTCTTTTTCGTTTTTTAACTGATCAAGTAGAAATATTTGATCACCCCCATCATTATATACAGTATCATATATAGACATAGGAGCAACCATACTATCTATTGCAAGTATTATTTGTTCTTTTGGAGCACCTATTATTTTTTCAAGTTCATCTATTGTTGGTTCTTCATTATGTTTTGCTATGTATTTTTCTCTCTCTTGAGATATAACATAAGATAAATCTCTTAATGATCTTGTAACTCTAAACGCACTATTATCTCTTAGATATCTTTTTATTTCACCTATTATCATTGGTACAGCGTAAGTTGAAAATTGTACTTCTTGCGTAATATCAAAATTATCTATAGCTTTTATAAGACCTATTACACCAACTTGAAATATATCATTAATATTTTCTCCCCTATTATTAAACTTTTTAACTAAACTTAAAACTAATCTTAAATTCGCATTAATAAACTCATCTTTATATTGAGTCTGACCATTTTTAATTTTTCTTAACATTTCCATTTGTTCTTTTGATGAAAGTTTTGGTAACTTAGAAGTATCTAAACCTTGTATTTCTACTTTAACATTTGTTCCATTCATATGTATCTCCCCTTTGTTGTTATTATTTTTTACATATGATTTTGGTTATATTCACATTCGACTTTTATAGATATTTTTAGTGTTTTTAAAATAAAACAACAAAATCTCATTATATTTATATGAACAAATGTTACTGTTATACTTATATATTTTTAATCATATCTTTTTAGACAAAAAAATAGCAAATAACTTTATTCGTCATTGCTATTTTATATTTTATATTTTATTCTACATTATATAAAGCTTTTATATCCCATACTACACCATTTGGTGTATCGTTTAAAATTATTCCTTTTTCATCTAAATTACTTCTTATAGCATCTGCCTTGTCAAAATCTTTAACCTTCTTAGCTTCTGCTCTTAAATTAATTTGATCTTGTATATACTCTATACTTATATTTAGTCTTTTTAAATATTTATTTTTCATATCGTTAATAAACTCATCTGGATCTTGAGTAAGTAGTCCAATTATTGAATACACTTCTTTTAAATTAGCTAACATTTTTGAAAAAGTATTTGCTATCTGTTGTCTATTATTTTTATTTGCTTTTTTTAACAATCCATTTGCATACTTAAATACACCAAATAATTCAGATATTGCTGCTGCAGTATTAAAATCATCATCCATTACTTCAATAAATTTAGGAATAATATTTCCAGATATATCATCCTCCATAGTTTCACCATTTTTATCTCCACTATTTTTTAAAATAAATTCATTCATATTTTTTATTGTAGTATAAAAATAATATAAATGACTTTCTGCTAAAGAATAGTCTCTATCTACTAAATCTATATCTGATGTATAATGTTTTGAAAACATTACATACTTAATAACTTCATAGTTATATTTCTTTAAGGCCTCTCTTATTGTTACAAAGTTTCCTAAAGATTTACTCATCTTTTCTCCATTGATTTTTACCAAACCACAATGTGACCAATATTTTGATAATGGTTTTCCTGTATAAGCCTCACTTTGTGCAATTTCATTTTCGTGATGTGGGAAAATTAAGTCTTTACCGCCACCATGTATATCTATTGTTTCTCCCAAATTATTTAATATCATTGCTGAACATTCTATATGCCAACCTGGTCTACCTTTACCCCATGGAGACTCCCAATATACTTCACCTGGTTTCGCTGCTTTCCATAACGCAAAATCTAAAGGATCTCTTTTTCCTTCTTCTACATCTTTTCTTACACCATTTAATAGTTCGTCTACATTACAATTAGATAATTTTCCATACTCTTTAAATTTTCTAACTGAATAATATACATCTCCTTTTTCTGTTGGATATGCATATCCTTTATCTATTAATCCTTGTACAAAATTTATAATATTATCTATATTTTCAGATGCTTTAGGAGTTATATCTGCATCTCTTACGTGTAAATTATGCATATCTAACTCTGTTTCTTCAATTTGTTCTCTTGAAAGGGCTAAAGCCTTTTTTCCTTGTTCATTTGCTCTTTTTATTATTTTATCATCTACATCTGTATAATTTCTAACATAAGTTACATTATACCCTCTATATTTTAAATAATCAGCTACCATTGCATATACGATTGCTTGTCTTGCATGACCTATATGACTTAAATCATATACAGTAACACCACATGCATATATATTTACATCTTTTCCATTTAATGGTACAAATTCTTCCTTTTTTCTTGACATTGAATTATATATTTTCATTTTTACTCCTCCTTAATTTATACAATATATGATTCTTTTATAATTATATAACAAAAAACTATGTAGTATGCCTACATAGTTTTATATATCTTAATATGAAAAATATATATTGCTATTGTAGGCATGAAACTAATCACTCATACCTACCTAGTAGATAAGAGTGTTACTTCATACAACAGCATCCTTCAAATATATATTTTCTCATAACTATCTCTCCTTTACTATAAGCCTATTATATATTAAATATTTTATTTTGTCAACATAATTATATTTGTTTTATATTTTTATTTTGAACATTTTCTGGTATTTCTTTTTGCTTCTGATTGCTCTCTCTCTCATTTTCGTTTAAAGCTAACTCTTCTTGGGAATAAGTTTTATCTGAAAGTTCATTTAAAAAATTATCTTTGTTTTTATTAATCTCATTTTCAAAATTTAGATTTTTGAATTTCTCAATTGTCAAATTTTCCTTAAAAAATTCAATTTGCTCCTTTACATCCTCTGTAATTTCACCTTTTTCTTGAAGTCTTTTAATAAATATACTAGTTAATTGTTCTTCTATCTCATTATTTGCTTTTTGTGAAATTTCTTCATTATCTTGAGATCCTAAATCATGTAACAAATCATTAAAATTTTCTATTATATTGGAATTATATTTTTTACTCACTTCTTCTTTTAAACTTTCAAATTTATCTATTCTATCTTCTCTTAACATATCAGTTAAAAAATCTGAGCTTCCAAGAGCAGTAACAAGTAAATCTCTTGGTCTATTTGTCCAATAATATGCAGACATTTTTGATGGTACTGAAAAATCTTTAAAATCTTTGGTATTATTTTCACCTGTTACTATACCTGCTAAAGATTCTGTACACATCTCTGTATATGTATTATTTTTACTTTCTATACTATTTAAATTATTGTCTAATTTTACAGTTGCATATCCTGATACAATAGTATAATCTTCCATATTAAAATCTTCTTTTTCTAAATTAGTTTTTAAATTTTTTCTAAAATTAAAAACATCTAAATTTTTTCCATCTTTTCTTAAGCCCTGTGTAATTGCATGTATCATTTCATGAGTTTTTAATTTTAATAAATCTTTATCTGTTTTTATTTTTTCATCTGTATTTGAGATTGTTATTCTTTGTTCTTTTGAAAGGAACTGACCAGCATAATATTTTGAAAAGCAATCTTTTAAATATGAGATCTTTTTATCTAATTTTTCTTGAGAATATATTTTTTGTTTTTCAGCAATTAATTGTTCTAGTCTTTTAGGATTATTATTATTATTCATTAATTCTATTATTTGTCTAAAACTTTTTTCTTCTTGAGAATATTTATAATATGTAATATCTGTCATTCCATTTTTTATTTGATAATTTAAATAATTCATATCTAAATTAAGTTTGTTTTTATTATTACATTCCTTTAACATTTTATACAATTTATTTTGTTCATTTAAAATTTGTAATTTATTATATTTTATTTCTTCCATATACCATCCTCCACATTAAATATGCTATCCTCTTTTTTAGGATAGCATATTTAATATTTTAAATCAACAAATTAAGCCGTAAAATCATTTCTTAAATTATTGATTACTTTTTTCTCAAGCCTTGAAATATAAGATTGAGATATTCCTAGTCTGTCTGCCACTTCTTTTTGAGTAAGTTCATCTTTACCATCAAATCCATATCTAAGTTGCATTATTGTTTTTTCTCTTTTATTTAAACCTTGTATAGCATTTTTTAATATCTTTTTATTTTCCTCATCTTCTATACTTTTATATATACTATCATTATCTGTTCCAAGTATATCTCCTAAAGATAAATCATTTCCTTCACTATCTATATTTATGGGTTCATCTATTGATACTTCTGTTTTAATTTTATTATTTTTTCTCAAATACATCAATATTTCATTTTCTATGCAACGTGACGCATACGTTGCAAGCTTAATATTTTTAGATAAATCATAACTATTTATAGCTTTCATAAGTCCAATGGTTCCTATTGATATTAAATCTTCTATGTTAATTCCTGAACTTTCAAATTTTTTTGCAATATAAACAACAAGTCTTAAATTTTTTTCAACAAGTACATTTTTAGCTTCCTTATCTTTGTTCATAAGTCTTTTCAATAATTTTAATTCTTCCTCTTCACTAAGTGGAGCTGGTAATTTATCATTTCCTGCAATATAATATAAAAACGAATCACCAAGTCCTAACCATCTTAAAAGTTTCAAATAAACTAATTTAATTTCTTCTTTAATCATAATATTACCCCCTTTAAATTTTCTAGATATGTATCATATCCAAGTATTGCACTATATTTTTCTGGAGTATTACTATTGTCTAATGAAAAAGATAAAATTATTTTATCTATTATTGCTATTTCTCTTTCTTCTTTATATACTGTTATATTTTTTATTATATATCCAACTTTTATTTGAGATCCATTTACTGTAGAAACATTTATATATGTCTTTTTATAATTAATATTATTTGTTAAGATTTCTTTTTCTAATTCTTTTTTTAAAAATATTACATCTAAAGAAGTAATTGGATCCTTTACACTGTTTCCTGTATCAACAAAAGCATTTATTTTTCTATCATTTATCTTTAAAGTATAAAATAAATCTCTATCTTTAATATTAATTTTCCACATTTTCCACAAATCTCTACATAAAAAGTGAAAAAATATACCAGAAAAAACATATATAAATAATTTATTTATTATATTTTCTAAATTTATTTTTAATAAAATAGAAAAAGAAATAATAAGTCCGATATATATAAAATATAATAAATAATAATAACAAAATTTTTTTATTAATTCATATATATTTTTAGGATTAAATAAAAAGAAAAGTATTCCTATAGACACAAAAAAATGTAAAATATAACTAACAGTATTTGAATACATAGCAAATATACATGATAAAATAGTATCTATAAAAATAATAACAACTTTTCTTTTTGTTGATACTTTACTTTTGGTAAATATTATTAATTCTGAAATTATTACTATATTAACTACTAAATTTTCTAAAAAAATATAGTCTAGGTAGATCTTCATTAAATCACCTAGACTAATTATATTTATTTTATATCAAAATATATGTCATTTATTATTATTTTTACATTTTTTCATTCAACTTTTTTATTTAATAAAACAAAAAAAGACCAAGATATTTACAATATCTTAGTCTTTTTTCTTTTATTCTATAGATTTCTAATACGGGGAATATTATTAATCTTTATTTCTTCTTAAAAATGGAGGTATATCTAAATCTACCATTTTATATTCATTATTTGATGTTATATTTGTTCTTGTTGAGCTAATTGAACTACTAGAATTCATATCTGATTGAGAATTTAACCCAGACATACTATTCATATCTGAAAAAGCACTAGTTGATGTTGGTTGTGTATTTTGAGTTACAGTAGCATTTTTTAGAGCTTCTCCAACAATACTATCTAGTTTTAAATCTTGAAATGCTGTTTTTGTAAATCCTGTAGCTATTACTGTTATTACAATTTCATTTTCAAGTTTTTCATCTATAACAGCACCAAATATAATATTTGCATCTGGATCTACAGACTTTTGAACTAAGTCTGCTGCTTCACTTATTTCAAGTAAGCAAAGATCTTTTCCACCTGTTACATTAAGAAGTACTCCACCTGCACCTTCTATAGAAGTTTCAAGTAATGGACTATGTATAGCTTGTCTTGCAGCTTCTTGAGCTCTATGTTCACCAGAAGCTCTACCAATACCAATATGTGCTACTCCTGCGTCAAGCATAATAGTCTTTACATCAGCAAAATCTAGGTTTACAAGACCTGGTATTGTTATTAAGTCTGATATACCTTGTACACCTTGTCTTAATACGTCATCTGACATTTTAAATGCATCCATAATAGATGTTTGTTTTTCTACAACTTGTAACAATTTTTCATTTGGTATTATTATTAAAGTATCAACATTTTGTCTTAATTCTTCTATACCAGATTCTGCTTGCATCATTCTTCTTTTTCCTTCAAAAGGAAATGGTTTAGTAACAACACCAACTGTTAAAATTCCCATTTCTTTTGATACTTCTGCAACTATAGGAGCAGCACCAGTTCCTGTTCCGCCACCCATACCAGCAGTTACAAATACCATATCAGCACCTTTTAATGCTTCAGCTATTTCTGTTTTAGATTCTTCAGCACTACATTTTCCAACTTCTGGATTTGCTCCTGCGCCAAGTCCTCTTGTTAATTTTTCACCTATTTGAATTTTTTTATTTGCTTTTGATACATTTAATTGCTGTCTATCAGTATTAACAGAAATGAATTCAACACTTTTTAAGCCGTTTTCAACCATTCTGTTAACACCATTATTTCCAGCACCTCCTACACCAACAACCTTAATTGTAGCCATCCCAGCTTGATTTTCGTTTTCCATTTATTATTCCCCCTTAAAATCTATATTAAAACTTCTTTTGTTTTTTCTTTTTGCTAAAGAAAAACTTTTCTTTGAAGTTTTCTATACCTTCAAAAATCTTATCTTTAAAACTAGGTTCTGTTACTATTTGAACATCACTATTTACATGCTTACTTAATCCTAAGCCTGCTATATATCTAACCATACCATACACAGTAGTATGCTGTGGCTTTATTACATTTATTAATTTAGGACTACATACTCTTACATTATTTATTTTTAATGTTTTAGCTGCCAATTCTTCAGCACCAACTATATTACTTATTCCTTGACCTGTTAAAACTACTGTATTTATTGCTGTAGTCATTCCTTTTTCTTGAAGCATTCTTCGTATTATTTGATATATTTCCTTTATTCTTGCTTCAATAACTTGTACAATTTCACTACATTTAACTATATCATTTGTATTATTAGAACTAGATTTTGACGTTAGCTTTATTTCATGATTATTAGTAATCATAGAAACAAGAGCTAAATTATATTGTCTTTTTAATTTCTCAGCTTCATCAGTACTAATATCGAAAGTTAAAGAAATATCATTTGTGATATGATCTCCTCCTACTGGAAGAGTGGTATAAAACTCTAATTTGTCTTTTTTATATACTGATATATCTGTGTGACCACCGCCTATATCTAACATTAAAACACCATTTTGCTTTTCCTCTGGCATCAATATTATATTAGATGTAGCTAATGTTTCAAGTATTAGTCCATCTATTTTTAATCCTGCACATTTTAATGCTTTTTGAACTCCAACTATGTAATCGCCCCTTGCAATTACAACTTCAACTTCCATTTGAAAAGTCTTACAAAAAGCTCCTATAGGCTCTTCTTTATATATTCTTCCATTTACTACATATGCTGAAGGTAATATATCTATTATCTGCTCATCTCTTTCTAAACGAGTAGAAATTTGGATTTTAGTATATAAATTATATATATCATTTACTGTCATACCATCATCTGGTCTTTCGACCTCAGATTCCATAACAACCTTCTCTATTCTAACGTTCATGCCTTTTATATTAACATAGGCAGAATTTACTGAAAGCTCAGAAATTTGTTCAGCTGAATTTACTGCGTCTCTTATTGATTGGCCTACTCTTTCATAATCTAGTATCTGTCCTCGTTTTATTCCTGAGTTGTTTGAAAGGCCATAACCAATGACTTCAATCTCGCTAAATTTATTGACTTGTCCAATTACACAACTTACCTTGGATACACCAATATCTAGCCCAACGATGATATCACCTATAGCCACATCTCACACCTCCAAATTTGAGCTATCTATATGATACTATCTTTTGCTAAAAAAATCAAGCATTTTAAGGAAATTTTGTAATATTTGTGCAACCTTATTGTAACTATTTTAAAATATTGCAAATTTCCTTTAGATACGCTATTTTATATGATTTTTTGTGAAGTATTTTATTAAAATTACATATATAAAAAATATAATTAAAGATGGATTATAATACATAAAAAAAATTATAATAGATATAATAAAAAAAAGAATTAAAAATATACTTTCTATACTTTTTAAATAATTAATTTTATTAAAAAATATTAATATACATTTAAAAATATTATACCCATCTAATGGATAGACAGGCATTAAATTTAAAAAAGCTAAAAATATATTAACTTCAAAAACAAAATCTATATTTATAAAAAGTAATGCTAGTATAATATTTGCTAGCGGTCCTGCTATATATATTATTATTTTTTTTATTATTTCCAATTCATCATTATTATTAAATACTACACATACTCCTGCAATAGATAATTTTAATTTTCTTATTTTTTTACCAAAAATACTCGCAAAAATTATATGAGATAATTCATGGAATATTATGAATAAATAACATACAAAATACGATGTCAAAAACAATTTGATTTTATCAGAAAAGAAAAAAGAAATCAATACAATAACAAATAAATTTTCAATTTCTAATAAAAAACTATTTAAACGTAATACCATTTATACCTGCTATCTAAATTTCAAAAACAATTCTGGATCAACACTTCTTCCATTTATTTTTATTTCAAAATGAAGATGCGATCCAGTAGACATTCCTGTAGATCCCATAAGTCCTATTATATCTCCTTGTTTTATAACATCACCTTCATTTACATTTATCTGATTTAAATGTGCATATTTAAAAATAACCCCATTATTTTCTATTTCAATATTATTTCCATAATATTTATCCATTTGTTGTGCAGACACAACAGTACCACCAGTAGCACTTTTAATTTCAGTATTTAATACATTTGCCACATCTATTCCTGTATGATATCCTACATTTTCAAACACTTCATCCCTTGCGCCATAAATAGATGTAACTGTGCCATTTACTGGTAATATCATGTTTATATTTTTAGATAATATTTCTTCTTTATCCATATCCATAAGACTTATTTGACTACTTGTTACAACAGTATCTTGAATAGGTGCTATATCTTCACTTTTTACTTCTATATTACCTTCATTAAATACTGCAACAGTATTTTCAATATCATTATCTCCAAACAAATTATTTAAAGAAAAACTCATAATTTCAGGTTTTATTTTATTTACATATTTATCTACAATATTATTATACATATCTTCTGGAATTATATTTTTTATTTTAGCATACACACTTTTAGATAATTCTTCTAAATTATCCATAACTTGCTCTTTAGTATAATCTTTTTTATATTCACTTTTTATCCAATTAAAAAAACTAGAATTTTTAAATTCATTTTCTGGTAAATATTTATATGAAAATATTCCTACTCCTAAAACCAATGACAAAACTAACTTTATCATAAATTTGTATTTAAATTTAGTTATTTTACTTATATGCTCCTCGCCGACATCTTCATTTTTATATACTGGATAATTTTTAAAATCCTGAATATCTATATTACCACTAAAATCTCTTTTTAAATAATGATTTTTAAGCTCATCTTTAAATAATGAATTTATATCATCTTTTGTATATTTGTTTTGATCTATATCTTCCATATTCATAACCTCATTAAATTATATTTATTTTTTATTTTATTATTACTATAATTTATTAAAAAATTTTTTTGGTATTATTTTACATAATATCTTAGTTTTGATATAATATATTTATCACTAAAAAATAATTTATAAGGAGGATTTAATATGAGACCTATTATTGGAATTTTACGGAAGACCAGATATTTCTAGAGATGATAATGTAGAACTTATTATAACCCAAGATGAAATACGAAATTCTATTATCAAAAGTGGCGGTACGCCAATTGTCATTTTACCAACTCAAGATATGATATATTACAATAACAATGAAAAAGAATTAAGCGAATTTGACAAAGAAGTTTTAAATGAACAAATTAATTTATGTGACGGTATTGTTATGTCAGGAGGATATAAAATATATTTCTATGATAAATATGTATGCCACGTAGCAAACGAAAAACATATCCCGTTATTTGGTATATGCATGGGAATGCAAACAATGTGTTGCTATAATAACGAAAATAAAAATATTAGAGTTGAGGGGCATAGAGAAAAAAATGGAAATTGTACACATAATGTTAAAATTTTGCCTAACAGTAAATTATTTACTATACTTTCTAAAGAAGAAATATTAACAAATAGCTTTCATTCTTATGCTGTACCTAATTCTGGCAGCTATACAGTTTCAGCAGTTGTAGGAGATGTAATAGAAGCAGTAGAGAAAAAAGAAGACCTATTCAATATAGGAATACAATGGCATCCAGAAAAATATGATAATGAAAATAGCCAAAACTTATTTAAAGAATTTATTAAAGCTTGTAATACATTTCATACAAAAAAATTAAAGTAGACATTTTGTCTACTTTTTTATTTTACTATTTCTCCTTTTAAATACCATAAATGTTGACTTTCTATTTTAACATTTACTACTTTTCCTATAAAACTATCATCTGCTTCAAAAATAACCACTTTATTTTGAGAAGTTCTTCCAGTATATAGAGCATCATTTGTTTTACTTTTTCCCTCTACCAATAATTTATACTCTTTACCAACCATTTTTTCATTTAATTTTGGTAAAATTTCTTCATATATTTTTTTTAATCTTTCAAGTCTATCCACTTTTTCTTCATATGTTACTTTATCTTCCATTTTAGCTGCAACAGTTCCATTTCTTTTTGAATATATAAACATATATATTTGATCAAATTCTACTTTTTTTACTACGTCTAAAGTATCTTGAAATTCCTCTTCTGTTTCATTTGGAAATCCTACAATAATATCTGTAGACAATGATACATCTGGAATTTGTTTTAATTTTAAAGCAAGTTCTAAAAATTGTTCTTTGGTGTACTTTCTATTCATTTTCTTTAAAATATTACTGTTTCCAGATTGTAAAGGTAAATGAATTTGTCTAGCTATTTTTTCAGAATTTCTTATAACTTCTATTAAATCATCTTTAAAATCCTTTGGATGAGGAGACATAAATCTAATTATCTCTATTCCATCTATTTTCTCAATTTCCTTAAGTAACATTGGAAAAGTATATTTTTCTTCAAAATCATTTCCATATGAATTAACATTTTGTCCTAAAAGCATTATTTCTTTATATCCATCTTTTGCTAGTTTTTTTATATCTGAAATTATATCTTCAGGTCTTCTACTTCTTTCCCTTCCTCTTACATACGGAACAATACAATATGTACAAAAGTTATTACAACCATATATTATACTAACACTTGCTTTATACTTATCTTCATATTTAATTGGAACATCTTCTTCTAAAGTATTACTAACATCAATATACTCTATCTTATCTTTTCCATTTATTATTGTATTATATAATTTTTCTGGAAAAATACTCATGCAGCTTGTACCAAGTACAATATCTACAAATCTGTATGATTTTTTTATCTTTTCTAAAATGTGTTTTTGTTGTGTCATGCATCCAACAATTGCAATATATACTTCTTCATTTTTTAGTTTCCTTTGTTTTAACATACCAAGTCTTCCAAAAAGTGTATTTTCTGCATTTTCTCTAACACAACATGTATTAAATAAATATACATTTGAATTATTTTCTTCACCTTTTTCAAATCCCATTGATTCCAATATTCCTGCATATTTTAGTGAATCATTCTCATTCATCTGACATCCCATAGTATCAATATAATATTTTAATTTATGTTCATCATTATATTTTTTTAATTTTTCTTTATAACTATTTACAAATTTCATTATTTTTCTCCTTTAAACATAAGTATTATACATTATTTATCTTTAAATTTCAATATACTTGATTTTTTATATTCATTCTTATTATTAAAATTACATAAATTTTATAATTTTATTTTTTTACATTTTACTTTTCATAAAATTATGCTAAAATAATGTTGGTGATGTAAATGAGAAAAAAAATAATAATATTAACAACAATATTAATATTTATTCTATTAGGTATATTAATTAGTGTATATCTAATAGACCAAAACAGAATGAATAATAATGAGCCCGTGTTATTTAGTACATGGGGAAAAAATTATTCACCTATTGAAGAGCAAGTAATTGAAAAAGAAGAACCTATAGAAGAAATAAAGCCAGAATATGTAGATACTAATACTGTTGATCTAGGAATATATATAGACAATGGATATAATTTACAACTCGTTACACAAGATTATTACTGTGATTGGTCACCAGAAAATGTTATGGGATTATTTTACGCTGTTCCAACAAAAGAAGAAACTTTACCAAACACTAACTTTGATACAATGTGGAAAGACTATATAAATAAATATCCAAATGCTAACAATTGTAGAATTGGCTATTCTCTTGAATTTACACTTGATGATGGAAGTCAGATGTATTATACAATATTAAATCCTGATGATGCATACTATACTTTTCCACAAGTAATGAGCTTTTTATATGATGATGTAAATTTAGTGCCTGGTAAACCATATTATCATATAACACAAGATGTTATGTATGATTATACTATATGCTCTTCATTAAAACTCGTTGGAGATGTTGATACATATAAAATAACATCAGACATAAAACTTACAGCTTTCTGTTTTGATAGCGAAGATGATTTTGATGATAATGGACACTATAGAGGAAATTCTTATTATACAATAACTATAAAAAGGTAGGTCAATCCTACCTTTTTAATACATAAATAATTTTTTTATATCTTCACATATTTTTTCTTGATCCATAATTTCATCCTTTCAATAATATTTTACATATAAAAAAAGTGAAATTAAACAAACCATAAATTGAAAAAAGACAATAACTAATGCTATTGCCTCTATTTTTATTATACTCTTTCCATATATGATCCTGTTCTTGTATCAATTCTTATTTTATCTCCTATTTCTACAAATATAGGAACATTAAAAGTAGCTCCTGTTTCAACAGTTGCAGGTTTTGTTGTACCTGTAGCTGTAGCACCTTTGATTCCAGGTTCAGTATATGTTACTTCTAACTCAACAAATGTAGGAGGTTCAACTCCGAATATATTTCCTTTGTATGATAATACTTTAACTAACATATTATCTTTAAGATAAGGTAATGTATCTGATATTTGTTCTTTAGTTAGTTCAACTTGCTCATAAGTTTCTGTATTCATAAATACATACATATCTCCATCTGCATAAAGATATTGCATTTCTTCAACAGTAACTTGTGCTTCTTCAAGCTTTTCGTTTGGGTTGAATGTTCTTTCAAGATTTTTTCCAGTTATAACATTTTTTAAAGTAGTTCTTACAAAAGCTGATCCTTTACCTGGTTTTACATGCATAAATTCTACAACTCTATATACAGAACCCTCTAATTCAAATGTTGCTCCCTTTCTAATTTCTCCTGCTAACATAAATTACCTCCTCACTTTATTATTTTTGTACTTTTTCTACTAATGTTTTAAATCCATTCATATCGTTAACTGCCATTTCAGCTAACATTTTTCTATTTATAGTTACATTAGCTGCTTTTAAATTATTCATTAATTTAGAATATGTTGTTCCACACATTCTTGCAGCAGCATTTATTCTTGCAATCCATAAAGATCTAAAATCTCTTTTCTTTTGCTTTCTTCCTACATAAGCATAATTTCCAGATTTCATAACAGCTTGGTTAGCCATTCTAAATCTTACAGATTTTGCTCCAAAATAACCTTTTGCTCTTTTAAGAACTTTTTTATGTCTTGCTCTTGTTGTAACAGCTCCTTTTACTCTTGCCATTTATATTCTCCCCTTTCATATTATATGCTTATTATTGATATGGTAATAACTTCTTAATTGCTTTCATGTTTGCATTATCTGCATAAGATGATTGCTTTAAAGACATTTTTCTTTTTGAAGATTTACCTGTTAATTTATGTGCACGATTTGCAACATTTTTCTTAATTTTACCAGTTCCTGTTACTGATAATCTCTTTTTTGATGAACTGTGTGTTTTCATTTTTGGCATAATACTCTCTCCTCTCTCAAACACTAATTATTTTTGCTTTGGTATTAAAAACATAATTAGATTTTTACCTTCCATTTTTGCTTCTTTTTCAATTTGAGCATTATCTATCATATCTTTAAAATCTGACATGATATTTTTTCCTTGGTCAACAAAGTTTAATTCTCTACCTCTAAATCTCATTGTTACCTTTACTTTATTTCCAGCATCAATGAATTTATTAGCATTTTTAGCTTTAACTTCTAGGTCATGTTTATCTATATTTGGTGATATTCTGACTTCTTTAATTTCAATAACCTTCTGTTTCTTTTTAGATTCTTTAGCTTTTTTAGCCATTTCAAATTTATACTTACTATAATCTAAAATTTTACATACTGGGTTACTTGGATTAGGTGATACAAGAACTAAATCTAATCCCTCATCCTTAGCTAATTCTATAGCTTTTTCTGTTGGCATAACACCAATTTTTTGACCATCTGAGTCAACAACTTGAACCTTGGAAAATTCAATATTTTCATTAATTATAAAATCTTGTTTTATATTAAACACCTCCACAAAAAATATATAAAAAAGATTGCTTGTAGGCAATCTTCTCCAATCAAAATATAAAAATTTAAATAAAAATATATTTTAATTAATACCTTAACAAGACAAAACTCGTAAGGTGAGAAGATTTCCTCTACTTTACGAGTTATATTATACATAACTTTTTAAACTTTGTCAAGTATTAATTAGCATTTTCTATTAACATTTTCTCTATATATTCCTTTGGTGTATAAAAATAATCATAAGGATATCTTAATTTATAATATTTTATTAAGTCATCTATCAATTCACCATTAATAATATTTTTATTATCGTTTAATAATTCATCTATCTATTCAAAACAATAATTCTCTATATCATTATATTCATAATAATTAAATTTTTTTAATAACTCATCAAATTCAATAAATAAACGTCTTTTATTAAAATTTAAAATAATATTCTTTAATATAACAATATTAAATTGCAAATATTCTCTCTGATCATAATGGATATCAAATATAAATTTATTATTTACTTTATAAATAACTTTTGACTTTATACTATCTATATAAAAAACATTAGAATATAAAGAACAACTTTTTTTAATTTTGGTATTTATTAAATTTGATAAATTTAATCCTAACAAATTAGGTACACTACATACATAAACTTGTGTATTAGAATTTAATAAATATATATTTTTTAAAACAGCATTTAAGCTCTATAAATCTCTATAAAAACCGCTTTATATAATTTTCACCGCTTCTTGTAATATTATCTAAAAAAGAGCCTGTTACTCCACTATATATTATTATATTTACTAATCCTTCTTCATCTAATTTTATTAAATCTGTTATACCTAAATCTTCAGAAAAGCAATAATTTTTTAAAATAGTAAAATTTCTCATGGAAAATTTTGAATTTACTAAGTCTATTTTTATTAATTTATCAACCATTTTAATTAAAATAGTTTTTTACTTATTAACAATGTATTGATTATACCATATTATGTTATCTTTATCAATAAAAAATAGATTACTATTTAATAAACAACTGTCATTTATCTTAATAGTAATCTATTATATTTTTAAATTATACATATCCAAAATTTTCTATACTACTTAATTTTTCTTGTAAGTTGATATAATATTATACTTATAGCTACCGCGCCAAATATTACAATAAAAGTGTTAGAATATAAATCTGTTAACGATGTTTCCCCAATAAATGTTGCAAAAAAAATAACAAAATAATTTATAAAAACAATTAATCCAGATATTACATATACTTTTATTAAATGTTTAATCTTTTCTTTTTTTCTTTCTTGTTCTTTTATCAACATTATTAATTTATATATAAATGTAACTATTAGTATTACAATTAAAGCCCCTCCAATAACCCTCATAATTAATGCTAAAAAAGAGGCTATTTCTATACTTAATGCATGTTTTTCTCTAAACTCCCAAGCTATAGCTTCAGCTTCAAGAGTCATATTTGCATATACACTTGAACTAATAACTAACATTAAACTTAAAAGTATAAAATCTAATCTTTTAATTATTCTTCTCATATATTTTCTCCTAAATTAAAATAAAACTAACTATATAAGAACAAAGATTATTTATAATTGATAAATGCAAAAAGTTTATATTTTTAGTTTTTAACACTTTTTTAAATAATAGAAATTCAATTATTGTTATAAAAATTTCTATAAGAAAAATTATTGGATAATGAAAATTATTATCTTGTACTAATAAATTTATATATTCTGCAAAAGGATTAGTTAATATGTTTATAATTACTATATATAATAAATCAATTTTTCTATTTATTCCTAAAATTATAGAAGTAATTAATTCAATTAATATTGTGAATAATAATGAAAATAACAATTCCTCCATTTTATTCTCCTTTGCAATTTACTATACATCTAAATTTGTTACATACTTAGCATTTTCTTCAATAAATTCTCTTCTAGGTTCAACATTTTCGCCCATCAATACTGAAAATATTTGATCAGCTTTTATAGCATCTTCAAGTTCTACTCTTACTAAAATCCTTGTTTCAGGATTCATTGTTGTCTCCCATAATTGCTCAGAGTCCATCTCTCCTAAACCTTTATAACGTTGCATACTTAAAGAGTCTCTTTTTATTCCTTTTTCTTCAAGTTCTTTTAATTTCTTATCTAAATCAGCTTCATTGTAACAATAAATATCTTCCATACCTTTTTTAGATAATTTAAATAAAGGTGGTTGAGCTATATATATATTTCCGTTTTCAACTAATGGTCTCATATGTCTAAAGAAAAATGTTAATAAAAGTGTTCTAATATGCGCACCATCAACATCAGCATCTGCCATTAATATAATTTTATGATATCTTAATTTATCTATATTAAAATCTTTTCCAATTCCTGCACCAAGTGCAATAATTACAGGAGATAGTTTTTCATTGTTATATATTTTATCTGCTCTAGCTTTCTCAACATTTAACATTTTACCCCAAAGCGGTAATATAGCTTGAAATCTTCTATCTCTTCCTTGTTTTGCACTACCACCTGCAGAATCTCCCTCAACTATGTATATTTCACATTTAGAAGCATCTTTTTCTTGACAATCAGCAAGTTTACCTGGTAAAGTTGTTGATTCAAGTGCAGATTTTCTTCTAACTAACTCTCTTGCTTTTCTTGCTGCTTCTCTTGCTCTTGCAGCACTTATTGTTTTATCTAATATAGCCTTTGCTATGTTTGGATTTTCTTCTAAAAATTGTCCAACTTTATTAACCATAGCATTACTTACTACAGCTGTTACTTCACTATTTCCAAGTTTTGTTTTTGTCTGTCCTTCAAATTGTGGTTCAAGTACTCTAACACTTACAACAGCAGATATACCTTCTCTTATATCTTCACCTTGTAAATTAGAATCTTTTTCCTTTAAAATATTAAATCTTCTTGCATAATCATTAAAAGCTTTAGTAAGTCCTCTTTTAAATCCATCTACGTGGGTTCCACCTTCACCTGTTGGGATGTTATTTACAAAAGATAAAATATTTTCTGAATAACTTGTTGTATATTGAAATGCTACTTCTACTTGTACACTATTATCCTCTGCTTCAAAATATACTACATTTGGATTTACTAAATCTTTTCCTTTATTTAAAAACTCAACAAATGATTTTATTCCTCCTTCATAATGGAATACCATTTGCTCAGAGCCTTCTTCTCTTTTATCCCATAAAGTTATTTTTAAGCCTTTATTTAAAAAAGCCATTTCTCTTAATCTTTGAACTAAAATATCTGTTTCAAATACTGTTGTTTCAAATATTTGTGCATCAGGTTTAAACACTACTTTTGTTCCTGATTTTTTTCCATCTGAAATTTTATGTGCATGTTCTATTGTTTTTCCTCTGGCAAAAGAAGCCGCATATACTCCATCTCCATCACATGCTTCAACGTATAAGCTTTCAGATAAAGCATTAACAACTGATGCACCAACACCGTGAAGTCCTCCAGATACTTTATATCCGCCACCGCCAAATTTACCTCCAGCGTGTAATATTGTAAATACAACTTCAAGTGTTGATATTCCTATTTTTGGGTGCTTTCCTATTGGAATACCTCTACCATTATCTTGTACGCTAATTATATTATCCGGCAATATTTCTACATTTATCTCTGTACAAAAACCAGCCAAAGCTTCATCAACTGCATTATCTACTATTTCATATACCAAATGATGTAATCCTCTTGATGATATGCTACCAATATACATTCCAGGTCTTTTTCTAACTGCTTCTAAGCCTTCTAGTACTTGTATTTGATTTTCATCATATTTTGCCATTTTTTCTACCTCTTTTCATATTATCTTTTTTATGTACCTTTTATTTATATCATATTTTCATATTAATTTTCAAGTGCTCCATTTGAAACTTTTGAAATTTTTATATTCTTAATATTCTTAACAAATGTATCTTCTGTTGTTGTAATGATACTTTGATATTTTTCTATATATTTCAATAAAAAATTAATTCTTTTACTATCTAATTCCGACATTATATCATCAAGTAATAATATAGGTATTTCTTCTTTTTCATTTTTTAATAATTCAAAATTTGCAAGCTTTAATGTTAATAATGCTGTTCTCTTTTGTCCTTGTGAGCCAAATTTAGCCACTTCTTGTCCATTTATATATATTTCTATATCATCACGTTGAATTCCTTTAATTGATGACATTCTGAGCTTATCTATATATAAATGATCATTTAAATATTTATAAATTTGTTCAGAATTCATATTTAAAAAGTCTGTATTATATATTAAATTAATTTCTTCTTTTTCCTCAGTTAATTCTTTTTGTATAATTTTTGCATAATTATTTAATTTTTCTATTATATCTACTCTGAATTTTACTATTTTTTCTATATATTTACTCATTTTTTCATGTAATACTTTGATATAATCATCATCAACTCTATCTTTTTTCAACATACTATTTTTTAATTTTAAACATTTCATATATTCTTGATGATATATAATATATGACTTAGATAATTGGCAACAAATCATATCTATAAAGTTTCTTCTTTTGCTCGGAGACCCTTTTACTACATCTAAACTCTCTGGTGAAAAAATAACTATAGGAATTTCGCCAACATAATCTGCAATTTTTTTTATTTTTATACCATTATTTTTAATTTGTTTTCTATTTAAATTGTCTATATAAAATTCTGTTGTTAAATTTATATTATTTTTAATATATTCTAAATCTACTTTACAATATTCTTTATTAAAATTAATTAATTCACTATCTTTTTGAGTTCTATATGACTTACCAAAAGCACATACATATATTGATTCTATTATGTTAGTTTTTCCTTGTGCATTATTCCCTAAAAATAAATTTATTCCATTTATTAATTCCAATTCTTGATCTATATAATTTCTAAAATTTTCTAATTTTAATTTTTTTAAATACATCTTATCTCCTCAAAAAAGAAAGCATGAATAATACATACTCATGCTTTTTATTATAATTTTAGTCTTGCTTTATTTTTATTGGTAAAACAACATATGTAAATTCATTAGAAACAATTGGCTTAAATAAAACTGGTGAAATACTTGTTGTAAATTCTATGCATATTTCTGAATCTTCAATTACTTTTAATGCATCAATTACATATCTTGGATTAAATCCTATTTCAAGTTCTCTTCCTTCTACTAAAGCTGTAATTACTTCCTTTGCATCACCATTTTCACTAACACAACTTAATGTAATTCCATCTATACTTAATCTCATTTTTACTGGAGATTTTTTATCCTTCTCTTTATTTTCTTTTGCAAAAAGAGCAACTCTTTCAAAAGCATCTAATAATTTTTTAGTTTTTACACGTACTTTTGTCTCATAATGTTCTGGTATAATACTTTGATAGTTTAAAAATTCTCCTTCTATAAGTCTGCTTATTATTATACTATTTCCCATTTCAAATAATGCTTGATTTCTATTTATTCCTATTCTTACAGTTTCTCCTTCAGAATCACTTAATATTTTTAATAATTCAGATAATACTCTTCCAGGAATAATTGCTTTAAAATTATTTATTTCTTTTTCACAAATATGTTTTTTTAAAGATAATCTAAATCCATCAATTGTTACTATAGTTAAAACATTATCTTCTACTTTTACTAGAGCTCCATTGTATACAGGTCTATTTTCATCAGTACTAACAGAAAATAAAGTTCTTCTAATCATATCTTTAAAAATACTCTGCTCTATTTCTATACTATTTTCAATATCAAAAACAGGAAGTTTTGGATATTCATTTGGGTTCATAACTGCAAGTTTAAATACACCATTTATTGATTTAATTACAAATAAATTATCGTCTACAGATATCTCCACTGTTTCATCTTCAATTTTTCTTACAATTTCATTTAACATTCTTAAATCTACTACAGTTTTTCCTTCTCTTATAACATCACAATCAAAAGTATGCTCTGAGCCTATCTCCAAATCATTTGTTATAAGCTTTAATTTATTTTGATATGCTTCAAATAAAACTCCTTCTAATATTGGCATAGTTGTTTTTGAGCTAGATGTTTTTGATACAATATTTAAAGCATTTATTAATTCTTTTAAATCACATTTAATATTCATAATTTTCTCCTTTACTATTATATTTTAACTATCCACTATGAGATTAAATTTTATTATTTAATTATAATAAACTAAATTTAAAAAATCAATAGATAAAATGAAACTTTTTTTGCCATTTTAGCTTTCTCTTTCTAATGTTTTTTTAATATCATCTATTAAATCTTTTGTATCTGGATTATTATCATAGTCATATTTTACCTTTGAATAAGCATGTAAAACTGTTGAATGATCTCTTCCACCAAAATCTTTACCAATTGCAGGAAAAGACATATCCGCAACTTCCCTACACAAATACATTGCAATTTGCCTTGGAAAAGCTATTGTAGTAGAACGCTTATCACTTGTTAAATCTGTTACTTTAATATTAAAAAATTTAGCAACAACTTGCATAATTAATTTACTAGTCATAATTTTAGTATTTTTTACTAAAATTGATTCTATAGTATTATCTACCACTGCATCAGTTAGTGGATTATTTGTAAATTTTGTATATGCAACTAATTTATTAAATACTCCCTCTAATTCACGTACATTAGATTTTACTCTTGTTGCAATTTTAACTAAAATATCTTCGTCAATTACATATCTTTCTTCTTCAGCCTTCTTTTTTAATATTGCAAGTCTTGTTTCATAATCTGGTGTTTGTATATCTACACTTACTCCCATAGAAAATCTTGTTTTTAATCTATCCTCTAAACCATTAATTTCTTTAGGAGGTTTTTCAGATGTAAGTACTATTTGTTTTCCACTTTCAAATAATGAATTAAATGTATGGAAAAATTCTTCTTGACATTTGTCTTTTCCTGCAATAATTTGTACATCATCTATAAGTAATAAATCTACATTTCGATATTTTTGTTTGAATGTATCGTTCATATTTGGATTTAACATGGCTTTTATTAACTCATTAACAAATAACTCACCTGTACAATAAATAACCTTTTTAGAAGGATCCTTATCGATTGTAGCATTACCTAGAGCTTGCATAAGATGTGTTTTTCCAAGACCTACTCCACCATAAATATATAATGGGTTTGTCATACCTAAATTTTCATAAACTGAATATGCAGTTGCCCTTGCAAATCTATTACTACTACCAACAATAAAATTATCAAAAGTGTATCTAGGATTAAGACCTGCTTTTTCTTTAACAGTTTTAGGATCTAATTTAATATTATTATTAACTATATTATTATCTCCCACCTTAATATTTCCATATTGACCTTTAATAATTTCAACATCTAAATTTTCATCACTTTCATTTTCTGGAATAGCATCTTTTGCTTCAAAAGTTATTTTATAATCAACGCTAGTTAAAAATTTTAAAGTGTTTTGTATTAAATCTAAATATCTTTTTTTGCATATCTCTATATGATAGCTAGATGGAGATAAAAAACATATAGTATTTTTATCTATTAATCTAGGAACCATTACTTCTATATATGTTTTATAAGCTATCTGTGATGTTTCTTCTTTTAAAGCTTCAAGTGCTTTTTCCCAAATATTTATAAAATTGTCTTCCATGTTCCCTCCTTTTATTAAAAATATAAAACCGTAATTCCTTTAATTATTATAATAAATTAAATCTAAAAAATCAACAAAAAAAATTTTAAAAATAATAGTTATCCACATATTCAACAGATTTGTATGTGGATAATGTGAATAACTTAATTATTATATAAAAACAATTGTTACAATTTTTGTAACCTTTTTTTCTCATCTTGTAAAATAAGTAAAAAATATTAAAAAATTTTTTTTATTAAATTTTTTTAATTTTCTTTCCGAAAAATGTAAACCAATTTTTCCTCGCGCGCGCACGCGCGTATTAATAAATAATAGGATTTATTTTTATTATTATTATAATAGTAGTAGTAGTAGGGGGTGTGGATAATGTGGATAACTATGTCTAGCCCTTGGTATGACTGCATTTTGCCTGTGGATAAAACTGTGGATAACTTTGGCACTTATCCACATTATCCACAGGGGGGTCAAAATTTTAAAAATTTTCACAATTCTATCACATAGTTATCCACAGGTTATCCACAGTTACCTGTGGATAACTTTTATAATTTTGCAAATTTAACATTTTGGCAACCTTTTTGAAATTTTTTTGAAATAAATTACACTAACCCTTAAAGAATACAGTAAAATAGCATATTTGAAAATTTGTTTTTTACAAATAACTATTCAAAAAATGGTAAGTTATCCACAGTTAGCAAAAGCTAACTTTTGTAACTATTTTTACCAACTTTTCACAGAAATTTTTATTTCAAAAATATGTATACTAAAATTCTACAAAAATATATTAAAATTAATAAATTGTAAATGTTTGTGAAATACAAATATTTTTTTGGAAAATACTGATTTTTTGAAAAGTTATCCACAGGTTATCCACAGTTACTGAAAAAAATATGATAATTTTGTGAAAAATAATTTTTTATTTAACATAAAAACTGTGGATAAGTTAATGAGTTTTCACAACTTTTTTGTTTTTTATGTATTGTTAAAATCCTTGATATCACAGTATTTCAAGCTTTTAATTTTTGTGAAAACTTTTCATTTTTTCTAGTATTTTTTTTAGTAATAATGAAATCAAAAAAATAACTATTAGATTTACATAAAAACTGTGGATAACTTGTAAATTTATGTAGTTTTTTATATATTTTTTTTCATTTATTTAGAATAATTGGTCAAGCTGTGGATAACTTGGCTTAAAAAATTTTTTTGGTTGTCATTATATGTAAATTACAAATTTACATAAAAACTGTGGATAACTTTTTTTGAATTTTTGACTTTTCACAGAAAATTTTAAAAAAAATAGGGGGTTGACAAAAAAAAGAAAATATTATATAATGTTTGCACTTATTATAGGTTAAATGTCTAAATATGATTATTTAATTTAGCATTTATTTTTTTTGGATTGAAAATAATATATATTTATACATTTTAGGAGGTGTATTAGCGTGAAAAGAACATATCAACCAAAAACAAGACAAAACAAAAAAGTACACGGATTTAGAAAAAGAATGTCTACTTCTTCAGGAAGAAACATTTTAAAATTAAGAAGACAAAAAGGAAGAAAAGTACTTTGTGCTTAAGTTCTACTGAAAAGTGGGTATGTTTTTCATATCCACTTTTAACTTATATGGAAAGGGTCAGAAATGAAATATACTCTTAGAATAAAGAAAAATAAAGTATTTAAATATATTTTTAGAAAGGGCATTTATTCAAAGGGGGATTTTGTTGTAGTGCATATTTGCAAAACAAAATATACTAATGAGGAAAATGCTAATAATTTTTTTGCTGTGTGTGTTTCTAAGAAAAATGGTAATAGTGTAAAAAGAAATAGATTAAAAAGACTTGCACGAGAAGTATATACTCAAGAAGAAAGTAAATTAAAAAGAGGATACAATATTGTTATTATATATAAAAAAGAAACATATGCAGATAATGTAGATTTTTTTGTTCTAAAAAATGATATTATAAATTGTTTTAAGGATCTTGATTTGTATGAATAAAATAAAGAAAATTTTTAAATTGCCAAGAAAAATAGTAGTATCTTTAATTAGAAGTTATCAATTATGTATATCTCCTCGCCTTGGAAAGCACTGTAAATATTATCCTACATGTTCTGAGTATACTAGGCAAGCAGTTGACAAATATGGTATAATTAAAGGTAGTTTATTAGGTATAATAAGAATATTAAAATGTAATCCATTTTCAAAAGGTGGAGTGGATTTATTGAAGTAAAAATGGGGGATATTAATGTTTATAATCGATTTTATTTGTGGATTATTAGGAAGCATAATCAGAGTAATATTCAATATATTTGGACAAAATTACTTTGTAGCTTTATTAATATTTACCTTTTTAACTAAGTTAATACTTTTTCCATTAATGCTAAAACAGTTAAAGTCTACAGCAGCATTGCAAAAAATAGCTCCTGAAGATAGGAGATTAAGAGAAAAGTATAAAGATAATCCTGAAAAATTATCTCAGGAGCTAGGAAAACTTTATACTGAAAATAAAATCAAACCTTTAGGAGGATGCATAATTCCATTAATTCAAATACCAATAGTTTTAGCAATGTTTTGGGTTGTAAAACAACCTTTAACATATATAACTCAAACTGATCCAGCTATAATTGAATCTTATACTCAAGAATACTTAGGAAAAGAAGAAGTTACTGAATCTGAAATGAATGAATATGAGATTAATATAGCTAAAAAGTATAATTTATTAGATATGAATATTGGTTTTGGATTAAATCTTGGAGATACTCCAAAAGATGCATTTTCAAATGATGGAAATAATAGAGTAAGTAAATTAACTTTAATTATTCCTTTACTTACACTTGTGTTTGCAATAATTAGTAACAAAATATCTCAAAGAAAAATGCAAATGACTGAAGATCAAGCTGAAATGCAAAAATCTATGAATTTAGTAATGCCTTTACTTTCAACTTATATAGCTTTTGCTTGGCCTATTGCACTTGGTGTATATTGGTTATTTGGAAGTATTTTAGGTATTATTCAACAATTAGTAATAGATAAGATTATGGAAAAAGAAAGTGGCGTAATAGAGATAAAAGGTAAAAAGAAAAAAGATAAAGTATTATTCCTAGGAAAGGGTGATAATAATAATGATTAAAAAAGTTACAGAACAAGTAGGAAAAACTATAGAAGAAGCAATAAGAAAAGGATTAGAAGAGTTAAAAGTTTCAAGAGATGATGTAAAAATAGAAGTGCTTGAAGAACCTTCAAATGGTGGAGTTTTAGGTATTTTGTCTGCAAAACTTGCCAAAGTAAGACTTACTGTAGATAAGAAAATTAGTGATGAACAAGCACAAAAAACAATAGATAAATTAGATGAAATATTAAAAAATATTTTTGCAATTACTAATGAACAAGTAAATTATGAGATTAAAAGAAATGAAAATCAAATAAATCTTATAATTAAAGGTGATGAAATGAAACATTTAATTGGATATAAAGGTAGAACAATTGAAGCTTTTCAATCTCTTTTAAATTCAATGCTTCAAAGAGAAGATGAAGAATATGCAAAAGTATTTGTTGAAATTAATGATTATAAAAAGAAAAAAGAAGAAAAATTAAGAAAATTAGCTAATAAAATGGCAGCAAATTGCGTTAAGTTTAGAAGACCAATAAGACTTGAACCAATGTCTGCATATGAAAGACTAATAATTCATAGAGAATTAGCAGATAGAACAGATGTGGAAACTGAATCAATAGGAGAAGAACCAAGAAGAAGAGTCGTAATAAAAAGAAAATATCAATATAGATAATTTTTTTAGGAGGGATATGTATGGAAAATGATGAGGTTAGAGAAGATTTTATTGATGAAATGAAATCAAAAAATGATCCTATTGAAGGATGGAGCATAAAAAGACTAAAAAAAGAAGCAGAAGATGATTCTGGAAAGGGAGAATCTCTAGAAAGAGATGACTTAGGTATAGATTAAAAATTATATAATCACCATTCTATTTAGGTGAAAGTTAAATAGAACTCAGTGATATAGCTATTATGCTATTTTACTGAGTTCTTTTAAGTAAAGGAGTGAAATTTATGTCTACAACTATTGCAGCAATCGGTACAGCATTATCTAATAGTGGTATAAGTATAATACGTATAAGTGGGAAAGATAGTTTAAATATAGTTAAAAAAATTTTTAAAAGTGGAAATAATTTACGCAAAAATAGTATTGTTTTTGGAAAGATTATATATGATAATGAATTTATAGATAATGTTTTAGTATCATATTTTCAAGCACCACATTCTTATACCGGTGAAGATGTGTGTGAGATCAATTGTCATGGTGGAACACAAATAACAAAGCAAATTCTAGAAATTGTTTTAGAAAATGGAGCTCGTCTTGCTGAACCAGGAGAGTTTTCTAAAAGAGCTTTTTTAAATGGAAAAATGGATTTATCTCAAGCTGAAGCTGTTATTAATCTAATAAATGCTAAAACTCAAACAGAAACAAGAATAGCAGCTAAGAATTTAGAAGGAAATTTATCTAAAAAAGTAAAAGAATTAAGAGAAGAACTTGTTGAATTAATGGCAAAAATTGAAGTAAGTGTAGATTATCCAGAATATGATTATGAAGAAGTTGAACCTACTTCTATAATTGAATTATTAGATAAAAAAATAAATGAAATAAATAATATATTAAAAACATATGAGCATGGAAAATATATTAAAAATGGTGTTAATGTAGCAATACTTGGTAAACCTAATGTAGGAAAATCTTCACTTCTTAATAATTTAGCTAATTATGATAAAGCAATTGTAACAGATATACCGGGTACTACAAGAGATATTGTTGAAGAAACTATAAATTTAGGTGATATAGTTTTAAATATATCAGATACAGCAGGGATTCGTGACACAGATGATATTATAGAAAAGATTGGTGTGGAAAAAAGTCTAAAAATATTAGAAGAAATGGATTTGGTAATATATATAATAAATGGAGAAGATGGAATAAGTAAAGAAGATTTTGAAATTCTTTCTAAAATCCAAAATAAAGGCCTTAAATATATACTAGCTATAAATAAGATTGATGTGGCATCAAAAAACGTTTTAAATGGCATTTTAGATGAAATAAAGCAAAACGAATTAAATGATCCTATATTTATATCTGTACAAGAGAATAAAGGAATAGATAAATTAAAAGATGAGATAATTAAACTTTTTAATTCAAATGATTTAGATTACGCACATGAATTAATAATTACAAATGAGAGACATAAAGATTTATTGAAAAAATCTGTAGATTATTTAAATGATGCAAAGAAAGAAATATCGCTTGGACAACCAATAGATATTGTTTCTATATACGTAAAAAAAGCTACAAAGACACTTGGAGAAATAATAGGAGCAGACGTTACTGAAGATATTATTTCAAAAATATTTGAAAAATTTTGTTTAGGAAAATAGGAGGAAAAAATGAGCGAATATAGTTTAGGTACATATGATGTAGTTGTTATTGGTGCAGGACATGCAGGATGTGAGGCAGCACTTGCTGCTGCAAGGATGGGAAAAAAGACAGCAGCTTTTGTTATTAATTTAGATACTCTTGCAAATATGCCATGTAATCCTAGTATTGGCGGTACGTCAAAGGGACATTTGGTAAGAGAAATAGATGCGCTTGGAGGAGAAATGGCAAAAAATGCAGATAAAACTTTTTTACAATCAAAAATGCTTAATACTTCAAAAGGACCTGCGGTACATTCTCTAAGAGTTCAGTCAGATAGAAAGATGTATCATATAGAAATGAAAAAAACAATGGAAGAGCAAGACAACTTAGATGTTTATCAAGCTGAAATCGTTAAAATATTAGTAGTGAATAATAAAGTTATAGGAGTAAAAACTAAAGTTGGAGCTACTTTTTATGCTAAATGTGTAATTGTTGCAACAGGTACTTATTTAAAAGGTAAAGTGATTATTGGAGAAGTATCATATGAGAGCGGTCCAGATGGAGTATTTCCTGCAAACGATTTATCTCAAAGTTTATTAGATTTGGGAATAGAATTAAGACGTTTTAAAACAGGAACTCCAGCAAGAATTAATGCTAAAACAATAGATTTTTCTAAAATGGAAGAACAATTAGGAGATAAAGAAATAATACCATTTTCTTTTGAAAATGAAGGAAATGAAGAAATTAAAAATAAAAAACAAATTTCTTGTTATTTAACTTATACAAACGAAGAAACGCATAAAATAATAAGAGCAAATTTAGATAGATCACCAATATATACAGATAATAAAGAAATGAAATTAAAATCTACAGGTCCTAGATACTGTCCTTCTATTGAAGATAAAGTTGTTAGATTTGCAGATAAAAAAAGACATCAATTATTTATAGAGCCACTTGGCGAAAAAACTTCTGAAATGTATATTCAAGGTATGTCATCTTCACTTCCTGAAGAGGTTCAAATTCAAATGTATAGAACTGTACCTGGACTTGAAAATGCAAAAATGATGAGACCAGCTTACGCTATAGAATATGATTGTATTGATTCTACTAATTTAAAATTAAGTCTTGAGTATAAAGGAATTGACGGATTATTTTTTGCAGGACAAGTAAATGGTTCATCTGGATATGAAGAAGCTGCTGCACAAGGAATTATTGCAGGAATAAACGCTGTTTTGAAAATAGATAATAAAGAACCATTAATACTTGATAGGTCTGAGGCGTATATTGGAGTTTTAATAGATGATTTAGTAACAAAGGGAACTAATGAACCATATAGAATGATGACTTCACGTGCCGAATATAGACTTGCTTTAAGACAAGATAATGCAGATTTAAGACTTACAGAAAAAGGATATAAAGTTGGACTTGTTACTAAGGAAAAATATGAGAAATTTTTACAAAAAAAGGATGCAATTAGAAAAGAAGTAGAAAGAATTAAAGCTACTGCAGTAAGACCAACAGAGGAAGTAAATATATTGTTACAAAAACTAGGTTCATCTCCTCTAAACACAGGGTGTAAGCTTGCTGATTTACTTAAAAGAAGTGAATTAAATTATAGTAATTTAGCACCAATTGATAAAAAAAGAAAGATATTACCAAGAAGTGTAGCAGAAGAAGCTGAAATTCAAATAAAATATGAAGGATATATAAAATTACAACAGGAACAAATAGATGAGTTTAAGCAGTTAGAAAGTAAAAAATTAAGTCCAGATATTGATTATAATAATATTAAGGGCTTATGTTTGGAAGCTCGACAAAAACTAAATAAGCAAAAACCATTATCAGTAGGTCAAGCTTCTAGAATTTCCGGTGTATCGCCAGCAGATATTTCGGTATTATTAATATATTTAAATCAAAATAATATTAGGTAAGGGGGCTTTCATGTGAAAAATTCTACCCATTTTTATGTAAATCAATTAGTAACAGAAGGCATAGTGTTGACAGAAAATATGCAAAAACAGTTAGAAATGTATAAAAATTTATTACTTGAATGGAATGAAAAAATAAATTTAACAGCTATAACAGATGAAGAAGAGATTTTTGTAAAACATTTTGTTGATTGTTTATATTGTGCAAAATATATAACAAAAGAAGATAAAAAAATTATAGATGTAGGAACAGGAGCTGGTTTTCCTGGTCTTGTACTTGCTATTTATTTTCCAGATAAGGAATTTACATTATTAGATGCATTGAATAAAAGATTAGTGTTTTTAGAGGATGTAATAAATAAATTAGGACTTAAAAATGTAAAATTAGTACACGGTAGAGCAGAAGAAATAGTAAGAATTGACAATTTATATGAAAATTATGATATAGCAGTTTCAAGGGCTGTTGCACAACTACCAATATTGCTTGAATATATAAGTCCATATATAAAAGTAAATGGAAAATGTATTGTTATGAAAGGTGATAATGTAGATGAAGAGATAAAAGTATCTTCTAATGCATTAAAAGTGTTAAATTTAAAATTATTAAGAAAAAATTTATATTCATATAATGTGAAAAATGAAGAATATAAAAGAAGTATATTAGAAATAGAAAAAATAAATGAAACACCAAAAAAATATCCAAGAAATTATGGAAAAATAAAGAAAAAACCATTGTAAACAATTAGATAACTTTCTAACTATAAAATGAGGAGTAAAATCCGTACAAAAAAGAGCGAATTTTTAATTTGCTCTTTAATTTTTTTTATAAATGTAATATAATAACTATGAGGTGACATTATGGCAAGGGTAATATCAATAGCTAATCAAAAAGGTGGTGTCGGTAAAACTACAACAGCAGTTAATTTAAGTGCTTGTTTAGCTCAAAAAGGGAAAAGAGTACTATTAATAGATACAGATCCTCAGGGAAATGCAACTAGTGGACTTGGAATAGAATCGCATACTGAAAAATCAGTATATAATGTTTTAGTAGATGATATGGATATAAAAGAGACTATTTTATCAACTATGATAAAAAAATTAGAAATTTGTCCAGCAAATATAAATCTTGCAGGAGCAGAAATTGAACTTGTATCAATGGTATCAAGAGAAAATAGATTAAAAGATGCTGTAGATACTATAAGAGATGAGTACGATTATATTTTAATAGATTGTCCACCATCACTTGGACTTATTACTTTAAATGCGTTTACTGCATCTGATAGTGTACTTGTTCCTATACAATGCGAATATTATGCTTTAGAAGGACTTGGACAACTTATTAATACTATAAAACTTGTACAAAAGCATTTAAATCCAGATTTAGTTATTGAAGGTGTAATTTTAACAATGTTTGATGCAAGAACAAATTTATCTACACAGGTTTCTAGAGAAGTTGAAAAATACTTTGGAAATAAAGTATTTCAAACAATAATACCAAGAAATATTAGACTTAGTGAAGCACCAAGTCATGGATTACCAATAACTTTATATGATAATGAGTCTAAAGGAGCGGAAACATATAAAAAACTTGCTAAAGAATTAATAAAATTAACAGAAAAGGAGGATTAATGTATGGCTAAGGGGTTAGGAAGAGGATTAAATGCCTTTTTTGGTGAAGATGAGGAAAATGCAATAGAGCAAGTTACAAAAAAATCTTCAAAAAAAGAAGATAATGTTTTAGAAAAAGTTATAGAACTAAAAATAGATGAAATAGAGCCAATGTTAAATCAGCCAAGAAAAGTGTTTAATCAAGAAAAAATGGATGAATTAACAAATTCTATACGTGAAAATGGAGTTATTCAACCTATTCTTGTAGTTAAAGATAAAAACGGGTATACTATAGTTGCAGGTGAAAGAAGATGGAGAGCGGCTAAAGCTGCAGGACTAACAAAAATACCAGCTATAGTAAAAGATTATACAGACAATAGAAAAAAGCAAGTAGCATTAATTGAAAATATTCAAAGAGAAGATTTAAATATAGTTGAAGTTGCAAGAGCTGTAAAAGAGCTTATGGATATTGATGGGTATACTCAAAGTGAAGTAGCAAAAATAACAGGAAAAAATGTTTCAACAATATCTAATATAACAAGACTTTTAAAACTTCCAAATCAAGTTTTAGATATGCTATTAAAAGGTGAATTAGTAGAGGGACAAGCTAGAGCATTACTTGCAATTGATGATAAGAAAAAGCAAATAGAAATTGCTAAAAAAGTGGCTGAAAAAAAATTAACTGTTAGAGATGTTGAAAGACTTATTTATGGTGATGAAAAATACCAAAGAAAAACAGAAACAAAAAAGCCAAAAAGCGTATATTATCAAAATGTTGAAAATAAACTAAAAGATTATTTTGGATATAAAGTAAAAATTGATCAAACTAAAAGACATCAAAGATTAATTATAGAATATAATGACGAAGAAGGATTAGAAAGTTTACTTTCAATGTTAAATATTGATATGTAATAATAAAATCTTATAGAAATTCTATAAGATTTTTAATTTTTGTATTGACAAATTTTAAAAAGATGGTATAATTATATCTGTACCGTATATGGAAGAGTGTCCGAGTGGTTTAAGGAGCCAGTCTTGAAAACTGGTGATGTCGAAAGGCACCGTGGGTTCGAATCCTACCTCTTCCGCCAAAGAATACCTATTATTTTTAAGTAATAGGCATTTTTTTATTTATTTAAAAGATATATAGAAAAATTTAAATATGTTGCAAAAATTGTCCATAATAAATATGGTATTTGAATTAATGAGGCAACTTTATTTTTTTTGTAAAATTTAACTATCATAATAATTATTAGAATTAATAGTAAAATAATCCATATTAAAGCTAGTAATCTATTTTTCATAACAAAAAATATTATTGGCCATATTAAATTTACAATTAATTGTGAGTAATAAATCGTTTTCACATCTGAATCTAAGTCAGAATATATAGTAATTATTCCATATGATAATCCCATTAAAAAATATAATATGGTCCATACAATAGGAAAAAGTATTGCTGGTGGTGCTAGTTCTGGCTGAATTAATGAATTATAATCCGTACTACCAGAAATAATAAAGCCAACTATACCTCCTAAAACCAAAGGTATTAATATTGATTTTAAATAAATTTTAAATTTTGACATATATCTACTCCCTTTAATAATATTTTATTAAATACTTATATAAATATACTTGTAACATATGATTTTAGTAAAAATAATGAAAAAAAGATTGACTTATTTTATACTTATTGTTATAATGTAGGAGTAGCTAAAATAGTTTGGAGAGTTACCCAAGTGGTGAAGGGGACAGTTTGCTAAACTGTTAGGTCGTGTATGCGGCGCGAGGGTTCGAGCCCCTCACTCTCCGCCAAATAAATTTAATATGATAAGGAATGTTTTTAAACATTTCTTTTTTTATGTTAGTAATTTAAAAATTAAATAGAAAAAAATTTTAATAACTTATGTGAAAATATATAATTATCCTATAAATAAAAATAATAATATCCTAGAAAAATTTTCTAGGACATTATTATTTTGTAACAAAAGTATGAATAATCATAATATGGATGATCATACATTTCTTTGAATTTGCATTTTAAAACAATACCATTATTTAAAAAGTACTTATATTTGTACTTTAAATTAGTATTTTCTAAAATATCGAAGAATTTTTCTTCTATGCAAAGCATATCATCACAAAGATGCTTGCTTTGGTAAGATTTTATAGGTATAAAATCCTTAGTAATATCTTTAAATATTAAAGTTTTAACTACACCTACTTCATTTAGACAAAATTCTTCATTTAAATGAACTATTTTGATACCTCCTCTTTTATCGATATCAAAATTTATTTTTTCAGCTTTTTCTTTACCGAAAAATATTTTTCTTGACTGCAATATAGCAGTCATCTTCAAGGTATCTTTCCACCTTATAAATATTGAATTTTTTCATATATACCCCTTCTTTCTGATACATATTGATGTATCTAATTAATAAAAATATCTAATAATATTATACCATATTTTTTACATTATGTAAACTATATACTTATAATTTCAATTAATAAAAAGTTCAGAAAATCTGATATAAAAAACGAGCTTAAAAAGTTTGCTATTTAAAAATCAAAAGAGTATAATAGCCTTGCTTTAACTAAAGGAGGTTCCATATGAATAAAAAATTAAAGCCAACAAATGATTATGTATTTAAGAAAATATTTGGAAGTATTGGTTCTGAGGATATAATAAGAGAATTTATAAAGTATGCAACAGGAATAAAGTTTAAAGATATAAATTTAGATACAACACCAATACTTGAAAAAGATTTAATAGATAAAAAAACAGGTATATTAGATGTAAAGGTAGTAGCAGATAAATTAAATAATATTGATATAGAAATGCAAGTAGTAAAAAGTGAACATATAGCAGAAAGAATATTATTTTACTGGTCAAAAATGTATAATAAAACAATAAGACAAGGGTGTGGATATGAAAGAGCCCAAAAAGCAATATGTATACTAATAGCAGATTTTAAACTAAGTAACTTAACACAAATAGATAAGTTTTATACAAGATGGAAAATAATGGAAGAAAACTACACAAAACAAAGCTTTACAGATAAATTATACATAGTTATAATAGAATTAGAAAAGTTAAAAGATATAAAGGAAACAGACAATGAAGAATTATTAAACTGGTGTAAATTTATAAAAAATCCAGAAGAAATGGAGGGAGAAGAAATGAAAAATGAGTATATAAAAAAAGCAAAAGAAAAGTTAGATGAGATAAATCAAAATGAAGAAGAAAGAAGACTAGCAGAAATAAGAGAAAGAACAATAAGAGATGAAATGGCAATAAGGGATAGTGGCTACATAGATGGGAAAAACGATGGTATAAAACAAGGAAAAAATGAAGGAATAGCAGAAGAAAAATTACAAATTGCAAAAATTATGCTAAAAAAGAAAATGCTATTAGAAGATATAATAGAGATAACAAGATTATCTAAAGCAGAAATAGAAAATCTTATATAGGATTATAAAGAAAATGAACAAAGTTTCAATTAGAAATTAAAAGTAAAGATAAAAATTGTGAAAAATATTAATATTAACAAAGAAAAATTAAGCAAATACATACTTATATATTTGAATAAATAAGTTATCTGTTATATATAATTATCAATTAAATAGTTGTGTATTATATAAAAATTGCGGGTTATACCCGTAATTTTTTATATAATATTATAATTTTTTTATATATTTGAAACTTTTTAAGATTAATTTACGTCATATAAGTATAGGATTGATTTTATAATATAAAAATATAAATTGTAAAATTTAAGGAGAAATTATGGAAGAGCTTTTAAAAAAGTTAAATAGAAATAATGATGATATTGTATTTGAAGAAATTATAAATAAAGTACAAAAGCAATTATTTATAATAGCAAAAGCAAGACTTAGAGATGATTCTTTGGCTGAAGATGCTTTGCAAGAAACCTTTATATCCCTATATTTAAATATTAATAAGATAAAGGATGAAAAAAAATTAAAAGCTTGGCTTACTAAAACTTTAATAAATAAATGTAATGATATTATGAGAAAAAATAAAATATATAGTTTTAAATGTGATTATAATATTTTAGAAAATAATTTGTATAGTAATAATCAATATGATGATTTAAATAATCATATTGATATATTCAGAATTATAAATTTATTAAATGTTGAAGAAAGAACAATAATTATAATGTTTTATAGTAAAAAATATACTATAAAAGAAATTTCCAAAATTTTGAATATCAATGAAAATACAATTAAAACTAAAATTTCAAGAATAAAAATAAAATTAAAAAAATATCTTGAGGAGGAAGAAAAATAAAAATGAGAGAAGATTTTGACTATTTAGATAATATATTATTTCAATCCATAAAAGATATAAAGGTAAAAAAGTATAGTGATAATAGAATACAAGAAATAATGATTAAGGCTAAATTTAAAAAAAAGGAAAAGCATAAGTTAATTTTAAAGGTTTCTGTAATTATATCTTTTTTATTTATTAGTATTTTTTCTATAGCAAAATATTCTATAAATAATTATATAGATAAGGAAAACATAATTACTATTAATAATGAAAAGAATTTAGATAATAATGTTATTGAATATGAAAGTAGTGATAATGGAACTGGAAGTTCATATACAGAATTAACTCCAAAAGAATTGTTTGAACTTGCAAATTATGTGGCTGTAGTAAAAATAGAAAATGGATTGAAAGGTGTTAATTATGATAGAGAATATAGTGCAAAGTATAATGGTGAATATCATTATACTTATGTGAGAACAATAGGAAAAATGAATGTGATAGAAGTATTTAAAGGAAATATAAATATTGGAGATACTCTTGAGTTTAGAAAAAAAGGTGGGAAAATATTATATTCTGAATATTTAAAATATTTTGAAGAAAATAAGTCTGCTAAAATAAATGATGAAATACAAAAGAGATATAATGAATTAATTAGTAATGGAATTAGCAATATATATATAAATTTTAAGAGTACAAATTCTATAGAAATTGAAGAGGAAAAAGAATATTTAGTATATATTACAAAAAAATCATGGGGAGATTTATGGCTAGAATCTGGTTTAAATGCAATAAGAGAGTATAATAGCGATAGTAATATGGTGTTAAATAATTATAGTGGTAAATGGGAACCTATAAATATAGTATTGAATGGAGGTGAATAATAAATATAGAGGTTCTTAGAATATAAGGAGGTAATTTATTATGAAAAAATTGTTTAATATTTTATTTTTATTTTTGTTAGTTTTTTTTATTAATAATGTATTTGCAATGACTCCAACATTTCCCAATAATGCAAAATTTACAAGAGGAGTAAGTAATACTTGTTATTATATTGATAATAATGCTAGTCAATATACTAATGTTATAAATTCTGCCATTAATAATTGGGTAGATACAGGATATGGATGGAATCCAATATATGTAACTCCAGTTTCTAGCAATTATGCTACACATATCGATTTTTATGCATATTATTCTATTGATCATAATGTTTTAGATAGGGGAACTTATGCATATACATCTTTTTGGGATATAAATGAGGGAGAAATTTGTAATGATCCTGATTTAGTTCCTAGTAGAGATTATTTTTATACAGAAGTAACATTAAATGAAGATTTTGAATATTCTCATAGTAGAAGAGTTATAACTCATGAAATAGGACATGCTTTTGGTTTAAATCATACAAGTAATAAAAATAGTATTATGTATAATCCAGTGAGCTCTGGAAATGTTGATACAGTTCAAAAGGAAGATCATGATACAATAAATTATTTATATAATTAAGGGGGAAAAAGTATGAAAAAATCAATAAAAATTAAGGTACTACTTGTAGGGTTTGTTTTTTTTATTGCAGTTTTTTGTTTTGGAATTTATAAATTTAAATCACAAAATAATGATTTAAAAAATTATAATATTAGTATAGAAGATAGTAATATAAAAAAAGAGTATGAGTTATTTTCATATGTAACTGAAGATATTAAATCTAATTCAATACAAAGTATATGTTCATTAAGTATGGCCTATGAATATACTCCAGATAAAATGTATGAATTGAGTAGTGATATTGCAATTGTGAAAATAATATCAAAAGATTATATGGATCCTAATGCAAGTATGTTAGGTATGACATTTGGGAAATTGCTAGTTAATAATATAATAAAAGGAAATTTAGAAGAGGGAGAAGTCGTAGAGTATCAAAAACCAGGTGGATATATAGATTTGAAAACATATGATGAATCTAGGCCAGAGGCTTCTAGGGAAAAAAGAAGATTTTTAAGAGAACAAGCAGGAATAACAAATGATATGAGTAACGAATATATTAATATATTGGCAGATTCAGATATTGAAATTGAAGTTGGTAAAACGTATTTAGTATATTTAACTTATAATACATATACAAATGCTTATGAAATTATAGGTTTGGGAAATGGTTTAAGAGAGGTCAATATACCACAAGAAAATAAAAAAGTTAAAATGTCAGAAGAAAATATAGAAAATTTAAAAATCAAAAATAATCAAACAGGAGAATGGGAAGATTTATATGAATATATAGAAGAAAATATAAAAAAAATTAATTCTTAAAATAAATTTTATAAAAAATGTGACTGTAAAAAAGGCCAATAAAATATGACTGGTTTTCCAGTCATATTTTTATATCCATTCTTTGAATTTTTTGATATATATTTTTTTTGCAACCATTGCAACAATACAGTATAAAAATGTTACGGCAAAAATTAAGAATATGTATTTTGCCTCTAGAGGAATAAATCCTAATATGCTACCAAGAGCTGTAAAAGGAACAATTATTCCTATTAAAATTAACGATATAGAAGAGATGTAAACTGCCTTATGTGCATTACTTTGGATAAATGGTATTTTAGAAGTTCTAATTATATGTAGACCAACAAGATTAGATACTATGCTAAATGAGAAACTCATTGTTTGGAATGTTGCTACATCACGAACATTGAATATAAACCATAGTGATGAATATACAATAATATCAAATATAGCACTTAGAGGACCCATAAAGAATATGAAATCTTTCAATTTACTTAAAGAAAATCTTTTTGGTTGCTCTAAATCTTCTTTGTCTACATTATCAAAAGGTAGAGTCATTTGTCCAAAATCATAAAGTAGTCCTTCTACTAATAATTGTATTGGTGTTTCTGGTAAAAATGGTAAAAATACACTTGCTATAACTAAAGATAAAACTTCACCAAAATTAAAGCTAGTTGCAAGTTTAATATATTTCATTAAATTAGAAAAAGTACGTCTTCCTTCAGTTACACCATCAAGTAAAACATTTAAATCTTTTTTTAGTAGAATTATATCCGCAGAATCTTTTGCAATATCTACTGCAGTGTCAACAGAAATGCCAACATCTGAATTTGTAAGAGATGGACTATCATTTATACCGTCTCCCATATATCCAACAACATTTCCATCTTCTTTTAAAAGTCTTACTATTCTAGCTTTTTGTATTGGAGATAATTTTGCAAATATGTTAGTTTTTCTTAGTAATCTTATAAGAGCAGCATCTGTTAATTTATCTATTTGACTACCAAGTATAATTCTTTCTGAATTGATATCTACTTTTTTACAAATGCAACTTGTTACCTCAGCATTATCTCCTGTAATAACTATTACTCTAATACCAGCTTTATTTAATTTAGCAATAGATTCTTTAGCTGTTTTTTTAGGTGGATCAAGAAATCCTATAAATCCAAGTAATATCATATTTTTTTCATCTTTAACTTCAAAGTGTTCTATATCATCTACATCATTTCTTTGTGCTACTGCTATTACTCTTAGACCTTCCTCATTTAGACTTTTACTTATTTTTTTAATATTATCTTTTATTTCTTTAGTAATAGGAGATATTTCTCCTTTATAATCTACTTTAGTACAGATACTTAAAATTTCTTCAACAGCACCTTTTGTTATAAGTTGTTTTTTTGTACCATCACTTACAATAACAGATAAACGTCTACGTGAAAAATCAAAAGGTATTTCATCTACAACTTTAAATATTTTACTTAATTCATCCATACCATTTGCAAGCCCTTTTTTAATAACAGCCTCATCTATGTTGCTACTAAGACCAGTTTGAAAATATGAATTAAGAAAAACATGTTTTAATATACGTATATCTTGTTCACCTTTTATATCTAGATATTTTTCAAGAACAATTTTATCTTCTGTTAAAGTTCCTGTTTTATCTGTACATAAAATATTCATAGCACCAAAATTTTGTATAGAGTCTAATTTTTTTACTATAGTTTTTTTCTTAGACATCCTTACAGCGCCCTTAGAAAGACTAGAAGATAATATTACAGGTAGAAGTAGAGGTGTTATACATATCGCTATTGCTACAGCAAAAGTAAATGCAGTTATACTATCATGTTTCCATACATTTAGTAAAAAAACAATAGGTATTACACAAAGCATTATTTTAATTAATAATTTACTTATAGTTTCAATTCCTTTTTGGAATGCAGTTTTAGGTTTCCCTAAAGTTAATGTATGAGCTACTTTTCCAAAGTAAGTATCATCTGCTATTTGTATTACTACACCTATAGCACTTCCAGATATTACATTTGTGCCCATAAAACAAATTGTATCTAAATCTGTTAGACTTTCTATGCCTTTTAAAGATAACTTAGAATTCTCTTCTTTTTTTACACTATCAGATTCACCTGTAAGAGAAGATTGACCTACATATAGATCTTTTGAGTCAATTATTCTTAAATCTGCAGGTATCATACTTCCTGCTGAAAGTTTAACTACATCTCCAATAGTTACATTTTTAATTGGAATATTCATTTCTTTTCCGTTACGTATTACGCAAGTTGTAGTTTCTACAATTTCTTTTAATTTTTCTGCGGCTTTGTTTGAACGATATTCTTCAAAGAAATCTAGAAGAGTACTTGCAGTTACTAAAATAATAATTACAATAATGTTTGCGTAACTAGGAGGATCGGCAAGATAAATATCTGTATATATTAAAATTAATATTATTCCTAGTAAAATACAGTTAAATGGCGTAAATAAACTCTCAAAAAAATAATTGTACCACTTTTTAGCTTTTGCTTGTTTAATTTGGTTATCTCCATATTTTTTTCTTCGTGTAGAAGCTTCTTTTGAAGATAAACCAGTGTCTTTAACTTTATATTTTTTTATAAAGTCTTCTTTTGACATAGTACAATCTTCGCCATATACTTTACATACATCTACCTCCTCTTTTTCATTTTTCAAAAGCATCATCTCCTTTTTATAATTATAAAAGACATTTTATTAATGACTAAAAATATTATAGCATATTTTTATAAAATAAAACAAAGATTTTTATATAAAGAAAAAAATATATAATGGATATATTTTTTATTAATAAAAATAATTATAAATTAGCATTTTTAATTTATTGCTTTATGTTGTAAAAATGTTATATATATGTTTAAATTATATATAGGTGATTTGTTGATGAATAGAGAAAAAACAACTAAAGTTATGGTTGGAGATGTTCAAATTGGTGGACAAAATAAAGTAGTGATACAGTCTATGTGTAATACAAAAACAAAAGATGTAGATGCTACAGTAAAACAAATATTAGAACTGGAAAAAGTAGGATGCGAAATAATACGAGTTGCTTGTTTAGATATAGAAGATGCAAAAGCAATAAAGCTAATAAAAGAAAGAATTCATATTCCTATAGTAGCTGATATTCATTTTGATTATAAAATAGCATTACAGGCTATAGAATCAGGTGTAGATAAAGTAAGAATTAATCCTGGAAATATAGGAAGTGAAGAAAAAGTAAGAGCAGTTGTAGATAAATGTAAGGAAAAGCATATACCAATAAGAATAGGAGTTAATGCAGGTTCTTTAGAGAAAGATTTACTTGAAAAATATGGCGGAAGTCCTACTGCAAAAGCGATGGTTGAAAGTGCAAAAAGACATGTAGATATACTAGAAAAATTAGATTTTCATGATTACTTAATTTCTTTAAAAGCATCAGATTTAGACTTGTGTTTAGAAAGTTATGAGATGGCATCAGAAATGTTTAAATGTCCGTTGCATTTAGGAATTACAGAGGCTGGAACTGAATTTAGTGGTACAATAAAGTCTAGTATTGGACTTGGATGGCTTTTAAGAAAGGGTATTGGAGATACAATACGAGTATCTTTATCTGATGACCCTATAAAAGAAATAAAAGTTGCAAAAGAGATATTAAAAGATTGTAATTTATATAGTAAGGTACCTACTTTAATTGCTTGTCCAACATGTGGTAGAACACAAATAGATTTAATTCCTATAGCAAAAGAGGTAGAAGATTTTTTAAATACGATAAATTCGGATATAAAAGTTGCAGTAATGGGGTGTGCAGTAAATGGACCAGGAGAAGCAAGAGAAGCAGATATTGGTATTGCTGGTGGAATAAATGAAGGATTATTGTTTAAAAAAGGTAAAATAATAAAAAAAGTAAAGCAAGAAGAAATAGTAGAAGTTTTAAAAAAAGAAATTTTATCAATGATAAATAATAATTAAATGAAATCACATAATATTTAAAAAGGAGAGTTTTTTATGGATGAGGAAATAATAGAATTAACAGACAAAGATGGTAAAAAAGTTAAATTTAAGATTATAGATGTTTTTGAAAAAGATAATGAAGAATATGCTATATTATTACCTGAAGATAGTGAGGATGAAGTAGTTATATTTAAAGTTCTTTATTCAGATAATGATGAGGCTGAATATATAGAAATAACTGATGATAATCTTGCAGATGATATTTTTAATGAATTTATAAAAAGAGTTAATGAAGAGGAGTAATTGACAAAATATATAAAATATGGTAATTTATTTAACAGATATTAATACTAAATTTAGTATATAAGACTTTATGCATGCATAGAGTCTATTTTTATTGGAGGTTTGAAATGTTAAGTTTTATATTATTGATAGCAGGACTTGCTATCTTAGTTAAATGCGCAGATATTTTTGTGGATGGAAGCAGTAATATAGCAAAAGCTTTTGGAATACCATCATTAATAATTGGACTTACAATAGTAGCTTTTGGTACTTCTGCACCAGAAGCTGCAGTAAGTATTACAGCTGGTCTTAAGGGAAGTAATGAGATATCAATTGGAAATGTAGTTGGTTCTAATATTTGTAATTCATTACTAATTCTTGGGTTTTGTGGTTTGTTTAAAGCTTTAAAAGCTAAAAAAGAAGTAAGAAAAAGAGATTTTCCATATTATTTATTATCTGCTTTAGTTTTATTTATAATGGTGTCTGAATATTTCTTTGCGGGAGAATCTGTAGGCCATATTACAAGGGCAAATGGGTTAATTATGCTTTGTTTTTTAGGAATTTATATGGTGTCATTAATTTCTGACGTAAAAAGAAATAAGAAAAATGATAATCAAGAGCAAAAAGAGAAGTTTAAAGCAAAAGATTTATTATATATAATAATAGGACTTGCAGGCATTATACTTGGTGGACAAATGGTAGTAGAGGGTGCAACAAATATAGCTCAAGCAGTTGGTGTTAGTGAAAATGTTATAGCACTAACAATCGTGGCAATAGGTACAAGCTTACCAGAACTAGTTACAAGTTATGTTGCAACTAAAAAAGGTGAAGTAGATATTGCTGTTGGAAATGTAATAGGTTCAAATATATTTAATATTCTATTTATTTTAGGTATAACTAGTGTGATAACACCACTTGCTTTAAATATGGATACATATATTGATATAATATTTATGATGTTATCTAGTATATTAGTATTTATCATGCTTCATAAAAATAATAGAATTGGATGGAAAAAAGGAATATGTATGCTTGCTTTATATGTAATTTATATGGCATATATATTATGTAGATAAAAAGTTGACATAAAATAAAAATAGTGGTATAATATATACGTATTTAAAATAAATGGACACTAATTTAATAATGAGGTGTGATAATTATTATATTAGTGCTGGAAAAAAATTTTAAGGAGGAAAAAAAATGAAATTTTCAAACAAACTAACAAACACATTGACAGTAGATGTTAAAAGTGAGGAGGATAAACTTTTAAGAATTAATTTACAAAAACAAGGAATCAATCTTGTAAATGTAAGTTTTCCTGAAAAGCTTGAAAAAATTGACAAAAATTATATTGAAAGAAACTGGAAAAACGCATTAAAGAATAATGTAGAAAATACAGTTTTTATTGGTAATGCAAAAGGTAAAGTAATCTTACTTTTTGAAGATGATGAATTACAATTTACTTTACTTAAATTAGTAGAAAAATTAAAATTAAATGCACTTTATACATATGTAATTGATCTTGGAGAAAAATATCTTATGCAAAGAGAAATTTACAAAAGTGGTACGTTAGTGTTAGATAATTTTGATGAAGAAGAAGAAAGAATTAAAATAGCAAAATTTAATTTTGCTAGATGTCTAAGATAAAAATTGGTCCTTGATAAATCAAGGACTATTTTTTTACCATTTTAAAGTTGACATAAGTTAAAATAAATGATATAATAATAAAACATTTAAAATATGACACAACTAATAATTTAGGAGGTGAAGATAGTTTTATTATATTTAGTTGTTTAAATGGAAATTAATGAAAGGAATGGTTATATATTATGGATATTATAATCAAAAATAAAATAAATGTTTTCGGAAACTATGAAGGAACAAATTTAGTAGTAAATAAAATAACAGATAAAAAGGGTAAATTTTCTTTTAACAGATTGGTACCAATTGAACCTATTGCTGAAGATGATGATATGACAGATTATATTTGTGCATGTATAAATCTTTATATGAAGCAGAATGATATTAAAGATGATAAATTTATTAATAGTTGTAAGTTTGTTGGTATTACGAGAAAAAATCCATATAATTTCCAAGTTTTAGATGATGAAGAAATAAATAAATATAAGAAAAAATATAAAACTAAAAAAATGCTTGAGGATGCGGAATCCTTTTTAAATAAAATTAACTCAAAAATAATTTTTAATGGAACTATGGTAAGAGAAGCTAAATGGGGAACTATTAGTGAACCTATTAATTTTAGAAGTAAAAATAATATATTTTATTTTGATACTTTTTATACACCTGCTTTAGAGGTAGTAAAAAGTTTAGCACCATTTACTATAGATAATCCAGGTACTTTAATTTCATATACTTATGCAAGTGGTAAAAGAGCTAATGAATTAATAATAAGTAACGGAGAAATTAAGTATAGAGTAAAAAATGAGTTGGAAAATGTAAGGCTAATAGATGAAATAAAGAAAAATGTATTTATATAAAAAGAAAGTGCAATCGCACTTTCTTTTATTATACTATTTTTCATAGTTTTGATAGTTTATAATAAAAACAAAGCAAAAATTAAATAATTATTTGACATAACACTAAAAATATGCTATAATCATCATGCTTCTTAATATTTGTGTAGAGACACCTTAATAGGTTGTTTTGGAGAAGTTGCAAAGATATTGCAATCTACCGAAAAAGGAGGGAATTCACATGAGTGAATTTTTAATTAACAACATGATTGTTGTTCAATATTTAGTACTTATTTTTGAGTACGGCCTTTTAGTTTTAGGACTATTATATTTGTACAGAATAGTCAGACAAGAGCATTTTGAAAACAAAATTGAAAAATGTGAAGAGCAAAGAAATGAGGCAAGAGATGATTACTTATATAGTATTACTCATACAGATCGAGAGCTTCTTACGGAGGATGAGGATTATTCTAAAAAGCTTGATGACAAAAGGAAAGAAATGGAAAGCAAAACTGAAGTTTTAAATTCTCAAATCCAAGATTATAGCAAAAAGTCTGAAAGTTCTAAAACAAATTCAAATATAATAATGTCCACAGTTGGAGTATTTTTAATAGTATTATTAATGCTATTAAATTTTGGTAGAAGTTGCATTGGAGGCGATATTAGTTACATAGTTCCTATAGAGAATAATGTAAATCAAGATATTGCAATTACAGCATATTATGAAGTAGAATATGAGGGGGTAAGTCAAAAGACACTTACAGTATTCGTTAGAAACGATTCTCAAAAAATATTAGAGAATGCGATACTAAAGGAGAAAAAATCAGGTAATACAGTAGATGTAAAAACTTTAGAACCTGGAGAAGAAAAAATTGTATCTATAAATGTATATAGTTTAACAGATTCTGATTATGAATTTGAGCTATTAGATATAAATTTCAAAGAATAGGGAAACCTATTCTTTTTCTTTGCATATTTTACATAATTATGGTATAATAAAGATATGTTTAAATAAGATATTTTTTACTTAATAGAAGAAAAAATTAAATGTACATTTTTTTGTACAAAAAGGAGGTAGAAATGACCGAACAAATTAGGGAGTTTTTGCAGTCAGGAAACTATATTAATATATTTATTATAGGATTTATAATATTAATAAATATATTGAAGGAAGGATTAATACTTGCAAATGAGAATTTTGATGAATTAATCAAAAACAATAAGGAGCTATTAAGTGAGCAAGATGTTATTAAGGCTAACAAACATATAACTTTTAATAAAGGATTAGTACTATTTGCAAGAATTTTAATTTGGCTATTAGTTATAGTTTTATTAATTAATATGATTAATTTTATTTGAAGTAAGCAAAAAAGCTTACTTTTTTGTTTGAGTTAGATAAATAAATATTGTATAATATATAATTATGATGGAAGAAGAAATAAAACAAAATTTAAAAGAAAAGTATAATAAAAAAATTAATATTGCTATTAAAGTTATTAACTTTATATTTTTAGTTGCTTGGATGGGATTAGTATTTTATTTTTCAAGTGAGATAGGTAACGAATCATCTAGCACTAGTGGAAATACTATAAGGAAAATAATAACTTTTTTTAATGATGAGATAAAATTAGAAGATTTAAATTATATTGTAGAAACTTATCAACCGATTGTAAGAAAAATAGCACATTTTACTTTATATACAACAGGAGGGTTTATTATATATAATTTTATAAATAAATTTAAAATTAATAGATCAAAAAAAATTATTTTTTCATTATTAATTGGAGTATTATATGCGATTACAGATGAATTACATCAGTATTTTGTACCAGGTAGATCTGGTAAAATATTAGATGTAATTATAGATAGTAGTGGAATAATTACTGGGATTTTATTATTTATTATATTTATAAAAATAATAAGTATAATCCAAAACAAATTATTTGTAAAATTTAATAATTGATTATTTATGTAAATTGTGATATAATCAATGTCACGTAAAGGAGAATATAAATGTTAAAAAAAGATGGTAAAGTATGGATAGTGTTTGTAGTAATAATAGCTATTGTATTAATCGCAATATTATGTGGATACTTATTTATAAAAAGTAAATTTGATAAAATGACATATAAAGAGCTTGACGAAACAGATTTGGGAATAGAAGTAAATAATGACGATACAGCTCAGGTAAATGTTGAAGATGTAACAAAATTTGTTATTTTTGGAAGTGATTCAAGAGATACGGATAACAGTTATGCTGGCAGATCTGACACTATAATAATTGTAGTTATAAATAATATAGATAAAAGTATTAATTTAATTAGTGTGCCAAGAGATACATATGTTGAGGTTCCAGGATATGGAATGACTAAGATTAATCATGCATATGCTTATGGACAAGAACAATTAAGTATAAAAACTTTAAATACTAATTTTGGACTTGACTTAACACAGTATGTAACTATAGATTTTTCTGGTCTTGTTAACTGTATAGATAGAGTTGGAGGTGTAGAACTTACTCTTACTCAAGAAGAAGTTGATTTTATTAATAGCTCAATGACTCCTGAAAATAAGATTGCAAGTGCTGGTACAATAACCCTAAATGGGGAGCAAGCATTAAAACATTCTAGAAATAGATATGTTGGAAATGATTTTACAAGAGCCTTTAGACAAAGAGAGATTTTAATTGCATTAATGAAAAAAGTATCTACTATGTCTCCAGAAGAAATACTTGATTTATCTGACGATATATTGGTTAATTTGACAACTAATATGGATATAAACATGTATAAAGATATGTTTTTAAAATTGTCTGGAGATATGTCTACATATTTAAGTAATATAAACTCTGTTCAAATTCCATCAACAGACTATGGTTATGATAATTGGGTAGATGGTATATATTACTTTGGATTTGATATGGAAAGAGCAAAACAAGATTTTAATAAATACTATTATGGAAATGAATAAGATAAGTTTGATATTAGTATAATATAAAAAAATAGAGGTTATAGAATAAAATCTATAGCCTCTAATATTTTTTATTTTAAATAATAATTGCTTCCTTGATATGGTTCAGTAATTGGTATAGTTACATCATTTATAGTAATAGAGCCACTATCTAATGAAAACCATACATCTAAGTTTTGACCAAAATATTCTTGTAGAGTTTTTTCTATACTGTCAAATATAGTAAAAGCTAAATCATCATTAGTAGTATATTGTTCATTTCCAATATATGAGTCATTTGTATTAAATGGAGCAGAATTTGAGTTAAAATCTATTGTCATTCCACCTTTACCATCTGTAATATCATTAGCAATTAGTCTATATCCTAATATATCTCCTATAGCTTCTAAAATTTGACTTGCTTGATAAGTAGCAGAACCACTTTTGTCTATATTTACAGTGAATTCTTCAAAGTTATCTTCTGTACCAATGTAAATTGTAGTATTATATTCTTGATTTTCTTCTGATTGAGAAGTTGTATTAGAATCAGATTTATTATTTGAAGTATTATTTTGTTCTTCATTTACTGTGTTATCTATTATTTCATTTTCATTACTTTCACCTTTATCTAAAAGCTTAAATCCTAAAAATACTACTAAAGCTAGTAATACTAAAATAATTATAAAAGTTAAAAATTTTTTCATTAAATCATCTCCTATTTTTTTATTTCATTTTCAAAAAATTCTTTGTAATTTTCTAATATTTTATTAGTATCAATTCCAGTTATTTCAGGTTCAACTGTACCCAATTCTTTTTTGTTTTCACTTGCATATTTAATAAATCCATTGCCTGGTTGAAGTATATATTTTTCTTGATTTTCATAACTTAGACTAATACTTGAAAATAACCAAGCTGGAAGTTTTCCACTAATATATAGCTTTTTATTTATATCTATGTCTGGAAATTTCATATTTTCAAAATCTTCTGGTACTATTTTATTATTTGGATTTGGTTCAAAACCTAAAAATATGCTATCATCTGTTTTAGAAGTTATTAAGTTTAGTTTATTATCATCTAATACATTATATAAATATGTGTTATTTTCTAATTTAGAAGAATCTTGTATAATGTTTAATTCAGCTTTATTTGATTGTATAAATTTATCTTGTCTTGCATCATAAAATTTAATATTTTTTATATTTGAATCAATAGCAGCTTGCGTGCAAAGGCCAGCAACCCAGTTTGCTCTAGCTTCAAAAAAATTAGCTTCATTTTTATTTTTTAATCTATTTATTAGATTAGAATAAATTTCACATGATTTTGATACATTCCATTTTGCATTATTTGTTTCTTTATCTATCATATCTAGTTCTTTAGCAATATCTAGCATATTTATAGTATCTTTATCTGATATATATTTAGCTCCTTTAATTTCTTTTTGAGCATTTTTTTTGGTAATTGTAATTTCTTGGATCTTATCTAGTATTTTATTTATAAGAGGTGAAGTATATTTAGTTTTACCTCTTTGAAGATCTGTTATTTTACCAGTAATTACATCATTATTAGAAGAGGAATATATCTCATCTTTTCCTTCTAAAGCTGAGTCTAAAATTGCAATAGGTAATACATCGTGTTCTTTTGAAAATTCTTCCCATTTCTTTTTATCTTCTGGATTATTACTTAATATTATTGAGTAGTTACAAGTATCAAAAATCTTTTCTTTGTCTTCGTTTATTTTTCCACCTACATCTACTAGAACGATGGAAGCTTTTTCGTTTTCTATACTATTTGTATTATATTGAGTTCTTTGTTCACTAAAATCCCCTTTTCTTCTTGTAGCTTGGATTTGTTCTTGATTTACATTGTTACTATACATTCCTTCACCATCTGGTGCAGCACGAACAATTGCTGTATGTGATTGAGGTAAATTTTTATATATTGTACTTAAAAGTACACTTTTCCCTGAATGTGGCGGACCACAAAATATTATTCTTATATTTTCAATATTTTCTTTCATCTTTTTTCACCTCTTATTTATTATCCATTATATATTCTAATAATTTCAAAGTGGCAAAACTTGCGATTTCTTTTTTTTGGATTATTATTCCTATATCTATTTTTGGTAGTTTTAAATTAGATATAACAAAGATATCTTTTTTAATTGCATCTTTTAGACCTATTCCAATTCCTAATCCATCTTTTGCTATTCTTTTTCTAGAAGTATTACTAGAAAATATATATTTAGAATTAATATTTAAATTTTGAGTTTGAAAGAAAGAGTAAATAACTTTACCAGTATTAGATGTTGTTGTTGGTAAAATTAATGTTCCTTTTAATATATCTTCCCATTTGTTTATATCTATATTATTTTTCTCTAAGTATTCTTTAGTAGAGTATACTACTAGTTCTAATGATTTATATTTAATAATATCTATGTTCTCTTTTATTTCTTCTGATGGCAAAGGAACAATAGCCATATCAAGTTCACCATTTGATACCATTTCAATTGCAGTAGAAGAACGACCAGAGACAACATCTACACAAATTTTAGGATAATCTCTCATAAATTTTTCAAGTGGATTAAAAAGAACAATTTCGCTTATTGTAGTACCTGCTTTAATTTTTAATGAACCTTCTTCTAAATTTATATATTGACTAAATTTTTTAGGTGCATTTTCAAGTGCATCAATACTAGGTTTAATAAAGCTATATAAGCTTTTACCTTGTTCGGTTAAAACTACACCTTTTGGTGTTCTATAAAAAAGAGCACCACCAAGTTCTTCTTCAAGCTTTTTAATACTTTGAGTTACTGCAGGTTGTGAAATATATAAACTTTCAGCTGCCTTATATATTTTACCAGTCTGAGCAACTATGCAAAATAGTCTTAAAAGTTCTAGACTAACATTTGACATTTTAAAATCCCCCCTAAAATTAAACTCTACGGTTTAATCTATAAATTCGCATTCTCTTTTTTTGATTTAAAGAGTTAAATACTTTAAAAGGATTAGGAGACTGAGCAATATTCCAAATTGTATTACACATAATATCTGCTACTTGTATCATGTAGTTTTTGCTTGAATCCCAGTATGCAACATTAAGTTCAAATTTCATTTTTCGCTCTATATTAAAATGGATTTTTAAATACATTTCTAATGAGTTTATATCTTCTATTTTCATAGATGATTTATCTATATTAATAAAGAGATAGTCTTTTTCATTAGTTTTAATAAGCCCTATTTTAACTAAATAATCTAGAAGTTTACCTATTATATAATTGTAATATAGGTGTATTTCTTCTATTTTTACACCAATTTTTTCTTTATCTACTATTACGCCAACTATATACATACCATTCATTTGTTGAAGTTTAACAACTATATCCATTTTTTCTTCCATATTAAGGTAAGCAGCTTTAAGTTCTGTATCAAAATCCATGTTTAATTTTTCTTTTAATTCTCTATTTATTTCAACATATGATTTTTTAATATCATCATAATTGTTAGTAAAAATACCACCAATTACAAAGTATCTATCTGGACTATTTTTGTGTAAATTGCCAGATTCGTCTAAAAATAAGTATTGCATATAAACCTCCTATAATAAAAAAATTATATCATATATATCTTTAATAGTAAAAGGTAAAATTATTTATTTTTTTCATAATTAACACAAAAATTATATATAAACATAACATATTATAGGTAGAATTTGAATATATAAAGAAAGGGGTGATTAAAAGACCAGATTTAATTAAACAAAATAATGATATAAAAACAGTACAAGACGAAGAAATTAATATAGAAAGTAAAGAATATAATGATTTAATAAGAATATATGAGATTGCAATGAATCAAGTTGCAAGTGAGATAAATTTAGTAAAAGAAAAGATAAATAAGCTATATGGATATTCCATTATAGAGAAAGTTACAGCTAGAGTCAAATCTAAAAAGAGTATATTAAATAAAATGAAAAAGAAAAATATTAAATATACATATACGTCTTTAATAGATAATATTAACGATATAGCTGGAGTTAGGATAACATGTCCTGTACAAGATGATATATTTTTTGTAAAACAGATTATTGAAATGATACCTAATTTAAAAATAATAAAGGAAAAAGACTATATTAATAACCCTAAAAAAAGCGGATATTCAGCTTATCATATAATTGTAGAAACACCAGTAACAATAAACGGTGAAACTGTAGTAATGAAAGTAGAGATACAAATAAGAACAATTGCTATGGATTTTTGGGCTGAAATGGAGCATGATATAAGGTATAAAAGTAAAAACAATATGTCATTATTTGATTCAAAAAAACTAACATGGTATGCAAAAGTTCTTGAAAAACTTCAAGGAAAAATAGTAAAAATATATAGAAAGCAAGAAACAAATACTATGTTTAATTATTAAAAGGACGAGTCCAAAGTAATGGACTCGCCCTTTTTGCTCTAAAAGAGATAAGTATTTAATCCTCGACTCTAATTACTTCAATACCGTGCCAGCAGATGTGATCGCATCCTTCATGATTTAAGATAACGTTGCAAGACATAGGCATATTCCAGTATACAGTGCATACGTTATTGCGTTTCATGACAGCAGGTACATAGTAGCCTCCTTTGGTAACTCTGGGAAGAGAAACCAAGGTAAGTTTTAGATTATCCTCTAAAAGATAGGGGATGATCCAGTGTTTAGTAAAAAGGCAGAGCAATTTATTAAACAATTTCATTTGAAATACCTCCCAAATAGTTAATGGGTGTGAGGAATTTTCGGATAACAACATTATACTCCTTTTTTGTATAAATTCAAGTAGTTATATAGTAGTATACAAAAAAGAGTACTACAAATTTGTGCTTTAAATTACAATAAATACAAAAGTATAACAAATTTATATTAAATATGCTAATTTAATTGACTATTTTTATGTTAAATGATATAATAATACCCGTCGAATGTATATTAAAGAAGACATAAAAATAGTTAAAAATGTCATTGAATAAGAAATGTTAGGGGAGAAAGAATGCAAAAGGGAAAAATACTACAAATAATATCCACAATGTTTGTTTTAGTATGGATGATAACTGTATTTATATTTTCTAGTCAGGACGGAACACAAACACTTAATACTAGTGGTGCATTTATACATGCAATAGATAGTACTATAAATAATAATGATACGCCACAAGTAGAAAGTCATAATTTAAATAAAACAGATACAGTAAACACACAAGATGGTAATAATGACAGATACAATTATTCTGAAGAGTTACAAACTTTTGTAAGAAAAAATGCTCATTATTTTTTATACACAATTGGTGGTATTATTTTATCTGTGTTTTTTTATGCTTTTTTAAAACACAACAAGAAAATATATATTTTTGCTATCCTAACAGGAATGATTTATGCTATGTCTGATGAATTTCACCAAAGATTTGTTACAGGTAGGACAAGCAGGATAACAGATGTAGGAATTGATACTTTAGGAGTAATAACAGGAACTATTTTATTTATGATTTTCATTAATATACTGATAAAATCGAGAAAAAGAAAAAATCTGAAGATGGGGGAATAAAAATGTCACATTCTAATGAGGCAGAAGAATTCAACATATTAAGTGTTGAAACAGATAAGAAATTGCCTGTAGAAAACAATATTATTAAGTTTGATGATAATAATAAAGTGTTAGAGCAAAAAGAAAAAAAGACATTTAATGAAATAACATATTCATTTTTAAAAAGAACAGTGGATATAACAGCTTCAGCTGCTGCATTGTTATTATTATCTCCTGTATTTTTAGTAACAAGTTTAGCAATAAGAAAAGATTCAGATGGACCTGCAATGTTTACTCAAAAAAGGATAGGAAAAGACGGAAAATTATTTGAAATATATAAATTTAGAACAATGGTACCAGATGCAGATAAAAAATTATTTGAACTATTAGACAAAGATGAAAAAGCTAGAGAAGAATACAAAGTAAATAAAAAATTAAAACATGATCCAAGAATAACAAAAGTAGGAAACTTTTTAAGAAAGACATCAATTGATGAACTACCACAACTAATAAATGTATTAAAAGGGGATATGTCACTTGTAGGACCTAGACCTTATCTTCCAAGAGAGAAAAAAGATATGGGTGATTATTACAACACAATAATAGAATCAAAACCAGGTATTACAGGACTATGGCAAGTAAGTGGTAGATCAAATACTACATTTGAGCAAAGATTAGAGTTTGATAAAGAATATACTGAAAACAAAGGCTTTTTATATGATATGGAACTACTTACAAAAACTGTAGGTGTAGTTGTTAAAAAGAATGGAGCAGAGTAATGAAAATATTAATGGTTAATAAGTTTCTTTATCCAAGGGGAGGAGCTGAAACTTATTTTTTAAAAATAGGAAATTATTTACAAGAGCACGGACATGAAGTTCAGTATTTTGGAATGTATGATGATAAAAACACAATGAAAAATAATGCAGGACAATATACCAAAAACGTAGATTTTCATAATGCAGGAATAGAAAAAGTCTTATATCCTTTTAAAATTATATATTCTAAAGATGCTAAGAAAAAATTAAAAAAGGTAATTGAAGATTTTAAACCAGATATAATTCATATGAATAACATTAACTTTCAATTAACACCATCTATAATAGATGCAGCATATGAGGAGAAAGTACCTGTTGTTCAAACTGTACATGATTACCAAATGATATGTCCAAATCATTTATTATTTAATCCTAACACAAATCAGATTTGTGAAAAATGTATAAAAGGTAGTAAATGGAATTGTACAAAAGAAAATTGTATACATGGCTCAAAAGTTAAAAGTATATTAGGTAGTGTAGAAGGTATTTTATATACAAAATATAGAGATGAATATACAAAAGTTAATAAATTTATTTGTCCTAGTTATTTCTTAGAAAACAAACTACTTTCTGCATCAGATATATATAAAGGTAAAACAATAGCTATTCATAATTTTATAGAATTAAAACCTTTAAATAGTTATACAAAAGATAACTATGTATTGTTTTTTGGAAGACTATCTGAAGAAAAAGGTTTAAAGATGTTTTTAGAGTGTTGTAAAGAACTTCCTAATATAAAATTTAAAGTAGCTGGAACAGGACCTTTAAATTATATGTGTAAAGGAATAGATAATGTTGAATTTGTTGGATTTAAAACTGGAAAAGAACTAGAAGAATTAATAGCTAGAGCAAAGTTTTCTGTATATCCATCAATTTGGTATGAAAACTGTCCATTATCTATACTTGAATCTGAATCATTAGGTACTCCAGTAATTACTGCTAAAAATGGCGGTATGATGGAACTTGTAGAGGATAATGAAACAGGAATTCTAGTTGAAAATATAAATAAAGAAAATCTAAAAAAAGCAATTGAAGACTTATACAAAAATGATTCTTTAATTGAAAAGATGTCTAAAAATTGTATAGCTAAAAGAGATAAAATGATTTCATTAGAACAATACTGTAATGAATTGTTAAAAATATATAATGAAGTTTTAGAAGGAGCTAAAAAATGAAAATAGCAATGATAGGACATAAACGTATACCTTCAAGAGAAGGTGGCGTTGAAATAGTAGTAGAAGAGCTATCAACTAGATTAGTTAAAATGGGACATCAAGTGGATGTATACAATAGAAAAGGAAATAATGTAGCAGATAAAAATATAAAAACTAAAAAAATAAAAAATTATAAAGGTGTTAATATCATAACAATACCTACTATAAATAAAAAAGGCTTAGATGCATTAATATATTCTTTCTTTTCTTCTATTGTAGCATTATTTAAAAAATATGATTGTTTACATTATCATGCTGAAGGTTCTTGTGCTATGTTATGGATACCACATCTTTTTAGAAAAAGAATAGTAGTTACTATACATGGATTAGACTGGCAAAGAGCTAAATGGGGAGGCTTTGCCACAAAGTATATAAAATTTGGGGAAAAATTAGCTGCTAAATATGCTGATGAAATAATAGTGCTTTCTAAAGGTGTACAAAAATATTTCAAAGATACATACAATAGAGATACTAATTTTATACCAAATGGAGTTAATATACCAGAAATAAAGGAGCCTAATATAATAAAAGAAAAATATAACTTAAATGGTAATGACTATATATTATTCCTAGCAAGAATTGTTCCAGAAAAAGGATTACACTATTTAATTGATGCTTATAATCAGATAAAAACAGATAAAAAATTAATTATTGCTGGTGGAGCAAGTCATACAAATGATTATTATAAAGAAATACAAGAAAAAGTAAAAGGCAATAAAAATATAATAATGACTGGATTTGTTCAAGGTGAAGAGCTAGAAGAGTTATATAGTAATTGTTATTTATATTGTTTACCAAGTGATATTGAAGGTATGCCAATAAGTCTGTTAGAAGCGATGAGCTATGGTAAAAATTGTTTGGTAAGTGATATAGAAGAAAACACACAAGTATGTGGTGAATATGGACATACATTTAAAAAAGGTGATCTTCAAGATTTAAAAGAAAAATTAGATAGTTTATTAAAAGAAGATAAGCTAATAGATGCAAATATATTAAAAAATTATGTTATAGAAAAATATAATTGGGATAAAATTGTTGATGAAACTAAAAAATTATATTGTGGGGATAAGTAATGTTAAAAAATATATTAAAAAAAATTATCTTTTTTGTTTTAGATGTTTTTATAGGAATTATAAAACCTTTAGAGCCTAAAGCAAAGATTGATATAAAGGAAGCTAAAGATAAAATATTTAATGTATATAAAAAGAAAGAATTAATAAAAGAAGAATATGAATATTTAAATGATAATGTAGACTTATCAATAATTGTTCCTATATACAATGGAGAAAAATATATAGATAAATGTATTTCATCTTTAATCAATCAAAAAACAAAGTATAAATTAGAAATAATTGCTATTGATGATGGCTCTAAAGATAAAACTTTAGAAAAGTTAAATAATTATAAAAAGGATATAGTAATTATTACTAAAAATAATTCTGGAGCAGCTGATTCAAGAAATTACGGTATAATGAAAGCATCAGGAAGATATATAGGTTTTGTTGATATTGATGATTATGTTGATGAAAACTATGCAGAAAAACTTTTAGATAAAGCATATTCTAAAGATGTTGATATGGTTAAGTGTAACTATTATTTATATGATGATAATGGTATTATAAATATAACAGATAAAAAAGATTTTTATACAGATAACAAATATGCAGATGAAGTTTTAAATACAGAAGGTTTTATTTGGAATGGAATTTATAAAAGAGAAATATGGAAAGATATTTTATTACCTTGTAATTATTACTATGAAGATATGATTTTAAAAATAGTTATAATAAATAAAATAAATAGCTTTGCTCAGGTCTCAGATAAATTGTATTATTACAGAAAAAATCTTAAAAGTACATCAAGAGATAAGAAAAATTATAAGAATTATAAATGTATAGATCAATTATTCTTACCTTCTGAACTTATAAAAGCATATAATGTTGAGATTAATAAATATAACTTTAACAATTTATTATTCGAATATGGGCCTATGTTATTTTTTAGAACAAGATACATTTCAAAAGAAATAAAGAAAGCTATTTTTATTGTTGCATGTGAGTATATTAATACTTTTAAAATTGATGTAACAAATTCTGATTATAAAAAACTTCTATATTCTTTTAAAAATAAAAAGTTTATTTTATGGAAGTTAATATCTATAAAAATGTATTTAAACAAGTAGAAGAGGAGTTAGTGATGAAAGATATAACAGTTTTAACACCAACGTATAACAGAGAGAAAAATTTATATAAATTATACAACTCATTATGTGTTCAGACTAATAAAGATTTTGTTTGGATGATTATAGATGACGGAAGTACTGATAATACAAAAGAAGTTGTTAACAAATGGAGAGATGAAAATAAAATAGAAATCGTATATATATATAAAGCAAATGGTGGTAAACATACTGCTTTAAATGTTGGAATAAAAAATATAAATACATATATGACATTTATAGTAGATAGTGATGATTGGCTTGTAGATAATGCAATAGAAATAATTTATAAATATTATAATAAATACAAGAATATAAATGAGTTATGTGGTTTTAGCTTTTTAAGGAAATTTCCAAATGGCGAAATAAATAATAAACTTTTTCCAGTTAATGAGAAGATAGAATCATATATTGATAGTAGAGTAAATGGAAATATTATGGGAGATAAAGCAGAAGTATTTTATACAAAATGTTTAAAAGAATTTCCTTTTCCAGAGTTTCCAAATGAAAAATTTATTAGTGAAGCTGTTATTTGGATAAAAATGGCTTTGAAGTATAAAATGGTACATATTAATGAAGCTATTTATGTAGGAGATTATTTATCTAATGGACTTACAAAAAATATAAAGAAAAATAAAATAAAAGCACCTTTAGGAAATATTGAATTAGCTAAAGTATTAATGTACAAAGAATGTTGTTTAAAAAGCAGAATAAAGGGTATGCTTTTTTATATAATTTATGGAAATTTTGCTAAATTTTCTTTTAAAAAATTATTAAATGATATAGATAATAAAATTGCTTTTATATTATTATACCCAGTTGGGAAATGTATACAGATATATTGGAAATATAAATATTGTAATTAAGAAATAAAGGAGAAATTTATAATGAATGAAGAAATAAAGGTTAGTGTTATAATACCGGTTTACAATGTTGAAAAGTATATTTCTAGATGTTTAGATTCTGTTATTAATCAAACTTTAAAGCAAATTGAAATATTAGTTATTAATGATGGAACTAAAGATAATAGTTTCGAAATTTGTAAGCAATATGCATTAAAAGATTCTAGAATTAAGTTATTTTCAAAAGAAAATGAGGGATTAGGACTAACAAGAAATTATGGAATTAAAAGAGCTAAAGGCGAATATATTGCGTTTTTAGATTCAGATGATTTTATCGATTTAGACTTTTATGAAAAATTATACAATGACGCAAAGAAAAATAATACAGATGCATCTTTTACAAATATAAAACTGTATACTGAAACAGGAGAAATAATTCAAAAGGATGTAATGCCTTTTAAAAGTAATGTTGTACCGTCAAAAAAATTTATGTATAATTTATTACATGTTGAAGATAAAAAAGAATATGGAAAAAATTATATGGGGATGAGTGTTTGGAGATCTATATATAAAAAAGAAATATTAGATAAAAATAATATTATTTTTGAGTCAGAAAGAAAATTTATTTCAGAAGATATAATATTTAATATAGATTTTTGTATGGCAAGTAAAAAAATTAGTTTTATAGATAATACATATTATTATTATTGTATAAATGGTAATTCTTTGACAACAACATATAAAAAAGATAGATTTGAAAAAGATATTATATTATACAAAGAATTAATTAGACGTCTAAAATCATATAATGAGTATAATAACGTAAAAAAAGGTTTATCTAATTATTTTTTAGGATATGTAAGAGGAGCAATAAAACAGGAAGTAATTCATAAGAGTAATGATAAAAAGCTAGTTTTAAATAGAATAAAAGAAATTGTTAATAATAAATATGTTATTGATGCTTTAAAAGATAAAGAGTATGAGGGATTACAAAGAGAAATATATGATACTTTAATGAAATTAAAACTTGTAAATTGTATATATTTAGTAACTAAAATAAAAAGTTAAGAAAGGAGATTATAATATAATTTGGTTTTATATTATTTAGATTAAATATGAAAAAATGTTGCTTTTTAATTCCATATTTTGGAAAATTACCTAATTATTTTGAACTATTTGCCAAAACATGTGGATATAATAAAGATTATGATTGGTTTATTTTTACAGATGATAAGACTAAATATACTTTGCCAGATAATGTAAAAATTTTTTTAATGGGATTTGAAGAATTAAAAAAAATAATACAAAGTAAATTTGATTTTAATATTTCTTTAGACAAGCCATATAAGTTATGTGATTATAAACCAGCTTATGGATATATTTTTGAAAATTATATTTCTAATTATAAATTTTGGGGACATTGTGATTTAGATACTATAATGGGGGATTTAAACAAGTTTATAACAGAAGATATGTTAGAAAAGTATGATAAAATTTTCTGCCTTGGACATATGATTTTATATAAAAATACATATGAAAATAACAGAGTTTTTATGTCTAAATATGATGGAAGATTTTTATATAAAGATGTGTTTCAAACAGATGATATTTGTGTATTTGATGAAACTTATGGAGATAAAGAGAATATTAATACAATTTTTTTGAGTCAAAATAAAAAAGTTTATATGCAAGATTTATCTTTGAATTTCAATATTGGACACACAAAATTTATAAAAACTACATTTAATCCAAATAATTATAAATTTGAAGATGAAAAGTATAAAAAAGCTTTATATGTTTGGAAAGAAGGAAAAATTTTTAGAATATATAAAGAAAATACTAAATTAAAATATGAAGAGTTTTTATATGCACATTTTCAACAAAGAAATATGAAAATAGATAAGTTTATAATTGATAAAAATATATTTAAATTTGTTCCTAATAAATTTATGGCATTAGAAACAGAAGATATAAATATTAGTAATTTTGATAAAATAAAAAAAAGAATTTTATGTTTTCATACTATAGAAATGCATCTTAAATGGAAAATAAATAAATTTAGAAAATGGAGAGAAAAATGGAAAAAATAAAAAAAATATTAACTTTTTTTAGAGATTTACCAAAAAGCATATATGTTAATTTTAAAGTTTTTAATATAAAGGATGCGCTAAAGCTTCCAATTAGAGTAAGATATAATGTTAAAATAGGAAAAATATATAAAGGTGCTATTAAAATTAAGTGTAGTTTAAAATATAGTATTGTTAGACTTGGATTTGGTGGTTCTGAATTTGTTTCTGATACAAAGAGTAAATTAAGTTTTTATAATAATGGAGTTATAATTTTCAATGGGAAGTGCACTTTGGCTGAAGGAGTTAATATATTTGTCGATAAGGGAAAAATAGAGTTTGGAGAAAATATATATGCAAATAAAAATTTAACAATTCAATCTGAAAATAGTATTATAATTGAGGATAACTCTTTAATTGGATGGAATGTCGATATTAGAGACACAGATGGACATATGATATTAAACAATGGTGAAGAAAGACCTATTAATGGAAAAATTTATATTGGTAAACATGTATGGATAGCATCAAATTGCAATATATTAAAAAATTCATATATAACAGAAAACTCTGTTATTGGATGTAATAGTTTGGTATGTGGATTAAAAGTAAAAGATAATAATTGTCTTATAGTTGGATCTCCAGCTACTGTAAAAAAGAATAATATTGAGTGGAGGGAATAATTAAAATGAAAGTTAAAATATCTACAATTATGTCAATTTTAGTATATCATATAATTTTTATAAATTTATATTATGTACATAATTATAGTTTGTTAGTGTATATTTTTTCTTTTGCTTTAATGTTTCTTTTACTAATAAATGCAAAATATTTTGTTAATAAGAGATATTTAAAGATAAATATTATATTATTTTTATTTTTAGGTGTTATGTTAGTATCAACACTTTATAATAATATGAATATTCATAGAGGAATATTACAGATAATAAAAATATTAGAAATTTTTCTCTTCTGGGAATATATACATCAAGTATCTCAAGAAAAAAGTACAGTAAAAACTTTTTTTATTTTAACACTTGTATATAGTATACTTAATGATATTATTATGTTTATAAGACCAGATATGTTTTTGGCAAATGATTCTAATTATTTATTAGGTAATAAATTCCAGGTTTCTTATTTCCATATATTACTTTTAGCTTTTTATATGTATTATGTTAAAGATAAAAAAGATAAAAAAAACGTAGTTTTTAAAACTATTTTTGCAGTATTAGCTATATGCATATGTCTTTATACAGAATGTACAACCGCACTTATAGGTGCTTTATTATTCTTAATTATATATGTAGCAACTAAAAATAATCACAAAAAAATAAAACCTATATTTATAATGGTATTATTAATAGTAAGTTGTTCTATCTTGATACTGTTTTCAAATATAGTACACTTAAAGCCGATTGAATATATAATCGTTAATTTACTACATGAGGATATAACTTTAACTGGAAGAACATATATTTATGATAATATATTTAGTGTTATTGGTAATAAATGGCTATTAGGATATGGATACGGTAATAGTTATGATATTATGTTTGAACAACTACATGTTCCTAATACACAAAATGCATTGTTAGAATATTGGTTAGATTCAGGAATTCTCGGAGTAACTCTTTTATTAGTATTAATTTATAATATATTTAAAGATTATAATAAAAATATAAATTCTATTGTAATATATTTATATGTGTTTTCTATATTAGGATGTATAGAGGTTACTATAGATATAATTTATATAGCTTTACTGGCTATGTTAAATATTGGGAAGGTGAACAAAATAAATAATGAAAAATATCAAAAGCAAAATTACGGTAGTAGTACCAGTGTATAATTGTGAAAATTATATAAGTAAATGTATAGATAGTATATTATCACAAACTTTTGAAGAATTTACTTTAATTTTAATTGATGATGGCTCAAAAGATCTATCTGGAAAGGTATGTGATCAATATTCTAAAATTGATGAAAGAATAATCGTTATACATCAAGAAAACATGGGAGTTTCTAAGACAAGAAGAAAAGGACTAGAAATGGCAAAATCTGAGTATATAACTTTTGTAGATAGTGATGATTACTTGGACAAGTATTTTTTAGAAAATATGTATAAGTATGCAAAAGATACTAATGCTGATATGGTTTGTTGTAACTCAATAGATATTGGTGCTAATTTGCCTAAAAATATATCTATAACAGAAGATACTTTGATAACAAAAAAAGAAGATTTAATATATGATTATTTTTTGAATAAAAGATATGCTTTTTCAATATGGGGTAAAGTCTACAAATGTAATCTATTATATGATATTGAATTTCCAAATATAAAATATGCTGAAGATACATGTATAATTTTAAATATTTTTAATAAAGAACCTAGAGTTGGATTAATTAAATATTCTGGTTATTACTATGTTCAAAGAGAACAAAGTGCAACTTTTAATGAAAATGATTTTAAGAAGATTGAAGGCTTATTATATAGGGCTGATATTATTAACAAAATTGTAGAAAATATAAATAATAATGAGTTTAAAATAAAAGCTAGAAAAGAAATGAATAATGTGTTTTTTTATGCAATACTTTCATTTAGTAGAGATAATAAATTTGATATAGAAAAATTAAATTTAGATTCATTTTATAAATATTGTATTAATGATTTTGGAATAAAATTTGTGTTAATAAAACTTTTTAAAATAAATAAAAATTTAACTAAAAAAATAATAAATTTTATCTATAATATAAAACAATCTTTAAAAAATAAGGAGAAAAAGAATGAGATCAAGTAATTCTATTAAAAATGCTATAGTGGCAATAGGTATGAATTTAATTGTAATGTTAGTTGGATTTATAGCACAGAAAATTTTTATTGTAACATTGGGAGACGAATACTTAGGTTTAAATGGACTTTTTAGTAATATATTATCAATGTTATCTATAGTAGAATTAGGTTTTGGAAATGCTATAATTTATCATTTATATAAGCCTGTAGCAGATAATGATGAAAGAAAAATAGCAATATTAATTAGTTTTTATAAAAGAGTATACTCTATAATTGCTATTATAATATTTATATTAGGGCTTGCTATAATGCCTTTCTTAACATATATAGTTGGTGAAGTTAGTATAGAAGGAAGTATACATTTCTTATTTTTATTAGCATTATTAGATATTGTTGCTTCATATTTATTGACATATAAAAGATCTATTTTATATGCAAATCAAAAAAATTATATTATAAATATTATTCATATATTATATACAATTTCAATGAATGTATGTGAGATAGTTTTATTATTACTATTTAAAAATTATGTTTTGTATTTAATAATAAAGATTTTATTTAGATTATTGGAAAATATAATTATAAATATAATTGTAAATAAAATGTATCCATTTTTAAAGAAGAAAACAAATGAAACTTTAGATAATGAAACAAAAGATGACATATATACAAAGGTAAAGGGACTTTTATTTCATCAAATTGGTAGCTCATTGGTACTTAGTACAGATAATATTATTATATCAAAATTTTTAGGAGTAGTTACAGTTGGATTATATTCGAATTATAATATGATTATTAGTGCAATTACCAATCTACTTGGACAAGTGTTTACTTCTATAACATCTGTAGTAGGAAATCTTTTAATCGAAAAGAATAAAGAAAAGTCATATAAAATATATAATTCTATGCTTTTTATAAATTCTTGGCTATATTGTTTTTGTGGGGCTTGTCTATTATGCTTAATGCAACCATTCATTACTCTTTGGATTGGGCAAGATTATTTATTATCATATGGTGTATTAATAGCTTTAGTAGTAAATTTTTATATACAGGGAATGAGAAAAACAAGTAATACTTTTAAAGAAGCAGCCGGAATTTTTTATGAAGACAGATTTGTTCCTTTAATCGAGTCTGCAATTAATATAATCGCATCTATTATACTTGTTAAAATATTAGGATTAATTGGTGTTTTTATAGGAACAATTTTGAGCTCATTGATTTTATTTTTATATAGTTATCCAATTTTTGTTTATAAAAGATTATTTAATAAGAAATATAGCGATTTTATAAAAAATCATTTGAAATATTTGATTATATCTATATTCACAGTTGTAATAACAGCTTTGGTAATTAATCAAATTAATATTTCAAATTTATTTATAACTTTATTAGTAAATGCAATAATATGTTGTATAGTACCAAATTTAATATATATTTTATTATTCTTTAGAACAGAAGAGTTTAAATATTATTTGAATTTATTAAAGCAATTATTATGTAAAAAGATAAAAAGGTTTAATTAAAATCTTATAGTATTAAATGATAACTTAAATATATAATTTTATTATATGAAAACATTTTTAAGTGATATTGACCTAAGAGAATCTTGTCCGACATGTAAGTTTGCAAAATTACCTAGATATGCAGATTTTACATTAGGAGATTTTTGGGGAGTAGATAAATGCTATCCTGATTTGAATCTAGATAATAAAGGAACATCTTTAATTTTAGTTCATACTAAAAAAGGTAATGATTTGTTAAAGGAGCTAAAAGATATACATTTACAAGAATGTGATTTGGATAAAGCTATAAAAGGTAATCCTTCTATATTAAAGCATTTACCTGCTAATAAAAATAGAGAGAAATTCTTTAACGAATTAGATAGCAATGATTTAGATAAGATAGTAGAAAAGTATACTAAAGTTTCTATTGTTAGACAAGTTTTAAGAAAAGGAAAAAGAGTAATAAAGAAAATATTGAAAAATTAACAAAAAGGACTTAAGTAACTATTATAGTTACTTAAGTCTTTTTTGTTTATATTTTAAGAACTATTTAATTAAAATATTTTTTAATTAGATATAATTTTATATTAAAATTTGTTATAATTATAGTAGCTTAATATTATTAAGATTGTAATGTTTTTTGTGGAGGTACTAATGAAGTATTTAAAAAGAATGAAAATTATTGGATTTAAAAAATTTGAAAATTTCGATATAAACTTTAATAAGGAAACAAATATATTAGTTGGAGATAATGAAAGTGGAAAATCGACAATTTTAGAAGCGATAGATATAGTTCTTACTCAAAAATATAGAAACTATGACAAATATATAGTTAAAGAATTGATAAATGAAAATTTAATCAAAAAATTTAAAGATAGTCCTAAAATAGAAAATTTACCATCTATTACAATAGATTTAGAATTTCAATTAGATGATATTCCAAATTCTGCATTATATTATGGAATGTTACATGGTTTTGAAAATAATAATTTGTATTTTGGAATTAGATTTAAATGTGAAATTCCCTTAGATGTTTCTAGTGAGCTTGTTCCTATAATTAGTTTAGGACAGATTCCATATGAATATTATCAAATGACTTGGAATACATTTCAAGGTGATAGCTATAATTTGATTAAAAAGCCTATTAATTTTTTACTAATTGATAATGATAATATTGATTCAAATAATTCATTTAATTATTATAATAGATCATTATTTACTAGTAATCATGATAATAAACTTCAATCTGAAATTAAAAGTAAATTTAGAATAGAAATAAATAAGGCTTTTAATGAACTCCCAATAAATAATGTTAATGAACATCAAAAGTTTGGAATTAATGAGAAAAAAGTCATTTTTGAAAATATTCTTACTGTTTTAGATGATAATATTCCAGTGGAAAATAAAGGGAAAGGAAAAGAAAATATTATAAAAACTAAAATTGCATTGGATAAAAAGGTGGGGAAAGTTGATGTCCTAGGAATTGAAGAACCTGAAAATCATTTAAGTTATCAAAATTTAAAAATAATGATTGAGGAAATTAAAGAGCAAACAGGAAAGCAATTAATTATTACTACACATGAAAGTATGATAGCTAATAGTTTAAATTTAAAGAATATATTATGGATCAAAGATAAAAAAGCAGAATCTTTAAATAATATTCCAGATGATGATTGTAAATTCTTTTTAAAATCTTCAAATAATAATATGCTTCAATATATTTTATCAAAAAAAGTACTATTAGTAGAAGGTCCAACAGAATTTATGTTAATACCAATAATTTTTGAAAAATTATATAATATATCATTGGATAAAGCGGGAATTTCAATTATTGATTGTGGTGGAGTAAAATATAAAAGATACTTGGAAATTGCAAATAAAATGAATAAAAAAGTGGCTGTTTTAACAGATAACGATAAAAAGCAAAGTAATATAGAATATATGATTTCCTATAATTCTAAAAATGAAAATATAAAAATATTTATGGATAGTTCTCTGGATAATTGGACATGGGAAGCTTGTTTTTATAATATTAATACTGAAAAATTTAATACTTTGATTGATATAGACGAGAATGCTAATTATTTGTATCATGGAGTAAATTATGGGAAAGTTTTAGGTAAAATGCTTAATAATAAAGTTGAAATAGCATATCAAATGTCCAATAATGATTTTGATTATATGATACCTAATTATATAAAGGAGTGCTTAAAATGGATAAAAGAGTAATATTAGCAGTAGCTGGTTCTGGAAAAACGTATTATATTTGTAATAATATCAATGAAAATAGTCGAAATATTATTATAGCTTATACGAATCAAAATATAAAAAATATTATTAATGAATTAACTAAAAAATATGGACATATTCCAGATAATACTTTAGTTATGACTTTTCATAGTTTTATTTATAAGTTTATGATTAGGCCTTTTGATAATGCAATTGGAGAATTTTATGGTGTATCTAATTTTGTTAGTAAAGGTGTTTCAATTATATCACCTCCTGTACCAAGTATTAAATTACCAGATGGAAATTATAGAAAAAATCATAATTACTTTCCTATAAGTACTTTAAATCATTTTCATAAAGAACATAAATATTATAGTGATTACTTGTCTAAGCTAATATTAAGAGTTAAGAATAGAAAGCTTTCACTAATAAATATGGCTTGTAATAATTTAAACAAATTTTTTGATTATATATACATAGATGAAATGCAGGATTTCAGAGAAGATAATTGGAAATTGCTTCTTGAAATTATAAAAAGAGTAAATAACATTTTATTAGTGGGAGATTATAATCAGCATTCAGTAAGTGCTTTAAATAATCATGGAATACCTTTTCAAGTTGGAAAAAAGTATATTGGCTATGAAAACTATAAGGTTAATCTAAGTAAATTAGGATTAAATGTTGACGAGACCTCTTTATTAAAAAGCAGAAGATGTTCAAAGGAAATTTGTGAATTTATACAAAAGAAACTGAATATTAATATTGAAAGTAATGAAATAAATTTTGGACATATTATTTATTTAGATGATGAAACAGAAATTATTAAAATATTGAATAATGATAAAGTTATGAAATTGGTTTGGGAAAAACCTGAAAATTATAGTTTTGTCTCAAATTCTTGGAGCTATTCTAAAGGAGATACATATGAAAATACCTGTATTATTTTAACAGATAAATATGATAATTTAGATAAAGATAATTTCTCTATGCCGAATAGTGTTATTTCTGTTAACAAATTATATGTTGCTTTAACACGTAGTAAGGGAAACGTTTACATTATAAAAAAAGCAATATTTGATTCATTAAATATAAAAATTGAAAATGAGCAAATAATTTTTTAATTTAAATAATTATTATAAAAGAAAAATTATTTCTTATTTTAATTTTTCAAAAATAAAACTATTTATGATATAATAATTTTATTGGTATATTAATATTAAAAATATTTCATATTGCTAATTTAAAATTATGTTATTTTAAATTATGAAAAAGGAGGAATACTATGGCTAAGTATCGTTGTACAATTTGTGGATATATTTATGATGAAGAAAAGGAAGGTGTATTATTTAAGGATTTACCAGATGACTGGAAATGTCCTTTGTGTTTTAATCCTAAAAGTGCTTTTGAAAAGATAGAAGAAGATGTGGAAAGTGTGGAAGAAGTTGTTGAAGAAACTACCGAAGAAGCAGATTCTTTAGAAGCAATGGCTAAGGATACACCCGTAAGACTTAAAAAAGCTGTTTCAAAAATACATGCTATTACAAGTGATAATTACAATGAAATATCAGCTATGGGAACAACACGTCCAGTTGTTGGTTTTGATGATGTATTAATACTTGGAGCACAACTAAATCCTGCACCACTTTTAGATAGTGAAGATGTATCATTAAAGACTGTTATTGGAAAGCATGCAATGCGTCCTCTTGAGATAGATATGCCTGTATATATTTCACATATGTCCTTTGGTGCTTTATCTAAAGAAGCAAAGATTGCTTTAGCTAAAGGATCTTGTATGGCTAAAACAGCACAGTGTAGTGGCGAAGGTGGAATATTGCCAGAGGAGATGGAAGCATCATATAAATATATATTTGAATATGTACCTAATAAATATAGTGTAACAGATGAAAATTTAAAAAATGCAGATGCAATAGAGATAAAAATTGGACAAGGTACTAAGCCTGGTATGGGTGGACATTTACCTGCAAATAAAGTAACAGAAGAAATTGCAAAAGTACGTGGTAAAAATATTGGTGAAGATGTAATTAGTCCATCTAAGTTTGAAGAAATAAAGACTAAAGAAGATTTGAAATCTTTAGTAGATGAATTAAGAGAAAAATCACTTGGAAGACCTATTGGTATAAAAATTGCTGCAGGACATATTGAGGCGGATTTAGAATATGTATGTTTTGCTATGCCAGATTTTATTACTATTGACGGTAGAGGTGGAGCAACTGGTGCAAGTCCGACATTTTTAAAAGATAATACATCAGTTCCAACTATATATGCATTATATAGAGCAAAAAAATATTTAAAAGAGAATAATTTAGATATAGACTTAGTTATTACGGGTGGACTATATGAAGCAAGTGATTTTGCAAAGGCTATTGCTATGGGTGCTGATTGTGTAGCTATTGCAACTGCTGCAATGATTGCTTTAGGTTGTGATCAATATAGAGTATGTAATGGTGGTATGTGTCCTAAAGGAATAGCAACACAAGACCCTAAGCTTCGTAAAAGATTATCTATAGAAAATAGTAGTAAAAAAGTAGCTAAATACTTAGAAAATGTAAAAGAAGAATTAAAAACTTTTGGTAGAATAACAGGACATAAAGATATTCATGAGTTAAGTGTAGAAGACTTAGTTACAACTTCAAATGAAATATCTCAAAATACTAATATAAAACATGCGTAAAATGCAAGATATATTAAAAATACTTAGGTAACACCATATTTTATCTAGGTATTTTTTTATTTTAAAAATGTATAAAAATATAATAATAATTCATAATATATATTGCCACTTCCCATTTTTTAGAAAAATTGACTTTTGGGAAGTGATATACTATAATGATTTTGAGGTGAAATGACTATAAAATTAATAAATAGAAATTATTTTGATACTTTGATAGACAGTAGCAGAAACTTCAGATATAAAGGTTATTACTGGAGTTAGAAGAAGTGAAAAGTCAAAACTATTAGAAATGTTTAAAGAGTATGTAAAAAGTAATATAAATAATTATAATATAATAGATATAAATTATAATTAATTAGAGTTTGAAAAATTAAAAGAATATCATATATTAAATGATTATATAAAAGAAAGATATAAAGAAAATATGCACAATTTTGTACTAATTGATGAAGTACAAATGTTTGAAGAATTTGAAAAGACAATAAACAGTATTCATTCAGAAGAAAAATAAGGTATGTAATACAGGTATGTGTCCTAAAGGAATTGTAACACAAGACCCTAATCTTCGTAAAAGACTATCTATAGAAAATAGTAGTAAAAAAGTAACTAAAATAAAGCATGCATAAAATGCAAGATATATTAAAAATACTCAGGTAATACTATATTTTTACCTAGGTATTTTTTATTGACTTTTTAGATATATAATGGTATAATTTTATCAATTTTATGTTTACTAGATGTAAATTAATATAGACATTAAGCAATATATTTAACTCCTATAATATAAATTTATTTA
>CALXEQ010000009.1 GCA_944387375.1 uncultured Clostridia bacterium
ACCTCGCCTTCATTAACTTTCTGCTTTTTAGTTAAGAAGTCTACTGTATAATGCTTTTGAAGTAGTGCATCTCCTTTTTATTTTTTTCTACATTATTTTAAATTTTAAAAATTTTCTTCGCCGCTTTTTATTAAATTTCCATCTACCGATACTTCGTATCTTACGTTTTCATATCCATTTATTGTAAACGTCAATTGATTATTATTTTCACTATAGTTAAATGTTGTTGTATTTAAAGCTCCACCATCTATACTTACTCTTACTTCTATATCTTCTCTTTTTGTACCTGCAGGAATTCCTGTTACAGTAATTGTTTTATTTATTTCTCTTCTATTTACTGTAATTGTTATTAAATCTCCTTCTTTTAAGACTGAATTTGTAGGATATGACTGTGCAAGAACTGTTCCGTTTAATTTTTCATTATCTACATCATATTGAACTTCAACATTTAAATTTAATCCTTCAAGTATTGATCTTGCTTCTTCTTCAGATTTTCCTACTACATTTTGTACAACTACTTGTGCCTTTCCATCTCCTGAACTTACTTGTACTTTTATAACACTACCATATGGTCTTTCCACATCTTTATATTCCTGAGATATTACTATTCCTGCTGCTACTGTATCTGATATTACATCTTCTTGCTCTACTACAAATCCTAATGTATTTTCTAATTCATATTTTGCAACTTTTATATCTTTACCTTCTATATTTGTTACTTTTACCATTCTAGTGCCCTTACTTACATCAGCATATACAACTTTTTCCTTAGTCATTGTTCCAGCTTGTGGATCTTGAGTTATTATCTGTCCTTCTTCATAATCTGTGTTATAATCTGAACTTCTTTGTCTAAGTTCTAATCCTTTTTCTTGACACTCTTTTTGTGCCTCTTCAAAATCTTTCCCAACTAAATTTGGAATTTCTATTTCATCATTTTCACCATTGTTTAACATTCTATTAATAGCAAAACCTGAAAAACCACCTACAACTATTATTAAAACAACAAAAATAGCTATTATTGTCATTTTCTTTTTCTTTGCTTTTTTTAATTCTTCTGCACTTTGAGTATTTTTTGATTCATCTATATTAGAACTTTTCTCTTCCTTTACTGGTGTATAAGCTGCTCTATTAGAGCTTTGTCTTGTTCTAACATTAGGTACTAAATTTTCATCTTCTGAATCATTTAATGTTGGTATAACTTGTGTATCCCCTGCCTCAATAGAACTTTGCGGTCTTGCAACAAGACTAGATGTCGGTTTAGCAAGTGCTATAGAGATATCTGTTAACATTTCAGTTGCTGTTTGATATCTATTTGCAGTAGATTTTTCCATCGCTTTCATTATTATTTGATTTAAAGCTTGACTTACATTTGGATTTATTTGCTTTGGCTCAATTGGAGTTTCTTGTATATGTTTTAATGCAACAGACACAGGAGAATCTGCATCAAATGGAAGCTTTCCAGTTGCCATTTCATACATTACTACTCCAAGAGAATATAGATCTGATTTTGCATCCGTATATCCACCTTTTGCATGCTCTGGTGAAAAATAATGCACTGATCCCATTGTCTTACCGAAACTTGTTATAGTAGCTGTACTAGTATTTGTAACTTTAGCTATACCAAAATCTGTAACTTTAGCTACTAAATTTTGATTTAATATTATGTTTTGTGGCTTTATATCCCTATGAACTATATGTGCTTTGTGCGCAGCTTCAAGTGCTGACGCAATTTGTGCTGCAATCTTTAATGTAAGTTCACTAGATAATGGACCTTTAGCTTGAATATAATCTTTTAATGTTTTACTTTCAAGAAGCTCCATAACAATAAAGCTTATTCCCCTATCTTCTCCTACATCAAATACTGACACAATATTTGGATGTATCAAAGATGCAGCACTTTGTGCTTCTGTTCTAAATCTTTTCACAAATACTTCATCTTTTGAAAACTCTTCTTTTAAAATTTTTATAGCAACATATCTATTTAAAAGATTATCCCTTGCCTTAAAGACGTATGCCATTCCACCTTCTCCAATTTTTTCAATAATTTCATATCTTCCAGCAAGTATTTTTCCTATTAATTCCATAAATGTCTCCCCTTTATATTTCTACAACAACCACTGTTATATTATCTACACCGCCATTTTGATTAGCAATGTCTATAAATTTATCTGATAATATAACAAAATTATTATCTCGTACAGTTTTTAAAATATCATCGTTTGATAGCATATTTGTAAGACCATCTGAGCATAAAATAAAATATCCTGTATTAACATCAAATATTTTTACTTGAACATCTATTTTTCCGAAAATACCAAGTGCCTTTGTCAACATATGCTTTTGTGGATGCGTTGCTATTTCACTTTGTTTTATTAAATTCTTCTTTAACAATTCATTTACATATGTATCATCAACTGTTACTTGCTCTATAATATCTTTATTTCCATTTATATAGTATATTCTACTATCTCCCACAGATTCATAGTATAATTTATTATTTATTTTTGCAACAAGAACTATTGTTGTTCCCATTCCATTATATTTTTTATTTGATTTTTGTAGATTATATATTCTTTCATTTGCAATTATAATCAATTGTTCTAAAAATTTTTTTATTTTCTCTACATCTGATTGTTTTAAGGTTTCTATATTTTGTTCAAAATTATCTCTTACAGTATTAATTGCAACTTTACTTGCAACCTCACCACTAGAATATCCACCAAGTCCATCAGCTACTATAAATAATGCCATATTTTCATCATATATTTTTGCAAAAAAATTATCTTCATTTTGTTCTCTTTTTAGCCCTATATCTGTTCTAGCTGTATATCTCATCATTTCACCTCTTATATTTATTATAACAAAGAAAGAAAACTTTTTTCAATAGTTTTTCCCTATTCACTCTTTTTTATATATTTTTTCTCTACCAAATCATTTTTTCTATCTATATATTTATTTCTAAGTTGACCACATGCCGCATCAATATCTGAACCAAGTTCTCTTCTTACTGTAGTTACAACACCACAAGAATTTAGTGTATTCATAAAATCCTCTATTCTTTTTTCTGGTGCTTTTTTATATATACCATTTTTTATTTCATTTACCGGTATTAAATTTACATGAGCAATCATGCCCCTTAACAGTTTTGCAAGTGCTATAGCATCTTCTTTTGAATCATTTTGTCCATAGATTAATGCATATTCAAATGAAATTCTTCTTCCTGTTAATCTAATATATTCTTTACATGCCTCTAATATTTCTTTTATACTATATTTATTTGCAATAGGCATTGTTTCTCTTCGCTTCTCATCTGTTGTAGCATGTAGAGAAATAGACAGTGTACATTGTATATTCTCTTGTGCAAGTCTATAAATATTAGGAACTATTCCACATGTAGATACGCTTATATGACGTGCCCCAATATTTAGACCTAATGGATAATTTATTTGCCTTATAGATTTTACAACATTATCATAATTATCTAGTGGTTCACCTATTCCCATATATACTATATTAGATATCTTCTCTCCAGTATATCTTTCAACCGTAAGTAATTGTCCTTCTATTTCTGATGCTTTAAGTTGTCTTACAAATCCTTCTTTTGTAGAGGCACAAAATTTACATCCCATCTTACATCCAACCTCAGAAGATACACAGATGGTATTTCCGTGATGATATCTCATTAAAACTGATTCTATTGCATTATTATCTGGTAATTCTATTAAAAATTTCATTGTTCCATCTTTTTTTGACTTTTGACATTCAATTACTTTAAGTTCTAAAATATACGTCCTTTCTTTTAACTTTTCTCTTAATGCTTTTGATATATCACTCATATCATCAAAAGACAAAACTTTTTCTCTATGAATCCACTTAAAAATTTGTTTTGCATGAAATTTCTTTTCACCAAGTTCTTCTATAAATGCTTCAAGTTCTTCAAAAGTTAATTCATTTATATTTATTTTTTCCATTTTTTCTCCCTTTTATTAACATATATATAATACTACAAATTGTCTAATATTTCAAGAAAAAGATACACCCTTAAAGTGCATCCTCATTTACTCCATTTTCAATTTTTATATAACTTTTTCCTACCTTTTTATATAATCTTTTTTCATTTTTTTGCATTTTATATTCAATTTGTTCTTTTAAATTATATCCTAAAATTTCAGAAAGTCCAAGTAAATATATTGCAATATCTGCAAGTTCTTCACCTAAATCTTCCTTATTTTTTAAATATGCATCGTATGCTTCTGCCACTTCTCCATATAAATAACAAAATTCTTTTGGTACATCTGTTACATTAAATCCTTTATTTAACTTATTTTGATAAACTCTTTTTTGCATCTGTTCTAAATCCATAACTCCCTCCAAACTATATAAATCTATCTAACATATTTAATCTATTTCCTGCTATAAATGCCTTTATATCCATCCTTTTAGAATTTTCTGGCTGTATTGTCTTAATAATTATATATCCATCCTTACATCTTATATATAAATCACTTTTAGACATAAACAAAATATCCCCTGGAATAATATCACTATTTATATTACTGTCCTGCACATATCCAACATCATATACTTTAAATTTACGTCCATCATCAAGTTGCATATAAGTACCTGGAAAAGGAGATAGACCTCTTACAAAATTAAATATTTCTCTTGCACTTTTATTAAAATCTATTTTTGTCATCTCTTTTGATATCATTGGTGCATACGTTCCCTCTTGTGGCTGTTTTTCTCTTTTTATAGTTCCACTTACTATTCCATCAAGTGTTTTAACTAATAAATTTCCGCCAATAACCATTAACTTATCATGAATATCTTCTAAATTATAACTATCTTTTATTTCAAGTTCCTCTTTTAAAAGCATATCTCCAGTATCCATTCCAACATCCATAAACATAGTGGTAATTCCAGTCTTTTCTTCCCCATTTATTAGTGCCCACTGCATAGGTGCTGCTCCTCTATACTTAGGAAGTAAAGATCCATGCACATTTACACATCCATATTTTGGAATGTCTAATATTTCCTTTGGAAGTATTTTACCATATGCAACAACTGCTATAAAATCTGGTTTTAACTCTTTTAATTTTTGTATTATTTCTTCATTATTTCTTAATTTCTTAGGCTGATATATTGGTATATTTTTTTCTAGTGCGTATTCTTTTACAGCAGAATACTTTATTTTCATACCTCTTCCTGATGGCTTATCTGGATTAGTAAAACAAGCAACAATGTTATATCCTGATTCGTACAAGAGCTTTAAAGATTCTCTTGCAAATTCGGGAGTTCCCATAAATACTACTCTTATATCTTCTCTCAAAAAAATCACTTCACCCTTCTTATAAAAAAGATTAAGATTTAACTCTTAATCTTAAATATGTATATTTACACTATTAAACTTTAATTTATTATCTTCAATGTTAAAAATAGTTTCAATAACTCCAACAGTTTTATTTACTGTAACTGTTTCATCCAAACTATATAATATATATTGATATCCGATAAATTCTAAAATTCCATCATTATTTATATCCTTTAATTCAAAATTTGAAAACTTATCTCTTAAATATGTTTCTCTAAACTGCGAAATATCAATATTATTTTCTACTAAGTTTAATTCTACAGTATCAGTATATTCATTTAAATAATCCTTTGAGTAATTGTCTATATTAACATTTAAAATTTCTTTATTTTCACTATTTTTATTTGTATAAATTGTATAACCCAAAAATTCATTTTGTGTCGTATTTTTTATAATATCTACTAAATTGTCTGATTCATCCAATACATTGAGTGATATGTTTCCACTACCATCAGATATTAAAAAATATCTTTGATTTTCGTCTTCACAAATTTTTAAATCTATATCTACTTTAAAATCTTTTCCTGTATCATACTGCTTTACATCATTATTTTTTCCATCAATTATTACCAAACTTACACTCTTATATAATTCTACTATGGAATTTAAAGAATTGCTATCGCTTCTTTCTTCTTTTCCTATAATAAAAATATAGTCATCTGTTTTGTCATTATTTACGTCTTTCTTTTCTATGTCTATAATTTTATCATCCTTTAAATCATATTTTTGTGATACTTCATTCATATACATCCTTTTAAGTCCAGCATCTGATGCCTCATATTTAAAAAATAAATATACACCAATACCAATTAGTAAAAACAATGCCACTAACATAATTGCTCTTTTTAATCTTCTAACAGAAAATGTAAATCCTAAATTTTTAATAAAATCTGAAATTATCTTCATACTTTTCACCTTTAGTGTTTATTTTGTTCATCATATCTATCTAAAAACACTATTCCATCTAAATGGTCTATTTCATGCTGAAGTACTACTGCTTCTATATCCTTTGCATTAATTTTTTTCTTTTTGCCATTTATGTCAGTATATTCAACAGTAACTTTTTCATGTCTTACTACATTTTTATATAAATCTGGAAAAGATAAACATCCTTCTTCTACTTCAATCATAGCCTTAGATCTAGATGTTATTTTAGGGTTAATTAATATATGTCCTTCCTTCTTAGCATCTTCTTCTATATATCTTATATCATATACTATCATTCTTTTTAACATTCCAACTTGACATGCAGCAAGTCCTATACCATCATTTTTATACATTGTATCTAACATGTCTTGTCCTAATTGCTTTATTTTTTCATCTATAACTTCTATTTCCTTAGACTTTTTCTTTAATATATCATCCCCATCTTTTCTAATTTCTCTAATAGCCATTTAAAATTTACCTCCATTATAATTTAATATCAATATTTGATTTTTTTTGCATATCATCTACATTTTCAGCAGTATTTTGAATATTATCTTCTGTTTCATTATTATTTTCTGTATTGTTTGAATTATTACCCATTTTTAATTCTTGCCATTCTTCTTTAGAAATCAATACTTGTCTTGGCTTACTGCCATCATATCCAGATATTAGTCCTCTTGCCTCCATCTGATCAACAATTCTTCCAGCTCTAGAATATCCTATCTTAAATTTTCTTTGTAGCATCGATGCAGAAGCTTGCCCCATGTCCATTACAAGATTAATTGCGTCATCTAGTAATTCATCTGCATCATCTTGTTCTTCCTCATCTGCTTTTGTACCTTTTCCATTTGCTTTTTCTATACTTTCTATAATATCATTATTGTATTTTACATCAGTATTAGATTTTATTTCATCTACAATGCTTTCTATTTCTTTTTCAGATATAAATGTTCCTTGCATTCTTAAAGGCTTTGTTTCTCCAACAGGATAATATAGCATATCGCCTTTACCAAGTAGCTTTTCTGCTCCTGCCATATCTAAAATTGTTCTAGAATCTACTTGTGAAGATACTGTAAATGCGATACGAGATGGTATATTTGCTTTAATTATACCAGTAATTACATCAACAGATGGTCTTTGAGTTGCAATAACTAAATGCATACCTGCAGCTCTTGCCATTTGAGCAAGTCTACATATAGCATCTTCTACATCATTTGGAGCTACCATCATTAAGTCAGCAAGCTCATCTATTATAATTACAATTTGTGGTAATTTTACTCCCTCAGATTCTTTTTCCATTACCATATTGTATCCTTTTATGTCTTTTACACCTTTTGAAGCAAATAAATTATATCTATTTACCATTTCTTGTACTGCCCAGTTCAATGCTCCTGCAGCTTTTTTAGGGTCTGTTACTACAGGTATTAATAGATGTGGTATTCCATTATATCCAGAAAGCTCAACCATCTTTGGATCAACTAAAATCATTTTTACCTCACTAGGCTTTGCTTTATATAAAATAGATACAATTATTGAATTAATACACACACTCTTACCTGAACCTGTAGCACCAGCAATAAGAACATGTGGCATTTTTGCAATATCTCCAACACATACTTCTCCTGCTGCATCTTTTCCAAGAGCAAAAGCAAGTTTAGATTTATGATTTTTAAATGCATCTGACTCTATTACTTCCCTTAACATTACAGATTCACATATAGCATTAGGTACTTCTATTCCAACAGCTGCTTTTCCAGGAATAGGAGCCTCTATTCTTATAGACTTAGCTGCAAGATTTAAGGCTATATCATCAGATAAATTTACTATTTTACTTACCTTAACTCCTGTACTTGGAGTAAGCTCATATCTAGTTACAGTAGGTCCTTTTGTAATATTTGTTACTTTTGCATCAACTCCAAAACTTGCTAGGGTTTTTTGAAGCTTTACGGCAACACCATGTATTGCCTTTCTATCAAAAACCTCACCCTGTTTTGGAACTGCAAGCAAATCTATTGATGGAAATACATAATTATCATCTTCAACATGGGCTGTATGATCTAAAGTTAAAACTTCCTTTACAGACTTATCTTCCTTTTCTTCTTTTTGAAGTTTAAAAAATTCATCTCTTTTTTGCTTTCCCTTTATCTCAGCTTCACTTGGCTTTCCTCCAAGTTTGTTAAAATCAAACTCCACTTGCTCTGTTTTATCTAACATTAAATTATCTTCTACATTGCTACTTCCTTTTTCTCTTAATTTTTCTTGTTCCTTTTCTATTCTTGCCTTCTCTCGTCTTGAAAGTTTAGGAACTTTTTCTCCTAAATTATCTGTATACTCGTATTGTTTTACCTCATCATCTCTAAATAATGTATCTATTACTTGATTTACATGATCAATTATATAATTTATACCATATGAAACTGCTCCAAAAAATTGCTTAAATGATATATTATATAAAAATAAAGTTAATATAAATGTAAATATAGGAAATAGTATTCTTGCAGGTACTATTCCAATAATTCCAGCTACTGCACCTCCTACAATTGTACCAATAGCACCACCATAGTCTTGTCCTGCAATACCAGCATTTATACTATCTACTATTGTTTTTATTGTATTAGAATATATTGAAATATCACTATTTGTAAATACAGTAAATATAGCAGCTATAAGAACGATAACTACTAATCCTTTTCTTAATTCAGATAATGGCTTTACTTTTCTTTCTGACATTATACAATATGTTCCTATTATCATCAAAAGAATAGGAAAAGAATAAGCTGAGTTTCCTAACGCCCCTAAAAATATCACTTTACAAATTTGTGCAAAACTACCAACATTTTTAAAGCCTATAAAAACGGCTAAAATAAGGCCAAGAACTACAAGAACCCCACCTAACATATCATTTGTTATAGTCTTTTGCTCTTTTTTACTTGGTCTTCCTCTTTTTCCTCTTCCCATTTAATCACAACCTCTATTCCAAAAAATTTACTTTAATTCTCTTCTGTTGTTATGTACTAAGTCCATAGTCTCTCTTAATACATTTTCTACTTTTTCTAATATATTATCTGCATATTCTCTTGTCCCTTCAGAAATTTCTTTTGAAACTTTATTCGCATTTTCGATTATTTCTTCTTTTTGCGCCAAAGCTTTCTTTGTTATTTCATGCTCATCTACTAAATTTATTATTTTTCCTTCTGTCTCTTTTAAGACTTTTTGTGCTTCAAGCTCAGCATCAGATATAATTCTTTGTCTTTCCTCTTTTACCCATTTTGCTTGTTTTAATTCATCAGGTAATTTTAATCTTATATCTTCTATTATTTCTCTTAATTCTTCTGCATCTACCATAACCTTAGTTGAAAATGGTACTTTTGTTCCTGCTTCTAATATTTCTTCTAAATTCTCTAACAACGTAAATATTTCCATTTAATTACCTCCATTTATACATCTTCAAAACTACGTTTCCATATGCTCGCTCATCAATACATTGCAGATTTTCAAAACTATTTAGAATTTCTCCTTTCCTATTTTTTTCAAGTTTTAAAAGAAAATTCTTATCAGTTTCATATATTATTATTCCATCTTTTTTTAAATATCCATCTTTCGAATCGGATATTTTTTGCAATACATCTATTCCATAATTACTCTCATACGGTGGATCCAAAAATATTATATCAAATAGCACATTTTCTTTTACTATTTGATTTAAACATTTTATATAATCTTTCTTTGTTATTTTAACACATTCTATACTATTAGTCAACTTAACATTAGATATTATAGTTGAAATACTAAGACTTTCTTTGTCGTTTATCCACGCAAATTTTGCACCTCTACTAATAGCTTCTAAAGCTAAATTTCCAGTACCACCAAAAAGATCTAAAACATATGTATCATCATTTATATAATTATTTATTATAGAAAATAAAGCCTCTTTAACTCTATCTAATGTTGGTCTTGTTTTTTCTGTTTTTGGACTTACAAGCTTTTTTGCCTTAAATCGTCCTGCAATTATTCTCAAAACTATTCCTCCACTTCTAAAAACATATAATTCTTATTATATTTTTCCATAATTTTTATTATATTTTCAGGATTAAATGTTACACTTGCTGTATTATCATTTGGATGAAATGATACCCTTTCATAACTCATTATATTTTTATCTAATACAAATGTAACATCAGTGTCAGGTGCACCTATTACATTTAATACAGATACAGATCCAGGCTTTATATGTAATTTTTCCCACAGTTCTTTTTCATTTCCAAAAGATAGTCTATGAGATTTAATTCCATCAGATATTTTCTTTAAATCTGCTCTTTTGTTTGCTAGTAAAGATACTAAATAAAATTGATTAGTTTTCTTATCCTTTAAAAATAAATTCTTACACACTTCACCGTCAAATTTTATATCTTTTACTTTATACTCATCAGCTCTACAAAAAATAGCTGGATGTCTTATTAAATTATAATCTATATTTAGTAATTTAAATACGTCTAATACTTGTTCCATAAAAACTCCTTTACATATATATAATACTACAAATCCATCTAACTTTCAACTTACATAATATTTTTTGCATAAAAAAAACATAGGATTTACCTATGTTTATAAATTACTCTCGTCTATTATGTCAAGCACATGAGGCTTAGTTTTTAAAGCCTTTACCACATCTGGCTGAATATTATCTATGTATATAGCACTTTCAATATACTCAAATGCATCTTCAAATTTTTGTTTGTCATTATATAAAACTGTAAGAATTGTATCTCCCTCTTCTACTTTATCTCCAACCTTTTTATTAAATTCAAAGCCTACAGCATAATCTATTTTGTCATCTTTTCTATTTCTTCCACCGCCTAGAGCTACTAATGCTTCTCCTATTTTTTTACTATCTATTGATACAATATATCCATCAGATTGAGCATGTATTTCTTTTAGATATTTTACCTTATCATCAAGTACTGGCATATCTAAATTTAATCCTACCCAGTCCATATATACATTATATATATGCCCACTTTGTGCTTTTACAAGCTCTATAAATTTATCATATGCTGCTCTTGATATAATAGCCTTTGTTATATCTTTTCTATTTTTTTCCATGTCGTCACATACACCTGACATTTTTATCATTTGAGCTGCTATTTCATATACGACTTCTCTTAAATCTCTAAGCTCATCACTAAAAAGTGTTGTCTCATCTGAAAGTAAAAATGATATAACTTCCTTTATCTCTAATGCATTTCCTACATTTCTACCTAAAGGCTCACTCATAGATGTTATAACTGCTTTTGTCTCAACTCCAGCAAGTTTTCCTATATTTACCATTGCCTTAGATAGTTTTCTTGCATCTTCTAATGTCTTCATAAAAGCACCTGTACCAACAGTAACGTCAAGTAATATCTTATCTACTCCTGATGCTAGCTTTTTAGACATTATAGATGAAGCAATTAAATCTATTGATTCAACTGTAGCTGTAGTATCTCTTAAAGCATATATTTTTTTATCTGCTATTGCAAGTTCAGGACTTTGTGATATAAGACAAACTCCTATGTCTTGTACCTGTCTTATAGCATCGTTAATTGGAATATTTATATTATACCCAACAATTGATTCTAATTTATCTGCTGTTCCTCCAGTAAAGCCTAGTCCTCTTCCACTCATCTTACATACACCAACACCTAAAGATGCTATTATTGGAAGAACAATAAGTGTTACTTTATCTCCTACACCACCTGTAGAATGTTTATCTACTATATATTTTCCTGGTACTTTAATACTAGATAAATCCAACGTTTTAGCAGAATTTGCCATAGCAAAAGTTAAATTCTTTAACTCTTCACTACTCATTCCATTTAAATATATTGCCATAAGTAAAGCTGCCATTTGATAATCTGGTATTTCACCTTTACTGTAACCATTTACAAAAAACTCTATTTCTTCTTTTGAAAGCTCGTATTTATCTCTTTTTTTCTCTATTATTTCATACATTCTCATAACTTAATTCTACCTCTCTTTTTACCTATATTTTGACTTCATTTGTCCATTGTCTTTCTTTTTCATCGTTTCCTATGTATACAAGTTGTCCCTGTTCAATTTTAAATTTAGACATATCTGTTTCTATAATATCCGGTATTACAGACTTAAGTTCTACACCGCACACATTTATATTTTGTTCAAGATTTTTAATTTTATAATCTTCTATTTCTAAATAGTATTCATAAACATTTAATTTAAATGCTTCCTCTTCAGCTTCATCATTTCCCTTATTATCAAAAAATCTACTTACAAATATTAACGTAAATATCATTACACAAATAACAATAACAAGTAAAATTATGCTTTTTCCAGATTTATCCTTATTAAACATACAACCACCTCTTATATACACCTTAATTTGATAATACTATAAACATATATTTTTTTCAACCAATTTTACCAAAATTTAACCCAAATTTAATCATAATTTTTCATATATTTTAATATGATAAAATGAGGTGATTTTATGTGTGGAATATGCGGATATATGCAAAATGATAAAATATTAGATGATACTATAATTACCAAAATGAAAAATAGTATTTTACAACGTGGAAATAGTGAAAACAACGTATATTTATATAACAATGTAGCTTTAGGTCATGCACGTCTTAGTATAATAGATATAAAAAATGGAAAGCAGCCTATGGAAAGAATAATTGATAGTAAAAGATATATAATCTCATATAATGGAGAAATATATAACACAAACATATTGAAAAATATTTTAATTTCAAAAGGATTCGAATTTGAAACACAATGTGACACTGAAGTTTTACTTTATCTATATATTGCATTTAAAGAAAATATGTTAAAATTCATAAATGGAATATTTGCATTTGCTATATATGATGAAAATGACAACTCAATTTTTATAGCAAAAGACAGGCTTGGAATAAAACCTCTTTTTTATTCGCTAATAAATGATAAATTTGTATTCTCTTCGGAAATAAAAGGGATATTAGCAAGTGAATTTGTTTTTCCTACTATTGGAAAAGAAGAGCTTCTTGAACTGTTTGCACTTGGTCCTGCACACAGTCCTGGTAAAACATATTTTAAAGATATATATGAATTAAAAGCAGGTCATTATGGTATATACAAAGATAATAACTTAAAAATTAAAAAATACTGGGACTTAAAAGAAAAAAAGATGTTAGATAGTAATGAGGATATAATTGATAATGTTAAGTTTCTAGTTACAGATGCAACAAAAAAACAACTCGTATCAGATGTGGGCGTGTCTAGTATGCTATCTGGTGGACTAGATTCAAGTATTATTACTAAAATTGCCACAGATAATATTCATAATCTTCATACCTACTCTATAAATTATGAAAATAATGATAAAGATTTTGTTGCAAATAGCTACCAACAAACTAAAGATAGCGATTTTGTAAAAGTAATGGTTAAGTATCTAAACACTAACCATAAAAATATTATAGTAAATGATAAGGATTTATTTGATACGTTATACGAAGCTGTAATTGCACGTGATATGCCAGCAATGGCAGATATAGATAGCTCAATGTATATTTTTTGTAGAGAAATAGCAAAAAATAATGAAAAAGTCGTACTTTCTGGTGAATGTTCAGACGAAATATTTGGTGGATATCCTTGGTTTTATAAAGAACATTTAAAAAGTGCAAAAGGATTTCCATGGGCTTTATCTGAAAATCTTAGGGAAAATATAATAAAAAAAGGTATAATTAATAATGGAGATATTTTTGAATACATATTAAATTCTAAATATAACACATTAAAAAATATATCTCATATATCCGAAGATAAATTTGAAAATGAATTTAAAGAAATAAATTATTTAACTATTAAATATTTTATGAATACTTTAGTAGAAAGAACAGATAGAATGTCAATGAGAAATTCACTTGAAGTTCGCGTTCCATATGCAGATCACAGAATATTTGAATATGTATATAATGTAGATGCTAAGCTGAAACTTGGCCTTAGAAATAATAATGTGATAGTAGAAAAATACATTTTAAAGCAAGCTTTTAAAAATGAACTTCCTACAGATATAACAGCAAGAAAAAAATCTCCATTTCCAAAAACATATAGCAAAAAATATTTAGAACTACTTGAAAATAAGTTACTCGAAATTCTTAACAATAAAGATTCTCGAATTCTTGAAATAATAAATGAAGATTATGTAAGAGAGTTAATTAAAACTCACGGCATTAATCTTACAGAGAATTTATTTGGTCAACTTATGACATATCCGCAAACACTTGCTTTTTTAATTCAAATAGATTATTGGTTAACTGCATATAATATTAAAATTATAATATAAAAGACCCTACTTTTTAAGTAAGGTCTTATTTAATATATCTACTGTTTGTAAAAATATGTATTCTATAATGTTACATGTAAAATTAATTTTACCTCCATATAAGCATAATGATAATTCATCTTGTGCTTTTGTATTATAGATTAATATTTTTACTTCTTTGTCATTTACTTCTTTTATTTTATATGTATAATCTTTCCCCTTGTACCATTCTTTAAAGTTTTTTCCACTTTCAAAGGAAATCTCTGATATTTTAAACCAGTAGCTCTTTTCTTTTGGTATGGCAAATTGTTCATCTACATCTTGTACTAATACAAGTGCATTTACAGACTCGTCGTTTTTAATATTTAGTACCATAACTCTTTTTCCTTTGCATTCTTCAAATTTAGGCAATGTCTTTTCTATAAAGTAACATAGATTTATGTTTCTTATGCTAATGTTTCCTTTAAAAGCTTTTTTCATATTATTTGATTCTACATCATCAAAAAAAACTCTTAATTTTTCTGAAGAAAAAGTTCTACATATTCTCATAGCATCAATCTCCTTTCATAATTTATTTAAATATGAATCTCTAAAAAAATATTTATTTTTGTTAAACCTTTTAAATATCTTAAAAATTATAACATCATTTCAGTGTTATGTCAAGTCTTTTAGAATTTTTTTGTGATTAATTTATGATAATGTCACTATATAAATAGTAATTTTTATTTTTAAATTAAAATTATCTTTATTGTAATATTTGATTATTTTTTTCAAATAATATATATGAGGTTTTGTTGTATGGAAAAAAAATCAAGTGATAAAATATTGAGTTTAATATCTATTATTGTACTAATTTCATTAATTGGATATATAATATATTTATTTTTTAAATCTAACATTAATTTAAATTCAAATAAAATAGACATAAATAAGGATATATCTAATATAGCAAATACTGAAATAAATACTAACAATGAAAGTGCACAAATAGAAAAAGAAATAATATATAAAGATATAGAAATAGCAAGTTTTACATCTACACTATATGATAATGAAGAAAATAGAGTATATAATATATCTAAAGCATGTGACATCCTAAATGATGTTACAATTCCAAACGGAAGTGAATTTTCCTTTAATAATACAATTGGCCCTATGGGAGAAGAAAATGGATATAAGCTTGCAAAAGGATTTGATGATGATGGAAAACTAATAGATATACCTGGTGGTGGAATGTGTCAAGTAAGTAGTACTTTATATAATGTTGCTCTAATAGCAAATTTAGAAATAACAGAACGACATCCTCATAGCAGAAGAGTATACTATGTTCCTGTAGATAAAGATGCAACTATTTATTATCCATCCTTAGATTTAAAATTTATAAATAATACTGGATATGATTTAAAAATATCTGCACAAAATGACAATTATTCTGTAACAATTAAAATGTATAAAATAGAGCAATCAAATTAATTGACTGCTCTATTTATTTGCATCTACATAAACTTTTTCATAAGGTTTTACAAGACCTAATTTATCTCTTGCAACAGATTCTATATATTCATCTGAATTTATATTATCATTTTGATTGTTATAATATTCAATTAAATTTTTCTTAGCATCTATTTCTTTTTGATACATATCAATTTGTGAATTGTATTTATCTAATTTAATTTGTTGATTAAAAAATGTATATCCAAAATACGCTAAAAATACTATAGCTACAATATGTACTATATTAAGCGATTTTTTTCTCTTTTTTACCTTTCCTCTTTTTATGACTTCCTGATTTTTTCTCATTTTTCAACCCTCTTTTTTTAAAATTATTGCTCTTTAAATTAGATAATAGTTTACATTTTAAAGTTATCATAAAAGAAAACATTTTGCAACATTTTTTTGATATTTTTTTCATAATATTACAAATTATATAATAATTTAATTCTAAAGGAACACATAAAAATAATATAAAATTTTTAATACCATAAAATACTATACTATAAAATTTTATCAAATATTTACTAATTATTTTTCTACTTAAAGCTATTCCAATTATAATAGCTGCAAACATATAAAATCTAATATTATCATCTAATATTGTTATAATATATAATATTGATACAATAGTTATTATAATAAAAAATATAATATCTTGTATCATAACAACATATATAGAATTTCTTTTCTTTATCTTACGTAAAGTTCTAAATATATCAAAGATACAAGATATTACAATTCCAAGTATAATAAAGAATATAAAATCATTTACTTGATTTAATATAGACATATCTTACTCTCTTATTTAAATAATTTATTCATAATTCCCTGTTTTTTATTTTGAGCTGCATCAGAATATGCAATAGCACTAGTTCTACCTTCAATTATTAATTCATTATTTTCTAAATTTAATTTATTCATTTTTAAATTTTCACCTTTTATTGTTAATATTCCTAAATCTGTTTGAACTATCACAAGCTCATCGTCAAAGCTATGAATATCTTCAACACCAGTAATAACTGCCTTTTCTCTATTTTGAATTACAATATTTTGCTCTTTGAATGTTTTATTTTTATCTTCCATGTTCAATCACCTAATATTATATATGCAAAATATATTTATTTATGAACAAAAATGGAGTAAATAATATTATTTACCCCACTAAATTTAATATAATTTTACATCATCTATTCCCTCAAATTCTTTTACTTTAATTATTTTTATTTCATTTTTTATATTATCTGGAAGCTTATATGAGCACATATTAGTTTCTCCACCAATACTTTCACAATCATCTTCTACCAAAATATCTGGAAGTTCTTCTTTTATTAAAGTAGTATAATCTTGATATTTTTGCCTATATCCAACCATTGAACCTACAAACCCTAACTCATCTAAATGTTGTGCCATTTTCATAGCTCTTCTTCCAGTTTGAGATGTAAGATATATTATTTCATATCCTTGCTCTTGCCAATTTTTTATAATTTCAATAGCATTTGAAATAGGAACATATCCGTTCATATTTATTCTTGAAAAAAAATTATTATGTTTTGGCTTTAGTATTGTTCCTTCAACAAATATCATAATTTTTTTATTATTATTTTTAATTTTATCTATTATTATATATCCCATATAATCACCTATTTCATATTTTTAAGTTCTTGTATAAAATCTCTTATTGTAGCAGCTTTTTCAAACTCATATTTTCTTGCATAATTCATCATTTCTTCTGTTAGTCTTTCTATTGATTCTTCTATTGTTTCTCCCTGTTTTACATTAACTTCTTTTTCTTCTTCCTCTTTAAATGTAGCTTTTACACTTTCTCGTATATCTTTAATTATAGTATGTGGTACAATGTTATGATCTTTATTATATTGCATTTGTATCTTTCTTCTTCTATTTGTCTCATGTATGGCTTTTTCCATAGATTCTGTTAACTCATCTGCATACATTACAACTTTTCCATTTGCGTTTCTTGCAGCCCTACCAATAGTCTGTATAAGTGATCTTTCACTACGCAAAAATCCTTCTTTATCTGCATCAAGTATTGCTACAAGTGATACTTCTGGTATATCTAATCCCTCTCTTAAAAGGTTTATTCCAACTAGCACATCAAACTTTCCAAGTCTTAAATCTCTTATTATCTCAAGTCTATCTAGTGCTTCTATATCCGAATGCATATATCTTACCTTTAAATCTTTTTCGGACAAATATGCTGTAAGCTCTTCTGCCATTTTTTTAGTTAATGTAGTAACTAATACTCTTTCTTTATTTGCAATAACTTCTTTAATACTTTTTGTTAAATCTTCTATTTGACCATCTATTGGTTTTACTATAATTTCTGGATCAAGAAGTCCTGTAGGACGTATTATCTGCTCTGCTACAAGAGATGAATGCTCCTTTTCATATTCTGCTGGAGTTGCACTAACAAATATAACTTGATGTATCTTTTTCTCCCATTCATCAAATCTAAGTGGTCTATTATCAAAAGCAGAAGGAAGTCTAAATCCATTTTCAACTAACGACTCTTTTCTTGCTCTATCCCCATTATACATTCCTCTTATTTGTGGAATTGTTACATGAGATTCATCTACTACTACTAAAAAATCATCTCCCATATAATCAAATAAAGTATATGGAGTAGAACCTTTACCTCTTCCTGATAACACCGCTGAGTAATTTTCTATTCCTTGACAAAATCCAGTTTCTTTTAGCATTTCTATATCAAAATTAGTTCTTTGTTCTATTCTATATGCTTCAACAATTTTATCTCTATCTTTAAAATACTTTATCCTCTCTTGCAATTCTTCTTTTATTTTTTCTATTGCCTTGTCTATTTTTTCTTTTTGTATTACATAATGAGATTTTGGATATATAAATTCATGTTTTGATGTAGCTCTAACTTTACCAGTTATAGCCTCAATTAAACACACTCTATCTATTTCATCTCCAAAAAATTCTAATCTTATAGCTTCTTCATTATTTCCAGCTGGAAAAATATCTAGAGTGTCTCCCTTTACTCTAAATTCTCCTCTTTTAAAATCCATTTCACTTCTTGTATATTGCATTTCAACAAGCCTATTTAAAACGTCATCTCTTGACACTTTCATACCAGGTCTTACAGATAAGACCATGCTACTATAATCTTCGGGAGAACCTAAAGAATAAATAGATGAAACAGATGCCACTATAATTACATCTTTTCTTTCAAAAAGTGCAGCTGTAGCACTATGTCTTAATTTATCTATTTCATCATTAATTTGACTTTCCTTTTCTATATAAGTATCAGTAGAAGCTATGTATGCTTCTGGTTGATAATAATCATAATATGAAATAAAATATTCAACTGCATTTTCTGGAAAAAATTCTTTAAGCTCACTATATAATTGTCCTGCAAGAGTTTTATTATGAGCCATAACAATTGTTGGTTTATTTACTTTTGCTATAACATTTGCTATAGTAAATGTTTTACCAGAGCCTGTTACGCCAAGTAGTGTTTCACCTTTATATCCTTTTTTTATGCCATCAGATAATTTTTCTATTGCCTCAGGTTGATCTCCTGTTGGCTTATATTTTGAATGTAATTTAAACATGTCTCCTCCTATTTATACACTTCATTCATAATCTCTTCAATTTTTTCTTTTATTCTTTTCCTTAATAGCTCTCCATCTTTCATATTAAAAAACTGTTTATCTAAATCTGTCCAATTATTTCTTGGATATAACCAAACTGGCCTTTTAACTCTTTCCTCTTCCCATAAATATCTAGGAAATATATGTGCATGTAAAAACTCATCCGAATTTCCAAGTATTTCATAATTTATTCTTTTAGGATTGCAAACAAAATCTATTGCATCTCCGACTATAGTCATATCTAATAAAAAATCTTTTCTCTCTTGAAAAGATAATTCATTTAAAGAGCCAACTTTTCTATTTGGAAGTAATACGCAATATCCTGGTAAAAACTGTGTGTCACCTATTACCGCATATCCACTTTTCATCTTTGTTATTATCATTGGATTTGTACCGTTTATAGCCGAACCAATTCTGTCTTTTTTCCATTCATCATTAATACTATTTTGCATTTTATCACCTTCATATTTCTTATAAATATACTATGTATTTTATCATTTTTTAACGTAAATTACAATAAAAAAATAGCACCATATATATGGTACTAAATATTATTTTAATGATTTTATATATTCTTTAGCTTTTTGAAGTTGTAAATCATTTTCATTAAAATTTTCAACTATAATATCTGGAGTAATTCCGACATCATTTACTGACACACCTGATGGGCTTGTCCAGTATTCGGATGTAATTTGATACATATAATCTTTTGCTATATATACGCTTTGTCCTATCCCCTTTCCATAAGTCTGTGTTCCAATTAATTTTGCATTACATCCTTCTTTTAAAGCTAAAATTAAAATTTCAGAACTAGACGCTGTGTTATTATTACTTAGAAAAACAATTGGATACGATACATCTTCTTTTCCTTTAGAATAAACAATTTCCTCTTTATTTCTTTTTTGAGCTTTAAATATCACCTTATCATTAGAAAGAAATAAACTAGCTATGTTAATCATATTAGATTGTTCTCCACCAAGATTATCTCTTAAATCTATAATTAAAGATGTTATATTACTATTATTTAGCTCATCAAACGCTGATTTAAACTCATTATATGAATCAAGTGTAAAACTTTCAAGTTTTATATACCCTATCTTTTGATTATCTTCTTCATATATTGTTGAAGTTACATTTTCAAAATCTAAAGATTGTAAGCTTAAATTAAACTCTAACAATTTATTATCTCTTTCAATCTGAATAGTATAATTAGAATTAATATCATTAAATAATTGTACTATTTCATCTTCAGTTTTACCTTCCACATTAATTCCATTTACAGATATGATTTTATCATTATTTTTTATTGTATTTTGCTCAACAACATTTTCATTTAAATGATTAATATAAGCCTCATCATTTTCTAAAAGAATTCCATAACCGAAATCCAATTTCTTACCATCAAAAAAATCTATATCTTTACTTTCAAGTATCTTAGAATATGGATCATTAAGCTCATCTAATACAGAAGAAAAAGCTGTTTTTAACAATTCATCCTTGTCTACTTCTTTATAATATTCTTTTGCAACTGTATTTACGTTAAATATAAAATTAACAGAACTATTAAATCTAATAAGAAAATATGCAAGTACCAATAAAATCATTATACTCATATTTATAATGGTAATCATAACGAGTGTTTTTATTTTTTTCTTATTTTTTCTTAGCTCATGCTCTTTTAAAGTACAACATTTATTAACTATATCTCCTATCACCTTTAGAGTAATAACAAAATTAATAATAAGTAAAAGTATCATAAAAACATCAGTTATTTTGAACATAAAAATTCCTCCTTTTTAATTATTTTTTTCAAAGAAAATTTAATTAAATTCTTTTATCCTTTATTATAAAGCAAAATAATTATAACACTTTTACTATATTATGTCAATTATCATTAAAAATATCACTTTAAATTTGATATATTTAAAGTGATATCTTTTATAATACAAAGTATTTAATTTACTCATAAAATATCTTTAACATCTGCATTTTCTAGTTCAAGTAATTCTCTTTTTTTATCAATTCCCCCAGCATATCCTGTTAAACCGCCATTTGTACCAACTACTCTATGACAAGGTATAATAATAGATATTGGATTATGTCCAACTGCGTTTCCTATCGCTTGTGCTGACATACTGTTCTTATTCATTAATTTTGCAATTTCTTTAGCTATTTTTCCATAAGTAATTGTTTGTCCATATGGAATTCTACATAGTATTTTCCATACATTTTGTCTAAATTCACTTCCCTTAGGAGAAAGTTTTAATTCTTTAATATCTGGTCTTTCACCTCTAAAATATCTATCTAACCACTCTTTTGTTTTTATAAAAATACTTATATCATCTTTTTTAATAATATTTTCATTTTTAATAGTGTCTGCAAAATACTTTTGACCTTCTATCCATAATCCTATTATATTTTCCCCATCACTTGCAATAGTTAGTTTACCTAAAATTGAATCATAATATGTTATATATATTATTTTATTCATATATTTTCTCCTACTTTAATTCTTTTATTATCTTACATGGATTTCCAACTGCTACTACATTACTTGGTATATCTTTAGTTACTACACTGCCAGCTCCAATAACAGAGTTATCCCCTATATGTACTCCTGGTAAAATTATACAACTACCACCGATCCATACATTTTTTCCTATAGTAATTGGTTTTCCATATTCTTTCCCTTCCAATCTTTGATTATAATCTATTGGATGACATGCTGTATATATACCAGTGTTTGGTCCAATTAAAGTATTATCTCCTATCTCTATTTTACATACATCAAGTAATGTACAATTATAGTTTAGCATTACATTTTTACCAATATAAATATTAAAACCATAATCACAAAAAAATGGGGGTTTAATACAAAAATTTCCATTTGTATTAAGAATACTTTTTAAAATGTGATTTTGAACATCAATTTCATGATAACATCTTTTATTAAATTTATGTAATTTTCTTGCTGTTTTATCTCTTAAATAAACTAATTTTAAATCAACAGCATTATACATATTTCCACTTTGCATTTTTTCTAATTCATTCATATATTACCTCACTATTTTCTATCTGCTAAAAATTCTTTATATAAATCATACTTTTCTTCTACACTTTTATCTACATCTATCCAATACACTTGTTCCATTTCATTTAATTCTTCATCTAAATATTCTCTTTCAAGCACACCACCAAGAGAAATTATCGTTTTAGAAGAGCCTAAATTACTTTTTTCACAATCAAGCATAACTTTTTTTATACCATATTTCTTACATTCACAAAGTGCTAAATACAAATTTATCTTATTATATCCTTTTCCTCTTTGAGTAGGTCTTATAGAATAGCCTATGTTTCCATTACGTTTTCTTAATTTTTCATTTAAAGCTAAACGTATATTTATAACTCCCACAAGCATATCATCATTTTCTCTTATTAAAAACATTGTTTTAGTTGGAACTTTTTGTTCAGTTACTTCTCTTTTTAAATCATTATCTATTTTTACTAACCATTCTTCATAAGTAGAATCTTTTAAGAATCTATCAAGTCCTCCAACCCCATTTATATTTGAGTTATACTCATAAAATTCTTCTATATATTCTTCAGCCTGTTTTTTATATTCCAAATTAGGATATATTAATTTAAATCTAAAATTTTCTCCTTCTTTTAAAATATAATATACATGTACAAGTTTATTATTAAAATCTACTTTTCTATCTAAAACTCCACCATTTTTTAATATAACTTTTTCTGATGCAATATTGTCACTATAACAAGAAACCATAATGCATGTTATTCCTAAATTATATAAATAATCTTTAGCCATATTTAAAATTTTTGTAGCATATCCTTTTTTTCTTTCGGACGGTCTTACACTATATCCAACATGACCACCATATCTTCTTGTAATTTCATTTTTAAGTTCAAGTCTCATATCTACAATTCCTATAATTCTATTATCATTTTTTCTAATTACAAAAAAAGTATGAGATAATACTCCATCTCTCCTTAATGTTTCTTCGTTCCAATTACTATTTACTCTATCTAGCCACTCTTCATAATCTAGCTCGTCAAGTAATGCAGCCCCATCAATTACTTTTTCGCCAAACTTAAAGTGTTCCTCTCTATACTCAAGTCCCATTTTTTTTAATTCAATTGTAGGCCTTACAAATATAATTTCTTCCATTAAAATCACCAATTATATTTTACCATAAATAAAAGTAAAAAAATAGCTAAAAAGCTTACTTTTTAACTATTCTTCACTTATTATCTTATCTGCTTGTTCCTGTGTTAAATATCCACATTCTATCATTTTATTTATAACTTGTTTTTGTCTTTGTTTTGCAAGATCTGGATTTACATTTGGCGCATATACGCTTGGTGCATTAGGTATTCCTGCAAGCATAATACATTCACTGTCCGTAAGTTCACTTGGTAATTTATTAAAATAGCCAATAGATGCTTCTTTTACAGTATCATATCCATTTCCAAAATAACTCGTATTTATATATAATTCTAAAATTTCATCTTTTTCACATTCTTTTTCAAATTCAAATGCCATAAATACTTCTGCTATCTTTCTTTCTATCTTTTTATCTTGAGTAAAATAAACATTTTTACAAAGTTGTTGAGTAATAGTACTACCACCTTCTACAAAACTCATTGCTTTTATATCATTAATAACTGCTCGTCCAATAGAAATTAAATCTATACCGTTATGTAAATAAAATCTACGATCCTCCACAGCTATTACCGCATTTATATACATTTGAGGTAGTTCAGATAATTCTGTATAATTTTCTTTAGATTTAATTTCTTCTATTTTTTCTTGTAATGGTACTTCATTTATTGCCTCTTTATACATTTGATATCCATCTTTTATGTATGGATATGTTATACAACCAACTACAATTAACAAAAGAAATAATATCACAAAAAACTTTCTCATATTATAACTCCTTTTCTTTATATATTATATAACGAATTTAAGCATTTTTCGATAACAAAAGACTTACATTTTTGTAAGGTATCACCTTTTCCATATCATTACATATTCTATTTCTTTTGTTTGACTATCAACTGACTTACTTTGTATTTGAAAACCTTGCCTTTTATAAAAAACTATTGCTCTTTCATTTTTCTTGTATACACTAAGAGTTAATGTATCAAACTTTTCTTTACAATAATCTATCAACTTTTTTCCTATTCCTTTTGAGCGACTATCTTTACTTACAAATATTCCTTGTATAAATCTATCAGCTATTCCTATAAATCCGTATATTTTTCTATCTTTTTCATAAACAAAAATATTACTTTTTTTCATTTCTTCTTTTGCATATTCATAATTACTAATAAAATAATTTTTATCTATATAATTATGTACTTCTAAATTAGAATCAAGCCATATTTTCATAATATTATCTAAGTCATCTAAATTAAATAATCTAATCATAAATATTCTCCTAATTTTATTTTATCATATAAAATGAAAATAAGATAGCATAATAACTATCTTACTTAATATCAAATACGAATATATTTTCATTTATTTTAAATCCACATTTTTCTATTTGAGTTTGTCCAATAATTCTTCCACCCATATGTTTATAAAATTCTTCTGAAGGATTATTTACTAAACATTTTACAATAAACTTTTCAAAACCTTTCTCTTTAAAATATTTAATTGCTATATCAAAAAAAGTTCTTCCTATACCATTTCCTTTAAATCCTTCTAAATTATATATTGCATATACTTCACCATAATCTTTATAATCTTCTTCTCTAGATTTTCCAAAACTACAAAAACCAACAATAGCATTATCTTCTATTGCAACATAGTAATTTGTTCCATTTTCAATTCTTTTCTTTATTGAAGCAGAATTTTTCTTAATTTCTCTTATTCTTAAATCAATTAATTCATCAGGTAGAAGTCCTATATATTGAGTTTTCCATGTGTAAACATTAACTATTGTTATACCCAATGAATCACTAGGCACTGCTCTTCTAATTTCCATAATGCTCTCCTTTCTTTATTAATCTATTAATTTTTTAATTTCTATAACTTTATTTGCTATTTTCTCAACAAAAGTCTCATCATGCTCAACAAATATAATAGTAGGCTTATATTTTAAAAGCATATCTTCTATCTGTTCTCTTGAAATAACATCTATATAATTTAGTGGCTCATCCCAAATATATAAATCTGCTGATTTACTTATACTACCAGCAATTAAAACTTTCTTTTTTTGACCATCGCTCATATTAGAAATATCTGTATCAAAATCATTTCTTTTTACTCCAAGTTTATATAACATTGCTTTAAAAATTGACTCATCTATATTATTTTCTATACAATAATCTTTTAGATTTCCACTTAATTTATCTGTATTTTGATAAATATATGATATACTCATTTCATTAGCCACTTGAATTTTTCCAGTATAATCTATATTTTCACCAAGTATTAATTTTAACAAACTAGACTTTCCACTTCCATTTTTTCCAACTAATGCAACTCTATCTCCAACACAAATAGTAAAATTTAGTTTTTCAAGTATCTTTTTTCCATTATATTCTATTTGTAAGTCTTTTGCTATTATAAGTTCTTTTTTATTAAATTTAAGTGGTTTCATAACAAGTGGCTCTTCTTTATCAACTTCTTTTAATAGTCCTTTTTTCTCTTCAATTTGCTGTTCTTTTCTTTTTTCTATATTTTTAGAAGTCTGCATCATCTTAGCAGATTTATGACCTACGTATCCTTTATCTATCTTTGATCCAGAATTAGTAGAATTAATTTTAGACTTTTCAACTGCAAAAGACCAATTTTCAGTCTTCTTTTGAGATATTTCTAATCTTTTAATATCTTTACTTAATTTTTCGTTCTTATTTATTTCAAAATTGTCCATTCTCTGTTTGTTTTCTTTCCAAGAAGAATAATTTCCAGCTTGAATTTGTATACTATTATTATTTATACTAATAATATGATCGACTACATTATCTAACAAATTTCTATCATGCGATACAATAATAAAGCTAGTTTTAGACTTTAAGTACTTTTCAACTTCAATTTTAGAATAATAATCAAGATGATTTGTTGGCTCGTCAATTAATAAAAAATTATTTTCTCTTAAAAATAGACTTACAAGTAAAACTTTAACCTTTTCTCCACCACTTAAATACTTGTATACACAATACATAATATTTGAATCTAAATTTATTAAATTAAACTCTTTTTTTATTTTCCATTCTTCTATATTAGGTACTATAGTATTTATTATATCTATTACATACATTTCTTCATCTGATACATCAAATGGAAAATAATCACACTCTACATTTTTATTTATTATACCTAAATATTTTAATCTACCAGCCAGTATCTTTAAAAATGTTGTTTTTCCTTTACCATTTTTCCCTATAAGTCCTAACTTCCAATTAGTATCAATATTAAAAGATACATTTTCAAACACATTATTATAACTTCCATCATAAGAAAATGTTAAATTTTTAACCTCTATTAAAGACATCTTTCCTCCCTTACTCAAAAGATAATATAAACATTGCAATCATTACAATACCAATTATTCCATATTGAATTTTAGATAGTTTCTCTTTTAAAAATATTCTAGAAAGTATTACTGATACAACGCTATACGTAGCAATTATTGGTGCTGCAATAGCAGGAGACTCAGAAAGAGCAAATACGTATGTTATCTGTCCTAATGCTTCACCAAAAGATTGAAAGCAAAACCATTTATTACTAAAAATATTATATACTTTCTTAGATTTTATACTTACATAAATCCATGCAAGTAATCCTACCACAAAAAAAGTTAAGAAATAACAAACCGTTACTTCATTTTCACTCATTATACTACTATTTAAATACATTGCATCTAAAAATGAGCCAAGACCATCTAAAACACAATACAATAACGGAAAACTCAAAGCAATCAAACTTTTAGTATATTTTTTATCACTTGACTTTTGAGATTCTTTATCTACAAATGTATATCCTAAAAATATTATTCCTAATACAATAGCAACAACTGCTAAAACTTGCAATGGAGACAATACTTGATTTAAAAATATAACACATAAAATAGATGTAACTCCACAAGAAGCATTTGATACAGGAGATGAAATTGAAAGCATTATATATCTAAGTCCTACATATCCAAAAATCATTGAAGTAATATAACATAAAGATATGGGCGCATAGGATAATATATTTTTTAAAGATACATCTGTCTTTAAAAATACTATATATACTAATGCAAGTAGCCCCATTGCCATACCAACAGTTGCTGTTATTTTAAAATGACTTAATTTATCTTCCTTTTCTTTTGAACCAATTTTTCCAAATAATTCCGTTAATGCCCATGCTAATACAGTAAATAGGCAAAAAAATGTCCACATAAAACAATTCCTCCTTTTTTGCTATTTCATTATAACATTATTGTTAAATTTTAGCAAATAAAGAAAATATAATTTACAATCTACATTTTTTATGTTAGAATAAAATTCCTATATTATTTAAAAGGAAGTGATACTAATGATACCTTCTAAAAAATTAAGGCGATTAATATCCAAAAAAAATAAGATACAATTAGAAGCTTTTACATGGGAAAAAGAATTTGAAAAGAAGATTTTTAAACTATTATTTGAAGACAAGACTTTAAAAGACATCTTTGAAAACGGTTATAACATAGGAAATTGTTTGCTAACTTCTTCTTGTATATTCTCTCTTCTTGATAATGCTTCTATTTGTTCAGGAAAAGTAGAAATACTTAAAGGAACTAAAAACTCAATTAATGGTGATCATGTATGGATTGAAACAGATGAATACATAATCGATACAACTTTAATGGTAAAAATACCAATAAATAGTATATATTCAAAATATTATAATAAAGAATATACTATTTCTCCAACATTTTCACCTACAGACTTAAATTACGACAAAGAAATATATGAAAAGAAAAATAATCCATTTAAATATTATTTAGAACTTTATGATATAAATAAAAAGCCTTAAATTAAGGCTTTTTTATATTATTCTGTTCTCTTGCAGCTTGTACAACATTTTGAAGTAGGGATAAAACTGTTGTTATTCCAACTCCCCCAGGAACAGGAGTTATTTTACTACAAACAGGTAATACATTTTCAGTATCTACATCTCCAATAATTTTACCATTAATTCTATTTATTCCAACATCTACTACTATTGCTCCCTCTTTAACCATATCTTGTGTAATAATATGTGGTCGTCCAACTGCAACAACTAATATATCAGCTTGACGTGTATAATTTGCAATATCTTTTGTTTTAGAATGACATATTGTAACAGTAGCTCCTCTTTTAAGCAATATCTGTGATATTGGTTTTCCAACTATTCTACTTCTTCCAACAATTACTGCATGTTTTCCTTCATATTCTGTTTTTATATCATCTAATATAGTCATTATTCCTTTAGGGGTACATGGAACAAATGTCTCATGTTCACCTATAAAGAGTTTTCCAAGTGTTAATGGATGAAATCCATCTACATCTTTTTTATATGATATTGAATCTAATATCTTGTCCATGTCTAAATGCTTAAATAAAGGCAGTTGTACAAGTATTCCATGTACACTGCTATCATTATTTAATTTATCTATTATATTTACTATATCATTTGTTGTTATAGTATCATCTAAAATATATTCTTGCTGTAAAACTCCAAGTTCTTCGCACATTTTTCTTTTTTTCCCAACATATATCTTAGATGCCTCATCTTCACTTGCTAAAATTACTGCAAGCTTTGGTGTAATATTTTTTTCTTTTAAAAACTCAACTTCTTTTTTTAATTCTTCTTTTTTTCTTTTTACAATTTCTTTTACATTTATTTTTTCTCCCATATATCTTCCTCTCCTAAAATGTCGCATATAATGTTTTTAATATACATTGCTGCTGAATATGGACTATCTTTTGATGGAATAGTAAGATACCAACAAAGATTAATTTTTCTTTGTAATGCATATTCAAAATCTACACCTCCTGGTTTAGATGCTAAATCTATAACACACACATTCTTTTTTAATAATTTAAGTCTTCTTTTATCTAATATCATATTGGGTATAGTATTAAAAATAATATCCATCTCAGGCAAAAATGTATCTAAATTATTCAAATCTATATCATTATATCCCATACTTTTAATTAATGCAATATCCTTTTTCTTTCTTGCTTCACAATATATTTTTGCCCCAAAACCACTTAAATTATTTGCTAATATCTTACCTATTCTACCATATCCCAGTATTAATATATTGGAATTATTAAGCGTAAAATCTGTCATTTCTATCGCTTTTTTTATGGCACCTTCACTTGTTGCAATAGCATTCATTATGCTAAACTCCTCAAAATTCATCAAATCATAAAAGCAAATATTTTTTTCTTTCATTTTTTTACAAATTTCTTCATTTATTGATCCACTTATTAAAATTTTATTACTTTTTGATAACATATCAATTAAATCATCTATTTTTAATCGCTCACCATTTATATATTCACCATCTTTAGTAAAAGGAATAGGAGTTACAATACAATCTGCCTCATCAATATTTGTACTATAACTATCTAATATTTTTCTAAGATTTAAACTTCTATTATCTTCTCCTAGCACACAAATTTTCATAACATCACCAATACATTTTATGATGATTTTATTTTTATATAACTAAAAATATAATTTTATATTAAACTTTCTATTTCTTTTTTAGATAAATTTGTAATTTTTATTATATTTTCAATAGACATATTATATTTTAACATTTGTTTTATTATCTCTTTATTTCTTTCTAATATTCCTTCCTTTATACCATCATTTTTTCCATCTATATAGCCACTGTCTCTTATTGCCATTTCATCTCTTATTGTTCTTTCTCTTATTTCTGCTAATCTTCTTTCTTCTTCATTTTGATTTATCTCATCTAGTTTTTCTTTTGCTTTTTTTATGTATTTGTTTTTCATTTCTTCTCCCTCCATTTCTTCTGGATTCTTTATGAATTTACACCAGTTTAATAATTCTTTGTTTTCTGTTTCTTTTATATCTTTTATCTTTTCTAATTCTATTATAACTATGTACAACTTATCTGTAAAGTTTAGTCTTGTGTAGTTTTCTTCCATTATTTTCCATCTTGTATAAAACTTATCTACTTCTATTAAATTACTTAGTTTAAAATCTGCTATTAGTATACATATTGCTTTTTGTCCTCTTTCATATCCAAACCCTTTTCTTATTGTTTTATTATACATTTTGGACCAGTAAAATAATATTCTTTCTGCTATATATTCACTTTTTACTACTTGCATCTCTATATCAATATTATTTATTTTATCTGCTACAACCTTTACATCTAGTATACCTGTCTTTTTATCTATTAAATCTTTTTCAAGTATTGGTGTTGTATCTAAATTTATATCTTCAAATTTTAGTCCTGTTGCACACTTTATAAATTCTCTTGTTATATTCTCAGAGCCAATACTTCCAAATATTTTCTTAAATACATAATCATTTGTTGGCTTTAATTTTTTCATATAACACCTCCTTTAGTTAAAGCAAGGTTATTATACTCTTTTATCTTTTTAATAGCAAACTTTTTTAGATTGTTTTTTATAGCGAATTTTAAAAAAGGTACCTAATTTTAGGTACCTATATACTTTCTATAAAATAATACATTGCTTTCTCAACATTACTTTTTAGATTTTTTTCTTTATTGCTTTTTATTTTTTGCTTTAAAATATTTAAAAACTCATTAAAATCATATATTTTATTGATATTAATATTTTCATTTTTTGCAACATATTCAACAATACTTATTATCTGTTTTTTTAACACTTTACTATTTTTTCGCAACGAATATTTACTCATTTTTAAAATTGCTTTTTCTTTTGCAACGTCAATAATATTTTGTCCTGCCTTATACTTTATTTTAAGAATATTAACTAAGTTTAAGCTAATATTTGGTGTTAAATTTTCTAATAATTTTTCTACATCTCTTTCACTTATTTTATTAAATGTATAATAATATCCATCCAATTTATCTAACTGCTTAATTGTATCATAATATCCATACGCAAGTAATCTATTTAAATTATTAGTATCAAAATTTAAAATATATGGTAATTCAACATTTGGTGCAAACATTTTTAAATGTAGATCTTTGTTTTTGATTAATGTAGAATAATTTCTTATTTTATTTTTTGTAAAAAGTCTTAATGCTATAATATCTCTGTATCCAGAATTATATAGCATTTCTACAGAGCAATTGTCAAAAGCACCACCATCTAAAAAGCTTTTTTTATCTATTTTTGCTCTTTTAAATACAGGTAAATTAGATGATGCAAGTAAGTAATCTACTAATTGTCCTTTAGGAATATCCTCTATAAAAACTTCTTGCGGTCTCATATCACTTATACAAAAGGTAACAAGTCCAAATCTTACATTACTATTTCTTATTTTTTCCTCATCTAAATATTTATTTAGTAATTTTCTCATTAAAGATGTATCAATTCCTCTATCTTTTAAAGTCTTATTTATATTATTTCTTAACTCTTTTACAACAGAAAAATCTATTTGTTTACCCATTACTTTTTGTACAAACTCGTCTTCAATATTTACAATGTCACTAAAAGATAATGTTTGCCATAATTTTTCTATTGTATTTATTCCATCCTGACATAAAAACGCTGCATTTATAGCTCCAATAGAGGTACCAACTATAGCTTTAAACTTATAACCTCTTTCATATAAAGCTTTTATTGCACCAATTTGGTAAGCTCCTTTTGCTCCGCCACCTTCTAATACTAAAGCATATTCCTTCATAAAAACTCCCCCTAAAACATTGTAGAAAAAGCTGTAAGTATAGACTCAAATATCTTTTTTAATAATGGTCTTCTTATCCAATCTTTATATTCTACTTCTATACAAGCATCAGATATCATTTCAATAAAATCTTGTTTTACATCCATCTCAGTACCAGTTTTATATATCATACTTATACATTCATAATCTAAATTCATACTTCTATAATCCATATTCGCACTTCCAACAACAGCGATTTTATCATCTGAAACAAAAGTTTTAGAATGGATAAATCCTGGTTCATATTCATACACTTTTATTCCAGCAGAAAGTAAAACTTCATAATATGATCTAGTAGCCATTTGCACCACTTTTTTATCTGGAATGTGTGGTAGTATAATTCTTATGTCTACGCCACTTCTTGAAGCGTTGAGAAGTGCTGTAAGCATAGGCTCAGAGATTGCAAAATATGGTGTTGTTATATATACATAATCCGATGCAGTATTTATAATTTGCATATATATTGTTTCAATAGGATTTTTTCTATTGTTAGGACCATCAGAAAGAGCAACTGCTATACCTTTTCCTTCATCATTTTTTATATTCTCTCTACTGATAGCTTTATATTTATCATAATCTATTTTACCCTTTTTAGTTATAAAATCTAAATCCCTTAAAAACATAAGTGTAAAATTCCATGATACTTCGCCTTCAAATCTTATGCCAACATCTTTCCAATGTCCAAATCTTTCTTTAATATTAGCATATTCATCTGCTAAATTTATACCACCAGTATATGATATATTGCCATCTATTGCTATTATTTTTCTATGCAATCTATTATTTAAATATGAATTTATAAGTACTGATAATGGATTAAATACACGTACTTCAACACCCGCATTTATAAGATCTTCTCTCATTTTCTTTTTAAATTTTCCCAAGCATCCAAAAGAATCATAAATAATTTTTACCTCAACGCCTTCTTTTACCTTTTGTTTTAATATACTAAATACTTCATCTGATAATTTTCCCTTATCTATAATAAAAAATTCCATAAATATATATTTTTTTGCAGACTTTATATCCTCTATTAAGTCTTCAAATAACTTTTCACCTACATCATAATATTTACTCGAAACATTACTACAAACAGGATAAGAGGTTATATTTTGAATATATTGTAACATATTATATACAAGTTTATCATTGTTTTTTATTTTTGCATCTATTTCAAACGAACCATCAAATAAATAATTTGTATTATTTTCTATTTCTTTTATTTCAATTTGCTTTTTTCTTCTTATTCGATTATTACCCCAAAAAGCATAAACACAAATTCCAAGAACTGGAACAAACATTATAAATAAAATCCATGGTATTTTATATTGTGATGTATCATGTCTACAAAGTAAATATATAATAGCTATAATTCTTATTAAACTAAATACAAAAGTCTTATATTCATATGCAAGACCTGTAGCTGTATATAAAGCAAAAAACACTGCAATTTGTATTCCAAAAGCTAAAATAACAAAAATAGATTTTAATACTACTCTTTTTATTAAATTTTCAGATTTTCTTACTTTCCTTTTTAGTTTTCTTGATTCCTTATCCATCAAAATCACCTAACCTATATTATTTAGTATATCCATATTTTTTATAAAATTCATCCCTAAATTCAATTAGTCTTTCTTCTTTTATAGCTTTCCTTACGTCTTCCATAAGTTTTACTAAAAATCTTAAATTATGTATAGACAAAAGCCTAGCTCCAAGTATCTCTTTTGTCTTAAACAAATGATGCAAATAAGCTTTAGTATAATTTTTACATGCATAACAATCACATTCATCATCTAAAGTAGTAAAAGCTTCTTTGTGACATGCATTAAGTAAATTTACTTGTCCATGATGAGTTAAAGCACTACCATTTCTTGCCATTCTTGTTGGAAGAACACAATCACACATATCTACACCAGCAAATACTGCCTCTATTAAATAATCTGGTGTACCAACCCCCATTAAATATCTTGGTTTATTTTCAGGAAGTTTGGGTGCGGTATATCTTAATATGTCTAAAAATTCTTCTTTAGGCTCTCCAACACTAATTCCTCCTATTGCATAGCCAGGAAAATCTAATTTTATAAGATCTTGTGCACTTTTATCTCTTAAATCTTTAAAAAATCCTCCTTGAACAATTCCAAATAAAGCTTGTTTATCTGTAGTTGTATGATAGTCTTTACATCTTTTTGCCCAACGTGTAGTTCTTTCCATTGAATTTTTAACATATGTATATGATGCCCCATATGGTGCACATTCATCAAACGCCATCATTATATCTGAACCTAAAGCTTCTTGAATTTCCATTGATTTTTCTGGGGATATAAATTGTTTAGATCCGTCTATATGTGATCTAAATTCTACACCTTCTTCTGTTATTTTTCTTAAATCTCCCAAACTAAATACTTGAAATCCACCACTATCTGTTAATATATTTCTATCCCAATTCATAAACTTATGAAGACCACCAGCTTTTTTTATAAGTTCATGTCCTGGTCTTAAAAATAAATGATATGTGTTTGAAAGTATTATATAGCTATTTACCATTTCTTTTAATTCATCTGGTGTCATTGCCTTTACTGTAGCCTGTGTTCCAACAGGCATAAATACTGGTGTTTCCACATCTCCATGAGGCAGGTGCAAAACTCCAAGTCTTGCACCTGTTCTTGGATCAATCTTTTTTATTTCAAAATTTAATGCTTCTTTTTTTTCCATTATTTCATCCTTTCTTTTACATAATAGACAATACTTTCTCTATTGTTATAAACAAGGTTGCAGATAAAACTATTGTTACTAAAAGTGTATAGTCTTTGAATACATACATATTTTCCATAAGATTAAGTTTTATTTTTCTATAATCCATTTTTTCTTTAAACTTTTGGATACTTTCTTTATCTTTAAGTTCCATAAATTTGTTATATACCATATATATCAATAAACAAAAACCTACTGCATTTAATAATATATTAAAATATGTAAATATTTGCATAAATATCATATGATCATAAAATAGTGCTTCTATTACTGCAAATCCATTATTAATAAAATGAAGTATCATGGTAGGATACATTTTATTAGTTTTAATTCTTATTATTCCAAATAAAATTCCAACTAGAAATGCAAATATAAATTGTGATACATTCATATGAATAGTTGCAAAAATTAAACTTGATACAACTACTGCAAATATTGCTCCTTTTCTTTTGGTAACTCCAATAATTCCTTTTCTTATAAATAACTCTTCAAATATTGCAGGAAGAATAGCTACTTGTAAAAAGATTAATATTGTAGACAATACTCCTGTATAATTAAACACACCTAAAGTTTCTGTTACATTTACTCCTACTCCCATTTTTTCTATTGCAAATGAGCATATCATTTGTATAACACTTATTACAGGAATTCCAATAATTATATATTTTACACATTGTATTATACTTTCTTTGCTAAATCTATTATTCTTTTTACTTGTTTCATCTATTTTTTCTTTAATAATATTGTCTTCTACGTCTTCTTTTGGAATATAAGACTTCAAAAGAAGATATGGTAAATAAATTGATATTACAAACGCAAAACAAGATAAAATCAAGTATATATTAGACTGTGATATAAATGTAATACTATTACTTATCCCCTCTAAAAATACACTAACTATTGTTCCACCTAAAACTTGTAAAATTATTAAAAGTATAACAGCAAATCCAATAACAAGTCCTATTTTAGAACTATTCTTTCTTTCAATCATTCTTTCTTGGTATTCACGTGTAGACAATATTTTCTCTATTCCATCTATCTTTTTATCTTTCTTAGGTAAAAAATCTAATATAGCATTTTTAAACGGTTTTTGTGCAAGTATAAGTGATAAAGGAACAGATGCAATAAGTATTATTAATGCTATTATTATTTGTAACCAATTTGCTTGTCCTAATATATACATAGAAGGAATAAAATACATGGATGCCATAGGTATAACTGATATTATATATCCAACTATATTCATATTAGAAGAAAATATAGTAACAGCCATATATAATATTAGATTTATAGTTATAAGTAAAAATGTTGCATTTCCAGCTTCTTGTATACTTGTAGTCTTAGCAGACATTATACACTGAATTACTCCTTGTAAAAATACAGTAAGACACATAAAAACAATAGTAATTAAAAAATATATAATAACATTGGAATTTATAATAGTACTCAAACTTATATTATTTATATCACTATATCCAGAAATATTTACACTACTTAATATTGTTGATATCATTAATGCAACTATAATATATGCAACCATAAATATAAATTGAATAATAACAGTAAAACATATGCTTAATACTTTAGAAATTATATATTGTTTAGTAGTTATTGAAGTTAAAATATATTCTATACTCTTTGACATTTTTTCTTGTGATATTGTATTAGCTATTTTACTCAAGCATAGTAATAAAATAAATAATATAAGATAATTTGATATAAAATACATACCACTTTCACTTGCATTACTTTGCTCGTTTTTTATAACATTTATATCTATAGATACATCTTGTTTTATTTGTTCTATTTCTTGCAATGTAAGATTTTTATTTTCCGATATCATAGTATCTTTTATACTATTTATTGTATTCTCTATCTTTGTAACATACTCATCATTAGTTCCATCTTTATATATAATCGATGCATTTATATATTCTACATTATCAGAATGTACATCAACCAAGATAATATTTGTATCTAAGTTATCATTATTATATTGTTCAATATTTTCTGCTTTTTCTACATCAACATTTATATCATTCTCAAATGATTTTACTATTTTATCATATGCAATATTTTCTGAATCCACAATATAAATTGTAGTACTATTATCTACTAAAGTTACATCTTCTTCTTTTTCAAATAAGGATTTTATACTATTAAAATTCAAAAATATAACTGTAACAATTAGTAATAATAGATTTAAAATAACAAACCATTTATTTTTTATACTTCTTTCTATATCATTTTTTATTATAGCTACTATCTTACTATTCTTCATATTTTGTACCTACCTTATCTAAAAATATGTCATTTAAAGATACATTTAATACAGAAAATTTTGTAATTTCACTTGAATATAAAAGTCTAAATACATCATTTATCCTCTCTTTATTAGCAAGTTTAACTATATATCTATTATTACCTTTTTCTTCGATTTTTCCAAATATTGCTATTTGATTTAAAACAGGTGTTGAAATTTTTCCAGTTATATCTAATGTTTTACTTGAATATTCTTGTTTAATATCATTTAAATTACAATTTAATATTACCTTTCCTTTATCTATAATCAAAACATCTTCACAAAGCATTTCCACTTGGCTCATAACATGAGAAGAAAAAATTATAGTCTTTCCTTTTTCCTTTAACTCTAAAATTACATTTTTAAAATACTCAACACTTACAGGATCAAGACCAGAAAAGGGTTCATCTAAAATAATAAGGTCAGGATCATGTAATATAGAAATAATAAATTGTATTTTTTGTTTATTTCCCTTAGATAGCTCTTTTATTTTCATATTTGCATATTCTACTATTGAAAATCTTTCAAGTAAATCAAACATATTCTTTTTTATTTGCTCTTCACTCATTGACTTCATTTTACCATAGTACATACATTGTTCATATACTGTATAAGAATCAATTAAAGAGCCAACTTCTGGTAAATATCCTATTTTATCTGATACTTTAGAATCTATTTTTTCACCATTATATAAAACTTCACCTTCATCTGGTTCTAAAATATTAAGTATCATTCTAAAAGTAGTAGATTTTCCAGCTCCATTTTTTCCTAAAACTCCTAATATTTTTCCATTTTCTACAGAAAATGAAACATTATCTACTACCTTTTTTATTCCAAAAAATTTTGTTAAATCTTTTACTTCTAACATACTTATTCCTTTCTATAATATAAGCATACAATCACCAAAGCTAAAGAATCTATATTTTTCTTCAACTGCTATTTTATATGCTTTCATTATTTTATCTTTTGTTGCAAGTGCTGAAACAAGCATAATTAAAGTTGATTCTGGCAAATGAAAATTAGTAAGTAACCCATCAATCATCTTAAATTTATATCCTGGATATATAAAAATACTTGTCTCTTCTGCATGTGGATGTATAACTCCATTATCATCTGTAGCACTTTCTAAAACTCTGCATGATGTAGTACCTACAGCTATTACTCTTTTTCCCTGCTTTTTAGTATTGTTTATTATATCACATGCCTCTTTAGTTATTATATAATATTCACTATGCATTTGATGCTTTGTTACATCATCTACTTTTACTGGTCTAAATGTTCCAAGCCCTACATGTAATGTTACATATACTAAATTTACCCCTTTTTCTTCTAGCTTTTTTAGTACTTCTTTTGTAAAATGAAGTCCTGCTGTAGGAGCTGCTGCACTTCCTTCATGTTTACTATAAACTGTTTGATATCTATCTGGATCGTCAAGTTTTTCTGTTATATATGGTGGAAGTGGCATTGTTCCAAGCCTATCAAGTATCTCATTAAATATTCCATCATATATAAATTTAACTACTCTTTGACCATCCTCTAATATATCTACTATCTTTAATTTTAATGTTTCATCAAATTCTATTATATCATTAACTTTACACTTTTTTCCAGGCTTTACTAAAGTTTGCCATTTATCATCTTCAAGTTGTTTTAAAAGTAAAATTTCTATTTTTTCTTCTTTTCCTACTCTATGTCCAAATAATCTTGCTGGTATAACTTTTGTATCATTTAAAACTAACGTATCTCCTGGATTGATATAATCTACAATATCTTCAAAAACTTTATGTTCTACAAAATCTTTGCTTCTGTCTAATACCATCATTCTTGATTTTTGTCTATTCTTTAATGGTGTTTGAGCTATAAGCTCATGTGGTAAATCATAATAAAAATCACTTGTCTTCATTTTCTGTCTCCTTTTTAAGCTATTACATTATATCATAAAAAGTAGAAAAAAGATAGATTACGTAAATCTATCTTTAAAATAATTAAATATTTTCTATTTGCCAATCTATTGGCTGTTTTCCATTTTCCTTTAAAAATTCATTTGCTTTTTTAAAATGATTACATCCAAAAAATCCATATCTAGCTGAAAAAGGGCTTGGGTGTGCACAAGTAAGTACCAAATGCTTTGGATTTGTAATTAGTGATGCTTTAGATTTTGCAAAATTTCCCCAAAGCATGAATACAACAGGTTCATCCTTTTTATTAACTTCTTCTATTATTTTATCTGTAAAAGCTTCCCATCCAATACCTCTATGTGATGCTGGCAAATCTTTTTGAACAGTAAGAACTGAATTTAAAAGTAATACTCCTTGACGTGCCCATTTCATTAGATATCCATTATTTGGAATATAACATCCAAGTTCTTCATGAAGCTCTTTATATATATTTTGCAGTGATGGTGGTATTTTTATTCCTGGACATACAGAAAATGCCATCCCATGTGCCTCTCCAAGCCCATGATATGGATCTTGTCCTAATATTACGACCTTAACATTCTCATATGGTGTATATTTTAAAGCAGCAAATATATTTTTCTTATCTGGAAATATAGTATGCTCTTCATATGCCTTATATACAAATTCATGTAATTTTTTATAATAATCTTTTTTACTTTCCTCTTCTATTATATCTTTAAAGTGATTCATATTGTCCCCCTAAACTAAGTTATCTAAATTTATATTAAAAAATACATTAGCACATCTATTTATTCTTTCATATATGTTTTTTAATTTAAATCCTGAACTTCCATGACCAGGATATATTACACATTCATTGTAATTTTTAAATAATTTTACAATTGAATTTATAATATCTTTTGAGCTTCCTGATGCAAGATCTGTTCTTCCAAAAGAACTTTCAAATATAGTATCACCTGTAAATAGTATATTATTATTTTCTATTAAATAGCAACAACTTCCTTTTGTATGTCCAGGTGTACTTATACATTTTATTTTTATACCATTAAAATCTATATATTCTCTATCATCTACAAATATAAATTTTTCTAAATCAAAAGTTTTTTGCTCTAGTCCAAATACACTTGCACAATTGTCTATTTTTTTCTCCAACATATCTTTCTCATTTTGGCTTACTATAACTTTTACGTCATATTTCTCCAATATTTTATACAGTGCAAGTATATGATCTGCATGTGCATGAGTTAAAAATACATATTTTAAATTTAAATGCTCTTTTTCAATTTTTTCTTTAAAAAATTCAAACTTATCCGCTGGATCAATTATAGCTATATCGTTGTTATTATATAATATATATGAATTTGTAATGTGTCCTGTATTTCCAATTTCTATTTCATATTTTTCAAACCTCATTTACTTAATTCTCCTTACATCAAAGACACTATCTATTTTTCTTAAAGCTTTCATTACAGTCTGTAATGTATTTATATCTTTTATTGTTGCACTTAAATTTGTAATGTTTTCTCTTTCTGGTGTAACTTTAGTACTAATTTGAGTTATTTCTATTTTTAGCTCCTTCATTGTTTTTAAAATATCTGCAAGTACACCATCTCTATCATTTGCCTTTACTACAAGTCTTGCTGTAAACTCAGCATGAACTTGTTCTTTCCATGATACCTTTATAGTTCTTGCTTCTGTGTCAAGTCCCTTTAAATTTTTACAATCACGTCTATGTATCGATATGCCATTTGCAAAAGTAATATATCCTATAATATCATCTCCTGGTATTGGAGAACAACATTTGGCAAATTTAACTAGACAATTATCTATTCCTTCTACTTCTACTAAATCATTACTATTAGTCTTTCTCTTTTTGCTTACAACTTTAAGTTTTATATCTTCCTCTGTTGGAGTAATACTATCTTCATAAAATTCAACTATTTTATTTATAACCTTTACAGGAGAAATACTACCAAATCCGATATTTTCATAGCAATCATCAAGTGTTTTACAATTAAATCTTTTTATTGCTGGCTCTACAAATTCATCTTTTAATAACTCATCTTTGGAATACTTTTGTTTCCTTAATATTTTTTCAAATGCCTCTTTACCACTCTGAATATTTATTTCTCTACCTTCTTTTTTAAGAAAGCTTGTTATTTTATTTTTAGCACTAGTAGTCTTAACATATTTTAACCAATCTCTATTTGGTCCTTTAGCATTTTTACTTGTAACAATTTCAACTACATCTTTATTCTCAAGTTTAGTATTAAGTGTTACCATTCTACCATTAATTTTTGCTCCAACCATCTGTTCAGCTACTTTTTGATGTATTGCATAAGCAAAATCTATTGGTGTAGAACCTTTTGGCATAGATTTTATTTCACCTTTTGGAGTAAATACAAAAACTTCCTCACCAAAAATCTCTGTCTTTATTTTATCCATATTTTCTGTATTATCTGCAAGTTCTTTTTGTATTTCAAGTGTCTTTCTAAGCCACATTATTTTTTTATCTGCCTCAGATATCTTCTTACTCTTCTCTTTATATGAAAAATGTGCCGCAATACCACGTTCAGCAACATTGTGCATATCCCATGTTCTTATTTGAATTTCAAAAGGTCTGCCACCCTCTCCAAAAACAGTAGTATGTAAAGATTGATACATATTAGTTTTTGGTACTGCAATATAATCTTTAAATCTACCTGGCATTGGTTTATACATATCATGTACTATTCCAAGAACACTATAACAGTCCTTAATAGAATTTACAATAACACGAATTGCAATCAAATCAAACAAATCTTCAGCCTTACATGATTTTGCTTTCATCTTCTTATATATACTATAAAAATGTTTTGGTCTACCATAAATTGTAGCCTCTATTCCCTGCTCTTTAAGCTTATCTGATACCTCTTTAATTCTAGCATCAATATATGCTTCTCTTTCTTCTTTTTTCTCATCTATTTGCTCTTTTATATTATGATATTCATCTGGAAGTAATATTCTAAATGATATATCTTCAAGCTCAGATTTTACATTAGACATACCAAGTCTATGAGCAATAGGTGCATATATTTCTAAACATTCTTTTGCAATTTGCTCTTTTATTGCATTATCTAAGCTTGACATTCTTCTCATATAAGACAGACGTTCAGCAATTTTTATTATAACTACACGTATATCCTTTGCAATTGCCATAAACATATTTCTTAATACTTCTGGATTAGTAGCTATATTTATTTTATCATCTTTTTTATAATCCTCTTCTAATTTTTTTAAATTAAGTATTAAATCTAGTGTCTCTTTTCCAGCTACAGATTCTGCTTCCTTATCATCAAAATCTTCAAAATCTGCAATTAAATATAGTATTGCTGCATATACTGATTTATCATCTAATCTCAAAGTTGCAACCTCGCTTGCAACTTCAACTACAAAATCTATTGCATTATCTTCTAATACTTTTTTATCCTTATATTTTTCTAAAGCATATTCTATAACTTTTTTTAGTTCATCTTCATTATATTTTATATTTTCTTTTTCCAATACATTTTTTATTTTCTCTACATATTCCATATTTCTCTCCTCACTTAAACCGACTTTTTAAAATCTTGAATTACTAATTGGATAGTTTTTGGAGTATTATAACTATTTAATTCTACATTTGCAACAACATCAATTTTATCTCCAATCCTTATTTCATCTCTTCTTGCACCAAGAGAAAAGCCAACTGCATCAATTAAACTCCTATCATCTTTTAATACTAATTTTAAATGTTTATCGTCTTTAATAGTCCTTATTGCTGCGACCTTTAATCCTTTATATAAAAATATTGGGACCTGATTTGATTGTCCATAAGGCTTTAAAAATCTAATATCTTTTATTATTTGAGCATTTAAATTTCTTCTAGAAATAATAGAATCTATGTTTATTATCTGTTCAGAAATTGTTTCTTTTCTACTTTCAACAACTTCTTCAAACTTCTTTATAAAAGCTTCTATATTTTCTTCTTTAATACTAAGACCAGCAGCAAGCTCATGACCACCAAACTGTATTAATAAATCTTTACATTCTCCTAGAGCATCATATAAAGAAAAACCTGCAGGGCATCTTCCTGAGCCCCTTATGAAACCATGTTCCTTTGTAAGTAATATTACAGGCTTATAATACATATTAACTAATCTTGATGCTACTATTCCTATAACACCATTATGCCAAGAACTATTATATAGCACTATACTATTTTTATTTTCTAAATTCTCTTTTTCAATTAGTTCTAATGCTTGATTAAAAATTAAAGACTCCACATTTTTTCTTTCTTGATTTAACTCATCTAATTCTACTGCTATTTTCTCTGCTTTTTGACTATCTGTTTCAAGTAATAATTTTACAGCAGCAGAAGCATTCCCCATTCTACCACAAGCATTAATTCTTGGAGCCATACCAAATGACACCATCATACTATCTATATCTTTATAATTTACAATCTTTAGCAATTCTTTCAATCCTAAATTTTTAGTTTTTTCCATCATCTTTAAACCATATTTAGATATGATCCTATTTTCTCCTACAAGAGGTACTATATCTGAAATTGTACCAATAGATACAATATCTAAATATTTTAAATAGCTTTCTTCTGGTAAATTATACTTTTTAGCTATTGCCATTAAACATTTAAATGCTACTCCAACTCCTGCAAGCATTTTAAATTTAGATTTATCATCTTTTCTTTTTGGGTTAACTACCGCATATGCGTTAGGAAGCTTATCTGTACATTCATGATGATCTGTAATACAAACATCAAGTCCTAATTTCTTTGCATATTCAATTTCATCTATAGCAGTTATGCCACAATCTACTGTAATTATTAAAGTTACTCCACTTTCTTTTATTTCCTCTAAAGCATTATTGTTTATACCATATCCTTCAACTAATCTATCAGGTAAATAATACATAATATCTAATCCTAGCTTTGTTAAAAATTTATACATTATTGTAATACTTGTTATACCATCGACATCATAATCTCCATATATGCATATTTTTTCATTTCTTTTTATTGCAATATCTATTCTTTCAACAATCTTTTCCATATCTTTTATATCATATGGATCATATAAATCATCTATTGTTCCATTTAAAAACATATCTATATCTTTAAATTCTATATCTCTAGATATTAAAAGTTTTGCCATAATATCTGATACATTATATGTAGATTTTATTTTCTCTATTTGCTTTTCATCATACTTTCTTAAGCACCATGTCTTTTGCATATTTACCTCCCTTTAAAAAAATAAATTACTAACACCTATATTTTACTACAAATATATATAAATTGGAAGATAAAAAGCATGAAAAAAAGATATACCTCAAACTATAGGTATATCTTTAATCTATTATCTTGAAACTTTTATTAATATAGCAACAACTTTTGATGCATCTGATGGTTTAGATAAATCATCATTTCTAAATTTAAGTTGAATAGTTACATCTTCTATTTGATAAATATTTGTTAATGTAGATTCATCATCTGAATAATATTGTTTTGCTGGACTTCCAAGCAATTCTTCAACTTTTAAATACTGTGTTCCAATTTCTATTCCTTTATATATCTTTATATTTCCGCCTCTATTTACATCTGTAGATAAAGCTGTTATATATCCATCTCCAATCTCACTTACACTTGCTTTAGCATTATATACATAAGCACTATATTTTGATACTTGCATTTCATATAAAGATACAATTGTAAAATAATTAGCATCCATTTTTTGTGTTAAATATTTTGAATCAACTGTTAATCCATCAATGTTACTTACTTTAATTGGTAATGTATACTCGTTATTATTTATTGTAACTGTATTTAATGCATCTTTTTGTATATCGTCTATTTTATCTATAAACTCAAAACTTTCAAATACTTTATCCTCATCTGTATAACTAAACTCATCTGGATTTGCTTTATATGTTAGAGAATAAACTGTTTCATCTTTTATAGTTAGTATTCTTTCAGCAGTCATTCCATTTTCTGTATATGCAAACTTAACTGCAAGTTGTCCTCCAAATAAAGAATATGTTACATTAATATCTGATACTTTTTCTGGAACTATAGTTTGTTGAACTTTTTTTCCGTTTTCCTCTACTTCTATAACTTTTGTTTCTGCTTCTATAAGCTCTTGTGTTAGTGCATCTTTTTGCTTTTGGATATGATCAATATCTGACTGTGAAACATCTATTTTTCCCACTCTTAAAACTATAGTTGTAGATTTTGATGGATCTTTAATTGTTGAAATATATGTTCCATCGTCACTTTCTTCATCTTCTGGAGTTGACATTGCACTTAAATATCCAAATCTTACACCAAGTTCATCATTTCTATATTCTTTTAGACCATTAGCAAGAGGTGTCATTTCTTCTCCAACAGAATCCTCATCTACAAACACTTCACCTTCTGTATAATCCTCATATAATTGAACTTCCACAGGAGGCTGATTATTTTTTTGAAGTAACCAAATTGTTAAAAATGTAGCCACTCCTATAACAATTAATATTGCAAATACTATTAAAACTATAGCTATTTTAGAAATTCCTTTTTTACTTTCCATATATTCCCTCCACACTTATATATTTTATAGTATATCATAAATAAAGAAAAATAAATATAATTTTACTTATTTTTAATATTTTTTAAATATTAGATAAATATTTAGTTAATTTATCTACTGCTATTTTTCTTGCACTATATTTTTCTTTTTCTTTGATAGACATTTGTGCTAATGTCTTTTTTTCATCCTCTATATAAAATATAGGGTCAAAGCCAAAACCATTTTCTCCTATTGCTTTATCTGGTATTTTTCCTTCAATCTCGCCTAAAAAAGTAGTTAATTTTCCATTTTTTTCTATTAATGCAATAACTGTTTGCCATACTACTTTTCTATTAGTATTATCTTTCATTTTTTCTAAAATAAAACTATTTCTTTCTACATCTGTTACATCTTTTTTTAATTCTTCTACAGCAGCTCTTTTAGTCTTAACACCAGGATAACCACCAAGTGCATCTATACAAATTCCAGAATCTTCTGCTATAATATATGAATCATCTTTTATATAGTTTTTAATAGAATTAGCCTTTATTATAGCGTTTTCCTCAAATGTGTTCCCATTTTCCTCTACATCTAAATCGATTATTCCTGCTTCTTTTTGTGATAATATATTATATCCTTTTATATATCTTTTTAATTCTTCTATTTTTCCTTTATTATTAGTAGCCATTATTATTCTTACCATTTTACCCACCTTTTTTATTATATCATAAAAGGTAAGATTATTTCATCTTACCTAAACTTTATTTAATTTTTCATCCAATACTCTTGCCATATGAACACCAGAGCAAGAAGCCATCATAAGCCCTCTTGTCATACCTCCACCATCTCCTATAGAATAAAGATTTTTAACACTAGTCTCAAAGTCATTTGTTATTTTTACTTTATTGCTATAAAATTTAATTTCTGGTCCATATAATAGATTATCTGGTGCACCAAATCCTTCTATAATTTTATCCATAGACTGTATAAATTCAAGAATGTTTGTCATAGTTCTATACCCAACAGCAAAAGTTAAATCTCCTGGTTCTACATTCTTTAGAGTTGGTACAACAGTATTTTTATCCAGTTCTTCCTTCCACGTTCTTTTTCCTCTATATATGTCGCCAAGACGCTGAACGAGTATTCTTCCAGCACCAAGTTCATTTAAATTTTTAGCAATGTTTCTACCATAATCTATAGGTTTATTAAATGGATAATTAAAATTATGTGATACAAGTATCGCAAGATTAGTATTAGTACTTTTCCTTTCTTTGTATGAATGGCCATTAACAAGTGTTATGTTTTCATCATATACCTCTGTCGATACAAATCCACTTGGATTTTGACAAAATGTTCTTACCTTGTCTTTATATCTTCCTACACGTCCAATAAATTTTCCTTCATACATATACTTATTAATATCTTTCATAACTTCATCTGGAAGCTCATATCTTATACCGATATCTACTGTTCCTGCTTCAGTTTGAATAGCATATTTATCACATATATCAACAAGCCAATTAGCTCCTTTTCTACCAACTGCTAAAACAACACAAGAAGAATATATATCTTTAATATTATCTCTATTTAAAACATAGTCTTGTGATGATTCTACTTTTACTCCCTTTACCACATTATCTTCTACAATTAAGTCTTTTACTACAGTATCAAACATAATATCTACGCCATTTTCTAGTAGATAATCTTGTAATTTGTGATATAGTATATGACTTTTTTCTGTTCCTAGATGTCTTATAGGGATATCTATTAAAGTTATATTTTCTTTTTTAGCTTTCTTACATATCTTTTCTACTTCTTTTTTATACTCTGTTCCTTCTAATTTTTTATCTGCTCCAAACCTTAAATATACTTTATCCGTATAATCTATAAGCTCTTTTGTCTTGTCCACTCCTATATATTCATGTAATATTCCACCAATATGAATATCATCATCATCTTTGTTATATAATGAAAGTTTTCCATCAGAAAAAGCACCTGCTCCAGAAAAACCACACGTAATATTACACATTGGTTTACAATGAATACATTTTCCTGTTTTTTCAATAGGACAATATCTATCTTCTACTCTTTTGCCTTGCTCTATTAGCAATACCTTTTTATTGCTCTTTTTTGCAATAAACTCATAAGCCAGAAAAATCGCACTAGGTCCTGCTCCTACTACTACCACGTCATAATAATTATTCATGACATACACCTCCTTTTTTTACACTGGTAATATACCACAATTTTTACTAAAAATCAAGAAAAAAATGAATCCTATACAAAAGATTCATTTTTATTATAATTAATTGTTAGTAATTCTTTTTGAAGACAAAATAACCTTTGACATTTCATTATTATATCTAGAAAATACTACTCCAAAATATATATCATCTTCATTATCTATGTACTTTGATATTTTCCAATAATTATTTTCTTTAGGTTTGTAATTTTCATTTTTATAATTTCCTCCTAAAACATTCCAAACCTCATTGACCTTTTTCATTCTTTCTCCAGTATCTTCTTGTCCAACATATAATTCTATATCTGAAAAATTTGCTACTATATATTCTATAATTCCCTTAGTATTAGTTTTTATACTAAGTTCTTCAAAATTATAATTACATTCATCTACATTTGTATCAATTGGTGTATATTTAGATAAATCTATACTACTAATATTCATGCCAAGTTTTATATTATCAATAGCTACAGCGTCAAGTTCAGTACTTTTTACAGAATAATCACTATCATAAAAATAAAATTTAGTAAAGCTTACAGTACCAAAAAATATAGCAACTAAAATACCAATATAAATAAATGATTTTAAAAGGAATTTTCTCTTTCCATTTTTCATATGTTATCCCTTTCCTTCAGAATAATTAAATTATATATCATTGTACACATTTAATCAATATATAAATTTATTTTGTATAAATAATTTTACATTTAAAACTTTAGAATATCTATTTTTGTTATATCTATATTATATATTTCCTTATACAAACTTTGTACATCAAGTGTTGTAATTTTTTTATCATTTATTCCTAATTTTTTTATTATATTTAAAACACTCTCCTCGCTTTTCCCTTCAATTTCAACATAGGTTGGAATCATTGGCCATGTATCAATATCTATTTCAACATCATCTAAAACATACTGCACTCTATTATTTTCTTGATATCCTTTATTTTTTATACCTGCAAGTTCCAATAGACTATTTGTATTTTCAAAATTATCCACTTCTATTTCCAACTCTTTAGTTCCATCTATAGAATTTTTCTCAACACTTTTATATGTAAGCGTTGTCTTTTTACCATTTGTTCTAAGTCTTAGCCATTTTCCATCTGCTTTTGGTATAATATTATATACATATCTTTTTTGATTAAACTCACCTACAAACTTTGCATTTAGCTTATTAAGCCTCTTTATTAATTTATCTTTATCTATCTCTAATATTCTTGCTTCATATTCTATATTCATTTTTTATTTTCCTCCCACTCTTTTCTAGTTTTTAGTGCAGTTACTGCAACCATTCTACTTGTATTTGAAATTATCCCCATAGTCATTGCCAAAGATGTAAATGCAACAGAAGAATTCCCATCTACTTTAAGCATCGATTCAACTTTTAAAGCTACTTTATCTATAAAAAAATCTGAACTTAATTCTAAAATATTATACACTAAATTTAATATATCTCTTGAATTTCTATACCCTGTTTGACACATTAATATCTCTTTTATATTAGACATAGAAAGTACGGGCTTTAAAATTCCTATTACAAGTAAATATGCAATATGATCTCTACTATATAACTTTTTTTCTGGCTTTGGTATAAGACCATTTTTAACATAATTATTTATCATGGCACGTGTTATTAACTTCTCTTCATCACCATCATTATATATACTTAGGTATTTATTTAAAAGCTTCTCCAATTGATCCATATAAAGACCTATGTCTGGTAACTCTTCCCATTTTGGTAATTTGTTTTGAACTAATAATTTACAGTTTTTCTTAAATTTTGTCTCTATCGTATGATCTCTATTTTCTTCCAAAATATTCACCTCTTTTTATATAGATATAATACCATAACAATTTTCATTATACAATAATATGATTTATATTCATTGACTTTATTTAGTATTTCAGATATAATAGTTTTGAAAACTAGATTGAAAGAGGTGTATATTTTGAAAAATAATGAAATATTATATAAGGATGCAAAAAAACTAAATTCTTTTAGAGAATTAATTGAAGATTCTGTAAAGAAATTCAAAGATAAAAATGCATTTATCCTTAAAGAAAAAATAGAAAAAAATCCTAAATACAAATATATAACATATTTAGATTTTAAAAACGATGTAGATAACTTTGCACAAGGGCTTATATCTTTAGGACTACAACATAAAAGAATAGCTATTATTGGAAAAAATAGTTATCCTTGGGCAGTTGCTTATACAAGTGTACTATCCTCTGTAGGAATTGTAGTGCCTCTTGATAAAGGGCTTAAACCAGATGAAATAGAATCTCTTATAATTAGAAGTAAAGCCGATTGTATTATTTTTGATGATAATTATATAGAAACTATAAATGGTATAAAAGAAAAAAATACAACAAAACTTACAAACTATATTTGTATGAGAAAAAATGATAATGGATATATAAGTATGGATGAAGTTATTGCCAATGGAAAAAAAGAAATAGATGCTGGTAAAAAAGATGCATTTGAATATGAGATAAATACAAAAGAAATGAGTATTATTCTATTTACATCAGGTACAACTTCTATTTCTAAAGCAGTTATGCTATCACAAGATAATATCCTATCTAATATTTATTCACTAGATTGTATGGTAAAATTTTTAGATAGCGATGTATCCTTAGCCTTCCTGCCTTTCCATCATACTTTTGGCTCTACTGCACTAATGTTATTTTTACATAATGGAGTATGCACTACTTTTTGTGATGGACTTAAATACGTACAAAAAAACTTAGAAGAATATAAAGTATCAGTATTTGTATGTGTGCCATTAATTCTTGAAGCAATGTATAAAAAAATAATGGTAGAAGTAAAAAAACAAAATAAAGAAAATTTAATAAAAACTGGTAGAAAAATATGTAACTTTCTACTTAAATTTAATATAGACATAAGAAGAAAAGTATTTAAACAAATTTTAGATCAACTTGGTGGACATATTAGATTTGTAATAAGTGGTGCAGCAGCATTAGATAAAGATGTAGCAGAAGGATTTAAAAGCTTTGGTATCACTACTCTTCAAGGATATGGACTTACAGAAACTTCACCCGTACTTTCTGCAGAAAATATTAAGAATTTAAAAGCTGGAAGTGTTGGAAAGCCTTTATATACTATAGATATTGAAATTGATAGTCCTGATGAAAAAGGTATTGGAGAAATAAAGGCAAAAGGTCCAAATGTTATGCTTGGATATTACGAAAATGAAGAAGCAACAAATGAAGTGCTAAAAGATGGATGGTTCTATACAGGAGATCTTGGATATTTTGATGAAGATAACTTTTTAATTATAAGCGGTAGAAAGAAAAATGTAATAGTACTTAAAAATGGTAAAAAAATATTTCCAGAAGAGTTAGAAATACTTGTAAACAATCTTCCTTATGTATCTGAATCAATGATTTTTGGATACCCAAAAGATGATGACTTAGTAGTATCTGTTGAAATTGTATATAATAAAGATTATGTAAAAGAACATATGAACAATATCTCTTATGACGAACTACACGATAAAGTATGGAATGATATTAAAGAAATAAACAAAACTCTTCCTACTTATAAATATATTAAAAAATTATTTTTAACAGATGAAGAAATGATTAAAACGACTACAGCAAAAGTTAAAAGATTTAAAGAAATAGAAAAAATATTAAATAATGAAAAGAAGGCTTAAAAGCCTTCTTTTTAATTGAATTGTAAAAATTCCTCTAATGAATCCTCTAGTATATTTACATAGTCATATGTAACTTTATTTATAAGAAACATTGCAACTATCTTATCATTTATAACATCCACTTCAAATTCATATTTTGAGCCCATTTCATACATATAAATGTCCATTCCATTTTTTTCATCCTCTTTAATTAATTTATAATCTTTAAAATACTCAAAATCTATACTTTCTCCCGCTTGTACTTTATTATTTACTTCAATTACATCATCTATTGAAAGTATCACCTCACGATATGTTAATTTCTTATATATAAAAATTGCAGAAATAATTATAACTATAACAATAAATAATGTAACTATTAAAGCGGTTATTTTATTATTCTTTTTCATTAGAAAGTCTCCTTTCTATATAATCATTAACAAAATCGTATATTTTTCTAGACTGAGGTGTATCTTGCATTTTCTCAAACATTTTTTGTGTATAATTATTTTCTTTAATAAGTCTTAAAGTTGTATCAAAATTAATATCTGATGTTATATATCCTAAAGATACAATCTGACTCTCAAGTACAGTTTTTAGATCATATTTATATACAGATTTGTGATTTATTATATTATTAAACACTTCATCAGATATTATAGGGTCGTCTGACTTGTTTTTAAAATATGCAAGCTTTTTATTTTTTCTTTCATATACACTAATTGATCTAAATCCATCAAGTTTATCTGCATCTCTCAAAAGAGCAGAATACAAATACATTTTCTTATCATCAATACGTGGTAAATCTTTCATATTATGCATAAGTATTGGATCGACTATATATGGTCTTAAATCATAATCTATCATATTAATTATTCCCTCATCTTCTAATACTTTAATACTTAACTTACCATGATTTTCAGATAAATCATCATTAAAAGTTTCATACTTATCATATTGGTAAAATCTGCCTATATCATGAAATAATCCAATAAATTCTACTACAAACATATCAACATCTAAATTTTCTTCTTTTGCAATTTTTAAAATATTATCTCTTACATGATATGAATGTATTTTTTTATTTGTAAAATTCAATTTACGAGCTTCATCGCCTTCTGATTTTTCAATAAATTTATTTACATAGCTTTCAAATATTTCCTCGTAAATTTTAAAATTTCTTTCCATAACATACCTCACTGTTGACAAGCTTTCTCAAGCATGTCTAATTCTTTTAATTGATCAACTCTTAAATTATAATTATCTTCACTAACCTCAGTTATATAATTACATTTGTCCATACCATATTTTGTAAGTAAATTTAAATCATACTCTAACTCTTCAATATTATCATGTACTCTTCCATGTGTTTTTCTATCAATATATCCATCATTATTTAATGTATGTGAAAAATGTACTTGATAAATATATTTTTTACAAAGTTGTGGATCTAAATATTTTTTAGCAAAAGTTTCTATATCTGTTTTATATATATTTGCTTTACAATACATATGGCAAATATCAAAACAAACTTTTAAATTAGGATGATTAATATATTCAGCAAGTTTAAATACAGTACATTCTTGTTCATCAAACATAAATAAATTTTCTAATAGTAATGTTACATTTTCTCCTTCTATTATTTTTAATAAATTTTTAATCTTATCTATTGTAAGAGCTTTATGCTTTATAAAATCTATTTGTGTATGATATAACAAATTAATTTTTATATTATATTTTCTAGCTAAAACAACACATACTCTTAATTGTTCTTCAATTATACTAATATCTTTAAATATTACATGTTCAATATCATAGTTACATAAAGGTGGATGTATTGTAATTTCTTTAATAGATGGTACTCTTTCAAGTAACTTTTCAACTGGTGTTTTTATATCTATTTGCTCCATAATACCATTTTCATCAAAAAACTGTAATTCTATTCCTTTATATTTTTCTACATAACTTATTAATTTATCTAATCCTTCAAAATTTACACTAGTTTTAGGATAAATATTCATTTATATCACACTCCATGTTTTATTATATATTATTAATCATCATTTCTCAACAAAAAATTAAGGAGAATATATTATTTCTCCCCAAATTTAAATCTAATTATTATATATTTCCAGCAAACATTATTTCATTATTTACATTTGAAAACTCATTATTTTCATTAATAGCTAAAGTTTTTTCATATCTATAATCTATATATCTTTTAGCAAGTTCATATTTTTCTTGCTCAATTAATTTTTGTTCTACTATATCTTGTATATCCTCAACCAAAATTCTTTTTTTGCCAAGATCCTCTATATAAAGCATTATTGACTTTATATTACTTCTATCTGCTCTTTGCTCTAAATTTACCTCTTCATTTGCCCTTTGTATTGCAATGGCTATTTTTTCTCTATCATAATCCACAACTCTTCCATCTCTTTTTATTACTTTCATTACAATTCCCCCTCTTGATTTTTAACACAACTATATTATACAATTATTTTTCTAAAATTCTGTTGCTTTTGCAACAAAAATTGACAAATATTTTTTATTAATTGATGTAACTGGCTATTATCTAGGAATATAAAATTTATATCATTTACATTACAAAACTGTAGTATTTATTTTTTCAAAATTTTATAGTATAATGTTTAAAAATCGAGGTGATATCATTGTACAAGGATTTAAACATAACTGAGTTTACACAACAATTACAAAATAGCAATTTAAATATTCAAATAAAATCAATAAAAAAAAATGATATAATAACTACTTATATTAAAAATAGAAATCAAATATGTATTTTAAAAAAAGGAAATGCAGATATTATTAGATATGATAAAAATGGAAATAAAACTATAATTGAAACTCTCAAATCAAACGATGTTTTTGGTGAAGTTTTTTTTCCAATAAAAACAAATAGCGAACTATTTGTAATTGCTAAAACAAACTGTGAAGTAATATTTTTCTTATACAACGATATTTTAAAGCATAGTAATAATTTTAATACTAATTTATTAAACCTATTTTTAAATAGAACAATAAAACAAAACATACGAATTGAATTACTTACTAAAAGAAGTATTAGAGAAAAATTATTATCATACTTCTCATTTTTAAGTATTGAATATAATAAAAAAGATTTTACTTTACCTCTTTCATACACTGATCTTGCAGACTATTTATCTATTGACAGAAGTGCAATGATGAGAGAAATTCAACATCTTCAAAAAGAAAATATAATAATAAAAAACGGATATAATATTGTACTAAAAAAATAGAAGTGTTAACTTTAAGTTACACTTCTATTTTTAAGTTATTATAACATAATATATTATTTTATTCATTTACTTCATAAAACGGTTTAAATTTTTCTATTGCCTTTGTACCAAATTCAGTATTAATAGGTAATAAATTTAATGGCATACCTCCTAAAAATGGAATTAAAGCACTTGCTATTGTATTAAAATATTCTTTTTCATTTCCTAACGCATCAATAATTAATAAATAACTCTTTTCCTCTTCTTTTAACATATTTAAAAGATAAGCCTTTTTTATTTCTTTGTTATTTACAAGTACATCATGTAATTTATTTTGTAAATCTTCAGATAAATCCTTTGGTACACTTAACTCAACTTGAGTATCTTTTTTTACGACATTTTCTCTTGTAATACTGTTTTTAATTTGCATTATCATATTTTTAGTAAATATTAAATTACATCCTTTAGGATCTATTATAAATCCTTCTAGGTTTTCATTATTTTGTGCAATTGTTGCATAATCTTCAAAAGTATAAATTATTGATTGTTGTGTTTTATTTTTTTGCCATTTATTTACTTCTTCATCACTTGTAAAAGCGATTAAAAAGTTCTTATCATTTGTTGTTTTTACAATAGAAAATTGAATTTTAGTATCTTTAGTTATATTTATCTTTCCACCACCTTTTGGTACATCTTGTAATATTACAGGACACATAAATTTAGCTTTTAAAATTTCAGCTATAACTCTATTTTGTGATTGTGGTGTTTTCTCCTGTTTCATTATTTCTATTGCATTCATTAATTCTTTATTATTAATTGTATCCATCATATTCCTCCTACATAGTATATATAATATCATAAAGAAATATAAAAATCTATAAATTTAATTTTTATTCATACATTTTAATAATTCATGATAATAATTATAATGAGTCTTTTTAAACTTTCCCGCCTTATATAGTTCTTCTATTTCTTTTTGCGTCATCCATTTTATATCATCTAATTCTTCTTTTTGAATATTTAATTTATTTAAATCTACATCTTTTTCTAAATAATAAATATCTGCAAATTTTTCTTTTCTATTAACAGTAGTTATAAAATTTAATTCCTCTTCTTTTACAGTAAGCCCTAGTTCCTCTTTTATTTCTGTTACCATTCCTTCAATACTTGTTTGTCCACTTATAGGATGTCCAGATGTTGTTGCCCATTTCCCACCTTTGTCTTTACTTCTTTTTTGCATAAGCCATTCTTTAGTATATTTATTATATATAAATACTACTACTGTTACATATTTTAATCCTTTTGGTACTTTACCATCACGGATAACTCTTTTATTTACTGGATTTCTATTTTCATCATACAGATCTCTGTATTCTACAAATTTATTATAATATGTCATATATGACACATAAATATTACTTATACAAAATATTATAGACGATATTATTAAATATATATTTTTTGACCAAATACCAGTAAATAACATTCCTCCACTAATACATATAGCAATTGGAACTTTTACATACATAAATGGCTTATATAAATCTTTCTGTCTTCTTCCTCTTACTATATATCGTATAATTAATTCATAATATAATACATAGAAAAATAGCATAATTCCAAACCAAATATTTGTATTTTTAATATCATATGAATCCCTAAATATACAAAGAATTACAATACATAAAATAAATGATACTATTCTTAATACATTCGATATATTAAATAGTTTATTTTTCTTTATTTTTTTATCATTTTTATACTTAGGTCTAAATATAGTAGCTATAAGAAGTAACGGTAATATTATAATTATAGCTATTATTACACCAAAATATGGTGAACTTACCTGATTATATAGATTAAAATTTTCCATATACTCATCTCCTATGAAAAATATTATACCATATAATATTAAAAATAATGAAGAAAAAACAAAAAAAAGAACTTCAATAGAAATTCTTTTATTTTAATAACTCTTGTAAAAAATTTGCTCCTCTTTTTGAGGCAATATCTAAATATGTATCAAAATCTATATTATTATTACCATTTGGACTATCGGATATACTCCTAATTACAATAAAAGGTACATTATCTAAAGCACATATCTGTCCTATTGCTGCTCCTTCCATTTCAACACAAGAAGCATTAAATTCATTAGATATGTTATTTGCTAGCTCTTGACTTGTACAAAAAACATCTCCTGAAGCTATTGCTCCAACTTTAACATTAAAACTATTATCTTTATCTATACTCTCCATTACCTCTTTACATTTATTAATAAGTTTTTCATCTGAATAAACATATTTTCCAACACCTGTAATATATCCTTTTTCATGACCAAAAGCAGTTATATCAAAATCATGTTGTGCTATCTTTTCACCAATTACAACATCAGTAACATTTAAATCATTATCTATTGCACCTGCTGTTCCAACATTAACAATATATTCTATATCATAATTATCTATCATAATTTGTGTAGTTCTTGCCGCATTAACCTTACCTACACCACATTCTACTAAAACGCAATTTTTCCCTGAAATAACTCCTTCAAAAAATTTTAAATTATGTATATTATTTTCTACTATATTATCCATTACATTTTTTATTTGTTGCATTTCTTCATTCATTGCTGCAATAATTCCAATTCTTTTCATAGTCATTCTCCTTTATATTTAACACATGATTTTATATTATAATCTTTTAATAGTTCTCTTGCATTTAAATCTACCAGTTCAATTAGTGAACAAATTAAAACAACTTTTCCACCAAGTTTTTCCACTAATTTTACTATAGCTTGCGTTGTTCCTCCTGTTGCCATTAAATCATCAATTATAACTACTCTATCTCCTTTTTTAATAGCGTCTTTATGCATTTGAAGTGTTGAACTTCCATATTCTAGCTCATAGTCTTGACTTATAACTTCTCTTGGTAATTTTCCTGGCTTTCTTACTGGTACAAAACCTTTATTTAAATTATATGCTATTGGCATTCCAAAAATAAATCCCCTTGATTCTGGTGCTACAACAACATCAAAATCTATATTTTTTATTAAGTCTTGCATACTATCTATTGCAAGTTTTAATCCTTTTTTATCTTCTAAAACAGATGTAACATCTCTATAAATAATTCCTTTTTTAGGAAAATCATTTATACTAGTTATATACTCTTCTAGTCTTTTCATAAATATCTCCTCCAATACAAATTATTATACTATACATTATGTAAATTTGCAATACAATATGATACTACATACAAATATTTATAATTAATATAATTTATAGCTCATCTTAATTTTTATTATTTAGTTATAAAAATAACATATTTTATATAAAAAAATTACATTTAAATTATAATGCTATTATTATTTTCAAATAATAATTAAATAACTAGTATATTTTTTTATTTTATAATATAATAAAATCATTAAGGAGTGGTTTATATATGAAAAACAAATTTTTTATTATAGCATACTTTTTAGTTGCTTTAATTTTTTCAAACTCAATATTTGCAGCTTATGATACTACATTAATAGAGATAAAAGAAAATCCCACATTACAAATGCAAATTGATGATAATTCATATTTTAGCAAAGAATTGATTAATAAAGATGAAGAAAATAAATCTTTAACATTTAGATTACAAGTTCAAAATAACGAACCTATACAAGAATTATCTGGAGAAATAATGTTTGTAATAGATATGTCAAATAGTATGGAAGATTGGATCGATGAAAATGGTACTAGAAAAGAAGCTGTACTCAATTCAGCAAATACTTTAATTAATTCACTACTTGAAAATAACAATAATTTAAAAATAGGAGTGGTATCTTTTGCTACTAGTCCTGATTTCTACCAAGAAGGTACTATCGCTGATGCAAATGTTGTATGCACTCTAGATAACAATGCACAAAATATAACAAATGCAATATCTAATATGCAAAGTACAGGTCCAAGAACTGATTTACAAGCAGGAGTAGTTCTTGCAAAGCAACAATTTAGTCAAGAAAATAATAATAAATATATGATAATTTTAAGTGATGGAGCACCTAATGTTGCATTTGATTTTGATTCTTATTACTCAGATAAAGTAATTGAAAATACAAAAAATGAATTAATAGATACAAAAGAAAAAAATATAACTACTATCGCAATGCTTACTGGTATATCTGATGGAGATTATTCACCAGTTGGTCAAGGCAAAACTTTTAATGAAATAATAAATGAAATCTTTAATAATGATACTGTAAATTCTTTTTACTATATTCAAGATACTGATATTGAAAAAACAATAACCCAAGATATATTAACTGATATAAAACCAATTGAAAAAACGTTAAATAATATAAAAATAGTGGATAACTTCTCACAAGAAATAATAGATAATTTTAATATTACTTATTTACCTACAAATATTGGCACAGTATCTGATATTGCTAATAATTCACTTACTTGGAATATAGAAGAACTTAAAGTAGGAGAAGCTGCTACACTTGAATATACATTAACTTTAAAAGAAGATTATAATACTGATATTTTAGATAAATTAATTAATGTTAATAATTCAACTAATGTAACTTATTTAGATTATGAACAATCATCTGATATAACTACTAAAATTATGGTAGCAGATCCACCTGCAACTTCTGATATTAATTTTATAGCTATTTTACCTATTTTAATTATATCTTCAATAGCTATAATGTTTATGATTAAAAGAAAAAGTAATATATAATATTATAAGCACTATACATAAAAGCGTATAGTGCTTACTTTTATTACTTTATACTTTTTCTATTAATACTTTACCTTCATATTTTACAAATAAAATTACTGATATTCCAA
>CALXEQ010000010.1 GCA_944387375.1 uncultured Clostridia bacterium
CAAAGAGATATTATACAATATATATCGGAATCTTTTTTATTAATGATAAGGTATCTTTTTAAAAAAGGATTAACAATAATTAGGAAATATTGACAAACTAAAAAAAATATAGTACTATAATACTATTAATCTTTGGAGGTAATAATGTTAAAGATTGCACTTTGTGATGATAATTTAGATTCTATACAATTAGTAAAAAAATTTCTTGAATCACAAATAATAGAACAAAATGTTAATGCGGAAATTAGTATCATAACAGATAATCAAGAAAAAATAGAAGAATTAATTAAAAGCAAAAAAATAGATATATTAATTCTAGATGTGGAATTTAAGAATAATAGCCTAGATGGAATAGAATTTGCAAAGAAACTAAGAAAATTTAACAAAGAATTCTATCTTATATTCTTATCTGCACATCAAAGATTTTTATATCCAGCACTTGTAACTAAAATATTTGATTATTTAATAAAGCCTGTTAACATGGATATGATAAGTGATTTAGTTTCAAGAATAAAAGAAGAATTTTCAGATGATAATAATATGTTTATTAAAATAAATAAATGGTATTCTATCAAATCTGATGAAATAATTTACATGGAAAAAAGTATAAATAGAACTAATATTACTACATCAAAAGGCGTAATATCTTGCACAAAAACACTTGAAAAAATGCAAGAATCTTTACCTAAAAATTTTATACGCTGCCACAGATCTTTTATAGTAAACAAAGATAAGATTATATCAATTGATAGAAAGAAAAAACAACTATATCTAGAAAATAATATGTGTTGCCCAATAAATGATAAGTTTGATATATAAAACAAAAAAGCTTGATTGTCTCAAGCTTTTTTTATTTACTAAAATATTATAAATTCTTCTCCACTCTTTTTAACATTATTAGAAAAACGACCCTTTATTCCCTTTGGAACATCTTCGAAATACTTATATTTATTTCTTTGAAATTCACAGTCTAAAAGTACAGGCATATTATTTTCTAATACAAGTTCTTTTACTAATATTTTTTCTTTTTTTATCACATATACTAATTTATTGTATAGTGCAATTCTTGTGGTTGGTAAATTATTGTCTTTACATCTTGGTACAAGAAACTCATTATTTACTGTTAGTATACTTCTTGCTCCACCATTTTCGTCTGCTTTATCATAAGCAAATGATTTTACGATCTCTTCTTTTCCTAACCATACCTTATATCCCAAATGATGAATTCTCCTTATAGTCAATACTTGTTCGTATTTTCCTATAAAATTTTCTTTTACTACTACACAAAGCTTAGCAGTATTCCAAATCATTTCTTCACTACCTGAATGTAAATAATCAACTATATGCATTAAACTCATAACGCAACCCCTCCTTTTTTAATTAAAAAATTTTCAAAATTAAACGATAAGATAATTATATCATTTTTATTAGGAAAAGTCAAATTATGTAAACGTGTAAAAATAGCTCAGAGATACCTCTAAGCTATTTTTTTACTATTATTGTTGTTTTTCAAGAAGTAATTTTCCATCAAATCCATAAAATCCTGTAGAAAGCTCTACCACACTTACTGTCTCATCTCTATTAATATATTCTGATACTGGATATGTATATGTAAGCTTACCATTTTCTACGTCATATATATTTACATTATCTCCATCTTGTATTCCTATATAATTTTTATTATAGAATACTTTTGTACCATTTGCTTTATCTACTGTTATTTTACCATCAGTATTAACAACAGATACTTTTAAATTTTTATTATCTTCAATTGTTAAATAATAATCATTTGCTAATACGTTATCTTCAGTTCCAAGTGCAATTAATTCTTCATTTCCTAAAACTAAGTTTCTTGTTAAATTTCCAGATTCATCATATTTACCTACTAATAATCCAGAGCCTTTTTGCGTATATTCATTTATATCAGTAATTAATTGCTTACCATTGAAATTATATACTTCATATTTATTTGAATCGTCTACTGAATTTAATACTAAAAACTGAAGATTATTTGTACTTGTTCCATTAAATTGATATCCTTCAATAACTTTTTCTTTTTTACTCTCATTTACTATTTTTACTGAATTATTCTCATTTATAATAAAATAAACATTTCCATCTAAATCCTGAACAGGATTAATTTTAGATTCACTTTCTAATACTTGTTTAAAGTCTGAATCATATACAGTATATTTATATTGTCTTGTTCCAGATGTTACATTTTTTTGTTCTAATACAACATATTCTTTAAAATATACTCTTACATCAGACGAATAATCTGCTGATGTATCAATTTCTGTAACTAGCTTTGCATCTTTGCCATAAAAGCTTATTTTTCCTTCTTCTTGTAAGATATTGTATGAGAAATTAACATCTTGTTTATCTGCAAATAATTCTTCACCTGTTCTAAGATTAAAGTATCTTTTTACTCCATCAACAGAAATATATATTACTGTATCATATTCCTCATTAAACTTATTTGAATAAGAGATGCTATGTAGTGCACTCTCTGTCTCCATTATTGTCATACCTTGCTCATTTACAAAATAATATTTATTTTCTTTTTGACATTCAAATACTACTTCAGTTGCTTCTTGAACAGTTGTTATTGAAATATAATCATATTCTGGATTTATTATAACTTTACCTTGATAGTCTATAATACCATATTTTCCTTCTTTTTCTACCTTGTAATATTTTCCTCCAACTACTTGAACATAACTATCATATTCTCCAAAATCTACCACACTTTTGTTATTTTTATTTATTAAGGCCATTTGTGTAACTGTATTATCTTCCTCATTTAATTTTGATACACATGTTACATCATAATAAAAATCGTCCATTGATGTATACCCATCATATGTTTTTACATTTCCATCCATATCAACAAAAGTATAAGTATTATCTGTAACATTAATCAATTTTTGATATCCTATTAATGTATCTTCTGCTTTATTTTTCTTTGGTAAATTTGTAACGATTAATACTATAATAACTATAAGTACAATTAAAATTAATAATCTAACTATTGGTCTTCTAAGTACCTTTTTTAAAGTAACATTACTTTTATTTGACGTATTATTTTTTGAAGTTCCGTTTCTATCCATTTTCTACCTCTTTTCTTTATAAATACATGTATATCGTACACTATTTTATATATTTTGTCAATATTTTTAAGATATGCAAATATTATATCTATATTTGTACTTTTACACCATATAAATCATACCTATAAACTAAAAAAGCTTTATTAATTTCATCTGATATATCAAATGATATATTTTGAGTAATACTTTCATCCTTGGAAATTTTCAAAGATATAAAATCATCATTATATGCAGGAAAATATGTCTTATTATTTTCCTCATCATATATAAAAAAGTCATAGGTTGATATATTAACACTTTCAGCTAACGCTTTAAATGTAATATTAGCTACATATTTATTATTCTCTTTATTTATGCTATTTATTTTTATTTGTACTTGATTATTCACATTTATATCATTTCCAATATTATAACTGTTGTAATTAGCAATAACACTGTTACTAAACATACTATTGTTATTTGTATTTTCATTATAATTAATAAATGTAAACACACCTATAATAATAGATAAAATTATTGCTACTATAGAAACTACAATAGATATTATATATATTTCACCCTTTATATTTTCATTTTTTCTTTTCAACTTTACTTTACTTAAAATTATGGCAACGATTGCTATAATTATAGCTATAATATAACCAAAATATGGTATAAAAGATGAAATAAAAGAAAGTATAGCTAAGATAAATTCTATCATAACACTTCCTCCTAAATTTATTTTTTATACTTTATAATCACAAAATTCAGTAAAATTATCAAGTAGCCACATTATTTGCTGTTTTGATGTAAATTTATCTGAATAAAGAACATATTTCATATCAGATATTTCTTTTGAAAATAGTATATTATATTTTTCTTCAATCTTTATAATATAATCATATAAATATAAGTCCTTATCTATTTTAATTTTTTTATATTTAAGCATCTTCCTAAATAGTTTTTTATATTGTTCCTCAATAATATCTAATGCTTTTTGATAATCTTTATTTTTAGTTGAATTTTGTATTTTTCTCTCAATTCTTTTTATATTCATACATATCACAAAATTAATATATCATAAATATAATCTTTATTCAAGAAAAAACTCCATATATATTTTTTATATATGAAGTTTTTATCTATATTTTTATCTATATTTTTATTTATGCTTTTTTTGCCTTTTTAATATCTTTATTCTTTTTATTTTTATTTAATAAATTATCTATAGAATACCATAAATTTGATGCTATAAATATTGATGAAAAAGCTCCTTCTGCAATACCTATAACTAAAGGTATTGAAAATTGCTTTAATGTTTCTTGATCATATATTAAAGAAAATACAAGTACAACACCAATTGCTGCTATTGTTGTAAATGCAGTCATAATTGTTCTATGCATTGTTTGATTTATACTATCATTAATTACAGTCTTTTTATCTGATGACTTTGTAATTAATTTATTATTTTCTCTAATTCTATCATAAACTATTATAGTATCATTTATTGAGTAACCAATTATTGTTAAAATAACTGCTACAAATGTTCCATTTATAGGGAATTTAAATACTCCATATACTGCAAATAAAAATAATACATCAAATAGCAAAGCAAGTATTGCAGATATTGCAGCAGTATATCCTAATGTTTTAAATCTAACTGCTATATATACTAATAATAATATAATTGAAACTATAACAGCTATTATAGCCGAATTTAACAAATCTCTTCCATATGAAGCCTGAACATTTTTTACTGTAGCTTCTCCCATATTTGTATATTTTTCATTTAAAGCTGTTACTATATTATCTGATACTTCCTCAGATATAGTTTCCGTAGTAATGGTTACAGAATGATTTCCAACACTTGATGTTTGTATTTCTGGAACAAGTCCTGAAACATCTTCCACAATCTTACTTACATCACTATTTTGATACTCTTCATTTAAATCTACTTGTATCCTTGTACCACCTTTAAAATCTATATCAAATTTATATCCTGTAACTACTCCATATACTAATCCACAAACAACTATAATTAAAGAGATAGCAAATATAATATTTTTATGTTTTATATAATCAAAATTAAATTTCATATTATTCTACCTCCTTTTTTAGTCCAAATAATCTTGTATTTTTACCTGCTAGAGGCATAAATTGTTTTAAAATAAATTTAGTTACTACAACTGCTGTAAATAAACTTAAAATAACACCTATTGCAAGCACTATTCCAAATCCTTTTACCATACCAGAACCTAATAAATATAACACTAAAGCAACTATTATAGTTGTTATGTTACCATCTATAATTGTTGTCATAGCATTTTTAAAACTCTTGTCAAAAGCTTTCTTATATGCAAGTTTTTTAGCTAATTCTTCTTTTAATCTCTCATATATTATTACATTAGCATCTACTGCCATACCAATAGATAAAATTAATCCAGCTATTCCTGATAAAGTCATTGTAGTACCAGTATTAGCAATAATTAATAATAATAAAGATGTATATATAATTAAAGCTATTGTTGAAACAATACCTGGTAATCTATATTTTACAATCATTACTATACATACTAGAGCAAGTGCTATAGCTCCTGCTTTTATACTAACTTGTAAAGCTTGTTGACCAACATATGGCCCTATGTATTCTTTATTTACAACATTTAAATTAAATGGTAAACTTCCTGAATCTATAAGCATTGCATATTCTTCAGCTGTTGCTTTTTTTTCAGCATAAGTACCATCACCTACTGTTATTATAGCTGTTGATGAATCAATTTTTGAATTTACCATAGGTGACGCTATACATTCCTCATCTAAATATATTGGCATTTGCTGTCCAACTAATTCTTCTGTAGCTGAAGCAAATTTTGTTGTACCTTCTTCACTAAATGTTAAAATAACATGTGGTGTACCAATTCCTGTACTGTCAACTGCATCATCACTATATTGTGCTGATTCTATGTCATCTCCTTCTAAAAGTACATTTCCATCTGAATCTCTAAATTGAACAACTGCTGTTTGATCTAAGCCTTCTACGGCTGCTAAGGGATCTACTGATGTATCACTAGTATCTGCTGGTATTTCAACATTAATTTGATTTGTATTCGTATCAAGTCTAATAATATAATCATAGATGTTCTTAGCTTCTAATCTGTTTTGAATAACTGCTTTAGATTTTTCTAAATCAGCTGGTGTAATTTCTTTACCATCTTCTGATTCTGCTTGATATACAATAGAAACTCCACCACTTATATCAAGTCCAGTTTTAATATCTCTTATACCCTTTACAATAGTTGTATCTCCAACTTTGATTCCAAATATTGCAAGATATGCTAAGAGTATCATTATAACTAAAGAAATTACTATTTTTAAAATATTACCTTTCTTCAATTAAATCCCTCCTATAACACTAGTTATTATACTATTTTTAAATATCATAGTCAATATTGCAAAAGCAAAAGCTATTTCAAAAAATGATAAAATCCTACTTAATTTAATATTTAAGCAGGATTTTTATACTAATTTTCTTCTTTAACAGGATTCTCATCTTCAAGAGTTTTATCTTTAACAGTTATATCTTTTCCCTTATATATTATTTTTTCTATTTCATTATAATGTCTTTGCGTATCTTTGATTGCATATATTACAGTTGCACTACCATATGCTTTTTCTGCATTTGTATATACAATTATTATTCCAAATCCCATTATTCTATCAATTATTGACCTTCTTATTTCAACTTCTCTTATATTTATATAATCAATTGTTTTTCTTGTCTGATTTAAAAAAGTATTTTCTGATGTCATACAGTCTTCATAAAACTTATAACTCATACCCCTATATTCTAATATTTGAAATATAATTCTAGCAGCAAAAAATATCATTGTAAGTATTATTACTAATATCATCAAAATATCACATACGTTATATATTGAATTTATTAATTCATTATTAAATCCAAGTATATAGCTTTTTGAAAAAATAAGTATAACTTTTATTACTATAGCTAAAATTATAGACATGAGCGCAGAACGTATTTTTCTACCAGTTGGCATAACAAGTTCATATAAAAAATTAAAAGTAGGTTTTAATTCATATAACACTTCTCCCTTATCTTCCATATACATACCTCCAAATATAAAAAATAAACTTAGTTATATTATATCTAATTTTTTATAATTGTTCCAATCTTTTCTCCACTTACTGCTCTTTTTATAGAATTTTCTTCATTAAGTGCAAATACAAGTATAGGAATTTTATTTTCCATACATAAAGTAATTGCAGTAGTATCCATAACTCCAAGTTTTTCATTTATTGACTGCATATATGTTACTTCATCATATTTTTTCGCATCATCATATTTTTTAGGATCCTTATTATATACTCCATCAACATTTTTAGCAAGTAATATAACATCTGAATCCATTTCTACTGCTCTTAAAGCTGCAGCTGAATCTGTTGTAAAATATGGACTTCCTGTTCCACATGCAAATATAACAATTCTTCCTTTTTCTAAATGTCTTACTGCTTTTCTTCTTATATAAGGCTCTGCTATCTGTTTCATTTCAATTGCTGTTTGCACTCTTGTTTGTACTCCTTTTGATTCAAGCATCTCTTGTAGCGCTAATGCGTTTAGAGTTGTAGCAAGCATTCCCATGTAGTCTGATGTTGTTCTTTTTATATAATTGCCACCGTATTTTCCTCTCCAAAAATTTCCAGCTCCAATTACAACTGCTACTTCAACTCCATCTTTATTTAAATCTACCAATTGATCTGCTACTCTTTCTAATTTACTACTTTCTATTCCTCTTCCATCATCTTGTCCAATAGCTTCTCCACTTAATTTAACTAATATTCTCTTATACATTTTTATCCTCCATTTTTAACAATATTGATTATATCATTTAATAAAATTGATGTCAATTAAAAAAAAATACTCGATAAACGAGTATTTTTTAATTAACCATTGACTTGTTTCATAACTTCTTCAGCAAAGTTTTCTTCTTTTTTCTCGATTCCTTCGCCTCTTTCATATCTAACAAATCTTCTTATTACTATATTTTCTCCAATTTTTGAGATTAATTCTGTTAAAAGTTGTCCAACTGTTTTATCTGGATCTTTAACAAAAGGTTGATCTAATAGACAAATTTCAGAATAAAATTTATCCATTCTTCCTTCTACAATTTTTTCAACAATAGCTTCTGGTTTTCCTTCACTTAAAGCTTTTTGTTTTTGTGCTTCTTTTTCTGCATTTACAATTGAAGCAGGTACATCCTCACGTTTTACATATTGAGGAGCAGCAGCTGCTATATGCATAGCTATATCTTTTACAAATTGTTTAAACTCATCATTTGTAGCAACAAAGTCTGTTTCAGAGTTAACCTCAACTAAAGCACCATATTTTCCATTGTGTATATATGCTTCAACTAGTCCTTCTGCAGCAACTCTTCCAGCTTTTTTAGCTGCCTTTGCCATTCCTTTTTCTTTTAAAAGTTGTATTGCTTTTTCCATATCTCCTTCTGCTTGTGTAAGGATTTTTTTGCAGTCCATTATTCCTGCACCTGTTCTATCTCTTAATTCTTTAACTTGCTCGGCTGTTATTGCCATTTAAAGCACCTCCTATATATTAATATTATTCTTGTTCTTGATTTTCATTATTTTCTTCTTTAACTTCAGTTTCTTCCTTTTTTACTTCTTTTTTAGCATAATTTCTTCTATTGTTTTGTTTTGGCTTTCTTTCTATTTTATCAACGCCTTCTTTTTCAACTAATTCTTGCATAGTTTCAATTTCATCGTCTTCAATAGTTGTTAAATTTCCTTCTTTAGCCTCATTTACAGCATCAGCTATTTTTCCAGCAATTAAGCTTACTGATCTTACTGCATCGTCATTACCAGGAATTACAAAATCTACATCATCTGGATTACAGTTTGAATCTATTAATCCAATTGTAGGAATACCTAATTTTCTAGCTTCCTTTGTACAAATATATTCTTTTTTAGAATCTGCTAAAAATATTAATGATGGAAGTTTTTCCATATTTTTAATACCACCTAAGTTAGTATTTAAAATTGTCATCTCTTTTCTTAATTTAATAACTTCTTTTTTTGGTAGAACATCAAATGTTCCATCAGATTCCATTTTTTCTAATTCATTAAGTCTAGCTATTCTTTTTTTGATAGTAGCAAAGTTAGTTAATGTACCACCTAACCATCTGCTATTAATATAAAACATTCCACATTTTTCTGCTTCTTGTTTTATTGTTTCTTGGATTTGTTTCTTTGTTCCTACAAATAAAACTAATCCTCCTTCTGCTACAACTTTTTTAGTTTCATTGTAAGCTTCTTGTAATTTTTTTAATGTTTTTTGTAAATCTAATATATATATTCCGTTTCTAGCTGTGAATATATATGGAGCCATTCTAGGATCCCATCTTTTTGTTTGGTGTCCAAAATGTACACCAGCTTCTAGTAATGATTTCATTGGTATAATTGCCATTTAAAAATTCCTCCTTCTTCTTTATTCCTCCATAATTATCTTAGCTTTATTTATCCACATTTATGGCAGAAGTATAAAGCTCCAATTATGTGTGTATTTGTATGTCTACTAGATATTAACATACAGCGTTTTTATTATAACATAAATATAGCTTTTATGCAATATTTTATGTAAAAAATAAAAAGAATAAATGAGAAAACTCACTTATTCTTTAAATATAGCTTCAAATTCATCTCCAGTTATTTTTTCTTTTTCAATTAGCATTTTAGCAACTTTGTGTAATTTTTCAATATTTTCTTTTAATATAGTTTCTGCTGTTCTATACGCACTTAATACTATATCTCTTATCTCAATATCTATTTGTGAAGCTGTATTTTCACTATAATCTCTATTATGTGTTGTCATATCTCTTCCTAAGAATACTTCTTCTTCTGATCCTCCAAAGCATATTGGTCCAAGCTTTTCTGACATACCATATTTAGTAACCATTTCTCTAGCTATTTTAGTAGCTCTTTCAATATCATTTGAAGCACCTGTACTTATATCATCAAGTACCAATTGTTCAGCTACTCTTCCTCCTAACAAAGATACGATATGTTCTTTCATTTCAGATTTTGAAGCATAGCTTTTATCTTCATTTGGTTTATACATAGTATATCCACCAGCCATTCCTCTCGGAATTATAGATATCTCATGTATATCATCATGTGTTGGTAAAAATCTTGCTACAACTGCATGACCTGCTTCATGATATGCTGTAAGTTTTCTTTCTTTATCACTAATAACTTTACTTTTCTTTTCAGGTCCCATCATTACCTTTACTAATGCTTCCTCAACATCATTTATATCAATAGTCTTTTTATCTTTTCTTGCTGCAAGTAACGCAGATTCATTAATCATATTCTCTAAATCTGCACCGCTAAATCCTGCGGTATTTTTAGCTATTACTTTAAAATCAATACCAGCAACAAATGGTTTGTTTTTAGCATGTAATTTTAATATTTCTTCTCTTGCTTTAACATCTGGTTGACCAACAACAATTTGTCTGTCAAATCTACCAGGTCTTAATAAAGCAGGATCTAATATATCTGGTCTGTTTGTTGCAGCCATTACTATAATGCTTTCATGTGTTGCAAACCCATCCATTTCAACAAGTAATTGGTTTAAAGTCTGCTCTCTTTCATCATGACCACCACCAAGGCCTGCACCTCTATGACGACCAACAGCATCAATTTCATCTATAAATATTATACATGGTGAGTTTGCTTTTGCCTCTTTAAACATATCTCTTACACGAGATGCTCCAACACCAACAAACATTTCAACAAAATCTGAACCACTTATACTAAAAAATGGAACATTTGCTTCACCTGCAACGGCTTTTGCAAGTAATGTTTTACCAGTACCTGGTCCACCTACAAGTAATATTCCTTTTGGTATTCTTGCACCCATATCGATATATTTTTTAGGATTTTTTAAAAATTCTACTTCTTCTTTTAATTCTTCTTTTTCCTCATCAAGTCCTGCAACATCACTAAATGTTATTTTTTTAGGTGAATTTTTATCTATTTTTTGTGCTCTACTTCTACCAAAATCCATTGCTTTATTATTACTATCATTTGTTCTACGTAATGCATACATTAATATAAATAAAGTACCAAGTAATAATAAAATATTTGGAATGTATGGAGCTAATGCTTCCATAACTGTCTCTTGAGCAACAGTAAGTTCAAATTCACCACCTGCCACTCTATCTTGCACAACTTCAATAAATGTTGTAGAAGATGGGATATCTACAATTCTTGTTACATCTTCCTCATCTTTTAATTTTACATTAGCAGTCATTCTATCTGTACTTAATTGAATACTGGATACAGCTTGCTCATCTATTTTCTGAATTAATTCTGTATATGACATTTCTCTTGTCTGGTTAGTATCAAGTAATGTTATAGCATAAATTGCAAGAGCTATTAATACTATATATATTGCTAATGTTCTAAAAGCACTTTTCTTATTCATGTTTTCCCCCTTCATTATATATAACAGCAATATTTTTCTTTATTATCTCTATTTTAAATTTATTACCTATTATATATTTTTTTCCTTTTATATTATTTTGTAGTAAATTTAAAATATCTAATATATGGATACTTTCTATTCCATCTAAATTAGATATACTTCTTTCTATTATTTTTCTTATTATTCTCTTTTTTATACTATTATGCTCATCCATAAATAAAGAAAAATTGAATATAATACTAGAGTTATCCTCTTTTATAATAACTTTTTTTAAAATATCATTGCAATACTTATCTATAAAATCATTATCCTCTTTTAAAATCTCCCTCATTCTACTTATATTTGTTATAAAATTAGGATTAAGTTCTTTTAAAAAAGGAATTAAAGTTAATCTTATCTTATTTCTAAGATATATTTCTTCTTCATTTGTTCTATCAAAACAAGGATTTAACTCTAGTTCCTTATTATATAATAAAATATCCTTTTTTTCAATAGTAAGAAGAGGTCTTATAATGTTGTTAAATTTAAAATCCATGCCTGTAAGACCTTTAAGTCCTGTTCCCCTTATAATATTTAAAAGTATTGTTTCTACATTGTCATTTAAATTGTGAGCAACTGCAATACTTTTTGCATTCTCTTTTTTTCTTACTTCTTCAAAAAATTCATATCTTACACTTCTGCCACATGCTTCTTCAGACATTTTTCTTTCCTTAGATAAAGCAGGTACATCCACCTTTAAATAATAAAAAGGAATATCTCTAACTTTACAAAATTTTTCAACATATACCTTTTCTTGTTCAGATTCTTCTCTAATACCATGATTTACATGTGCAACTACTACTTTAAATTTCAATTTATCTTTTAACTTAAATAAAGAATCAAGTAGACACATTGAATCTGGTCCACCTGATACTGCAACTACTATTTTATCATCTTTTTTTATCAAATTATTATTAATTATATTATCTTGAACAATATTTATAATATCTTCTACCATACTATTCATTTCCTTTATATAAATTAGCAAATTTTGTATATTTGCCCATCCAAGCAAGTTCTACTGTTCCTGTTTCTCCATTTCTATTTTTAGCAATTATTACTTCTGCTATATTCTTTTTTTCTGTTTCTTTATCATAATAATCTTCTCTATGTAAAAACATTACTATATCAGCATCCTGCTCTATAGAACCTGATTCACGAAGATCACTAAGCATAGGTCTATGATCTGCTCTGGATTCTGTAGCACGGCTTAACTGTGAAAGAGCAATAACTGGAACATCAAGCTCTTTTGCCAAGATTTTTAATGATCTAGAAATTTCAGATATCTCTTGCTGTCTTGATGCATTATTTGTTCTTGACTCCATTAATTGTAAGTAATCTATTATAATTAATCCTACATTTTTTTCAAGTTTTGCTTTTCTGCATTTAGCTCTAATTTCAGACGAACTTAAAGCTGGCGTATCATCTATGTAAATGGGAATATCTGATAATCTTCCACTAGCCTCACCAAGCTTTAACCACTCATCTGAATCTAAATTCGCATTATTAAGCTTCATACTATCTATTTCACTCTCACTACTTAGTATTCTTTTTACTAATTGCTCTTTTGACATTTCTAGACTAAATATCATAACAGGAACCTTGTCGTGCATTGCAACAAAAGATGCTATATTTAATACAAATGCTGATTTTCCCATTGCAGGACGTGCTGCAACTATAATTAAATCTGAGTTATTAAGCCCTGATATTTTTTCATCTAAATCTATAAATCCTGATTCTATACCAGATAGTCTACTTTTATTTTGATACATTTTCTCTATAGAATCAAATGCATCAACAAGTATTTCTTTCATGCTTGCATAACCTTTGCTATTTCTATTTTGTACTAAATCAAAAATTCCTTTTTCTGATTGCTCTATTATAGAATCAAGTTCTTCAGTTTGAGAATATCCAGTCTTTATAATATCATTTGCAACTCTTATTAAATTTCTTAGTGTAGATTTTTCTTCAACTATTTTTACATAGTTTTCAATGTTTGATGTTGTAGGTACATTGTCTATTAAAGTAGCAAGATTTTGAGTTCCACCAACTTTTTCTAAAGTTCCTCTAAGTCTTAACTGTTCTGTTACAGTTATCATATCTATTTCTTTTCCAATAGAATATATATCCATCATCGCTGAATATATTTCTCTATTGTCTTCTCTATAAAAATCTTCTGGTTTTAATACTTCTACTGCTGCTTGTACTGCATCCCTAGATACTAGCATTGAACCAAGTACTGCTTGCTCTGCTAATGTATCGTTAGGTTGAACCTTATTTACTACTTCACCTTCCATTGTCTACACCTACATTCCTACAACATTAATTTTTAATTTTGCTATTACTCCTTCATATAATTTTACATTTACACTATAAGTGCCTAAACTTTTAATTTGATCTTTTATTATAATCTTCTTTTTATTAACATCAATATTGAATTTATCTTTTATAGCTTGTGCTATATCCTTTTCTGTAACACTTCCATATAGTCTACTTCCTTCACCGACTTTATGTCTAAATTCAATAAAACCTTTTTCTAATATTTCTTTATTTTTATTAGCCTCTTCCATCTCGGTTTTCTTTTTAAATTTTTGTGAGTCTATTTTACCTTTTGCTTCATTTATATTTTTTCCATCAGCAATTGAAGCAAGTTTTTTAGGAAGTAAAAAATTTCTTGCATATCCTTCACTAACCTCAACAATCTGTAATTTTTTTCCTAGCCCTTTTACATCTTGATTTAATACTACCTTCATATTAACCTCCTTACTGTGCTAAATATGATTCTATACTATCTATCAATTTTTCTTTTGCCTCTTGTAAACTAACACCTGCTATTTGCGCACCCGCAAAAGTTAGATGTCCGCCACCACCTATCTTTTCTAATATCATCTGTACATTAATGTCTCCCATAGATCTACCAGATATCATTACAACATCATCTACTTTACATAGAACAAATGATGCTTGTATTCCGGATATAGATAGCATTTCATCGGCTGCCTGTGCTGCTATAATTGGCATATCAGTATATGTCTCATCTGACATAGATATAGCAATCTTTTTATGTAGAAATTCTGCATTTTTTACAATATTTACCTTTGCTATATATGTATTAAAATCATTTTGAAATAAATATTTTACCTCTGTAACATCTATTCCAAATTTTTTCAAATATGCTGCGACCTCAAAAGTTCTAACTCCAGTTTTAAACATAAAGTTTTTTGTATCTACTACAATGCCCGCATACATACACTCAGCCTCATCAGAAGTAATATCTATTCCATCTATATACATAAGTAATTCTGCAACAAGTTCAGATGCAGAAGACGCATAAATCTCATGATATGTTAAAACAGCATTATCTATAAACTCTGGTCCACGTCTATGATGATCTATAATTACAACTTTATCTATATCATCTAATATATTAGCATCAACTAGATATGATCTTTTATGTGTATCTACAACAAATAATAAAGCATTTGTAAAATCATCATTTTTTATTTGTGAATATGTTTTAAATACATTTTCATATCCCTCATTTTGTTTTATTTTATCTATAACACCTTCTGTACTTGCATTACATTTGTTATCTATTATAATGTTTACTTGCTTATTCAAATACTTAGCTATTTTAGCTATACCAATTGACGAACCAATACAATCAATATCCGAATTTCTATGTCCCATTATATATACTTTTTCAGATTTTTCTATTAATTCTTTAATAGCTTGTGCCATAGTTCTTGCTTTAACTTTACTTGTTTTTTCAAGCCCTATATTTGAACCACCAAAAAAGTCATATTTTTTATCTTTTTTTACTACCGCCTGGTCTCCACCTCTTCCTAAAGCAATATCTAAAGCTGAACTTCCAGCATTATATCTTTCTTCTAAAGTATCTTCACTATATGAAATTCCAAGAGATACTGTAATAGGAAGCTTTGTAATCTTTGTTACATTTCTCACTCTCTCTAGGATATCAAATGAATTTTGCTCCATTTTATCTATATATTTTTTTTCTATAAATATTGCATATTTATCCTTATCAAGTCTTGCAAGAACACCTTTATTTTCTCTTGCCCAACTTCTAATCTCCTTAGTTAGAGCAGATGTAACTTCAGCTTTTTGAATCTCATCTAAACCTTGAAGAGTTTCTTCATAATTATCTATAAATAAAATTCCTATAGCCACTCTACTATCTTCTAATGTCTTTTTTAAATTATTTTCATATGTTTTATCTAAAAAAGAAACTAACATACAGTTAAAATTTTCAAATTGTATATTATTGCATACTGCATTATATATATCTCCACTTCCAAGCTCTTCAATAACACTTGAAGTTGGACTTTTTTTCTTTAAAGATTCAAGTTTTAGTGCTACTTTTTCTATGAACTCATCTGGTAAAAGATGATCTGAAGCATTATTTTTCCACAAAATATTTCCTTGCATGCTAACTATTGCCATAGGTATATCTACAAGGTCTAATGTTTCTTTAAAAATAGAATCTACATTTTTAGATATTTCGCCTAATTTATATTTTTTATCTTTTAATTCTTTTATACACATTAAAATAGCAATTACACATAATGCTAAAATAATAAATATATCAATATATAAAGTAATAGGTATCATAATAGATATAAAAGCTGCACATATTATTAATATTGATATAATAACAATTCGTGCAGAAAAAGACTTAAAAAAATTAGATCTATTTTCTCTATCTTTACTCATAAATGAAACTTCCTCTTTTCTTGTAATTTTCCTATATTTTACTATTTTTATGTAAAAATGTCAAGTAAACATAAAATTTTAACATACACATATGGCGCTTTTTTACTAGCTTATGAATAGAAAAAGGAAAATATAATATTATAATTATATTTTCCTTACATTTTTATACTGTTACCTTTTCAGATAGTCTAATTCTATCTGCAATCATAGCTATAAATTCTGAATTAGTTGGCTTACCTTTATTTGAATTTACTGTATATCCAAATATTTTTTCATGCATTTCTATTTGTCCTCTATTCCAAGCTACCTCTATAGCATGTCTTATAGCTCTTTCGACTCTTGATGGAGTTGTATTAAATTTTTCAGACAAAGTAGGATACAAAGTTTTAGTGATAGAATTTATTATATCTTCATCATTTACTGCTAACATAATGGCTTCTCTAATATATTGATATCCTTTTATATGTGCAGGAACACCAACATCATGTATCATTTGAGTAACTCTTACTTCAAGTGGTAGATTTTTATTACCATATGCTACCATATATTCTTCCTTTACTTCATCTTTCTCCTTTAAAATATCTCTAACTCTATCAATTAAAGTTATCATATCAAAAGGTTTTACTACATAATAAGTAGCTCCAAGAGAAATTGCTTTTTGAGTAACCTTTTCTTGTCCTATTGCTGACATGATTACTATAAGAGGTTTTTCAATTCCTACCTCGTCAGATAGTTCTTCAAGTACTGTTAAGCCATCTTTTTCAGGCATTACAACATCTAATAACAAAACATCTGGCTTAGACTGTTTTATAGTGCTTATTACATTTGTTCCATCATATAATGGTTCTAATGCAACCATATCTTTTTGAGAGTTGATGTACATATTTATTAATTTTACAAATTCTTTATTATCATCAACTACCATTATTTTAGTTTTATTTTCCATTTTTATTGCTCCATTTCCAGTCTATCCTATAAAGCATCAATATTATACAATTCTTTTCATTTAAAATCAATAGTTATCATTATTTTTTTCAAATCAATTTTTGTCGAAATTATCATATGTTAATTAAAAAATATAAATTTATCTTTTTTCCAATAATTTCCTGTATTATTTTTTCTTAAAAGCACAAATTATTAGTGTAAAGTATATTAAATTTCATTTTAGATATGCTTTAATACCAAAAAATTGGAGGTGAATTTAAATGGCATCAACAAATAGCAAAATGACAAATAAACAAGCTAAAGCTGCTTTAGACAAATTTAAATATGAAGTAGCAAATGAAATCGGTGTAAACCTAAAACAAGGTTATAATGGAGATTTAACTTCTAAACAAGCTGGTTCTATAGGTGGTGAAATGGTTAAAAGATTAGTTGCTAATGCTGCTAACCAAATGCAATCTCAACAACCTAACCAATAATTATTAATTGAAGATAAAAAAAGTGAGCACAAAAGTCGCTCACTTTTTGTTATTTTAAATATCTACAAATGTTAGTATCATATACAAGCTCTAGTTTATGAAGTGCTCTTGTCATAGATACGTATAATAATTTCATATCTAATTTATTGTTATATTTATATATATCATCTTGTGCATCCGCTATTATTACAACATCAAATTCAAGTCCTTTTGATAAATACGATGTAAGTAAACATATACCACCATCATATTTTTCTTGATCTTTATATATAATCTCAGATTCAATACAATTTTCTTTTAACTTTTTATTCATATTTACTAATTCTTTTTGATTTTTATAAATTATTGCTATAGATTTAAAACCAGCCTCTTTATATTTTTTTACTTGATTAATTATGTAGTTTTCTTTATCTAATTTATTTACTTTACTTTTTATAACAGGACCTGCACTTCTTATTACAGGTAGAGCTTCATCTAACCCTATCTCTTTAGATATTTTATTTGCTTCATTCATTATTTCTATTGATGTTCTATATGATTTTTTTAATTTTATATACTCTGCTTCTTTAAAAATATCTTCAAGTATTTCATTAAAATCATCTATTGATTTATATGAATATATACCTTGTGCAACATCACCAAAAACAGAAAAAGTAGCATTACTTATCAACAGTTTCAACATATAAAAAGTAAATTTTCCAAAATCCTGTGCTTCATCTACAACCACTTGTCTATATTTTTTAAATTTTTCATTTCCAAATAAATAATACTTTATATATAAAAGAGCTGCTATATCTTCATTTTGACATATCTTTTTCTTTAAAAGTTGTAAAGTATCTTTTTTTAATTCATCCATATTATTAAGTGATTCTATAAAATCACTATATATCTTTAATACTTTAACTTTGTCTATATTTAATAACTTCTTCAATTGTTTTTCAAATCCAGTAGAGGTCAAATCCTTTAACATATCAAATTCTTTTTTTATTAAATTTCTCTTTTTATCTACATCTTTTTCATTTTGACATAATGTATCCATAGAATTTTTAATATATTCATAAACATCATTATTATTTTTTAATCTATTTGCAATAACTTTAGATGTCATCTCTAATTTTTGTGAGACACTATTTCCATTTACAGTTTTATATACATTTTCTATATCTTCTTTAGATAATATTTGTATATTATTTATAACAAGTCCTTTTGCCCAAACAAAGCCATCTTCTATATTATTTAGATAATTATCTAACAATCTATAATATTCCATACTATTTTTAAATTTTAAATATTCTTTTTCTATACCATCGTCTATGATATCAGATAAATTCTTAGTTACATCTTCAAATAAAATATCTTCATCTATAAATTTTTTTGCTAATTCTTCTATTGTAAGTTGTACAGCATTTCCCGCATCTAAATCTGGAAGTACATTAGAAATATAATTAATAAAGAACTTGTTAGGACCAATAACCATAAATTGATCTGCTTTATATTTATCTGAATTATTATACATTAAATATGCTATTCTATGAAGTGCAACTGTTGTTTTACCACTTCCTGCTACTCCTTGAACAACAATATTCTTTTCTATTCCTTTACGTATGATATAATTTTGTTCTCCCTGTATTGATGCTACAATATTTTTCAATCTATTATCTGCATTTGCACCTAAATATGGCTTTAATAGTTCATCATCTGATACAGAATCAACATCAAATATATCCGTTACTCTTTTATTTGATATTATTATCTGTCTTTTTAAGCTCATATCACCTTTTACTATACCTTCTGGTGCAATATACTCTACTCTTCCCAAATTACTATCATAATACAAAGTAGAAATAGGAGCACGCCAATCTGTAATAACTATATTTCCATCAAGATCTAGTACTCCTATTTTACCTATATATATTTTCTCTTTATTTTGCTTTTTATCATCTTTAAAATCAATTCTTGCAAAATATGGTCTTTCTTTTATCTTAGCTATATTTGTAATTTTTGTAGCAGTAATACTCATTAAATTTGAGAGTAATATAGGATTATGAGAATATTTCTTTGGTAAAGTTAAAAGAACTTGTTCTTCCTCCTTTTTTATAATATCTAACTTTTCTTCAATTTTATTTAATTTTTTATTTTCATATTCTAATTCTTCCATTATACCCTCCTTATCACAATGAGTATTATTATAACCTTAATTTATGTAAAATGCAATAGATAAGAAAAAGATTGGTGTTAAATTATAACATCAATCTTTTTTTATTTAGTATTCATACCAACTATGTGTTTTTTCATATAAGTCCTCTATTGGAGCAAATGGTGTAGCTTTATTTTTATATAATACATCAATATAATCTTGCTTTAATTGATAATTTATAACTTTATATTTACCAATATTATCTATACTAGTCAATACAGGTTCATTTTTATAATTATCAATGTCTATTCCATAGTCTACTCCATTTACAGAAAATAAATATGAAATTTTCTTACCATTTACATCAAATACTTTTCCAATATAATATTTATTTTCTACATTCATTCTATCAAACCTTGATTTTTGAACTTCTAGATCTTTAAAAATAACATTCATTTCCTCAATAGTTGAATAATCTAGCAAATCAAATTTAGTCTTTTTTACAAAATGTTTTGGCTTATTGTAATTAACAAAATATTCTTCATTATTAATAACTACTCTCATTGTCTCATTTACTTTGTCAAAAGAAGCATCTACGTCTATAATGGTAAGTAATTTAAATAATTTAAAACATTCAATATAAAACTCATTAATAGAATATATTAAATATAATTCCTTATCAACACGTATAATATCTCCTACCGTAATGTTTACTGGCACACCTAAACTTATTTTATATTCTTCATTTAAATGAGTTTTATTAGTGCAAATAGTTATTCTTCTTTGTATATTCTTTTTATCTTCAAAATCTAAAGAATATTTTTTTCTTGAAATATCAGAAATTGGAATTTTATATACATATCTAAGACTTAAATGTGAATCTCCTTTTTGTTCATACTTTTTTAAATTTATATTGTAATTCATAAATCTAAAATTTATTGGAAGATCATAGTTACTAATTTTATATGCATAAATGTGATTAAATCCCTTACCTATTACTAAATAGTCTTCATATTTTTGAGCGATTTCCAAATTTCTAAAATCAATATCTCCAAGCTGGATTTTAGCAGATATTACATCGCCTTTTTTTAATGAATAAAAAAGTTTCCTTTGCTCTTTTGTAATTTTAAAATTTTCTTTAAGTATACCAACACTATTAAGTGTTTTCATACAAACTCCTCCTTTATAATAATTTTTGGTAAAAATATTTTAATACATAAATATTATATCATATTTATATAAATAGTCAATATTTATGTAAAGTATTAATCGTTTAAATATATAAAAAAGATTGATATTCAAATTAAATACCAATCTAAAATTATTAATTTAATATTTGCATTATATTTTCTATTTCTTCATCTGATGCAAAATCAATTAAAGAAAATTTTGGAAACTTATTAAAATACTGTAAATCTATATTATTGCTCTCTTTATCAACATAATATTCATTTCCATCAATTACAATTTTAATAAGATCTTCTGTTTTATCTGATACCTGTTCATTATAATTACTATCAAGCAATTCATAACAAACAAGTGAAGATGCGTTAATGTAATATACTAAATATTTGACCCCGTTTATATCAATAATATCTCCTGGTAAAATTTCTAGTGGAACATTAAGATCAAATTTTGAATCATCATATGGTCCTACTATTCTTTCTTTACAGATCGCTAATATTCTTTTTATATGTTTTTGATCTTCTATGTCAAGTGAAAATTTTTTACTAGATATATCACAAATAGGAATCTGATAAATTTCTTTAAAATCTACAAAATAATCTTTTTCTATACCATTATATTTATTAGCTTTTATAATGTATGTTATATAGTTATTTTCTTTGTTTTCGATATCTTCTAATTTTAAAGCATACACATATCTTAAACTCTTATATACAACTAAATAGTTAATATATTGCTTAGCTAATAATACATTCCTTAAGTTAACACTAAAATATTGTACTTTTGCAGATATAATATCTCCTCTTTTTAAATATTTGAAAATCTTTTTTTGGTCATTAGTCACCTTCAAATTTTTATTAAGAATATTCAACTGTTTATATATTTTCATAAAAATACCCCCTTTACATTAGTTTTAGAGTTAAAAATTATATACACAAATATTATACCATTTTTATATTATTAGTCAATATTTATGTAAAATATAATATTGTAAAACTCTTTAACTATTGTAAAAGTATTATTTATTATATAATTATTGACTATTGTACACATATATTTTATTATATTTATAGGTAGGTGGTAAATATGAATAAAAAATGGATATATGCAATCGTTTTTATAGTTTGCATATTTATAGTAGTAATAATTACTATACTATATAATGCACAAAAGAAACAAAATATTTTAGCTGATGAAGAAAATCAAGTAAAAGCTTTATATGAAATTTATAATGATTTTATATCTTCAAGTTTTACTCAAACAAATATAAAATTAGATGAATCTGCACTAAAAAATATTATAACTTCAAATTTATTTAATCAAAATAATCAAGAAAAACTAAAAGAAGTAGAAAGAATAACTGATGATCCAAATTTATACGTACTTTCATATAATTATAATGAAGATAAAAAAATTTTAACTCTATATCTAAAAGATGAAAATGGATATCTTCATGCAAATAAAGAATATAAATTGGAAATAAAAGATAATACTATTGTTTATACACCATCACAATTAACTCAAATAAGTAAATAAAAAATAAGAAAGCTAAATGAGTAGCTTTCTTTTTTATTAAATAATAATATAATAAAAAAAGATGATACTAATGTATCACCCTTTTTAATCACGTTTATCCTAAAAATCCAGAATAATTTCTGCTTACCATTTGTGTCTCTAAACTTGTTAACACTTCTAATGAAACACTAACTAAGATTAATATAGAGTTACCACTAAATGATATTGATTGATTTGTAAATGCCTGTAATATAATAGGTAGTATAGCAATAAGTGCTAAAAATAATGCACCTGCACTAGTTACCTTTATTAATACAGAATTTATATATTCTGATGTATTTTTACCAGCTCTGATTCCTGGTATAAATCCACCATTTTTCTTTAAATTATTTGCAATTTCTACAGGATTTACTATAAACATTGTATAGATAAATGTAAATAGTATAATTAATGCCATATAAATTACAGCATATCCTAGTAAGTAATACCATGGACTACTTGATGAAGCTGTAAATAATGTATATACACCTTTCCAGAATCCTGTTAAACTATTTACGTCTGTAACAAGACTTATTATTATACTTGGAAATGACATAAATGACATTGCAAATATAAGTGGCATAACACCTGCCATTGCAAGTTTTATTGGAATATGTGTACTTTGTCCACCATACATTTTTCTTCCAACAACTCTTTTAGCATAATTTACTGGTATTCTACGTTCAGCTTTTTGAACAAATACAACTCCAGCAATTACAGCAATAAGTCCTACCATTAATACAGCAAAAATTAATATTCCTGTAAATCCACTTCCAGCTATACCTGCAAAAGAACTAATTGTTGTAGGTAATCCTGCTACTATACCAAAGAAAACTATCATTGATATACCATTACCTATACCATGCTCAGTTATCTTATCTCCAAGCCATGTAAGTAATGATGTACCAGCCATTAATGAAACTATAAATAATATAAATCCTAATACTTTACCAGCACCATATGTTAAAGGTGTTAATAAATAAGTATTATATGTAAAATATAGTCCTAAACCTTCAATGAAAGCAAAAGCTATTGTTAAATATTTAGTATATTTAGAAAGCTTTTTCTTTCCTTCTTCTCCTTCTTTTGCTAGTTTTTCTAGACTAGGTATTACAAATTGTAATAAATTTAAAACGATAGATGCAGTAATGTATGGTCCAATAGTCATAGCAAATATAGATAATCTACTAAATGCACCACCAGATATTAAGTTTATCATAGCAGTTAAACCATTTGAGCTTGCACCTAATTGTTCATTTAATGCTATTTTATCTAAACCAGGTATTGTTATAAAAGTACCCACTCTAAATAAAATTAAAATTAAAAATGTAAAAAGTAATTTTTTTCTTATATCTTTAACTGAGAATATGTTTTTTATAGTCTCTAACATATTACTTCACCTCAGTCTTTCCACCTACAGCTTGTATTTTTTCTTCAGCAGTTTTTGAAAATTTAGTAGCTACAACAGTAAGTTTTTTTGTAAGAGTTCCGTTTCCCAAAACTTTTACACCATCTAGTTCTTTTCTAATAATACCTTCTGACAATAAAAGTTTAGCATCAACAACTGTACCATTATCAAATCTTTCTAAATCACTTAGGTTTACAACTGCATATTCAGTTGCAAATCTATTTTTAAATCCTCTCTTAGGAATTCTTCTATATAAAGGTGTTTGTCCACCTTCAAATCCTCTTCTAATGCTACCGCCTGATCTAGCTTTTTGACCTTTATGTCCTTTTCCAGCTGTTTTTCCAAGACCACTTCCTATACCTCTACCAACTCTTTTTGAGCTTGTAGTAGCTCCATATGCTGGGCCTAACTCGTGAATCTTCATCCAAGCTTCCTCCTCTCTTTTCATATTATCGTAATTATTATATCATTATTTAAGTATTTCTTCTACTGTTTTTCCTCTAAGTTTTGCAACTTCTTCTGGTGTTCTCATAGCTTTTAATGCTTTTATAGTTGCATATACAACATTTCTACTATTACGAGAGCCAAGAGTTTTTGCAGTTACATTTTTAACTCCTGCAAGCTCTAGAACTGGTCTTACTGCACCACCTGCTATAATACCAGTACCTTCAACTGCTGGTTTTAAAATTACTTTAGATGAACCAAAGTTAGTTGTATATTCATGAGGTAATGTACCATTTACTAGTGATACCTCAACTAAATTTTTCTTAGCATCATCAGTTGCCTTTTTGATAGCTTCTGGAACTTCTGAAGATTTACCAGTACCAACACCTACGTGACCATTTGAATCACCAACAACTACTAGTACACTAAATCTAAAAGTTCTACCACCTTTAACAACTTTAGCAACTCTACTTACATTAACAACTTTTTCTTTTAATTCAGTTTTAGTTTCTGCCATTTTTGTTTCTCCTTTCATTAGAATTCTAACCCAGCTTCTCTAGCTGCGTCTGCTAATGCTTTAACTTTACCATGGTATAAATAACCATTTCTATCAAAGACAACAGTGTTTATTTTTGCTTCTTTAGCACGTTTTGCGATTAATTTACCAACTTCTGTTGCTGCTTCAATATTAGAAGCTTTAGTTTTTACTTCTTTATCTAAAGTTGAAGCTGAACAAATAGTTGCTTGTTTTTCATCGTCTATTAATTGTGCATATATATTATTTAGACTTTTGAAAACACAAAGTCTTGGTCTCATAGAAGTACCTTGAACTTTAGTTCTTACTCTTTTTTGTCTAATAGCTCTTGTGACATTTCTACTTGTCTTATTGATCATTTTTAGACTCCCTCCTTAAACTTCTAAGATTATTTCTTACCGCCAGCTTTTCCTTCTTTTCTCTTAATTCTTTCGCCAGCATATTTAATACCTTTTCCTTTGTATGGTTCAGGTAATCTCTTTTCTCTAATGTTAGCAGCTACTTGACCAACTAATTGTTTGTCAATACCTTTTACTACTATTGTATTTGGGTTAGGTACTTCTAAAGTTATTCCTTCAATTTCCTCTACTTCTACAGGATGAGAATAACCTAAAGTTAGTACAACCTTTTTACCTTGTTTTTGTGCTCTATATCCTATACCGTTTACTTCAAGTGTTTTTTCAAAACCTTGTGTTACACCTATTACCATATTATTTATTAAAGTTCTTGTTAATCCATGAATGTTTCCATGTGATTCATTATCTATAGAAACTTTAATTTGATTTTCTTCTTGAGCTATATTAACACAATCTAAGAAAGTCTCAGTTAATGTTCCTTTAGGTCCTTTTACAGTAACAGTATTTCCTTCTATTTTAACTTCAACACCTGCTGGTATTTCGATAGGATTTTTACCTATTCTTGACATTTGGTATACCCTCCTTTATATTCTAATATTTATTACCAAATATATGCTAAAACTTCGCCACCAACATTTTCTTTTCTAGCAGCTTTGTCTGTCATTATTCCTTTTGATGTAGATATTATAGCTATTCCTAGGCCATTTAAAACTCTAGGTAAATCTTCTACATTTGCATATATTCTAAGACCAGGTTTACTTATTCTTTTTAAACCTTGTAAAACTTTTGAATTATTTACATATTTTAATGTTATTCTTATTGTTTTGTGATTATCTTCAATTATATCCATTGATTCAACAAAACCTTCAGATACTAAAATATTTGCTATTGCTTCCTTTTCCTTAGAATAAGGAACGTCAACTGTTGCATGTTTTTGTGCGTTAGCATTTCTTATTCTAGTTAACATGTCTGCAATTGGATCTGTTGTATTCATTTCCTTTATTCCTCCTTTTCTACCAGCTTGCTTTTTTTACACCTGGTATATCTCCTTGATATGCTAGTTTTCTAAAGCATAAACGGCATATTCCATATTTTCTCATGTAAGCATGTGGTCTTCCACATATTTTACATCTATTATAATATCTTGTGCTAAATTTTGGTTCTCTTTTTTGTTTAGCTATCATAGATTTCTTTGCCATTTTTCAAGTCCTCCCTACTTTTCAGCGAATGGTAAGCCTAATAATTTTAATAATTCATAAGCTTCTTCATCAGTTTTTGCAGTTGTAACAAAAACTATGTCCATTCCTCTTACTTTATCAATTTTATCATATTCTATTTCAGGGAATATTATTTGCTCTTTTACTCCCATATTATAGTTTCCTCTTCCATCAAAAGAATTAGGATTTACACCTCTAAAATCTCTTACACGAGGAAGTGCTACATTAAAGAATTTAGTAGCAAAATCATACATTTTTTTATTTCTTAAAGTTACTTTACATCCAATATTCATACCTTCTCTTAATTTGAAAGCAGCTACTGATTTTTTTGCTTTAGTAACTATTGGTTTTTGTCCAGCTATTAAAGTTAAATCTCCCATTGCTACATCTAAAGCTTTTGAGTTATCTTTAACATCTGAAACACCCATATTTATAACGATTTTTTCAAGCTTTGGTACTTCCATAATAGATTTATATCCGAACTTTTCTTTTAATGCTGGAACTACCTCTTTCTTATACTTTTCTTTAAGGTCCATTTACTTTTTCCCTCCTTACTACTTTATTTCATTACAGCTTTTACAGAATCTTGTTTTTGTTCCGTCTTCGTTTATTTTAATACCTAATCTTACACCCTTTTCACATTTATCACAATAAAAGTTTACTTTTGATACATCAATAGGGCATTCTACTTTTATAATACCAGATTCTTGACCTTGTTTTCTAGCTTTTACATGTTTTGTTCTAACATTTACACCTTTAACAAGTACTTTACCAGTTTTTCTATCAATATCTAATATTGTACCTTTTTTTCCTTTTTCTGAACCTGTATTTACTATTACAGTATCACCTTTTTTTACTTTTAATTTTCTTAACACTTCTTTTCACCTCCGTATATTAAAGAACTTCTGGTGCAAGAGATAATATTTTCATGTAACCATCATCTCTTAGTTCTCTTGCTATTGGCCCAAATATACGTGTTCCTCTTGGAGTCTTATCATCTTTAATTAAAACAGCTGCGTTTTCATCAAATCTTATATAAGATCCATCTTCACGTCTAAGACCTCTTTTACTTCTAACAATAACAGCTTTTACAACATCGCCTTTTTTTACTGCTGAATTAGGTGCTGCTTTTTTTACAGAAGCTACAATAACGTCTCCAATGTTTCCCCATTTTCTATAAGAACCACCAAGAACTCTAATACACATTAATTCTTTTGCTCCTGTGTTATCTGCAACTTTTAACAATGTTTGTTGTTGTATCATGGATTAATCCTCCCTTCAAATTACATTACTATTTAACTTTTTCCACAATTCTTACAAGTCTATATCTTTTATCTTTACTTAGTGGTCTAGTTTCCATTACTTCTACAATATCTCCGATACTGCACTCATTATTTTCATCATGAGCTTTTATTCTTAAAGTATGATTTCTAATTTTTCCATAAAGTGGATCTTTAACTTTATCATCAATAGAAACAACGATTGTTTTGTCCATTTTATTACTTACAACTTTACCTTGCTTAGTTTTTCTTAAATTTCTTTCCACGTTCTTATCCTCCTTTACCACTAATTACTTTCCTTCTCTGTTATTAAAGTGTTTACTCTAGCAATTTCTTTTCTTACTAAAGTTAATTTTTTAGGGTTATCAAGGCCTTTTAGAGAGTGTTGAAATCTTAATTTAAAAAGCTCGTTTTTTAATGCTTTTAATTCTTTTTGTAATTCTTCAACTGACATATTTTTATATTCATTGATTTTACTAGATTTCATTATTGTTCTCCTCCTTCTTGATCTTCTCTTTTAACTATTTTACATTTTATAGGAAGTTTATGTATAGCTTTTGTTAAAGCTGCTTTTGCAGTAGCTTCATCAAGTCCTGATATTTCAAACATTACTCTTCCTGGTTTTACAGCAGCTACAAAATATTCTGGATTTCCTTTACCTGAACCCATACGTGATTCTGCAGGGTGTTTAGTAATAGGTTTATCTGGAAATATTTTTATCCAAGATTTACCAACTTTTTTAGTGTATCTTGATATAGTTACCCTTACTGCTTCTATTTGGTTAGCTGTAATCCAAGCTGGTTCTAGAGCTTGTATTCCATACTCACCATCTGTTACTTTAGTACCTCTATAAGCTTTTCCTTTTAAGATACCTTTTTGTACTTTTCTATATTTTGTTCTTTTTGGTGACAACATTTTTAGTTACCTCCTTTTTCAGTTTTTTTTGCAGGAAGTACTTCACCTTTATATATCCAAACTTTAACACCTATAATTCCATATGTAGTTTTTGCTTCAGCAAATCCATAATCTATATCTGCTCTTAAAGTTTGAAGAGGAATTGTACCTTCATGATAATACTCTGTTCTTGCTATTTCTGCTCCACCTAAACGACCAGATACAGCAGTTTTAATTCCTAGAGCTCCTGCTTTCATAGTTTTTTGAATTGCTTGTTTCATAGCTTTTCTAAAAGATATTCTTTTTTCAAGTTGTAAAGCTATGTTTTCTGCAACTAATTGTGCAGCTAAATCTACATCTTTAACTTCAACAATGTTTAAAGATATATCTTTACCAATTTTTTTGTTTAATTTTGCTTTTATTTCTTCTATAGCTGCTCCACCTTTACCAATTATCATACCAGGTTTTGCTGCATAGATATCTACTAATACCTTGTTACCTTTTCTGGCAATTTGTAGTTTATATATACCAGCTGGTTTTAATAAATTTTTAAGGTATGTACGTATATTATAATCTTCTACTAGATTATTAGAGTAATCTTGCTTATTAGCATACCATGTTGAAGACCAGTCTTTAATTATTCCAACTCTAAGTCCGTGTGGACTAACTTTTTGTCCCATTATAACTTACCTCCTTTATGCTTCTTTTAACACAACTGTAATGTGACTAGTTCTTTTTCTTATTCTATTAGCTCTTCCTCGAGCTCTTGGCATAATTCTTTTCATTGTAGTTCCTTGGTTAGCATATATTTCTGAAATATATAATTTAGATTCATCCATATTATTATTATTAACTGCATTAGCCATTGCTGATTTAACTAATTTAGCAACCATAGGTGCAGCTGCTTTATTAGTATATTTTAATATTGCTATTGCTTCTTTTGCATTTTTTCCTCTAATAGTATCTATAACTATTTTTACTTTTCTAGCACTAATTCTAGCATGACGTAATTCAGCTCTTGCTTGTTTTTCTTCCATCTTCTTAAGCTCCTCCTTTTTTTAAAGTTATTATTTTACTTTAGACTTTTTATCTCCTGCGTGTCCTCTGAATAATCTTGTAGGAGCAAATTCTCCTAACTTGTGTCCAACCATTTCTTCTGTTACATATACTGGAACATGTTTTCTTCCATCATGAACTGCTATAGTGTGACCAATCATTTGAGGATATATAGTAGAGGATCTTGACCAAGTCTTTATAGCTTCTTTTCTATCTTCTTCATTTAATTTTTCAACCTTTGCTAATAATCTTTCATCGCAATAAGGTCCTTTTTTAAGTGATCTTGACATCTTCTATACCTCCATATACTATTTTCTATTTCTTCTCTTAACAATATATTTATCTGTTCTATTATTATTTTTTCTTGTTTTATAACCGTGAGCTGGTTTACCCCAAGGAGTACGTGGTCCAGTGTGTCCAACTGGTGCTCTACCTTCACCACCACCATGTGGGTGATCAACTGGGTTCATAACAGAACCTCTAACTGTAGGTCTTATTCCCATGTTTCTTGTTCTACCTGCTTTACCAAGTTTAACATTTTCAGCTTCTAAGTTACCTACTTGACCTATACATGCTCTACAATCAACATTTATAAGTCTCATTTCTCCAGATGGCATTCTAACGTGTGCATATTTTCCTTCTTTTGCCATAAGTTGAGCTGACATACCAGCACTTCTTACAAATTGTGCACCTTTACCTTTGTGTAGTTCTATATTATATATCATAGTACCTACTGGTATTGCACTTATTGGCATACAGTTACCAGGTTTTATATCTGCTTTATCTGAAGATATAACTTTATCTCCATCTGTAAGTCCTACTGGAGCTATTATGTATGCTCTTTCTCCATCTTCATATTCTATTAAAGCAATATTTGCAGTTCTGTTTGGATCATATTCTATACCAATAACAGTTGCTTCCATATCAACTTTATTTCTTTTAAAATCAATTACTCTATATTTTCTTCTGCTTCCACCACCATGATGTCTTACAGTAATTTTACCAGAATTGTTTCTACCTGCATTTTTCTTTAATACAGTTAACAAACTTTTTTCTGGTGTACTTTTTGTAATCTCATCGTTTGTTAATGTTGTAGTATTTCTAAGTGATGGAGTAACAGGTCTAAATGATTTTATTCCCATTTTTTATTCCCTCCTAGTTATTTCCAAATGCTGAACTAATTTCTTCTATTTCAGTTTTGTATTTTCTATTAACTTTAGTTTCTTTTCCACCTTTTGCAAGATATTTTTCATCTGCTGGGTTAGTATCAATACTTACTATAGCTTTTTTCCAAGCTTTTGTTGACCCTTGGTGTACTCCAACTCTTTTAGCTTTTCCATCATATCTTAAAGTATTTACTTTTAATACTTTAACTCCAAAAAGCTCTTCAACTGCATTTTTTATTTCTACTTTTGATGAGTTTAAAGCAACTTCAAAAGTATATTTTCCATTTGCAATTTCGCTATAACTTTTCTCAGTCATAATAGGCTTAATTATAACGTCTTCTGCATGTTTCATTATGCGTACACCTCCTCTAATTTCTTAACAGCATCTTTAGTAACAACTAATGAATCGTATTTTAATAAATCGAAAATATTCATTGTATTAACTAAAGTAGTTTTAACACCTTCAATGTTTCTAGCTGATGCTTGAACATTTAAGTTTTTCTCATCTAACATAACTAAAGCATTATTTACTTTTATATTATCTAATACTTTAAGCATAGCTTTTGTTTTTATTTCGTCTAAATTTAATTTATCTAAAACAACTAACTTTCCTTCTTGTAATTTTGAAGTTAATACAGATTTGAATGCAAGTTGTTTTACTTTTTTAGGAATTGAATATCTATAAGATCTAGGTTTAGGTCCTAATGCGATACCACCTTTGATCCATTGTGGAGCTCTTATACTTCCTTGTCTAGCTCTACCAGTTCCTTTTTGTTTCCATGGCTTTTTACCACCACCGCTTACTTCAGATCTTGTTTTAGTAGATTGAGTTCCTTGTCTTTGGTTAGCTAAATAATTAACTAAAGCTGTGTGAACAACAACATCGTTAACTTCTACACCAAAAACATTTTCGTTTAATTCAATATCTTCTACTTTTTTACCATCCATATTTAAAACGTCAACTTTTAGCATCTTTTCTCCTCCTTCCTAATTACTTTACACTTTTTCTTACTCTAACAATTGATTTTTTAGCACCTGGAATTGAACCTTTTACTAAAATAACATTTTTGTCAGTATCAACTTTTACTACATCTAAATTTAAAATTGTAGATGTTTGGCTTCCCATATGTCCTGGTAGTTTTTTACCTTTAAATACTCTACCTGGAGTTGTTGTAGAACCCATTGAACCTGGTCTTCTGTGATACATAGAACCATGTCCCATTGGTCCTCTGTGTTGTCCATGTCTTTTGATAACACCTTGGAATCCTTTACCTTTTGAAGTTCCTTGAACGTCTACTTTATCATTTTGTTCAAAAGCTTCTACAGTAATTTTGCTTCCGATTTCATATTCATCTACATTTTCAACTTTAATTTCTTTTAGGTATTTTTGAACTTCAACACCCGCTTTTTCAAATACTCCCTTATGAGGTTTATTTGCATTTTTTTCTTTAATGTCGCCAAAACTTACTACAATAGCATTATATCCATCTTTATCTTGAGTTTTCTTAGCTACTACAGTTAATGGCATAGCTTCAATTGCTGTTACTGGTATAGCTACTCCGTTTTCGCCGAAGATTTGAGTCATACCAATTTTTTTACCGTAAATCTCTTTTACCATTTTTATTTCCTCCCTTAAAATTTACTTTACTTCAACCAAATTTTAATATCAGGGTTTGTCATTGCCTATAGTTTAGGATGACCTATTAAAATTTTAGAAGTATATTATAATTTAACTTCGATGTCTACACCAGCTGGCATATCAATTGACATTAGAGCATCAACTGTTGCTTGATTTGGTGATAATACATCAATTACTCTTTTGTGAGTTCTCATTTCAAATTGTTCTCTTGAATCTTTATGTTTGTGTGGAGAACGTAATATTGTAATGATCTCTTTTTCAGTAGGTAGTGGAATTGGACCTGAAACTTCAGAACCAGTTTTTCTAGCTACTTCAACAATTTTTGCTGCTGCTTGTTCAAGCACAACATGATCATAAGCTTTAAGTCTTATTCTCATTTTTTTTGTTTGTTCTTTTGACATATGTAAAACACTCCTTTTCTATAGTTTGCCGGTTTGACAAGTTTTACACCACCCCGTGTGTTTCATATTTTACATATATTAAAACCAAATTCTACTACTGTAGTAATTTGGCAAATACACGTTAATCTATACTTGCCGCCCGATTTAAAATCAGACATGCTCCATAGAAGTTCCCTACCTCGCTGGGTAGCCACATTCTACTTCAACGCAAATCAACATCAATATTATACACGACCATTTTAAAAAATGCAAGCTTTTTATGTGATTTTATGTAAAAAATATTACAAATTTTTCAAGAATATTCATATTGCTTTATTTTATGGCATTTTAGACAAAAAATTAAGAAACCTAAGCAAGGTTTGCTAGGTTTCTATTTTGTTAAGTATAGATATGCAGCTATTGAAACAGAAGCAATGTTTATTATTCCCACAATCAATGCTACTGTTGCTGTTTCGGGCAAGTTAAAATACATTGCCCAAAACAAAATTATTGGAGCTGTAAAGTAACATATTATTGCTAATATATTACTTAACTTTTCATTTTCAATTTTCTCTACTGCTGTTCCTAAAAAGAACAATGAGAAAATATTGAAAAATGCTGCAGCTGCCACAGCTAACGAAATATCCTCCTGCTTAAACGCAACAACTCCGTAATAACTGCATACCTCCTACTATAACGGGATACAAAAATAAAATTAGTATCCCTAATATTCCTACCACAAAAATTGCAGTAGCTACTGATTCTACCCCTTCGAAGAAATTTTTCTTCATAATCAATCAACCTCCTAATTTTAAAAAAATTTATATAATAAAATACTAATATAATTATATCATATTTTACATAAAAAGTAAAATTTTGCCTTGTTTTACTATATGTTTCATTACTGTTACTATTATTGTATAGATATATGCAATATAATAGTTTTTAATTGAATAATTTTGTCGTTTATGATATGATTTATACAGTTTGGAGGTATGAATATGATTAAGGTTGAAAATTTAGAAGTCCTAAATTTTGAAGGTGCTCTAAGAGGTATGAGAAACCCTTTAGAATCTTGGGATAAAAGTGATAGTTATTATGATAAAGATACAGGAAAATATGTAATTGGTCCAAAAGATTTAGCTTTAGCACTAAAACTAACTAAAGCAGGTTCAGATCATTCTAAATTTTTAAGACAAATATTTGTATCAATGGATATTACTGCTCCAATGTCTTGGTGGTGGGATTTTGATACATATAAAGTTGCTACTGTTAGAAATAGTACAAGTAGAATGCATAAACTTGGAACTAGACTTCTTACTTTTGATGATTTTAGTCTAGATGATGAAAAAGGAAATATTAATATTACTCCTTTTAGAAAATATGTTTTAGAAGATTTAAATAAAAGAATAGCACAATACCAACAACTTAAAAATGATGGAAAAAATGAAGAAGCAATGGCACTATGGAGAGAAATAGTTTTTGATTCTCCACAAAGCTATAATTTTAGATCTACTTGGACAGGAAATTATGAAATAATGAGAAACGTATATAGAGCAAGAAAAAATCATAAACAAAGAGAGTTCAGAGACTTTTGTAAATTCATTGAAGAAAAATTTCCTTATAGTGAACTTATAACTACACCAAGAGAGGGTGTGAAATAGTATGGCTAACTCTAAATTAATTGTTGTTGAAGGTCCACAAGGAGCTGGTAAAACTACTGTAACAGATTTTATTAGACATGGATTAAAATATACAAATTTATATAGATTATGTGGTACAGCAGATAGTACTCCTACTGGTAAACAAAAAGCTAAAGATATGTATTTTGATTTACTAGAATATATAAAAAAAATGGAAAATAAAAGTATTAACTTATTATTTGATAGAACGTTTTTTACTGAAGAAATATATAGTAGATTAAAATTTAAGCAATATGACTTTTCAGATATATATGAAAAATTACTTGATGAATTTAGTAAATTAGATTTTGATATATACTATATAAATTTATATTTAAGTGATACTAATTTATATAAAACTCGTCTTGAACGTAGTGGAAAAGCAATTACAGAATATGCAAAATTTAATATAGAAAGTAGTATACATCAACAAGAACAATACTTAAAAATGGCTAATGAACTTTCTAAAAAATATAATACAATTAAAGTATTTAATGTATCTAATGATACTGATGAAGAAGCATTAAAACATAAAATAAAAGAAATACTTAATTTTTAGTATTTAACAGACATACTTAATTGTCAACATGGAGGTTAAATATGACAAACAAAGAAATAATAACTTATATTTATAAAAAAAGAAATAGTATTAAAGAGAATATAGATAATTCAAGAATGAAGACTTTTTTAAACTATATAGATAATCCACAAGATAAATTAAAATTTATACATATTGCTGGAACTAACGGAAAAGGTTCTACAACAACTATGATGGCAAATGTATTAAAAAATAGTGGATATAAAGTAGGTAAATTTATATCGCCCTTTGTAATATCTTTTAACGAAAGAATACAAATTAATAATATGTTTATAACTGATAAAGAGTTAAACGAATATATAGATATCTTAGATCCAATTATTCAAAAAATGGATAAAGATAACAATGCACCTGTTGGATTTGAAATAATAACTGCTATAGCATTTATGCACTTTTTAAACAATAATTGTGATATTGTATGTCTAGAAGTAGGACTTGGTGGAAGACTAGATCCAACAAATGTTATATCTTCTACTATACTTTCAATAATTACATTAATAGATTTTGATCATACTGAATTATTAGGTGATACTATTGAACAAATAGCAACAGAAAAATGTGGAATAATAAAAAAAGACAAAGTCACAATTACTTATCCTTTACAAGATAAAAAAGCTTTAAATGTAATACGTAAATTTTGCTTAGAAAACAATAATAAATTATATATTCCAAATTTGAAATTATTAGATATCTTAAAATGCAATCACAGCATTAACTATTTTAAATATAAAGGTGCTTTCTACAAACTAAACCTAATAGGAGAATATCAAATATATAATGCTCTTATGGTTATTGTAGCATCAAATGTTTTAATAAATTTGGGATATAAAATTTCTTTTTCTGCAATAAATACAGGATTACTTGAGAGTGAATTTCCAGCAAGACTTGAAAAAATAAAATCACCTATAAATACATTTGTTGATGGTTCTCATAATTTAGCTGGTGCAAAAAGCTTAAAAAATTTTTTATATGAATATAGAGGTAAAAGAAATTATGCTATTATATCTTTTACTAAAGGAAAAGATTATGAAGACTTTTTAAAAGAAATTAGTTCATATTTCACAGAAATTATATTTGTAAAATATATTAATGATTATAAACAATCTGAAGATATTAAAAATCTTTTAGAATGTGCTAAAAAATTACAAATTAATGCCATCTCATTTAATACCTTAGATGAAGCATATAACTATGTTTTAGAAAAAAACAATGTTGATTTATTGTTAATAACTGGCTCTTTATATTTAGCTTCAAACTTTAGAGATATGTTAACAAAAGACTAGTTTTTTATTATTTTTAGACAAATCGCTTGATTTTTATTTTCATTTATGCTAAAATGTTTAAGTAAATTGTTAACGTATTTGCAAGGAGGTGCAATTTAATGCCAAATATCAAATCAGCTAAAAAAAGAGTAAAAATTATAGAAACTAAAACTCTTCAAAATAGAGCTACTAAAAAAGCATATAAAGAAGCTATAAAAGAATTTGAAGCTGCTGTAAAAGAAAATGCTAAAAACAAAGAAGAATTATATAATAAAGCTATTAGTTTAGTAGACAAAGCTTGGTCAAAAGGTGTTTTAGCAAAAAACACTGCATCAAGAAAAAAATCAAGCTTAGCAAAATTATTAAACAAGTAATTAGATAAATAAAAAGCTCCTAACCGGAGCTTTTTTATTATAAATTTATTTTACTCATTATATAATCTTCATAAATATTAGAAAAAATTGGTACTCTATTATTACCATCAGCTGAATTTCCAATACTTATTTTAGTATTTAATGCATCTATAGGACTTATTTTATGATAAACTACTTTTTTCCATTTATCATATCCTATATTATTTTTTATTTCTTTTGTATTTTCTTGAATTATCTTTTTCAAACTTACATTTAAATTTTTTATATTACATTCTTCATATAAAAATTCTGTCATGCAATGTTGTATTTTCTTATTTCCATTTAAATCCACTTCAATTATAAAAGTAGGAGCTTCAATTATTTCATTAAACTTATTAAGTACCTCATAATATCCAGTTATGAATATTTGTATTTTAATCCCTTCATTTCTTAATTCCTTTACTGCATTAGTCATAGCCATAAAGCTATTAACATTTCTACAATCAATCTTACTAATTATTCTTACTTTCTCTTTTAAATTAATATTATATGCACATCTAATACAGCTTTTAAATAATGATTTACCTATATTTGGTATTCTTTTTTCATTATTATTATTTAATTTTGTTAAAATTCCTGTTATAATCAATATTTTTTCATTTTTAGTAGGAAAATATGGATTATTAAAAATACTATCATTATTTTCATATTTTAAAGTTGTTACTCCTAACAGATCGTTATTTTCTTTACAAACAAGTATAACAGGATATTTACTAATATTATGAATTAAATCTTTTAAAGTTGGTATTTGAATAAAATCTTTATTTCCTACATAATTTCTATCATAAAAATATGTAATATTAAATAACATCTTATTTATCTCTTCTTTATTTTTTATACTTTGAAAAAGAAAAAACTTTACCATTTCCTCACTTGAATTTTTATTATTGAATTTTTTTGTTTGCACCTCCATTTCATTACTACAACATTTTAATAAAACATTTTTAAATTCCTTACCACACCTTCGTGGTTTTTCTTTCTTCATAAAAATTCTCCAATTCCGTCGCCACACGACTATAATATGACATTTCATATTACAAGATAATTCTAGTGTTTTTACTTTAAATTGTCAACTATTTTTATATAAAAATACCAGAATAATTCATCATAATCCTGGCATTCCTACTCTATATTGACCTCTAGTTTGAAGTCCTCCTATTCCATTTATTCCTTCCCTAGTATTAGATATTATATTTTCAAGTGGTACAAATTCATTAACCGGAGTATATGCTATAGTCTCTGCAACTATAAGTGGATCCATCATATCGATAAGTACTCTTTTAGGAGCACTTGCAAAATTTGCACCTGCTGAAATTATTGCTTCATAATAACTCTGACATGCTCCTGCAAAAATAACTAAATTATCTAAATTATGTTCATATTTACGTGCTTCTAAAACAGCTTGTATATAATATTTGGAATTTTTATAATTATCTATATTATAGATATCATTTCTTCTTTTCATAAAGGCGTCGTGCCCAGTAAGTATCAATATTTCAGGTTTTATTCTTTGAAGAAGACCATATACTTGCTTATACTGTTCTTTTTCCTCTATATTTAAAACATATGCTGTTATCCCAAATTTTTTATATAAATCTTTACACTTACTAGAATATTCTTCATCTCCGTCTATATGTAATACTTTTCCTGGTTTTTTATATGTTTTATCCTTTTGATATGTATTATATCCTGTATCTGATATAGTATCACGCATATATTTCATTTTATTATATTTTCCATACATATTATTATATGACCTATTAAGTCTTACTCGTCTTGACATTTCTATATTTCTTAACTTATTTTCAAGCTCTTGCTTACCAATAAGTTTTAAATCATATTCTTCAGCATCTGCTATTATTCTAACAGTTATTCCTACCAAATCTACTATACCATTAGGATGTATATTTGTTATTCTAAATAAAACATCATAATTATATGACTTTCTGGCAACTATGTCCCCTATTTTAAATCTTGACAATAATATCACCTCAAGATATTATATGATTTTTTATTTTCAAAGTGATTATATATCATTTTTATTTACACTTTTTTTAATTTATGTTACACTTATTTTAGGAGGTATAGTATATGAAAAGTAAAATCGCCTTAATAATATTATTATTGATAATACTTATTTTAGGTGGATTAGATATATTTTTCGGATATAAATATTCTTCACAAAGAAATATTAATACTGATATGACAACAAAAGTAAATGATCTTAATAGTCAAATAGATAACTTAAACTCCCAAATTGAAAAATTAAATAAACTAAATGAAGATACTCAAAATTCTACAGAGCCAAACGAAACAAATAATGAAACACAAAGTCTAAAAATATATGCAAATGCAAATAATACTTTACTATTATATCTAATACAAAATGATAATCCACCTAGCTTATCCGGATTTGTAGACAATATGGAAACTGCCAGATATATACTAGTTTGGAGAGCACCACAAGCAATGCTTGAAGAAATAACAGGATATTATATAGAAGAAAATGGAACACTTAAACTTAATATACTAGGAGATAATGGATTAAGTGATACACTAAATCATAATTTTGATGTTACAGTTGAAGACACAAATTCTGGAAGTAAAAACTTAGTTTGTTCATATGACAGTGAAAACATAATATTTGGTAATGAAACATTTACTCTTAAGTAGAGATTAATTATCTACTTTTTCAAATATAAAAAAGAGCAACTTTTTGTTGCTCTTATATTATTTTACAGTATATGGTAAAAGTGCTATTGTTCTAGCTCTTTTAACAGCTTCTGTTATTTTTCTTTGATGTTTAGCGCAAGCTCCAGTTACTCTTCTTGGTAGAATTTTACCTTTATCGCTTACATATTTTTTTAATTTTTCAACATCTTTATAGTCTATTGTATCTATTCTTTCAGCACAAAATACGCAAACTTTTTTTCTTGGTCTTCTAAAAGATTTATCGCCTTTTGCACCTCTTTTTTTATTATCAGCCATTTTTCTCTATCCTCCTATCAACTAATTAATTAAAATGGTAAATCATCTGTATCATCAACAGTAATAAATTCACCATCAATACTAGATGAAGGTACTTCCTCAGATGTAGCTTGGTCTCTTCTTGAATCAGCAAAATATGCATTTTCAATTATATAATCTGTAGCATATCTTTTTTGACCTGTTTGATCTTCCCAAGTTCTATTTTGGATTCTTCCTTCGACTAATACTTGTTGTCCTTTTCTATAATATTTTGCACAAAATTCTGCAAGTTTTCCATAAGCAGTTAAATTAAAAAAATCTGCTTTTCTTTCACCGTTTGCATCAGCAAATCTTCTATTTACAGCAATAGAAAATGTAGTTACTGGTGTATTTGTATTTGGTGTAACTCTTGCTTCAGGGTCTCTTGTTAATCTCCCTAAAAATTGAAATTTATTCATTTAATTACCCCCTATATTAGTCTTCTAATTTTACAACCATATGTTTTAAAACTATTTCATCTAGTCTTAGAACTCTATCTAATTCAGCAATAAATTCTGGTTTTGCTTCAAATGTAAATAAAGTATAGAAACCTTCTTTTTGCTTTTTAATATCATAAGCAAAAGTTTTCTTACCCCATTCCTCTACATTTGTAAGTTCGCCATTTGCAGAAATTAATTCTTTCATTTTTTCACCAAAAGCAGCCATTGCTTCTTCAGATGCATTAGCTGAAAGTATAATAACTGATTCGTATTTATTCATGACTTAACTCACCTCCTCTTGGACTTCTGACTATGCACCAAGCATAGTAAGGAAATTAACTGAACGTAATTATATCACATAATTATGTAATTTGCAACTTTATATTTAATTTTCTTATCATCTTTCTAAAATTAAATTATACATTAACATATATTTAATGTTGACTTTGTAACTTATTGATTATATAATACATATATTAATAATGATACATTCTCTTTAAAGGAGGTATGATATTTTGAAAATTGAAAAAATAGATAATAATAAAGTAAAAATTACACTTTCATTTGAAGAATTAGAACTTAGAAACATAACTCTAGCAGATATAGAAAAAAATAATGCTGCTGCCAAAAATTTATTTACTAGTTTAATTGAAGAATCTAATCTAGATGAAGATTTTGAATTTGAAAATTCACAACTTTTTATAGAAGCTTGTTCAGACAATAGTAATACTTTCATTCTTACTATTACTAAAATAGAAGATTTACCTGATATTAACAAATACTCAAAAAGCTATCATAAAGTGCAATATAGGATAGACTCACAGTTATATGAATTTTTATCTTTAGATATGCTTCTTGATTTTTGTAATATCGCTAAATCAGAAAATTTATTTTTTGGAAGAAACACATTATATAAATACAAAAATAAATATTTTTTACTATTTAGTGATAGTGCGATTAAAAATAAAAAATTTATAAAAACTTATGTAATAATGAGTGAATACTGCTCAAGATACTTTTCTGATAATTTATACTATACAACTATAAAAGAAAAAGGAGATAAAATAATATCAAACAAAGCATTACAGAGTTTAATAAAAATTTAAAGTCAGGTTAATACCTGATTTTTTTCATACAGATATATTTAATAAATAAACATATATTATTAGCAGTTAGATACTCTTCATATACAATAACAAAAATAAAAAAGGGATTTTATCTAACCGAAAAAATTTTTTAGAAAAAACAAATAAAAATATAAATTTAATTAAGAAAATTCTGAATACGAAAAAATAATAATATTACCTACAATCATTAATATGCGGTTACTAGCTTCTATAAAAAGTAACATAAGTATAATTTCTTTTTATTTATTTGTCAATACTTTTATCAAAATTTACATAAAATTACAAAAAAAATAAATTTAACATATTATAAAAAGCCCTTAATCTTGATTATTTCAACATATTTTGATATACTATTAGCATAGGTGAAATTTGTATGAATAACGATAAATTAGTAAGCGCCAGAATACTAGTTATCGATGACGATATAAATATGATGGATGTTCTTTCTGTCGTATTAAGAAGATACGGGCACTTTGTAAAAACATACACTGAACCTTTATCCGCTATAGAAGAATTACGAAAAAACAACTATGATATTTTAATTGTCAACTATTTGATGACTCCAGTAAATGGTGATAAAATTGTAGAAACAGTCAGAGAATTTAACAAAGAAATATATATAATCCTAATGTCTATTCATAAAGATTTAGCCCCATCAATAGAAGTTATGCAAAAGCTTGATATACAAGCCTACTACGAAAAAAGCAATAGATTCGATAATTTAATAATGCTTATCCAAGGTGGTATTAAATATATTGAGCAAATAAACAAAATCAAAAATATGAATTCAAAATTAGAACATTATTTAGTAGATTTTGCTAAAATACTACTACAAACTGTTGGAGCTAAAGATCACTATACAGAAGAACATTCTAGAAGAGTTACTATGTTTGCAGATATTTTTTCTAAATATTTGAAACTTTCCTCAAGACAAATATCTGATTTACAAATAGCAGCAGCCTTCCATGATATTGGCAAAATAGGTATTCCAGATAATATATTACTTAAAACTACTAGACTAACTGACGATGAATATCAAGTTATTAAAACACATCCAACTATTGCAGCTAATATATTCTCTGTATCAGATATATACAAAGACATATATCCAATAATGTATTATCATCATGAACGTTATGATGGAAAAGGATATCCAACAGGAATTAAAGGTAAACAAATCCCTTTACTTGCAAGAATACTTTCAATTTGCGATTGTTTTGATGCTATAGTATCTAAAAGAACATATAAAGAAGGAGCAAGTATAGAATTTGCTTTATCTGAAATAGAAAAAAATACTGGTACACAATTTGATCCTGAACTTGCGCCAAAATTTATTGAAATGGTAAATAATAATATAGATTATATTGAAAAGATCTTTAAAGAATTTTAGCCTCTTTAAAGATCTTTTATTCTATATATATACTTATAACTTTAAATATATCTATATCTGAGCTTTGACAATTCATTTTATAGCCTATTACAGTTATTTCACAAATATTTTCATATATATCATAAAGATCAATATAAATATCTTTATTAATTAAATATTTATTTTTTCCTAAAAAAAAATTCTTCTCCGTTAATTTACTTATTATTCCCGTAGTCTTTTTTACCCTATCATCTAATGGTATACTTTCTAAAATATTATAATAAAAGCAATTATTTTTTATACTTGAGACATCTTCTATATTAATATATCTTTTTTCATATTCTAAATTACAAAGCATTCCATGCTCTTTTGACACACATATTTTTGTTTCATTACTACAATCTTTTTTATCATCTCTTCTTGTAATTTCATTTTCTATTTCTGGCCTTATCCAAGTATTACCATTAGTTGTATATCCTCTTTTTTCCGAATATTCAAAAAAATCTATATCAAATGATATATTTTTCATACTTGCAGCTATACATTTTATTACTTCCTTATTTAAATATATATATAATCTCATACCACTCTACTATTATTTTATTTAATCAACACATATATATTCCCTTATTGCTTCAAACTTTGCCTCTCCTATGCCACTAACATTTAAAATATCTTCTATTGATTCAAATTTGGTATGGTTTCTATACTCTATTATATTATCTGCTAAAGTATCTCCTACACCTTTTAATTCTTTTAATTCTTCCTTACTTGCTGTATTTATATTTATAAGTCCTGTATTATCTTCCTCATTAGATAGTATATTTTCTTCCAAATTCTCCTCACTTGTATTTTGTTCACTTTCTAAAATTAATTTTGGCACATCTATTTTTTCTGCGTCACTTAACTTTTCTGCTAAATTTAATTCTGATATATCAGCTTGATTAGTAAATCCTCCACACAGATCAATTAAATCTACTACTCTAGACTCTTCATCTATATAATATACTCCAGGATTTTTAACTTCGCCAGATATATATACTGCTATCTTACCTTCATACTTTTCTTTTTGTAATTCCTCTTCATTTATTGTTATTGATGAACTTTCTTTTGAATTTTGAATAATTAATGATATCACAGATAAAACTAAAATAATAGAAACAATTATAATTGATTTATTTTTTAGAATAAAATTTTTAAAAGAATAAAACTTGTTTTTTATCGACATAAAACTCCCTTCCTATAAATAGTTAGAAGTTATGCTATTAGCATAACTTCTATATAATTTATATATATTTAATATTTAATAATTTATATATTTAAACCTGATTTTATTATACTTACTATAAAGTTATAATTATATAGTAATTTTATAACAAAAGTTTGATCTATATATTCTTCTATTGAAGCAAACATTGGTAAAGGTGCTATGAAAGATAAAATAGCAAGTAAAATCCAAATCTTTAATATAACAGATAGTGCTCCAATAATTGTGCCTCCAATTCCATTTATTGATGAAAGTATAGGTAAATTAAATACTAAGTTTAATACCATTTGTAAAATATAGCAAATCAATTTAACTACTAAAAATATTGCTATAAAACTTATCCCTTTCATTATAAACATTGTAACTGTTTGAGATGCTTGTGAAACTTGCTCTGGTGTTGTAACATTAGAAATTATTGTACCATAAAAAGAATCTTCAACATTTTTTCCATCTTCTATCATTTGATTTATATTATCCTCAACAATTCCACTTACTGATTTTCCTAGTCCTGAATCATATAACGCATTAGCCACAGTTGATTGTAAAACAAATGCTAATACCAAAGCAAGAATTAATGAAATAAAACTTACTACTATACCAACCAATCCTCTTTTATGACCAGAGAAAGCTCCCAATACAATTAATCCAATTACCACTAAATCTAAAATAAACAATTTTCTTCCCCCTTTACAAATTTATTATATATATTTTATTTGTATATATTAAAGCTAAACTTTTATTATTATTAAATATAATAGATTTTTTTGGTGTAAAATTAGTTTGCCTTATTCCTAAATCAACACCCCATTTATTTAAAATATGTATATAATCTTGATATATATAATAATTAATATATTCACTACTTATCATATCTTTAGGTACAGAATCTATATACGTACTACTTACTGTTTGTCCACTATAATTTACATTTTGTATAACATATTTATCTTGAGATATATCTCTTTCCAAAAACGTATAATAATCACTATTTAAAGCTACAAACAGCATTTGTGTTGTATCAAATTCTTTCAATGTATTCATGCTTCCACTATTTATATCTATTTGTACAATACTATCGTCAAGTAGTGCATATATGTTTTTACCTTCTACAATAAACTTATACATAAAGTGATTATCTAATGTTATTATTTCTTTTATTTGTTCCCCTTCGTTTTTAGATATATCTATCATCCTTATTCTAACACCAATATTAGATGAATTAGATATTGCTTCTGCAAAGAATAATTTTTTAGCATCATCTAGCATTTTTAAAGATATAATATTTTCCTGAGATAAATACGTGTCATATTTATTATTTCCTTTTTTATCATAAACAGAAATTATGTTATTATATCCAGATTCATTTGCATATTCGATAGCTATATTTCCATATTTATCTATAAAAGAATTTTTTATTATTCCATCAATTTTTTTATTTAATATTTCATTTTGACTCTCAAATAGATATATCCTTCCAGTAGAATTATTTGTTACTAACATATACTTTCCTTCAACATATATATTTGGAGAAAAACTCTCAGAAAAATTATATGTCCATGTAACCTCACATTTATTATTGTATAATGTTATAGTATTATTTGAATATACATATAATTGTTCATCATACATACCATATATATCACTATCTTTAGTAACAAGCTCAATTCTATTACTATCTATAGGAACATTAGCATTATTATTGATATTTATTCCAAATATTGGTCCATAATTATATAATAGCCATACAATTAATATAATGAATGCACAAATTATTAATATAGTACTACTACTAATTTTATATCTTATTTTGGGTCTTTCTATCATTTGGCCATTTGCATTTCTCTCAAACCTGTTTATTCTACTATTTCTTTGTCTTTCTAATTCTTCTTTATTTTTATTTACTATATCTACTCCCTTAGCTATATCATCCTCAACAGATAAATCCACATTATTTACTTCGTCTAAAAATACAGATGAATTTTTATTCTTCTTTCTCTTCCTCATAAAAATTCTCCCATTCTCTTGGTTCATAATATTTTGTACCCAACAATTTATCTGGTAAATATTGTTGCTCTACTTTTCCATATTTATAATCATGTGGATACTTATATCCCTCACTATATCCAAACTGTTCCATACCTTTTGCTGGTGCATTTCTAATATGCATTGGTACTTGTCCTACATCCTTTGTTTTAACGTCTTCAAGTGCCTTATTAATACCTCTATATGATGTATTAGATTTAGGACTTAATGCTACAGTAAGTGCTGCTTGGGCAAGTAAAATTCTAGCTTCAGGCATCCCCACTTGATGCACTCCATTCATTGCCGCTACAGCAACTTTTAGCGCATCACTATTAGCAAGTCCAACATCTTCTGATGACTGTATCACAATTCTTCTTGCTATAAACATAGGATCTTCACCTGCATCCAACATTCTTGCTAAATAATGTAGCGTTGCATCAGGGTCTGAACCTCTCATAGATTTAATAAATGCAGATATTACATCATAATGTGAATCATCTGTTTTATCATAAACTGCTTTTTTTTGCTGTACACAATTTATAGCAACATCTCTATTAACTACTATTTTGCCAGATTCATTCATATCAGTAGTTATAACTGCAAGTTCTAATGCATTTAATGCTGTTCTTACATCTCCATTTGAACACATAGCAATATATTCTAAAGCCTTATCATCAACATCTAAATTATAATTACCTAGACCATTTTCTTTATCCTGTATGCAATTTTTTAGTATTTTTATTATATCATCTTGTTGTAATTCTTTAAATTTAAATACTGTAGATCTAGAGATAAGAGCTTTATTCACAGAAAAATATGGATTTTCTGTAGTAGCGCCAATTAGTATAACAGTTCCTTTTTCTACATGTGGAAGTAAAGCATCTTGTTGCAATTTATTAAATCTGTGTATTTCATCTATAAAAAGTATCACTTTTCCAGTTGGATTTGTGAATATATTTTGAGCTTCATCTACCACTCTTTTTATATCACTCACACCAGCTGTAGTTGCATTTAAAGTAACAAATTTGTTTTTAGTTGTACTTGCAATCACTCTAGCAAGTGAAGTTTTTCCACAACCCGGTGGACCCCAAAATATAGCTGATGTTAATTTATCTGCCTTAATTAATCTGTATAATAATTTATCTTTTCCTACAATATCTTCTTGACCATAAAAATCCTCTAATTTTGTAGGTTTCATTCTATATGCAAGTGGCTCCATAAAACACCTCTTTTATCCTTATATTCCTAATTATTATATAATAAAACTTACTCATTATCAAGAAAGATTTTACATAAGATTATAATATATAAAAATGAATAAAAATTAATTTAAATTTTTATATAATTATATTATAAAATTTTATTATTTTATTGAAAAAAAGAAAATATAATTATATAATACTTTTACTGTGAGGTGATTTGTTTGGATAATATTGATGAGATTAGAAAAAATTTATTAGATAATCCTCCTCTTGGATATTCTAAAGAAGATATTCATAATATGACTGATGAAGACTTGCTAAAACTATATAATAGTACTATAGATAAAAATATAAAATATAAATGTAGAAATTGTGGATATACATGTGATATTCCAGAAAAAATAGTAATAAAGTTTGATAAACTATATGGTGATACTTACTTTCCACCAAAATTTAGTTGTTCCAATTGTCATGGCGGTAGTATGTATCCACTTTTTTACAAAGGTATAAATGGAAAAATTTTTAAATTCGGCGAATAAAAGAACACCTTAATTAAGGTGTTTTTTATATTAAAACTTACTTTCTATATTCTCTTTAGTAAGTCCAAAATATCCATATACCGCTTTTGCACTACCTGATTTTCCAAATCTATCAGGTATACCTATCTTTTCTAATTTCTTAGGATAGTTCTCACAAAGCACATTTGCTACTATACTACCAATTCCACCAATTATACTATGATCTTCAATTGATACTAATTTTTCTGTTTCTTTTGCACATTTTATTATTGCCTCTTTATCTACAGGCTTTATACTATATAAATCTACTACTCGTATATTTATGCCTCTTTCTTTTAAATCTTTTTGTGCATTCAAAGCTATTGATACAGTTGGTCCATATGAAAACACTGTCCCATCAGTACCATCCCCAAATATATGTGAGCCACCAATCTTAAATTCATATGTCTCATCATATATATCATCTACATCGCTTCTTCCAAGTCTTATGTACTTTGGTCCTTCCTCATTCATACAAACTTTTAATATCTTTTTTGTACTTATATCATCTGCAGGAGATAAAACCTTCATATCTGGTACTACATTCATTAGAGCAACATCTTCTACACATTGATGAGTAGGTCCATCTTCACCTACCATAACTCCTGCATGAGTTGCACATAAATTTACATTAACATGTGAATAAGCTGCAGTATTTCTTACTTGATCATACGCTCTTCCAGCCATAAACATGGCAAAAGTAGATGCAAATACAATTTTACCAGATAAAGCAAGACCACATGCAGTGCCTACTAAATCTTGTTCTGCAATTCCAACATCAATATGTCTTTTAGGATATTTTTCCATAAACATATTAGTTTTAGTAGCACTAGCTAAATCTGCATCTAACACTACTACATTTTTATTTTCTCCAATACTTTCTAAGAATTCACCATAAGCTTTTCTTGTTGATTTCATTAAATCACCTCATCTATTATATTATTATAACTTAAAAGTTCTAATGTGGATACATCATTTTTTAACATATCACTATACATCTGAATTTCATTTACTTTATTTATATTTTTCTTCTTTTCATTTATTCTATCTAACATAACTACGTTTTCACTGTTTATTTTATTATAAAAATCCTTGTTAAAGAAAAATGGTATTTTCGTATTAGTATCTATTACTGCAAGAGAATTATTAATTAAATCTCCTAGTTCATACTCAACAGACAACTTATTAATAAATTCATCTATTTCATCTGACGTATATCCACAATTTTTTGTTATATTTACTATTTCAAGTATACTTTTATTTTCAGGTATATATTTTTTATTTAATGTTTCTACTTTTTTTAAATTATAATTTTCAAGTAACACTTTTTTATTTTTAGCTCTGCCTGTTATTTTATCAAAGATATTTATATTCTTAGATAATTCTTTTATTTTAGAATCTAAATATTTTGTTTCTTCATCTCTTATCAATTGATTAGCTTTTTGTGCTATTTTATTTATGTATTCTCTTACTTTTAAATCTCTATTTTCACAAACAAGTTCATTTATATTTTTTAGTTTTATATCATCTAAATATAAAATATTATTTAATAACTTATATTCGTCCTCAATATTTTCTTCATTATTTTCGTTTAACTGTAAAAGTATTTGATCAGCTTTAGTTATATATTTATTTAACTCATCCATTACATCATTATTTAATTCTTTTTCTACATCAATGCTTATTCCTATATCTTTTGCAAAATTATATTTATTTTTAAGATCATCATTATTTTTCTCAATTACTTCATTAATCTTTTTTACTCTTGTCTTTAAATTTTCCAACCTAAAGCTAATGTCATTTTTTGAAATATTTTCCATCTCTATCTCCTATTTTGAAAGTTCTTCTATAGCTTTTTTATATTCTTCTTCACTTGGAGCTTTACCATGCCATGAAGCATTATTTTCCATGAAAGATACTCCTTTTCCTTTTACAGTATTAGCAATAATAATGTTAGGTTTACTAGATAACTTTGCATTGTCTATAGATGATAATATTTCTTCAAAACTATGTCCATTAATTGTTTGCACATTCCATCCAAAAGCAGAGAATTTTTCATCTAACTTATCCACACCTTTAACATCTAAAATATTCCCGTCAATTTGTAGTTTATTATAATCTAAAAAAGCTATTATATTATTTAATTTATATTTATTAGCTGTCATACATGCTTCCCATATTTGTCCTTCTTCTATTTCACCATCACCTAATAGACAATAGACATATCCTTGACTTTTATCTAACTTTTTTGCAAGCGCCATTCCATTAGCAATAGATAATCCCTGACCTAAAGAACCACTTGAAACATCTACACCATTTATTTTATTTGTAGGATGTCCTTCTAAATAACTATCTATTTTTCTTAAAGTCTTTAAATCCTCATGTGGTATAAATCCTACACTAGACAAAACGGCATAGTATGCTGGAGCTGCATGCCCCTTAGATAATATAAATTTATCTATCCTTTGGCCTTTTTCATCTAAATTCAAATTCATTTTATTATAATATAGTGCAACTAAAATGTCTGTACAAGAAAGTGAGCCACCTGGATGACCAGATTTAGCGTTATATACCATTTCAATGATATCTTTTCTAATATTTTTAGAAATCTCTTCTAAATTACTAATATCCATATAACAACCTCCATTATATTTCTTTTCTTAAAATATCTAAATATCCTCTATAAGATGTATCATATTGTTTTAAATTAATATTTTTTATTTTTTTTATTAATTTATCTAGCGAATCAATTCCATCTTTATAATATAAAATGTATCCTTCTTTTTCTAATTCTTCACATATTTCTATTTGATGATCATTTATATGCTCACCATATTTTTCAAGTCTTGGTATAGCTATTACTTTTTTATTCTTTTTTAAAGCAGAAAAGATAGTTCCAACTCCACCATGAGTTATAACAAGATCTGCCTCATCTATATATTTATCCATTTCATCCAAAGGAATGAAATCAAAAGTATGTATTCTTTTACTCTCAAATTTAGTATACCCAATTTGTGCAATTATTTCTTCTTTTTTTAATTCTTTACTCTTTTTTATTAATTCAAAAAATCTATTAAATTGTTGTTTTTGTGTACCTACTGTTACTAAAACCATTAAATCAACCTACCTATATACTCTGCTTTATCTAATTTTTTTGCAAGACCTTCCCATTGTACATAAAACTTATCTGCTATTTTATATACATTATTTCCTGTTCCAGAAAGTTCTTTAATCTTTGCCATTGTTTCTATATATATTACTTTTGCACCAAAAAATTTACCAACATAGCAAAAAAATCCACCTATTTGTGCACCTGTTGATACAATTGTATCTGGTCTAAATTTTAATACTATTTTTATTGTTAAAAAGAGATTATAAACTATTGTTAATATATATTTTAATTTATTTTTACAAGGACCATACTTTAAAAATTTCATATTATATTTATCTTTCAATTTTTCTGTAACATCCGTCTTTTCTGTAACCAATAAATAATTATATTCTTTAAAAAGCTTTTCTAATTTTAATATCTCTGTTAGATGTCCTCCCGAACTTGCTGCGAATATAACTTTTTTCATTCTATCCTCCTTTTACAATAAACTTAATATTATATTTATTTTCAAAATATATTTTATTTATCTTTTTTGGACCAATGCAAATTGATACATACTTTTTTAAAACATTTATTATTAATTTACCATCATCTATTTTTCTATCCTTTATTTCTTTTTCTATCTTATCTTTTACCAATGAAGCCATTACATATTCTGCTAAATTATCACTTACAGGACCTTTTAATTGACTATTTTTAGCTGTTATTTCATCTGTTGACTGAAGCCCTAGCCTAATTATACTAATTTCAGTTTTTTGACACTCATGAATTACTGCTTTACATCTTTTTACGGCTTCATTTATAGATAATGGCTTATATTCACTGTTTTCATACATTGAATATAACTCACTATCAGGTATTACATATACTGGATAAATTCTAAGTTGTTGAGGTTGCAATTTAAGACATTCTTTAATTGTATAAACCTCACTTTCTCTTGTACTTCCAGGTAGTCCTATCATAATCTGATGTCCTAATACTATACCATATTCATGTATAAGTTTAGATGCGTTTACTACATCTAAAGCTGTGTGTCCTCTTTTAGATAAAGTTAAAATTTCATTATCCATAGACTGAACGCCAAGTTCTATAGTTTTTACATTATATTTTTTCATAGTATCCAGTATGTTTCTATTTATATAATCTGGTCTAGTAGAAATTCTAATTGCACCTACTAGTCCTTTTTTTACATAACTATTTGCTACTTGTAAATATTCTATTTGTTTATCTATAGGTATACCCGTAAAACTTCCACCAAAAAAAGCCACTTCTATTTTCTTTTTAGAATTCGAATAATATTTTAGATATTCTTCTATCTTATCTTCTACATCTTGAGCTGTAACATCTGTAAGCTGTCCACTAATCTTCTTTTGATTGCAAAACACACAATTGTTTGGGCATCCTTTATGTGGTATAAAAATTGGTATAGTATATTGTTCTTTTTTATTTGAAAAATTTTTTAGCTCATGTTTTAGATCTAAATTAATCTCCAAAATGCTCTCCTCCATTAATTAATGCTTGATGAGCTGCTTCTTGCTCTGCAATTTTTTTACTTTTTCCTTGTCCTTCTCCTATTTTTTTATCATTAAAATATAAATCCATAGTAAATAACTTATCATGTTCAGGTCCTTCTTCTTTTTGTAATACATATTCAATTTTAACATTACCATGCTTTTGTAAAAGCTCTTGTAATTTTGTTTTATAATCTGTATTTAAACTTCCACCAGATAATACTGTTTTTATTTCTTTATCTAAAAGCTCTAAACAAATATCTCTTGCTATATCATAACCACCATCTAAATAAATAGCTCCAAGTATCGCTTCAAACGCATCTGCAATAATTGCATCTTTTAACATACCATTAGAATTTCTTTCACATTTTCCAAGATATATATATTCTTGTCCACCAATTCTTTTTAATGCTGTACTTAATGATGCCTCACATACTATTGCAGCTCTTTTTTTAGTCATTTCTCCCTCAGATAATTCTGGTCTATGTGCAAATAACAAATCTGATATTATATGTTCAAGTATTGCATCACCTAAAAATTCTATTCTTTCATTATATTTATCATAATCAGGATTTATATGCTCATATGCATATGATTTATGTGTAAGTGCCATTTTTAATAATGATTTATCATTAAATATATATTTTAATTTAGCTTCTAAATTTAATAATCTATTGTCTTCTCTCATAAACTATCTCCTTAAATATACATTACACATAGTATTATATCACATTTTGAGAAAAAAAAAAGCACCTCAACATTTAATACAGCTATTTATAGCTAATTAAATATTCAGGTGATTTATAAAATTATTGATGACTTTCAATATATCCAACTACATCTCCTACAGATGTTATTTTTTCTGCTTCTTCTTCTGGAATCTCCATGTCAAATTCTTCTTCTAAAGCCATTATTAATTCAACAATATCAAGTGAATCAGCTCCTAAGTCGTCGATAAAAGTTGTTTCAGTTGTAATTGAGTCTGTGTCTTCAATTCCTAGTTGTTCACTAATTACTTCTTTTACTTTTTCTAAAACTGTATCCATTTTATACACCTCCTTAAGTATTTCTTTTACAC
>CALXEQ010000011.1 GCA_944387375.1 uncultured Clostridia bacterium
CAAAAGCATATAAATGAAATATTAAATGGAAAAGCTAAAATAACACTTGAAATGGCTGCAAATATAGAAAGATTAACTAATATTCCATCTAATTTTATTATTTCTGTTGAAAATACTAGATATATAGAAGAAGAATTAATCAGAAAATATGGTAATGAAGAAAATATTAAAAAAGTTGTAGAAAAAGAATATGCTTTTAAAGATTTAAAAAAAAGTAATTGGATTGTATTCAAAGATGAAAAAAATATATATCAAGTATGTATAGATATATTGAATTTCTTAAAAGTTAAAGATTTTACGGCACATTCTAAATTGGAACAACATGTTTTATTTAAAAAGAAAGGCGAGGATTATAATAAGCTAGCTTTATGGATAGCACATTGTGATGAATTATCTTCTAATCAACAGGTAAATGAATATAAAAGTGAAAATTTTAATAAATTAATTAATAAGTTAAAAATAGAAGCCTTTAATGAATCAATCAATATAGAAAAAATAAAAGAAATATTAAATTCATATGGAATACTTTTTGTATGTGAAAAAGCATTACCTGGTACAAAAGTGAGAGGATGCTTTAAGGTAAAAATAAATACTCCAGCTATATATACAACTGCAAATTATTCATCAAAAGATTCATTCTTTTTTGAGTTATTTCATGAATTAGGACATTGTAAAAGTGATTATAATATGGCACAAAATAAAGTAATTATAGATGGAGATGAAAAAAGAGAGCAAAGAGCAGATTATTTTGCTTTAAATACTATGATAAGTAAAAATGAATGGGATGATATAACTAGTGATGTTACAGAAGATCATATTATAGAAAAATCTAAAAAATATAAAATTCCAATGAGTTTTATCGTTGGAAGATTAGCTAAGAATGATTATATAAAATATAACAGTAAATTATATAACAAATATAACAAAATATAGCAGTGTTTTTTACACTGCTATTTATATAATCAATAGTTGCTATAAATAATCTTCAAAATCTTTAAGTATGTTGTAAACTTTTGTCATTGGATTTCTTTTTGATGGAAGTTTATCGGAGTTAAGTTTTTCCATATCTTCACAATTTTTTATAGCATCATGTATTCTATCATTTGCTGTGATTTTTTCAAAGATGTTAGAATCATTTTTAGTATAATTTCCTAAACCATATTTTTGAAATTCTTTATCTAATTCTGTAAATATGTTGTCTTTAGAAATGTATTTATTTATCTTTTTAAAATGAGATAAAAGCCAAAGTTCAAAATTTGGATTTGACCAGCAAGAATTATAGCCACAATTTCTTATTGCTCTATCAAATTGTTCATCATCATAATCATCTTTATCAAAAACTACCCATACATGCCCATATATTTTAGTTGAATAATTTACATACCTTTGTGTATACTTTATTAAATCTTCAGTATTTTTACCCATCCCTTTAATTTCAATATCAGGTATTAAAACATCTACCTTTTTTCCATACCTTTTATTTATTTCCTTTTTTAATCCGTTAAAATAATTTGGTTCAGTCTTTTTTCCTTCACATACAATTAAGTAATTAGCAGGTGCTTGCTTTTTACTTTTTAATCTGTTTTTCCTAGAAATATTGTTATTCTTCAAGATTAACCTCAAATTCTTCAAGTATTGGGATTGCACCGTATCTTCCTGTTAGATAATCTTTATTGTATGTTGCATCATTTCTAACTTTTTTTGTTGTTTTATTTTCATCATCATTTGGAAGTATATAGTCAGATAGTGAGTAAAGTTCAGATATTCCATCATTATTTTTTTCAGTAAACCATATTTCATCTCTTCTAAAAGTATCTTTATTTAAATTTACAGTATCATGGGTAGAGTAAATTAATTGACCGTTACCTATATTAGTTTCACTGTTATGAAATAGATTGATGATATATCTTGTTAATAATGGATGCAATTTTGCATCTAATTCATCAATAAATAATATCATTCCATTCCTTAATCCATCCATTAAGAAGTCAAATAAATGAAACATTTTTCTAGTACCGTTTGATTCTAATTCTAAAGGTAAAGCTTTTATATCATTTTCTTCTCCTTTATGTATTAATTCAACTTTTATCATTCTATTATTATTTTGTACTTCTTCAAGAGTATTTGGAGTTGTTTTAATTCCTTCTATGCTTGCATCAAAAGTTTTTATAAATCGTAATAATTCATGTTTATATTTTTGATCACTTAAAATCTTTAAGGATACTCTATTATTAATAATATTTTCAAATCTAGGATTGCCAAGATCTAGATAGCTTGTAGTTAAAAACCAATTATATACATTACTAAAGTCTTCATTTTCCTTATTTATTTTACTATACAAGTTTAAAAATAACGTATTTTCATCTACGTTTGCTAAATGTAATAATTTATTCATTTTATCTTTTAACTCAATAGTATTTTTTGTTCTTTCAAATATTTCATAAAATTTATTTATTTTTTTTATATAAAGCCATTCTGATGTTATAGTGTCTTTTAATATATCAAAGCCATATTTATATATCTTATTGTTTTTAGCTAATATTTCAACTTCTAAACTAATAGGTTCATTATTTATCATAAAGGTATATACGTTATCTTCATCGATATGTGAATTTTTTTTAGAATCATCACTTATTAAAATTCTATTTTTCATATAATCAAAAGCTTGTAATACATTAGTTTTTCCACTTGCATTAGCACCATATATTGCAGCTACTTTTAAAAGATTGATATTTTCTTTTTTTACAACATTATATTCATGCTCCTTTATTGATGTAGCTTCCATGTCTAATACATTTTCATTTTTAAAAGACTTAAAATTTTTAAAACTAAATCTAATTAGCATTTTGAGTTTCTCCTTTCATAATATATTATATGCCATTATTTATAAAATATCAATAAATTTGAGAAATATTCTCAAATATCACGAACTTTTTTTAAAAAATAGATAAAAATATAGCAGTGCTTTACACTGCTATTTATATTATAGAAACTTTTTAAGTCCTTCTATATTTTCTTGTTGTAAATTTATGAAATCTTTTAGTAAATTTTCTATTTGACTATCTTCAAATGTTAGATTGTTAAGTAGTTTTGTTCCTTTAACTATTCCCATATCGTTTCCTTGTATTAGTATTTCAGCAAGTTTTGAATTGCTAGTATTAGTTAGAGTATTAAGCTCAATTCCCATCCATGACATTGCCTTTTGTATAGTTGATGTATCTTGTGTGTATTCGTTATTTTGAGTAAGAATTGCTCTAGATCTATCGTAAATATTTTCATATTCACTTTTTTGATCAGATAAAATATCTTTAAAATGTAAGTCTTGTACTTTAGGAATAATATAATTTAGTCCATCAATTCCTGTTTTTGCTCCTTTATTAATTTCTTTTAAAATTTGTATTTTTTCCATAAAATCACCTAGTAATATTATTGTTATATTTTACAAAGAATATACTATTTACAGTAGTTTTCACTAAATTTTCATATTAATTTATTGACATGTGCATACAATAGTAATATAATACATAGTGCACTATATAGTTAACTATGGATTGAGGTGATGAAATGGAACAATTAAAAATTGGAAAAATACTTAAAATAGTTAGTAATTATATGGAAAAGGATATGAATAATTGTCTTTCAGATTATAATATTACTCGTTCACAGATGGGGGTCTTGGTATATATCCAGTTAACTGAATGTAAAGGAATTGAAGCAAATCAAGTAGATATTGAAAAAGAATTCAATTTAAAAAATCCTACTGTTACAGGACTTATTAATAGACTTGAGGAAAAGGGATATATTAAAAGAGTAAGAAGTGACAAGGATAAAAGGTATAATAAACTTGAACTTACTGAAAGTGGAAGAGAAATATTAAATAAAGGGAAAAGAAAGGCACAAGAAAATGAAGAAAAATTATTGAAGATATTAACTGATGATGAAATAAAAGAGTTAAAAAGGATATTAACTAAAATTGTAAATAATATATAAAAGGAGGAAATTATGTTAAAAAAACTTAGTAAATCAGTCAGAGAATATAAATGGGCTGCATTTATTACACCAGTTTTTGTTACATTAGAAGTTATAATGGAAGTTGTAATTCCACTTTTAATGGCAAACTTAATAGATGATGGTGTATACATGGGGGAAATGAATGCAGCTTTAAAGATTGGTGTTGAACTTATTATTGCTGCTGTACTTTCTTTAATATTTGGTTGTTTGTCTGGAATAACTGCATCTAAAGCATCAGCTGGATTTGCTAAAAATTTAAGAAAAGACTTATATTATAAAGTACAAGATTTTTCTTTTGCTAATATAGATAAGTTTTCAACAGCAAGTTTGGTAACACGTCTTACTACAGATGTAAGTAATGTTCAACAAGCATTTCAAATGTTAACAAGAATAACAGTAAGAGCACCACTTATGCTTGTAATTTCAGTAATTATGGCAATAAATATTAATGCTGAATTATCTATGATATTATTAATAATTGTTCCAATAATTGCTATAACTTTATTTTTCATTTTAAGATATGTACATCCATTAATGGAGAAAGTATTTAGAAAATATGATGATTTAAATGAAGTTGTAGAAGAGAATGTAAGTGGTATAAGAGTTGTAAAATCTTTTGTTATAGAAGAAAAAGAGAAAAAGAAATTTGGAAAAGTTTCATCAGATATATATAATACATTTAGTAAAGCAGAAAAAATAATGGCATTTACTATGCCTACAATGCAATTTGCTATATATCTATGTATCATCCTAATATCTTGGTTTGGTGCAAACATTATAGTAAATACTGGTATGACAGATTTAACAACTGGTCAACTTATGACATTTATAACATATTCTATACAAATTTTATCTAGCTTAATGATGATATCTATGGTAATAATGATGCTTACTATTGCAAGAGCATCTGCAGAAAGAATATATGAAGTATTAATTGAAGAGCCAAACATAAAAGATAAAGAAAATCCAGTAACAGAAGTTAAAAATGGAGATATTGAATTTAATAATGTTTCATTTAGCTATGTAGATGATAAAGAGAAAGAGTGCTTAAAAGATATTAATCTAAAAATTGAAAGTGGTCAAACAATTGGTATAATTGGTGGAACTGGTTCTGGTAAATCTTCACTTGTAAACTTAATTCCAAGACTTTATGATGTTACAGAAGGTAGTGTTAAAGTTGGAGATGTAGATGTAAGAGATTATGATTTAAAAACATTACGTGATCAAGTATCTTGCGTTTTACAAAAAAATGTATTGTTTTCTGGTACAATAACAGAAAATATTAAATGGGGAGACGAAAATGCATCTGATGAAGAGGTTCAAAGAGTATGTAAACTTGCACAAGCAGATGAATTTATACAAGGATTTCCAGACAAATATAATACATATATAGAACAAGGTGGAACAAATGTATCTGGTGGTCAAAAACAAAGACTATGTATTGCAAGAGCACTACTTAAAAAGCCTAAAATATTAATATTAGACGATTCAACAAGTGCTGTAGATACTAAAACAGATAGTTTAATTAGAAAAGCATTTAGAGAGGAAATACCAGATACAACAAAAATTATAATAGCACAAAGAATTTCATCTGTTGAAGATGCAGATAAAATAATTGTTATAGATGATGGAAAAATTAACGGATTTGGAACACATGAAGAATTATTAAAGAATAATGCAATATATAAAGAAGTATATGATTCTCAAATGAAAGGAAGTGATACAGATGCCTAAAGGACAAATGCCAAAAGGACCAAGAGGAATGATGCTTGGAGCAAAGGGAAAAGTTAAAAAAGGTACTTTAAAAAGATTACTTCAATATGTAACAAAAAAACATAAAAAGCAAATGGTAATTGTATTTATCTGTATCATTTTAAGTACTGTAGCTAATGTTGGAGGAACATTATTTTTAAGAACATTAATAGATGATTATATAACACCTTTACTTTCTACAGTAAATCCAGTATTTGATTCATTACTTAAAGCAATAGCTACAATGGCTTGCATTTATGTAGTTGGTGTAGTAAGTTCATATATTTACCAAAGGGTAATGGCAGTAATAGCACAAGGTGTTTTAAAAGACATACGTGATGATATGTTTGACAAGATGGAAGAGTTACCTATTAGATATTTTGATACTCATACACACGGAGAGATAATGAGTCATTACACAAATGATACTGATACATTAAGACAGATGATATCACAGTCTTTACCTAATATTATATCTTCTAGTATGACAGTTATTGCAACATTTATTTCTATGTTGTACTTAAGTCCATTATTATCTTTATTTGTAATAATATTTACTGGCTTAATACTTTTATGTTCAAATACACTTGTTAAAAAAAGTTCAAAATACTTTGTTGCGCAACAACAATCTTTAGCAACAGTTAATGGGTATGTTGAAGAAATGATAAGTGGACAAAAGGTAATAAAGGTATTTACTCATGAAGAAAAAGCAAAAGAAGCTTTTGATAAATTAAATGATCAATTATATACAGATATGTATACAGCAAATAAATTTGCAAATACTTTAATGCCAGTCGCAAATAACTTAGGAAACTTAGAGTATGTTTTAGTTGCACTTGTTGGTACTGTTATGGCTATAAATAATGTAGCTGGTTTAACACTTGGTACAATAGTATCATTCTTAAACTTAACAAGAGGCTTTAACATGCCAATTCAACAAGTATCTAACCAATTAAATGCGGTTATAATGGCACTTGCTGGAGCAAGTAGAATATTTGAAATGATGGATGAAGAAAAAGAAGTAGATGATGGATATGTTACTTTAGTAAATGCTAAAAGAGAAGATGGAAAACTTGTAGAATGTAAAGAAAGAACAGGAATTTGGGCTTGGAAACATCCACATCATGATGGAACATTAGACTATGTTGAAGTAAAAGGACATATTGAATTAAGAAATGTAGATTTTGGATATGAACCAAATAAACTTGTATTACACGATGTATCAGTTTATGCAAAGCCTGGTCAAAAAATAGCATTTGTTGGAGCAACTGGTGCAGGTAAAACTACAATAACAAACTTAATAAATAGATTTTACGATATTGAAGATGGAAAAATAAGATATGATGGTATAAATATTAATAAAATTAAAAAAGATGATTTAAGAAGATCACTAGGTATGGTATTACAAGATACAAACTTGTTTACAGGAACAATAAAAGAAAATATAATGTATGGTAAAGAGGATGCGACAGATGAAGAAGTAATTGAAGCTGCAAAACTTGCCAATGCTCATAACTTTATTATGCATTTACCAAATGGCTATGATACTATGCTTACAAATAATGGTGCTCAGCTTTCACAAGGTCAAAGACAGCTTATTTCTATAGCTAGAGCTGCAATAAATAATCCACCAGTAATGATTCTTGATGAAGCAACATCATCAATTGATACTAGAACAGAAAAGATAGTTCAAGATGGTATGGATAAACTTATGGAAGGAAGAACTGTATTTGTAATAGCACATAGATTATCTACTGTAAGAAATTCAAAAGCTATAATGGTACTAGATCATGGTAGAATAATAGAAAGAGGATCTCATGATGAATTAATTGAACAAAAAGGACAATATTATCAGTTGTATACAGGAGCTTTTGAACTTGAATAATAATAAAATAGATATGGTATATTTTATATCATATCTATTTTTTGTTTTGACTTTACATAAAATATGTGGTATAATATACCCATTAGAAAAAAATCGGGTTGACAAAAAATTTTGAGTCTTATATGCATAAATATAATTATTACGTATTTTTTCTAAAATATTATTTTTAGGAGGTAAATACTATGCAAAATGGTAGAAGACTTTGTAAGTCACAAACAGACAAAAAAATATTTGGTGTATGTGGAGGTCTTGGTGAGTATTTTAATATAAACTCACTATGGATAAGACTTGCCTTTTGTATTGCAGTTATCTGTTTTGGAACAGGTGTATTATTATATATTCTTCTTGCAATATTAATGCCAAAAGATTAGAATGGAGCGGTAGATTTTTCTACTGCTTTTTCTTGAAAAAAATTACTCTATATGAGATAATGTAGCTATTGAGGTACGAATATGGAGATATTAATTATAATTATACTTTTAGTTATATTATTTATATATATAAATTATAAAGTTATTTTTGTTAGTAAATATAAATTAATAAATAGTAAATTACCAAAATTATTTAACGGATTTAAAATACTACATTTATCTGATTGGCATTGTACAACTTATGGAAAAAATAACAAAAGGCTAATTAATTTAATAAATAATAAAATAGAAAAAGAAAAAATAGATATTGTAGTTATAACAGGAGATTTTATTATAAGGCAGAAAAGAGATTATAATCCAGCATTAGAGTTTATTAGTAAAATAAAATCAGACAATATATATTTTGTATATGGAAATCATGAAATGATTTTAAAAACATCTGAACTTGAAGACTTTAAAATCAAACTAGAAAAATTAGGAGTAGTAGTTTTAGATAACAGAAAAATTGAATTAATAAAAGAGAAAGAAAAAATAAATATATATGGAGTATCATATATATTTAGTCATATTGATTCTAAAAAAGATTTAACAGAGCAACTTATAGAAAAATATAAAAAAGATTATGAAGAAAAAATAGGAATAATTAATCAAGAAGAATATAATATATTATTATCCCATGATCCTATGGATTTTGAGATATATGCAAGAATGGGATTTGACTTGATATTTTCTGGACATTTACATGGTGGTGGAATACGTTTTTTTGGAATGGGTGTTGCTACTGCAAGAAAAAATTGGTTTTTTACACGTCTTGCGGCTGGAATTCATAAAAAGTATAATACTCAAATGATAGTAAGTAGGGGAATTGGAAACTCTACAAGACCAATTAGAATATTTGATCCTCCAGAAATTAGTATTACAACTTTATATGCAAATAAAAGATTAAAATAAATGATTGACAAAGGCAACAATTTAATGTATACTTTTAATGTAAAAAATTTATAAGGAGTATAGCAATGCAAAGAAGATTTAACTTTAATAATTATATATTAAGTTATAAATGCAAGCAAAAGACTTGCTTCTTTGCCGAACGTGTAAGATAAGAAGGTAGCAAAATACCTTCTTATCTTTTTTTATTGCTTTTTTCTTATAGGGTGTAAAGGAGAGATGATAGATGTCAAAAGTAGATGTAGTTTTAGGTACTTTTTATGGAGATGAAGGAAAGGGGAAAATAATAGATTATCTTAGTGAGAATGCAGATGTAAGTATTAGATGTACTGGTGGTAATAATGCAGGTCACACAATAACTGTAAATGGTAAAAAATTTGCGTTTCATCTTATACCATCAGGAATATTAAATAAAAATACAAAAGCCATAATTGGAAATGGAGTAGTAATAGATCCAAAAGTTCTAATAGAAGAGATAGAGAATTTAAAGCAAAATGGATATAGTGTAGATAATTTATCTATAAGCGATAAAGCTCATATAATTATGCCATATCATATCATGATGGATAAATTACAAGAGGAGTTACGAAAAGATAAAAAAATAGGAACTACTGCAAGAGGTATAGGACCAGCTTATAGTGATAAATATGAAAGATCAGGAATAAGGGTAGAAGATTTTATATCTGAAAGGTTTGATGAGATAGCAAAGAAAAATATTGAAAGAAAAAATATTATTTTTAAAAGTTATAATAAAGAGTTAATTGATGCAGAGAAGGTAATTAATGAGTATAAAGAATATGCTAGGTATTTAAGACCATATGTAGTAGATAGTGTAGATATGATACATGAGTTATTAGAGGAAGGAAAAAAAGTTGTATGTGAGGGAGCACAAGCAACATTACTTGACATTGATTTTGGAAATTATCCATATGTAACATCTTCTAATCCAACAATAGGTGGTATTATTACAGGAACTGGAATTAGTCCTAAGTATATAGGAGAAGTTTATGGAGTATTAAAAGCATATTCTTCTAAAGTAGGAGAAGGAATGTATATTACAGAACAAAATAACGAAATTGGAGATAAAATTAGAGAGCTTGGACATGAGTACGGAACTACTACTAAAAGACCTAGAAGATGTGGTTGGCTAGATTTAGTAGCTTTAAAATATGCTGTAAGAATTAATGGGATAACTGGACTTGCAATAAATCATGTGGATACAATTGGAAAATTAGATAAAATAAAATTATGTGTGGCATATGAGTATGATGGACAAAAAAGTATGAGATTTTCTACAAATATAGATTATTTAAATAATTGTACACCTGTATATGAAGAATTTGAAGGTAATTTTGGAAATTTAAGTGGCATAACTAAAAAAGAGAATTTACCACATAATGCTTTAAAATATTTATCTAGAATTGAAGAGATAGTAGGTGTACCTATTAAATTTATTGGTACTGGTGCGGATAGAAATGATATGATAATTGTAAAATAGGGGGGAAAGTATGGATATAAATACATTATTTTGTATATCACCTGTTGATGGAAGATATAGGAAAATGACAGAAAAAGTAGCAGATTATTTTAGTGAATATGCATATATAAAATATAGAGTAAAAGTTGAAATTGAATGGCTAAAATATATTTTAAAAAGTGAAATTTGTAATATAAGCAAAGAAATAGTGGAAAATGTGGATAAAATATATGATACATTTGATATGATTAGTGCTATGCGAGTAAAAGAAATAGAAAAAATTACAAATCATGATGTAAAAGCAATAGAGTATTATATAAAAGAAGAAATGGATAAAATTAATTTTAGTAAATATAAAAATTTTGTTCATTTTGGATGTACATCAGAAGATATTAACAATATAGCATATGCATTAATGTGTAAAGAATTTAGAGATAAAATTTTAGCTCATGATATGAAAGAATTAATTAGTAAAGTTAAGAAAAAAGCAATAGAGTATAAGGATGTATCAATGCTTGCACATACACATGGTCAGCCTGCAACTCCTACAACTGTAGGAAAAGAGCTTGCTATATTTGTTCATAGATGGCAATATGTTTTAGAAAAGATGCTAAAAATAGAATTTTGCGGAAAATTTAGCGGTGCAGTTGGAAATTATAATGCACACGTTATAGCATATGAAAATATAGACTGGATAGAGTTTAATAAAAATTTTGTTAATTCTTTAGAATTAAAATTTAATCCTTTAACTACACAAATAGAATCCCATGATGTGTTATGTGAATTCTTTAGTTACTTAAAATTATTTAATAATATAACTTTAGATTTTAATAGTGACATGTGGATGTATATAAGTAGAAAATACTTTAAGCAAAAAGTTATTGAAACAGAAGTTGGATCTTCAGTAATGCCACATAAAGTTAATCCTATTAATCATGAAAATTCAATGGCAAATATACATATGGCAAATAGTATAATAGATAATTTTACTAATAATTTACAAATTTCTAGAATGCAAAGAGATTTAAGTGATTCATCTACTTTAAGAAATATAGGGGTAGTATTTTCGCATACATTAATATCTATTATGCAAAGTATAAAAGGCTTTGAAAAAATGGATGTAGATAAAGATATTTTAAAAAGTGAATTAGAAAATAATCCAGAAGTACTTGCAGAAGCAATACAAACTGTACTTAGAAAAAACGGATATAATGATGCATATGAAAGCTTAAAAAAATTTACAAGAGGAAAAGAAGTAACTTTAAAAATGCTAAGAGATTACATTAACAATTTAGGTATAGATGAAAAAGATAAGAAAAGGTTATTAGATTTAGAGCCTTCTACATATGTAGGAGCAGCTTCAAAACTAGTAGATTTTATAGAATAAGAGCATAGTGCTCTTATTCTATATGAATGTTTATGTTTGCTGGCGAATTTAATATGTTTCCATATATATCAAATCTTGATCCATGACAAGGACAGTCCCAAGTTTTATCTTCTGCATTAAATGTTAATACACATTTTAAATGAGAACAGTAAGGATGAACTTTAAATATTTTTCCGTTTATATCTTTATATATTCCTATTTTTTTGTTATTTATTTTTATTATTCTACCTGTATCATTAGGAATTTTATCTAATATTTCTTTTTTTATTTTAAATTTATTTAAGAATATTGATTGTACACTTTGATTGATATTATAATATAATTTATTTATATTTTTTATAGGATGCACTCTCGTAGAAAAAAACGTATCATCAATTTCTGTTTTATTTCCTAAAATTTTATTTAATATTATATTTGAAGCTATAATAGATGTAGTAAATCCCCATTTATTAAAGCCAGTAGTTATATAGAAATTTGGCATGAAATTTGAAAATTTACCTATGTATGGGATTTGATCAAGTGTCATACAATCTTGAGTACTCCATCTATCTAGTATTTTACAGTTTGGTGCGATTTGTTTTGCGATATTTTCAAGAAATTCATATTTTTTCTCTAAAGCTGTATCTCCAGTCTTAGTGTTATTTCCTCCCACAATTAAAATATTGTTGTTATCTATTTTTGCGGTTCTAATAGATATAGTTGGATTATCTAAGTTTAAATATACGTTTTTAAAATCTGTATCTTTAATGTTTACTGCAATAGCATAAGATGTGTCTTGATACATTTTTACAAAATAAAATCCTGGTATATCTTTTATTGGAAAATGTGTACATAAAATTACTTTATTACAAATAATTTTATTGTTATTTGCATATATAATATATTTATTATTTCTTCTTTTTATATTTTTTACATTTGCATATTCATATATTTTTTCATTAAATAAATTAGATAAAGTGTAAGTGTATTTTACAGGATTAAATTTAGCTTGGTTTTTAAATTTAATACTATATTTTATATTAGGTAAGATAGTTTCATTATCTAATATTTCTACACTTGTATAACCAATACTTCTTAAACACTTATATTCATTTTCAATATCTTTTTTTCTGTTTATATCTTGAGTAAATATAATTGAATCACAAGTTTCAAAATCACAATCTATATTTTCATTTGATATTATTTTTTTATATTCTTCAATAGATTTTAAATTTGAGTTTAAATATTTTCTTGCTATAGATAATCCATATTTTTGTTTTATATTGTAATATATAAGCCCATGTTGAGCAGTAATTTTTGCTGTAGAATATTTTGTTGTTTTATTACATATTTTATTTTTTTCTAATACTATAAAATTTAAGTTGTTTTTATACAGTTTATATGCAATGTTTATTCCTGCTATTCCACCTCCTATTATGCATATATCGGTATTAATATCTGAATTTAATGTTTTATAGTTATTATTATTTGTATTATATTCCCAAATAGATTTTGAATTTATATCCATATATATAATATGTGTAAATATTGACATTGTATGATAATATTAATTATAATACTATAAGAAAGGATGAGAAAAAATGAATTGGAATGAAGCTTATGAGTTATTAAAAAAATATAATAAAGAGCAATTTCATATAGAACATGCATTAACCGTCTCATATGTTATGGAATATTTTGCTAAAAAATATAATGAAAATGAAGAATTTTGGTCAATCGCAGGACTTTTGCATGATATAGATTATGAAATGTGGCCACAAGAACATTGCAAAAAATGTGTTAAACTTTTAAATGAAGCAAATGCTAATAATGAGTTGATACATGCGGTATGTTCACATGGTTATGGTTTATGTAGTGATGTTGAGCCTTCAAATGAAATGGAAAAGATTTTGTTTGCTACAGATGAGTTAACAGGATTAATATGGGCAGCAGCAAAAATGAGACCATCACATAGTACAAAAGATATGGAAGTGTCAAGTTTGAAGAAAAAATTTAAAGATAAAAAATTTGCTGCAGGTTGTTCAAGAGATGTAATAAGAACAGGAGCTGAAAGACTAGATTGGGATTTAGATAAATTATTTGATGAAACAATTCAAGCTATGAGATATGCAGAAGATAAAGTAAAAGAAAAAATGTAAAAGGCCGTTTGGTCTTTTATTTTTTGTAAATAATATAAATATGAAATATGTATACAAATGCAATACATGTGAATATGCAATATTTAACTATAATAAAAGTTATAAATTAAAAAATATATATTGTAAAAGAATAAAAGATTATTTAAGCATATCAGGATATAGAAAATTAAAATTTTGTAATTTTTATAAAAATAATAATATTTTATAAAAAAACATTTATTTTATGTAAAATATGTGCTATAATAAAAAGCGCAAATCAATACTTAACTAAAATTTAATAATGGAGGTTTTTATTATGAACAATTATTTGGTTGGTCAAAAAAGAATTATGGATGCTAGCAAATTATTTATGCAAGCAAAATCTAACGAAAGAGAAGTAAGACATATTTTTCGGAAATGATGGAATACAAATCTTTTTAAATTTTCACATTAGAGCTGACAGAATTTTTAAAAAATTTAATGGATATGTTTCAAAGCATGAGAAGCAGTTATTAGAGAGTGGATGGGATATAGGAAACAAAAAATTATCTTTAATAAGAAAAGATGTACAGATTCATATCGAGGCAAGTGACGAGGTTTCTGCTATTAGATGTAGATATATTTTTTCTTCTAGTGTAGATATTATAAAAGATATTGATGAAAAATATCATGATATATTAAAACTTTTAGATGTGTTTTCTACAGAACTTTCAGATATTAAAGTTTCAATGGATATTTCATATTCTAATAACAATTCTTTAGACGTTTCATTAGAAAAAATAAATGAATTAATATTAGATAACGGCTTTAGTGAAATAAAAAATAAGAAGGAATCTTTCAGAAGATTTAAAATTAAAAATAAATACAATATTGTAGATAAAATTGATATATACGAAAAAAATAATAAAACAATAAATAGTAGTATATCAGTTTGTATAGATAATATTGTGGTTTGTTTTGAACATTTATATGAGCAAATAATTACATCTGCATATTTTTACATGATAAATTATACTAAATTACATTATGAATATATGAAGAATATAGATAAAGAATATGTAGATAAAAATTTAAAGTATTATTCTAAAATACAAAAATTATAATAAAATAAAAAATCCAAATTATTTTAATTTGGATTTTTTTATTATATTTTTTCTATTATAATTGTTTGGCAAAATTCATTATCTTTTAAACTTGCATAAATTTGAGAATTAGATTTTGAAGAAATTATCTTTTTTACTTCCCAAAGTCCAATACCTGATTTTACTTTTTTAGAAGAAACTCCTTTATTAAATATTTTTGAAACATCCAAATTTAAGTTTGGTATAACTGAATTTTTTATTATTATTATATTTGCCTGTTTTGCTTTATCATATTTAAAAGTCAAATGAATTTTTGGCGTTTCAGTTTTTTCACTTGCTTCTATTGCATTATCAAGTAATATCCCTAGTATTCTTGAAAGATCAGTAAAATCAAAATCTATGGTACTTATATCTGTTAGTACATCTAATTTAAATTGTATATTTTTTGAGTTTGCAACAAAATATTTTGCACCAACTATTCCATATATTGCTGGTTGATTAATTATTTCAGGATTAATACATTCGAGGTTAGATATATTACTAGCTTCACTTGTTAAGCTTTTCATATGCTCTTCTAATTCATTATATTGTTTTGTAACTATATATCCATTTATTGATTGTAAAATATTATTATAATCATGCTTTAATATACGCAAATTTTCAACTAGTTCTACTAGTGTTTTGTTATATGTTTTAGATTCAATCAATTCAGACTGACTTTTGTTGTAAAAATGTATATATTTAAAGTATGAAAAAATCAGTGTAAAAATTATAGCAAGCTGAAATATATTTAGTGACAGAAAATTAAAATTATAGTCACTTTTATCTGTGTTAAATTTTAATAATTCTGGAATTATAACACTACAGCATAAAGATATTAAAAACAATAGTTCTTTGTTTGAAAATGAATCTATTACTTCATGTAATTTTTTATTATTTTTCTTTATATATTTGTTTAATAGTATTAAAAGTGTAATAAATATAAAAAGTTTTAATACTATAAAATACAAGGAAATATTAAAGTTTGTATGAAAATCCTCAATATAAGCATTAAAAGATTCTCTAATTAAAAAGTAAGCTAACATTTCACAAAAAGATATCATTATATAAAAAAGCAATAATGACATTATATTTGTATTATTTTTAACATCTAATATATATTTATATATTATAAATAAAGGAATAATAAGAATTCCATATATTAAAAAAGATAGTTCTGCACTTAAAAAATTTATAACAATTGACATTATAATACTAAAACATAGAATATATATTTTTTTTGGTAAGTTAAATTTCTTGTTATTATATGTTTCGTTTGTACTAATAATAAATGAGAAAAATATTATTATTTGACTTATAATTTTAATAAATGAAATAAACTCTATAGTCATTAGTTTAACCCTTTCTTTTAAATATTAACAAAATTAATTTACTACACTTTACTTTAAAAGTCAACATACATAACTGTTAAACTACATAATTCGACATAAATGTTTAATTATTTTAAGAGAAACGCACTGCGGAAAATTCCTACAGTGCGTAAAATGAATTACTTAAGAATAATAGACGTATATGGACCTAGCACCATTCCATTGGGATTTCCAGAGGAGTTTAAGATCTCTTTTGCTCCAATAAAACTTAGGTCAACTGAAGAATCAGAAATATTTACTCCAATGTAAATTCTTTGAGTGCTATCTAGTGCTTCTCGTGCAAAGACACAAATCCCACCGTAAAACAGGACAGGAAGAAAAGTGGCATCCTTTAGATACTCTTCACTTGTTCTAATTGAACCTAGCTTTTTGAAAAACTCAACAAGTTCTACATCTTCGCGCCCCCATGGATAAGTTTTCCTATTAAAAGGATCTCCAAATCCATAGACTCCAGCTTCATCGCCATAATAAATACATGGATTTCCTGGTAAGAAGAATTGAATGGTAGCTATAAGTTTCAAAAGTTCTTTTCCTCTTAAATATTCTTCTTGACTTAAGAAGTCATTTTGAGCTTGCCAGTATCTATCATGACCGTTAGCCGAACCTTTTGCAAGGCGTGTAAGAGCCCTTTCGATGTCATGACTAGAAATAATATTCATCATGGCATCTAAGCAATCTTTGGGATAGTTTTCAATTATGCGCAGAATATTGTCTAAAAGATTTGTTGCATCTTTACTTTCGAAAAAGCCAAAAAGAGCATCTTTGTAGACATAGTTCATTGCACTGTCTAGGGTATTGTGAGTAAGGTAATGTTTCCTTTCACCGTATGCTTCTTTTGTAGACAGATCTTCCCAAACTTCACCTATCATTGTTGCATTTTGAGAGTCAAATGTTGGCTCGTGCTTGAGAGTTTGTGCAATTTGATAAACCATATTGTTGGTAAGTTCATCGATTACATCAAATCTAAAGCCAGAAGCTCCCAGTCTAATCCACTTTTTGATGACCTGACATATAAAGTCTAGACATTCTTGTGAATTTTTGTTCAGTTTAGGTAAAGTATCAAAGTTCCACCATGAGTCATATCCATCAGGGTAGTCATAGAAGCAGTACCAGTTAAAATATTTACTATCAGGACTATTGTATGCACCAATAGTTGCATATCTTTTTTCCTTGTTGAAATATATACTATCAGAACCGGTATGATTGAATACTCCATCAAGGATAATTCTGATACCTCTTTTTCTTGCCTCTTTACAAAGTTCTACAAAGTCTTCCTCCTTTCCAAGAAGTGGATCAATTAGTAGGTAATTTGCTGTGTTGTATCGATGATTAGAGTGTGCCTCAAAAATTGGATTGAGGTATATTATTGTTACTCCTAGCGACTTGATGTAGTCAAGTTTTTGAGTAATGCCTTTAAGATCACCACCAAAATAGTCATCATTTAATATTAGACCATTTTCTGGAAGATGGTTGGGATTTTCATACCAGTCTGAATGTATTTTTCTGTCTTTGGGTACATTTTCTTTAGACTTACCAGAAAAATAGAATCTATCTGGGAAAATTTGATAGAAAATAGCCCCCTTCATAAAGTCTGGTACGCATATACTTTTTGTATATACAGTAAGCTGGAAACATTCATTTTCTTTACCACCAAAAAAGCATTTTGAATACTTTCCTTTTCTAAGCTCTACGTATCTACCGTTGATATATAGAGTGAAATAGTAAAAATATACATCTGCTTTACTTGGTGTAAAGTAGCAAGTGTAAAAGTTACTAGTTTGAGTAATGTGTGTAAGAGTTAGATCAATTGATTGCCGTTCATCCCATTTATCTATTTGAAAAATTATGAGCTTAGGCGAATCAACTATACTAACTTTATCTAGCCGTATGCTAAATCTTACCTTTGTTCCTTCCTGTACAGCTCCTATTGGATCTTTACATTCTGGGTCCATGCTGCAATAGATTTCGTTAATCATTTCGAATCCTCCTAACATAAATAGTTATTTATAGTTATCGTGTACATAAAGTACATATTGAATTTATCATAGGAAAACTCAAAAGTCAACAAATTTTGACATAAAAGTGTAAAATAAAAAAACAGCTTTTAAAAGCTGTTTTAGGAAATATTTTTTAATTTTGAATTGTCAATTTTTATAATTTTATTATTATTGTATTTAGTATAATCTTTAGTATATTCTTTTAGTTTATCTATAGGCATTTTATTTATTACTACACCTAATATACTACCACCCATACTTATAATTTTCTTTTTAGTTTCTACTATTGATTCTCTTTTAGTTTTTCCTATTGCACAGACTACAATTACACTGTCTGCTTTATTACATAAAATCATGCTATCAGTAACTATGTTAATTGGTGGAGCATCAAATAATATAATATCAAATTCACTTTTTAATTTTTCTAATATAATATCAAATTGTTTGTTTTCAAGAAGTTCTGATGGCTTTGAAGGAAATAAACCAGAAGGTATTACAAATAGATTATCTATTTGCGTTTTAAAAATTACTTTTTTTAATTCTTCATCTAAATTTGGATTGTCAATAGTTATTTTTGAATTATCTAAAATATTTGCAAGCCCATAAGAATTATCCAAAGAAAATATATTAGCTTGTCTACCCTTTCTTAAATCTGCATCTATTATTAATACTTTTTGTTTAGATTGCGTAAACGCTATAGCAAGATTTGATACAACCCAACTTTTTCCTTCTTCTATTGATGAACTAGTAATCAAGAACACTTTATCATGATTTTTAGTCATCTTATATGTAATACTAGTTCTTAATGTTCTAATAGCTTCTGAAACGGGAGATTTAGGAGCTTCATGTATTATTAGATCTTTTTTCATAAAATCACCTCTTATTCTTTAATTTCTGGAATAACTGCAAGAACTTCTAAATTTAATAGTTCTTCAACTTCCTCTTTAGACTTTATTCTTGTATCAAAATAAAATATTAAAAATAATATACCACAACAAGCTATCCCACCAATACCAGCAAAAATAATACCGTTTTTAATATAATTTACGTTATATGGGCTATTACTTGCAATAGCTGTATCTATAGTAGTTACATTTTCTATATTGTATATTTCTTTAATTTTTACTTTAAATACTTCTGTTATAGAATTTGCAATTTGAGCCGCAATTTGTGGATCTTTATTTGATACAGAAATTTTTAACATTTCTGTATCATCTTTTGCACTTACTGATACGTTAGACATAAGCTCATTTTCACTAATATTTAGATTAAGTTCATTTATTACTTGCTCTGCTACTGTTCTACTTTTCATTATCTCACTATATGTAGATATTAACTTTTGATTTAATGTTACATCATTTTGTGTGATAGAGTTTGATGAAGCCTCAGTAGTACCATTTTCTATTAGTGTAGTGTCTTCTGGTTTTGAAAGTACAACTGTACTATATGAAGAATACATAGGAGTAACCATATATTTTGTATATAACATACCTATTATACCGCATATAATCACAGATAATATAACAAATATTTTCTTTTTGAAAATATAATAAAAAATTTCTTTTAAATCTATTTCTTCCATAATATCACCGATATAACAATTATATAATAAAAAAAATAAAATTTTCAATAATGTATAAAATATAAAATAAAAATAATATTTTGTAATAGAAATAGATAAATTATTTTATATTGTCTTGATAATAAAACTTTTGTCTAAAATATAGCTTTAGATTTTTTAAGTAGTATAATTTAGAAAAGTTGGAGGGATATTATGGAAAAGGTAGAATATATATATGATTTTATTGTAAAAACAAAATTTGAATATTTTATATCTGATGCTTTAAGAGATATAAATATAATTGATTTTGCAATTTTAAGTTCAGATGTAACATATAAAACTAATATATATAATAAGATGAAAGAAAAATATAATTTTGATTTAGAAAGAATTGGATATACCAAAGCATTAGATTTAATGACTAGTAGCTACACTTCAAGTAACTTATCTGAGGAGTCAGTAATTAGAAATAGTTTAAGCATATTAAGAAAGTGGATAATAAGATGTAGTGGATATATGTGTGTAAAAAAGATAGCAGAAGAAAATGTTGTAGATGGTATTGATATGTATATGAAAAAGTATGCTATAACTGATGATATTGTGGATATAAATGCATTAAATGAAAGATTAAATGATATAGATGAAGATATATTGTCTTGTCTTAGAAATAGTATATAGGAGGATGTTATGGAAAAATCAGAAGAAATTTTAGAAAAAATTAGAGAAAATAAAGATTCAAAAATAAGTGAAATAATAAAAGATATAATATTAATAGATGGAGCTATTGTAGATAATGATACAAATTATAAAGAAAAGAATATATTTTTGCTAGAGAAAAAATATAAAGAAAAGTTAGATAAATTATTTTATAATATAGTAAAAGAAGATGTTAAAGAAAAAGTTGAAGAAAATGTTGAAAGTAAAAATAAATATTATAATACAAAACTTGGAACAATAAAGGTGTTTTTGATAAGAATAGCAGGACTTGAAACTTTAGGTGAGAATAATATTTTTGGGATGATAGATTTAAGTAAACAGTATGACAAAGAGAAGATATATAAAATTTTAGAAAAGTTAGATGTATTTTTAGCAGAAAACATATAAAACTTGTACAATTAGTTAATTCTTGGTATTATTAAATAGGGGGAAGAAATATGGCAAAAAGAGCTTTAATAACAGGTGCTTCTTCCGGGATTGGGAGAGATATTGCAAAAGAGCTTGCAAAAAGAGGATATGATTTAATAGTAGTAGCAAGAACAAAAGAAAAATTAGAAGAATTAAAAAATGAAGTGGACGTTAATGTTGAAGTAATACCAATGGATATTAGTATAAAAGAAAATTGCATTGAATTATTTAATAGGGTAGGATATGTAGATATTCTTGTAAATAATGCTGGTTTTGGAGTTTTTGGAAGATTTATAACTACAGATTTAGACAGAGAAATCCAACTTATTAATACAAATATTATGGCAGTTCACATTCTTACAAAGCTATTTTTAAAAGAAATGATAAAGAAAGATAGTGGATATATATTAAATGTATCGTCAATTGCTGGTCATCTTCCAGGACCTCTTATGGATGCATATTATGCATCTAAATCATATGTATTTGTACTTTCTGAATCAATAAATGAAGAATTAAAAAAAGATAAGTTAAATGTAAAAGTTGGTACTTTAAATCCAGGACCTGTTAGAACAAATTTTAATAATGTTGCAAATATTAAATTTAGTATGAATTCTTTATCTAGTGATTATGTTGCAAAATATACAGTAGATAAGATACTTTCAGGTAAAACAGATATTACGCCTGGAATAGATATAAAAATACTTAGGGTGCTTGCAAAATTAATACCGGATAATATTTTAAGTAAATTTGTTTATGTAAGACAAAAAAGAAAAGAAAAATAGTGTTATGTAGAGGATATCATTAGCTATATTAATGATGTCTTCTTTTTTTATTTTATTTGTGATATAATACAATAACTTATTGTTTGCGTATTTAGATAATAATTTAATTTAAGGAGGTGTGTATATATGAGTAATATTTTATTAGATGCATATTATATTATTTCTGTATATCAAAAAGAAGGGAAGACAATCAATTCTGTAAAATTAAATGCACTATTATATTTAGCAGACGCACATTGTATGTGTATATATGACGATGAAGGTCTATACGAAGAAGGATTTTTAGTAGATGGGTTTCGGCATATATAATAAAAATTTATTTGGAGTATTATATTATAATCCTTTTGAAGATATAATGATTGATTCAAATAAAATAAAGCTCGGTCAAAAAATATCTGAACAATCAAAAAGTATAATAGACATTATAATATTTAATTTTGGTAAGTTTTCATCAAGTTTTTTAAATGGATTAATATGTAGTGGATGTTCACCTATAGCTGAAATTATGTCTGATCCAGAAAAACTAAAAGAAAACTTAACTAATGACAAAATTATTTCTAGAGAATTGACAAAGTTGTGGTATGAAAAAGAAATATTAATGGAAATTTAGGTATTTATTTTTTTTACAAAATGTGATATATTTTTTTACATGAGAGTAGAAGAATTAAATAAATATTATGATAAATTACAGTTAGAATATGGCGAGCCAACACTTTGTTCAATATATAATGGAGGATGTCAAAAAAATCCAGATGTGTGCTTTGTATTTATGAATCCAACAGGAAGAAATGTTGCATCAACAAAAGAATGGAAAGGAATTAGAGCACCTTGGATTGGTACAAAAAACATTTGGAAATTATATTATAATATAGGAATAATAGAAAAAGATTTATTTGACGATATATTAGCTAAAAAGCCAAGTGATTGGACTGAAGAATTTGCAAAATATGTTTATGATACATTAAGTAAAAATAAAGTATATGTAACTAATCTTGGAAAATGTACACAAATAGATGCAAGGCCTCTGCCAGATAGAGTATTAAAGCAATATTTGGAATTGCTGTATAATGAGATTGACATTGTTAGACCCAAAAAAATTATAGTTTTCGGTAATCAAGTAAGTAGTATTTTTCTAAACCAAAAAATATGTGTGAAATCTGTTAGAAAGCAGGAGTTTAAAGTAAATATCAAAGATAACGAGTATAGTGTATATCCTGTATTTTATCCGATTGGAAATGGAATGAGAAATATAGACTTAGCTATAGAAGACTTAAAGTATATATTAAAAAACTAGGAAGATATTCTTCCTAGTTTTATTGCTTTCTAGATAATAAATATATAGATTCTACTATATTAAATATTTCAGATATAAGTAGTATTATACCAGCAATTGTTGTAAGAGCTACCATTGAAGCGAATGGATTTACTAAAATTAGTATACCAAAAAGCAAATGTCCTATAGCACTTAAAAGCATAAGTCCCCATGCAGGAGATGAAAGAGATTTTAAATTAAAAGCAAATTGAAATTTTATTATAAATTGAATTATAAGCCAAGCACCAATTATTATTGCTAAAAATTCATTTAATATTGAAGGTTTAAATATTAAGAATATACCAAGTATTGTATATATAGTACCTTCTATAAGTTCTGTGCTTATCGATCTAAATTCTTTATCTGAAGTAAAATATGATACTATATGTATAATTCCAGATAAAGCAAGAAACACACCAATAACAATAACCATAAAGTTAAGAGATGCTTGTGGACTAAAAATTAAACATAGTGAAAAAACAATTAAAAGTATTGATGTAGCAATAGACATTTTTTCATATTTTTTTATATTATTTAACATTATTTTTTACCTCCTATTTTTAATAAAATATTATCATATAAGTATAAATAATTCAATATTGAAAAGCATGTAAAACTATGCTAAAATATTCATATAATTATATAAAGTAATCTACTAATTAATATTAAAGGAGGTGCTATTTATGAATATACAAATTATGTATAATAATAATAGTAAAATTGAAGCACGAATTTTGAAAAGTAAATTATTATCTAATGGATTTAATTTAGTAGATAGTTTAGCAGATTTAGTTATAATTATTGGTGGAGATGGTACATTTTTAAATTCAATAAGAAAATTAAATTATAATCCTCTTCCTTTATATATTGGAGTAAACTGTGGAAATTTAGGGTACCTACAAGATATATCATGTGCACAAATAGATAAGATAATAACTTATTTGAAAGAAAATAAAAATAATATAAGCACTGATAAAATAAGTAAATTTTCTATTGCTAAAATTTCATATATATATGAAAATAATAAAGTAATAACAGATAATGCAATTAATGAATTGCAAGTAGTAGGTAAAAAATATAGAAGAATTGAATTTGAACTTAATGATTTAATAGATTTCAAAGAAAAAATTGTTTCATCTGGAATAGTATTTGCAACACCTTTAGGTTCTACAGCATATAACAAAAGTTTAGGTGGTCCTATTCTTTGTGAAGGAATAGATGCTATATGTGCAACATTATTTGCACCAATACAGAATAACAAGACTAAAGATTATATAACTAATTCTTTAGTTGGAAATAAATTTGGAATAAAACTTTTATCTAGTTTAGATGATGTTGAAATCTTTATTGATGGACAGCAAGTAGATGTTGATTTTAAAGGTTTAAAGGAAATTAATGTAGAAATTGATACCAAGAAATTATATAAGCTAAATCTATATGAAAAAACATATAGTAGAAATATGTTTGAAAAAATGATAAAATGACTCTTAATAAAAAATTAAGGGTTATTTTTTATATTATTTTGGATATAATAAAAACTAGTGATAATTATGTAAGTTGTTTGACTTTGAAACTTAAATGTGATAATATATTTTTGTATATTTAATTGGAGGATACACTATGAAAAAAATTATGTTTGTATGTACTGGAAATATTTGCAGAAGTGCTATGGGACATCATTATATGCAAAAGAGATTATATGATTTAAAAAGAGAAAATGATATAGTTGTCTCATCTTGTGGTACATCTGCTGTAAATGGTGATGTATCAACAAAAAATGCGATACTTGCAATGAAGGAGTATGGTGTTGATTTATCTAATCACAGAGCTACAAGCGTATTTGATATAGATATAATAAATTATGATTTAATACTTTGTATGACAGAACAACATAAATATAATGTTTTAGCGTATTTTCCAAATTTAAAAGAAAAAGTATTCACACTTAAAGAATATGTATTAGGAAAAGATATAAAAAATATAGATATAGATGATCCATGGGGATATAATTTAAGTATATATAAATCATGTGCAAAGGAAATTGTTGATTGTGTGGATAAACTTCTAGAAAAGATATAAAGGAAGTGTATATATGATAGTAATTGGATCAGATCATACAGGAATAGAACTAAAAAAAAGAATAATTAGTTATTTAAAGCAAAAAAATATAGATGTTATAGACGTTACTAATTTTGAAGATCAAACAGGTGATGATTATCCAGATATTGGATATATAGTATGTAAAAACGTACTTGATAAAAATTGTTTGGGAATAGCTATTTGTGGAACAGGTATTGGGATATCTATAGCGTGTAATAAGGTAAATGGAATAAGAGCTTCTGTATGTACAGATAAGTATATGGCTCAAATGACAAGACAAGATAATGATGCAAACGTATTATGTTTGGGAGCAAGACTTGAAAATGTAGAGATAGAAGAAATAGTTGATGCATTTATATCAACAAAATTTGCAGGTGGAAGACATCAAAGAAGATTAGACAAAATAAAGAAAATAGAAAAGAGCCAAAAGGATGGTGTAGAATATGGCGATAGTTTATAGTATAGTTGTAATAGCTTTTGTCTGCTGTATTATATTAACACCATTTGTTATATCTATGTGTAAAAAACATGGACTTGTAGATGTTCCAAAAGATAGTCGAAGGGTACATTCAAAGCCAATGCCTAGGTGTGGAGGAATTGCAATATTTGTGTCTTCAATGGTTGCAATGTTTATATATTATATAATTACTAAAGATGTTGAATCAATAGCTTTTAATAGACAGTTTTATGGTTATTTGATTGGTGCAATTTTAATATTTATAATGGGAATAATAGATGATATATTTACGTTAAAAGCAAGGTACAAAGCTATATTTGAATTTACTGCTATTTTTATTGTATTTATGTTTGGGGTAAGAATTGAAAATATAGGAAGTATTAACTTAGGTGTATTTTCACTACCAGTTACTTTTTTATGGATTATAACGGTATTAAATGCTATGAATTTAATTGATGGTCTTGATGGGCTTGCAGCAGGACTTACTTCGATTTCAGCACTATCACTACTTATGCTATTTATATCTACTTCTTCAAGCTTAGAAGCAATTATAATAACAGCAGCAATTGCTGGAGCTGGAATTGGATTTTTACCATATAATTTTAATCCAGCAAAGACATTTATGGGAGATTGTAGTTCAAACTTTTTAGGATTTACAATGGCATGTGTTACAATACTTGGATTTTCTAGAGGATATACTACAGTTGAATATTTAGCACCTGTACTTATACTTGGTGTACCAATATTTGATACGATTTTTGCAATGGTAAGAAGAGCTATAAAAAGAAGACCTTTATTTGCACCTGATGGAGGACATGTACATCATAGATTAATAAAAGCTGGTTTTACACAAAGACAAGCAGTATTAATACTTTATACAGTTACAAGTACTTTATGTATAATAGCTATTTCATTAATAACGCAAGATATTTGGAAACTTGCATTACTTGTTGGAATGTCAACAATATTTATTGTTTTATGGATAGCAAGTATGATTAAAAATAGAGAAATAAAATCAGATAATACAGTAAGTAGTAATTTTAAAGTAAATAATACTTAAAAATATACATATAATTTAAATGAAGGGAGATAATATAAATGAAAGAACAATTATTACAAGATTTAAAAGAGGCTATGAGAGAAAAAGATACTATTAAAAAGGATGCAATAACAATGCTTAGAGCATCAATACTTCAGGTAGAAAAAGATACTCAAAAAACTTTAAATGATGATGAAATTTGTGCTATTGTTGCAAAAGAGGTTAAAAAAAGAAAAGAATCTCTTAAAGAGTATGAAGAAGCAAATAGAGAAGACATTGTTGAAAGTTTAAAAAGAGAAATTGAAGTTTTATCTAAATATTTACCAGAGCAATTAACAAAAGAAGAGATTGAAAAATTAGTTGAGCAGGCTATTGTTGAATCTCAGGCAACATCTATGAGAGATATGGGAAAAGTAATGTCTATTTTAAGACCTAAGACTGCTGGTAAAGCTGATGGTAAATTAGTAAGTGATATAGTAAAAGAAAAACTTGCTAATATTTAAATGAAGAGCCAAGTTAATTCTTGGCTTAATTTATTGTAAAGGAGAGGTTAGATGAATATTTATAAAGTTAATAACAATAAGTTTAAAAGTATTTATATATCATATAACTTTACACAAGAAGTTAATGATACAAAAATTTTTTCAAGTTATGCAGTCCTTGCATCATTAATGGCAAAAAGTTCTAAAAGTTATCCAACACAAAAGGATATCGAAAAATATTTAAACTCTTTGTATGGTGCAAATTTTGATGTAAATATTGAAAAATTAGGTGATTTATATAACTTGGAGTTTAGAATAGAGTTTGTAAATAAAAAATTTATTCCAAGTAAGGAAGAATTACTAGAAAAAATATTATTATTTTTAAAGGAAATGATATACAATCCAGCACAATGGACACAGGATGTATTCAAGAGAGAAAAAGATTTTATATTGCAAAGAATAAATGAGAGAAAAGATGAGAAACTTAAATATGGTATACAAAGAGCAGAAGAGCTACTTTGTAAAGATGAGCCTTTTGGTACATATCTATATGGTGAAGAAGATGTTGTCAAAAATCTAAGTTTAAAAGATATAAAAGATGCATACAGTACTTTAATTAATGACAGTATAACTGTAATTGTATCTGGAAACTTAGATGGATATGATAGCATAGATAGTGAAATAGAGAAAATCTTTAAGCAATATGATAAAAATTTTAATACTAATATTGAGAATTTAAAATATAATATAAAAAGACAAGAAAATTATAAATATGAAGAAGTAAAGGAAATTCAAGATACAACACAAAGCGTTTTATCTTTAGGACTTAGAATAAAGGAATGTACACCAAAAGATTTTTATGTGTTAAACGTATATAATGCTATTTTAGGTACAACACCATCATCAAAATTGTTTCAAAATGTTAGAGAAAAAGAATCTCTTGCATATACTGTAAGATCAAGATATTATAGATTTAAAGATATAATAGTAATATATGCTGGAATTAATAAAGAAAATTATAAAAAAGCATTAGATGTAATAAAAATACAACTTGAAGATATAAAAAATGGAAATATAACAGATATAGAGTTTAAAAGTGCAAGAGATAGTTTACTTGCAGATCTTATAGAATGGAAAGATTCAAAAGTTGCTATGGCTAAAATGAAACTATCAAATTTAATTGCTTTTAAAGATGCAGATATATCTATTGACCAAATGCGAGAAGAGATTAAAAATGTAAAAATTGAAGATGTAATAAATATTTCTAAAAAAATTGAAGTTGAAAAGGTATTTTTACTTGGAGGTGAGATAGATGAATAAAATAGCTGTCATGAATTCTCAAGAATTAGGAGAAAGCACATTTACTACAACTTTGTCTGACGGACTTGAAGTATATATTTGTAAAAAAACAGGATTCTCTAAGAAAATAGGAATGTTTGGTACAAAATATGGATCTGTGGATAATGACTTTATAGATATAACAACTAACAAAAGAACAAAAGTACCTGATGGTATAGCTCATTTTTTAGAGCATAAGTTGTTTGAAAAAGAGGGAGCTAATGCATTAGATCTATTTTCTAAAATGGGTGTTTCATCAAATGCATATACATCATTTGATCAGACAGTATATTTTTTTGAGACATCAGAAAAGTTTGACGAGTCAATTGCAATGCTTGTAAAATTAATAAAAGAACCATATTTTACAGATGAAAATGTTCAAAAAGAACAAGGAATTATAGGGCAAGAAATAAGTATGTATGATGATGACCCTAATTTCATGGTATATTTTAATGCATTACGTGCTATGTACAATCAAAATCCTGTAAGAATTGATATAGCAGGAACTATAGAATCAATATCTCATATAACAAAAGAATTATTATATACTTGCTATAATACTTTTTATAGTCCTCAAAATATGTTTTTTATTGTTGTGGGCGATGTTGATGTAGAGCATACAATTAATTTAATAGAAGAAAATTTAAAAAAATATGAAAATAATAACTTACCAAAAAATAAAATCGAAAAATTTAGAGTCAAAGAAGAAAAGAAAATTGCACAAAAAGAAATAGTGCAAAAAATGGACATATATTTACCTCAACTTTGTTTAGGTTATAAGCTTGATTTGGTAAATGGTAAAGAAATATTAAAAAATGAGATTGTTGTTAATATTATATCTGATATGTATTTTTCTAAACAATCTGACTTTTTTGAAAAAGAATATAACTTAGGAAAAGTAAATGATAGTATAGATATGATATATGAGGGAAGTGATTCCTTTTCACATGTTATAATTTCAACACTTTCAACAAATATAGATGAGGTGGAAAAAGACATATTAGAGTATATAGAAAAAATAAAAAACATGCCAGTAGATGAAGAAATGTTTGAAATAATAAAAAAGAAAAAGATAGGTGAAGCTATCCTTTCATCAGATAATTTAAATGTAAGTTATAGAAGAATTATTGATTCTATATTAAACAAGACAGATGTATACGATCAAATAGAAGTTCTAAAAAGTATAACAAAAGAAGATATAAAAGAGTTTTTAAATAAACTAACTACTGATAATCAGGTATCTTCAAAAATTATATCAAAATAATACGATTTTTGATAATTATTAAATTCATCTTAAATTTCTACATACAATAATGTTATACCATAGTAAGTTATATGTCGAAACTTGCGACGAAAAAGTAATTGAAAAATGTTGACTTATAGCCAAACAAATGGTATAAATATGTAAAAAAAGAGGAGAAATGTATGATAACTAGCGAAATCGAATTATTAAAACAAAAGTTAGACAAAGAAATTGAAGAAAATTGTTCATATGAACAGATATTAAAAACTAGTGAAGAAATAGACGTTTTACTTACAAAGTATTATTTAGAAAATGTTAAGAATATCACTTAAATTTATATTTAATAAAATTAATCCTAAAATAATAATTAGTGCGTAATTCTCATCTGATTCTAATAGTAATAAAATAATTATTCCAATTATTATAAGATCGTCTATTTCAAATGAGAAACCCAAAATATTAATTTGAGTTTTGTCAAAAGAAATAAATCTAGAATTTCTTTTATTAGTACTAGAATAGTTTTTATTATCTTCATTATGATAAGTATTGTCGTTATTATTTTGATCGACATTGTTATTGTAGAACTTTTGGAAAGATATTGTATCGTTTTGAGGCGATCCAGTATCTTTTTTTTCTTCATTTTTCTCATTATTATTTAAAGTATTAGGACTGTATGTATTATATATATTTCTATTATAATAATTTCTATTACGAATATAAAAAGGGTTATAATTTGAATAATACATTTTTAATCACTATCCTTATTTTTTAAAGCTTCTAAAGCAGATATAACATTTAAAATGGTTAAATAATCATTCATTTTATCTTGTCTAGATTTTCTAAGAAAAGGCTTTAAAGAAAGCAGTAGTTCTTTTTTTGGGTTGTTATTATTCATGCTACCAATTATTTTTTGCATTTTCAAAATAATAGAAGGATCAAAAGTAAAATTATTATCGTTATTATTAGAATTTGAATTATCTTCTTTATTTTGATTAAATGAATTTAATATTGACGATATATCAAATGAATTATTATTGTTTTTTTCTTCCTGACTGCTTTCATTTATATTCATCTTTTCTTGGATACTATTAATAAGATTATTTAATGCCTCTTTGCTATCGTCGTTCATATTAATTTTTCTTGTTATTTACTCCTAGCATTTTTGCAATGTTATTTAAATCATCACTAGACATATTTTGAACCATTTTTGTTACTTGCTCTATTTTATCTTTATCTAAAGAGCCTAATACGTCCATTAATTTTTTGTTTATGTTGTTGTTATCATTCATACTATCATCTCCTATATATTAAATTATATGCATTGCTTTTTAGTTTGTGATAATTTACTATATAAAAGTATAATAATATATGTCGAAATTTGCGACAAAATATACTTTAATTTCTATTGACGTGATATTAAAATAATGGTATAAATTTGTTGTAAGAAATGGAGGGATGTAAAATAAAATATGGTGATGTAAAAGATATATTTAGCATAGTAGATATTACGGATAAATATCTACTTGTAAAAAACAAAGAGATTGTAAAAAAAGTATATATTTATGAAGTAGAACCAGTTACATTTTTAAATTTTTCAATAGATGTTCAATCTAATATTTTAAATCTTTATAGTGAATTTCTTCATGAACTTAATCTTGATTTTCAAATTTATATTTCTAATAAGAAAATTAATATTCAAAAGTATATATCCAATTTAAAATTATATATAAATAAAAATGGAAGTAAAAAATATCTAGAGCATGTAAATAATTATATTTCTAGTATTAGTAGGCAGTTAGAAAGTGAAAAGATTTATACTACTAAGTTTTATCTTGTTATTTCAATAAATAGTGATAGTGTGGAAGATATTAATAGTATAGACAATATTGTAAGAGGAATAGAGAATATAGGATGTAATATAAAAAGAATTATATCTAAAAGAAAGTTACAAATGTTAATGTATGAGACTATTAATAAAGAGGTAGTATTATAGATATAAATGAAGTTTTACCAGATTTTATAGATAATACTAATTTTAGATATATTGTAGTAGATAATAAATATGTCATATCATTGCATATTCTTTCTTTACCAGAGTATATATTCTTTTTAGATTTTATTAAAGATATAGATAAAAATTTAAATTATGATATGTCTTTTTATATAAAAAAATTAGATACATATAAAATATTAAATGATATTAGATATACAATAGGACTATCTCAAAGTGAAAGACAAACAAGCAGTAATAATCAAAATAATACAGATATATTAGATAAATCGACTAAAGAGGCAAAAGAACTGCGACGAAAAATACAAATAGAAAATCAAGAAATTTTTAATTTAAATATTATAATAACTTTTTATTCAGAAAATTTAGATACTTTATATAAAGTTGTATCAAGGTATAAGGCTAAACTTTATTCAAAAAATTTTATTTCAGAAATTACTAATTTTAGACATTTAGAATATTATTTATTTAATTTACCATTAAACAATAATAATGAATATAGTATTTTTTTGACAGGTAATGCTTTGTCTAATTTATTTCCATATATAAGTAATAATTTTATAGATATAAATGGCGTTTTAATAGGATATACAAAAGAAGATAATAAGATATGTATGCTGGATATATTTTCTAAAAAATATGAAAACTCTAATATGTGTATATTTGGAAGCAGTGGAAGTGGAAAGTCATATTTTATTAAATTAAACATTATAAGAAATTATTTTAAAAATTTAAGACAAATTGTGTTGGATATAGAAAAAGAATATTTATATCTTTGTAAAGAGCTAGATGGACAAATTATAGGTAATGGAAATTATTTTAATATTTTGCAAATAACACTACAGGATATAAATAATTTAGAAAATGATGAAAATTATTTATCAAAAAAAATAAATGAAATAGTAAAATTTTTAATTGAAATTTGTTTAATAGAAAGTAAGTATGAGAAGTATTTAAGGAGAAAATTACAAGATGTATATTTTAGCTTTGGTATAACTGGAGATATAAATACTATATTTAAAAAAGAGGAAAATAATAAAATATATTTAGATAATGTTATTATGTCTAGTAAAGAATTTCCAACATTAAATGATCTAGTAAATAAGATAGATGACAGCGAGTTGAAAACTAGCATTAAAAGTAAAATGAATAATGATATTAAATTTTTTGCAAATAAAACTAATATTTTATTAGATAGTAATTTATATGTTATAGATACAAATTATTTTAATAATAATTCTAAAGTTATAAGTTATATATTAGACAATATATTGAATAGATATTTAAATACAAATAATACAATAATTTATATAGATGAGGTGTGGAAGTATGCTCAAAATAAAGAATTATTACTTAGTATTTCTAATATGTATAAAACAATAAGAAAAAGAAATGCATCAATTGTAACTATAACGCAAGATATCAATGATTTTTTTACTTATAGTGATGGAATATATGCTAAAAGCATTTTAAATAATTCGGCATTTAAGCTTATATTTAAAACTACATATAAAGATATAGAAAACTTAGATAAATTTATGGATTTAAAAGATTGTAATTTAGATATTTTACAAAAGGGTGAAGCTATATTAGTTATATCAAATAATAAAGCACCTATTGTAATTAGAGCAAATGAATATGAAAGGATGCTTTTAAATGAAAATGATAATAGCGCTCAATAACAAATATGTTGAAGATAAAATAAAAGATTTATATTGTGATACCTTGGATGTTTATGTTTTAAAAACTAAGGAGGATGTTTTAAGTCTTATTAATTCTAAAGATGATTTTATAATAATAACTAGAGATTCTTTAAAAGGAGAAGTAGATTTTTTAGAATATTTATTTACTATTAAAGAGAAAAATATGAAAAATAAAGTAGTAGTAATATTAAAGGAATTAAGAAAAGAAATTAAAGAAAAACTTTTTTCAAAAGAAATTTTTAATATAATAATAGGAGATACTATCTGTTTTGATGAAATAATAGAAAATATAGAATCTCCTAAAATGATTGTATATAAAAACAAAGAAATAAAAAATAATATAATTTTTGTAACTGGTTTAAGAAAATCTGGTAAAACTATAATTTGCAAAATATTATCTGAAGAAATAGTAAAAAATACCGTTAGGAAAGTTATTGTTATAGATTTAGATTTAATATATCCAAGCTTAGATTTGTATATAAAAGGGAGTAAAAATTATTCTTTAAATATTTTAATAAATGATATTAAAAGTAATCAAACTAAAGAAATTTCAAATTATTTGACTGATGATTATGAACATGATAATTTAAAGTATATATTAAATTCTAAGACTTTACCCCTAATAAATGGTGACACTATCAAACAATTAATATTGTATCTAAAGAGATTTTACGATTATGTAATAATAGATACATCAACTATTATGATTAATACAATATATAATGTAGTTAAAGAAGTAAAAGCAGAATGTATTTTTTGTGTAAAGATATTAAAAGATACAATACGAGAATTTAATATTGAAACAAAATTTATTGATAACAATTTAATAAGAAAAAGCAAATTTGTAATAAATGAATTTGATGGGAAAAAGGCAGTCTTAAAATTATTTGAAAAAAATATGAAAATAAATATATATGCAACTGTAAGAAAAAGTGCTTTTATAGATAAATATATTTTGACTAATAAAAAGATATATATTAGATATGACTTTAAAAGACTATTAAAATCTATTGGTGTTGTAAGATTTCAAAATTTAAGAAATAGAATTATAAATAAATTAATTAAAATTGAGGAGGAATAAAAATGAAACAGACAGAAATTGAAGTAGAAAAAAACAAAGAAGAAATACAAAAGATAATTTTAAGTATAATAGATAAAGGAGCAAATTATGTTATAAAAGGAATGCCAGTAAATAAGCATATAAAGGAAGTTTTAATAGAAATTAAAAAAGTATTAAGCGAGAGGGATTTTTCACAAATATTAAATGTAGCCATAACAAGCAGTATAAAAGAAGGAATGGAAATAATGGGGATAAAAAGCAAAAATATGACGGAAATTAATAACATGGTAGATACAGCTTTTAAAGGAGGACTAAGTAATTGTATAAATCTTGGAATAGATATAATTGGAAATACTAAAAAATACGGAAATATATTTTTTAATTATATAGATGATTTCTTTATGGGACTAAAAAGTTTTGTATCAAGTACTGAATTTAAAAAGAAAATATATGCTAATTTGGAAAAATGTTTAGATAAAGTAGACGATTTTAAAGAGCTATGCAATGATTGGTATGATGCATATGATAACTTTAATGTTGATGAGCTAAAAAATATAGCTGGTAAACTTAATAAGCTAAAATCAAAAGTTTCTTTTAATAATGATTGTATGAATGAGAATAATATAATTCAAAATGTAACAGAACTTGTGAATAGAAAAAAGCAAAAACTTACAAAAATACAGTTTGATATTTGTAGTAATTTTGAAAAAGTTTAAAAGTATAGTTTAAAAAATAGAATAAATAGTGTATAATATTATCCTAAAGAAAGGATGATATTAATGAGTTTTCATGATAGTATTAATGAGCTTGTTGTTTCTTTTAAAGATACACAAGAATATAAAGAATATTTACAATTAAAGCAAAAATTAAAACAAGATGATAATGTATATAACATGCTAAAAGACTTTAAAGACAAACAAAATCAAGTACAAATAAGTTATTTAAATGGACAAGATATTTCAAAAGAAAAACAAGAAGAGATGGAAAATTTATATTCTATAGTTATACAAAATGATGATTGTAGAAAAATTTTAGAGTGTGAAATGAAAATAAATATTATATTAGCAGATTTACAAAAATCAATGGGTGATGCTATTGAAGAATTAGTTAAATTTTAGGTGATATCATGTGGATTAAAGATATAAGATGTTATGACGTTGATGTATACGAAAGTGATGATATTATTTATTCTGGTAATATCGATGATATTCCCCAAAATTTAAAAGAAAGAGAAATAGATGATATGAAGATAGATCATAAAAGAATAAAAATAAAATTAAAATAATTATGTAATTAAATTACGTAAAATTATTGTGCTTAAAGTATTGAAAAAAAGAAAACAATGTGCTATAATTATGTCCAGTAGAAAATAAAAATTTTCTGTTGGATTTTTTTTGAGGTGTTTTATGAATTATAGACAGTCTTTAAATAAGTTTATAGATGATATGAATTATCTAAAAAATGATGAAGTAGAAGGTATAGTTTTTTATGGTAGTTATCACACTCAAACAGCAAATGAATTTTCAGATATAGATTTAATGATTTTATATAATGATGATTCAGACATAGATCAAATAAAAGGCTATAAAGAGGTAGATGGAATACAAGTAGAATACTTTGAAAGAACAGTATCTAAAATTTATGAGCGTGCTAATTCAGATTATATGAAATGTGAAGATTCACTATTATCGATGATTGGATACGGAGAAATAATATTTGATAGAAATGGAAAGATTGCAGATTTAGTAGATTATATCAAAGAAAAATATTCTAGACCTTTACCTTGTTATACAAAACATGAAGCTATTTATCAAATTGCTGGAATTCATAAGGCTGTTGTTGCACTATCAGAATTAAAAATGCAAAATGATCCTTATTTTGAAAACTATTATTTTTTGACAGTTGAAAGAATAAGAGATTTTTATCATAAATTAAATGGCTTCTCTAATTTATCACAAGCAAAAATATATAAATTATATACTAATGAAAGATTACAGCAAGCACAACATAAAAAGATTCCCGAAAGTAAATTTATACAATTGTTTTTTAATGCAATTGAAGAAGGAATATCAAAAGAAGATAAAATAAAAAGAATAACAGAACTATATAGGTATGCTACTAGAAAATATGATATATATTTTAATGATTTGAGAATAGATTTAGGTAAAAAAAGATATTAATAAAGTTGTTGAAGGAGTGGAAGTAAGAAATGTTGCAGTTACCAAAAAATGAATATAGAATATCTATAACATCAGGATGTAATATGAAATGTGTTTATTGTCATAATGAAGGAAATAAAGTTATTAATGAATTATCAAAGGATGATATTGAAAAGCTTATTAAAAATTCATATGGCTTAGGTTTAGAGCAAGTGAGACTTACTGGTGGAGAACCACTTATTCATAAGGAAATTTATGATATATGTCAAATGCTTGCTGAAAAATATAATTTAAAAGTAGGCATAAATACAAATATTGTTGAAATAGACAAATTAATGTATATGATAAAAAAAGGATGGATTTATAGAGTAGTTGTTGGTTTAGATTATTATGATGCTCCAATCTCTAAACAGTCACCTGTTGGTATAAGTTCAAAGCAAGCTTTAGAAAATATTTTAAAAGTAAAAGAATCTGGTGTTAATGTTACTATTTCTACAGTATATAATGGTGATTATGATAATTTATATAAGCTTGTAGATTGGTCAAGAAAAAATAAAATAAGAATAAAAATTTTAGAAGAAGTAAAAAATGAAGTAGCAGATTCAACAGATATAGAATATTTAAAAATGAAAGATAGAATACTATCAGATTTTAAATTAACTTCTAAATTTGATGATTTATTTAAAGAATATCATGGAATTGATAGTGAAGGATTTACTGCTGTAACATTTTTTCATTCTCATTGTAGAATAAGGGAATGCGATGTTTGTAAAAAAATGCATCTAAGAGTAACAAGCTCTGGAAAGCTAAAGCAATGTATTCAATCAGATGAAAATGACATTAAATATTTAGATGGTAATATTAGGAATAATATATTAACAGCTTTGTCTCAACCTGTTAATTTTGATATTAAACCAGCTAGATACATAGATACTAAATCTATTTAAAGAGGAAATATGGATATTGAGTTGCAAAAAAATGAAATTAAATTTAAGTATAGAGTATCAGGTATATTAATAAAGGATAAAGAAGTATTATGTGTAAAGATAAATAATAATAATTTCTTTTGTTTACCTGGAGGACATGTTGAAGTGTACGAGAACAGCCAAGATGCTATTGTACGTGAATTTAAAGAAGAAACAGATATAAACGTATATGTAAAAAAATTATTGTATGTAACAGAAAATTTTTTTGAGAGTAATAAGTATAAATGTCATGAATTAGGCTTCTATTATTTGTTAGATACAAATGAAGATTTAAATAATATTAAGCTAGAAAAAATTGAACTAGATAATACATGTCTCAAATTTGAATGGATAGATATTAGTAAAAGCAATATTTTTAAACCAGAGTTTTTAAAACATGAAAAATTAGACGATTTAGAAGCAAATGTACAACATATTATTATAAAAAATGACAAAATAATACAAAAAAAGTCTTAAAATTTATAAATTTTAAGATTTTTTTTTATATTTTGAAACAAAATATAGATAAAATCCGTCTATAATAGTAGATGCGGTTAAGATTGGCAACTTATTGTATACATCATGGTATTGACTCAAATTGTTATCAAATGTAGGTTATTTAAAGAGGGGGAATGTTTATGAAAAAGAAGATTGTTGTTTGTGTTGCTAGTTTTGTGATATTAGCATATTTTACAGTTTTAATTGCTTATAAGGTAAATAATAACAATCTACAAGGTAAGGTTAAAGAAAATTCGAATATTGAGGAACAAACATATGAAGTAACAAGTTATATTACAGATGAAATTAAAGATTCTACTTATGATTGTGTTACACAACTTTGTTTAGTAGATGAGTTTACACCAGATAAATTAGGTGATGATGCTGACTGTATTGTACTAGCTTCTGTTATTTCACTAGATGGAACAGATGCAGACGGAAGTTTAGTTGGAATGACAGATGGAAAAATGCTTATTAATACTGTCCTTAAAGGTAATTTACAACAAGGACAAGTTATAGAATATGCTAAACCTGGTGGAATAATGAAAATGTCAGATTGGGAAGAAACACAACCGGCTGCAGCTAATTTAAAACGTGAATATCTACGTTCTGAAAATAATGTTAATATTGACTTAAATAACACTTACATTAATGTATTAATATCTGGTGATATAGAAATAGAATCAGGAAAAAGCTATTTAGTATATTTAAAGGAAAATGCGGATGACAAATATGAGGTGATAGGACTTGGAAATGGTTTGAGAGAACTAAATATACAACAAAATAATTCAAGGGTTGCTGTTCAGAATCTAGATATATCTTCATTGGAGATAAAAAATAATGAAACTGGAGAGTTCGAATCATTACAAGAGTATATAGATACATATATTACTAATGAATAAATTTACTCTAAAATCATTATTGGGATTTAGGAATAAGATACCTAAATCCTATTTTTATATTACATTTAATATTATTTGTTAAATTGGGATGGATAATGTAAGTCAATTTATTAAAAATATATCAAAAAGGTGTGTATAAGTTGGATATAAATAAAAATAATTAAAGAATTGTTTTGTTATATTTGTTTTGGTATAATTTTCATATAAATGAAAAAGAGGGGAAAATATGGAAGAGAACTTAATAAAGAAATCAAAAGAAGGAAATAAAGAGGCCTTTGCTAAATTAATAGAATTATATGAAAGAAAACTATTTGTTATTGCTAAAAGTAGATTAGAGCAAGATGCAGATATAAAAGATGCTGTTCAAGAAACTATATATCAAGCATATACCAATATAGTTAATTTAAGAAATAATAGCTCTTTTAATGCTTGGATAACTAGTGTATTAATAAATAATTGTAACAATATAAAAAGAGATAAAATTAGAACATTTTATTCTTATGATGATTTAGAATGTGAAAATTATTATGAGACAATAGATGAGTATATTGAAGTTGATAGTGATATAGACTTCTTTAATTTAATAGATTTTTTGCCTACAGATGAAAAAACAATTGTTGTTTTGTATTTTTCTCGTGGCTATACTACATCAGAAATAAGTAATATTTTGAATATTAATGAAAATACTGTTAGAACAAAGATTAGAAGAATAAAAGGTAAGATTAAAAATAGATATGATGGTGAATTTTATAACGTAAAAAATGGATAATAAAATACGGTATAAGGAGTTAAAATTAAAGTATATGTAAAAAAAGAAGTCTTTTATGACTTCTTTTTGCATACATCTATCCGTTCTGTATAGTTAGAATACTTTTCTAATTCTTCAATAGAAAGTAAAATAGCACTATTTGGTGTACCACATGCAGGATATATCTTTTCAAATCTTTTTAAAGATGTATCTAAAAATACACAAATATTGTTTTTTAGATTAAAAGGACAAACACCTCCTACAGGATATCCTGTTTTTTCTTCAACATCTTCTAATTTTAGCATTTTAGGCTTTACATTAAATTTATTTTTAAATTTAGCATTATCTATTTTCATATCACCAGATGTAACTATTAGTATTGTATTATTATTTACATCAAAAGATAGAGTTTTTGCTATATTTTCTGGATTACAATTTAGTGCTTTAGCAGCAAGCTCTACTGTGGCAGAAGAAGATGAGAAAGTTTTAATTCTAGAGTCTAAATTATATTTTTTAAAATACTTTATTAATTCTTCCAATCTTATCACCAAAGATATTATAACATATTTATACTATATTATCTATATAATAGTACCTCCATTTACATGTATTATTTGTCCTGTTACATATCTTGAATCATCGCTTGCAAGATATAAATATGCAGGTGCAAGTTCGAAAGGTTGACCTGCTCTTTTAAGTGGTGTTTCTGTGCCAAACATTTCTACTTCGTCTATACTAAATGATGAGGGAATAAGAGGTGTCCATATTGGACCAGGTGCTACGGCATTTACACGAATTTTTTTATCTGCTAGTGATAGAGCAAGAGATTTTGTAAATACAGTTATTGCTCCTTTTGTAGCAGAGTAATCTATTAGATTTTTCTTTCCATCAAATGCTGTAATTGAAGTTGTATTTATAATGCTACTATTTTCTTTTAAATATGGTAAAACAGCTTTTGTTAAGTAAAAGAATGTAAAAATATTAGTTTCAAAAGTATCTTTTAATTGTTTGCTAGATATATCTAAAATACTGTCTTTAGGGTATTGGACTCCACAGTTATTTATTAAGATATCTATTTTTCCAAAAGTTAATATAGTTTTATCTACTATTTCTTGAGATAATTTTTCTTCTCTTAAATCTCCAGGAATAAGTAAACATCTTCTACCGTGTTTTTCCACACATTTTTTTGTAAAATTAGCATCTTCGTGTTCATTTAAATAATTAATAACAATATCTGCTCCTTCTTTTGCAAATAAAATACTTATTGCTCTGCCTATTCCACTATCTCCACCAGAAATGATAATTGTTTTGTTTTTTAGTTTATTGCTTGGAACATAATTGGGATTTTCAAATATAGGTAATGGTTTCATTTTATATTCCATTCCAGGTTGAATGGATTGATGCTGAGCTTTGAAAGTAATAGGTATTTTTGTATTTTTATCTTTATATCCAACATATGGTATTGATGGGTAGTTATTATTTATACTATTCATATATACCCTCCTTAAGAATATATATGTATAATATATGTTTTTAATTCTCTTTTATATTAATAATATAAATAGCTATAGATATGGAATTTTTTAATTTAGATTTAAATAATATTAGTTGCAACTTAAAGATTTATATATAATTTATTATTAATATTTAATATAGTTTTTAGAGGGCAGTAAATAATATAGAATTTAACCATAGTGAATAAATAAAAACCACCGATTTTACTCGGTGGAAATGATTGCTTTCGCATTCATTTTTTTGCGGAATACTTTACCAAAGCAAGGTGAATTCCGTTTTAGAAGGGGGTGGAGAGTCAATTGACTCATACTGCCAGCCGTCACGACCGGTAACCCAAATGGTGTTAGGTTTAGCACTTAAAGCATATCCGAAAGATCTTGACCACTGCTTTACCTCTTCTTCAAGAGGAACACCAAAATTGATCTCATACAGAAATTTTCCATTGTTAACACCTTCGTAGAGTGCTTTTTTAATGAGAAGTTTCTGGTAGAGAACTAACGATTTGGAGATTAGTTCTTTGCCCTCGAGGGCATTCAGTGTGTCTTGCTCATCTTCCGAAAGAGAAAGAGGTTTTTTTATTTTCTTTCCCTTTTCGAGGTATCGATGATTAGTTTCGGACATGAACCGTGCTTCCTGAAATTGAATAAGTTCTACGTTCATAATCGCTAACATGACAATAACCTTCCTTTCTAATAAGATAAGAATAGCTAGTTGCTTTAGGCTTTTAATATAACATAAAAAAGTTTAAAAATCAATAGAAATGTAAAAAAAGTATACAAAAAAGAAGAAATATGAGAAAAATGCAAATAATTTGCGTTTTAGTGTTGACATATAAATGTAATAGTGATAAAATTCTTCTTGTAATTAAACATATTTGAATGTGGGGTAATTACATCCACATGGTGTTTGGTTACTTGTTGCAATTGGTTATGGTTTTCGTAGTAGTAAAGGAGGAAAAATTATGCTTACCACGAAACAAAAACACACAATTCAGAAACTGATGGACAAGTACCTGTTAGTATCCACTGGATGCACAGAGCCTATTGCAATTGCATATGCAAGTGCTGTTGCAAGAGAAGCACTGGGCGAAGAGCCTACCAGGTTTGAAGTTGAACTTAGCCCTAATATGGCTAAGAATGCAATGGATGCTGGTGTACCTGGCTCTAACTACGTTGGTGCAGCATTTGTTGCTGCAGAGGGCGGCCTGTTCGGAAAGTCCGAGGATGGTTTTGAACTTCTTAGCAATGTTGCAAAAGAGGATCAGGATTATGCCTATGATTTTTCTAAGGCTAATGTGACGGTAAAGATTACCGATTCACCAAAACCTCTTTTCATCCAGGTCATTGCATATGGCAAGAATGATTCTTCGAAGAAGAACTGTTGTTGTTGTTGCAACAAGGCGAGAGTCGTGATCGAAGATGAACACACAAATGTTGTTCTTATCGAACGAAACGGTGAAGTTTTTCACTCTACAAAGAGTGATGGAACAACTGACGGTACTACTGACGGCAAAGCCGAGTATGAAGAGATTACCATGAAGGAAATCTTTGAGTATGCAAATACTACTGATGACCTTTCAATCTTCAAAAAGGCTGTGGAACTTAACACTGCAATCAGTGAGCACGGCAAAGTTACAAACTACGGACTCAACGTAGGAAAGGCTCAGCCTTTCGGTGAAGATACAATCTTCTCCAGAGTTATCTCTACGACCACTTCTGCAGTTGATGCAAGAATGGGTGGAGCACCGTTGGCTGTAATGGCGTGCACTGGAAGTGGAAACCAGGGTCTTACTACCACGTTACCTGTTGTTCAGGTGGCAAAGGAAATCGGAGCTTCTGAAGACAGATTGCTTCGTGCTGTGGCAGTATCTGACCTGACAGCAATGTACATTAAGAAAGAACTTAATGTTCTCTCTCATCTGTGCGGAGCTGTTATCGCAAGTACTGGAGCAACTGCTGGTATCGTATATCTTCTTGGCGGCGACTATAAGAAGGCAGAATATGCGATTCAGAATATGCTTGGTACTGTGTCTGGTATGTTTTGTGATGGTGCAAAAAGCACCTGCGCAATGAAGGTATGTGCGTGTATCTCCGCCGGAATGTATGCGGCTGATCTTGCTCTTAGTGGCAAAGGTTGCATTACAGACGACGTTGGTATCGTAAATTCCGACATCAACCAGACCATTCAGAATTATGCAAAAATCGAGAAAGACTCAGCTGAGGTCATGGACAAGAGCATCTTGGACATCATCGTAAGATGAGACCGTAATCAGTAAATCAAGTAGTCGGCTAGGGGGGGAATTTATTCTCCCCTAGTTTTTGTTTAAATAAATTTATAATAATCAACAAATAAAATGTTGACTTTTTTTTTATTATATTATATAATTGCGTATAATATAGAAAAGGAGAGAATTTATATGATAAAAAATATATTCGTAAATTGCTGTTGTTGTATGAAATAACACTCGTATCTGATTGTAGGTATGAGTGTCTAGTTTCGTGCCTACAGTAGAGAGAATATATTTTTTAATTAAATATATCAACTATGTAGGCTACTACATAGTTTTTTTGTGGTTATTTTTAAGTAAAAAGGAGTAATAGTGATGGAAATTAATAAAGTGAGTTTAATAAAAGTATCTACTAATGAAAAAAAGGAATTAAAAATGAAAGAAGGGGGATTCTTTTCTGGGATAAAGCAATTATATTTAGATGCTAAAAATATAAAAGAAAAAGATCCAGCAGTTAAAAGTTTATTAGAAGTTATTTTACTATA
>CALXEQ010000012.1 GCA_944387375.1 uncultured Clostridia bacterium
TTTTTAACCTTGTTCATATAACCCTCACTATTTATATTATACCATACTATGTACATTATGTTCAATTTGTTTATTAAGATTTTTTTAAATTATATATTTTTAATTAATATATTGTTAAAATTTTTAAATTATATTAAAATTAAAATATAAGGTAAGGTTTAAATATGAAAAAGAAAATTATAATTATTTGTATAGCTATTTTAATAACAGCCTTAGTAACTACTATAATACTTAATTTTAATAACATTTTTTATAAAGCAACAAATCTTGAAAAAACAGAAAATGTTGAAGTATTTGCTACAATAAACGATACAGTTACTGCTGATAGTACTTGGTGTGGTATATTTCAATTAGTATGGAATGATATAAAAAATGATTTAGCAAATGGACAAATTCATTCATCTACACCAAACACAACTGTAGAAAATCTTAACCAGGAAGATTTTACAAAAGACATGATTTCAGATGAATACTACTATCAAATTTATGACGAAAAATCTCCTGAACTTAAAGAAATAATAGAGCAAGCTATAATGGAAAAATTTAATCAAACTAGCTCTATATTAGACACAATTGATTGGTCAAAAAGTGAAAATATAATTTTCTATGCAATGCTTTATAGAAAATTTGAATTTTATAATAAATTTGACAATCTAGAAAATGATACGTTTTCAAACAAATATGAAAATATAGAATATTTTGGAATAGATGAAAGTAGTAACAATGATTTAGGTAATCAAGTCGATGTATTATTTTACAATTCTCAAAATAGTTTTGCTTTTTTAATAAATACTAAAACAGATGATGAGGTTATAATATATAAAAATCCTAAAGGTGAAACTTTTAAGCAAATGTATGATAATATGAATAAACAAGCAGAAAAATATAATGGAGATAAAATATTTAATGATGTAGATCAACTTAAAATTCCTAAAATAAATATTGATTTAGAAAAAGATTATTCTGAGCTTACAAATAAAATATTTACTACTAATAATATTGAACATTCACAATTTAAAATAGAAAATGCTTTACAATCAATAAAATTTAATTTAGATGAAGAGGGCGGAGAAATAAAAAGTGATGTTATTTTTGACACTAACTGGTATACAAGTGGTATCAATCAAGAAAAAGAGAAAAAAGAACCAAGATATTTCTATGTAGATGATACTTTTGTAATTTTCTTACGAGAAAAAGGAAAAGAATTACCATATTTTGCAGGTAGAATTGATAACATTACAAAATTTCAATAATTTATTTATAAAAACTCAAAGAAATTATGATTTTTTTGAGTTTTTTATTATTGAAATGCTAAAAATAATTGTATAGGAAAGAAAAAAATGATATAATATAGTTTGGCTATAGTACAGGAGGAATAAGTTATGGTAAAAATTTTATTTTATGACACAAAAGAATATGATAAGAAATTATTTGAAAGGTATAACAAAGATTACGGATTTGAAATAAAATATCTAGAATCTAAATTAAATAATGAAACAGCTCCACTTGCTAATGGATATGATGCTGTTTGTATCTTTGTAAATGATAGAGCAGACAAAGAAACACTAGATATTTTAAAAGAATGTGGTGTAAAATTAATTGTTTTACGTTGTGCTGGATATAACAATGTAGATATTAAAAATTTACCAGAAGGTATGAGCGTTGTTAGAGTTCCTAGATATTCACCTTATGCAGTTGCAGAACACGCAGTAGCACTACTTTTAAGTGTTGATAGAAAAATATATAAATCTTATCAAAGAACAAAAAAATACAACTTTACTTTAAATGGACTACTTGGATTTGATATACACGGAAAGACTGTAGGTGTTATTGGAACAGGAAAAATTGGTAAAGTATTTATCAATATTATGAAGGGATTTGGAACTGAAGTTTTAGCTTATGATGTATATCCTGATGAAAAAGCAGCTCAAGAAATGGGATTTAGATATACTACTCTTGATGAATTATACGAAAAATCAGATATAATTTCTCTACATTGTCCATTAACAGATGAAAATACAAATATGATAAATAAAGACTCAATTGAAAAAATGAAAAAAGGTGTTGTAATTATCAATACAAGTAGAGGAAAACTAATAAACAGTGATGATTTAATTGATGCATTAGGTAAAGGAAAAATAGGAGGACTTGGTCTTGATGTATTTGATGAAGAAGAAGATTTCTTCTTAAACGATATGTCTAATTCTTATTATAGAAATACCGAACTTTCTATATTACTAACAATGCCTAATGTTGTTATTACATCACATCAAGCTTTCTTTACAAAAGAAGCATTAGATAAAATTGGTAAAGTATCTATGGGCAATATAAAAGAATTTTTTGAAACAGGAAGTTGCGAAAATTTTGTACAATAATATGAAATCACTCTAGCTTTTGCTAGAGTGATTCTTTTTATTTGGTCGCTAACAAATTTGTAAGTGCTACACTTCCTATAACAATTCCATTTACTATTAACATAACTGTTGAATTATTAACATTTGCAAACTTATTTTGTACATATTCACGTATCTTTCCAACAGTATTTACAGCATTTTTTCTTATTGTGTCAAAATCTACTGCAAATTCATATTCTACTGGAGTATAAGCATATATAACAATTTGTGGTATTCCATCACGCATTTCATATCTATGTGTTATCTGTATCATATTATCACCTAAAAATATTTTCTGTTGATAAATAAATAATATACTTTTTTATTGAAAATTTTATTTTATATGATACAATTTTAATTATGAAAAATAAATTTTTAATTATATTTATATTTTTTAATTTAATTTTAAATACAGTTTTAGGAGCTGAAAATTTAGATAATATAACTTCTACCAACTATGGAGTGTATGAAGCAGACAATTTAAAACAACTATATGGTCAAAACACACAAGAAAAAATATCTATTGCAAGTATTACAAAACTTATGACCGCAGTTGTTGCAATAGAGAATATTAATGATTTTAACGAATATGTTACAGTTGATTATTCACTTATATCAAATAATCTAGACCCAGAATTAGCTGTAGCTGGTATATATGATGGTCAAACACTTACGTATTATGATTTACTTGCTACAATGCTTATACCGTCTGGTGCAGATAGTGCCATATATCTTAGTGAAATTATATTTAATGATAGTACAGAGTTTATTAATCAGATGAATAAAAAAGCACATGAACTTCAAATGAATAATACAAATTTTAGTAATGTTACAGGTTTAGATGATGAAAATAATTATTCAACTATAGAAGATGTAGCAAAACTTCTAAAATATGTACTTGAAAATAATACTTTAAAAGAAATAATAAGTTTAAAAGAATATACAACTACAGATGGTAAATTAACTGTATCTAGCACTATTTCAAGGTCCGCACAAAGATATGGTATAGATATAAATTATATACTGGGTGGAAAAACTGGAACTACAGGAGATGCTGGAATATGTCTTGCTAGCTATTTTAATGATGAAAGTGTTGAATTAATTACAGTAGTAACAGGAGCAGATATGTATTCTACAGAACCATTTAATATCATCGATACAGAGAGTTTAGATGAATATATATCAGATACTTATTCAATGCAAAATATAATATCTACAGGAGAAGAAATTTTAAGACTTAATACATTAAACTGTAAGCAAGATAGTGTTACATTTTACAGTGACACCAATATAACTAAATATCTTGATAAATTAGATAAAAGTAAAATAAATATAGAATATAATGGTGTTGAAATTTTAACTTCTAATATACAAGAAGGAGAAAAAATTGGAGAAATAAGTATATATTATGATAATGAACTATTAAAAACAAGCGATATAATACTAAATGAAAAATTAGATTTTAGTTTAACAAAATGGATTAGTAACAATAGATATCCTATTCTTATTACTATAGCAAGTATACTAGTACTTTCTATATTATTCTATATAAAATTTAAGAAAAAATCTAAAAATTTAAAATCGAAAATAAAAACAAAAAATAGCAAGAAATAAGTTTCTTGCTATTTTATTCTTTGCTAAAAATTACTACACCATTTAATATATTTTTTTCCTTGTTATACATATATACAATATGTTCTCCATCCTTAAATTCATAGTAACATGAAACTATATCCTTATATAACATTTCCTTTTTATAAATAATAGATATATTATTAAACTCATCATCTATAATATTATCTGGCAAAGTTTCTACTGCTATATCTAAAAAGCACAAATTATTTACATGATGATTTGCATCTAAATCTCTTTTCATTATAGTATATGTATAAGCCTCATCCAAACTTTTTGTTAGCTTTATTCTTTCATTTAATTCAGTATCAAATAGACGTCTTTCTACTGGTTTATATATTTTTATCATATCATCTGTAATTTTTTTTATCATATGATTTTTAGCATCAACAAATACCCATTTAGAAGATGCTTTTGCTATTAATTCGTTATTACAATATACTTCAAATTCTCTTAAAGAATATATCTTATTATAAAAATTTGCCCATGTTTTTACATTAAGAGTATCATTATATCCTGCTCTTTTATATACTTTAAGTCTCCAATATAAAATCACCCATGTAGTTCCTGTTCTTTCAATATCTGCTATCCCATGTCCTACTTGGCTACTAGCAAGATTTGCAGCTTCTTGAAGAATACGTATAAAGCCTTTATCTGTTATTTTATAGTTTTGTCCTACGTCAAGTACTGTAATCTTTTCATTACATTCAAAAATTCCATCCATTTCTTCACCTTCTTTATTAATAAAGCCTCATAATACTTTAAAAGTATTACAAGGCTTTTTGGATTATGTTCTGGTGACCCCTACGGGAATCGAACCCATGATTCGACCTTGAGAGGGTCGCGTCTTAACCGCTTGACCAAGGGGCCATCACAGTAGTATTATAGCATAAATTATTTTTAGAGTAAAGTTTTTTATACAAAAAACTTTAATTTATGCTATAATCTACTTTTAAAGTACAAATAATGTTACAGATAAAAAATGACATATTGAGCCACCTAAAACAAATAAATGCCATATAGTATGAAAATATCTCAAATTTTTAGTCTGTAATGCATAAAATATAACTCCAAGTGTATAAGAAAGTCCTCCTGCTAATAGTAGATAAAATCCTGCCATAGCATCATTCATTTTAAAGAATTGGATTATTTCTGGAATTGCTATTACTACAACCCAACCCATAACTATATATGATACTATATTTAGCACTTTAAATTTATTTTTAAAAAATGCGTATAATACTATTCCAAAAACAGCTATTGCCCAAACTATAGAAAAAATAACCCATGCTTTTGTAGGATCTACACTTCTTAATGCTACAAGTGTAAAAGGTGTATAAGAACCTGCAATAAGTAAATATATAGTACAATGATCAAAAACTTTCAATACTTTCTTTGCTTTTTCATTACTAATAGCATGATATAGTGTAGACATAGTATATAAAATTATTAAACTTGCTCCAAATATTGCAGATGTTACTACACCAATAGTATTATGATGTATTGCAGCAACAACAACCATTATAACAAGGGCAGCTATAGAAAGTAATGAGCCTATACCATGAGTTATAGAGTTAGATATTTCTTCTCCTAAAGTATATAGCTTTTTACTACTCATCTATAAATTCACCCAAGAAATATTTTTTCTTTCCTTTACGTATAACTACGTATTTATTATCTAAAGCATTTTCTCTACCAACATTATATTCTAAAGACTCTACTTTATCTCCATTTACATATATGCTTCCTGAAGATATAAATTCTCTTGCTTCTCTTTTGCTTGAGCATATTTTGCTATTTACAAGAAAATCTACAATATTCTCTTCCTCTTTAATATCAATGTGATCAACTTTTGAAAATATTTTTCCTATTTGATCAGCAGGTAATTTCTTTATATCTCCACTAAATAAAGCTCTACTAATTTCAACAGCCTTTTGATACTCTTCTTCTCCGTGAATATCACGTACAACTTCATGAGCAAGTGTCTCTTGTGCAATTCTTTTTTCAGGAGCTTCTAAGTGTTTTTTCATTATTTCTTCTATTTCACTTTTGCTAAGAAAAGTAAATCTTTTTAAATATGCCTCCATCATGCTATCTTCTAAATTATATAAATATTGATATAATTCATAAGCAGATGTTTTATTTATATCTAGCCATACTGCATTTCCTTCAGATTTTCCCATTTTCTTTCCTTGAGAATCAACTGCCAAAGGAATTGAAAATGCATATACTTCTTCGCCAGTCAACTTACGTATTATTTCTATACCTGTAGTTAAATTTCCCCATTGATCTGAGCCACCAATCTGTAATGTAACACCATAGTTATCATGTAAATGTTTAAAATCTACACCTTGAATTAGCATGTATGAAAATTCAGCATAAGATATACCTATTTCAAGTTGTCTTTTTACTAAATCTTTATTTATCATATAATTTACATTGATATATTTACCATAGTCTCTTAAAAAGTCTATATAATTAACATCCTTAAACCAATCATAATTATTAACACATTTAATTCCAAATAATCTTTCAACTTGAGCCTTTAATTTTTCAAAATTACTTTGTATTACTTTTGCATCAGCCTTTTCTCTTTCTCCTGTTCCTCTTGGATCACCAACAAGTCCTGTTGCACCACCAACAAGAAGTATAGGATTATGTCCTGCTTTTTGTAGTCTTTTTGCTACAAGAAATGTAGAGTAATGGCCAATATGTAAGCTATCAGCTGTAGGATCAGTTCCAAGATAAAAAGTTAATTTTTCATTATTTAATTTATCTATTAAATCCTCGCTACTTAAATCTTTAATAAGTCCTCTCCATTGTAAATCTTCGTATAAAGTCATTTCTTTATCCATTTATCTCCCACCTTCACTCTAAATATGATATTTAGTATATCATATTTAGTTTTAAAGTACAATACTCCTAAAATATTATGCCAAAACTTTTATTTCTCTTTTATAAATGTTATACTATTTTAGGAGGAAATTTTATGGACTATATTAAATTAATTGATAAAAACTTATATAATTATTTACAAGAAAATATCTTACCTAAATACGAAAAAAATATTGGTGGTCATGATGTATCTCACATTAACTATGTTATAAATAGATCTTTTGAAATAATACAAGAATTTAAATTAGATATAAATTATAATATAGTATATACAACTGCTATGTATCATGATATTGGATATAAAAAAGATCCAGATAATCATGAAATTGTGTCTGCTCAAATTTTTGATAGTGATAATAATATAAAAAGATTTTTTAACAAAGATGATCAAAAAATTATACATGAAGCAATAGTAGATCATAGAGCAAGTCTTGAATATGAGCCAAGAAGTATATATGGAAAAATTGTATCTTCTGCTGATAGAGAAATATCTGTAGAAAATATGCTAATACGTTCATTAAAGTATCAAAGAGATAAACACAAAGCTGAAAATCCAACTCTTGATGATATAATAGAATATTCATATAAAAAATTATCTAGTAAATACGGAAAAGTTAATGGATATGCAAAAATGTATTACAAAGATAAAAAATATAACGACTATATAGAAGAAATTAATGTTTTATTAGATTCAAAGGAGTTATTTAAAGAAAAGGAAAAAGAAATTGCTAATAAAATAGGGTTATTAAAAGAAGATAATAGCTAGGTTTACTAACTATTATCTTCTTTAACTATATTCTTATTTTTTCTCCAACATATATTAAATTTGGATTTTGTATATCATTAATTCTTACAAGTTCACTCACTGTTGTTCCATATATTTGAGCTATTTGAGATAATGTATCTCCAGGTTTTACTAAATAAATTACTTTACCTGTTGCATGTACATTATATCTTACTGTTTCTATTTTTAATACTTGCCCTACATATATTATATTAGGATTAGATATACTATTTTCTCTTGCTATACTTTCAACAGTAACATTATACTCATCTGCTATTTTAGACAATGTATCTCCAGATTTTACAGTATAATATACAGTACTATTTTCTGAATTTTGCAAAGCATTTTGCGTAGTAGGTATTCTTAATATTTGACCTACATATATTAAATTTGGGTTTTGAATGTTATTAAGACTTACTATGCTATCTACAGTTGTACCATATTTATTTGCAATGGTTGCCAATGTATCCCCTGCTTGAACAGTTATAGTAATCTGAGCATTATCATTTTGTGGTATAACTGTATTTCCCGTATTATTTATTGCTTCTGTATTATCTAATAATACCCCATCTGTAAACCTATCTAAATCAACTTGTGCATTTATTCCACTAACTCTTCCAGTATCTGAATATTGAAAACCTGCCCAAGTACTCCAATTTCTATAAAGCTGCGGTTCTGACACTCCATATTCAGCAATCCATAATGGATAAGAAGACAAAGAAGAATCGAACACATTTCCAGCATTATATGCATCACTATAAACCATAGCTCTTTTTCCTGTAACTTGCTCTAATCTTTGAAGAAAAGTCCTTGAAATACTATTTACTTCACTATTACTTAATCCTCCAAAATATTCAAAATCCATAGCAAGTAAGCAATCTGGGGATGTTCCATTTATAACTGAAGCAAAAAAATCTGCTTCTTGAATTGCTTGCTCTGTGCTTCTTGCTGTAACATAGTGATAAAATCCAACTTTAAGTCCTGCCTCTTTAGCTCTATTATAATTTTGTCTAAAATATGGATCAACAAAATTTGTTCCCTCACTACTTCTAATATATACAATATCTATTCCGGCATTTCTTACACTTTGAAAATTAATATTTCCTTGATATTCACTAACATCAATACCATTATATATAACATTACTAGATGGAGATATTGCATAACAAGTAGTAAATATCATTTGTATTACTAATGTAAATACAAGTAATATACTTATTTTATATTTTTTCAAATTTTACCTCCCTGATAGCATTTACTATCCTTATATACTATGTCATTTTACTACTTTGTGTGATTTTATAATATCTATAACAATGCAGAATATTTTACTTTTTATGTAAATTATGTTATAATATTAATTGTATTATATTAGTAATCCATAAAAAATTTTTAAGGAGGTTGATGTTATGGAAAAATATAACGAAATTGCTGCTAAATGGTGGACTGATCTGATTACAAATATAAGTATAGCAGATTATGATATAGGAGAAAATGATGAAAACACAATGCTTGCTTCCCTTTTATGGGCAGACTTAGCATTACATTCTAAACCATCATATGAAAAAGCTAAAAAATTTGAAAAAAATTTAGCTAAAGCTATAGAAAAAGAAGTAGAAAAAAATCGGAAAAATGACTTTAAGTGTAGACTATCATCCAGATGATATACTTAGTAGAATTATACAAAAAACTGGAATTAGTCCAAATTGTTTTCTACCAAAAACTATTATGTGGATTTCAAAAGAAAAAGTATCTGTAAGAAAAGGATATAATGGAAAAGTCATACAACTTATTTAGAAGTAATTACCCTCACATGATAATTTCATGTGAGTTTTTAATTGTATAAATTATAATTTTCTGATATACTGATTTTATAATTATAAAGGAGAATCTATTATGGATAACGATAAAAATAAATCAAATATATTTTTTCCATCTTTTAAAATTGAAAGAAAAACTAAAGCATTTAACAAATATATCTGGTGGTTTGTAGCTCTAATATCTATGTTTAGTGTCTCTTTAGTACTACTATGTATGTTTCATACATTTTTATGCTGGTTTTTAAATATAGTAAGTAGTTTTATACATGACAATTTTATATTTGTAACATTTATACCAGTAATACTATACATTTTACTTAGCTATCAATTTTTGAAATTTCTCTCATCACTTATGACTTCATATAAATTTGAAGATGACCAAATTATAAAAGGAAAAATACAAAAATCTAATAAAATAAAAGGAACAGATTTAATCATAGATACTATTTTAGTTACCAACATGTTAAAGAATGTAAGTAATTCTTCAAAGGTTGTTGCTAGTAATACAGCATCAAACATGAATAACATATTAAACTTAATTAGACTAAATACTAAGAAAGAATTTGTTCAAAAATACTTTGATACTGAATTATACAAAAAAGAAGTATATAAAAATCCAAAATTAATTAAAGAAAATAAATATTCTTTAATATATACATGTGATAATAAAAAGAAATTGGTAATACCTAAAATATATGACGGAATATGTGATGTAGATAATGAAAAAGAAACCTCTTTTTTGTTTCGTATAGCTATACGAAGTGTTATTGTATTTGTTATAGCCTTATTTATATCAATAGCAGATCTAGTAATTGGATATAGTAATAACACACAAAATATAACTACTATTTCAAATGAAGTACATATACTACAAGAAAATCTTACCTCATATGGTTATACTTGTGAAAAAGTAAATGAAAAAATGTATACTTTTTCAAAAAGTGTTGGAGAAAAAACATCTAAAATTAGCTATTATCTAGATAAGAATGGAAATATTGATGATGTAAATATTCAGCTGTACTACAATTCTAATTATCCAAATATTGAAAAAGAATTAATTTATATTATAAGTACTATAAATGATGAATTTAATAGTAGTGATATATCCGAATTTGTAAGTTTAGTACATCAAAATATACAAGGTAATTTAGAATATGGATCTCTAAGAGGAAGAAATTATAAATTAACATTAGGTACAAGTCAAGGATATATAGACATCCATAGCTATTAAACATTTATTATTAAAAAAGGACAATTATTAAAAATCTAATTGTCCTTTTATTTTTATATTATTTCTCTTCTCCATAATATGCATCTATCAATATTTGTTTTAAATCTTCAATTAAAGGTAGTTTTGGATTAGCTGTTGTACATTGATCCTCGAATGCTTTATATGCTAGCTCATCAACTTTTTTCATATATTCTTCTTCATCTATTCCTTCTTCTTTAAATGATTTTGACATATTTAAATCACTCATTAATCCACGTATTGCTTTAATTAAAGAATCCACTCCCTCTTCTGTTGTAGAAGCAGGTAATCCTTGACGTTTTGCAATGTCTGCATATCTTTTATCTGCTACAAAATACTCATATTTTGGGAATGATACAAATTTATCTGGCATTATAGAATTATATTTTATAACATATGGAAGTAATATTGCATTTGCTCTACCATGTGGTACATGATATTCTGCACCTATTTTATGTGCAAGTGAATGGTTAATTCCCAAAAATGCATTTGAAAATGCCATACCAGCTATAGTACTTGCATTATGCATTTTTTCTCTTGCTTCTGTATCTGATGAATCATTATATGATCTTACTAAATATTTAAATACAAGTTCTGCTGCTTTTTCAGCAAGACCATCTGTATAATCACTTGCCATTGTAGAAACATATGCTTCAAGTGCATGTGTAAGTACATCCATTCCTGTATCTGCAACACTTTTTGCTGGTAATGAATATACAAGCTCTGGATCAACAATTGCAACTGTTGGAACTAATGCATAATCTGCAAGTGGATATTTCATATTATTTACTTTATCTGATATAACAGCAAAAGAAGTTGTCTCTGATCCTGTTCCACTAGTTGTAGGGATAGCTACCATTTTAGCTTTTTTACCCAAATCCTCTATTTTATATACTCTTTTTCTTATATCCATAAATTTATTTTTCATTGCATCTAAATCTACATCTGGTTGCTCATAAAGTAGCCACATTCCTTTAGCTGCATCTATTGCACTACCACCACCTAAAGCTATAATGCAATCAGGCTCAAATTTATTCATCATCTCAACACCACTTTTTACAGTATCAAAAGATGGATCTGGCTCTACTTGGCTATATATGTAAGAATGTACTTTATTTCTTCTTTCTCTTAAATAATATAATATTTTATCCACATATCCAAGTTTTACCATTGCAGGATCAGTTACAATAAATACTCTAGAGATATCTCTCATAACTTGTAAATATTTTATAGAACCTTTTTCAAAGAAAATTTTATTAGGAACTTTAAACCACTGCATATTAACCCTCCTTCTTGCCATTCTTTTTATATTAATTAAATTAACTGCTGATACATTAGATGTTGTAGAATTTCCACCAAATGTTCCGCATCCTAAAGTAAGAGATGGTAAGTTTGTGTTATATATATCACCTATAGCACCATGTGTAGAAGGTGAATTTACAATAATTCTACCTGCTTTCATTGTATCACCAAACATTTGAATTACATCTTTATCCTCTGCATGTATTACTGCAGAATGTCCAAGTCCTCCGTATTCTAACAGTTTAGATGCAATAGAAAATGCCTCGTTATAATCTTTTACAACATAATATGCAAGTATTGGACTAAGCTTTTCTTTAGATAGAGGATACTCATCTCCTACGCCATCAATTTTTGCTATTAAAATTTTTGTTTTAGGATCTACCTTTATACCAGCATCTGTTGCAATTTTATATGCACTTTGACCTACTATAGTAGAATTAATTGCAAGTGAGCCATTTTTTTCAACTATTATATAATCTTGTAATTTTTGTTTTTCTTTTTCGTTTAAGAAATGGCATCCATATTCTTTCATTAAACTCTCAAATTCATTCTTTATATCTTTATCTACAATTACAGATTGTTCTGATGCACAAATCATTCCATTATCAAAAGTCTTAGACATAATTAAATCTGTAACTGATGTTCTAAGTTTAGCACTCTTATGTATATAACATGGTACATTTCCAGGTCCTACACCTAAAGCTGGCTTTCCACAAGAATATGCAGATTTTACCATTCCAGATCCACCTGTAGCAAGTATAATTTTTACATCTTTATGATGCATTAATGCATTAGTAGCATCTATTGAAGGTTTTTCTATCCATTGTATACAATACTTTGGTGCACCTGCTTTTATAGCAGCATCTAATACTACTTTTGCTGCTTCAACACTACACTTTTGAGCTGATGGATGAAATCCAAATATTATAGGATTTCTTGTTTTTACAGCAATTAATGATTTAAATATTGTAGTTGCAGTAGGATTAGTTACTGGTGTAACACCTGCAATTATTCCAACAGGTTCTGCAACAAGTTCATAATCTTCAAGCTCATTATAATCTATTACCCCAACAGTCTTATCATATTTTATATTATGATAAATATACTCAGAAGCAAATATATTTTTTGTTACTTTATCTTCTACCACTCCTCTTTTAGTTTCTTCAACTGCAAGACATGCAAGCTCCATATGTTTAGCATTTGCTGCAATTGACATTTGCTTTACAATATTATCTATTGTATCTTGATCAAGCTTCATATACTCCTTTTCAGCTTCTTTTGCTTTTTTTACTAGTTCATCAATCATATTAGATACATTATTTTCTTCCATAAAAATCCCCCATTCTATGTTCCATATTAGATTTTAACATGAACATTTTAGTTTATCAATCAATAAAAATAAATTTATATAATTTATTTATTTTTAAGAATTAATAATATGCAATCATTCTATAATATAAGTAATATTTATATTTTAAATTACAAAATATTGCACTTTTTGCAAATATACAATAAAATATATTGTAGGTGTTAATTATGAAAAATAATATAGAAAAAAATACAAACACACAAAATACCTCATTTGCAAAAGGACTTAATTTTTACAAACTATTTTGGATTTTCTATATAGGTTGTTTTGCAGGTGTAGTTGTAGAGTGCGTTTGGTGTATATTTAAAAATGGATTTTTTGAATATAGAACTGCTTTAATATTAGAGCCATTAAATCCAGTATATGGCGTAGGGGCAGTTTTAATTTCACTTTGTTTTGTTAGGATGACAGGATGGAAAAACATTTATATTTATATAGGATCCTTTATAGTAGGAGGTCTCTTTGAATGGTTATGTAGTGTTTTTCAAGAATTAGTATTTGGAACAATATCTTGGAACTATACACCAAGTACACTAGGGATACTAGGTAATAGAACAAGTTTAATATATTGCTTTTTTTGGGGCTTTTTAGGTGTAATATGGGTACGACTTATATATCCATTTTTATCTAGAACAATAGAGAGTATCCCTAATAAAACTGGAAAAATACTTACATGGATATTTGTCTTTATAGTAAGTTTTGACATTTTATTTTCTGCGGGTGCTTCACTTAGACAAAAAGATAGAAGGAATAACATTCCTCCTAAAAATTCAATTGATGTATTTTACGACACTTATTTTAACGATGAAGTCTTAAAACATTTTTACCATAACATAACCGTTAAAGATTAACTGACATTATTTTTATCCGTTTTCATTTAAAAAGAATATAGCTAACTCTATATTCTTTTTTTAGCTTTATTAATTATCATATACTAATTTACATACCCCCTTTTTCAGCCACAATTTATTAGATCTAAAAATTAATTTGCTTTATAGAATAGACTTATGAATTAGTTTTCATATCTACATTTTTAGATCCTTATTAACTGTTAGCCCTATTATACATCTATTTTAGAGATTTTTTTCATAATCGATGTAATTAGTCTATTTTCATGCTTATTTTATTAAATTTTACAATTAACCACGATTTTTCCAAGTTTTACCACATTTTTTTCATTTTAAATATTTAATTATACTATTATTTTATATAATCAGAACATAATATATAATTATAGTTTTTCTACTAATTTCATTTATGATATAATATAATATAAATTATTTTATAATTAAACTATAATAAAGGAGTAAATATTATGCTAGAAATTCTTTTAAAAAATATATATAATTTTTTTCCATTAATAATATTATCAATAATAATTATTATAAAATATATACTAAAATTAGATGCACATAAGACAGCGATTATAATTATTTACTTATTATCTTTACATTTTATTTTACCTTTTTACTTTTTATTTTTATTTTCAAATAGCAATATTATAGTGAGTTTTAATTTAAATTTCAGTGTTATTATTACTATTTTATTTATTATATTGCCATTAATAGTTTTATTATTTGCAATTTTCTTTTTTTACTATAAAAAAAAGGATTTCTTTAATTTTATAATTGTTCTGCCATTAATGTATGTTTTTATTTTATTCATATTATATTTATAGTTATACTTCTCTACTAATTTTATTTATGATATAATAGTGCTACGAAAAAGCTTGATTCTTAAGTGTTTTCAAGCTTTTTTATTTTATTTTTTTACAAAACCTTTTGTAAATTTTATAAATATTTTTTATTTTTTTATCTTTATATAGCAAAAAATTAAACTATTTGACTTTTTTAATACTTTCATTTATATTACATTAATGATATAATATTGGCATTAAAGGAGAATCATAATGGAAACTAAAATCATATATTTTGTTCATGGAACAACATCAGACAATATTGAAGGTAAATGTAGTGGTTGGAATCAAGTTAAACTTACAAATTTAGGAAGAGAAAGAGCAATAAAACTTGGTCAAATACACAAAGATACTCATTTTGATGTAATATTTACTTCAGATTTAATACGTGCAATAGATTCTGCAAATTTAGCTTTTCCTAGCATTAAAAGTATTCAAGATAAAAGATTAAGAGAATGTAATTATGGTGATTTAGATGGAAAAGATAAAAAACTAGTAGTTTATGAAGAGCATATAGATATACCATTTCCAAATGGTGAATCTTTAAAGGACGTAGAAAAAAGAATTGCAGATTTTATTGAATTTTTAAAAGAAAATTATGCTGGTAAAACAGTTGGAATAGTTGCACATCGTGCACCTCAACTTGCTTTTGAAGTATTAACAAAAAACATAACTTGGTATGAAGCAATTAAAAATGACTGGAGAAATACAAAATCTTGGCAACCAGGATGGACATATATAATATAACATTTAATTTAAGTTGTTGAAAATTTTAAATTCAGCAACTTTTTTATTTTTTCTATCACAAAAAATCTAGATTTTCATACCATATAGCAAGGAGGAGTAAAAATGGAAGAAAAAAGAAATAATATGCCTATGTTAGGTCAAAAAGCTCCTAGATTTATAGCTGACTCAACATTTGGCCCTTTGAAACTTACTGATTATATGGGAAAATGGCTAATATTTTTCTCTCATCCAAATGATTTTACACCAGTTTGTACAACTGAAATAATATCATTTGCTAAATATAATGATGAATTTGAAAAAAGAAACTGTAGTTTACTAGGATTATCTGTAGATAGTTGTCCTTCACACCTTGCTTGGATTAAAAACATAGAAGAAAATACTGGAATTTCTATTCCATTTCCAATAATTTCTGATATAAATAAAGAAATCGCTAAAATGTATGGAATGTTATTTGATGTAAATAATAATACATCTACTGTTAGAAATGTATTTTTTATAGATCCATCTCAAACAATAAGATGTATACTTGTTTATCCTGCACAAAATGGCAGAAATATGTCTGAAATTTTAAGAATGATGGATGCACTTCAAATAACAGATTCGGACAATGTTTCTACTCCTGCAAATTGGATGCCTGGACTTTCTACAATAATTCCTTCCCCCAATAATTACATAGATTTGATGAATAACATAAAGAAAAATAATACAAAAAATTGTATGGACTGGTATCTTTGCTTTAACAAAGAAAATGATGATTTAAGGAGATGGTAGTATATGAATAATTGTTGCTGTAACGAACAGAACAATTCTAGTAATTGTATAAGTAATTTATTTTGTAATGGTAATTTTATATTAATACTACTTCTACTATTACTATTTTTCTGTTTTTGTTGTAATTAAAAAAGAATATAGAATTTATCTATATTCTTTATTTTTATAATAATCTTCAGCTTTTTTTATTACATCAGATATATATTCTTCTTTTCCAAGTGTATATTTTCTTCTTTCGTCTTTATATTTTTCATATAAAGATTTTTTTAGCTTTTCATATTTTTTTGCTTCTTCTTCATTTTCATTTAAATAATCTCTAAACAAAATATAATTTTTGACTCTTTTAGAAGTTACTGGTACTACATGTATAAAAGCTTTTACTTTACCATTTTCCTCTTTTCTGATTAAAAAATCATCTTCTCTTACCATTTCTTCTTTTATAGTATAAGTATCACTTTGTATTTTTTCTTTTGCAAATTTTATAAACTCATCTAAGTCCTTACATACAACAAGTATATCTATTATTGGCTTAGATACAATATTTTTTATAGCTGTGCTTCCAACATGTTCAATTTTTATATACATTCCTTTTAATATTTTCTCTAATTCTCTCTTCTCTTCTTGATATATTTCTTCGTAATTTTCATTATAAGAAAAAAGCTCTAAATATCCTCTTTTAAGTCCTATATTATCCACACTTTACACCTATCTTCCTTCATATATCTTTCTTATTTCATTATATACACCAAGAGTTATTTCACAATCTCTAAGAGATCTATGTGCACCACTATAGTCTATATTAAAATAGTTTGCAAGTGTTCCAAGTTTATGATTTGGCACATCTTTTACAAATATTCTAGACAATACAAGTGTATCTAATGCATTATTAGGTGCACCAGTTCCAAATACTTTTTTCATATAAGTATCTAAAAATCCCATATCAAATTTAGCATTGTGTGCCATAAGTCTCATACCATCAGAAAATTCAACAAATACATTTAAAGCCTCTTTTAAAGACAAGCCTTCATCTACCATTTCATTTGTTATACCTGTAAGCTTAGTTGTAAAATATGAAAGTGGTCTTGATGGTTTTACAAACACATCCATCTTATCTACTACTTTATTATTCTTTACTTTTATTGCTCCTATTTCTATAATCTCACTATTTTGTGGACTAAGTCCTGTTGTTTCTAAATCCACTATTACAAAATTATCATCAAACATAATTTACTACCTCTTTATCAACAAAATAAATTATACATTATACATAATATTTTTTCAAGTAGTATTGACTTATATCAAATATTATGCTAGAATTAGTCTACAATTTATATATCTTATCCAGAGTGACTGAGGGACAGGCCCTATGAAGTCCAGCAACCTGCTTTTTGTAAGGTGCTAATTCCTGCGGTTTAGCCGAAAGATAAGTTTTTTTTGACTAGCAAAACCGTTGCTAGTCTTTTTTTATATCAAACATAATAATATTAATATAAGGAGGATTATACTATGTCAAAATATTTATTTACTTCAGAATCAGTTACAAGTGGACACCCAGATAAGGTATGCGATTACATTTCTGATTCTATATTAGATGAAGCTCTTACACAAGATAAAAACTCTAGAGTTGCATGTGAGGTATCCATATCGAAAGATACCATATTTATATTTGGTGAAATAACAACAAAAGCAAAACTAGATTATAAAGAAATTGCAAAAAAAGCATTAAGAGAAATTGGATATTCTACAAAAGGAAGTGGATTTGATGTTGAAAATTGTAAAATAATACTTGGTATTCAAGAACAATCTAGCGATATTGCTATGGGAGTAAACTCTTCTTTAGACAATAATTCTACTTTAGGAGCTGGCGATCAAGGAATTATGTTTGGATTTGCATGTGATGAAACAGAAGAACTAATGCCCCTTGCGATATCTCTTGCACATAAACTTGCTAAAAGATTAGAATTTGTAAGAAAAAACAATATATTAGATTATTTAATGCCTGATGGTAAAACACAAGTTACAGTTGAATATGAAAATGACATTCCAAAAAGAATAGATACAGTTGTTGTATCTACACAGCATAAAAATAGTATAGATATAGAAGAATTAAGAAAAGATATATATAACAATATTATAGTGCCAGTTATACCAAATAATTTACTAGACAAAGATACTAAAATATATATCAATCCTACAGGTAGATTTGTTATAGGCGGCCCTGAAAGTGATAGTGGACTTACTGGAAGGAAAATAATTGTAGACACTTATGGTGGATATGCAAGACATGGTGGTGGTGCTTTTAGTGGAAAAGATCCTACTAAAGTAGACAGAAGTGCTGCATATATGGCAAGGTATGTAGCTAAAAATATAGTAAAAGCAGGACTTGCTAAAAAGTGTGAAATTCAACTCTCATATGCAATAGGTGTATCTAAACCTGTATCAATATACATAAATACTTATAATACAAATACCGTACCAGAAGAAAAGATACTAAAAGCAATAAACGCTACTTTTGACTTTACACCTGAAGGAATAATATCTACATTAAATTTGCAAACACCAATATATAAAGAATTAGCACATTACGGACATTTTGGAAGAGAAGAACTTAATTTATCTTTTGAAAAAACAGATAAATTAAATGAATTATTAGCTAAAATTAATTAAATAGGTATATTTATTTGTTTATCTACTTATAATACCTTTAGATTCACTTTCAAAAAAAGAATTGTGAAAATTTTGTGTTTTTTAGCACTCACATATTGACAGTGCTAAAATTAGTGATATAATATAAGTGTAAGTAAGAAAAGAAACTTACTATGTGCTTAGGTTATCAACACATAATTTAAAAGGGAGTGGTTTTTATGATGATGATACCTAGAAGAAGAAATGATTTTGATTTATTTGACGAGATCTTTGATGATCCATTTTTCTCAAGAGTTGATACAAAACTTATGAGAACAGATATTAAAGAGAAAAAAGATAGCTACGTTGTAAATGTAGATCTACCTGGATATGAAAAAGAAGATATAAAAATCGAAATCAATAATGGTTACTTAACTGTAACAGCAGAAAAAACAAATTCTGACGAAGAAAAAGAAGAAGGAAGATATATTCGTAAAGAAAGATATTCTGGACAATGCTCTAGAAGTTTCTATGTAGGAGATAATGTTAAAGATACTGATGTTAAAGCATCATTTAAAAATGGTATTTTAACACTAGAATTTCCTAAAGAAAAACATGAAGAAATCGAAGAAAAGAAATATATCCCTATTGAATAGAAAAGTGCCACTAAAAGGTGGCATTTTTCATCAACTATTTTTTATAAACAACCCTCATTTAGATGTACCATACAAAAATATGGTACATTTTTTATAACTTATAAAAAATAGGTCCTTACTATATAATAAAGACCTATTCTATTACTTAAATATTATAGAATAACTGCATTTATATTCTTCATTTACTTCTAACTTTATATTATCCTTTTTTAGAGTAAAATCTTGATTAGAATCTGTATAATCCGCTGTTGTCTGCCATGGTTCTATACACAAAAATGGTGCATTTTTCTTAGACCACAATGACAAATACTTAAATTGTCCAAACTCAAATTCTAGTTTTTCTATATTATTTTCATATAATCTTAATTTTCTTGAACTCAAACCACTCATTATGATCGCGTCATGCGAAAATGTATCCTTACTTATTTCAATGCATCTATTATTTGACATTAAACTATTATTAATATAATTATTTTTATATGATATAAGACCTGCATCTAATTGACTAAATTTTATATTATTTTCCTCGTTTTCAAACTCAACCTTATACTTGTTATTCTTTAAATCAATAATAAATGCTGGATGGCCACCTATTCCAAAATATATAGGTCTTATATCTAAATTTCTAACTTTATATATTACAGTTAATTTATTTTCTTCTATAAAATAACTAATATAAAGTTCAAATTTATATGGATACATTTTTAAAGTATTTTCATTATATTTTAAAACATATGTATGTTCCCTTTCTGATATGTTTACAATGTCAAACACCATATCGCGCGCAAATCCATGTTGTGACATTTCATATTTTTTTCCATCAATATACGTAGTGTTATTTTTTAAACTACCTACAATAGGAAATAATACTGGAGCATGTCTTTTCCAAAACACTTTTCCTTCTTTATCTAGTACACTTTCACCTTGATGTAATCTTTCCTCAGAATTGTACTTAATACTAGTAAGTTCAGCTCCAATAGGACTGGTTACTATCTCTAATTTCACCCTCTGTTGCCTCCCATCAAAAAGGAGATTATTATATCATAAATATACGGCTATTACAAGTTTTTATATAGCTTTTTTTAATAAAAATTATAAAATTCTACAATTTACTTCAAATAACCATTTTTATCATCATAATCATCCATAAAATTATATTCTTTACCATCTTTTTTCCATCCAAGCATGGAATTAAGATTTACATTAGACATGCTGTGAAATATACTTTTATCTATATATTCACTTTCTTTTCTAAATTTAGCTATTAGATTTTTCATAGCTTTTCTTTTAGATACATTTTCATCATGTTGTTTTATATTCTCTGTAACTTTACAAGCACAATCTAAAAACTCTAACTTGTTATATTCTTTCCATGAAATAATATCTGGCTCTTTTACCAAATAAAGTGGTCGTATAAGCTCAAGATTAAAATTATCACTATGAATTTTAGGCATCATTGTTTTTATTTCACCAGAATAAAAAATGTTAAGTAACATTGTCTCCAATACATCATCATAATGATGTCCAAGTGCAATTTTATTACAATTTAAACTTTCTGCTATGTTATATAAACACCCTCTTCTCATTTTAGAACATAAAAAACAAGCTGATCCCCAAGTCTGTTTATTTAAAACTTCAAATATATTTTTGTTTATTATTTTTATAGGTACATTTAAAATTTTAGCATTTTCCTCTATCTTTTCTCTATTTTTATTACTATATCCTGGATCCATTACTACAAATTCAAGTTCAAATTTTTTATCTCCATGACGTTGATACTCTTGCATACATTTAGCAAGTAACATTGAATCTTTTCCGCCAGAAATACATACACAAATTCTATCTCCATCATCTATTAATTTATATCTATCAATAGCTTCTCTAAACCTTTTATATATGTTTTTTCTATATTTAGTAATAATACTATTTTCTATTTCTTGATATCTTTCCATATTTTACCTTTCTACTTTATTCTATATTATTAATATATATATTATACCATACAAATCCAAAAAGAAAAAACAGGAAATTAATCCTGTTTATTCTATGTTTAAATCTATATTATATAGTTGCTGAATAGACATTGAATTTTCTAAAAATTTCTCGATCTCTTCTACTGTATCTTTTGCATATCTTTTTATTCTTCTTATTTCTTTTATATCACTATTAGATGACGAATATACAACATATACAGTTTCAAAATTTCCTCTTCTATTTTCAATACCTATTTCATGTACTTCTGTATCATTATGTAATAACAAAGAATGTTCATTAGAATAAATTATATTACCATTTTCAACACTTTTCATTTTTTTAGCATATATATTTTTTCTAATGCATTTTCTTTTTTCTAACCAATCACTAATTTGGTCTTTTTCCTTTCTTTTTACCTCCTCTTTTTTTAAAATATTTACTGTTACGTTATTACACATAACAATCCCTCCTTTAAAATAATTTTATTTACTTAAGCCGTATATTAAATTTACATAAATATTATACTATATTTTTAATATTATGTCAAATTCATGAGGATTATATAGTTTAAAATAAGTAATTTTATAATTTATTCTATAATAAAGCATAAAAAATCAAGCAAAATTAATTGCTTGATGAATCTTATGCTACACTTCTAGGAAGATCTATAGATATTCCTATTATATCTTCTACGATATCTCTTGGAATATATACTGTTCTTCCTGAACCTTGTTTAAATACAACGTTGTTTCCAACAAGGTATTTATCAATAGATTCAGACATATATGCTTTCTGTAAGCATTTTCTAAATCTACTAGAGCCAAAGTTCACCTCACTTCCTAGATAATATAATAAATTCTCCTTTTTTAAAATGTTTGTTTTCATATGTTTACCTCCATTTCTTTTGTATATTCTTAAATTTATATATAATAAACAACCTCAGAAAATTAAGGAGACATTGTAGCACAATATATGCTTCAAAAATTTTCTCCACATTACCTGAAGCCTTACGCTCCATTATATATATAATATACACTTATATTATACCACATTTTGGATATTTTTTCAAATTATGTAAAATATAACCCGAGTTATTCACTCGAGTTACTTATTATTCGATATCTTCAATATCTCTTTCATTTTTACATCTTTTAAGCCTTTTTTCTAATTCTTCTAAACTTAAACTTGTGTATAAGTCAATAACAAATGGTTGATTTTTCATATTATCTACCGTTTCTGAAAATTCAATTCTTACTGTTCTAGGCATAAGACTGGTAAATGATGTCATTTGTTTTTCTTCTTCGTCTCCTATTACATATATTTTTTCGATCTTTAATTGAGCGTTTATTACAAGTGGATACTCTTTATCATAAAAATAACACTCCTCATCCTTTATAGCATTTTCTGATGCTAATCTGTTTTGTTCCCTTTTTAAACTTAAATTCTTTTTCATATTAATGACCTCCCTGAAAAAAATATACATAATACAAAGAATATATTTTATCATTCAGTATATTAATTCCGAATATTCCTTATAAAATGTAGTACTATTATATCATTATTTACATAATATGTCAAATATATTTTAAAAAACAGAAGCTATTGCTCCTGTTTAGTATCTTGTATTTCCTTTTTATCTTCATCATAATTTAATTCTATATCTATGTTATTACTTGTATTTTGTGGTAATTCTATTACTTCATCTGTATCTACATTTTGCTTTGCCTTTTGTTGCATTTTCCATATAGCTCTTTTAAACATACGTGTTATCTTATCTACAACATTAGTTTCTTCTGGAACTACCATAAGCATATTTTTAAGCATCTTATCTTCTTCTTTATCTTGCTTTGAACCTTTATATGCAAGTAGCTCTTCTTTCCATACATGAAAATCATTTTTTCTAATACTTTCTTCAAGTTCAAAAATTCTATTAGTTATCTCATTTAATTGATCATAATCTACAATTCCACCATTTCTAAATCTATAAAAAACACTTTTATATGAAATGCATTTATTTATTATATATTTAAGTTCTTTTTCAGTTAGCTCGTCTTTGTGTTCTTCTATTTTTTCTTCAAGTCCATCTACTAACTGGTCTGCTTTAGCAATATTACTTATCTTCTCCAATATATCATTTTGAAGATCTTTATCCATGTTAGGGTCACTTTCAATTGTGTCAAAGATTTCTCTTATTTCCATATGCTCCCTCCAAATTTAATATTTATTAATATAAATATTATATAATCTTTTTATTTAAAAAACAACTCTTTTTATTTTATTTGACTTACTTTATCTATTATTTTAGAATACACTGGTTTCATATGTGGTTCTGTAGATAACTCTACTGCTTTTTCTATATCTTGCCATCCAATTTTACTATTTTCATCTGGCTTTATTCTAATACTGTCATTTTCATCTGCCTCAAATAAATATGCAACAGATAAATGAATATGAGCACTTACATACTTTCCTCTCTTAACATGTCCATGTACTGGTAATGTATCAAGAGAAATAATTTTACTGTTATTTAATACTTTAATATTTTTAAGTCCTGTTTCTTCTTCTACTTCTCTTTTGGCAACAGCTAAAAAATTAGTCTGTCCATCAACATGTCCACCAGTCCAACCCCAAGAATCATATATATTATGATAAATCATTAATACCTTATCTCTATTTTTATTTACAACAAACGCAGATGATGTAAAATGCATATATTCATTTTCTCTTGTTAATACATCATCAAAATCATTAATAGCATTTAGCATAAATTGTTTATCTTTTTCCTCTTGTTCATTTACGGGAGAATATTCTTCTATCTCTTTTTTAAAATCCATATAATCACCTAAATTTTATTATATAATATATATAATAATTTCTCAAGCAACAAAAAAAGAGTAGAAAATTCTACTCCAAACAATATTTTGAAAAATTGCCATATAGTTTTCCCTCATACACAAATTCAGCTGTTCCAACCATATGCAATTCATTATTTAATTCATTATATACTATTTCAAGTTCTCCTCCCTTTAATTTAACATTACAAATATTTTCTGTAACACCATTTAAATATCCTGCTATAACTGAAGCAGTAGCTCCAGTTCCACAAGCGAGTGTCTCTCCTACTCCTCTTTCCCAAACCCTTACTTTAATATTTTCTCTATCTATTATCTCTACAAACTCAACATTTGTCCTATCTTTAAAAATGTTCATATTTTCTATTGCCTTACCATACTTTTTAATATCTATATTATCCACATCTTGAACAAACACAACTGTATGAATATTTCCAACAGATAAACAAGTAAGATATAGCTCTTTATCTTCTACTAAAAATCTTTCATTAATTAATACATCTTTTGGATAATTTACTTCAAGTTTTTTAGTATCAAAAATAGGCACACCCATATTTACTTTTATATTTTTAACTATATTATTTTCTACATAAACTTCAACGTCCTTAATTCCAGATTTTGTTTTTATCTTCATTCTTTTCTTTTTTACTATTCCCTTTTCATATACATATTTTGCAACACACCTTATTCCATTTCCACACATAGATGCCTCACTTCCATCTGGATTAAATATTCTAAATTCAATATCTGCATCACTACACTTAAAAATAAATATACAACCATCTGATCCAACGCCAAAATTTCTATTAGATACAAACTTAGTAAAAGAAGATATATCTACTATATTTTCAACATCATTATTTATATATACATAATCATTACCACAGCCTTGCATTTTTGTAAAAAGTACCAAAAAACATCACCTCATACTACACTATATGAGGTGATAAAAAATTTATACTATATGTTAGATAAATCAAAATTTGGAACATATTCTTCTTCATGTTCTCCAAGTTCTTGTATATACCCATTAGTAATATCTAATTCTATTAAATAATCTTCTATCTCTTTTAATTCATCTTTTGTTATTTTTCTATTTATCTCTGGATATTTATTTGCCTCTCCTGCTGGAAAATACTGAGCCATAAGACTTACTAAAGCATCTTCACTAAATTTTTCTTTTATCTTTTTTAATACCATTTTGCTATTTAATACATTATTTGGTAGTATCATATGACGAATTATTACGCCTTTAGTAATAATACCTTCATCATTAAACACTGGCTTTCCAACTTGTCTTATCATTTCAAAAATTGAGCTTATAGCTGACTCAACATAATTATTTACACCAGAATATTTTTTAGATAATCTATTTGTTGCATATTTAAAATCTGGTAAATACACATCAATTAGTCCATTTAGCTTTTTAATAGTCTCAACTTTTTCATATCCACTTGAATTATATACTATTGGTATATTAAGTCCTTTTGATTTTGCCATTTTAAGAGCTTTTATTATACTATCTACATAACATGTAGGAGTAACCAGATTAATGTTATTTACGCCCCTTTTTTGTTGCTCTAGAAATATTTCATAAAGTCTTTTTATGCTTATTTCTTTTCCATATCCATTTCTTGATATTTTAAAATTTTGACAATATACACATCTTAAATTACAATTTGAAAAAAATACCGTTCCAGAGCCTTTTTTACCACTTATACATGGCTCTTCAAAATTATGTGTTGATACTAGTGCTACTTTTACTTTAGATGATGCACCACACACACCATTATATTTAGTTCTATCTATTCCACAATCACGTGGACACAATCTACAATTTTTATACATAAAAAACACCAAAAATATTATATCATATTGTTCAATATACTTGAAATCTAAAAAAATACATGTTATAATATAATTGCAGTAAGCTCAAAGGAAGAGCTCGTCTTAGACGGTGAGTCGGTTCGAATCCGGTCTGCTTACTTCAATGTAGCAATACATTCGGAGTAATCCTTTTTAATAATTTTTTTTCAGCCACTCCTTCGGGAGTGGTATTTTTACGCCTAAAAAGGCAAAAAAAAATTAATTATATAAAATTCTATATAATTAATTAAAAAGTGTAACACATTGAATCTTTGACATTTTCATTCCAGTAATACTTTGTTAGCATTATAATGTCTTGAACTTACCTTAAAACAACTAAATCTAATCGTAATAATATTTGGGTACCTCCGATAAGTCCTAAGATTCAATAACTAGTAATCTTTATATAATCCTTTGTAATACTTACGTAAAACTTAGAATTATATAACATAAACCACTTTATTTTACTAATTACTTCTACATTATCACTATAATATAACTAAAACGGTTATATCAGTGATCCAATGTGTATTTTTTTAATTATTATATTTATGATACATTTGTATATTTTTTATCATTTTGTTTATCCAATGATGCCATTAATATTTATATCAAATGTAATTTCGTTTACAGAATTTGAAATACATACAGTTAAAACTGTTGCTTCATCTCCTGTATCTATTGATAATACTCCGTTGTTTATGCTGTAGTTATAACCTTCTAATCCTTCGATTAATAAGTCATCACCTTCAACATTGAACTGAATAGTAGAACCTATTGTTGCTGTATATCCATCAACAGGATTTACTTTAACTGGTTTTACTTTTTCTATTGCATCATTTTTGTCTTCTTCAACTGTTGCATCATTTTTGTCTTCTTCAACTGTTGCATCATTTTTGTCTTCTTCAACTGCTGTATCATTTTTGTCTTCTTCAACTGCTGTATCATTTTTGTCTTCTTCAACTGTTGCATCATTTTTGTCTTCTTCAACTGCTATATCATTTTTGTCTTCTTGTACAGTAACATTAGAAGAATTTAAAAGATCTTCCCAATTTGCATCGGTTGAACCGTTGCTATTGTTTATTTCTTCTTTTTCTTCTGTTGTTGCAGGTTCTTCTATGATAAAAGTTTCTTCGTCTTTTCCGACTTCTACTTCTTTTCCTTCATTTTCTGCTTCCTCAGCTTCCTTTGTGTATTCTTCTTGCTCTTTACTGTTCTCTGAAAAATCTGTAGTTGTATTTCCTACAACAACTTCTTCTCCTGATTTAACAGCTTCATCTGTAGTAGCCTTGCCACCATAAGTAGCAACCATATTTACAGATGCTTTTCTCTCTGCATCAGTTATAGAAGCTCTTCTTGCTCCGTGAATTTGCTGAAGTTGCCTCTTCTACAACAGTTTCCTCTACAGGTTGATCCTCAACAATTGGTTGTTGTTCATCTATAACAACTTCCTCATGTTGTTGTGCCAACTCGTTGTTTGTTTCTTCTTTTGTATTACAAAACAAATTATGCCAAGCCATTGCTGCTACTATTATAATTGCAATTACTATTGCTTTTAGAAGTCTTACAACTCCCTTTTTTATTTTAGTATCTTTAAAAGATACTAGTACTAATATAATTGCAATAATAGCAATTACAAATTCAAGATGTGGCATATTTGCCATTACTGCTCCTGCAGCTGCTGCTCCTACTAGTTGTAAGTTTTGTTTTCCTTTTAAATTTTCTTTCATAATAAATTCCATTCCTTTCATATTTTATTTTAATCAACCTTGCATAATAACACATTAAATGTAAAAGCAAATATAACCTAGCTTCCTTTCATAGCCAGATTTCTCATATTTTTTACTTTAATCATTTAATACAGTTGTATTAAATATGCATAGTTTTATATACTTATATTATATCATATTTTTGCACTTTTTTCAAATTATGTAATCTTAAAGACACATAATATAAAATAATAGTATAAGTGCTATTTTTTAGATATAACACAAGTAATTGTACTTATATTATAGCATTATTTTACATAAAAATCAATAAATTTATATATTATTATACTTAAATAAATAAAAAAGAGCAAAAAAATAAACCTTTCAATTGATGTAAGGTTCATTTTTGTCTTTTTTATTTAGCATTCTTAAGAAGAGAGCTCCAATCAGCTTCTGTTGAGCCATTTTCATTGTTAGTCTCCTCTTTTTCTTCTTCTGTAACTTTTTCTTCGATGACAATAGTTTCGTTGTCTTTTCCTTGTTGTACCTCCTTGTCATCTTTTTTTGATTCCTCAGCTTCCTTTTTATAGGTAGCTGATTCTTCTGAAGGCTCTGCCTTCATTTCAGATGTAGTATTACCTACAACTTTTTTCTCTCCAGAAGACATATCTTCTTTTGAGTTTTCACCACCACCATAAGTAGTAGTAATCTTTTCTTCTGGTTTTACTGTAGTTCCAGAAGATTTTTGCTTTTGTGTAGAAGTAGTTTTTGTATCTACTTCTTCTTTTGCCTCTTCTTGTTGTGGCTCTACAACTGGTGTTTCAACTGTATTTTGTACAGTTTCTACACTGTTTTCATTTTGAATTAAATTTTCATTTAATTCATCTTTTTTATCACCATTTCTTGTGATAAAAATTCCTACCACACTAATAATTGCTATTGTTGCACCCCCTATGATGATTTTTTTTGTTCCTTTTAATTTTTTTTCATTTTTTTTCATAATTATTCTCCCTCCTGTGCATATAATCAATGCACTATAAAATATATTTTTGATACTTATATTATACCACTTTTTTGCATATTTTTCAAGTTATGTAAATTACGCAAAAAAAGATAAGCTATTTAAGCCTATCTTCCTGTATTGGGATTTTCTATCCAATCATCTGGGTTATTTTTAGTATCCGAATCTATTACTTTAAACATAGATGTTTGACCATCCTTTGTAACTAGATTTCCTGCTTTATCTTTTGCTGTATTTGCAGCTATTTTAATATATTTAAGTCCCCCTAAATTACCTTGTACATTGGAAAGAGTGACTTTTCTTGTATTACCATCTCCAGATATTTGTACATCTGCTGTAAATCCATAAAGTGTTATATCATTATTATTTAATGTAATCTCTCCCATTTCTTTATCATCCTTATATGTTATATCAAAAGAAATAGTATCTCCCTTTTGAATAGATGTATTAGATAATGCACCTATTTCCATTGTTGGTTCTTGCTTATCCTCTTGTTCCTCTTCTTGTGGTGTTTCTTGTGTTGGTTCTTCTATTATATTAGGTGGTAAATATCCACTATTATTGTTGTTATTATTGTAATTATTGTTTTCTTGTGGTGGCTGTGGCGCTGGACTTTGTGTAGCAACTATAGTAAATGAAGTTGAAGTTATATTCATTTCTCTACTTCCGCCTGCTTCATTTGTTGCAACTCCACCTGCTATATATGAAATATATCCTACTGCTCCAACACTTCCTTGTATATTACTTAGTACTATTGTTCTTTGTGAATTTCCTGAGCCTTCCACACTAACATTTGCACTTACACCAGCAATTCTAATATGACTTGCATTAAGTGTTACATTTGTAGCATTATATATATTAACTGTATACCTAATTGTTCCACCAACTTCTACTGTTCCTGAACTTGGAGACGTAATACCAAGTCTTGGTGGTACTGCAGCAATTAACACATTGCTACATGTGCAAAGTACTAATGTAAATATCATAAAAATATATAATAATTTTTTCATATTCAATTCTCCTTAATATACTTAAAATTATATCACATGCATACATTTGCGTCAATGAAAAAAAGATGGTAGCTTTATATTCTACCATCTCTTACTATTTACTTTAACTCATTAAGTCTTAATTCTATCTTTTCTAGTAAATCTGTATATTTTTCTACTTTTTCTTTTTCTGCTTGTATTAATTTTTCTGGTGCTTTCTTTACAAAATTTTCATTTTTTAGCATTCCTTGTGCTCTTTTTAACTCAGATGTAGCAGATTGTTTTTCTTTTTCAAGTTTTGCAATTTCTGCATCTAAATCTATAGCATCAGACATATTTAAAAATACATTTATCTTTTCATCATGTAGTGCTACATATTTTGTATTAGCATCATCAATACTATCTAAATACTCAATATTTTCTATATATGCAAGTTTTTTAAAGTATTCTTCTGCCTCTTTAAATACCTCTTCAAATTTACCTTTTTTAAGTACAATTTGTGCAGATGTTTTTTTAGCACCTGTAATGTTCATATTAGCTCTAGCATTACGTATTTGTCTAATCATATCATTAATTATATCTATTGCTTTTTCTTCTTCGGCAAATTCATATTCTGCTTTTGGCCATAAAGCAAGCATAATAGATTCTTTTTGAGATTTTAAATTTAGATATACTTCTTCGGTTACAAATGGCATAAATGGATGTAGCATTTTTACTGCTGCTATTAGTACATAATTTAAAGTCCATATAGCAGTCTTATATGATTTATTTTCCTTATCATATAATCTTGGCTTTATCATTTCAATATACCAATCACATATATCATTCCAAATAAAGTCATAAACAAGTTGAACAGCTATACCAATTTCAAAATTATCCATATTTTGCTCAACATTTTTTATTGTATTAGATAATTTAGTAAGAATCCATTTATCTTCTGGCATTAGCATTTCTGGTTTATCTATATCTAAATCTTTAATATAATTATTTGCAAATCTTGCAGCATTCCACAATTTATTTACAAAATTTCTTGAAGCTTCAACTTTTTCAGGAATATATCTTACATCGTTTCCAGGAGTTATATTTTGTATTAAAGAAAGTCTTAATGCATCTGTTCCATAATCTCTAATTATATCTAATGGATCAACACCATTTCCAAGAGATTTTGACATCTTTCTACCTTTAGCATCTCTAACAAGACCATTAATAAATACATGTTTAAATGGTACTTCTCCCATATATTCTATACCTGAGAAAATCATTTTACTTACCCAGAAAGTTATAATATCATATCCTGTAACAAGCATTGAATTTGGATAGAAATATTCTAAATCTTTTGTTTTATTAGGCCAGCCAAGTATAGAAAATGGCCATAGTGCAGATGAAAACCATGTATCTAAAGTATCCTCATCTTGAGTTAAATGTCCACCACATTCACAAGTAGTAACAGGTGTTTTAGATACAGTAATCTTATCACATTTGTCACAATAATATGCTGGTATTCTATGCCCCCACCAAAGTTGTCTTGAGATACACCAATCCTCAATATTTTCCATCCAGTTAAAGTACATTTTTTCAAATCTTTTTGGTACAAACATTGTTTCATCGTTTTTAACTGCTTCTATTGCCGGCTTTACCAAGTCTTGCATACGTACAAACCATTGATTTGAAATATATGGTTCAATAGTTGTATGACATCTATAACAACTTCCTACATTATGTGTATAAGGTTCAATTTTTACTAAATATCCTTGTTCTTTTAGTTCCTCTACTATTTTTTCTCTAGCCTCTATTGTTGTCATTCCTTGATATTTTCCAGCATTTTCATTTAATGTTGCATCATCATTTAATATATTTATAATTTCAAGGTTGTGTCTTTCTCCAACTTTATAATCATTAGGATCATGAGCTGGAGTCATTTTAACTACACCTGTACCAAAGTCTTTTTCTACATATCTATCTGCAATAACAGGTATGTATTTTCCAACAATTGGTAGATAAACTCTTTTTCCTACATACTTTTTATATCTTTCATCATCTGGTGTAACTGCTACTGCTGTATCCCCAAGCATTGTTTCTGGTCTTGTTGTAGCAACTGTTAAATACTCATCACTATTTTCAAGTGGATATTTAATATACCAAAGTGATGATGGTACTTCTTCATAATCTACTTCTATATCTGATATTGGAGTTTTACAATTAGGACACCAATTAACTATTCTTTTTCCTTTATATATTAATCCTTTATTATATAATCTTTCAAATACTTCAAGAACAGCATCAGAGCATCCCTCATCCATAGTAAACCTTTCTCTAGACCAGTCACATGAGCAACCAAGCTTTCTAATTTGCTGTGTTATTTCTCCACCATATTTTTCTTTCCAAGCCCAAGCTTCTTTTAAAAATTCTTCTCTTCCAAGCTCTGCCTTTGTTTTTCCTTCTTTTTTTAGTTTTTCAACTACTTTAACCTCTGTTGCAATACTTGCATGATCTGTTCCTGGAATCCATAAAGTAGGTTCACCTTTTAATCTATGATATCTAATAAATACATCTTGTATAGCATCAACAAGTGCATGTCCTATATGAAGTTTAGATGTTACATTAGGAGGTGGCATTGATATTACAAAAGGTTTTTCTCCCTCTCTTATTTCACATTTAAAATATCCTTTTTCTTCCCAATTTTTATATATTTCTCCTTCTCTTTTTTGATAATTAAAATTACTATCCATATTATCTCTCCTTTTCTATCTCATTAAAACGGTTAATATATATAAAGATATAATGCTCACGAGTGTTGAGACGACCTTTATTTTACCAACCATTTTATTTTCCAAATCTTTACTATTGTCTATACAGCGTATTATCCAACGTGCATTTAATACTACTATTAATGAAATTAACAGACAGACGAGTGCTACAAATATCCCAAAATCTCTAAGCATAATATTCTCTCCTTTCTTTATATAAAAAAACAGCCATTAATCCTTAATATTTAAGGACGAATGACTGTGATTCGCGGTACCACCTTAATTCACATAAAAATGTGCACTTAATTCCAGATTTACCGACTGTAACGGGGTATACCTACACATATAACACTTCAGCATACCAGCTCCCAAGCTACCTTCAGATATGTTTTTCTAAAAGACCTTTCAGCCGATGAGTCTTTCTCTCTACAGATAACCTCTATCTTACTCCTCTTGATCATTGCTTTTGATATAAATTATGTAATTAGTATAACATAATATTTTTTATATTTCAAGTACTTATTTTTATTCTATTGAATCTTTTAGCGTTTTTTGTAAATCCTCATATGATCTATATCCAATAATGTTTTCTTTAATTTCATCTTGTTTTTGAACTACTAATGTAGGTATATTTGTTATATTATATTTATCTGCAACATCTGGATTTTTATCTACATCTACTTTATATACTTCTACATTATCTTTATATTCGTCTGCAATTCTTGCTACTATTGGATTTAGCATTATACAAGGTTCACACCAAAAAGCATAAAAATCTATAAGTACTAATTTTTCATTATCATTAATTTTTCCTCTTAATTCTTCAAGCGAACTATCTGACATATCTATTATATCCACTATTTCTACCTCCAATATTAACTTACTTAATATTATATTAAGAAATATTAATATTGTTACTAAATTTGAATTTTAATACTAAATTTATCTGTTGGTCTTCTACACTCTGTTTTATTTATATACTCATAAATTTGCTCTTCTAAGTTATCTATATTATCATTTTTAAATTTTAGTCTTCCCTTCATATTATTAATATTAGAAATTCTATGTTTAATAATATCTGGTAACTCATCTGATACCACAGATACATCTTTTAAAAAATACAATGGAAATCCGTTTTCTCTTACTTTATTTATATTCTCTTTATATATACTAGATATATATAGATTATTTCTTTTTTGAATTTTTAATATATTTATATTATTCCATAAAACATCTATTACCATTATTTTTCCTCCATTTCATATTCATAATATTTTTCATCCATTAACTTGTAATAGTCTAAATCTAAGCAATCACATAAAGCTCTAAATCTTTGATCAAAGCTTGCTCTTACAAACTCTTTATACTCTTGAGGTATTTTACTTTTTGTCTTTTTTTCTACTTTTAAAATAGCCTCATCAATATTCATTCTTTCAGCACAATATTTTGCAAACTCTTCGAGTTCTTCATCTTTATCTATAAAATAATATAAGCTGTCTTCCCAATATAGATAATTATCATTTATTTTATCATCTGGAATTCCTAAATCTGTATAGCATAGATCTAATCTTTGCTCCATATCATCGCAATTATCTAGCATATCTATTATTTCATCTTTTGAAAAATTTGACCCAAGTGCATATGTATTATGACAAAGTGGTGCAAGCTCTAATACATTATTTTCTTTATTATCTTTTCCAGCTATAAAATCCAAATCATTAATATCTCTGTCTGTAGATAATAAAAAGATATCTGCTATGCACACCTTTTGTATATCTTTATAACATTTTTCCTCTTGCTTTTTATCTATATGCTCATACTCACAATAGTCGTGTATAGTATTAAACAAATCTTCTATACTACTGTCACTACTATATCTATTACTACAAAGTAGCTCTGATGAATTAATGATAAACTCATTTTTATCATAATCATCTAGTACATTTTCAGATAATGTAGCTACATTTCCATCATAATATGAAGCATCAAAATTAGCTGTTTTTATTCCAACTTGCTTCATCATCTCTTGATATAAAAGCTCTGCATATACATTATATATATCTTCTGCCTCTTTACCTTCTCTTGGTTTTACATATATAAATTTTTCCTTATCCTCCTTTCCTACTTGTGTCCAAAAATTTTTTTCATCATATCCATCAATATAATATGGATATGTAAAACTGCCTGGATTATTCAGAAAATATTCATCTAAATTAATAAATCCAGCTTTTCTGTAATCTTCAATATTTTCTTTCATTTGTCTCACCCCGCTAATATATATACCACAGATTTAAGCAATAGGGGTAATAAAAAAACCGCTATTTTCGTAGCAGTTTTTGCGATCTTAAAATATTACAGTTGTTTTTAAAATCACCTCTTTAAAAATTGTCTAATATTTGCAAATTATATACTTTTAAGTGTTTATTTTTCAACATTAATACTTAAATAATCTGTCACTCTTTTACAATTTGTTTTTTCTATATAATCTATTATCATATCTTCTATATTATCTTTTTTATTAATTTTTTCTTCTATGTAATCTAGACTTGGAATTCTATTTTCTATTAATTTAGGAATTTTTTTATCTATTACTTTTATATTTTTTAAAAATGTTATCGGATATCCCTCATCTAATACTTTATTTACATTTTCTACAATCAATCTTGAATAATATATATCATTTACTTTTTCAACTTCTAAAAACTCTATATTTTTCCAAAAGACTTTAAATATCATTTTTCTCCTCCTTGAGTGTAATATTTATCTAGTATATTTTTTATCATGTTTTTTCTTTCCATATAATTTCCAATTAAAAATTCCTTATATATTTTTGGAAGCTCTACTCCTATTCTATTTTCAACACTTTTTATTGCAAGTACCATATTTAATTTATCATAACATTTTTTTGAGAAATCTTGTATATCTTCATCTAAATCCATACAAAATTCTAATAATGCTCCTGTTGGATTATTTTTATTTCTTTTTTGTGATTCATCTGACATTTCACTTTCATAAACAGTAGCAAATACATTTTGTAAGTTTGCTGTTAATTTGGCTTGAAAAAAGTCATTTATACATTCTTCCATTTTTTCCTTTGTTTCATCACTTCCACAAGATAATTCATTATCATATAAAGGAGAAAGTTTAAAAATATATTTCCCTGTTTTTTTATCTTTGCCATAAACAAAAGAAATATTTTCTACATGTCTATCTGATGAACTCAAAAAGCAATCTAAAATCTGCATTTTGCAAAAATCTCTCATTACTTCCATTTGTTCTTCTTTTTCTAATTTAACACATGTACAATGATTAGATATTGCTCTTAAAGCGTCAGCTATATTATACACATTATCATAATAATCTGTAGTTTCTAATTGGTCCATAAGTTCTCTTAATGACATCATAGCTAACCCTTTATTTTCAGGAAGATCCAATATGTTATTAGATAAAACACATTTTTTATCTCCTCTTTTTCCTACATCATAATGTGTACATGGAAAATCCACCTGCTTTGCCAGCTCTTCAAAAACCAATTCTTGATATACTGTATATAACACATTAGTCTTATTCATATATTCATTTCTAACTAGTACCCTTTGATCATCAAAAAGTATCCACTTTTTATCTCTTTTTGGTGTTCCTCTATCTTCATCAAAAGTAATAAGATTTGGATTTTCCATTTTAAATCTATCCATATCTATTAATCCCGTTTTACTATCTCTATACTCTAAAAGTATTTTACTCTCCATTTAAACCACCTATGTTATTATATATCATAAAAGACGAAAAAAAGATAGCGAATTTGCTATCTTCATATAATTATTGATCTTGTTCTGGTGCTTCTACTGGGCAAACACTTGCACATGTTCCACACTCAATACATTTATCTTTATCTATTTCATATTTTCCATCTCCCATAGAAATAGCTCCTACTGGGCAGTTCATTTCACATGCTCCACAAGCAATACATTTATCTGAAATTTTATATGCCATATTTTTCACCTCCTAATAATTTATTCAACTATACCTTCTATCTCTTCATCATCCTCATCTTTTTCTTCCTTTTTAACATTTTTAGGTGTCCACTTTAAATCTTCTACTGAATAAGTCTCATATCTTTCCTCATCTTCATCTTCAAATCCAAATCTAACTTTTACAGTTAAATTTAAAATATCTACAGATGTAACTTTTCCCTTTTCCTTTTCACCCTTTACTTTAACTAGCTCTCCCACTTTAGGAAGTTTTTTTAAATTTTCTTTATATAATTCATCTTCATATCTTAAGCAACACATTAGTTTTCCACATGCTCCAGAAAGTTTTGACATATTAATTTGTAATCCTTGCTCTTTAGCCATTTTTATTGTAACAGGCTCAAAACTTTGAAGGTGTGTTCTACAACAAACTTCTTTTCCACACATTCCAAGTGTTGGATATTCTCTAGCTTCGTCTCTTGGTCCTATTTGTCTTAATTCTATTCTTGCTTTATATTTAGATGCAATCATTTTTACTAATTCTCTAAAATCCACTCTTTCTTCTGAAACAAAATAAATAGTAAGTTTTGTACCATCTAAAGTATATTCAGCTGAAAGTAATTTCATATCTAAATTAAGTTTTTTAGCTTGTTCTTTACAAAAGTTTAAAGCCTCTTTAGCCTTTTCATCCATTGCTTTTTGATTTTTAAAATCTTCTTCTGTTGCTATTCTCTTTACCTTATCTAGCTCATCTTCTTGCTCACCTTCAAGTATTTTAGCAACAACACCTATTTCTTCACCTTTTTCTGTATCTACTACAACACTGTCGGAAAGATTTATTGTTTCACCATCAAATGCATAATAAGAAAGTTTACCTGTTTTTTTAAATCTTATTCCTACTTTCTTCATTTATTCCTCCTCAATGTTATCTATTAATCTTAGTAACATACTGTCTATTATTATATCATAGTTTCCATTAAATTTTAACCTGTTTTTTGCATTTTCTATTATTTTTATACAATTATATTTATTTTTTTTATATAAAACAAATTCTAAATAATCCAATGAATCTTCATCATTAAATTTTATATTAGAGGAATGTTTAAAAGCCTCTATTATATCTTTATTTTGTATATACTTATACAATTCATCTATATTTTTATATTTTTCTATTAAATTATTGTTTATAATATTTATTGCTTTTCCAATTGAACCATCTACATACTCTACTATAGAATCATCTAAAGTCATATTAAAATTATCTATTAAATAATTTTTTAGAACACCACTTGTTATTCCTTCAAATGGTATTTGATTTACCCTAGAAAGTATTGTAGTTAAAAAAGAACTCGAATTTGATGCAACAAGAATAATAGTAATATATTTAGGTGGTTCTTCTAATGTTTTTAAAAGTGTATTTTGAGCAGCCACATTTAACTGATGTGCATCATCTATTATATATACTTTTCTTTCTCCTGTTGCAGGAACTATATATATATCGTCTATAAGCTCTTTTCTTATTTGCTCAACAACTATATCTTTTTTATCTTCTCTTTTTCTAATTATTTTAAAGTCTGGATTATTATTTAAATTTTCTGTTTTTAATACTTTTTTAGCAAATTCACATGCAAATTTAAATTTTCCAATTCCTTCTTGGCCCAAAAAAAGATATGCGTGAGAAATACTGTCATTTTTAATGCTTTTAGTTAAAATTTCCTTTTGTCTTTCATGTCCAACAATATTTTCAAACATATCTTCTATCTCCTTTAATCTATTCCACCAATTTTATTTAATGGCCATACTCTACATAATACACAACCATTTACTCTATCTAATGGAACACATCCAAAAGTTCTAGAATCTAAACTAGAATCTCTATTATCTCCCATTAAATATACTGTACCTTCTGGTACTACAACATCTGAATATTCCTCTTCTTGTGGAGAAGTAACAGAAGTTCTAAGATATGGTTCATCTAATTTTTCCCCATTTCTATATACTGCACCATCTTTTATTTGAATATGATCTCCTGCAACACCTATAACTCTTTTTATATAATTTACTTTATTTACATTCATAAATTTATATAAAAACTGAGTAAGTCCAGTATATTGCTCATATTGTGCTGTAGGATATGTATCTGCTGAATCTATATATAATTTATGATCAATTGGTGCTTCAAATGTAACTATATCTCCATATTCTAAATCACTAAATGTAAGCCATGGTCTTACAACTAGAACTCTCTCTCCATCAATAACTGTAGGATACATAGACTGTTGTTTTACACCAGCTACTGAACCAATAAAATAATTTATATTTAAATATACTATATACGCAAGTACAAAACATAATACCCAGTCTAAAACTTCTCTTAAAATACTTCTAGTTTTAGCTTTCACTTTCTCAGCCTGATCCTTTTCTTGATAGTCTAATTCATCGTAGTACTCTTCACTACCTTTTACTACTTCTTCTTGCTCTTGTGATTTTTTTGATATATCATCTTGAACTTTATTTTCCTCTATTTTTGGCTGTTCTTCTTTAACTTCCTCTTGCTTAGGCTTTTCAACTTTCTTTTCTAAAACTTCTTCTTGAACATTATCCTCATTAGTAGATTTTTTTTCTAATTCTTCCTTGTTTTCACTCATATCTTTTGTTTACCTCCTATATCATATCTAAACATACAAATTAATGTATGTTAGCTCCATTTTCTAGTGTACCATTGTTGCTATCTAATACTAATAATTTTACCACATCTTCTTCTCCTGCTGCAAGTAACATTCCATTAGATTCTATTCCACATAGTTTTGCGGGTTTTAAATTAGTAACTACAACAACTTGTTTTCCTAGTAGTTCTTCTTCAGTATAGTATGGTACAATTCCTGATACAATCGTTCTTGGAGTTTTTTCTCCGACATCTATTTGCAATTTATATAATTTTTTAGATTTTGGTACTCTTTCTACTTCTTTTATTTGTCCAACTTTTAATTCTACTTTATCTAACTCATCAATTGTGATTATATTTTTCTTTTCTTCATCCACAGTATCATCTGCTTCTTCTACCTTAAACAAATCTTCTGTCATTTCAATTCTTGGGAATAATATTTCACCTTTTTTAACTTTTGTACCATTTTTTAGTACACCAAATTTCTTTGCACTATCCCATAAAATTTCTTCTTTTGATACACCTATTTGTTCAAATATTTTTTCAGGAGTATCTACAAAACACGTTTGTAGAGGTATTGCAATTATTCTTATACATTCAACTAAATTATATAATACCTGATTTAATCTTTGCTTATTTCCTTCTTTAGCCAAAATCCAAGGTGTACTTAAATCTATATATTTATTTGCTTTAGATATTAATTTCCATATTTCTTGTATTGCTTCATTTGGCTTTAATTCATCCATATATTTTTCAACATTTTCAACAGTTTTGCTTGCAACAACTATTAAATCTTCATCTATATCTTGCAAAGGTAATTCCTCTTTTACAATTATACCATTATTATACTTTTCTACCATTGTAGTTACTCTACTAACTAAATTTCCTAAATCATTAGATAAATCTGAATTTGTTTTTTCAACAAACAATTCTTCAGAAAAATTACCATCTTCACCAAATGTAATTTCTTTCATTAAATAATATCTTAAAGCATCTACACTTGTCTTTTCTATGTATATTCTAGGATCTTTATAATTTCCAAATGATTTACTTATTTTATTTCCATTTATTACAAGCCATCCATGACCAAATACCTTTTTAGGTAAAGGTAAATCTAAAGCCATCAATATTGCTGGCCATATTATAGCATGAAATCTAAATATCTCTTTACCAACTAAATGCATGTCTGCAGGCCAGTACTTTTTAAACATTTCATCATTTTCAGTTGTATAGCCAAGTTTAGTTATATAGTTTGTTAAAGCATCGAGCCACACATATACTGTATGCTTAGGATCAAATGGTACTTTTATTCCCCAATCTATAGTTGTTCTTGTTACACATAAATCTTCTAATCCTTTATCAAAAAAGTTTTTAAGCATCTCATTTTTTCTTTTTTCTGGCTCTAAAAATTCAGGATGTTCTTCATAATATTTTAATAATCTATCTTGATATTTAGATAATTTAAAGAAATAACTTTCTTCTTTTACTTCCTTTACTTCTCTTCCACAATCAGGACATTTTCCATCAACAAGTTGAGTTGGTGTCCAAAACGATTCACATGGTGTACAATATAATCCTTTATATTCACCCTTATATATATCACCTTGTTCATAAAGTTTTTCAAATATTTTTTGAACAGCTTTAACATGATCCTCATCAGTTGTTCTCATATATTTATCATAACTTATTTTTAATATTTTCCACAAGTCTTTTGCTCTTATTACAAAATCATCTACATATTCTTTAGGAGTCATACCTTTAGCTTTCGCCTTTTCTTCAATTTTTTGCCCATGCTCATCAGTACCTGTCATAAAAAATACATCATAACCTCTTAATCTCTTATATCTTGCAAAAATATCTGCCATAATTGTACAATAACATGTTCCTACATGAAAATCCCCACTTGGATAATATATAGGTGTTGTTATGTAGTATTTCTTATTATTTTCCATCTTTTCACTCCTTTTCTATATTTGCAACTGCCATAGCTATGGCATTTTCTCTTACATGAGAAATACTTAAATCTATTTTTATTTTATATTTTACAAAAATATCATCTAAAGTCTTATTAACTACATTTATATATGGTCTGCGTTTAAATTCTTCGTCGTTTAACACTTCAACATCTAAAAATGATGGTGAAAATTCTTCTTTAGTTAATACTTTAGATAGTGATTTATATATTGCCTCTTTAGCAGCAAACCTACCAGCATATCTTTGGTATCTAACTGTTTCATTACTAATCTGTTCAATGTCTTCTACTTCTTCTTTTGTAAAAATATTTGTTTTAAAATTTTTATTTCCAGTGATAGCTTTTTTTACTCTATCTACTTCGATAATATCGGTTCCACAATAGACTTTCATCATATTTCCTTTCATATAAAAAAATAGATATTTACACAATATATATTATACTTTTTTGCCTCTAAAGTCAATATTTTACGTAAAATTAGCAAAAATGTATTGATTATGAAATTAAGTAATGCTATAATATACATCTAATTTAATAAACAGCATATAATTAAATAGATAGTTTAAAAAAACAAAGTTTATTTTTCAAAATTTGATTATTTTTTTATAAAAACTATTGATTTTTAGATTAACTAGTGCTATAATTATCTTCGTACACAAATCGGGGTGTAGCGCAATTGGTAGCGCACGTGGTTTGGGACCATGGGGTTGCAGGTTCAAGTCCTGTCACTCCGACCAACAGAAAAATATTCTTGAAAGACTTGAAACAACTAGGTTTCAGGTCTTTTGTTTTATCTAAATTTTAGTGC
>CALXEQ010000013.1 GCA_944387375.1 uncultured Clostridia bacterium
GGTAGAGCATTCGGCTGTTAACCGAAGGGTCGTAGGTTCGAGCCCTACTTGAGGAGCCAAATTAAGGAGTTAAGTTTTATCTTAGCTCCTTTTTTTATTTTTTATAATTTTTAGATTGAAAGTGTATCAAAAAAGTTGTATAATGACATAGCATAAATAATATGAATCTTTTTATAATTTTGAAAGGAGTGAAAATATATGGATAAAGGTAAAATTTTAGCAATTCGTATTGTAGGTGATCCTATTTTAAAGACTAAATGTAAAGAAATTGATTTAAAACGGTATAAAGGAAGGAAAATATAAAGATATTTGTAATGATTTAAAAGCTACTTTACTTTTCAATACAAATACATATGGACTTGCTGCACCTCAAGTTGGATATAATTTACGTATGATAGTAGTTAATGCAAAAAAAGAAGATGTTACATATAATAATGCACAAGATATACCATTAACTGTAATGATTAATCCAAAATGGAGAAATTTAACACAAAAAACAGATGAACAATTTGAAGCATGTGCAAGTGTACCTCAAATAGCAGGTAAAGTAAAAAGATATAATGATATAGAATTAGAATATTATGATGAAAGTGGAAATTATATTAAAAGAGAAGTAAATGGTTTCTTTGCAAGACTTATTCAACATGAGTGTGACCATTTAGATGGAATAGTATTTTTAAGTAAAGTGAAAAGTGATTTTGCTACAAAAGATATGATTAAAAAGTATAATTTAAAAAATAGCTCTAAATAAATTTTAGAGCTATTTAATATTAAATAATATAGAATTTATATTTTTTTTACAAAAACTATTTACAATTTTTAATACTAGTGATAATATATACATATAATAATTATATATTCCTCAATAGCTCAGTGGTAGAGCATTCGGCTGTTAACCGAAGGGTCGTAGGTTCGAGCCCTACTTGAGGAGCCATTTTAAAAGAGTTAAGCTGAAACTTAATTCTTTTTTTATTGCTAAAAATTAATATGTATGTTATAATGAACATCCTAGGTTATTATTTACTTCTTGATTAATATTAAAGAAAGAGGTATGTATTATGAATATATTTTGGTTTATTTTTGCTTTACTTTTAGGATTCATTATTGGGTATTGTTCCTTTATGATATACATATATGTTAAAATAGGCTTTAGAATGAAATTAAAATTTAAACACAAATTAATAATACGAAAATATATTAAATATAATAATGAGGATATAACATATACGCCAACATCAGAAATTATTAGAATATTAGAAGAAATACGAAAAAAACATAATATTTTTAATTCAAGTATACAATACCATATAACACCTGGTACAAGTAATGAAAATGATGATATAAGTGTAAAAATTCGTTGTAATAAATGGCAACTAGAAAATATAAAGTTAGATATTATAAAGTATAGTGATAATTTTTATATTTTAAAATAATATAAGTTAGATGGGTAAATTTTGCCCATCTATTATTATGTAAACAAATTAAGTGAAAATATTGTGAAAAAACTAGAAAATAACAAGTAATAGTGCTATAATATAATCTATTGACTATATTTAAAAGAAAGGAGATAGCATTATGATAAAAAAGATTTGTGATTTTTTAGAAAAAATAACTACAATAGATAGTAATACTATATATTTAATTATAATTTCTATAATAATAATTACTGTTATTACTTTAATACGACATATATTATTTAAAATATCATTAAAGAAGAATTTAAATGCAAAAGAAAAGTATATGTATAATAAAAAGGGTAGTGCTATAGCTACAGTTATAATATGCATATTACTAGCTTTACTTTGGATTGATTATTTAAAGAACTTTATTACTTTTATAACTTTTATATCTACTGCTATAACCTTGTCTTTAAAAGATTTTATATTCAACTTTTTTTCAGGTATATATATAAAAACAAGTAAGATATTTTCTCTTGAGGATAGAATAGAAGTAAATGGATTAAAGGGGGATGTTGTTAATATTAATAAAACTGGCTTTGATTTATTAGAGATAGGAGATAGAGTAAATGGTGAACAAAGTACAGGTAGAATTGTGCATGTACCTAATTCTATAGTATTTACATATCCAGTTAAAAACTATGTTAAAGCATTTAAATATATATGGGATGAAATTAAAATAAATATTCCTTTAGATTCAGATGTATATAAGGTAAAAAAAGAATTATATAAAATAATAAAGAGAAATAGTGCTGTAAGAAATATTCCTAATAAAATGGAAAGTGAAGTTAATGACGCAAGTACTGATTATAGGATATATTTTAATAACTTAGACCCAATAATATATATTGAAATAGTAGATAGTCATATAGAATTGTATTTAAGATTTTTAGTACATCCAAAGAAAAAGAGAACTGTTGAAAACTCTATTTGGCTTGATATTTTAAAAAGTAATAATGAAGGTAGAATAGAATTATACAAAAAAGAGTAGATTTTTTGTATTTATTTTGATATAATGCATTTATAAGTAAATTTATGATATATTAAATTGAAAGAGAGGTGCATTCGAGAGTTGTTTTCTCGAGATATAGATGAAAAAAATAAGTAAAAAGAAGATTATTCTAATAGTTATAGCAGTTATATTGTTAATAGTTATTGCTTTTGTTATTTTTAAACTAATAAATAAAAATGAATTAAATTTAAATGTTGATGCTAATGGTAATGTAGTAAATGGTGATATAATGAATTCAGATGGAAGTAATGCACAACTGCAACAAGAAGATTCAAATAATAATTCAGAAGCCACATATAATCCTAATTCAATACCTCAAAAAGATACAGAACATATAGAACAATATATTGATGATAAAGGAAATGAAGTAAGTGGAGAAGATTTAAGTAAAATAAAAGATAATATTATACAAGCTTTTAAAAAGATTCCAATGGATAAATTAGGATTAGATGTAAATTTAGATGAAGTTAGAATAATATTTAATCAAGGAACAACAGTAATAGATCAAAATAATTGTTTTGTATTTTGTATATATACTACGCATGATAATAGATTAAAAAATATAGGAATGTTTGCAATGACAAAAGATACAAAAACATTATATAAGTTTAATTCAGAGAATTTAACTTATGATTTAATTGAAAAGTAAGAAAAAGCTGAAATGATAATAAAATCATTTCAGCTTTTTTTATTTCTTTTCATTTTTTATATATAAAGTCTTAGTATCATAAGCTAAATTGCACTTATGTTTTTGTAATATACTCATAATTTTAAAATTAATACTATCTAAATATGTTAGGTAGTCGATATAGTTAATTATAGATGTGTAGAAAAAGATTTTTAAATCAAATCCGTTAGCAACTATTTGATCAAATTTAACATAGTATCCTTCTTTTACAACATTTTCTTCTTGTTCTAATAATATTAATATATCGTTTTGTACATCAGCAATAGTTTTTAAAGATGTGTTAAAATCTAATACTAAATTCATAGATATTTTTCTTTTTTGAAGCCTACTCCAGTTAGTTATATTATTATTTACAATTGTAGAGTTAGGAATAGATACTACTGTATTTTGTGCTTCTCTGATACGAGTACTTCTAAATGTTACTTCTTCAACACTTCCTTCTATTGTCCCAACGCAAATCCAATCACCAATTTCAAAGGGTTTATCTAGTATTATCATTAAAGCAGCTATGATATTTGAAGCTGTATCTTGGGCAGCTAGTGCAATTGCAACACCACCTATACCAATACCAGCAAGTAGAGTACTTACATTAAAACCTAATTCACTTATTGCAATTAAGGCACCGACTATATATATTACAATTTTTAATGTTTTGCAGATAGTTTTTATCATACCATCATTTGCTTTATTCATTTTTTTTCTTAAGGCTTTTTCAAATCTAGACTTAGGAGATACAAGTTTTCCAATTGCATAAGTGGCTAGTAATATAATTATTAATCTAAAAACTTTAACAATAATAGATTTAAAGTATGCAGTAGGGCCAAGTGAAATTAGAGCTAGATATAAGCCTAAGCTACAAAAAAATAATTTTAATGGCTTATAAAATGAATTCTTTTTTATACTTTCTTTGTCTTTTGCTTTACTAAATATTTTTATTATTATTTTAGAAAGTAATCCTTTAAATACCAAAAAAATTGTAAGTATTATTATAGCTATAATTAAATTTCTTATCGAAAATGAATTTATATCAAAAAAAGTTGAAAAAATCTCTTTTATTCTTTCCATGTTATCCTCCTTATATAAGTAAATTATATAGTATAAAAAAATAATTTTCAATAAACTATGTAATAATATATATAAAAGTTAATAAATAAATGAGATATAAAATTTAATTGAAAAAAAGTATATAATGTTATATAATATATTAGACAAAATGTGTAAAAGTAAAGGAAGTGTAGAAATAAAAATGCCGATATTAGATTTTAATAATAAAAAAGATGTAGAGGAATACGAAAGTTTTGTTCTAAACCGTAAAGGTTCTAGTTTTATGCAAGATTTAAATTGGGGAAAAGTAAAAAATAATTGGAAACATGAAGCTATATATTTAAAAGAGAATGGAAATATTATAGCAACAATGATGATTTTAATACAAAAATTGCCACATACTAATGTATCACTTATGTATGCACCAAGAGGACCAGTATGTGATGTATATGATATAGATTTAGTTAATAAGTTAATTAAAGAGGCTGATCCTTTAGTAAAAAAATATAATGCGTTTGCACTAAAGTTTGATCCTCAAATTTTATATGATAAAAAATTAGATGAAATGTATAAAAAATCAGGATATAAAACATCTGGATATAAGCCAAATGGAGATAATTTAATTCAACCAAGTCATAATATGGTACTAGATATAGAAAATAAAACAGAAGAAGAATTAATGAAAGGATTTGCCGAAAAGACAAGGTATAATGTAAGACTTTCTAAAAGAAAAGGTGTAACAGTAAGATACTCACGTTCTATAGAAGATCTTAAAACTTTTTATGATATATATAAAGTAACAACTATAAGAGATAAAATAGGATGTAGAGATTATGATTACTTTGAAAGAATGCTTGATGCATATGATGAATCAAAACTTAGAATATATATTGCAGAGCATGAAGGAGATAAGCTTTCTGCAGCTATTGCAACAAATGTTGGTGGAGAACTATTCTATGTTTATGGAGCAAGTTCTAATGAAAAGAGAAATTTAATGCCAAATTATGCTATGCAAATGGAAATGATAAGATGGGGAATTGAGACAGGTTGTAGTACATATAATTTTGGTGGTGTATTAAATTTAAGCCCAGATAATGGATTATATAAATTTAAAGTAGGCTTTTGCAAAGAAAAGGGACTTGAAGAGTATATAGGAGAAATAAACAAAGTATATAAGCCATTTATGTTTTTCTTATACAATAAAGTATTACCAATTGTAAGAGTGGGTGGAAGAAAATTAAGAAGATTAAAAACACATTAATACATAAAATAAAATTATGTGCATATTAATATACTATGGAAGAATGTAATAATTTTAAGCATTTTAGTAAAGAATCGGTAATAGATATAATACTTATATGTATAATAGGTACAATTTTTCATTTTGCGTATGAATTTAGTGGAAGAAATATTTTAGTAGCTTTGTTTAGTGCTGTAAATGAAAGTATATGGGAGCATATAAAGATAGCATGTATGTCAATTTATATTGTATCTTTTATAAAAATGGCTATAAAAGAAAAAAGAGATAAGAATTTATGGATATCTTTATTTTTTAAAATTATATCTATAATTATAATAATTCCAATATTTTTTTATAGTTATAGGGCAATACTTGGAATAGAAATTTTATATTTAGATTTAATTATATTATATATATCAATAATCATATCTGAAATAGTAGAAAATTATGTTAAAAAATGTTTAGTTATTTCATCAAAAGTTGAAGATATATATAAGTATATAAATATTATAGTTATTTTAATCTTTGTAATATTTACATTTTGGACACCAAACTTAGGTATATTTAGAGATTTTACAGTGGAAAAGTATAGAATATAGGAGGGGTATAATGTCAAGACAAACTTGGAAACCAGGTACAGTTGTATATCCTGTACCAGCAGTATTAATTACTTGTAAAGATGGAGATAAAGAAAATGTATTTACAGTTGCATGGACAGGAACAATATGTAGTGATCCTGCAATGACATACATTTCTGTAAGAAAAGAAAGGTATTCGTATGATATTATAAAAAATAGTAAGGTATTTTGTATCAATTTAACTACTAGAGAACTTGCATATGCAACAGATTATTGTGGAGTAAAATCTGGTAGAAATGAAAATAAATTTAAAAAATTAAATCTTGAAACAGAAATGGCAAGTGTGATAGATGTTCCAATGATAAAAAAGAGTCCTGTTACTATTGAATGTAAAGTTGAAGAAATAAAAGAGTTAGGTTCACATGATATGTTTATAGCAAAGGTTGTAGCTGTAAATGTGGATGAGAAATATATAGATGAAACAGGAAGATTTGATATGGAAAAATGTGATCTTATGGCATATTCACATGGAAAATATTATTCACTTGGTGAAAGTTTAGGAAAATTTGGCTTTTCTGTAAAAAAGAAATAAAAAAGTAATAAAACGCTTAAAAAGTTAATTTTTAGGCGTTTTTTTATATCTTAATAAAGTATTGAAATGTTTTTGCTATTGATAATTTAAAAAATAATGAATTATAATGTAGTTAATAGGAGGAGAGTATATGAGAAGAAGTAGTGTTATAACAATAGTAATTCTTGTATTGGTAATTATTGGACTTATAGTAGCTTTGGTTGTGACTAATTTACCACAAGAAGAAAATAATGAAGTTGCTCAGGAAAATAATGAAGCACTAAATAATGAAGAAACAACACAAAATGTAGAAAATGAGACACCTACTAATGTAGATTTAAATAGTGATATTGCAGTAGAGCTTGCGGATTTTGTTACACCTAGAATTACAACACAAAATTTCTTTTATGAAATGAAAAAGGGAAGTATAACTTTTGATGATTTTAATAATCAGATGAAAATGATAATCGCATATCAAAATATACCAGAAGAAAAAATTATAAAAGGACAAAATGGAGAATTTATATCAAGAATTACAAAACAAGATTTAGATGAAGCAATGATGAAAGCTTTTGGAAAAGTAGAATATGAACCAGAAAATTTAAGTGCAGATATGTTAGCATATATTTATGATCCACAAACAGAAACTTTTACAGCAAGTGTTGGTGGGGGCGGTGGCCCAGGAGAATTTCAATTAATAACAGGAACATATAAAATAGAAGAGTATAATGATAGGTATGAGGTTTATGATAAGTTGTTAATGATAAATTCTAGATATATATATAATGGTGGATCTACGCTTTTAGGAAGAGAATGGGATATTAGACAATCTAATGTTTATACAGTGGATACAATAGGAACTTACAGAGATTTTTCTGGAGAAGAATTTTCACATCTTGATACTTTAGATGAGTTATTATCAGGAGTGGAAGAAAAGCAATTTGTAACACCAACAGTAAATGCTGGAATGGATAGAGCTCAAAAAGTAAAATTACTTTCTAAATACTATGATGAAGCAACAGAATATAAACATACATTTATGAAAAATGATGATGGAAGTTTTTATTGGGTAAAATCTGAAATTGTTAAATAATGGAGAAAAAATATATGAGAAGAAGTAGTGTTATAACAATAGTAATTCTTGTATTGGTAATTATTGGACTTATAGTAGCTTTGGCTGTAACTAATTTATCTAATAATGAAATGGCTAATTCTCAAAATACACAAACTTCGTTAAATGGAGAAAATGCACAAAGTATAAATCAAGAAGCAGGAACAGCTATTTCTTTAGATAGTGAAATAGTGCATAAAGCGTATAAGATATTAAGAGCAGATGAAGAGCTATATAATGTAAAGGGAGCCACAAAAACTATAAAAGATTTTACAAATGAACAAATACAATATATAGCATATTTAGTTAGTGCAATAGATAAAATGGAAATGTATAAAGGAAATGGTGTAGACAGAATATTATCTAAAGATGGCATGGATGAGTCTGTAAGGGAAGTATTTGGTGATGTTACATATAATCCAACTAATGTAAATAATCTTGAATATAATAGTGAGGAACAAGTATATTATAGGAAAGTAGGATATGGTGGAAGTGTTGGATATAATCCATACTCAATTAGTGCTATTGTAAAAGCAGAAGAATTTAGTGATAGATATGAAATTACAGAAAAATATTTATATCTTGTACCAACATTAGTATACAATGAAAATGGACAAAGTGTTGGAGCTAGATATAAAGTAATGAACGGTAACTCATATTTAGATGACATACTTGGCGAGTATAAAGAAGTTGGAGATTTAAATATAGAAAGTGTTAAAAATATACCAACAGTTGAAGAATTAGTAAGTGATGTACAAGAAAAAGAAATGTATAATGGTACAGAAGAAGAAAGTAGCAAAGCTTCACAAACATTACAAAGAAATATTAATGTATCTAAAAAATTAATATCTAAATATTATGATGATGCAGCAGAGTATAAACATACATTTATGAAAAATGAAGATGGAACATATTATTGGCTAAAAACAGAAATTGTTAAGTAGTAGGAGGAAAAATATATGAGAAGAAGTAGTGTTATAACAATAGTATTGCTTGTATTAGTAATTATTGGTCTTATAGTTGCTTTAGTTATTACTAATCTACCACAAAAAGAAAGTGTAGATGAAAATATTGTTGTAGAAAATAACGAATCTTTAGAAGATGAAAAACAGCAAGAAGAGATTGTAGAAGAAACTCCAACAAGTGTTTCTTTAGATAGTCAGATAGTAAAAGATATGTATTCTTTATTAAGTGGACAAACACAAGATATATTTCATTATCTAATAAAGGGAAACCTTACAGTAGATGATTTATCAAATGAGTATATTCAAACTATTGCTTATTTTAATGGAGCAAAAGACAATGTAGAAAAATTTGATCAAATAGATGATGAGCTAAGAGATGGAAAATTAGAAAAAAGATATATGGATGAAGCAGTTAAAAAAATATTTGGAGAAAATGTAGAATATACACCTACATATGCACTTGTACAATCAAATGATAATGCTAGGATATTAAGATATGATGAGAATGATGGTGTGTATTATGAATATACAGGCTTTGGTGGAGGCGGTGATTTTGGAGCATATACTGCTATAACTAAAGTTGACGAATACAGTGATAAATATGTTGTTACAGAAAAACTTGTTACAGTACGTGATTCATATGGAACTTATTCTGTATTTCCATACTATGGTACAGATTTTAAATTTGCTTATTCATTAGGAAGTTTTCCAAAGTCTGAAATTGATAATGTAGAAGTTACACAAGACATGTATTCAAATAATGAATATAATAAAAAATTTATATCTAAATATTATGATGAAGCAACAGAATATAAACATACATTTATGAAAAATGCTGATGGAACATATTATTGGTTAAAATCTGAAATCGTTAAATAGTAGGAGGAAAATATATGAGAAGAAGTAGTGTTATAACGATAGTATTGCTTGTGCTAGTTATAATTGGTCTTATTGTTGCTTTAGTTGTTACTAATCTACCACAGGAAGAAAGTGTAGATGAAAATATTGTTGTAGAAAATAATGAATCTTTAGAAGATGAAAAACAGCAAGAAGAGGTTGTAGAAGAAACTCCAACAAGTGTTTCTTTAGATAGTCAGATAGTAAAAGATATGTATGATATTGTAAATGGAAGAACAGGAGATATATTTCATTGCTTAAAAAAGGGAAAATTAACGGTAGAAGATTTATCAGATGAATATATTCAAACTATTGCATATTTCAATAGTGCAGAAGATAATGTAGAAAAATTTGACACTGTAGATAATCAAATGAGATATGGAAAACTAGAGAAAAGATATATGGACGAGGCAGTAAAAAAGATATTTGGTGATGTAGAATATGAGCCAACATATGTATTATATCAATCTGGTGATGCTAAAATGTTAATTTATGAGCCAAGTGAAAATGTTTATTACATGTATGGCGGTTTTGGTGGGGGATCAAATAAATTTACACACCATGCTATAACAAAAGTAGAAGAATATAGTGATAAATATGTAGTTACAGAAAAAATGTTAACAGATGATTATACAAATGGATATCATCATGTATATTCATATTATGGACAAGGATATGTATTTACAAGCGATTTATTGGATAGTATTACAGATTCAGATATAGATAGTATAGATGTGTCTCAAGATATGTATTCACAAAATGAAAAAAGTAAGAAATTAATATCTAAATATTATGATGATGCAACAGAGTATCAACATACATTTATGAAAAATGCTGATGGAACATATTATTGGCTAAAAACAGAAATCGTTAAATAATTAAAATAGTAAAGATACTTAAAAATTTTTAAGTATCTTTATTTCTTTTATACAAATAATACTAATATGGTGATGATATGAGTGATGAAATTGATCTTTTAAAATATTTACTTAATAATTTAAAAATGCAACAGACGTTGTTATATAAAGTAATAAAGAAAAAAGAAGTGAAAGATGAAATATATGAGATTATGCGATATGAGATATACGAATATAGGAAATTTATTATTTCAATAAAAAGAATGCTACAAAATAGACTAAAAAAGTATAATAAAGAATTAAATGTTTTACTTGGAGTTGCAAGTAGTATAAATGCTAACACAAATAAAGTGGATAAAAATAGTGACTATTTGGTTATGTTAAAAGAAAGTAGTAAAGTTAATTTAATGGATATTGAACGAGTAAGAAATGAATATAATATAAAAAGTAAAACGATATTAAAGCTAATAAATAGGTTAGAAGAATTTGAAAAAGAAAATATTAATAAGATAGAGATAATATTAGGTAAAAAATAAAATATAAGTTTACTATAAAAAAATTAAATAAAATGTTGCATTTTATAAATAAATATAGTATAATAATATTACTGTGAACTAAGGTGAGAGGGTGCTAGAGATCCTCTCACTTATGTTTAGAAGCGAGGTATTTAATGAAGATAGAAAATAAAATAGAAGAATTAGTAGAACCTATTGTAAAAGATTTAGGGTTTGAAATTGAATATGTAGAATTTGCAAAAGAAGGAACAAATAATGTGTTAAGAGTTGTAATAGATAAAGTAGGAGAAGCAATGTGGGTTGAAGACTGTGAAAAAGTAAGTAGAGCAATAGAAGATATTGTGGATAAAAATATAAATCAAGAATATGTATTAGAGGTATCTTCTCCTGGACTTGAAAGACAACTAAAAAATATAAAATTATATAAAAAGTATAACGGAAAGAATATACATGTTAAATTATTTAATAAAGTTGAAGGAAAAAAAGAATTTGAAGGAATAATAAAAGATGTAAATGAAGAGAAAGAAACTGTAATATTGGAATTAGAAGATAAAAATAAACTAGAATTGTTATTAAAAGATATAGCATCTGCATATACTACATATGATTTTGATACTGCTTTAAAAGGTAATACAGATAATGTAAATTTAAATAAATTAAATAAATTTAATAAAAATAATTAATGGGGGATTAAAAAATGAAGAGTGAAAAAATTAGTTCAAAAGAATTGTTTAACGCAATTGATCAAATCTATCAAGAAAAAGGTATAACAAAAGAATATTTAATTGATTCTTTAAAAACAGCTTTAAAAGCTGCTTACAAAAAAGACTTTGAAAATACTCATAACAATAATGAAAACAATGAAAATGAAGTTAAAATAAATGTTATAGTGCCAGAGGAAGTTGATGTAGACATAACTGAGCAAGCTATAAAAGTTTATGCAGTAAAAGAAGTTTGTGATGAAGTTTTACCAGAAGAAGTTGGAATAAAAATAACTTTAGATGACGCAAAAAAAATTACTAAAAGAGCAAAAATAGGAGATAAAATAAAAGTTGAAGTTACACCTAAAAATTTTGGAAGAATAGCAGCTTCAACAGGTAAACAAATATTAGTTCAAAAAATTGTAGAAGCAGAAAAAGATTTAGTTTATACACAATATGCAGATAAAGTAGGTCAAATAATAACTGGTACTGTTCAAAAAACAGAAAGATTTGGAGTTATTGTTGATTTAGGTAGAGTAGAAGCGTTAATACCAGCAAATGAACAAATAAAAACAGAAAAATTACAACCACATCAAAAAATAAAAGCATTAGTATTAAATGTTGTAAATGAATCTGGAAATTCTTTACCAAAGATTACTTTATCAAGAAAAAATCCAAATTTTGTAAGAAAATTATTTGAAAATGAAGTACCAGAAATAATGGATGGAATAGTTGAGATAAAAGATATAGCTAGAGAAGCAGGAAGTAGAACAAAAATATCTGTATGGTCAAATGACGAAAATGTAGATCCAGTTGGAAGCTTAGTAGGAAAAAAAGGTATGAGAATACAACCTATTATAGATGAATTAAATGGTGAAAAAATTGATGTTATACCATATAGTGATGACATACCAAGTTATATTATAAATGCTATATCACCAGCGCCAATACTTGCAATAGATATTAATGACGAAGAGAAAATAGCAACAGTAGTTGTTCCAGATGATGCATTAGTATTTGCAATAGGAGCAGGTGGACAAAATGTAAGACTAGCAGCTATGTTAACAGGATGGAAAATAGATATTAAAACTGAAACACAAATAAAGGAAAATGTTGTTGAATAGAAAATGGTGATGATATAAATGAATCCTATTAGATGTTGTATAGCATGCAAGGCTAGAAAGAATAAATCTGAACTTATCAGAATAGTTATAAATGAAGATGGAAAACCTATAGTAGATAGGAGCCAAAAAATAAATAGTAGAGGTATTTATATTTGTAAGGATACTAAATGTATAGAAAATATAAAAAAGGCTATAAAAAAGAAAAAATTAAAAATTAAAATAAATGTAGATGAAGATAGTTTATTAAAATTATTAGAAGAATTGGGGGAAGAAATTTGGGAAAATTAAAAGTTTATGAATTAGCAAAAGAATTAGGTTTATCAAATACAGAAATGTTAGAAAAAATTAAAAGTGCAGGAATAGATGTAAAATCACATTTATCAACACTTGATGAAAAAGATGTTGAAAGATTAAGAGGAAATACAAAAAAATCTCATAAAGAAGATAAAAAGCCAGAGCAAATGCATATTATTAGAAGAAATGTTAGAGTAATTAATACAAATGAAGAAGGAAAAGAAATTAATGAAATTACAACGAATATTGCAGGAGATATAAAAAAGACTCATAAAGAAACAACTATTACTAATAATAAAAGCAATCGTACTAATAAAGGAGAATTTCAATCTAGAAATAACTATTATGATAGAAAAAATAGATTTCCAGGTAATAGAATTAGTAATATTGTTATAACAAGAAATGGTAAGCCAGTAGAAACAAAAGTTGAAGAGAAAAAAGAAGAAGTAAAAGTAGAAAAAGAAAGTGTAAAAGATATGGAAGAAAAAGTTGTTGTTAATAAAGTTGATACAAATAAAGTTGAAAGTAATATAAAAGAAAATAAGAATAATAATATAAAGGAAGAGTCTAATATAAAGCCTGTAAAAAATAATAAAGATAATTATAAAAGAGGTAATTATAATTCCCCAAATAACCCAAATTATAATAAAAACTCTAATAAAGAATATGGAAAGAAAAATAATTTTAATAAACGAGATCAACAAAATAATGGCGATAGACCACAAAGAAATAACTTTAGAAGAGATCAAAGAAGAAATGGAGATAATACATCTTATCAAGTTAATAAATTTATCAAACAATCAGAAAAAGCTCCAATTGAGCAAAAAGAAACAAGAGAATATAGTTCTGCCAATATTGATAAAGATAAAAAGAAATATATAGAAAGAAATAATTCTAATATTGAAAATAGAAAAGAAAAAATTGATAAAAATAAATTAAGAGAAGAGCACTCTAGAGTAGCTACATCAAGATTAAGAGGAATGGAAATAAGTTCAGAAGGACTTATGGATTTATATGAAAGAGAAAGTGACTTATCAAGAAAATCATATGGTAAAAAGAAAAATAAAACTCAAAAAACAGAAATGAAACAAACTAAGATAATACCAATGACTGAAGTTAAATTACCTGAGACTATGACAGTAAAAGAATTTGCTGAGGCTATAAAAAAACAAGCTTCTGAAGTTATTAAAAAGCTATTTTCTATGGGAATAATGGCAACTGTAAACCAAGATATAGATTTTGATACAGCATATTTAATAGCATCAGAATTTGGTATAACAGCAGAAAAAGAAGTTGTTGTTACAGAAGAAGATATTCTTTTTGATGATAGTGAGGATAAAGAAGAAGATCTAGTTCCAAGACCACCAATAGTTGTTGTTATGGGACACGTAGATCATGGTAAAACATCACTTTTAGATAGACTTAGAAAGACAAATGTTGTCGAAGGTGAAGCTGGTGGAATAACACAACATATAGGTGCCTATAAAGTAAAAGTAAAAGATAGAGAAGTATGTTTCTTAGATACACCAGGACATGAAGCTTTTACAGCAATGAGAGCAAGAGGAGCACAAATTACAGACATAGCAATTATTATTGTGGCAGCAGATGATGGTATTAAGCCTCAAACAATAGAAGCTATAGACCATGCTAAAGCTGCAGGAGTATCAATTCTTGTTGCTATTAACAAGATAGATAAGCCAGGAGCTAATGTTGAAAGAGTAAAACAAGAATTGTTAGAAGTTGGATTGGTTCCAGAAGAATGGGGTGGAGACACTATATGTGTACCTATTTCCGCAAGAACTGGTGAAGGTATTGATACTTTACTTGAAATGTTATTATTAATAGCTGATATGAAAGATTTAAAGGCTAATCCAAATAAACAAGCTAAAGGTACTGTAATAGAAGCTAGATTAGATAAGAAAAGAGGAACAGTTGTATCTATGCTTGTTCAAAGAGGACAATTAAATGTTGGAGATACAATTGTTGTAGGAGATATGGTATCTAAAATTCGTGCTATGAAAGATGACAAGGGAAGATCAGTAAAGAGTGCAGGGCCATCTACACCAGTTGAAATTCTTGGATTATCTCACGTACCTGAAACAGGTGAAGTTTTCTATGAGGTAGAAAATGAAAAAGTTGCTAAACAATTAATTGAAAAGAGAATAGCAAAGCATAGAATGGAACTTATAAAGCAAGGAAGCAAAATTACTTTAGATGATTTATTTGGACAAATAAAGCAAGGAAAAATAAAAGAATTAAATATTATTATAAAAGCAGATGTTCAAGGTTCTGTTGAAGCATTAAAAGACTCACTTTTAAAATTATCAAATGATGAAGTTAGAGTAAGAATAATACATGCTTCTACAGGTGGAATTAAGGAATCAGATGTTACTCTTGCTTCTGTGTCTAATGCTATAATAATTGGCTTTAATGTAAGACCAGAAAGTGCTGCTGAAGCACAAGCTAAAAAAGAAAAAGTAGATATGAGACTTTATAGTGTAATATATGATGCAATAAATGATGTAGAAACAGCACTAAAAGGTATGATGCCTAAAAAATATAAAGAAGTATTATATGGTAGAGCAGAAGTTAGAAAAATATTTAAAATTACAGGAGTTGGAACTGTTGCAGGATGCTATGTAAAATCTGGAAAAATAGTAAGAGGAGCAATGGTTAGACTTGTTAGAGATTCTATAGTATTACTTGAAATAAAAATTGATTCTTTAAGAAGAGAAAAAGATGATGTAAAAGAAGTAGCAGAAGGATATGAGTGTGGAATAAAACTTGAAAATTATAGTGATATTAAAGAAGGCGATATATTCGAATGCTTTGTTATGGAAGAAGTAAAGTAGGAGGACTATTATGCAAAGACACGAAAGATTGCAACAAGACGTAAAGATAGCACTTAGTGATATAATAAGAAATGATGTAAAAGAACCATCAGTTACAGGTCTTATATCTGTAACTGATGTTAAAATAACACCAGACCAAAAATATGCAAAAGTGTATGTTAGTATTTTTGGCAAATGTAATAAAAATAAAGTACTAGAAGCTTTAAAAAAAGCTACAGGATTTATAAAAATGGAACTTGGAAAAAGAGTGAGAATGAAAAATATGCCAGCTATTACATTTGAACTTGATGATTCAATGGAATATGGTGCACATATGGATAAAGTTATAAAGGAAGTTATGGATAGAGATAATAAGTAAGAAATGGAGGGATTGTATTGTTTAACGAAGCAATTGAAATGGTAAAAAAATCAAATTTAATATATGTATCAGCACATATAAATCCAGATGGAGATGCAATAGGATCTACATTTGCAGTATATTTTGCATTAAAAAAATTGGGAAAAGATGTACATGTAGTTATGCCTTCTTATTCAGAAGTATTTGAATTTTTACCTGGTGTAGAAGATAGAGTAGATGGTATAAAAGAAGATAAATATGATTTACTTATTGCATTAGACTCTAGTGATCATTCAAGACTTGCTATCAGTGATGATGAATATGAAAGAGCAGAGAAAGTAATTATGCTTGATCACCATCAAATTGCAAGACCTTATGGGGATTTTAGATATATAAATGATAATAAGTCGTCAGCAAGTGAAATAGCATATTTATTTATTAAAGAATTAGGTGTTGAATTTGATTCTAATATAGCTACTTTACTATATACTGGAATAATGACTGATACAGGAAGTTTTAATTATTCTAATACAAGCTCAGATACACTTAGAGTTACTGCAGAGCTTGTAGATTATGGTGCAAAAACAGTTGAAGTTTGTAAAAAGTTAAACGATACAATTAAAGAATCTAAATTAAAATTATTAGCTAAATCTATAGACAATATGGAAGTATTTTATGATGGTAAAGTAAGATATACATATGTAGATTATCCTACTATTAACAGTCTTGGAATACATGATGAAGATGCAGAAGGTATGACAAATTATTTAAGATCAGTTGAAGGTACAGAAGTTGCAGTATACGTTAGAGGAAAAAGTGATGGAAGTCTTAAAGTAAGCATGCGCTCTAATGGTAATGTAGATATTTCAAAAATAGCAATTTCATTTGGTGGCGGTGGACATCCTAGAGCTGCAGGTTATACAATGCAAGATGAAATAGAAGTTGGAAAAGAAAAATTAATAAAAGCAATAGGAGAGATGTTATAATGATAGTACCTCAAACTAAAAATGGTATATTAAATATAGATAAACCGCAAGGAATTACGTCACATGATGTAGTAGATGCAATAAGAAAAATTTTTCCAGATCAAAAAGTTGGACATACTGGAACATTAGATCCTTTAGCCACAGGAGTACTACCAATTTGTATAGGTGAAGCTACAAAATTAAGTGATAATTTAACTAGTGAAATAAAAAAATATAGTGTAAAAATGCTACTAGGTGTAGAAACTGATACATATGATATTACTGGAAGAATAGTATTTGCTAGTGTGTTTAATAAAGACGAAATTTATATAAAGGAAAGAATAAAAAGATTTATTGGAAAACAACAACAAATTCCTCCTAAATATAGCGCAATAAAAGTAGAAGGAAAAAAATTATATCAATATGCAAGAGAAAATAAGGATGTAGAGATAAAGCCTAGAGAAATAGAAATATATAATATAGACAATATAAAAATAGATTTAGAATCAAAAGAGGTAGCTTTTGATGTAGAGTGTTCTAAAGGAACTTATATAAGAAGTTTAGTAAATGATATTGGTAAAAAAATAGGTTGTGGTGCTACAATGACCGAGCTTAGAAGAACACAAACAGGAAATTTTAAAATTGAAGATAGCATTCCATTATATGGTTTTCTAAAATTAGATTATATAGATATGCTTGATAGAATAATAACAATAGAAGATTATTATATTGAAAATAAGAAAATAACTTTATCAGATGATGAATTAGGAAGATTTTTAAATGGAGTAAAATTTGAAGTACAATCTTCTGATCAAATTGTTAGGGTATATAACAAAGGAAAGTACATAGGACTTGGAACTGTAGAAAATAAAATACTGAAACGATTTATTATAGAGTAGATATACAATAGTATATCTACATTTTTTGTATACTAGGAAAAATTGATTTTTTGTCAAAAATTGCGACGGAAAATGACAAAAAATAAGAAGAAAACATTTACAAAC
>CALXEQ010000014.1 GCA_944387375.1 uncultured Clostridia bacterium
TGTGCTGCATATAGGTTATATACTGCTCCTGCAAGTGTTGCATCTCCTTTTGTATTTCCTCTATTATCTGCATCATATTTTACTAGCCTTACACTTCCTCTTGGAAAAGAATTATATCTTTCATATGTAAATGTCTGACCAGAAGTAACATATACTTCTTTTACTCTTTCATATTCAGGATTTATTAGCCCTGAAGGTGCATTTGTTTCCTCTATATAATATGTTCCTTGACTTATACCACCTATAAAAATTTCCCCATTAGAGTCTGTTGTTCTCCACCAGTCGCCACCTGGTCCCCAAATATGGAATTGTGCTCCTTCTCTTAGAAGCCCGCTATCATCTTTTTTTATTATTCTTAAATCTCCTGTTTGAGGAACCATTCCTGCATATGAAGCTATAACTTGTAAGTTTGGATTATCTAACGGTGTATATAGTATATATGCAAAATCTTTAGGTGCATCTTGTGCTTGTGCATGAGTATGTAATATCCACATATATGGATTATAATTAAATACAAATTGGTTTTTGTTACCATCTCCTATGAAATAATGTAACATATATGTTGTAGCAAAATATGCATCTTCATTATATCTACCACCTGTTACATCACCTGGTCCACCTGCACCGTAATATAATATGGCTGCGATTCTTCCATCATATCCATCTGTATCAGATGTATACAAATCTGCTCTTACTCTATCGCTTCTTGTTACATTACTTTTCAAGTGGTTTGTACAATATGCAGGTGCATCGCTTAATGTAAACCCACCTATTGATAGATCTGCTCTAAAAGTATGTGTATTATAACCTGATATACCACCATATGTCTTATGAATTGAACCAGTAGTATCTATAAAGTATCCTTCTGCACTAACAGGAGGGGCTGCAAATACTTTAGTACTACTTATTATCATAAACGATATGAATGCTAATATACATACAGTCAATTTCTTTTTCATATATTTTCCCCCTCACATTATCAATTACATTGTATAATATATTAAAAGTTTTTTATATATTTTTATACATTTATTTATATAAATCAAACTAATTAATAGATTAATATTTCTTAATTATTTCTATTGTGTAAAGAATAATAAAAATTAATATTACAAAAAAATGTAAACCGTGTAAACAAAAAAATCACCGGACCGTTAAGTCCAGTGAAATGAAAAAAAATTTAAAAGGTATAGCAATAGCAAACCAAAATCCACTTACGATGAAAGGGTAGAAACGTAAGTGTCTATTTCTAAGACATATCTCCTTCGGCAGGTGGATCTATCTCCTCACCACCCGGGTTGATCATTGAAGGCTATCTTAAAAATAATTATTTTTTCAGTTTACTAATTTTACTATGCCATTATTATATCACTATTTTTATGTAAAGTCAAGCAAAAAAACTTTACTTTGTTAAATATTAATAGAATTTATACCTTCTTTTATTATTTTACATGATAAATCATATAATTCTTGCTCTTTTTTATTAAAAGAATAAAGCTTATTTTCCTCAACCCCATCTTTTCCAATTCTACTTAATGAACTAATATATACATCATTTTCTTTGTCGTATGTAGATAACGGTAATTCTTCTTTTTCATCGTTTATTATAGCTCTTGTAATTCTTGAAAGTACAGTAGCAATACCAAAACAAGTATATCCTTGTAACTTTGCAACACTAAAGCCATCATGTTTTACTTTTTCTTCTATTTCTAACTTTTCTTTTTGAGTTATATAATCATCTATTGAATAGTTTTGTGCAACCTTTACGGATGACCATACTACAAACTGAGAATCTCCATGTTCACCACACACTATTCCACTTATGCTTTTTATTGGAAAACTTAACTTACTAGATAACTCATATATAAGTCTTGAGCTATCTAAAAGTGTACCAGATCCTATAACTTTGCTATATTCATTATTATATAATTTTGCTATTTTATATGTCATTATATCTAACGGATTACTTGCAACTAGTATTATTCCGCTAAATTTTGTAGAATTTATGTTTTTCATTATATCATCTATTATTTTATTTGCACCTATTATATCTTCCATTCTAGAAGTTTTTGTACTTCCCTGAGGCATGCCAGCTGTAATACATAATATATCTGCATCATCTATGCTACTATAATCTCCATAATATATATTACTTATATAGCTTTTTGAAGTCGCTATACTATGACATAGATCTTGTGCTTGACCTTGTGTCCTTTCTTTATTTATATCTATTAAAACAATTTCATACACATCTAATGCTTGATTTATTAATGAATATGCATAACTTATGCCTACATTTCCACATCCTATTATTCCTATTTTATAACTCATATTAATATTCTCCTTATTTAAGTTTTATATTCTTAAGTCTTAACGCATTAAGTATTACAGTTATACTACTAAACATCATTGCAATGCTTGCTATCATAGGAGTTATAGTTATTCCAAGTCCTGAAAAAACTCCCATAGCAATAGGTATCATTAAAACATTATAAAAGAAAGCCCAAAATAAATTTTGTTTTATATTTCTAACAGTCTTTTTACTAATGTTTATTAAATTTAATATGCCATTTAAATCATTTTTAGTAAGTATTACATCAGATGAATCCATAGCTATGTCTGTACCACTATTTACACTAATACCAATATCTGCACTTGCAAGTGCTGGACTATCATTTATACCATCTCCACACATTATAACAAAATTATTTTCTGATCTTAATTTTTTTATTATCTCTGTTTTTTGAGCTGGTAATACATTTGATATAACTTTTGAAATTCCAATTTCTTTAGCTATTTTTTGAGCTGTATTTTCATTATCTCCTGTTAGCATAATAGTTTCTATTTTTTCTTTATTTAATTTACTTATAACATCTACAACATTTTCTCTTATAATATCATTTACACCAATTAACGCTAATATATTTTCCTCGTCTGCAACATATACAATACTATTTCCTTCATCTGCAAGCTCTTTTTCATCATTTTCATACTTATTTTCTATATTATATTCTTTAAGTATTTTAGAATTTCCAATAATTAATTTTCTATTTTCTACTTTACCTACTATACCAAATCCTGCTATATTTTCAAAATCTTCTACTGTTAATTTTTCTATATTTTCTTTTTGTAAATATTCTTCAAAAGCTTTCCCTATAGGATGTGTAGATTTTGATTCTATGCTTGATACATATTTTAGAATTTCTTTATCTTCTAAATTACTATAATTTTTTATTTTAGATATTTTAAGTTTACCATAAGTTATAGTTCCTGTTTTATCTAAAACAATAGTAGTTGTTTTTCTAGCATTTTCAAGTACTTCACTTTTTTTAACAAGTATTCCATTACTTGCACATAATCCTTCTGAAACTACTATTGCAAGTGGAGTTGCAAGTCCTAAACTACATGGACACGCTACAACTAATACTGTAACAAACCTTATTAAACTATCTGAAAAATTATATCCTAATAATAAATAAACAATAAAAGTTAAAATAGCAATTACAATTACCGCTGGTACAAAATAACTAGATACTGTATCTGCTATTTTGGCAATTGGAGCTTTTGTATTACTTGCTTCAATTACAAGTCTTACTATTTCTGAAATTGTAGATTCTCTTCCTATTTTTTCAGCTTTATATTCTATATATCCATCATAATTTATACTTCCAGCTATAACTTTATCTCCAACTTTTTTTGTAGAAGGTTTACTCTCACCAGTTATAAATGACTCGTCAAAATGAGCTGTACCTTCTATTATCTCTCCGTCTACAGCTATCTTCTCTCCTGGTTTACTAACAACAATATTTCCTTTTTTTATTTCATCTAAAGTAACTATCTTCTCTTGTCCATCTACTTTAATTGTAGCTTGATTTGGCGTAATTTTTACCAATTTTTGTATAGCCTCTTTAGTTTTATCTTTACTCATTCCATCTAAATATCTTCCAAGTTTTATAAAATATATAACTATAGCTGTAGATTCAAAATATAAACTATGTATATTTTCAGTATTGCCATTAATTATCATTACCATACTATAAATGCTATATAAAAAACTACTTAACACACCTATTCCTACAAGTGTATCCATGTTAGGTGTTAAGTGAATTAGATTTTTATATCCATTTTTTAAAATATCAAAGCCATAGATTAAAAATACAATAGCAAATATAAACAGACAAACTGTATAATTAATCGGATTAATATTTACATCTAAAAATTCTATAATTGGTAGGTTTACCATATGTCCCATTGAAATGTACATAAGTAATATAGCAAGAATTGTAAATACTATAAACTTAATTTTTTCATTTTTACTTTTTTTCTCTAAATTTATCTGCTTAAACTCGCCTAAGCTTTTAAATCCTGCCTGTTTTACAAATTCATTAAGTTTATCTATATTTAATATATTTTCATCATAAATAATACTTGCATTTGCCATTACCAAATTAACATTTGCTTGCATTATTCCATTTTGCTTATTTAAATATTTCTCTAAACCATTAGAACATGCAGAGCATGTCATGCCATCTATTGATAATATTATCTTTTTCATATTATTATTCCTTTACTACTTCAAATCCAATATCATCTATCTTTTCTTCAAGCACATTTAATTCTACATTATCTTGAGCTACTACTTCTACATCTCCTGTTTTATAATCTGCTATAACTTCTTTTACTCCATCAATTGTAGATAATGCATTTTTTACTCTATTTTCACAGCCTGTACATACCATTCCATTGACTTTTATTTTAAATTCTTTCATATAACTCATCCTTTCTTATTTTTCCAATAAATTTTCAAATTTACTGCTAAATTGTGGTGCACGTTTTTTAAGATTGATTGGTCTTAAATTCCTATCTGTAAAACAGTGTTTAGTCTCACCCACAAGTACTGTTTTTCCAGTCTTTTTATCTTCCATAGTATATCCTACTGTCATTCTTATTCCAGTATATTCTTTAACATATGGCTTAATTATTACTGTATCCCCAAAAGTAACATGATACTTATATTGACAACTTACTCCAAGTACTGGTATTGTTATACCATTTTCTTCTAAAAGTGAAAATGGCATATCTACACTTTCTAGCCAATCACATCTTGCCTCTTCCATATACTTTATATAATTTGAATGATGAACTACTCCCATTCTATCTGTTTCATGATAATTTATTTTTCTTTCAAAAACAAAATCCATAACTATCTCCTTATTTAGCTATTTTACTATAGTACATATTTATTATATACCTCATTAAAAATTTTGTAAATAAATATAATACAGTAATAAAAATATATTTTGTCATATTTTAATGAATAAAAGCTACATTTAAAAGTAGCTTTTATTTATTATTTTTTACTCTTAAAACTCGTAGTGCATTTATAATTGCTATTACTGATACACCAACATCTGCAAATACTGCCTCCCACATTGTAGAAAGACCTATTGCACTAAGCATTAATATAAGTACTTTTACAAAAATTGCAAAAACTATATTTTCCTTTACAATTCTCATTGTTTTTTTAGAAAGTTTTATAGTATTTACAATTTTTGATGGTTCATCTGTCATTATTACAACATCTGCTGCCTCTATTGCAGCATCTGATCCTAAGCCTCCCATAGCAACACCAATATCTGCTAAAGCAAGTACTGGAGCATCATTTATTCCGTCCCCTACAAATACAAGCTTACCATTTTCACTTTTTTCTTTAAGTAATTTTTCTACTTTTTTTACTTTTCCGTCTGGAAGAAGCTCTGTATATACTTTATCTAGTCCAAGTTTTTGTGCTACATCTTCCCCAACACTTTTTTTATCTCCTGTAAGCATTACAGTCTCTTTTACATTATTTTTCTTTAATTCTTCTATTGCCTTTTTAGCATCATCTTTTATCTTGTCTGCAATTAATATATATCCTACATATTTATTATCTATTGCAACGTATAATACAGTACCTACATCATCTGTTTTTAAAAACTCTATTTCTTTTTCTTTCATTAGTTTTTCATTTCCAACAATTATATCTCTATCCCAAATTTTTGCAACAATTCCCATACCAGATAGTTCCTGTGTACTTTGTATATCTACTTCATTTATTTTTCTACTATATGCATTTTTAACAGATAAAGATATAGGGTGATTAGAATAATTTTCTGCATATGCTACTGTTTTTAATAATTCTTCCTCTGTAATATTTACAGGCATAATTTTTTGCACTTCAAAATTTCCCTCTGTAAGAGTGCCTGTTTTATCAAAAACAACAATTTCAGCTTTAGATATTGCCTCTAAATAATTACTTCCTTTAATCAATATTCCCATTTTAGAAGCTCCACCAATACCACCAAAGAAGCTTAATGGTATTGATATAACTAATGCACATGGACAAGATACTACTAGAAAGGATAACGCTCTATAAATCCAATCTGAAAATATTGCTCCATCTATAACAAGTGGTGGAACTAATGCAAGAAATAATGCTATAATTACAACTATTGGCGTATAATATCTTGCAAATTTAGTTATAAAGTTTTCAGATTTTGATTTTTTACTACTTGCATTTTCTACTAAATCAAGTATTTTGCTTACTGTAGACTGTCCATATTCTTTTGTAACCTCTACTCTTAATACTCCATTTAAATTTATACAGCCACTTAAAATTTCCTCTCCTTCTGTTACATCTTTAGGTAAAGACTCACCTGTTAATGCTTTTGTGTCAAGACTTGATTTTCCCTCTAATATAACTCCATCAAGTGGTACTTTCTCACCAGGTTTTATTATAATAATATCTCCTATTTCTACATCGTCTGGATCTACTTTTTCAACTTTTCCTTCAACATTTGCAAAGTCTGGTCTTATATCCATTAGGCTTGATATTGATTTTCTAGATTTATCCACTGCATAACTTTGAAATAATTCACCTACTTGATAAAAAAGCATAACAGCAACAGCTTCTGGATATTCACCAATACCAAAAGCACCTATTGTTGCAACCGTCATTAAAAAGTTTTCATCAAATACTTTTCCTCTTGTTATATTTCTTAAAGCTTTTCTTATTATCTCAAATCCAACAATAATATACGATATAACATATAAGCTAATATTTATCCATTCATTTTCTGCTTTAAAAATCATAGCTATTAAAAATAGTATAAATGCTATTATAATTTTAATTAATTTTTTTCTCATATTCTCACCTATGCTTCCTCTATATCTACATCAGGTTCTTCTCTTTTTATTACTTTTTTTATTTTTTTTATAATTTCATCTCTTTGTGTTTCATCACATTCAATAACTAATTTTTCTGTCATAAAACTAATACTTGCACTTTGTACTCCTTCAATTTTTTGAATTGCTCTTTCAAGTTCTGCAGCACAATTTGCACAATCTAATCCTTTAATTTTAAATTTATTCTTCACTTTAATTACCTCCTATTATTTTTTATGTTCTATATGTTCCATACCTATTTCAAAAACTTTTTGAACATGATCATCATCTAGCATATAAAAAACTTCTTTTCCTACCTTTCTACATTTAACTATTCCACTTCTTCTTAAAGTTCCAAGTTGATGTGATATTGAAGATTTACTCATTCCAAGTACATTTGCTATATCACATACACACATCTCATTTTGATCAAGTGCAGATAATATCTTAGCTCTTGTAGTATCACCTAAAATTTTAAAAAAATCTGCAAGCTTATTAAATGTATCTGCATCTGGCATATTTTTTATAGTTTTTTCAACTACATCTTTATGTATAACATTACAATCACATATAAATTCATTCTTAGACATTTATTACCTCCTTATTAGTTGAATATTTGTTCAACTTTAATAATATTATATGTGAATAAGTATTCAATTGTCAATAATTTATTCAAAAATTATTAAAAATATGATGAATTATTACTTTTTAATTACAAAAAATACCTTACTAGTTTGCTAGTAAGGTATTTTACTTATATATTATCTTTTCTAATTGTTTCAATTATGTTTTGTTTATTTATTTTTGATAATGAATATCTCATAATGAAAATTATAAGTAGCATTACAACAACTATAGATATAATTATACTATTTATTGGTAAAATAAATTCCATCTCTATTCCACCAGAAACTGCTTTATATACTAAATATGACAATATAATTCCTATTGGTATTCCTATTAGTAAAGATTTTAGTCCATATAGAATACTTTCAAGTCTTATCATTTTATTAAATTCTTTATTTGTCATTCCAATAGATTTTAACATTGCAAATTCTCTACTTCTTAAATTCATATTAGTAGTTATAGTGTTAAATATATTTGTAATTCCTATTAATGAAATAACTGTTATAAAGCCATAAAGGAAAATTTGAATTACAAGATAAACAGATTGCTCTTGTTGCATTTGCTCATCTAAATTATATACTATTAAGTCATCATATTCTTGCCTTATCTGACCTTCAAGTTTATTTGAATCATCACATTTGATATATAGCTCCTGAGCATATGTATCTTTTACATTTCTGTTATAAAAATCATCACTTATTACTAAATATCCATATGAACTAGTTATATTTTCAAGTCCCATAGGTCTTGTTGTTCCAATTGCTGCAATCTCTAAATAAGTATCTTTTACTCCTTCATCTTCAAAACTACCTAAAATAGTATCTCCTTTTTCATAAGTATACACTCTTTTCATAATATACTTACCTTTATTTTCTTCATCAACTACATATTGTGTATAGTCATCTATTAAAATTGCTTTATCTCTAGCATCATTATAATTTAATCCAAGCTCTTTTACATATCTTCTATATTCTTCATCTCCTAAAGCAATGATAGAAATAGGAATTTGTGAAGATTCATCTCCTGTTCTGAAATCTTCATTGCCTTTTATCGTATTAGTATCTACATAAAAATTTGACAATCTTACTATAGAATACTCTTCAACCCCTGAAAATTTTGCTATCTCTTTATAACTATCTTCTACCCCATCTCTTACATATAAATTATATGATGTATTATTGTAATATACAGAAGATGCATTCATAGCATAATCAATAAAAGATGACATAGCTATAAATATTGATACACTTACAACAATAGAAATTACTGTTGTTCTATATTTCTTCTTATTTCTTTTTAAATTTTTATCTGCTATTTTTCCACCTATACCAAATAATTTTTCTACTATTTTTGAAGATCTAATTTTCTTAGGATTAATCTTTATATCATTATTTCCTCTTATAGCTTCAATTGGTGATATTTTAGATGCTCTTCTTGCTGATGATATAGCAGATAAATATATTGTTATTATAGCAAGTAAAATTACAAATACTAGTGATAACCAAGATATGCTAAATATAAATTTTAAATTATTCAAAGCATCTGCTAAAAGTGTACCAATTACTTTTAATAGAATAAAATCTGCAAATAATCCACATAAAATTCCAATCGGTATTGCAATAAGTGCAAGTATCATAGCTTCATATAACACGTTTTTCTTTATTTGTTTTGGAGTAGCTCCAACAGACGCAAGCATTCCATACTGTCTCATTTTTTCTGTAATAGATATAGCAAAACTATTTCGTATGCAAAAAATACTTGTAACAATTATTATTACTATTACAACTACTGCAAGCGATAATACTGTTGACATTGTAGAGTCACTTACCTCGAAATTTTCATAACGCAATAATCCTTCATTTTTACTATAACTATACTTAATATTGTTATATTCTTCAAGTTCTTTTTCATCTAATTGCTCGTTATTTTCAAGCTTAGTTAATATATTTTTATCTATTCCAGTAATTTGTGATACAAACTCCTCTTGATTTTTTAATCCATATTCACTTAATAATACATATATATTTAAATTTTGGGTAGCATTATTATCATTTAAATATGTTACTATTGTATATCCTGGAGAAGCAGGATTTTCTATATCATAATTTGGTCTTTCTATTATACCAACCACTTTATATTCTTTAGTATACATACTCTCAAGCTTTTCTTCACCTTCAACATATGCATTACTTTGATCAAGTTCATATTCTCCAGATAAATCTGTTCTTTTTGATACATCTAAACTTAAAGTATCACCTATATTATACTCTACTTCAGCTATATCTTTTATATGCTCTGATATTACAATTTCATTTTCATTTTGTGGCATTCTTCCTTCTACAAGCTTTACAGAAGAATTAATCAATGCTTTCTCATTAAAAGCTAATAAATGTAAATATGGTTTATAGTCATTGTTATTTCCTTCAAGATATGTATATCCTATATCTTCTGTACAATATATATCTTCTATATTTGTATTATTTTTAAAGTATTTTAAATCTTCATACGGTACATCTTCAAACACATAATGATAATTTCCTGCATCTTCTTTTTCATACTCTATCATAGTTGCTCTAAAACTTACTACCATAGTAATTACTGCAGTTAGAAGTGATGTTGCTAAAATAATACCAATTATAGTAACAATTGTTCTTTTTTTGTTCATTTGAAGGCTTTTTAATGTAAGTTTATTTAATACATTCATATTTACACCTCCGATACTATTTTTCCGTCTTCTATTTTTATAACTCTATCTGCAATTTTTGCAATTTCTAAATTATGTGTAATCATAATTATAGTCTGATTATACTTTTTATTTGAGACTTTAAGTAACTCAACTATTTCATCGCTAGATTTAGAATCTAAATTTCCTGTTGGTTCATCTGCAAGTATTATAGCTGGATTATTTATAAGTGCTCTACCAATAGATACTCTTTGCTGTTGACCGCCAGAAAGTTCATTTGGTAAATTATTTTTTCTATTTTCAAGTCCTAATACTTTTAGTATTTCATCTATTCTTGTCTTTTCAACCTTTTTACCATCTAGATCACATGGTAATGTAATATTTTCTACAACATTTAATATAGGTATTAGATTATAAAATTGATAAATAAGCCCTACTTGTCTTCTTCTGAAAATAGCAAGATTTTCCTCGTTTAATGAGTAAACATCTTTACCTTCAATATATACTTTTCCACTTGTAGGTCTGTCAACTCCTCCTATTAAATGAAGTATTGTAGATTTTCCACTACCACTACTTCCAACTATTGCTACAAATTCTCCTCTTTTTACACTAAAAGATACATTGTCTACAGCAACAACTCTATTTTCGCCTTTTCCATATACTTTTGTTAAGTTTTCAACTTTTAATATTTCATCCATAATTTATCCTCCCTTTTGTCTATATTATATATAGCTAAAATGACATTTAAGTGACTATATAAAAAATACTTCATTTTTTTGAAGTATTTTTTTATTTTATATATCTAGTTATAAATTTTGTGTATTCTCCTTCTTTAGAATCTACATATATATGACCATTTTGAGCCTCAACTATACTTTTAGACAAGGAAAGACCTATGCCTATACTATTTTCATCTGAATTTTGAGATTTATAAAATCTATCAAATATATGTTTCATATCCTTTTTATTTATTCCATCGCCATCATCTTTTATTTCTATTTGTGTGTATACTTTGTTTTCAGTTACTTTAATCGTTACAATATGTTTTGCATGCTCTATAGCATTTTTTAATATATTACTTATAGCCTCTTTATACCAATTGTAATCTGCTTGGATATATATTGTATCATTACTTTCAAATATAATTTCTATATTTCTAATTTCTGCCATTATAGATAAATTTTCTACTGTCTCTTTTATCATATTACATACATCTATTCTCTCATTTTTAAATTCTACTGCATTAGCATCAAGTTTAGATAATTTAAGTAATGCTATTATTAGCCAATTCATAGATTCAACTTTTTTAGTTATTTCTATAATAAACTTTCTACGTGTCTGCTCATCCATATTTTTGCTTTCATTTAAATTATCTAATAATATCTGTATAGATGTAAGCGGTGTTTTTAATTGATGTGATATATCAGATAAAAGCCTATACACATCTTCTTTTTGAGCTTTAGAATCGTCAGCTTTCTCTTTTAACATAACAGTAAGTTTATATAATTCATTTTTTAAACTATTAAGTTCATCTTCTGAATTATCTTCAATATCTAATAAATACTTGTTATTTTGTATGTTATCTATATATGTTATTAAATTATCTATTTTTCTTTTTCTATATGTCAAATATATATATATTATTAATATAATAACTACATTTGAAATAATTAATAAGACAATTATTATTATAACACTCAAACTTTTATATTGATTCATAGAAGAAAGTACAGATATATCATCATTTATTCCATATCTTGTTAATATGTTAGCATCTAAAGAAGACTTTATATCATTGTTTAGTATTTCTACTATATCTTCTTGATTTATGTCTGGATATCTTTCTTCTATTTTTAAGATAATATTTTCTATAATATTATTTGTCTTACTTACTAAATTTCTATTTAAATAATTAAAAGTAAATATAGAAACTACTATAAAAAAGAATAATATACAAAAAAATAAAATAAATAATCTTTTTATCTCTTTATTTTCAAATATTTTCATACTAATCTCCTACTCTATAACCCATTCCACGTATAGTTTTAATTATATTACCATTACTATCTCCAATTTTTTCTCTTATTCTTTTTATATATACAGTAAGTGTATTATCTTCTACAAAATTTCCAGCTGCATCCCATATATCATTTAGAAGTTTTTCTCTACTAATTAATATATTTTGGTTTTGAAATAAACAAAGTAGTATTGTATACTCAAGCTTTGTAAGTAAAACTTCTTGTTCATTTTTATATACTCTACCAGAATCTACATCTATAGTAATATCTTTGTATTTAATTTGTTTTCCTTTATTATTTCTTCTTAGTACATTATTAATCCTAGATATAAGTTCTCTATTTCTAAATGGTTTTATAACATAATCATCAGCACCTATATCAAATCCATAAACAATATCTTTTTCCTCATCTTTTGCAGTAAGAAAAATAACAGGAGTATTAAATTCTTTCTTTATTTTTTTACAAATTTCAAATCCATTTCCATCTGGTAAAAACACATCTAAAAGTACAATATCATATTTATTTTTAGTTATTAATTTATCTGCCTCATTACAGGTCCTAGCAACATCAAAGTTATATCCTTCTTCTTTAAATAAAAAATCTAATCCCATTATAATTGCATTATTATCTTCTACAAGTAAAAGTTTTGCCATAATATAAATTCCTTTCCATTTTTTAAATTATATCATATTAAACGTAAAAAAACACCTTAATTTTTAAGGTGCTTATACTTATATATTGTTTTCTATCCAATATCTTAAATGATTATATCCATCCTCACAATCATAAATAGTATTTTCATATATTCCGTTATTTTTCTCTATTACCTTTTTAGAAGCAATGTTAAAATCTTTACATGTCATAAGTATTTTTTGTTTTTTAGAAACTTTAAATAGTATCTCAAGTGCAAGTCTTAGCATTTCATTTGCATATCCTTGTCCTCTTTTTGAAGGACGTATACTGTAACCTATCATTCCACCATAACTCATTAAAACTGGTACTTCTTTCCATCTTATATTTACCATTCCAACAATTTCATCTTTTTCATCTACTAAAATATACGTAGTCTGAGGAGAAAATTCTTTTGGAAGCTTATTTTCGTCTTTTTTTATTTCTAAATCATTTAACCATTCTAAAAAGCTCATATTTTTTAGATCTTCAAAATTTCTTATTCCTTCATATCTATCAATTCCTTCAATAAGTTCACTCTTTTCGTATTCTTCCAACATTTCCAATATTTTTTCCTCATCTTGGTTATTTATCTCTCTAATTGCTAAATTCATTCCTTCCCCCTTTTTACTTACTTAAATATTCCTTTAATTTTTCTAAACTATTTATAGCATCATTTTTACCCAAATTATACATTTCTTTAATTTTATTTTCATCTTTTTCAAGTCTTTTAATATTTACAAGTTTTGATGGTCTAATAACAAAAATATTACCATTTTTTTCATATCTTTCTATATTTTTTAGTTCATTATTATATCTTAAATATCTAGTATTAATAGTATCAACTAATTTAGGATATTTTTTATAAAAAAGCTTTGCTACATTTTGATCTGTTTTCTTTTTGGTATAATTTTTAGGTCTTGTAAGTACTACTATTATTCTATCATAACCCATATCTATCATTTTTTCAACTGGAATACTATCTGAAATTCCACCATCTAAATATTTTTTTCCATTAATTTCTACAAGCTTAGATACAAAAGGCATTGAACCCGAAGCTCTTAAATACTCCATAGATTTATTCAAATCTTTTATTTCTATATATTCTGGAACCCCAGTATCTACATTAGTTACAACAGCATAAAATTTTTCTTTTGTTTTATTAAAAGTATCAAAATCAAAAACGTCTAATTTATTTGGTATTTCATCAAAACAAAATTCTTTATTTACTATATTTCCTGTTCTTATCAAAGACTTAAATCCCATATATCTATTATCTTTTGCATATTTAATATTATATCTAAGTGTTCTACCTGGTTGTCTTGACTTATAATTTACTCCAAATAATGCCCCGGCAGAAACTCCAATTATGCAGTCAACCTCTATACTCTTATCTAAAAATACATCAAGTACTCCAGCAGTATACATTCCTCGCATTGCTCCACCTTCTAATACTAGTCCAATTCTCATAAATTTTCCTCCTTCAGAGCACCTCTTTTTAAAATAATTAATTCTCTTTTAAATCTTTTTAATCCTTCTTCTTTAGAAATAAAATCATTTAAAATATCCATTTTTGTTATTTGTAGCCCCATTGCAATTACTCTAAGCAATATTTTTAAATCATAATTACTTGTAAAATTTAAAATGGTTAAATCTAAATACTTCTTTATTTCTTCTACATCAAGTAAATCAAATAGCCAAATATTATTTTCTTTTAAAAACTCAGATACATGTAAATAATAATTTGTTCTACTTTTTTCTTCTTCCACCGCATGATCTAAATATTCATATGACATGTCAAAAATATTACCATTATTTTTTTCAAGTAATTTAATAATTGTATTTTTAACATTAAAGAAATCTTCTTTCAATACATATTCTATAAGATCTTCTTTACTCAAGAAATACTGATAAAAACTTCCTCTTGCAATATATGAACCTTCTACAATTCTTTTAACAGATAATTTAGATAACGGTACCCTCTCAAACTCTTTTTTTACAACTTCTATTATTTTCTCTCTTTTTTCATCTTTTAAATTAAAAAATGTTGATGTAGGCATATAATCACCTCATTTTAAATATTATATATGACACAGTGTCATCTTGTCAATCTTTACTATGTGAAAATTTATTACATATTTTTATAATTTAAAAAATATAATGTATAAAGGAGGTTTTATGGCATATATTAATGAAAATTATCTAAATTTAAATAAAAACTATTTATTTGCAAAAATATCTGAAGAAAAACAAAAATATATAAAAAATAACCATGAAAAAAAACTTATAGATCTAAGTATTGGAGATGTAACTTTACCACTTACTGATTCGGAAATTAAAGGCATAAATATAGCAAGTAGTAATTTATCCAAAAAGGAAACTTTTACAGGATATCCCCCATCTAGTGGTCATGATTTTCTAAAAAAAGAAATTATAAAAAATGATTACCTAAAAAGAAATATATCAATAGACAATAGTGAATTATTTATTGGAGATAGCTCAAAATCTGATATAAGTAATATATTAGATATATTTGATAAAAATTTGACAGTTGCACTTCAAGATCCAGTATATCCTGTGTATGTAGATTCAAATATAATACGTGGAAACAAAATAATATATATAAATGATATTCGCACTTTTCTTCCTCAAAAAGAACATATTGACATTATTTATCTTTGTTTTCCTAATAATCCCACAGGAGCAATTATATCAAAAGAACTATTAAAAAAATATGTAGATTATGCTATAGAAAATGATACTATTATATTTTTTGATAGTGCATATGAGGCTTTTATACAAGATAAAAATACTGTTCACAGTATATATGAAATTGAAAACGCTAAAAAGGTGGCAGTAGAATTTAGAAGCTTTTCTAAAACTGCTGGCTTTACTTCTATAAGACTTGCTTACACAATAGTACCAAATGCTATAATGCTACATTCAAAATCCAATAAAAATATATCTTTAAATAGTATGTTTAAAAGATTAAAAGATACTAAATATAACGGTCCAAGTTACATTAGTGAATATGCTATTTATAATGTATATGAATCTGATAAACTTAACGAATTGCAAAAAAATATAAATTACTACTTAAGAAATACTACATTATTAACCGAATTTTTTAAATCTAAAGGAATGATTGATGTTTCAACTATAAATTCTCCATATGTTTGGATAAAATGTAAAGACAATATGAACTCGTGGGATTTTTTCTATTACATGCTAAATAATTTTTCAATAATTGGAACACCTGGTATAGGTTTTGGAGCAAATGGTGAAGGACATTTTAGACTTACAGGATTTGGCACCTATGAAGATACTATAGAAGCAATTAATAGAATGGATAAAAAATTATAAAAGAGCACTGCTCGTTTTAATTTCTCTGCATCAGACAATTTTCTTTTTAATGGTTTTCTTTAAATTCATCTGTATATGTTATTGATTTATTTGATACACTTTTAACATATTTATTTTTTCTTAATTTTTT
>CALXEQ010000015.1 GCA_944387375.1 uncultured Clostridia bacterium
AATTTTCACCGGAATAAATCAGGAAAAGCATTGGACAGTGCCTCTTTAGCATTGTTTTTGAATAACACATGCATCATGGTATCAAGTCCATTCTCAACAAAAATCTTTCTGCTGACATTGTGCCTTATATCATCATCACTCCAATTTAGTTTTTCCTTAAAGAGCCATATGGTAGCCCTTTTTGCATTTTCAAGTGTCCAAAAGTTTCTTGGAGTGCATTTAAACTCCCATTCGTGATACTTATTAGGATAAGCGTTATTAATAGCTGCATATACACTATCGTTAAAAAGCATATATAGCATGCCTCTAAGCTTATGTTTGAAAAACACCTGGCAAGAAATTTTTCTTTTTAGTGTTTTATCGTCCCAATGAAGTATTTCTTCTATTAAGTAACGTGTAATTTCAGCAGATGCCTGAAAATTTTTGCTTTCGTCATCTACCCAAAATCCTCGAGGAAAACGTTTTAGAGTACCTCTTAGTACGTCCTCGTAGATCTGTATCGATTCACTCTTCATGTTAATCCCTCCATTAAAATATAATTATATATTTAATCTGGACATGTAAATATATACAAAAATTATAGCATATATGTCGAATATTATCAATAAATATTACATAATTACTTAGTTTCTAATTAATTTTAATATTTGATGAATTAAAGCTACTTTATCAAAAGAGGGAGATTTTTCTTCTTTTGATATAATATCTAGTAGTTCATTTATTATAAATTTATTATTACAAGCTAGAAGAGTACCAATTAGTTGCTCTTGTGTAAAATTGAATTTTTTTAATTTATTCAAAAGTGATAGTTGATCGTGATTAAGACTAGTTGTTTTTTCTTCAGTGTAGTCAATTGGATAGTATGACATATGAATAGTCTTTTTTATAAGTTTTCTTTTATTATTAAGTTTATCTAAAGCATCATCAGAAATATGGGCTTTTATATTACAAGTTGTAGTCTTAGAAATAAAGTAAGTTTCAAAGTCTGTTTTATATTTTATAGTAGAGGTAGATATATCACATAGTTTATTTAGAGCTGTTTGATTATATAGTTTATATATTTGAAAATAATTTTTATATTCACCAAATATAAGATAAGGAATGTTATTATATGATATAATATCTCCTCTTTTCATTGTTCCATTTATAGTATCTAATGTTGGTAGATTTGTGCATTTTTTCCATTTGTTTTTATTTCTTACTATTTCAAGAAGCTCATCTGGAATTATTTTTACAACTTCATATTGTTTATTATTAGGTATTCTTGAAATTGTTTTTAGGTTAATCATATATCCTATATCATTTATTTTTAAATCTGGTTTTTTAGTTTCATACAGATGGTATGCATAAAAGTAAGTGGTGTCTTGATCAAATATAAGATAATAACCTTTTTTATATACTATAACATCAAGAGGAGCATTATAATATATATAATTTTCCTTTTTTATTTTAACTTTAGTATTAGAATCAGGATTAAAATATAAATAAGAATATACTTTTTTAAGTAATTTATTAAGATCTTCTTTAGAAAGTGTATCTATTCTTTTTATAATATCCTCTTTAGTTATTTGTACAGGTTGAGTTGCTTTTATATGTATTATATTATCTTTGAGAATATTTTTATTTTTAATTTCTGCTTTAAAAATTGTTTTAGGTCCATTTGTTGTTGAATATGCACCAGATACAGCGTATATTAAATTATCTTCTTGATTAATATATAAAATAATATATGGTCCAGTTGTATCTCTATCTTTTATGACATTGTCTATGAAATTAGGGTCATTTTTTCTGTTTGCAAGTACAATGTCACCTGGATATAATTCTATATTTACTTTTTTTATATCTGTCTTTGAGATATTTAATACATCTTGCTTGATTTTTTCTTTATCTGTACAATTATAGTTAAGTACTAGATAATTTTTAAATGTAAGTTCATTTTGTGGTGTCTTAAGACATAATAATATGGCTATTATTTCTTCAAGAGCAAAGCTCATTTGTTCTAGTTGAAAAACTATTTCTTTTTGTAGATTAGAAATATTAATATCTTTTGAAGTAGTAGTTTTTATAATATTTTCTTTATCAACAGTTGGGGTAATATTAAGCTCTTTCATTTTGTATAGATATTCACATATTTCAAATTCTAATATTTGTGAAATTATATTATATTCATGTTCTTGTGGAAGTAGAAAAAATTCAAATCCAGAAAGATACATTTTATTATTTATATAGATACTTTTATATTTTTCAAGCTTTATATCTTTTTGATTTTCATATATCTTTATTACTACAAGGTATTTTTTATACTTTCCATGCACTAAATATAAAGAATTTTCTAGTTGTAATAAATCACCAATTGTTGCTATATGATATCCTGTGTATTTTTTTCTATTTAAGTATGGTTTATATTTATGATAAAATCCATAAAGGACACATATGTCTGTAAATTTAATTTTTACTCTAGTATCATATAGTATTTTATATGGTTCTTCATTTATAACTATTTCTTTACTATTTTTATCTGGTATTGCTTTGTATGCTATGTAATGTTTTTTTGCTTTATATCCAACTAAGTAGAAATTTCCATAGAAACGAACTATATCTCCTGTATCCATATAGTACGTAAGCTTATTTTTTGGAAAGCTATACATTTTTTCTATATTTTCATCTGTCATAAGTAAAAATAGTCTTTTTTTAAGTAAGTTAAAATCATCTGGTAAAAGACTACCAATTTTTCGTATATATCTATAGCTTGTCATTTCTACATCTGGATGTAATTTTATATATGTATTTCTAAAGAATATATTAGGATAATTTTTTTTGTTAAACATAATTATATTAGGTGCTTTTGTATTTTCTTTAGAGCTACAATCTAGACAATATATAATATCTAACTCGTTTTTATATATTACAACAAATGGACTTTCTTGATGCTCTAATTCAATATTTTTTCGTACGTCTTCTTCTGAATATCTTCTTGCCCAAATAATATCCCCTGGATTTAAGTTAGCAAGTAATGTACCCTTTGTTTTATATTTTTTACCTTCTAAGTTTATGTTTTTAATAAATCTATCTACATATCCCAAAGTAATATCACCTCGATACTAATATAATAATTATATTAAGTAGTTGTATTATTGTCAATAAATAGAAAAATTCATTACATTATATTTTTTTGTGATATAATAGTCTGGTAAATTAAAGGAGAATTAATATGAATCAAGATATAATATTACAAATAGCTAAAGAACTTAATGTAAAAGAAAGACAAGTAGAAAATGTATTAAAGCTTTTAGAAGATGGCAATACTGTACCATTTATTGCTAGATATAGAAAAGAAGCAACAGGAGCATTAGATGAAGAACAGATAAGAAAAATAAATGAAGTATATGAATATCAAGTAAGTTTGTTAAAAAGAAAAGAAGATGTTATAAGACTCATAGATGAAAAGGGAATGCTTACAGATGAGTTAAAGACTCAGATAATGAAATGTGAGAAATTAGTTGAAGTAGAAGATTTATATAGACCATATAAAGAAAAGAAAAAAACAAAAGCAACTGAGGCAATTGCTTTAGGACTTGAGCCACTTGCTAAAATTATAATGTCATTTTCAGTAAAAATTAATATAGAAGAGGTAGCAAGTAAATATATAACAGATAAAGTAAAAAGTGTAGATGAGGCAATTACTGGTGCAAAATATATAATAGCAGAGTGGATATCAGATAATGCTATGTATCGTAAATACATACGAAATAATATATATAATTTTGGTACAATTGTATCTAAAATTAAAAAAGGAGCACAAGATGAAGGACAAGTATATAAGATGTATTATGATTATTCAGAAAGAGTAAAGTATATTAAATCTCATAGAGTGCTTGCTCTAAATCGTGGAGAAAAAGAAAAGATTTTAACTGTTAGTATTACTGTTGACACAGAGCATATTATGAATTACTTAGAAAAGAAAGTAATAAAAAACATTAATAGTCCTATAGTAGATATAGTAAAAGATTCAATTGTAGACTCATATAAAAGATTAATATTTCCATCTGTTGAAAGAGAGATACGCACCGAGCTAAAAGAAAAAGCAGAAGAAGGAGCAATAGGTGTATTTAGTAAAAATTTAGAAAAGTTATTACTTACACCACCAATGAAGGATAAAATTGTGTTAGGATTTGATCCTGCTTTTAGAACAGGCTGTAAACTTGCAGTAATAGATAAAGCGTCAAGAGTGCTAAATATAAGCAAGATTTATCCACATGATCCACAAAACAAATGGGATGAGGCAAAAGACACAATTAAAAGTTTAATTAAAAAATATGATATAGATATAATAGCTATTGGAAATGGAACTGCTTCTAGGGAAAGTGAAAGTTTAGTTGCACAAGTTTGTAATGAGTATAAAGATAAAAAGGTAGAATATATTATTGTAAGTGAAGCAGGAGCATCAGTTTACTCTGCATCTAAACTTGCTATATCTGAATTTCCAAATTTACATGTTGAAGAGAGAAGTGCAATAAGTATAGGTAGAAGATTACAAGACCCATTAAGTGAGCTTGTGAAAATTGATCCTAAGAGTATAGGTGTAGGACAGTATCAATATGATGTAAACCAAAAAAGACTTGGTGAATCTTTAGATTTTGTTGTTGAAAAATCTGTTAATTTAGTTGGAGTAAATATAAATACAGCAAGTCCTTCAATACTACAATATGTTTCAGGACTTACTAAAACTAATATAAATAAAATAATAAATTATAGAGAAGAAAAAGGTAAAATTTTATCTAGACAAGAGATCATAAAAAATAAAGTATTATCTTCAAAAGCATATGAGCAATCAATAGGATTTATGAGAATTATAGATGGAGAAAATATACTAGATAAAACATCTATACATCCAGAAAGCTATGATATAACATTAAAATTAATAAAAGATATTGGAATGAATGTACAGGATATAGGAAAAGATGAATTTAATAAAAAGTTGGATTCTTTAAATTTGCCAAAATTTGCATTAGAAAATAATATAGATAACTTTACTTTAGAAGATATAGTAAAATGTCTAAAACAGCCAAATAGAGATTATAGAGATGATTTTGTTAAGCCTTTGTTAAAAAGTGATATATTAAAAATAGAAGATTTAAAAATTGGAATGAAACTTGAAGGAACAGTTAGAAATGTAGTTGACTTTGGAGCATTTATAGATATAGGATTACATGATGATGCATTAGTACATATATCTAAAATAACAAAGGATTATATTAAGCATCCATTAGAAGTGTTAAATGTTGGAGATATAGTCACATGTTATGTGGATAGTGTGGATTTACAAAGGCAAAAAGTAGGCTTAAGTTTGATAGATCCAAATGAAGAATAATTTACAAAAATATAATATATTGATATTATATTATAATAAAAGTTTTAGTTAGCAATAAAATCTTGCAAATAAATATTTACAAGATTTTATTGCTTATACTTAATTGAAAAATATAGATATAGGATATTTTAAATATTCTTTTTTTTCTAATTCTGTTAATTTTTCAAATTGTTTCTTGGCTTCATCTTTTTTATCAAGTAATAAATTAATTGATATATTGTAAAATAACTCATTGTTTTTCTTTTCTAAAATTTTCATAAGTTTATATTTATCATCAAAAGTTAATTTTTTTAATCTTTTTTTTATTTGATATTTATTAATAATAGCAACTTCATTCATATTTTTTTTATTAATTATTTTATCTAGTAAAAAATTAGCATAATCTAAAAGATTTTTATTTTTATTTTCGTCATAAGCTAAAATTGCTTCTAATGCTTGCATATTTATAACATATTCTTCATCTTGTTGTAGTTCATTTTCATTATAATATTTTTTCATTTCTGAAAAGTTAATATCATCTGATAAATAAGTATCTTTGTTTAAAAAATCAAATATATTTGTGGTTTCAAATTTCTCTGTATTTTCAGTATTACTCATTATAAATAAGTATTTATTATTGGTATTGCTATTCCATATGCTATTAACCTTTATGCTTCCATCGTCTTTATATTCTGCAAAAATAGAAAAGCATATGTCATGTATTTTTATAGAGCCTATTACTGATGATGTAAAATTTTTTATTTTTATGGGAATATTTTCATCGATAGCTTTTATCCATACAATAAAGTTATTTATATCTTTATAATCCCAGTCATCTAAATTTATATCTTTATTTATGTTATGGTTATTGATAAAATTTAAAATTTTATTATATAATGCTAATTGTGAGTTAAATGAATCAAAACTTGATATTGTTCCATTAAGTTTTATCCATTCATTATTTATATAAAAGCCTTTAAATTTAATTACTTGAATTAAAAATCTTAATGAATTTATTCTTTCATTTAATGTTCCTTTAATTTTTATTTTAAAATTTTTTTCATATTGATATATTTTAAAACTTTTACCTATATTAATTACAGTAGAATCTTTTGTGTATATACAGTCTATTTTTTTGAAAAATAAATTTCCTAGTTTATCTTTTATTTCAATATTAAAAGGCTCTTTTATCATATTGAGAGTAGCAAGTTCAATATTAATAATATTATCATTTTCATCTAATTCATATAAATATTTTTCTTCTCCTAGTAGAGATGTTATAGAATAATCTTTGTGCTTCCAATCATAAAATTCAAGCTTACTTTTTTTATTATTAATAGATATCATCATATTTTTTTTTTGAAAAACTTTATCACTTATCTTTTTTTGATGTTCCATATTAATTGCAAAATTTCTCAACATTTTTTCAAATGGTAATGGATCATTCTGTATGTATTTTAGTTTTACCTTTATTTTATTGTCTTTATTTGGGGTTTCTTTTAGTAATTCTCGTAAGTTATAAGGCAGTAAATCTATATAATAAATTTTAAAATCATTATTCTTATTAAAAATAATAACAAAATATAGTGTACCGTTTACTAATAAGTAATTTTCTAAATCATCTTTTGAAATTAAAAAATTTATATTGTTTCCCTTAGGTATCTTTCTTGTTCTACCTTTTATTTGAACTTTTAATATAGATGATAAATTACACTTATCATCTATATTGGAGTTTTTGTATAACTTGATTTCTCCATCCCAAGAAATATTTGTATTTCCTTCTTCAAATGAGTGAGTGACGGTATCCATTTCATCTATTAAGTTTCTCAAAACACTTATACTTTTACTTTCTACTTTGGCTGTTGCTTTTTTCATCGATATAGTCCTTTCTTTAATATAAGTATATTATATCATAATATGTTAAAATTGAATATTAATTTATTTTATATGATTTTTAAATTGTATAATAAAACTAGACAAGAAAAGTAAGCTAATAAATATTGATACTAATAAATAAAAAGTGATATAATTAAATCACATTATATTGACATATTATAATGCATTGGGTTATAATATAAACATATAATGCAATTGTGAGGTGATTAAAATAAAAATCATAAAAACAAGTGCATATAATAAGGACTATGATAAAAAAATTATAAAAAAACATTTAGATAAAGAACGTATAACTATAGAAAAAGTTGAAAGATTAATTATTGAATCCATAAATATGAAAGAACTTTTACTTAATCCATTGCATTATGTATATGGAATAGAAAAGAAAAAAGGTAATTTAAAAGAAGTTTATACATTTAAGATTAATTCTAAATTAAGAGGATATTTTATACCAGATGCTGAATATCCTTATAATAATTTAGAAAAGATAATTGATGTTCAATTTTTAAAAATTGATGATAAGCATTATGGAGATGGATAGGAGGAAAATTATATGGTATATTTTGGTCAATATTTAAAAGATTATTTAGAGTATAATAAAGTATCTCAAACTGAATTTGCTTTAAGACTCGGAGTAACACAAAAGCATATAAATGAAATATTAAATGGAAAAGCTAAAATAACACTTGAAATGGCTGCAAATATAGAAAGATTAAC
>CALXEQ010000016.1 GCA_944387375.1 uncultured Clostridia bacterium
AGTCAATTTATTCGCATATTATCTACTACATCTAAAATATCTTCAAATTCACCATTCATTATTTTATTTATTATTTCCTTTTTTTCATCAAAATCTACATTTTCTTTAGTTAAAATAATTTTTAATTCTCCTTTACTTTCTTTTTCTTTATCTATAAAACAACAATTGTGCATAGTAAAACATATTGCAACTATGCCAATTACTGATATGCAAAATATTATATAACTCATACAATCACCTATTGTATTATATTAATACCTAAAAAAAATGTTAAAAAATTACAGGCTACAATTCATGCAACCTGCAATTCTTTCTTTAGAAAGTTTCAACCATTTTATAGGTCTTAACCTCTTTTTTCTCTAATTTTATTTCAAAACTTACTACAAAGTATACATACTCTGTTTCAACTAAGATGTAAGCTTTGCTTTCATCATCTGTGTACACTCTATCAGTATATATTACTTCTAGAGTATTTTTTCCATCCTTTACGAATAAAGGATTTTTTTCCAAATTCCAATCTTTAAGAGTTTCTCCTCTTAAATCTGGAACTACTTTTCCAGAAGAATCTACTATCTGGCTAGCTTTTATCAAAGTTGCCTCGTAAAATTCTCCTTTCTTTTCTGGCGTTTCATAACATATGATAACACCTTCTTCTGATACAGGTTCTTTATTAGCTTTTTTCACTAATTTTCCCTTTACAGAAGAAAATATTTCTGCTCGTCTTTCTCTACGAGCTTCTTTCTTTTCGGCTTTTTGAGCCTTTTTTTCTGCTTTTAATGCAGATTTTTTTTGAGCTTTTTCTTCAAGCTCTTCAAGTACCTCCTCTTGGTACTTTTTCTTAATTAGGATTTTTGTTCCTATTTTTGCGATTGACATTGTCATGTCAATTCCCCCTTTCAATAATATTTTTTTCATCTTCTGATCAACCTGACAACCTATATAGTTAATAGGTTTATCTAGAAAACTACTATATTAATTATACCATTTTTATTTAATTATGTCAATTAAATATGTATAGTACAGTAAAAAAGAGACTATTTTTATAGCCTCTTTAGTTTTTTTATTGCCATTTCTACGTGAGAATTATTTAAACCTCTTCCTTTATACATAGATGTTTGTATTATTTTATCTTCTAGTCCTACATAATCTTTAAAAATATCATCATCTAAAATTATATAATTACTCACATCTTTATTTTTTTCTAACCATTCTCGTATTTCCTTGCCTCTTTTATCTCCATAGTTTTTTGTTATACTATATATCTGTAAATTATACTTACTAAATACTTTAATTAAAATATCTAAGTCACATATTTTCCAAGAAGATGTTATTACAATTCTTGCATTAGTTTTATCTACTATTTCTTTTAAATTATTTATACATATTGGATCTAACATTTCTTCTTGTTTTAATGTTCTTTTTACTTTTTTATACGTTTGTGTTAAATATTCTATTGAATTCAATACACCATCAACATCTAGAAATACAATATTCATATATCTCACTTCCTTTATATAATTTCTATATTATATATCACAATATAATTAGAAATTCAATATAAAAGAATAAAGTACTTATTACATAAATTCACCATATGTATCAAACATATAGTTATATATACAATCTAAGTATGAAATTAAAAAATCTACATCTTCAGGCATTATATCTAAATAATTTATTGTATTATATTCATCATTTAAAGAAAGCATATATTCAAAAAGTCGTTTATCTTTTTCAAAATATATTTTTGATGCTGGTATAGTACTTGCATCTTTTAAATCTATATTATAAATTTTCATTATAAATTTCTTGTTAATAAAATCTAATATATCCCTAACACTTTCATAAGCTGCACCATACTCATTATTTTTCATTTTTTTATAAACATCCTTCATCTTTTCATTTAAAATTTTATTTTCCATTAACTTCTTTAAACTCATAATATTTCTCCTAATTATTTTTTAAATTATCCTTCCACTCATGATATAAAATATCTTTTAAAACTAACATAGAATCTAACTCACTATATCCATGAAACTTTTTTAATTTATTAATCATTTCTCTAATTTCCTTAGAATATTCCTCAACATCAACTTCTTTTTGATATTTAGCTAATATAGGATACTTTTTACTCCATGTTTTTGTCCAATTAATTTTACTCATTTCCCTTACTTCTGTAGTTTTAACTATATTATCTATATGTTTTATTATATTTCCATTTATTAATTCCTCTATTGTTGTACTATATAAATTAGCAAGTAACCTTGCTTGGTAAACATTAGGTACACTTATATCTTGTTCCCAAAGTGATACTGTTTTTCTAGAAACATTTAATCTTTTGGCAATATCATCTTGCGAAAAAGCTAACTTTTTTCTTATGACAGCTAAATTGGTTCCTAAACTCACATATATTCCTCCTTTAATTTATTTTTAATAGCTATTAAATTAATATAAGTATAATATATTAAATTTAGGTTGTCCAATAAATAATGGTGCATATTTTACTCATTTTCTGTCATCTATATTTTTAGAAGAATTATATAAAGATTAATGTAGAATTTTGCTTAAAGCTTCTTTCCATTCTATACCCTCATGATATAGTTCACCAAGTTTTTCAATATTAAAATATTTTAGCTCATCCACCTCTTCTTTTTGTAATTTACATTTACTTATATCTATATTCTTTTTAACATAAAAAATATTAAAATATGCTGTTTCACTTTTATTTACACATAATAATTTCATTTCACTTTTATCTAGAAGAATACCAATTTCTTCATAAGTTTCTCTAATTCCCGCATCAATTGGCTCTTCATTATGATCTACTTTTCCTCCACAAATACCCCATTTACCTGGATCAATTTTTTTAAGCATACTACGTTTTTCAAGTAATACTTCATTATTATCATTAATAATAAGTACACCAACTATTGCTACATAATAGCCTTTAGGTATACGTGATTTATCATCTATATCTGAGCCTGTCATTATTTTTCCTGTTCTATTTCCATCTTTATCTAATAATTCAAATTTTTCCATTTAATTTCTCCTAACATATTAATTATTATATCATATATACGCTATAATTTATATACTCAAATTTTAATTAATCACTTTTTCTACTTAGTACTATTTCTAAATATTTATTTTCTGTAGTATCAAAATAATGACTATCCTTTTGCATAATTATTGTTATCTTATCTGTAGCATCAGATGGTGTCATATTAAAAATCTGAAAATAATTTAACTCTGCATTTGAGCCTACACTCATTCCACCATCCCCATCAGAAGAATTAGCTGGATAAAATTTCTCTCCAAAAGAATTTACAATATAATAGTCATATAAAGGTGTTATTCCATTATCTACTATATATTCAAAAGTTAAATATTCATTTCCTATTTTTTCTAATTTTTCATAAATTATTTCATCTGAGTCATCTTCATTATAATATTGTTGTCCCCATTTTGTTTTAAATTCTATTCTTATTCCTGTCTGAGATAAATTTGCTCCTAGCAATTCTAAATTTTCATCATTACTACTTTCTAAAGTATATACTTCTGTTTTTCTGTTATAAAACTCTTCTGGAAGCTCTACTTCTATACTCCAATTTCCATTTATTGTATCTATATTTTTTCCTAAATTATCATTTGAATAATGTAAAGAAATTTCATCTGTTATAATTTTAAGCTTATGTGATTTTGGAAATTGACTAGAATTTGTAATATATGTCATTATAATTTCATTATCATTTTTATTTTTTATATGTACACTTTCATTTCCATTACTAATTCCAGGATAATTATTATTAATATCAAAAAAATTTAATAATTTTGAATCCTTAATATTTCCCTCAAATTTAGTAACTATTAAATTATTACTTTCGTCCATTATTAATAAATTATTAAAATTACAATAATTAACGTCTCTTACATAATCTACATTATCAAATTTTAATCTAAAAACAATAGCCAAATTATAATCGTCCATTAAAACAGATTCTACATCAATATTAATTCCATTACTATAACTATTGTTTTGTAACTCATAATTTTCAACATATCCATCATTTAATGCTTCTTCAACGCCATCAGATGAATCTAAGAAAAAATGTTTGAATATTTCTTTTGCAATTACAAAACTTGAAATTCCTATTATTAAAATTGCAATAATAATCACTAAATTTTTAGGTATTATTCCTTTTTCTTTTAATCTTTTTTTTAATTTCTTTCTTATTCTATATAATTTTACTTTTACTAATGATTCACTAATATTCATTTCAGAAGCTATTTCCTTTATACTTTTAGAAAAATAATAATATTTAGTAAATATTTTATATTCTAGTTTTGTAAAATTTTTCAATTCTTCATTTATAGTTTCTTCTATTAGATTATTCTCATATACATATTCTATATTATTAAACTGACTACCTATATTTTCATCACACAAATTGACATTTAATTTATTATTTTTATTTTCTCTAAGTTTTTTTAATACTAAATTTTTAGTAACCGCAGCAATATAGTTTTTAAGTATCTTATCTTTTTCTATTTTATTTTTATTATGCCATATAGTTAAAAAAGTATCTGATACTATCTCTTCTATATCCTGTTCATTTAAAAATCCTTTTGAATTATTTTTAGCAATACTATAAATATATAATTTATAATCTTCAATTAACTGCTCAATATCTAGTATATTGTTATTAATATAATTTTCAATTGTATTTTTATCCATAAATATATTTCCTTTCACTAATTATATTTATATATTACCAATTATAAATAAAAAGTTACACTTTATATAATAATTTAATATTATATATCAATTATAAAAAACTCTCCTAGTATATAATGCTTGAATTTTAAATTATTTACATTATACTACTAGAAGAGTAAATATAAAAATATATTTATTATTCTAAATTTAAAATATCAATTTTTTCATATTCATTTGTATCATTATTTAGCACACTATTGGTATTTTCATCATATTCTCTTAATCCATATTGATCACCAAATATTTCATATCTTTCATTATACGGATCATAACAAATAAACATCAAATACGTCTTTCCTTCCACAATTTCTATATCCCCTGCCTTTATTTCCTTTACATATTTATAATCTAACATTGTTTTTTCTCCATTTTGCTCTGCTTCTTCTAATAATTTTTTTCTTTTTTCATTTAATCCTTTTACATACTCAGATGTCTCTACTATTCCTCCAAGTCGTATAAACGGTATTATTTGTCCTACTTTTAAATCTCCTTTTATTGTTCTTACTATCTCTATTTCTCCAATTGTATTTACACTTGTATACATTTTAAGAACTTCACTATAATTTATCCCACCATCTATTTTACTTACTTTTGCTATTACTATATCCTCTGCCATTTCTTTTAACACATTTATGTCTTTAATATCCACTGTTGAAGAAAGTAACATACTATATTCCACATCAAATATATCTTCTTCATTTATATTATCTTTTTCTATATTGTTCTCTTGTGTATTAGCAATTAATTCTATATCTGTACTAACATTTCTATTATTAAATATAAAAATTAAGGAAATCAAAATCAAACAAGCACATGAAGACATAGCAAATAGATAATAATATATTTTTTTCTTTTTTCTTTTATTAGCTTTTAAAATCATGTTAGTTATATCATCATTATCAAAACCATTAAATTTCTTTTGTATACTTTCAAATTTATTTAATAATTCTACATCAATATAATCTTTATTTACATTACTCATCATTTTTTCCTCCTAAACGAATTTTTATTTTTGTTTTGGCTCTCGATATTTTACTTTTAACTGTGCCCACATTTAAATTCAATATATCAGATATCTCATTAATTGTGTAATCATTACTATAAAATAATGCTAAAATAGTTCTTTCTTCTTCACTTAAAAAGTTAGTACAACTAAAAAAGTCTATATCACTAAATATCTTGTTAAACTCTTCATTATCTGAATGTAAAATTGCATCTAAATTAGTATCTTCAAAAGATATTTCACTGTATTCTTTCTTTTTATTAATCTTAGTGCAATTATTCATTAAAACAACTACAAGCCAAGATTTTAATTTATTATAATCTTTAATTTTTTTTGCATTTAAATATAAAGTAATAAAAGTTTCTTGCACAGCATCATATGCCAATGATCTATCTTTCAATCGAGAACATGCAATAACCAATAATTTTTTCTCATACATCTTTACAACTTTCTCAAAAGCATTTTTGTCTCCTTTAATTAAATTTTCAAATATTTCTTGCATAACAAATCCTCACTTAATTTAACTTATGTATTTTATTTTAATATTTATCTGGTATAAAATCAAACCTTTAATTTTTTATTATTATAAAATACATTTTCAATGTCCTTACATTAATTAAGAGTAAATATTTACTACAAATGGTTGCATAAAAACATAAAATATTTAATTAAATATTAATATCGCTACTTACACAAAAAAGTTAAATATTATAAATAATCTTGAAAAAATATATTATTTTAATTATTATAAAAGTAAAGGAGGTTTATATATGGAAAGAAAAATAAATTGCCCAAACTGTGGTAAAAAAATTGATGAATGGAGAACATATTGTCCATATTGTGAAGAAAAAGTAAAAGAGGAAAGTAGAAAATATACAAATGCAGATAAGTTAAATATATTTGCAAATATAATTTTAATTATAGGAATTATAATATCAGTACTTATATTTATTTGTTTTTCAACTACCAAAATCTTAAGCAATCCAACTTTAGAACTATATAGAAGCGAAATAAATTGGATAGGTATAATTTCAAGTATTCTTATTTTTATATCAACATTAACATTTTATTATTTGTGCAAAACTATTGTAGATATTTATAGAAAAAATAAAATATAAATTAAAAGGAATCTGTAAAAATTGTAATACTAAAAATGATGCAACCAGAGAAAACTGCTATATGTGTGGAAAAAAATTAGAATAAAAAGTAAAAAAGGAGCTAAGATAAACTTAACTCCTTAATTTGGCTCCTCAAGTAGGGCTCGAACCTACGACCCTTCGGTTAACAGCCGAATGCTCTACC
>CALXEQ010000017.1 GCA_944387375.1 uncultured Clostridia bacterium
TTAATTATTTCACTATCTCTTTCTTCAACTTCTTTTTCATAAAGTTTAGCTCTTAGCATTTTCATTGCTGTTTCTTTATTTTGAAGTTGTGATCTTTCATTTTGACAGGCTACAACTATTCCTGTTGGAATATGTGTAATTCTTATAGCAGATGATGTTTTGTTTACATGCTGTCCACCAGCACCACTAGATCTATATGTATCAATTCTTAAATCATTAGGATTAATATCTACTTCAACATCTTCTACTTCTGGAAGCACTGCAACTGTTGCTGTAGAAGTATGTATTCTTCCACTTGCTTCTGTTTCAGGAACACGTTGAACTCTATGAACGCCACTTTCAAATTTTAATCTACTATATGCTCCCTTTCCTTTAATCATAAAAGATATTTCTTTTATTCCACCAATTTCAGTCTCGTTTAAATCCATAACCTCAACTTGCCATCTTTTTAATTCTGCATACATTGTATACATTCTATATAAATTATATGCGAATAACGCTGCTTCTTCACCACCAGCTCCCGCTCTTATTTCTATTATAACGTTACTATCATCATTTTCATCTTTAGGTAATAATAAGATTTTTAGTTCTTCTTCAATTTGTGGTAATTTATCTTTTAATGAATAATATTCCTCATTAGCTATATCTTTTAAGTCAGGATCGTCCATCATTTCTTTAGCTTCATTCATATTTTTTTCTATTTTTTTATACTCAAGATACTTATCTACAACATCCTTCATACTAGCTTGTTCTTTCATATACTTTCTCCAAGTATTCTGATCTGCTATTACTTCAGGATCTGAAATAAGTTTTGTAAGTTCTAAATATTTTTTATATAACTCTTCTAATTTTTCAAACATAATTCTCTCCATTCAATACAAATTTACTTTAATATTTTAACACATTTTATGTATTTTTTCAACCATATATGTATTTATATTACTATAACATAAAAATATAGAGATGATTTATTTCTCATCTCTATCTAACTATTATTATTTAATACACATTATTACCATTAATCTGCTTCTTCATTTAAAATCTTTAATTGTGCCTCTAACATAGACTGTACTTTTATCTTATATATTCTCATTTGATTTTTCTTTGTTTCTATATCTACTTCCGCTTTTATTATTTGTCTTTGCAAATCTTCTAGTCTTTGTTTTGCATCAAGTTCTGCACCACTTTTAATAGTTTCTGCTTGTTTTTGTGCAGCAAGTTTAATACTATCAGCCTCTGTTTGAGCATTTTCAACAGTCCTATCTATTCCTGCTTCTAAAGAACTATAATGATCTACACTTTGTTGTAAAGTTTGAACTTGTCCTCTAAGCTCATTATTTTCTTTATATAGTTTTTCATAATCATTCATAACTAAAACTAGAAAATCTTCCACATCTTTTATATCATATCCACCTAATTTAGCTTTTTTAAATACTTTATTATCTATATCTATTGGTGTTAGCATAATTATTAACCCCCTTACTAAACTAAAAAACAGGCCAAAAGACCTGTTTGTATTACAAAATTATTTTAGCCAAGAAAATGATTGCTTTTGATCTTGTTGTTTATTATATTGATTATTCTCTAAATCATTTTGAATTTCAACAGTTCTTGGAGTCATTAAATATATAAGGCTTGATACTTTTTGAATATTTCCTTCAATCATAAATGTAGCTCCACTTAAGAAATCTAAAACACGTCTTGCATCTTCTTTACCAACATTTTCAAGATTAATGATTACTGATTTTTTACTTTTTAAGTAAGTTCCAACTTCTTCTACATCATTATAACAAGTTGGCTGAGTAATAACCATTTTAGATGCTGACATTCCATTATTTACTGATATAACCTTTGTTGGTCTGTTTCCATTACCTTCTTCTACTTCTCTTACTGAAGCTCTTGCTCTACTACGTGCTCCACCTTGTTGACTATACATATCTTCATCGTCAATTTCGTCTGTATATCCTTCATTTTCATAATCATCAGCATATCCATCATCATAATTATCTTCATTGTTATTTCCAATTCCAATAACTTTTAAGAACTTATTCATTATTTCTGCTCCCATAAAATTAACCCCCTACGATACTATGCCTAAAAAAGCCGTTAATATCTTTGTTTACAACTTTATCATAAATATATTCAATTGTCTACAATTTAACATATTTGTAACATTTTTTTAATTAAAATATGACATTGGATCAACAGCACTTCCATTAACTCTTACCTCAAAATGTAAATGAGCACCATATGAATTTCCTGTATTTCCACTATATCCTATTATTTGTCCTTGACTTACTGTTTGTCCTGGACTTACTGCTACACTAGATAAATGTCCATATAAAGTATAAAGTCTATTTCCATCATCTCCAACACCATGATCAATCATTATATAATTACCATATCCATAACCATTAGATGCAGAAAATGAATGATCTTTATATCCAGCTGATGTATATGGTCCGTTTGGATCATTTGTTACAGTAAGAGCAGTTATTACAGTTCCTGATGCAGCTGCCATAACTTGTGTACCTCTTGATACACCAATATCTGTACCAGAATGCCAAGAAGTATATCCACCTGGACTATACCATCCAAAACCTGCTGTTATATATGAACTAGTAGTTGGCCATACAAATATTCCAGAAAAATATCCATTGTTTTGTCCACCCTGCGCAGCCGCTGCAGCTATTTGAGCTTGCAAATTAGCTTCTGCTTCTTCTTGCTCTTCTAATAATATTTTGGATGCTGCAAGTAATTCTGCTTTAGATGAGTTTAAATCATCAACTATAGCTTGTCTTTCATTTTTTACACTCTGTAATTCATTTGTAGATTTTTCTACATCATATGATAACTGTTCTAAAGACAACTTTCCTTCCTCTATATTTGTTTTTAAGTAATCTGTATATTCTTTTTGAGATTTCATATTACCAATTAATGATTGATCATACTCTAATATACTAGTATATACATTAAGTTTTGAGAAAAAATCCCCTATTCCTTCAGATGTTATTAAAATATCAAAAACACTTGGAATACCATTTTCATATATTGATCTTAGTCTTGTTGCATAAACATCTTCAGCACTATTATATAATTGTGCAGAATTTTGTAATTCATTTTGATATTTTTCAATTTGATCATTTAAAGTATCTACTTGTGTTTGTAGCTGATCTAATTTATCTGTATAAGTAGCAATTTCAGAATCTAATATGCTTATTTCATCTAAATATCCTGCAACTTCACTTTCAACAGCACTTATTTCACTTTCATTTGCTTCAATTTGATCTTTTATACTATTTAATTCTTCTCTTGCATCACTAACCGCATCAGCATAACAAAATGTATTAAAATTTAATCCTAATGTAACTGCCCCCAAAGCTAATACAGCTCGTCCTGCTTTCCCTCGAATTTTCAAATATATCTCCCCCTTCTAATATATTTTAATAATATGTAAATGATACGCTTGGGAAAAATTGCAAAGGATCTACCCTAGTACCATTAACTCTTACCTCTAAATGTAAATGAGGTCCTGTAGAATTTCCAGTTGTACCTACATATCCTATAAGTTGACCTTTTTCAACAACTTGACCTTCCTCTACTGCTAAAGAACTACAATGTCCATATAATGATATATATGAAGAATTATCATTTGTACATTCACCATGGTTTATTATTATATAATTTCCATAACCATAATTACTATATCCTGATGTAGTTACAGTACCAGATTGAATTGCATAAATTGGAGTACAGTTAATTCCAGCTCCTGCAATATCTGCACCAGTATGAGCACTACCTGCAGGATCAACCAAATTATATACTTCTCCAAATCTAGTTGTAATAATTGTAAATCCAGGTGTAGGATATGCAAAATCTGTTCCAGTAAATGTTGCAGATGTACCATTTTTTATTTGCTCTGCTACCTCATCAATAACTTTTGCCATCTCATTGTCTATATCTGCTATAGCTTGCTTTCTTTTTTGTGTAAGAAGCTCTGCAGCATTTTGTAGTTCTCCTTGCTTTTTCTCAAGTTCAGACATTTTATCTACTTTCTCTACTCTTTTTTCCTCTAAATCTGCTTTTACATCCTCAAGACCTTGTCTTAACGCTTCTAATTGTTTTTTATCTAATTCAATATCTCCTTTTATATAATTAATATAATTTTGTCTATCTTGGTATGTATTCATTAACGTTTTATCATGCTCTAAAATCATACTATATATATTTAATTTTACCATTAAATCTGTAAAACCATTAGAAGTTATTATAAGCTCAAAAATACTTGGTATTCCATTTTCATATATTGATCTCAACCTATTAGCATATGTACTATTAACTATGCTATAGTTCTCGTTTGCATCTTCTAAATCTGTTTCTAATTGTTCTAATCTATCTTCTACGTCTGCTATTTGTTCCTCAATTCCAGCTAAATCTTTACTATAGCTTACTACTTCACTATCTATTTGTGCAACATCATATGCATATAAAGCTAATTCTTTTTCTACACCAGTAAGTTTTTGAGAATTTTCTAATTGCTCTTGCTTTACATCTTCTAATTGTTGTTCATATTTAGATAATGTATCTGCTCCATATACTATAGGAAGAATACTCAAAAATAATATAGTTATATAAATTATACTATTTTTCTTTATCCTACTTATCATTTTCTTCCTCCTATGCTTTTAGATATTTTTTAAGTGATATTGAGCTACCAAATATACCAATAAATAATCCTAATATGATATACGCTCCCAAAATTTGATACCATATAGTTGAATAAGGAATAAACCTAAATACACCTAAAGCATAACTTGAATTTAAACTTGCATACAAATACACATATACAATTGAAATTATTATAAATGAAATTAGTGCTGAAACTATTCCCATTATTGCACCTTCTACTATAAATGGCTTTACTATAAAGCTATTTGTTGCACCAATATATCTCATTATAAATATTTCTCTTTTGTTTGAATAAACAGCAAGTTTTATTGTATTAGAAATTATAAATATACTTACTACTAATAATACTGTTCCTACTCCTAATAAAAATATATTAGCAACATGTGATATAGATATTACCGCATCTATTGTATCTGCATTATATTTTACATTATATATTCCTTCTATTTTTTCTACTTCTGCTTTTATTTGTTCTGCTTCTTCAATATTTGTAAATTTTACAATAAATGAAGCTGGAAAAATATCTAAATCTTCAAGTCCTTCTAAAAAATATTCTTGATCTTTAAATTGATTTTTTGCATCTTCATATGCAGCATCTTTATCCATATACTCGATCTCTGATACTCCAGGAATCTGCTTTATTTCATCTTCCATATATGCAACATCTTCATCTGTTGCATTATCTTCTATAAAAGCTTGCAAGCCTTGTTCAAGTCTTAATGTCTCTACATTTTGATTTACGTTTTGTAATATTATGATAAATATGCCCAGTATTAACATTGTGGCACAAATAATAAGCATTGTAGATATTGTTTTTGAGCCATGTTTATTTAAATTATTATACCCTTCTTTAATTAAATAAGAATTTGTTGTCATCTTTAGTACACCCCTCTCGCATCATCTTTTATAACTTTACCATGATCTAGGGCGATTACCCTTTTATTTAATTCATTAACAATATCCTTAGCATGAGTAACTACTAAAATAGTTGTACCTCTTGCATTAATTTCTAGTAAAGTTTTAAAAATTTCTTCTGCAGTCTTTGGGTCTAAATTTCCTGTGGGTTCATCTGCAATTAATATTGGTGGTTTTGTAGCTAAAGCACGAGCAAGTGCAACACGTTGTTGCTCTCCACCAGATAATTGATTAGGGTAATAATTCTCTTTTCCTGAAAGTCCTACCATCTGTAAAACTGTTTTTAACTGTGTTCTTATTTCTTTTTCAGATGCTTCAATTACTCTTAAAGCAAATACTATATTTTCTGAAACTGTTCTGTCATATAATAATCTGAAATCTTGAAACACAAATCCTATTTTTCTTCTTAAAAACGGAATATCTTTTTTCTTTATTCTAGTTATATCTTTTCCGTCAATTAAGATTTTTCCAGATGATGGTTCTTCTTCTTTTATCATAAGTTTTAAAAATGTAGATTTTCCTGATCCTGATGGTCCAACTAAAAAAGCAAACTCTCCCTTTTCAATTCTCAAGCTTACATTATCTAGTGCACATACACCATGATCATATTTTTTCGTAACATTTATAAATTCAATCATTTTGTTTTCCTTTCATATATCAATTATACACTCTTCCATTAAAATATTATCATAAAAGAAAATTTTTGTCTACCTTGTTCTACATTTTTTGCATCTGCTTAAGTACTTTACGTATAATATCTTCAACACTATCATCTTGTATATCTATTTTTTCAATAACCTCTTTAATCTGCTTTTGTGTATAACCAAGTACTTCAAGTGCAGTAGTTGCCTCTTCAATGTTTGGATTAGTTTTCTCTTTTACTTTATTTTGTATTTCATCCACTTTTTCTTTTAATACCTTATCTTTTAATTCAAATATAATTTTTTGAGCCATTTTAGGTCCAATACCTGGTACACTTTTTAGTGCAGATACATTTTCTGTTGCAATAGCTACACACAAACTCTCAGTATCAACTTTTGAAATTATACCAATAGCAGCCTTTGGGCCTACCCCACTTACTGTAATTAATTTTTTAAAAAATTCTAAACTCTCGCTAGATTTAAAACCAAATAGTTTCATTTCATCTTCTCTAACATGTAAGTATGTATATATTTTAACCATTTCTCCTATATTTAATGTATATATATCCGATTCTGGTATATAAATTTCATAACCTATATCATTTACATCTAAAATTATTCTATTATTATATATTTTATCTATTTTCCCTTTAAAAAAAGCGTACATTAATTTCACCTCTGCTATATTTTACACAAAAGTTAAATTAAAGTCAATTTATTCGCATATTATCTACTACATCTAAAATATCTTCAAATTCACCATTCATTATTTTATTTATTATTTC
>CALXEQ010000018.1 GCA_944387375.1 uncultured Clostridia bacterium
AACATCTTAATAAAAACACCAAAATTAAGAGATAGTTTTGGAGCGTAACAAATAAAATTTGTTACTTTTGTTCTATATAATTATTATTTAATGTAATCAAAATAGTATAAAAGACATACATTATACTAGGTGATATTTTGAGAAAATGCAAATTAATTTTTTTTATTTTTTTAATAGTTTTAATTATACTACTTAGTATAATATTTTTAAATAAAAGCTCAGAAACAATAGCTACAAATTCTACACCTATAACATCACATGTGGTAGTAATAGATGCAGGACATGGACTTCCAGATGAAGGTGCAGTTGGAGTTTATGGTACAACAGAGGAAGCAATAAATTTAAAAATTGCACTAAAACTACAAAAACTTATTGAGCAAAGTGGTGGAGTAGTATATCTTACTCGAAGTGATGAAAATGGAATATATTCTTCTGATGCTACAACTTTAAAAGAAAAAAAGGTAAGTGATATAAAAAATAGAGTATTGATAGGGAATGATGAAGATGTAGATGCTTTTATTTCTATTCATCTTAATAAGTATCCATCAAATATATATAGTGGTTGGCAGACTTTTTATCAAGAAGGAAATGAAGAAAGTGTAAGACTTGCAAAAAATATACAAGATTCGTTAAACAATACTATATCTACTCCTAATAACAGAGTACCATTAGTATTAAAAGGTATTTATATTATGGATCATGTAGAAAACACGACTGTAACCGTAGAATGTGGTTTTTTATCTAATGAAGAAGAAGCAAAAAAACTAGAGGAAGATGATTATCAAGAAAAGCTAGCCTGGGGTATATATATAGGATTACAGGAATTTTTTAAATAAAAAAGAGCTTGAAAAACAAGCTCAAATATTTTTTAAATAATTATTTAGTAATTCATTAAGATTATTAGAGTATGCATAATCTAGTAAATTTTTAAATTCAGGATAATTAATATATTTTTCTACATCATAGTTATAAAATACATCAGAAGCAGATTTAGCACCATTTTTTAATATATTTTGTACTTTAGCATTTTTAAAAATTGGACTTTTAGAATTTGGATCAAGCTTAATATATCCTTGATCTGCATATAATTTCATTTGCAAGTCAAAATCTAGTTTATCACATAAATAAGCAAATTTTGCCTCTTTAGTTTGTCTTAAGTTAAATTCATCAGTAAGATCAATATATTCTTGTTCTTTTTTCATGCCGTTAAGAATATCAAGTACAGCTTTTTTACCAATTTGAAGTTTTTCTTCGTTACTTACATTGTCAAATGGAGTAATATCTCCAATGATTATTTCTTCAAGTTCATGTATTGCAAGCATTTCTACTACTTTTTTAATATCTATGTTTAGATCATATTCAGAATCTATAGCAATTGCCAGCATACATGCATCATATACGTGCTCTGCTATACTTTCTCTTCTTTTAGCAGTAACATTCCAATATATTGAACCTTGACGTATTTTATTTTTTAATGTGGTTGTAAGTAAATAAAATCTTAATACAGTATCACTTTTATTATTAATCATAATAAACACCTCTTTTCAAATTTTTTAAAAGAAAATTATTTAAATGTAGAGTAATTATAACACAGTATTTATGCATATTCAATATGACAATACGCATGATTTTGTTTATTTACTTTTAATAAAGTTATGATATAATATATATGTCGAAAAAAGATATAAATTGAGGTGAAATAGATATGAAAAAAACATTACATGTTGGTCTAGATGTTGGGTCAACAACAGTAAAAATTGTAGTAATGAACGATAAATTAGAGAATTTATATACAAGTTATACTAGACACCATTCAGACACCAAAAATACCATATATGAAGTATTAAAGAAGCTTATAAAAGATTTTCCAAATAGTACTTATACTATGTCTTTGACGGGGTCTGGTGCACTTGAAATATCTAAGATTTTAGGAATACCATTTATTCAAGAGGTAATTGCTTGTAAAAGAGCAGTTGAAAAATATATTCCACAAACTGATGTGGTAATAGAACTTGGTGGAGAAGATGCAAAAATAATTTATTTTGATAAATTTATTGAACAAAGAATGAATGGAACATGTGCGGGAGGAACAGGTGCTTTTCTAGATCAGATGGCATCTTTACTTAATACTGATACACAAGGATTAAATGAGTTATCTAAAGGTCATGAAATTATATATCCTATTGCATCAAGATGTGGTGTATTTGCAAAAACAGATGTACAACCTCTAATAAATGAAGGAGCAAGAAAAGAAGATATTGCTACCTCTATTTTTCAAGCTGTAGTAAATCAAACAATAAGCGGACTTGCTTGTGGTAGACCAATTAAAGGTAAAGTAGCATTTTTGGGAGGACCATTAAACTATTTACCAGAACTTAGAAAAAGATTTATTGAAACTTTAAAATTAAAAGATGACGAGGTTATTGTACCAGAAGAAGCTCATTTATTAGTTGCAAAAGGAGCTGCACTTGCATCTTTTGATACAGAGGAGATTACAACTAGAGAATTAAAAGAAAAATTAGAAGAATTTAAAGATGCAAAGTATACAGAAACAAAACCTTTAGAACCATTGTTTAAAAACGAACAAGAATATGATGAATTTAAAAAACGTCATGAAAAGGATAAAGTAAAAAGAGGAAAATTAGAAGATACAAAGGGAGATATATTTGTAGGAATAGATGCGGGATCTACAACTACAAAATTAGTTGCTATAGATAAAGATGGAGCATTACTTTATTCACTTTATGGAAGTAATAGAGGAAATCCATTAACAAGTGTAATATCTATGGTAAAAAAATTATATGCAAATATTCCAGATGGGGCTGTTTTAAGATATGTTGGTGTTACAGGTTATGGTGAAAAATTAATACAGACAGCATTAAATATAGATCTTAGTGAAATTGAAACAATAGCACATTATACTGCAGCTAAAGAGTTTATGCCAAAGGTAAATAGTATTATAGATATAGGTGGACAAGATATGAAATATATCAAAGTTAAAAATGATGCTATAGATAATATTATGCTAAACGAAGCTTGTTCATCTGGATGTGGATCATTTATTGAAACTTTTGCTAAAAGTTTAGGCGTAAGCATAGAAGAATTCGTAAATGAAGCTATAAAATCTCAAGCACCTGTGGATCTAGGATCTAGATGTACTGTATTTATGAATTCTAGAATAAAGCAAGCTCAAAAAGAAGGTGCAACTGTTGGAGATATATCTAGTGGTCTTTCATATTCTGTTGTAAAAAATGCTATACAAAAGGTTATGAAAATACGTGATGTAAGAAAACTTGGTAAAAATATAGTTGTTCAAGGTGGTACTTTTTATAATGATGCAGTATTGCGTAGTTTTGAAAAGATAACAGGACGAGATGTTATAAGACCAGATATTGCAGGACTTATGGGAGCGTATGGAGTAGCTTTACTTGCCAAAGAACAATTTATAGCAAATGAGGACGATTATTATAAGTCTACTATGCTAAAACTAGAAGAAATAGATAAGTTAGATATTAAAATTACTCATGCAAGATGTGGAAAATGTGAAAATAATTGTAGATTAACAATAAATAAATTTGGTAATGGAAAAATATTTGTATCAGGTAATAGATGTGAAAAAGGTGCTGGAAATACAAATGTACAAAATGATTTACCTAATATGTATAAATATAAGAACGAGAGATTGTTCTCATATAAGCCATTATCAGAAGCTGAAGCTAAAAGAGGAACTATAGGAATTCCTAGAGTCTTAAATATGTACGAAGATTATCCATTTTGGTTTACTTTCTTTACAAATCTTGGGTTTAGAGTAATAATTTCTGAAAAAAGTAATAGAAAGACATATGAAAAAGGTATGGAATCTATGCCATCAGAGTCTGTATGCTATCCTGCAAAGCTTGCACACGGACATATTATGAGTTTAATTAATCAAGGGATAAAAACTATTTTTTATCCATGTATTTCTAATTCTCGTAAAGAATTTGAAGGTGCAGATAATTCATATAACTGTCCTATAGTAGCATCATACTCAGAAGTAATAAAAAATAATGTGGAAGAGCTTAAAGATATAAAATACATAAATCCATTTTTACCTTTTGATCCAAAAAGATTAACAGAAGTAGTAATGGAGCTTCCTGAATTTAAAGAGTATAATTTTAAAAAGTCTGAAGTCTTAAAAGCTGCTAAAGAGGCAGAAAATGAATATCAAAGATTTAGAGATGATGTGCATAAAAAAGGTCAGGAGATTGTAGATTATATAAAAGAAAACAATTTAAGGGGTATTGTACTTGCTGGACGTCCTTATCATGTTGATCCAGAAATAAACCATGGTATAGATACATTAATAACAAGTCTTGGACTTTGTGTTTTATCAGAAGATAGTGTATCAGATAAAGCAGAAGTTAGAAGGCCAATAAGAGTTGTAGATCAATGGGTATATCACTCAAGGCTTTATGCTGCAGCAGAGTATGTTGGTAGACATGATTTTCTTGAAATGATACAACTAAATTCATTTGGATGTGGTGTAGATGCTGTAACAACAGATGAGGTAGAAGAAATACTAACAAGTTATAATAATATGTACACATTAATAAAAATAGATGAGATAAATAATTTGGGTGCTGTAAGAATTCGTGTAAGATCATTACTTGCTAGTATGAATAAGAGAATGCAACAAAAGAAATTAGAAGAGCTTAAACCTAAAAATGAAGAACAAAATAACGAGCAAGAATTAGGAAACTATGAAATAGATAAAGTTAAATTTACTAAAGAAATGAAAGAAGAAGGTTATACTATTTTGGTACCTCAGATGGCACCAATACATTTTGAATTATTACTTGCAGCAATGAAAGCTGAAGGCTATAATGTTGAGCTTTTAAGAGAATGTACCGAACATACAATAGAGACAGGACTAAAGTATGTAAATAATGATGCATGTTATCCTTCTATTATAACAACAGGACAAATGATTGAAGCATTAGATTCTGGTAAATATGATTTAAATAAAACAGCACTTATAATGTCACAAACAGGTGGAGGATGCAGAGCAACTAACTATATTGGATTTATTAGAAAGGCTTTAAAAGATGCCGGATATTCTAATATACCTATTATTTCATTTAATGTAAAAGGAATGGAAAAATCTAGCGGATTTAAAATCACTCCATCTCTTGCAGTGAAATTAATAAAAGCTGTTGTATATGGTGATCTTTTACAAAAAATGCTTCTTAAAAATAGAGCATATGAAGTGAAAAAAGGAGAATCAGAAAAAGTATATAATAAGTGGCTTGAAAAAGGAAAAGAAATAATAGCAAATGGTGATATGAAAGAATTTAAGCAAGGTATATACAAAATGGTAGATGATTTTGAAAATATTCAAATAAATAAAAAACAAGTAAAGCCAAGAGTTGGCGTTGTAGGCGAGATACTAATTAAATATCATCCATTTGGAAATAATTATGTTATAGACGTACTAGAAAATGAAGGGGCAGAAGTTGTAATGCCAGATTTTATGGGATTTGTAAAATATATGGCAACACATAGCATAACAAATAATAAGCTACTAAAAAAAGATAAGATAGCATCAAAAATTTGTAAGCTAGCTATTAATTTAATAGATGGATTTGAAAAAGATGCAAAAGTAGCACTTGCAAAATCTAAAAAAGGATATTTACCGCCATGCGATATATGGGAGCTTGAAGAAAAAGTACAAAATGTTTTATCTATTGGAAATCAAACAGGCGAAGGATGGTTCTTAACAGCGGAAATGATTGAGTATATAGAAAATGATATACCAAATATAGTTTGTGTACAACCATTTGCTTGTCTGCCAAATCATGTTGTTGGAAAAGGTGTTATTAAAACAATAAGAAGAAAATTTCCACAAGCAAATATTTCTCCTGTAGATTATGATCCAGGAGCAAGTCAAACAAATCAAATTAATAGAATAAA
>CALXEQ010000019.1 GCA_944387375.1 uncultured Clostridia bacterium
GGTACATCAAAAAATTCTGTTGTAGGTCTATCTTTTCCACCACTTAAATTTATGTAATAAGTTACTATTGTATCAATAGCTTCTTTTTGAGAATTAAATTCATATATACCTACTTTTTCGAAGTTTGGATGCTCAATTTGATAGACTTTATTATTTTTATAATATAAAATAAAGCAATGCATATGCTCTTCTTCTTCTAAATTATTATAATCATCTGGCTCATAAATTCTGCAACAAAACATTTTGTTTTTTATGTTTAATTTATTTAATAAAAAATGCATTAAGTATACTTGATCAATACAGCATCCTATTTTATATTTTAATGTTTCTTCTATAGATTGAGTTCTATATTCTTTTCTAAAGTTTTTCATAGTTTTTATATGTTTTTCTTTTTTATAATCTAGCCATCCATATTCTATATTTTCTGTCATAAAAGTTAAAATATCTTGTGGTGTTTTTATATTTTTAATTTCCATATTAATTTAAAAAATCCTCCTGTTAATTAGTAATAGGTGTAGTATGAAAAGTTTCTACATTTCCATGTGTTTCATATTCAATACTATCTCCTTTTACATATAATTTGTATTTTACACTATGTTTAACTATTCCATGTTCTTCTTTTAGGGTAAGTGTTAAAATAGAATTTTCTTTATCATATTCTAAATATAAGGTATAAAAAAATTCATTTTCTATATTATTTCTTTCTAATTCCTTTAATTTTTTTATATTATTATCATTAAAGTTAGTATTAGTAACAAAATTTGTTAAGCAAGATTTATCAAGTGATATATTTCCTGAATCATAAACTTTAAAGTTGTTAAAAAAGTCTTTGTATATAGAATTTAAAACACTAACTTGATTATTTTCATTTTTTAGTGTTTCACTTTGTTGCTTTTTATAGTTATTTATTCCAAAATAAGAAAAGAAAAATACTAAAGCTATACAAATAAATAATATTATAAATGCTACTAATATATTAATTTTTTTCATATATAAGCACCTCAATAACATGGTATAATATAATACTTTTTTTGTCAATTATTTAAATAAATGTTTGAATATATAGCTAAATAGAATAATTATTATAGCTCTTTTAGAATTATATGTTTTATTGTATTGTCATTATTTTTTAATTTTTCAAAAATTTGTCTTGGTTTTATTAAAGTATCAGGGTCATTTATATCGAACCATTTAAATGTTAAATTTTTTCCTTCTTCTATGCCATCAAATTCGTCAATTTTTAATAATTTACTATTTGTATCTAATTCAATTAAATAATAAAATGAAATTTGATGTACATTATATTTTCCTAAATAATTAAAAAAGTCTTCTACAACTGCTAAAAGTCTTTTAACCTTAACATTTTCACCTATTTCTTCTTTGCATTCTCTTATTATTGTTTCTTCAGAGCTTTCAAAACTAGCTACAGAACCTCCTAAAAATCCCCATGTTTCTTTTTCTTTTCTTCCTTGAAGTAATATTTTATTTTCATTCACTATTACACCTACTGATCTACATACAAATTGTGAGCCATCTTTTAATAAAAATTTTATATCTTCCATTGCATTCTCCTTTGAAGTTTATTATACTATTATTAAGTTTATTTATCAATAAAAATAAAGTATAATGATTACGAAAAAAGTACGTATACGGAAAAAATTCGTAATGAAAGGAAGAATATGGAAGATATATTTAATAAAAAAACGTATCAAGAAATAAAAGCTATGTTAAATGATTTATATTTAGAATTATTTAGAGATATGCTAGATTATAAGAAGGTGTCTTATTTAAAAGAAGAAAATAATTTTGAGTATTTAGATTCATTAGTAAGAATAAATTATCCACAATTTTCACAAAGTTTAATACATATTTCTGTTTTAATAAATGAGCCAAATGATAACACATATTTAGATATTATAAAAGAGCTATTAGCTACATATATTAATTTAAAAGATATGTATATGGATTTTGAATTTGAAAAAAAGTATTTAGAATGTAATCCTAACAGTGGCGAAGATGTTATTCTATAAATAATAATTGAATATAAATTTTATATATTTTTAAATAAGGAATAAATATATGGATATAATAGTAAGTTCGATAAAAAAAGCTAAATTAGATTTAGAAAAAGCAAATACAAATAATATAAAAGCAATAATAGTATCTTCATATAATAATGATATTGAAAAAATACCAGTAGAAAATAAATTAGTTTTGAATTTTGATGATATTACATATGCTAGTTTATCATCGTTTTCTTTTTCAATTGCTAAAAAAATTCATGATTTTATAAATGAAATTGATGATGAAAAATATAAGTTATATATATGTTGTGATTCTGGTGTATCTAGAAGTTCAGCAATAGCAGCTTGTATTTTAAGAAAAAATGGAGAAGATGAAAATAAGATATGGAAAGACTGTAATTATCATCCGAATATATTAGTATATGATACTTTATGTAAAGAGTTTGGCCTATATAATACAAAATTAAGATTAAAATATAAAAAATATATTAATGATAGAACTTTAAGTAAAAAGATTAGAAAACAAAGAAATAGTTTGTAATATAAATAACTATAACTTAAAATATTTTTTAGTTATGGAAATATAAGAAATGATATATTTTACTAGTGTTTTTTAACTAATTTAAGATATTCATGCAAAAAAACGGCATTTGATAGAGAATATTCGTGTAAAAAAGTTAACTATGTATAATATATTTGATAAAATATATTATAATAATAAGGAGGACTTTTCTATGCTTAAAAGAAAAATTGAAAAAAAGTTATACGAATGGAAATCAAATAAAAATAAAAAATGTTTAGTAATAAAAAACTAAACATAAGAAAAGCTTAATAAATAAACTTTAAAAATGCTTAGAATTAAACTAAATTACTAAACAAGAATGAAAAATAAAAAACATTAGAATACTAATTAAATAAGGAATTACTGGATTTAGTAATTCCTTTTTACAGTGGTCG
>CALXEQ010000020.1 GCA_944387375.1 uncultured Clostridia bacterium
CAATTTTATGTTTACTAGATGTAAATTAATATAGACATTAAGCAATATATTTAACTCCTATAATATAAATTTATTTAGTAAATAATTTTAAATTTACAAAAATTTTTAAAATGAAAAGGAGTGATTAAAATGTATAATGCTATTGATGTGGCAAAATATTTTGTTAATTTGAATAAAGAACTTACTGAACTTCAAATACAAAAACTGGTATATTATTCTTATGTTTGGTACATTGTTAAATTTAATGATAATAAGAATAATATAGTAAATAAACTGTTTGATGAAAGACCACGTGCTTGGAAATATGGACCAGTATTTATAAGTATCTATGAACAAATGAAATTTTGTGATAAAAGTTTATTATGCAAAGCATATTTAAAGGCTAATAATGTTAATACTAAATTTGATGATAAAGCTGAAATGATTTTATCTTTAGTTTATGAGTTTTATGGAAAATATTCTGGAAATAGACTATCTGATATGACACGATATGAGTATCCATATAAAAATACTAAGTTAGGAGATGAAATAAAAGATATAGATATTTATGAATGGTATCGAAAGACTGAATAATATAGATAATGTTATAATTTTAATATAAAATGGACTCAAAATATCGAATAAAAATAAACAATATTTGAGTTCATTTTTGTTGACTTTTGCAGTTTTGTATAGTATAAGTGTTTTAGAAAATATGTAATTTTAAATTTTATTTTTTTAGTTAAGGAGAAGTGTTATGGAAATAAAAGAAATTGCAGAAAAATTAAAGTACTATACACCAGAGTTACCAAAAGAAGCAATAAAAGAAGCTTTAAAACATAAAGAAGAAATAACGCCTAAATTATTAGAGATGTTAGAGTATACAAAAGAAAATTTAGAGGCTATTTGTAAAGAAAAAGATGAGTTCTTTGGTTATTCTTATGCATTTTTTATATTAGCAGAATTTAGAGAGAAAAATGCATTTCCATATTTAATAGATATCTTAAATAAAGATGTAGAAGTTGTAGAATATATAATTGGTGATGATTATCCAGATTATTTACCTAGATTACTTGCAAGTACATATAATGGCGATGATAAAGCGTTATTTAATATAATAGAAAATGAGAATGTTGATGAGTTTGTTAGAAGTAGTGTGCTTACTGTATTTTCAATATTATATTTTCATGGGGTAAAAAGTAGAGAATTTCTAGTAAATTATTTTAAAAAATTGTTAGAAGAGAGAAAAGAAAATGATGATGCTTATTTATATGAAGAAATAATGCAAGAAATTTGTGATTTGAAGTTAACTGAACTAACAGAAGTTGTTAAAAATAATATTAACCTTGTTAAGAATCACAATGACAGAGATGAAATATTAAAAGAGCTACAAAACGTGGAAGAAATTAATAAGGATGTTTATCCTTTTTGTCCTCTTTATGAATATATACATGATACTATTGAAATTATGGAAGATTGGAATTGCTTTAGCTATATAGAGGATGAAGAATTTGAAAACTCAGATGAATATGAAATGTGTCAAAGTATAATAAGAAATAGAGATAATAATTCTTTTAAAACGAAGGTTGAAAAAAATGATTTATGTTCATGTGAAAGTGGAAAAAAGTATAATGATGATTGTTTAAATAAAGACATACATGAGCTTAATATGATCGATGAATTTATTTGTAAAGCTGAATGGTATGTACAAAAAGAAGAAGAAAGAAAAGCATATAGACCATTTAGAATAGCTTGGTTTATTGTTGAAGAAATATGCAAAAATAACAATATTAAAAGTATAGATGAATATGATAAAAAATATAAAGGATATGAATTTTTATCTAACTGGTTACAAGATTATGATGATATATTATCAAGTAGTAATAAAGCAAATATATTATATCAAAGATTAGAATTATGGGATAATATAGAAAACACATTTAATTTAAATGATACTACACAGTTATACTGGAAAGAAAAATCTATATTAGAAAGAGCAAATACATATTTTAGACTTGGAAATAAAGAGAAAGCAACAGAGCTAATAGAAAATTACTTAAAAGAAAAGCCTGAATGGGTATGGGGATATGTTGAAATGTCATGCTGGTATGATAATGAATTTTATAAAGAAAATTATGATATTGAAAAGGCAAAAGAGATATTATTACGTGCTGAAAAGATAAATAACATGGAGGATATGGACATAATTTATGAAAGACTAGAAGATATATATATAAAATTAGGTGATAAAAAAATGGCAAAAAAATATAGTGATAAATTGAAATAATTATATTTTATTTGTATTATTTATAAAAATTGAAAAATTCTTTATTAATTAATTGTTTTAGAAATATTTGACATAGATTTTAGTATATATTATAATATTTTTAGTAAGACCTAGGTTGGGTAGCTAAATGCTAAACGTACTGTAAGTACGTTGCCCCCTAGGCATTTTTATAGAAAAAATTGTAATACATATAAATATTATTGTAAATTAATATATTTAATTTTTGTTATATAAATTAAATGCAAAAAAGGAGATAGGTTCTTAGCCTACCTCCTTAAATTTTCACCGGAATAAATCAGGAAAAGCATTGGACAGTGCCTCTTTAGCATTGTTTTTGAATAACACATGCATCAT
>CALXEQ010000021.1 GCA_944387375.1 uncultured Clostridia bacterium
GATAAACATATTGAAATTGTTGCTCGTCAAATGTTAAGAAAAGTATATGTAGAAGAAGAAGGAGATACTGATTTAATAGCTGATTCAACAATCGATATGGTTGAATTTAATAGAGCTAATAAAGAGGCAATAGCAGCTGGTAAAAAGCCTGCTAAAGGAAGAAAAGTTCTACTTGGTATTACTAAAGTTGCTTTACTTACTGACTCTTTCTTATCTGCTGCATCATTCCAAGAAACTGCAAGAGTATTAACTGATGCTGCTATAAAAGGAAAAGTGGATAAATTACAAGGATTAAAAGAAAATGTTATAATTGGACGTTTAATACCTGCAGGAACAGGAATTGTAAATTCTAATGATATTGAAATTGTTACAGAGGAAGAATTAAATCAAAAAAATACTTCTAATATGGATGATGAATTGTTGAAAAAGACTATAATAAGTGATATGAGTAATGATATAGTTGCACCAGCTACAAATAATATAGTGGAGTAAAAAAATAAAAATTACTAGAATAGATACATTTTGATATGTATCTATTTTTTTGATATTTTATTGAAAAAATAATATATTTATAATAAAATAATATAAAATAGAGAGGAAAACGTATGAAAAAGACAATTAGAGCATTTTGTAATTTTTTTGTAACAGCAGTTGCTGTAATAATAGTGTTATATATATCTTTTTTTACTGATATACCAAGTAAAACAGGAAATGTAATTAAATTAAAGATTGAAGAATCCCAATCTGAATATGAACAATATAGCGAATCTTTTGAAATAAATGAACTCACTATTAATATGAACAGTTATTATTATAACAAGCTTAATGATGGACAAAAGAAAATATATGAATCAATAGCTAATGCTGTTAAAAATTTCCAGTCTGAATTTCCTATAAGAGATTATGTGGCAGATAATAAAGAGAATTTTGCTCAAGAAGTATCTGTTGCTATAGCTGCTTTTATAAATGATCATCCAGAAGTTTTTTATATTGAATCTCAATATTCAACTTATACATTATCTGGATTTAATGGAGATATAGGATATATAAAACTTAACTATACTGAATCTACATTAGAAGACGTAAATTCTAAAATAGAAATAATAAAACAAAAAATTCAAGAATACATTACTGGTACTGAAAATTTGTCTGATTATGAAAAAGAATTGTATATTCATGATAAATTAGCACAAAGTGTAACCTATTCTGATTTGGAAGATTTACCACGTGCATATCATACAGCAGAGGGTCCATTTTTAGAAAATATTGGTGTTTGTGATGGATTTACTAAGACTTTACAAATTTTATATGATCAACTAGGAATAGATAGTATTATTGTGCTTGGTGTATTAGATGACAATCCACACGCTTGGAATTTAGTAAATATTGAAGATGATTGGTATCATGTTGATTTAACTTCTTCTAGATCTATTGTTGAAGAAACAGGAATAATTACACATGCATACTTTAATTTATCTGATGAACGTATGAAGAAAATTGCAACTTTTGACAATCCAGAACTTTTACCAAAAGCTGATTCATTAGATTATAACTATTATATATACAATGATTATGTTGTCTATTCAACAGATGATATGAGCGGAAAATTAAATGAAATATATCAAGATTTTAAAGACAAAAATTATATTGAATTTTATCTTGAAGGAAATGTGAGTGAAAATATTTCTTCTATACTTGTTTCATTAAGAAGAATAGAAAGCAATTTTTTAGATGGATCTAAAATGTATTATTATAATATAGAAAATGCAATAATAATACCAAAGAATTAGTTGAATAAATTTTTTATATAATATATAATAATTATGTATAATAATACTAAGGAGAAATGATATATGGATAATTTTAAAGAAACGTTATTGGATTTTAGAGATGATACTTTAGATTTTATAGATGATCATAGAAAGTCATTAATAATTATTAGTATTGTTGCAATAGTATTGTTGATAGGACTTATTATATTTTTTATATTATTTCAACCAGTTAAAATAACAATTGCAAATGTAGATCAAGAACTAGGAAATATAATAGGAACTAAAACAAGAACATTAGAATTGAGGGCAATTGCACAGAAAAATAATGAAGTTATTCAAAGTAATTTTGAATGGGAAGTAAGTGCTGGTAGCCTAGATTATAATGAGGATGGAACTGTAAAATGGGAACTTCCTACAGATGAAGGAACATATTCTATTACAGCAAAAAATAGTGAAGCTACAGGAACTAAATATGTAACAGTTCTTGGAAACGAATTGTCTAATTTATATAAGTCTAGTGATTATCAAATATTAGTTCAAGATACAGATGGTGATGGATTAACTGATTTGTATGAAGGTTCTAATAGTAGAACAAGTCAAACAAGTGTTGATACAGATAATGATGGATTGTTTGATGGTGATGAAATAATTTTAGGCTTAGATCCTTTAAAAGAAGACAGTAAAGGTGATGGAGTAAAAGACGGTGAAAGAAGACTTGAATATGTATTTAAATCAGATAATGTTACTATGAATATGACAGGTAAGGGAAACTTCACTCAAACATCTGTGGATAAATATTCAACTGAAACATTAGATAATGTGTCATCAGTTATAGATGGGGTATATTCTTTTTATACAGAGGTAGCACTTGAGAGTGCACAAATTACAATTACATATGATAAGGAAGTAGTGACAAGTAAAGGAATTACACCAAATAATTTAGCTGTTTATGAATTAAATGAAGATGAGAATACTTTTGAAAAAATAAGAACTACTGTAAATGAATCAGAGGGCACAGTAACATTTGGTGTTGATACTTTAGGTAAATATTTTATTGCTGATTCTTCTAAATTAACATCTAATTTAGCAACAGAACTTGTATTTTTAATAGATAACTCTGGTTCTATGTATCCTGCAACAGAAGTTGCAAACAGTGAAGAAAATGATGTCGATTTTAAAAGAGTAGATGCTGTTAATGATTTGATAGATAAGCTAAAAGGTAATTACAGATTTGGAGCAGGAAAATTTACTTTTGATTATGATGAGTTAATGAAATTGTCATCAGACAAAGTGGCTGTTAAAAATAGAGTAAATAGTATAAAAACAGAATCTGAAAGCTTTACAGGAACATATATAGGAGCAGCTCTTGAAGGGGGACTTACACAATTTTCAGAAAATGCTCAGATGAATAGAAGATATATAATTTTACTATCTGATGGTTCAGATACATCTAATGTTGAAGGGTATAACGATAAACTGTTAGAAGAGCAAATTCAAGTTGCTAAGACTAAAGGTGTAAAAGTATATACAGTTGGTTTAGGTAGTGTAATAGATGAAGAAAACTTACAAACTATTGCTAAGGAAACTAGCGGAAAATATTACTTTGCTGCAACAGCAGATGATTTAGATGTTATTTTTGATGAGATTGCAGTAGATTTAAACTATAATTTATATGATTCAAATAATGACGGTGCAGATGATTCTGTAGTTTTAGCAGATTCTGGATTCTTAGTTGGAAGAGATGGTTTCTCATTTTCTAATTTTTCAAATACACAAGTAGATTATGGATATGGATATGGTATGGTATTATATGCTAAAATGTTTTTTGAAGACGATTTGCCTGATACATTAGATGCAAAAAGTGTAACTACTACTGATGGTACAGTTATACAAGCACCTGCTGCTGAACCAACTAATATAAGTAAAGAAGAAAATATCACGCTAAGAACATATACGCCAGAATCACTTACAATACTTGCTAATTTACCAGCAGATTTTTGGAGTTCATCAGTAAGTAGAGGATTATTAGCTATAAATGCTACTCAAAAACAAACACTTCAATCTTTAGGCTTTACTACATATCAAGTTCCATATGAAGGAGATAATGCAGGGTTTAGTAGTTATGAATCTATAAGATTTGATATGACAAATTACCTATTACCAGAAGATGAGCAACAAGAATCACCACTTGAAGATACTGATATACAATTATTAAGCACACTTGCAAGACTTGATATAACAAAATATAGAGATGAAAAATTCTATTTTTATGATAATAACGACACAGCTTTTTCACAGTTAAAGGATAATTTAGAGGCAGGTACACCAGTTATGATAAGAATAAATGATGACTATACAGTGCTCGCTGTAAAGTTACTTGCAGATTCTAAAAATATGAATAAATATAAAATAGAAGTATATGATCCAAATTATGCAGGTATACCAAAATATATTGATGTGGAAAGATTTAAATTTTCTGATATAGCTGAGATATCTAATGTTATAACAGATGAATATGAATATAAATTTAGTTATCAAGGTAATAGTGTTGGAATTTGCTTAAGTATTCCAAATGTAATAGAAAATGTATAGTTGAAATATAAGTCTAAGTTGAAAAACTTAGGCTTTTTTATGCAAAAAAATTATGTAACATTTTTATAAAACATTGACTTTTATTTTCAATTTTAGTATAATATTAAACGTACTGATGTACATAGATAGTAAAAGAAGAAAGAGGGGTGAATTTAAGTGCCTACATTTAACCAATTAGTTAGAAAAGGAAGAGAGAACAAGACAACAAAATCTAAATCACCAGCTTTACAGAGAGGTTATAACTCAAGAAAAAAAGCTGCTACAAATCAATCATCTCCACAAAAAAGAGGTGTTTGTACAGTTGTTAAAACTCAAACTCCAAAAAAACCAAACTCTGCATTGCGTAAAGTAGCCAGAGTAAGACTAACAAATACAATGGAAGTAACAGCATATATTCCTGGAATCGGACATAACCTTCAAGAGCACAGTGTTGTTTTAATCAGAGGTGGAAGAGTAAAAGACTTACCAGGTGTACGTTATCACATTGTTAGAGGTGTACTTGATACTGCAGGTGTTGCAAATCGTGTACAAGCAAAATCAAAATATGGTGCAAAAAAAGCAAAGAAAAAATAATAATTAAGTTAGGCGCTTAAGTTTAAAATATTAAACCTAGCACTTACAAGAATTAAATATTTTTGAGTACCTATGAATTTTTATGAAATTCAAAATTTTTACAAGGAGGGAAGAACAGTGGCAAGAAAAGGACATATTTCTAAAAGAGAAGTAATGCCAGATCCAAAATATAACTCTAAAGTAGTTTCAAAACTAATAAATAAAGTTATGTGGGATGGTAAAAAAGTTACAGCTCAAAAGATAGTATATGGTGCTTTTGATATAGTTGCTTCAAAAACAGGAAGAGAAGCTTTAGATGCATTTCAACAAGCTTTAGATAATGTAACACCAGCTTTAGAAGTTAAAGCTAGACGTGTTGGTGGAGCTACATATCAAGTACCAATGGAAATAAGAGCTGATAGAAAGCAAACTCTTGCAATAAGATGGTTAGTTGAATATGCTAGAAAAAGAAATGAACATAGCATGGAAGAAAAACTAGCAGGAGAAATTATGGACGCTATAAACAGTCAAGGTGCTGCTTTCAAAAAGAAAGAAGACACTCACAAAATGGCTGAAGCAAATAAAGCATTTGCACACTACAGATGGTAGTATTATAATTAATAGAAGGGGGGATAAAATTTCATGTCTGGAAGAGAGTATCCTCTTGAGAGGACAAGAAATATCGGTATCATGGCTCACATTGATGCTGGTAAAACAACAACAACAGAAAGAATACTATTTTATACTGGTAAAACACATAAAATAGGTGAAGTTCATGATGGTGCAGCTACAATGGATTGGATGGCTCAGGAACAAGAAAGAGGTATAACAATTACATCTGCTGCTACTACATGTTTTTGGAGAAATAACAGAATAAACATAATAGATACTCCAGGACACGTTGACTTTACAATAGAAGTTCAAAGATCACTTAGAGTACTAGATGGAGCAGTTACAGTTTTAGCTGCAAAAGGTGGTGTTCAACCACAAACTGAAACTGTTTGGAGACAAGCAGATAAATATAGTGTACCAAGAATGGTATATGTAAATAAGATGGATGTTACAGGAGCAGACTTTATGCTTTGCGTACATCAATTAAGAGATAGATTAAAAGCTAACGCAATTCCTATAGCTTTACCTATTGGTAAAGAAGATGATTTTAAAGGAATAGTAGACTTAGTAAAAATGCAAGCATATGTACATTATGATGAGCTAGGTCAAGATGTTAGAACAGAAGCTATACCAGAAGATATGAAAGCTGATGCTGAAAAATATAGAACTGAATTAATTGAGCATTTAGCTGATATAGATGATAATTTAATGGAAAAATATCTAAATGGTGAAGAATTCACTGTTGAAGAAATAAAAGCTGCAATTAGAAAATCTACAATTGCAAACACTTTAGTTCCAGTTACATGCGGAAGCTCATATAAAAATAAAGGTGTTCAAGAGTTATTAGATGATATTGTAGATTATATGCCTGCTCCTACAGATATTCCACATATAAGAGGAGTATTAGAAGATGGAACAGAAGCTGAAAGAAAATCATCAGATGATGAACCTTTTGCAGCATTAGCATTTAAAATAATGACAGATCCATATGTTGGAAAATTAACATTCTTTAGAGTTTATTCAGGAACTTTAGAGAAAGGATCATATGTATTAAATGCTAATAAAGGTAAAAAAGAAAGAATAGGAAGACTTATTCAAATGCATGCTAACTCAAGACAAGATATAGATAAAGTATATGCTGGAGATATTGCATGCGCAGTTGGTTTAAAAGATGTTTCAACTGGTGACTCATTAACAGATGAGCAACATCCAATAATTCTAGAATCTATAGAATTCCCAGAGCCAGTTATTGATGTATCTATTGAGCCAAAAACTAAAGCAGACCAAGAAAAAATGGCTATTGCTTTACAAAAATTAGCAGAAGAAGATCCTTCATTTAAAACATATACAAACCAAGAAACTGGACAAACAATTATTGCTGGTATGGGTGAATTACACTTAGATATAATTGTTGATAGAATGAAAAGAGAATTCCATGTAGATGCTAATGTTGGTAAACCACAAGTTGCATATAAAGAAACTATTAGAAAATCTGTTAAGGTTGAAGGTAAATTTATAAGACAATCTGGTGGTAAAGGTCAATACGGACATGTATGGCTAGAAGTTGAACCAAATGAAGCTGGAAAAGGATATTCTTTCGAATCAAGAATTGTTGGTGGTGTTGTACCAAAAGAATATGTAAAACCAGTTGATGAAGGTGTTCAAGATGCAATGAAAGCTGGTATACTTGCAGGATATCCTGTTGTTGATGTTAAAGTTGCATTAGTTGATGGATCATATCATGAAGTTGACTCTTCAGAAGCTGCATTCCATATTGCTGGATCTATGGCATTTAAAGAAGCTTGCCGTCAAGGTGGAGCAGTACTACTTGAACCTATAATGAAAGTAGATATAATAGTTCCTGAAGAATATATGGGAGATGTTATAGGAGATGTTAACTCAAGACGTGGAAGAATGGAAGGAATGGATACAGAACAAGGTGTAACAACTATACATTCATTCATACCACTTTCTGAAATGTTTGGTTATGCAACTGATTTAAGATCAAAAACACAAGGTAGAGGTGTATACTCTATGGAACCATCTCATTATGAAGAAGTTCCAAAATCAGTTTTAGAGGCAATTGTATCTCAAAGAAATAAAGCTGAGTAGTATTACAAATTGTCAAAAAAGCGTTAATTACACTTTTTTCTATTGCAAAAATAATAAAAGTGTAGTACAATAACAGTAATTGATGCACTCGTTTTGTGCACGTTAGTTGAAAAATTTAAGGAGGAATAAAAAAATGGCAAAAGCTAAGTTTGAAAGAACTAAACCACACGTTAACATTGGTACAATCGGACATGTTGACCATGGTAAAACTACTTTAACTGCTGCAATTACAAAATATTGTAGCTTATTAGGAGAAGCTGAATTTAAAGCTTATGACCAAATTGACGGAGCTCCAGAAGAAAGACAAAGAGGTATCACTATCTCTACAGCTCACGTTGAATATGAAACAGAACACAGACACTATGCACACGTTGACTGCCCAGGACACGCTGACTATGTTAAAAACATGATCACTGGTGCTGCACAAATGGATGGAGCAATCCTAGTTGTTTCTGCAGCTGACGGTCCTATGCCACAAACTAGAGAACATATCTTACTTGCAAGACAAGTTGGTGTTCCTTACATAGTTGTATTTATGAACAAATGTGACATGGTTGATGATCCAGAATTATTAGAATTAGTAGAAATGGATATAAGAGATCTATTATCTAAATATGATTTCCCAGGAGATACTACTCCAATAATTAAAGGATCAGCATTAAAAGTATTAGAATCTACTTCAACAGATCCTAATGCACCAGAATATGCATGTATTAAAGAATTATTAGACACAATTGATGCATACATTCCAAATCCAGAAAGAGATGTAGATAAACCTTTCTTAATGCCAGTTGAAGATGTATTTACTATTACAGGTAGAGGTACAGTTGCAACAGGAAGAATTGAAAGAGGAACATTAAAAATTGGTGAAGAAGTTGAAATCGTTGGTCTATCTGATGAAAAGAAGAAAACTGTAGTAACAGGTATCGAAATGTTCAGAAAATCATTAGATTCAGCAGAAGCTGGAGATAATGCTGGTGTACTTTTAAGAGGAATTCAAAGAAATGAAATTGAAAGAGGTCAAGTTATATCTAAACCTGGTTCAATTCATCCACACACTGAATTCTCAGCAGAAGTATATATCCTAACTAAAGAAGAAGGTGGAAGACACACTCCATTCTTTAACGGATATAGACCACAATTCTATTTCAGAACAACAGACGTTACAGGTGTTATTGAACTACCTGCTGGAACTGAAATGGTAATGCCTGGAGATAATATAACTATGCAAATCAAACTTATCACTCCAATAGCTATTGAAAAAGGATTAAAATTCGCTATTCGTGAAGGTGGTAAAACAGTTGGTGCTGGTTCAGTATCTGACATTAAAGAGTAGAAATATTAAAAGATAGGAGAAATCCTATCTTTTTTTTTGCTATTTTTTTAAAAATTCCTTGACATTATTTAATAAATATTAGATAATAGTGTTATGTTTAGAATATTTTTATTTATATAGTCATATAAAGTGTAAAAGAAATACTTAAGGAGGTGTATAAAATGGATACAGTTTTAGAAAAAGTAAAAGAAGTAATTAGTGAACAA
>CALXEQ010000022.1 GCA_944387375.1 uncultured Clostridia bacterium
ATTAAATCAGTATCTCCTTCTTCTTCTACATATACTTTTCTTAACATTTGACGAGCAACAATTTCAATATGTTTATCATCTATGTTAACACCTTGTGTTCTATATACTTTTTGAACTTCTTCTATTAAGTAATTTTGAACAGCAACTTCACCTTTAATACGAATAATGTCATGTGGATCTAGTGATCCTTCTGTCAATCTATCTCCAGCTTCAATCTTTTGTCCATCTACAACTGCAAGTCTTGCACCATATGGAATTAAATATTTTTCAGCTGTTTTTTCATCACCTACAACAGTTACTTCTTTATTATTTCCATGTGTTCCTATTGATACAGTTCCATCAATTTCAGAAACTATAGCAACACCCTTAGGTTTTCTAGCTTCAAACAATTCTTCAACTCTAGGAAGACCTTGAGTTATATCTCCTCCAGCAACACCACCAGAGTGGAATGTTCTCATTGTTAACTGAGTACCTGGTTCACCTATAGACTGTGCAGCTATAATTCCTATAGCTTCACCAACAGATATAGGATCACCTGTTGCCAAGTTTTTACCATAACATTTAGCACAAACTCCTCTTTCAGACTCACATGTAAGTGCAGATCTAATTTTTACTTTTTCTATTCCTGTATCTACTATTATTTTTGCAATTTTATCTGTAACATATGTACCATTTGGCACTATTGTATCTCCATTTTCATCTAAAATATCTTGCGCTAAATATCTTCCTTCAATTCTTTCTTCAAGTTTTTCTATTGCTTCTCCTGACTCTTTAATTGTTTCAACAATCATACCATTATGAGTTCCACAATCATCTTCCATTACGATAACATCTTGGTTGACGTCAACAAGTCTTCTTGTTAAATATCCAGAGTCAGCAGTTCTTAATGCTGTATCAGCTAGACCCTTTCTAGCACCATGTGATGATATAAAGAATTCCAAAACATCAAGTCCATCTTTAAAACAAGATTTAATTGGTATTTCAACTGTTTTACCTTCTGTATCAGCCATAAGTCCACGCATACCAGATAACTGTCTAATCTGAGTTGGGTTACCTCTGGCACCAGTATATGCCATCATCTGAATAGGATTTAATTTATTTGGATTACTCATAACTGCAGCTTGAATATCATCAGTAGCTTTTGACCATACTTTGATAGTTTCGTTATATCTTTCTTCATCAGTTATAAGACCACGTTTATAGTTTTTACGAATCGCTTCAACTTTTGCATCTGCATCAGATAATATTTGTTCTTTAGATTCAGGAATTTCAATATCTGCAACTGAAACTGTAACAGCGGCTTTTGTTGAGTATTTATATCCGTTTGCTTTAATATCATCAAGTACTACTGATGTAGCTGTGATACCATGTTTAGATATACATTTATCTATAATAACTCCAAGTTCTTTCTTTCTTACTGGAAAATCTATTTCTAGTTTTAATTTGTTTTCTGGTAAAGTTCTATCAACAAACCCTAAATCTTGAGGTATAAAACTATTAAATATTAATCTACCTGGTGTTGCATCAATTATACCAGTTAATTCTTCACCATCAACATTTCTTGTTACTCTAACTTTTATCGCAGAATGAATTTCAAGTACTCCTTGATCATAAGCCATAAGTACTTCATCCTCACTAGAAAATACTTTTCCTTCTCCACGTTCACCTTCAACATCTACTGTCAAATAATAACTTCCTAAAATCATATCCTGTGATGGTACAGCAACAGGTTTACCATCTTGTAATTTTAACAAGTTGTTAGAAGCAAGCATTAATAATTTAGCTTCTGCAACTGCTTCTGGTGATAATGGAACGTGAACAGCCATCTGGTCACCATCAAAGTCTGCGTTAAATGCTGTACAAACTAATGGATGTAATTTTATTGCTCTTCCTTCTACAAGTACAGGTTCAAAAGCTTGTATACCAAGTCTATGAAGAGTAGGAGCACGGTTTAACATAACAGGTCTATCTTTTATAACATCCTCTAATACATCCCATACTTCAACGTTCATTCTTTCAACTTGAGTTTTTGCATTTTTAATATTTGTAGCAATTCCTCTTGCAACCAATTCTTTCATTACAAAAGGTTTAAATAGCTCTAAAGCCATTTCTCTAGGTAATCCACATTGATATATTTTAAGTTCTGGTCCAACAACAATAACTGAACGTCCAGAATAGTCAACTCTTTTACCTAGTAAGTTTTGTCTAAATCTACCTTGTTTTCCTTTTAACAAATCAGATAGAGATTTTAATGCTCTTCCACCTGCACCTGTTAAAGGTCTACCACGTCTACCATTATCTATTAGAGCATCAACAGCTTCTTGTAACATTCTTTTTTCATTTCTTACAATTATATCTGGAGCTTCTAATTCTAATAGTCTTTTTAATCTGTTATTTCTATTTATAACTCTTCTATACAAATCATTTAAATCAGATGTAGCAAATCTGCCACCATCAAGTTGCACCATAGGTCTTAAATCTGGCGGAATAACTGGTAAAGCTTCAAGTATCATCCACTCTGGTCTATTTCCAGAAGTTATGAATGCTTCTACTGTATCTAATCTTTTAATTATTTTTTGTCTTTTTGCACCATTTGTTTTTTCAAGTTCTTTTCTTAATTCTTTTTCTAATTTTTTAAGATCAATCTTTGAAAGTAACTCTTTAATAGCTTCGGCTCCCATGCCTACTCTTATTGAGTCTGGTCCATACTTTTCAAGAGCTTCTCTATATTCTTTTTCACTTAATATATCACATGCTTTAAATCCAGTATCCTTTGAATCAAGAACAATATATGATGCATAATATAATACCTTTTCTAACGCCTTTGGTGATATATCAAGAATTGTACTCATTCTTCCTGGAATTCCTTTGAAAAACCAAATATGAGATACAGGGCAGGCAAGCTCAATGTGACCCATTCTTTCACGTCTTACCTTTTTCTTTGTAACTTCAACTCCGCATCTGTCACAAATTATTCCTTTATATCTTACTTTTTTGTATTTTCCACAGTAACATTCCCAGTCTTTTGTAGGTCCAAATATCTTTTCACAAAATAGTCCGTCTCTTTCTGGTTTAAGTGTTCTATAGTTGATAGTTTCTGGCTTTTTTACTTCTCCTTTTGACCATTCTCTAATTTTATCTGGAGAGGCAAGACCTATACTTATTCTATCAAAATTATCCATATCTTGCATTTTTTTATCCCCCTTACACCTAATTATTATTAATCTTCATCTGAATAACTATCTGATTCATCGTCAGAAGCTCCAGTATCTAATTCTTCATTTGTAAGTTCTCCGTTTTCTTCTACTGACATACCTCTAAAATCTTCTTCAGTTACAAGACTAGTTGTATCTTCTAAATTTGGAACTATTGAATCATTATCATCTTCCACAGATTCTTTCATTTCTACTTGTTCATCCTGTTTGTATAATTTAATATCTAAAGCTAAACTTTGTAGCTCTTTTGTTAATACTCTAAATGATTCTGGTATTCCTGGTTTTGGAATGCTTTCGCCTTTTACAATAGCTTCATAAGTTTTTAAACGTCCTACAATATCATCTGATTTTACAGTAAGAATCTCTTGTAATATGTAAGATGCACCATAAGCCTCAAGTGCCCAAACTTCCATTTCACCAAATCTCTGTCCACCAAATTGTGCTTTACCACCTAGAGGTTGTTGTGTAACTAAAGAGTATGGTCCAATTGAACGAGCATGTATTTTATCTTCAACCATATGATATAGTTTAAGCATATACATGTATCCAACTGTAACTTTTTTATCAAAAGGTTCACCAGTTCTACCATCACGAACAACAAATTTTCCATCTGGATCTAAGCCTTTAGATTCAAATAATTCTCTAATATCAGCTTCTTTAGCACCATCAAATACAGGTGTTGCTATTTTCCATCCATATAATTTAGCTATATATCCTAAATGTACTTCTAAAACCTGACCAACATTCATACGAGATGGAATACCTAGAGGATTTAATAATATTTGAAGTGGTGTACCGTCTGGTAAGAATGGCATATCTTCTCTTGGTAAAATACGAGAAATACATCCTTTATTACCATGACGTCCAGCCATCTTATCTCCAACAGATATTTTTCTTTTTTGAGCTATATATATTCTTACAACTTTATGAACTCCTGCTGCAAGTTCGTCACAATTATCTCTTGTAAATATTTTTACATCAACAACTGTACCAGCCTCACCATGTGGAACTCTTAAAGATGTATCTCTTACTTCTCTTGCTTTTTCTCCAAATATTGCTCTTAAAAGTTTTTCTTCAGCTGTAAGTTCTGTTTCACCTTTTGGAGTAACTTTACCTACAAGTATATCTCCTGGAACAACTTCTGCACCAATACGAATAATACCATTTTCATCTAAGTCTTTTAATGCTGCATTACCAACATTTGGTATATCTTTTGTAATTTCTTCAGGTCCAAGTTTTGTATCTCTTGCTTCGCAATCATAATCTTCAATATGAATAGAAGTTAAAACATCATCTTGTACTAAATCTTCAGAAATTAGTATAGCATCTTCATAGTTATAACCTTCCCATGTCATGAAACCAATAAGTAAGTTTTTACCTAAAGCCATTTCACCATTTTGTGTAGAAGGTCCGTCCGCTATAACTTCTCCTTTTTTAACTTTTTCTCCTTTTCTTACAATAGGCTTTTGCATAATGCAAGTACCCGCATTTGATCTTTGATATTTTATTAAGTTATATTCATCTTTTCCAGTTTTTGTATCAACTACTATTTTATCTGCACTAACATATGAAACAACACCTTCATGTTTTGCAACAATAACTATACCAGAGTCAACTGCTGCTTTATACTCAATACCTGTTCCACATATAGGGCTATCTGTTTGAATTAAAGGTACTGCTTGACGTTGCATGTTTGCACCCATAAGTGCTCTATGCGCGTCATCACTTTCTAAGAAAGGAATCATTGCTGTAGCAACAGATACTAATTGTTTTGGTGAAACATCCATCAAGTCAACTTTTTCTCTTTCAATCTCCTCAATTAAATCTCTAAATCTTACTTTAACTCTTTTATTAACAAATCTTTTTTCACTATCTAAAGGTTCATTTGCTTGAGCTACTATATACTTGTCTTCTTCATCAGCTGTCATATATCTAATTTCATCAGTTACCATACCTGTCTCTTTATCTACTATTCTATATGGTGTCTCAATAAATCCATATCTATTTATTTTTGCAAATGTAGAAAGTGAAGATATAAGACCTATATTTGGTCCTTCTGGAGACTCTATAGGACATAATCTACCATAGTGAGTATGATGAACATCACGCACTTCAAATCCAGCTCTTTCTCTTGATAGACCACCTGGTCCTAATGCAGAAATTCTTCTTTTATGTGTAAGCTCTGCTAATGGATTAATTTGATCCATAAATTGTGACAATTGAGAGCTTCCAAAGAATTCTCTTAATGATCCTACAACTGGTTTTATATTTATTAATGTTTGAGGTGTTGCAACATCTAAGTCTTGTGTAGCCATTCTTTCACGAACAACTCTTTCAAGTCTTGCAAGACCAATTCTAAATTGATTTTGTAATAACTCTCCAACACATCTAACACGTCTATTTCCTAAGTGATCAATATCATCTGTAGAACCAAGTCCAAATCTTAAATTCATAAAATAGTTTATTGATGCCATTATATCATCTAATGTAGCACATTTTAAAACTAATTTTTCTCTATTTAACTTAATTTGTTTTCTTAGTTCTTTTTCATCAGCATCTCCAACTTTTTCTAATAATTCTTTTAATGCTGGTATATATACATCTTCTTTTATTACTTCTTTATCTATCTCTATACCTAAATATTTAGATATATCTACTGTGTTATTTCCAATTATTTTAATTTTTTTATCTTCTCTTGTAACGTATACAACGTTTACACCAGAATCTTTTATCTTTTGTGCAGTTTCTTCTGTAATTGTTTCTCCCGCAGAAACTAATATTTCTCCATCTTCGTTTATAACATTTTCTGCAGCAACTTCTCCAACAGTTCTTTCTGCAATACTTAATTTTTTATTATATTTATATCTACCTACTCTTGCCAAATCATATCTTCTTGGTTCAAATAAAAGTCCAAATAGTAATGATTTTGCAGCATCTACATGTAATGGCTCATTAGGTCTTATTTTTTTATATATTTCAAGTAAAGCTTCATCTTGTGTTTTTGCAAGGTCTTTATATAAGTTTTCATTAATTAAATCATCTTCAAATAAATCCATGATTTGTTGATCTGTTTCTATTCCTAATGCTCTAATTAATGTAGTAAGTGGAACTTTTCTTGTTCTATCAACTCTTGCATAATACATATCTGATGAATCAGACTCTAATTCAATCCATGTACCACGAATAGGCATAATAGTACCTGAGTATAAAAACTTACCAGTTTTATCTCTTTGTGCATCAAAGTATACACCTGGTGATCTAACAAGCTGTGATATTACAACTCTTTCTGCACCATTAATTAAGAATGTTCCGCTATCAGTCATAACAGGTAAATCACATAAGAATATCTCTTGTTCTTTAATTTCTCCTGTTTCACGATTAATTAAACGTACTTGTACTTGTAATCTTGAAGAATAACTAGTATTTCTTGCTTTTGCTTCTTCTATAGTATATTTTGTTTCATCTTCTAATCTATAATCTACAAATTCAAGTAATAAATTACCTGAAAAGTCACTTATAGGTGAAGCATCAGATAAAACATCCTTAAGTCCTGATTTTAAAAACCATTCATAAGAGTGTTTTTGAATATCAATTAAGTCTGGCATATCGATGACTTCTTTGATACTTGAAAAGCTCATTCTTGTTGCTTTTCCATTTTTTACTTCATGAATACGACTCATTTCCATACCCCCAACTACGTTGAAAAAAAGACAACAAAAAGTCAAACTAGTCTACATAATAAAAATTTGCCAACTAATTTGATTTTTTATATATCTTTTTTTCTTTAACTATTTTTTATGATTTTTCTCAACTATTTCAACCATCCTTCATATTCAAGTTTACATAGTAATTTCAATTAGAAATAACATTTGCACTATTATATCATATAAAAAATTAAGTGTCAACATAAAA
>CALXEQ010000023.1 GCA_944387375.1 uncultured Clostridia bacterium
AATGGAAATGAAGCAGATAGTTATAGTGGAGGAAGAATATATTTTGAAGCAGTATTACCAGATGTATTTACAAGTGAGACAGCAAAATGGGATGTAGACTCAATGGGATGGGTACAAGATGCACAAGTATCAAGTGATGGTTTAACACTTACAGGATATTATCAAATGGGAACAGAAAATATAACAGTACCTGGAAAACAGACATTAATATTTATAGCAAAAATAGAAGGGGCAGCGAATGGAATAGAATTTCAACCAGAAATAAAACTATGGCTAAATGGAAATGGCGATGATGAATATAAAACTGTGATACCTGAAAAAATATTAATAAGTGCTTTTCCAAGATATAATATAAAATTAGTAAATAATAGTTATTGGAATCAAAGAGTAACAGTAGATTTTGGAGCTGGTGATGAGATAGGAAGAATGTACGGGTATGGTTTTGTAATACAGCTATACAATACTAGTCCATCTAAGGCATTAAAGGGCTTAGAGTTTCCAAAAGGTAATATTACATTTGATATAAAATTAAAAATGGAAAGATCAGATTTGGGCTCTAGTGAAGTACAAGATATTACTAAAGAAAGTGATATTAAATTATGGAATTATCAGATAAACACTAGTAGTAATTACGGATATATTCCTAATAGAACTATGGTGTTTAGTGGAATTATTCATAGTAGATTTAATTATGATATACCATATGGAAAATCAACAACACAAAATATGGAAACATATGGAAATAGAGTATATGATTCTGGTACTTTTGAAATGAATCAGATAAATGAAGATACTATTCGTGTTACTGTAAAAGATTATAAATTTAATGGATTATTTCCAGTTTGTGATGCAGAAACATCTAAACAATATAATATTACTTATACAGAAAATATTGGATGTTTCGTATCTGATTACTTTCAAATATTTGTTCCAGATAATGATGCGACAATAGAGGGAAATAGCAATTATTATTTAACATTAGAAGATGCAAATTTTAAAGCGACTTCTATTTCTAATCAAAATATAGAAAAACAAGAAAAGACTACAGATGATAAAGTAAGATTGAGTCATGTAAGATATAAAAAAGGCTCTTATTCACAATCTATATATATTTATAATAAAGAAGGAACAAATTATCTTTCAAATGGATGGAGATATGGAGATGCAACAGCTTCTATAGGTGATATATTTACAGTTAATTCTGTGTCAGGAGTAGAAAAAACAAATGAAGATAATGTATATGAGGTGGATAAATTAGTAAAATTTGATGGTGAAGCTTTTAAACCAGTAGAAGTAAATGGTAAATATTTTTTTACAAAAGATTGTGGAACGATGACTTTTAATCAATATTTTGTTACAAAAGAAGATGGAAGTAATTGGAAATCACAAGATGAAATGAATAAGGCAGATATAGAGGATTTAGTAATATATAATTCATTAAATGATATACCTGATGGATATTTATGTGTTGGAGTATATTATGAATCTAATGCTGGATATTTAGAAGCACCATGCAGTACACCTTCTAGACAAATATTTACATATTTAAAAATAACTGACGATGCTAAAATAAATCAGACATATGGATTTACACAAACAAATAAATATTGGCTTGAAGAGTTGGATAGAAGTAAATACAGTCAGACTATAGTAAAAGGATATGAATCATATCCTAATCCTATATACCAAAGAAGTGATTTAAATTATATAAAGACAGAATATGATGAAAATGGTGTGCAAATATCAGGAACACATAGTGGAGGGCATGCTTATGGAAATTCATTACTTATAATTGGAGCAAAGCAGAGTATACAACAATCTACTTATGATATAAATGATCAATCAAAAGTGAATTTTGATTTGGGAAATAATGAAAATGTTGTAAGATATAAAATACAGCCTAATATATATCAAGATGCTCAAAATAAATCTGAGATAAATAATATTACATTAAAAATAACAGATACATTGCCACAGGGACTTAAGTATGTACCAGGAAGCTCAAATTATGGAGAACCAGAAATAACTGAAAATGATGATGGTACAACAACTTTAGTTTGGCATATAAATAATTGTACGACAGATAAAAAGATAAATGAATTATATTTTGAAGCACAAATAGATGAAGAAGCTGCTAATGGAATACAATATACAAATACAGCTATTGTATCTACTGATGATGAAAGAATTGGTAATACTCCCATAGATAAAAGAACATCAACATCTACAATACAAATAATAAATTTGTCATCACATAGACTATATAAAACAGTAAAAACACCAGTAATAGAGAAAAATGGAGAAATACATTTTACAGTATCATATAAAAATAATACAGATGAAATAATTAAAGATTTTCAAATGTTAGATATTTTACCATATAACGGGGATAGTAGAGGAACAAATTATACAGGAGATTATACATTAGATAGACTTGTTGTAACACAAACAAATGAAGCAGGAGATAAAATTTCAAATGATAATTTACAAATACTATATACAAATGATGAGAGTGTAAGAAATGGTGTAACAAGTAAAGATGAAAATTTAGGGCAAGGATGGAATAGTGTAAATAGTGAGACAATAAAACAAAAAGCAACAGCATATGTAGTAAAAGGAGAGATAGGAGCTCAAGGAAGTGTAACAGTAGATATATATTTAAAAACAAATGGAAATAAAGGATTAGATAAGTATGTAAATAGTGCAACAGCCCAAGTATATAAAGAAACAGAAGAAATGGTAACAAGTAATGTAGTGTCTCAAGTAGTGGAAAGGAAAATAGAAGGAATAGCATGGGAAGATAGTAATAAAAATGGAGTAAAAGATGAAGGAGAGCAAGTATTAAGTAATGTAGAAATAAAATTAACAGATGAGCTAGGACAGCAAGTAACAGATGTAAATGGAAATATAGTTACAAGCATAAAAACAGATGAAAATGGATATTATAAATTTGAAAATTTACCAAAAGGAGAATATTATGTACAAGTAAAAATACCAAATGAAAAGTATGAATTAACAGAAAAACAAGTAGGAACAAATAATGAGATAAATAGTAAATTTAATGAAGAAGAAAAAGAGACAGATAAAATAGAAGGATTAAATTCAATAGACTTGCCAGAGCTCACAGTATCATATGTAAATGCCGGATTTGTAAAGATAGAAGGAAGTATAGAGATAACAAAGATAGATGCAAAAGACAATAGTAAGTTAATAGAAGGAGCAACATTTAAAGTAGAAAAATTAGATGAAGAAGGAAATGTAGATAATACATATAATATAGAAGAGTTAACAACAGGAGAAGAAGGAAAAGTTTTATTTGAAGGATTAGAAGTAGGAAAATATAGAGTAACAGAAGTAAAGGCACCAAGTGGATATGAGTTATTAAAGGATAGTATAGAAGTAGAAATAACAGGAGAAAACAGAGATATAAAACTTACAGCAGAAAATGAGTTAAAACTAATATTACCACTTACAGGAGATACAAATAATACAATTGG
>CALXEQ010000024.1 GCA_944387375.1 uncultured Clostridia bacterium
AGCTCTGGCAAGTCTATTGAATTTAATCCTTCTATTTTATCTGTTTCTTTTTCTTCTTCATTAAATTTACTATTTATTTCATTATTTGTTCCTACTTGTTTTTCTGTTAATTCATATTTTTCATTTGGTATTTTTACTTGTACATAATATTCTCCTTTTGGTAAGTTTTCAAATTTATAATATCCATTTTCATCTGTTTTAATACTTGTTACTTTATTTCCATTTACATCTATTACTTGCTGTCCTAACTCATCTGTTAAGCTTATCTCTACATTACTTAGTACCTGCTCTCCTTCATCTTTTAACCCATTTCTATTACTATCTTCCCATGCTATTCCTTCTATTTTTCTTTCCACCACTTGTGACACTACATTACTTGTTACCATTTCTTCTGTTTCTTTATATACTTGAGCTGTTGCACTATTTACATACTTATCTAATCCTTTATTTCCATTTGTCTTTAAATATATATCTACTGTTACACTTCCTTGTGCTCCTATTTCTCCTTTTACTGCATATGCTGTTGCTTTTTGTTTTATTGTTTCACTATTTGCACTATTCCATCCTTGACCTAAATTTTCATCTTTACTTGTTACTCCATTTCTTACTCCCTCATCATTTGTATAAAGTATTTGTAAGTTATCATTTGATATTGTTTGTTTAGTCTCATTTGTTTGTGTTACTACAAGTCTATCTAATGTATAATTCCCTGTATAATTTGTTCCTCTACTGTCTCCATTATATGGTAGAATATCTAGCATTTGAAAATCTTTAATTATCTCATCCGTATTATTTTTATACGATACTGTATAATGTATTTCTCCATTTTTTTCTATTACTGGTGTTTCTATTGCTTTATATAATCTATGTGATGATAAGTTTATTATTTGTATTGTAGATGTTGATGTTCTTTTAGTTATAGATGTATTTCCTATTTTATCTTGTTCAGCAGATATTACAGCTTTATTTTCATATTGTGTTCCGTTTGGTGTTTCTTCATAAATAGAAGCTTTAAATACTAAGTCTTCTATTTTTTCATCTACATTACATCCTGTAATTTGCCATACTAAAGTTGTGGTTCCATCTACATTTTTTGTTAATTGTGGTTCTCCATAATTACTACTATTAGGTACATATGTTAAACCATTAGGTAAAGTATCTGTAATAGTTATAGCCACATCTTTTATATTAGACTGTATATTTCCATAACTAGTCAATGTAGGTGTTATTTTATATGTAACTATATTTTCATTTCTTCCCAAATCATAATTTATTTTTTCATTTCCATTATCATCTACTGGTTTTTGTAAAATTCCTTGTTGTGCACCAACAATTAATGCTGTTTGCCCATAAGTATGTGCTCCACTATGTGTTCCAGAAATAATTGAACCATTTTCATCATATTCTGTTTTTATATAGTTCATATTTTTACCTGTATACGCTGTTTTTGGATAAGTTTCATATGAATCTAATATTGTTTGTGAATATATGTCTCTATCTAGTTCTTCTCTCCAATACCTACTAGTTTGAGTCATAGCATATGTTTGACCTATTTGGGCTGTATTTTTAACTTGTAAACATATTTCAAAATAATATGTAGAATCATTTTTAGGAGTGGGTATATATCCTCCTTGTGATTCAAAATATACTCCTATACATAAATCTCCTTCTGGTATGTCATCTAAACTTTCATATAATACCATGTCTTCTATATTCCCATTGTTCATATCTGTTTGAGAAGACCAATTTGTTCCATCTTTTTTTGTTACAAACCAATACTTCCAAGTTATATTATTCATACCAACTCTATTAAACATTTTATCATTACTATAACTAGTTAATTCATAAGCTTCTGCATCAAATTTAAAAAATCTATCAACAGTTCTTATATAATCGTCTGGATCATTATTAGGCTCTATTTCCACATAAGATCTAGCTTTAAATTTTTGACCTAAAGACACTATAGAATCTCCCATATTCCATTGTGTATGTAACATACTATTACTTGTACTATATAAATATATATAGTGAGTAAATGAGCCAGGAGAATATCTTACATGAGTTAATGATGAACTATCATCTGTAGTTACTGCTTGAGTTTTAACACTTTGATTAGAAATAGATGTAGCATTAAAATTATTGTCATTTAAACTTAAATAAAAATTAGAATTTTCTTGCATAGAAGCATCATTATCTGGTATTATAATTTGAAAATATCCTACACTAAAGCATCCTACATTATCTTTATATACGATACCACTTTGTGAATTATATTCATTATTATATTGTGGAAATATTCCATCAAATTTATAGTTTGAAACTGTTAAAGATAACTTACTTCCATTTTGTTCCATTTTTATATTTCCTGAATTATATACACTTCTTTTTCTATTACTATCATTTGCACCTCGTGGTACAAACCATCTAGCATTTTCATTACCGGATCCAAAACTCATACTTCTATTTTTTATTACTTCACTTCCATAATTTACTTTATAATTCCATAATAGTGGTGTGCATTCATCTGTTATATCTTCTCTTTGTGTACTCCCTAAATCTGTTCTTTCAAATTTTAAATCTATATCAAATGTAATATCACCTTTTGGATATTCTATTCCCTTTAATCCTTTAGATACATCTTTATTATATAACTGTAATACAAATGCATATCCATATACTCTTCCATCTATAGTTTGTTCATCATAATTTATTCCCAATACTCTTTTATTTAAATTTGTATTTCTTACAAATTTTATATTATAACTTGGAGCTGCACTTACAGTTATTTCTTCTATATTTACATTTTTGTAATTTTCTTCACTATTACCATTTAGCCA
>CALXEQ010000025.1 GCA_944387375.1 uncultured Clostridia bacterium
GTTCCTACTTGTTTTTCTGTTAATTCATATTTTTCATTTGGTATTTTTACTTGTACATAATATTCTCCTTTTGGTAAATTTTCAAATTTATAATATCCATTTTCATCTGTTTTAATACTTGTTACTTTATTTCCATTTACATCTATTACTTGCTGTCCTAACTCATCTGTTAAGCTTATCTCTACATTACTTAGTACCTGCTCTCCTTCATCTTTTAACCCATTTCTATTACTATCTTCCCATGCTATTCCTTCTATTTTTCTTTCCACCACTTGTGACACTACATTACTTGTTACCATTTCTTCTGTTTCTTTATATACTTGAGCTGTTGCACTATTTACATACTTATCTAATCCTTTATTTCCATTTGTCTTTAAATATATATCTACTGTTACACTTGACTGTGCTCCAATCTCTCCTTTTACTACATATGCTGTTACTTTTTGTTTTATTGTCTCACTATTTACACTATTCCATCCTGCTCCTAAATTTTCATCTTTACTTGTTACTCCATTTCTTACTCCCTCATCATTTGTATAAAGTATTTGTAAATTATCATTTGAAATTGTTTCTCCTGCTTCATTTGTTTGTGTTACTACAAGTCTATCTAATGTGTATTCACCAGTATAATTTGTTCCTCGACTATCTCCATTATATGGTAATATATCTAGCATTTGAAAATCTCTAATTATCTCATCTGTATTATTTTTATATGATACTGTATAATGTATTTCTCCATTTTTTTCTATTACTGGTGTATTTACACTTTTATATAATCTATGTGATGATAAGTTTATTACTTGTATTGTAGATGTTGATGTTCTTTTAGTTATAGTTGTATTTCCTATTTTATCTTGTTCAGCAGATATTACAGCTTTATTTTTATATTGTGTTCCGTTTGGTGTTTCTTCATAAATAGAAGCTTTAAATACTAAGTCTTCTATTTTTTCATCTACATTACATCCTGTAATTTGCCATACTAAAGTTGTGGTTCCATCTACATTTTTTGTTAATTGTGGTTCTCCATAATTACTACTATTAGGTACATATGTTAAACCATTAGGTAAAGTATCTGTAATAGTTATAGCCACATCTTTTATATTAGACTGTATATTTCCATAACTAGTCAATGTAGGTGTTATTTTATATGTAACTATATTTTCATTTCTTCCCAAATCATAATTTATTTTTTCATTTCCATTATCATCTACTGGCTTTTGTGAAATTCTTTGATTAGCACCAATTATTAATATTGTCTGTCCATAATTCGGTCCACCACTATGAGTTCCTGATACAATTGTACCACTTTCATCATACTCTGTTTTTATATAATTTCTATTTCCAGAATTCCATGCTACTTTTGGATATGTATCATATGAATCTAATATTGTTTGTGAATATATATTTCTATCTAACTCCTCTCTCCAATATTTACTAGACTGTGTCATAGCATATGTTTGCCCTATTTTTGCTGTATCTTTTATTTTGAAACGAATTCCAAAATACTGCGTTTCGGGATTTGCAGGAGTAGATATATATCCACCTTGTGATTCGAAGTATATACCAACGCATAAGCTGCCATCTGGTATATCTTCCAAGTTTTCATATAATATCATATCCTCTATGTTACCATTATTCATATCTGTCTGTGATGACCAATTAGTACCATCTTTTTTGGTAACATACCAATACTTCCACTTCATATTATTTAGTTCTGATGATATATAAAACATTTGATTATCATCGTAACTAATTATTTCAAATGCCTCCGCATCAAACTTAAAAAATCTATCAACAGTTCTTATATAATCGTCTGGATCATTATTAGTACCTATACTTATATATGAACGAGCCACAAAATTATAATTTCTTACAGAAGATGAATCCCCATAATCCCAACGCGAATGTAACCAATATTTAGAAGTAGAATCATATACATATATACGATGATCAAAAGAACCATTAGCATATCTTACATGCGTTATGGCGCTACTGTCATCTGTTGTTACGACTTGTACATTAGTATTTTGATTTGAAATAGAATTTGCATTAAAATTGCTATCTTTTACTGTTAAATAAAAATTAGAATTTTCTTGTATAGATGCTTCATTATCTGGTATTATAATTTGAAAATATCCAACACTAAAGCATCCTATATTATCAGTATAATGTGGATTACTTGTTGAATTATATTCATTATTATACTGTGGAAAAATCCCATCAAATTTATAATTTGATATAGTAACAGATAATTTACTTCCATTTTGTTCCATTTTTATATTTCCTGAATTATACACACTTCTTTTTCTATCACTGTCATTTGCACCTCGTGGTACAAACCACCTAGCATTCTCATTTCCAGAACCAAAACTCATACTTCTATTTTCTAACATTTCATTTCCATAATTTACTTTATAATTCCATAATAACGGTGTACACTCATCTGTTATATCTTCCCTTTTTGTACTACCTAAATCTGTTCTTTCAAATTTTAAATCTACATCAAAAGTAATATCTCCATTTGGATATTCTATTCCTTTTAATCCTTTAGATACATCTTTGTTATATAGTTGTAATGCAAAAGCATATCCATATACTCTTCCATCAATAGTCTGCCCATCATAATTTAATCCTAATGCTCTTTTATTTAAATTTGTATTTCTTACAAATTTTATATTGTAACTTGGAGCTGCACTTACAGTTATTTCTTCTATATTTACATTTTTGTAATTTTCTTCACTATTACCATTTAGCCA